>NZ_JOIJ01000004.1 GCF_000719975.1 Prauserella rugosa
TGTGTGGCGCAAAGTCCTCTGCGACCCCGCCACCGGCCAGCCGCTCGACCTGGGTCGTAGTCGACGACGGCCCAACGCAGCCATCCGCGAACTCGTCCGGGTGCGGGATCGGGAATGCGTGGTGCCGTGGTGTCGGCGGCCTGCTCGGCACTGCGACCTCGACCATCAGCGTGAGTGGTCGGCTGAGAACGGGCCCACCTCCGCCGCTAACACCGCACCACGGTGTCGACGTCATCATCGGATGAAGAACGCGCCCGGGTGGATCACCCGCCACGACCCACTCCACGGCACCTCGGCCATCACCACACCCCACGGCTCCACCTACACCGGCAGACGCCGACCCGTCCTCGCGCCGAAACCCACCGGCCCCGACGACCCACCGTTCTGACCGGGCGCCGGCGCATCAACGGTCCGGGTAGAACTCGTCCGGATCCACCAGGCCGTCGTACGCCTCGGGGTGAGCCACGCAGCCCGTGAGTTCGGGATCGACGTCGGGACTCAGATCGGGGTCGACAGGCGGATCCGTGTCCGGGTCCCCGTCGGGGCCGGTCTCCGGATCGACCTCGGGGGCGGGGCGTGCGTCGAGGTCGGTGCGGTAGCGGAACATCGGCAGGAGGTCCTGCTCCACGGCCTCGCCGGCCACGTCCGTGGCGCACGCCTCGACGTCGGCGCGCAGCGCGTCCGCGTCGATGCCGGCGCCGATGAGCACCAGACTCGTACCGGTACCGGCGTCGTCACCGCCGCCGCGGGGACGCTGCCGTGCGGCCAGGCGCACATAGGCACCGACCGTGTGCAGCTCGTAGACCTCGTGGTGCCCGGGCACGCCGAAGCGCACGGAACCCTTCATCCGATACAACCCGGCAGGCCTGGACTCCAGGAACTCCGCGAACCGCCGCGGATGCACCGAACCGAGCTCCACCGTCACCGTGTCGTACACCGCGTGGGCGTGCGTCGAATGGTCGTCCTGCGCGCCGTGATCGTCCCGACCGTCATGAACGCCGTCGTCGCCACGGTCGAGGCGCAGATCGTCGAAGGAAAGCTGGCGTGGGCCGTCGGGGGAATCCGACGTGACGCGGTCGAACAGCAACTCGGGATCGACGCGCCCGAACTCGACGGGAACCACGGGAGTGGCGCCCGCGAGGTCGCGGACGAGATCCACGACGCCGCCGGAAGCCCGGTCGACCTTGTTGACGACCACGAGATCGGCCATGGTCAGCTGCTCGTCGAGCTCGGGATGGCGCTCGCGAGTGTCGGCGAACTCGGCGGCGTCGACCAACTCGACCAGGCCGCCGTACTCGACGTACGGATCCTCACTGGCGAGCACCAAGCGAACCAGACTGCCCGGCTCGGCCAACCCACTGGCCTCGACCACCACGACGTCCAACCCCGCCGACGGATCGGTCAACGCGCCCAACATGCGATCGAGCCCGCTGGCGTCGACGGCGCAACACAAACAGCCGTTCTCGAACGACACCATCGAATCGACCTGCCCGGCCACGCTGAGCGCGTCGACGTTGACACTGCCGAAATCGTTGACCACCACGCCGATCCGCATCCCGCGCGTGTTCGCCAGCAGGTGGTTCAACAGCGTCGTCTTCCCCGCACCCAGAAACCCCGCGAGCACCACCACGGGCACCCGCCGGAGATCGGCACGACTGCGCTGCGGCATGGATCACGCTCCCGGGAACACTCGGACGTCGGCAGCAGTTGAGATAGTCGGCAACACCACCGCCTGAGAGGGTACCGACGTGCCGCACTACGACATCGTCATCATCGGGACCGGATCGGGGAATTCGATCCTCGACCAGCGCTTCGCCGACCGGAAGGTCGCCATCGTCGAAAAGGGCGTGTTCGGCGGCACGTGCCTCAACGTCGGCTGCATCCCGACGAAGATGTTCGTCCACCCCGCCGACCTGGCCGCCACCCCGGCCGCGGCGGCGCGGCTCGGCGTCGACGAAACCCTCGACGGAGTGCGCTGGCGCGACATCCGCGACCGCATCTTCGGCCGCATCGACCCCATCGCCGCAGGCGGACGCGAATACCGCATCGAACACGACGACAACGCCAACGTCACCGTCTACGAAGGCGAAGGCCGCTTCACCGGCCACAAGGAACTCACCGTCGACCTGCCGGGCGGCCAGGAAACCCTCACCGCCGACCGGTTCGTGCTCGCCGCAGGCGGACGCGCCGTCGTCCCCGACATCGCGGGCCTGGACCAGATCGACTACCACACGTCCGACACGATCATGCGCATCGACGAGCTGCCGCGGCGCCTCGTCATCCTCGGCGGCGGATTCATCGCCGCCGAGTTCGCGCACGTGTTCTCGTCGTTCGGCGTCGAGGTGACGGTCGTCGCGCGCTCCAACACGCTCCTTCGCCACGAGGACGAGGACGTCAGCCGCCGCTACACCGACCTCGCCGCGCAGCGCATCGACGTGCACCTCAACCGCGTCGCCCAACGCGCGCGGCGCACCGACGAGGGCATCGCACTCGACGTCGAAGGCCCCGGCGGCGCCGAAACCGTCGAAGGCGACCTGCTGCTGGTCGCCACCGGCAGGCGGTCCAACGCCGACGTGCTCGGCGTCGAGGCCACGGGGGTCACCGTGACCCGCTCCGGCCACGTCGAGGTCGACGACCACCAGCGCACGAACGTCGACGGGATCTACGCGCTCGGCGACATCAGCTCGCCGCACGAACTCAAGCACGTCGCCAACCACGAAGCACGCGTCGTCCAGCACAACCTGCTGCACGACCTCGGCGTCGAGGACGCCCCCGTGACGGCCGACCACCGCTTCGTACCGCACGCCGTGTTCGGCTCCCCGCAGATCGCCTCGGTCGGCATCACCGAACGCGACGCCGCCGCCAAGGGCATCCGCTACGTCACGGCCGTGCAGGACTACGGCGGCATCGCCTACGGGTGGGCGATGGAGGACGAATCGCACTTCGCGAAACTCCTGGCCGACCCGTCCACCGGACAACTGCTCGGCGCGCACATCATCGGCCCGCAGGCACCCACACTGATCCAACCGCTCATCCAGGCGATGAGCTTCGGCCTCGACGCCCGCAGCATGGCCCGCGGCCAGTACTGGATCCACCCGGCCATGCCCGAGCTCATCGAGAACGCGCTGCTGAACCTGCCGCTGGACTGAGCCGGCCGTCAGCTCAGACGAAGCGCCGGGCGGCCGAGGCCGCCCGGGCGCTTCACGTATCGGGTAGCTACACGTACCGGGGTTTGCCCGCGTACCAGCCGAAGGCGAGCTGGGCGACCACGACGCCGATCACCATCGTCATCGGCACCGTCCAGTCCCCCGTGACGTCCCGCAGGAACCCGAACAGGAACGGACCCAACGCACCGAGCAGGTACCCGAGGCCCTGCGCCATACCCGACAGCGACGCCGTGTCTGCCGCCGTCCGCGCCCGCATCGTGATGGCGCTGAGCGCCAACGAGAACACGGCCATGCCCAGTCCGATCAGGACCGACCACAACAGCGGTGCCGCGGCGGGCGCCACGGTGAGGCCCGTGAGCCCGGACACCCCCAGTACGCCCAGGCCCACCGACCAGAAGCCGAGTCCACCGCGCGCGCCCACCAGCGGCGGGATGAGCAGGCTCACCGGCAGCCCGAGCAGCGACACCAAGCCCATCATCAGCCCGGCCGACGTCCGGCTCACCCCGGCGTCGATGAGCACCTGCGGCATCCAGCCCATCATGATGTAGGCGAAACACGCCTGCGTCCCGAAGAAGCCGGTGACGATCCACGCCAACCGGTTCCGCAGCAACGAGCGGCGCTCCCCCTGACCGCCACCCGCGTCCGGTTCGACACTCTCGGCCGCGTCCTGCTCGCCGGAATCGGCCGCAGCGGAGCGTTTTCCGCCGACGACGCCGCCCCTCGTGGCGGCGAACCACAGCACCAGCGCCAGCACGGCCAGGCCCGCCCACGCACCGAGACCGCCGCGCCATCCGCCGGTCGCGTCGCTGAGCGGCGGGGTCAACGACGAGCCGAGAGCGCCACCGGTCTGCAACGCCGCCGTGTACACCCCGGTCATCAACCCCACGCGGGCGGCGAACGAGGTCTTGACGACCACCGGGATGAGCACGTTGGCCAGCGCGATACCCGCGCTCGCCACCAACGTTCCCGCCAGCACCACGAACGGGCCGTTCACCACGCGCACCACCAACCCGGCCGCCAGCACGGCGAGCGCGAGCCCCAGCGCAGGCGCCAGTCCGAGCCTGCGAGCCAGCCACGGAGCGCCGAACCCGGCGATGGAGAAGCACAACCCGGGCATGGTGGTCAGCGCGCCCGCCCACGTGTCGCTCGCACCGAGCGCATGCTGCGCCTCGTCGAGGATCGCGCCCACCGACGTCACCGACGGACGCAGGTTCATGGCGGCCAGGACCACCGCCACCGCGAGCAACCCCGCGCCCGCGACGGCCGCCCTGCCCGTGGCGCTCCGCGCCGTCGAGTCGAGCGTGTCCAGCGAGTCGTCGGTACTCCGTGCCATGCATCCCACGGTAACAAAAGGTAGGATGATCGGGCGTTGGGACGTTCCCCAGGGCATGACCGCACGTCAGGGACGCCCGGGCACAATGGTCCGCTCATCCGGGAGGTGACGTCCGTGCCGCTGTCCACGACCCACCGCACGGGACTGGTCGACCAGGTCATCGAACAGCTGCGGGAGGCGATCCGCAGTGGCGAATGGCCGCTCGGCGAGCGCATCCCCACCGAATGCACCCTCGTCGCCGACCTCGGCGTCGGACGCAACACGGTGCGCGAGGCGGTCCGGGCCCTCGCCCACAGCGGACTGCTGGAGGTGCGGCAGGGCGACGGCACCTACGTCCGCGCGACGAGCGAGGTCTCCGGGGCGATCCGCAGGCTCGCGGGCACCGAACTGCGCGAGGTGCTGCAAGTACGCAAACCCCTCGAGATCGAGGGGGCACGGCTCGCGGCGGACGCCCGCACCGACGACGACCTGACCCGCATGCGCGAGCTGCTCGACGCACGCGACAAGGCGTGGGCGGACGGACGTCTCGACGAGTACGTCCGCATCGACGCCGCCTTCCACCAGGCGACCATCGACGCCGCCCACAACACCGTCCTCACCGAGCTGTATCGCGGACTGACCGAGGTCGTCGTGGCCAGCGTCGCCGCGACCACCCAGCTCGACGTGCCCGAGCCCGCGCCCACCGGCCACCACGGACTGCTCGACGCGCTCGCCGACCGGGACGCCGAGCGCGCCGCCGACGAGGTGTGCGCCTTCTTCGACGAACTGGCGACCCGAGCCTGAGCGGGCGCCTCCGTCGCGGGGTCAGGACAGGCGGTGCAGCCGCAACGCCAGTTGGAGCTCGAGGGCGCGGTCCGGACTCTGCCAGTCGTCGCCGAGCAGCACCCCGATCCGCTCGAGCCGCTGCGACACCGTGTTGACGTGGACGTGCAGGCATTCTTTGGCCCGCGTCAGGTTGCCCCCGCACGCGAAGTAGGCGTCCAACGTGCGCAGCAGTTCGGTGCCCCGCGCCTCGTCGTAGTCCAGCACCGGGCCGAGCGTGTCCCGCACGAATCCCGGCACGTTCGCCTTCTCCCCCAGCAACATGCCCACGAAACCGAGCGCCGCGGCGTCGGCGCCGCTGCCGTGTCTGCCCAGGACCAACAGCGCCCGCAGACATCGGGCCGCCTCGGCGTGTGCCTCGGCGATCCGCGCGGGCCCCACCGCCGGGCCGGCTCCGCCGACCGTCACGGGGAGACCGAGTCTGCGCGTCAGGTCCGCCGCGACGTCCGGAGCCGCTGTACCGCGCTCTGCCTCACGCACCAGCAGCACGACGCGATCGGCGTGCACACCGGCGAGCACCCCGTGCGCCGACGCGGCCGAGGCCAGCCGCGCGCGCGTGACCCCGCCGTCGGAGGCCGTGTGCAGCACCAGGACCGCGTGCGGGGCGTGCAGATCGAGCCCCAGCCTGCGCCCGCGTTCCACCAGCGAAGCCGGCTCGCGGTCCGGCGCGCTCAGCAGATCGACGAGCAGTTCGCCGCGCACGCGTTCCTCCGCCTCGGCCGACGACGACCGCAGCAACAGCACGAGCGCGGTCACCATGCCCGCCCGTTCGAACAGGCGCCGGTCCGCATCGCCCAGGTCCGGCCGTCCGGTGAGCGTGATGCTGCCCAGCAGCTGCGGACCGGCCATCACCGCGCACACCCAGTCGTCCCCGTCGGCGACCGCCCTGCCGGACGCCCGCGACGACGCGACGGCGAAGGCGTTGCGCCCACCCGAGTCGGTGCCCGCGCACGCCAGCTCGGCACCGTCGGGGTCGTGCACGACCACCCCGCCCCCGAGCACGGCCGCCACCTCGGCGGCCACCTGCGGCACGTCGGCACCGCCCGCGGCGAGCTCGGCCAGCCGGTCGTGCGCCTCCTGCGCCCGCGCCAGCGCCTCGTGGTGGGTGCGGATCGTGTCGTTGGCCTCGCCCAGCTCGTCGAGGGCCGCGGCCGTCGACTCGATGAGCCGGGCGTTGTCGATGGCGATCGCCGCGTGGTCGGCGAGCGAGGACAGCAACGCCACCTCGTCCGGGGTGAACGTGCGTGGCCTGCGGTCGGAGGCGTACAGCACGCCGATCACCTGCCCGCCCAGCGAGAGCGGCACGCCGAGGATCGCGATGAGCCCCTCGTCGCCGACCGCCCTGTCGATCGGCCCGGTGTGCTGGAACCGGTCGTCGCCCGGATAGTCCGACGTCGCGTACGGCCGCGCCGTCTGGGCGACCAGGCCGCCCAGCCCTTCGCCCATCCCGAGACGCACCTGTTGGAACAGCGCCGAGGCCGACCCGTCGGTGACCCGCATGTAGGTGCTGTCGGCGCCGTCGTCGTTGAGGCTCAGGTACGACACGTCGACCCGCAACAACATCCGGGCCCGGCGCACGATCGACCGCAGCACCGCATCGAGATCCCGCAACCGCGCCAGGTCGCTCGCCGTGTCGAACAACGCGGCCAGTTCGGTCTCCCGCCGGGTGTGCGCGTCGAGCGTGCGCCGGATCGTCAACGCCGACCGCAGCGCCTCCTCGGCTTCGGGATCACCCGCGGCCGCGGCACCCTGATCAGCCAGTTCCTCCGCAGACGCCCCCTCGGCCAGCAGCCGCAGTAGCCGGACCGCACCGTTGCTCACCGGTCGATCGTCGCACCGCCGGGCTGCTCGGACGAGGCCGACGGCGCCGTCTGGTCGTCGGACAGCGAACTGCCCTTCGTCTCGCGGGCGAGGTAGACCGCCACCAGCGTGACGACGCACGTGAACGCGACGTAGACCGAGATCGCGATGCTGCCTCCGGTGGCGTCCAGCAACGCCGTCGCGATCAGCGGCGCCACGCCGCCCGCGGCGATCGACGCCAACTGGTAGCCGATGGAGGCGCCCGAGTAGCGCACCCTCGTGCCGAACAGCTCGGAGAAGAACGCCGCCTGCGGGCTGTACATCGCGCCGTGGAGCACGAGGCCGACGGTCACCGCGGCGATGGTTCCCCAGCCGGATTCGGTGTCGAGCAGCACGAAGAACACGAACGCCCACACACCGGTTCCGGCGGCGCCGAACAGGTACACCGCGCGCCTGCCGATCACGTCGGACAGCCAGCCCCACACCGGAATCGTCACCAGGTGCACGGCCGAACCGACCAGCACGGCGTTCAACCCCATCGACCGGGAGACGTCGAGATGGTTCGTCAGATACACGAGGACGAACGCGGTGATGACGTAGTACGAGGCGTTCTCCCCGAACCGGGCTCCCATCGCGATGAGCACCTCACGCCAGTGGAACCGCAGCACGGTGAGGATGGGCGCCTTCTCCGGTACTTCCTCACCGTCGGCCTTGCGGACCGCCTCGACGAACACGGGCGACTCGGCGACGGCGAGCCGGATCCACAGTCCGATGACCACGAGCACGCCCGAGAGCAGGAACGGGATGCGCCAGCCCCACGACTCGAACGCCGCGTCGGTCTGCACCGCAGCGAGGATCGCCAGCACCGCGGTGGCGAGCAGGTTGCCCGCGGGCACGCCGGCCTGCGGCCACGACGCCCAGAATCCGCGCCTGCGCTCGTCACCGTGTTCGGAGACGATCAGGACCGCACCGCCCCATTCCCCACCGACGGCGAATCCCTGCACCAGCCGCAGGAACACCAACAGCAACGGCGCCGCGACGCCGATACTGGCGTAGGTCGGCAACAGTCCCATGAGGAACGTCGCACCGCCCATCAGCAACAGGCTGAGCACGAGCAGCTTCTTGCGGCCGAGCTTGTCGCCGTAGTGCCCGAAGACCAGGCCGCCGAGCGGGCGCGCGACGAAGCCGATCGCGTAGGTCGCGAAGGCCAGCAACGTGCCGGTGAGCGGGTCGGACTCCGGGAAGAAGAGCTTGTTGAAGACCAGCGCGGCGGCCGAGCCGTAGAGGAAGAAGTCGTACCACTCGACGGTGGTGCCGATCATGCTGGCGCCGACGACCCGTTTGATGGAGGTCGGTTTCGGCTGCTCGCCGGCCGGGGACGTGGGGTCTGTCATCGTCGATCACCACTTCGTTGTGTGTGGACGGTGTCTGTTGCGGATGGACAGTCGTACGTGGACGGTTCGATGCGGACGGTGGACGGGTCAGGCGGCGGTCCATCCGCCGTCGACGGGGATGGACGCTCCGGTGAGGTAGGCGGCGTGCTCTCCGCACAGCCACACCACCACGGCTGCGACCTCGGCCGGTTCGATGAGCCGTTTGACAGCCGTGCGGGCGAGGAACACCTCGTCGACGACGTCGGCCTCGGCGATGCCGCGGGTGCGGGCCTGGTCGGCGATCTGCCCTTCGACCAGTGGGGTGCGCACATAGCCGGGGTCGACACAGTTGCTCGTGACGCCGTGTGGGGCGCCCTCCAGCGCGGCCACCTTGCTCAGGCCTTCGAGGCCGTGTTTCGCGGCGACGTAGGCGGCCTTGTGGGGACTGGCGCGCAGCCCGTGCACGCTGGAGATGTTGACGACCCGGCCCCAGCCGCGGGCGTACATGCCCGGCAGGTGGCGGCGCATGAGCAGGAACGGTGCGGTGACCATGAGGCGTTGCACCGTGTCGAAGACGTCCGGAGGGAATTCCGGGATCGGCGCGACGTGCTGGATACCGGCGTTGTTGACGAGGATGTCGACGTCGGAGGGCAGGGTGTCGACGGCCGCGGGGTCGGTCAGGTCCGCGGTGTGGGCGTGGGCGCCCGTCTCGTCGGCGACGGCACCGGCGGCGTGGGAATCGACGTCGACGAGGTGCACCGTGGCACCCGCCTCGGCGAAGGCGTGGACGCACGCGCGGCCGATGCCGCTGGCACCGCCGGTGACGAGGACCGTGCGGCCGCCGAGGGTGTCAGGAGTGGTCGTGGTCACAGCTGACGACCGTACGGCCGCGCCATACCGTCGACCATGTGCGTGAGGGCCACAACCGGCAGTGCCGATGTGTGGCCCTCCGACACTCAGTGGCTCACGGGAGGGTGAGCACCTCGGCGCCGTCGGCGTTCACGACGAGCGTGTGCTCGAACTGGGCCGTCCACTTCTTGTCCTTGGTGGTCACGGTCCAGTCGTCGTCCCACACGTCGTAGTCGATCGTGCCGAGGGTGATCATCGGCTCGATGGTGAACGTCATGCCCTCTTCGATGACCGTGGTGACGTTGGGTTCCTCGTAGTGCAGCACGGTGGGCGCGGTGTGGAAGGCGGGGCCGACGCCGTGCCCGGTGAAGTCGCGGACGACGCCGTAGCCGAAGCGCTTGGCGTAGGACTCGATGACGCGGCCGATCACGTTGAGCTGACGTCCCGGCTTGACGGCCTTGATGGCGCGGCGCAGCGACTCCTCGGTGCGTTCGACGAGCAGTCGGGCCTCCTCGTCGACGTTCCCGGCGAGGAACGTGGCGTTGGTGTCGCCGTGCACGCCGCCGATGTAGGCGGTGACGTCGATGTTGCAGATGTCGCCGTCCTCGATGACGGTCGAGTCGGGGATGCCGTGGCAGATGACCTCGTTCAGCGAGGTGCAGCTGGCCTTCGGGAAGCCGCGGTAGCCGAGCGTCGACGGGTAGGCGCCGTGGTCGCAGAGGAACTCGTGGATGACCTTGTCGACGTCGTCGGTGGTGTTGCCGGGCTGGACGGCCTTGCCGCCCTCCTGGAGCGCCTGCGCGGCGATCTTGCCCGCGACGCGCATCGCCTCGATCACCTCGGGGGTGCGTACGCCGTTGCCGGTGTCGCGCTGGGGCGCGGGCTTGCCGACGTACTCGGGGCGGGCGATCGACTTCGGAACGGGGCGCTGCGGCGTCTGAACGCCGGGCGTCAAGGGAGCGCGAACGGGCATACCCCGAGCATAATGCGCGCGTCAGCGCGTCCTTGGGGGGTGGCGGCTGGGCGACGGGTGGGCTAGTCGCGCGTCAGCGCGTCCATGGGGGGTGGCGGCCGGGCGACGGGTGGGCTAATCGCGCGTCGACCACGCTGTCCGCCACGTGATCACACCTCGGCCAGCAGGGTGACGGCTCCGAGACAGCCGAGGGCAACGCTCGCGACCACCTCGATGCCGATCTGGACGGATCGTCGCGCCAAGGTCCGGGTGAGCAGTCCGATCGCAGTGACGTATGCCGTCCACCAGATCGCAGCACAGGCGACGACCACGAACCCGAGCAGCAGGGTTTCGGTGAACACAGCGCCTCCGGGAGTGAGGAACTGTGGAATGAAGGTGAGGTAGAAGATCAGCGCCTTCGGGTTGAGGACGTTGTTCAGGAATCCCTGGACCAACGGAGTCCGGGAACCCGGCTGCTGCGGGACGTTCCCGCCGGGCGTCGATCGTCGACGCCACGCCGACACCGCCAGCATCGCACCGAGGCACAGCAGATAGCCGCCACCGACGATGCGCAGTGCAACAAGAAGTCCGTCATCCGCCGCGACCAACGCGGCGACGCCGCCCGCGGTCGCCAGCGTCAGAAACAACAGTCCGGCACAGATGCCCAGGGCTGTGAAGCAGGCGGATCGCCGGCCGCCGACGGCGGCATTGCGAGTGATGATGACGAAGTCGGGCCCGGGGACGACCAACATCATGAAAGTCGTCGCGACGAAGACGGGCAGTTGCGCGAGCATGGACGGCCCTCACGATCCGAGGTTCGGTGTCAGGCATGAACGCGGCCATCGTCGCTCTGACGCCGATAGAACTGGACTCATTCCGCGTAGGGTTCGGCGCATGCCGAGAACGACCGAACTAGATCCGACGGACCTGCGGATCCTGACGGCGCTGCAGAACAACTCCCGGACCCCCAACAAGGACTTGGCCGCGGCGGTGGGCATCGCACCGTCCACATGCCTGGACCGGGTCAATCGGCTCCGGGAGGCAGGGATCATCCGCGGTTACAAGCTCGCTGTCGACCCGGAGAAGCTGGGCAGACCCCTGCAGGCCCTCCTCTACGTCCGCGTCCAACCCCATCGCCGACCGCTCGTGGACCCATTCGTCGAACACGTACTGGCCCAACCCGAGACGCGCGAGCTGTACCACCTCACAGGTCCCGACGATTTCCTGATCCATGTGGCGGCGGAGAACGCCGCCGCATTACAGCGCCTGGTTCTCGACGAACTCACGGCTCGCGACGAGGTTGCGCTCGTCCACACGAATCTGATCTTCCAACGCTGGGAAGGCGGCCCCTTGCTCCCGCCGTGAACCCACGACGGAAACGTCGCGGTGCCGAAGTAGATCAATACCGTTCCTCGTCCCGCACCCGCTGGAGTTCGTCGGAACCGCTGAAGTCCACCGGAGCGGGGTCGGGAAGGCAGGAGAAGGACCCCGTTCCACGCTCGGCGGGCTGAAGCTCGCCGCTGGCGCGCATGTCCTCGACGGGCGACTCACCGTCCACGGTTCCTTCCATCGGCTCATGCTCGCACGGCACACCGACGATCTCCCGGATCACTGCAGGCCGGTGAGGAAGTCGCGGGTGACGTCGACGGCCGGTTTCGACGAGCCGGCGCCGGTGAGCAGGGTGGCGAACGCGAGATCGTCGCTCGGGCCCTCTCCGACGTAGCCGGCGAACCAGCCGTGTGCGTTGCTCCCGTCGCCGAACTGGGCGGTGCCGGTCTTGCCGTGGACGCCGGGCACGTCGCGGAGTGCGGTGGCGGTGCCGTCGGTGACGACCTCGCGCATCATCCGGCGCAGCGGGCGCAGGACGTCGCCGGACAGCGGTTCGCCCTTCTTGCTTACCTTGGTGCGGTCGCCGCGCACGAGTCCCGGGGTGGGCAGCTCGCCCCGGTCGACGGTCGCCGCGACGAGCGCCATGCCGAACGGACTGGCGAGCGTGGTGCCCTGGCCGATGCCGTTCTCGGCGCGTTGCACCTCGTCGTCGGACTCGGGCACCGAGCCGGTGATGGTGGTGATGCCGGGGATGACGAAGTCCGCGCCGAGGCCGAGCGAGCGTGCGGCGTCGGTCAGTGCGTCGGCGGGCAGTTCGGCTGCCAGCTCCGCGAAAGTGGTGTTGCACGACTCGGCGAACGCGGTGTGCAACGGGACGCGGCCCAGGTCGAAGCGGTTCTCGTTGGGGATGAGCCGGTGCCCGACGGTCGTCGTCGCGGGGCAGGCGACGGTCGCATCGGGACGCGTGGCACCTGCCGACAGTGCGGCCGCCGCCGTGCCGATCTTCAACGTCGACCCCGGCGGATACCGTCCGCTGAGGGCGATCGTCCCCTCGTCGTCGGCGGCCTCGTTCTGTGCCACGGCGAGGATGTCGCCGTCGGAGGGGCGTACGGCCACGACGGCCGCGGGACCGTCGACCCTGGCCAGCGCCCGCTCGGCTGCCTTCTGGGTACGCAGGCTCAGCGTGGTGTGCACCGCGGACGCCGGCTTGGCCGCCGCGGCGTGCAGCTCGTCGATCTCGGCGCCGGTGCTGTCGGTGACGACGACCCGCCAGCCCTCCTCGCCTGCCACCCGATCGGCGACGTGCTCACGGATGAGCGGCAGGATCCGCGTGCCCAGTCCCCGTTCGGCCGACAGCAGCCGCTCCTGGTTGGTGAACCGCACGCCGGGCAGGTCGTAGATGCGCGAACGGATCCGCTCGTAGTCGGCCGAGCGCAGGCTGACGACGGTGTAGGCCTGCCCCTGCTCGGTCTCGCGCAGGCCGGAGCGGATCGAACGGCTCGTGATGTCGTCGTCGAACTGCGACACGGCCTCGGCCAGGGTGGAGACCACGTGGTCGAGCTCGCCGCCAGCCTCCTCGCGGTCGAGGGTCACGCCGATGACGTTGTCGGCCGCGAGCAGCGGCGCTCCGTCCCGGTCGAGGACCGGCGCCGGGGTCGGGGTCTCGGTGACGAGCGACAGGCTCTGCTGCGGGCCGAGCTCCGGGTGCACGATGCGCGGTGTGAAGTGCACCTTCCAGCCGTCGTCGGAGGAACGCACCTCGGCCTGGGCCCGGTAGCTCCACGTCCGGCCGTCGCCGAGGTCCCAGCGGAGCTGGTAGCGGCCGTCGGCGCTCGTGCCCTCTTCCGACTCGGTCACCTCGCCCGGTTCCGCCGACAGTGCCTTCGGGTCGAGCGCCTTCTGCGTGCCGCGCAGCAGGTCGCGGGCGGAATCCGGCGAGTCGGTCAGCGCGGCGGCCTCGCGCAACGAGCCCTCCTGCCAGGCGGCGAGGAACTCCTCGAGCACGTTGCCGGCCTCGCTCCCGCCGAAGACGCTGCACCCGGACGTCGTGAGCACGGCCGCCAGCACGAGGGCGGTCATCGAACGCATTCTCATCGCGACAGCAGCACCGGCCTCAGAACAGCACCGTCGCGAAGCTGCCCACCTGGCGGAAGCCGATCCGCCGGTAGGCGGCCAGCGCCGGGGTGTTGAACGAGTTGACGTACAGGCTCGCGACCCGGCCCATCCCGCGCACCAGCCGGGACGCGATCGCCGCGGTGCCCGAGGCGCCGAGGCCCTCCCCGCGCCGGTCCGGATGCACCCACACGCCCTGGATCTGGCCGACCCGCTGGGACAACGCGCCGATCTCGGCCTTGAACACGACCTCGCCGTCCTCGAACCGGGCGAACGCCCTGCCCCCGGCGATCAGCTCGGACACCCGCGCGCGGTAGCCGGCACCGCCGTCGCCCGCACGCGGGTCGACCCCGACCTCCTCGCGGAACATCGAGATCGCGGCGGGCAGGTAGCGCTCCAGTTCGTCGGCACGCACCGGCCGCACCGCGCGGTCGGGGAGCACGTCGGGTTGCCGGTCCAGCGCCATCAACGGCTGGTCGCTACGGACCTCCCTGGCCGGACCCCACTCCCCCGACAGCTCGTCCCACAGGTCCAGCACCTGCTGCGAGGGCCCGACGACGGACGAGCACATGCGCGCACGCCGCAGCGCCCGGTCGGCGAACGACCTGATCGCCTGCGCGTCACCGCACAAGGGGATCAGGTTCGGCCCGGAGAAGCACAGTCCGTCCAAGGCGGCTTTGGAGGCGTTCAGGCCCGCTCCGAAACCGGAGCCGCCCGCGCCCCAGAGCTCACCGCCCAGACGCCACGGATCCACTCCCGCGATCTCGACACGCGCGGACACCATGCAGCTCGCCACCGGGTTCGCGCCGAGCGCGGCCCGGACGGCCGGATAGTCCCTGTCATCGAGAAGCCGCGCACCAGCAACCCGCAACACGCAACCCAGACTGCCAGAGAACAGGGCGTAAGGGGAAACAACCCTCCGCTCGGGTGGTGCTCCCGAGGGCCCTTTGGTCGCTCCCACCCGTCTCCCACCACCACCCAAACGGACACGCTCCGCGTGACAGCGTTCGATTCAACGCGACTATGGGGCCCTCGGGAGCTGCCCCGGGTGGTCAGGCGCCGGGGTAGGTGCCGAAGACCCAGACGGTTCCTTCGGGGTCGGCGATCGACACGTTGCGGGATCCGTAGTCGGTGTCGCGGGGCGGGTCGACGACGTTCGCACCGGCGTCCACGGCCCGCCGGTGCACGGCGTCCGGATCGGCCGTCACCACGTAGATCCACTGCCCCGCCGGGCTCGCCCCGCCGTGGGCCTGCGGCGTGCGGGAGCCGAACATCACCCCGCCGCCCTCCGGCCAGCGGAGTTCACCGTGCACCACACCACCGTCGTCGCCGGGCACGACCAGCGCCTCGGTGAACCCGAGCACGCCGGTCAGGAATCGGCGCGCCCGTGCCACGTCGGCGTACAACACACTGGGCCACACGCCCGGCTTCACATCCGTTGTCGTCACATCCGTCATGGCTCCGAGTCTCGGACCGGCACCGCACCCGGGTCTTGGAGAAACGGGAGCTCTGCTCAACGGGCCCCGTGCGGACGCTCGTCGGGCGGTTGCTCCTCGGCGAGCCAGGTTGTGGGTGGGCAGCCGGCCAGCGCGCGCCATTCGCCGGTCAGGTGGGCCTGGTCGGCGAATCCGCACACGGCGGCGATGTCGGCGAGCCGTTCGCCGCGGCGCAGCAACGCACCGGCCCGTTCGAACCGCACCACCCGCGCCGCTTGTTTCGGGGTGAGCCCGACGCCGCGCCGGAACCGTTCGCCGAAGTGCCGCCTGCTCCACCCGAGCTCCGCGGCGAGCGTCTCGACGCGGACCGTGCCGCCGGAGCGTCGGATCCGCCGCCACGCCCACTCGACGTCCGGCGGCGGAGCCGACTCACGGACGGCGGCACCGAGCAGGCCGCCGAGCAACCGGTCGAGGAGGGCGAATCGGCTCGGCCAGTCGGGCAGGGCGGCGAGCCGGTCGGCCAGGCCCGCCCACGCCGGACGAGGCAGGTCGGCGAGGTCGACCACGTGCCCGGCGAGCTCGGCCGACGGCAGTCCGGTGAGCGCAGCGACACCCAGGGGTTCGAGCGCGAGCTCGACTCCGTACTCGGCGTCGTCGCGGGCGATGAGCGCGGGCGCGGTGTGCAGCCCGCCGAGCAACGCCTGGAACCGGCCCGGCGACTGGTCCGCCCTCGGCATGCCGACGACGTGCACG
Organism: Prauserella rugosa; assembly: GCF_000719975.1. Classification (GTDB taxonomy): domain Bacteria; phylum Actinomycetota; class Actinomycetes; order Mycobacteriales; family Pseudonocardiaceae; genus Prauserella; species Prauserella rugosa. The sequence goes on from NZ_JOIJ01000004.1 coordinate 15,927, forward strand.
GGCGCGCCGAGGCTGATGTTGAGCGTGAGGTGCCCGCTGGGCAGTCCCCGGTGCACACCGCCTGCCGCGACCGCGTGCGCGTAGCCGACGTAGCGGGTCACCCACGGCCGCAGCCGCGGGTGCGGGCGCGCCACCGCCCAATCCGCCACCGCTACGCCCCGCGGCCCGCAGCCATGTCAGCTCACCGTGACGACCGGTTCGCCGGAGCCCTCGACGTCGCCGTTCTCCTCGGCGATGCGCATGGCCTCCTCGATCAGGGTCTCGACGATCTGCGCCTCGGGGACGGTCTTGATGACCTCGCCCTTGACGAAGATCTGACCCTTACCGTTGCCGGAGGCGACGCCGAGGTCGGCCTCGCGCGCCTCACCCGGCCCGTTGACGACGCAGCCCATGACGGCCACGCGCAGCGGCACCTCCATGCCCTCCAGGCCCGCGGTGACCTCGTCGGCCAGCTTGTAGACGTCGACCTGCGCGCGTCCGCACGACGGGCACGAGACGATCTCCAGCTTGCGCGGGCGCAGGTTGAGCGACTGGAGGATCTGCGTACCGACCTTGATCTCCTCGACCGGCGGGGCCGACAGCGACACCCGGATCGTGTCGCCGATGCCCTGCCGCAGCAGTGCACCGAACGCCACGGCCGACTTGATGGTGCCCTGGAACGCGGGCCCGGCCTCGGTGACGCCGAGGTGCAGCGGGTAGTCGCACTGCTCGGCGAGGATCTCGTAGGCCCGCACCATGACGACCGGGTCGTTGTGCTTGACGGAGATCTTCAGGTCGTGGAAGTCGTGCTCGGCGAACAGCGAGGCCTCCCACAGCGCCGACTCGGCGAGCGCCTCCGGGGTGGCCTTGCCGTGCTTCTCCATCAGCCGCTTGTCGAGCGATCCGGCGTTGACGCCGATGCGGATCGGCGTGCCGTGGTCCTTCGCGGCCTGCGCGATCTCCTTGACCTGGTCGTCGAACTTGCGGATGTTGCCGGGGTTCACGCGCACACCCGCGCAGCCCGCCTCGATCGCGGCGAAGACGTACTTGGGCTGGAAGTGGATGTCGGCGATCACCGGGATCTTCGACTTCTGCGCGATCGCGGGCAGGGCCTCGGCGTCGTCGGCACTCGGGCACGCCACGCGCACGATGTCGCAGCCCGCGGCGGTCAACTCGGCGATCTGCTGCAGCGTGGAGTTGATGTCGGCCGTGTTCGTCGTGGTCATCGACTGGACGGAGATCGGGAAGTCGCTCCCGACCCCGACGGAGCCGACCTGCAGCTGACGGGTCTTGCGACGGTCGGCCAGTACGGGCGGGGGTGTTCCGGGCAGACCAAGGTCGACGGTCATCGATTCCTCTGCAAACGTCTGGAGCGAACGCGTTCGCCCCCACGATACTCCCGACGGGTTACCGGCTCGGGTCAGTGGAGGCGACCAGGTGCCGGCCTACTGCATGATGCGGATCGGGTTCACGATGTCGGCGGTGATGGTGAGCAGCACGAACGCCCCACCGATCACCACGATGACCATCGTCACGGCGTTGAGTTTCGTGTAGTCGACCGGTCCACCCGCGGCCTTGCCGCGCAGCTTGCGCAGCCAGTCGCGCACCCGCTCGTACCACGTCACCGCGATGTGCCCACCGTCCAGCGGCAGGAGTGGCAGCAGGTTGAAGATGCCGACGAAGAAGTTGAGGCTGGCCAGCAGGAAGAAGAACAGCTCCCACAGCCCGTGCTGGACGGCTTCGCCACCGATCCGGCTGGCGCCGACGACGCTGACCGGGGTGTTCGGATCGCGCTCGGCACCGAAGATGGACTCGACCACAGCGGGCACCCGCTCGGGGATCTCGAGCAGCCGCTTGCCCGTCTCGACCATGAGGTCGCCGGTGAACGACAGGGTGCCGCCGACGGCGCTCAGCGCGTCGTAGTCCCAGCGGTTCTGGAACGTCACACCGATCGAGCCGATGTCGACCAGCCGGGTCTGGTCCGGGTTCTCCGGGTCGGCGACGGGCCGCGTGACCTTCTCGACGTCGACGGTCAGCGGGACGGTCTCGCCGCCGCGTTCGACCTGGAAGTGCGCGGGGCCGGACAGGTTCTCGACGGCGGCGATGACGTCGCTGTAGGTCTCGGTCTCCTTGCCGTTGACCGAGACGATCACGTCGCCGTGCTGGATACCGGCGTCCCGGGCGGGTGCGGGGGCGCCCGGCTCACAGGTCGGGTCGGTGTACTCCTGGTTGGTGCGGGCGTCCTGCACGCACTGCGAGACCTGGGACACCTCCGGGGTGCCGAACATGTTCGGCAGGCCCATCGTGACCGCCATCAGGTACAGGACGACGAACCCCAGGATGAAGTGCGTGAACGACCCGGCCGCCATGACGACCGTGCGCTTCCAGGTCTTGAAGCGGTACATCGCGCGGGGCCGCTCGTCGTCGGTGATCTCGTCGAGCGCGGTCATTCCGGCGATGTCGCAGAAGCCGCCGAACGGCAGCCACTTCAGGCCGTACTCGGTCTCACCCCGGCGGAAGGAGAACACGGTCGGCCCGAAGCCGACGAAGTAGCGGCGCACCTTCATGCCGAAGGACTTGGCCGCCACCATGTGCCCCGCTTCGTGCAGCGCCACGGACACGCAGACGCCGAGCGCGAAGAGCACGACCCCCAGGATGTAGACGAGCACGCGCTACTTCCCTCCCATACCGTTCATCGGTCCCCCGACCTCGCGAGCACGCGTGCGCGCCCACTCCTCAGCGGCGAAGACGTCGTCGACGTCGCGGGGTTCGCGGCGCCACTCGTCGGCCGCGGCGACCACCGCACTCACAGTGTCCACGATGGACGTGAAGCCGGTGTTGCCGGCCAGGAAGGCCCCGACCAGCTCCTCGTTGGCCGCGTTGTACACGGCGGGCAGGCAGCCACCGACGGCGCCGACCTCGCGCGCGAGCTCCACTGCAGGGAAGGCCTCGTCGTCCAGCGGTTCGAACGTCCACTGCGCAGCCTCGTCCCAGCGGCAGGCCGGCGCGGCTCCGGGCACCCGGTCCGGCCAGTTCAGCGCCAGCGCGATGGGCAGGCGCATGTCGGGCGGGCTGGCCTGGGCGATCGTCGAGCCGTCGGTGAAGGTGACCATCGAGTGCACGATCGACTGCGGGTGCACCGTGACGTCGATGCGCTCGCACGGGATGTCGAACAGCAGGTGGGCCTCGATGAGCTCGAGCCCCTTGTTGACCAGCGTGGCCGAGTTGACGGTGATCAGCGGGCCCATCGCCCAGGTGGGATGCGCCATGGCGTCCTCGACCGTGACGTCGGCCATCTGCGCGCGCGTGCGGCCGCGGAACGGTCCGCCCGAGGCGGTGAGCACGAGGCGGTCGACCTCGGTCTCCCTGCCCCCGCGCAGTGCCTGGGCGATCGCCGAGTGCTCGGAGTCGACGGGCACGATCTGGCCGGGCGCCGCCGCTCCGAGCACCAACGGGCCGCCCGCGATGAGCGACTCCTTGTTGGCCAGTGCGAGGCAGGCGCCCGTCTCGATCGCCGCGAGCGTGGGCAGCAGCCCTTGCGAGCCCGGCAGGCCGTTGAGCACGACGTCGACGGGTTCGGCCGCGACGAGCTCGGTCACCGCGTCGGCGCCGGCGAAGATGCGGGGCAGAGCGAACTCGCCCTTCGCGTAGCCGCGCTTCTGCGCCTCGGCGTACAGCGCGAGTTGGAGGTCCTCGGCCGCGGTCGCGCGCGTGACGGCCACCGAGCTCACCCCGTGCTCGATGGCCTGGGCGGCCAGCACCTTGGGGTCGGAGCCGCCCGCGGCGACACCGGCGACCCGGAACAGGTCGGGGTTGCGGGCGGCGATGTCGAGCGCCTGGGTCCCGATCGACCCCGTGGATCCGAGGATGAGAACGCTGCGTGGGTTGTTCACGTGGCCATTCTCTCCGACTCCTGACGACCACCGGACGGCAGGCGTATGGGATCATCGCCGACGAGCACTGGCTGAGCACGTGAGGAGTGAACGTGGCTGGCAACGCGGTCGAGAAGCGCGCCGGGTCCGAGGTGAACTACTCGAACGGGGTCGACCCCCACGACGAGCCGTCCGCCGAGTGGGGCTGGCACGGCGGGTTCCCGAAGGCCACGCAGGGTGCAGGCTGGTTCACCGTCTTCGCACTGCTGATCATGCTGATCGGCAACCACGAGAACAACACCGAGAACGTGTGGCTCGTCGGTACCGCCATCGCCGTGGCGATCGGCCTGATCTACGACCTGCGGCGTCGTCGCACGGCCTGGCGCCGGAGCTGACCGAGCACTGCAGCCGGCCGAGCACCAAAGCCGGCCCTAGCACGGCCTGTCGCCGGAATCGAGCCGAATACTGCCGAGAAGGTCCCGGACGCGTGACTGTCACGAGTCCGGGACCTTCTCCGTGCCGGTAACCGCCAACCGTCGGCCCGCCTCGAACCTGGCTCCGCTCACTCCGCCACGCGATCCTGCGTCGGGGGCGTCTCACCGCCCATGCGCGGCAATCTCTCTTCGTAGAACGACGGCCACACTGCGCCAATGCCCGGTATGGGCAGCTCGTGCCGCGCCGCTGTGACACCGCACGCCTCGCCCTCGTTGACGGGGCGCCGTTTTGGATCCAAACTGACGGGCATTCGCCGGTCGGTCACGTGGAGGTGCCATGTCGTTCTCGTCCCTCAGCCATCTCGAGTGCTCACGTACGGGCGAACGGGTCGAGGCCGACCAGGTGGCGGGAACGTCGGCCGCGGGCGCGCCGCTGCTGGCCCGCTACGACCTCGACCGGGTTCGGGAGACGGTGACGCCGAAGGACATCGCGGCGCGTGAGCCGAACCTGTGGCGCTACCACGAGGTGCTGCCCGTCCGTTCGCCCGAGCACGTCGTGACGCTGGGCGAGGGCATGACGCCGCTGCTGCCGACGCCGAACTTCGGCAAGCACGCCGGCGTGCCGAACCTGTTGATGAAGGACGAAGGGCTCGTGCCGACGGGCTCGTTCAAGGCCCGCGGCGCGGCCGTCGGGGTCTCGCGGGCGGCCGAGCTGGGCGTGCGGGGCGTCGCGATGCCGACGAACGGCAACGCAGGTGCCGCATGGGCGCTCTACGCCGCGCGGGCGGGCATGAAGAGTCTCATCGCGATGCCGGACGACGCACCGTCGATCACGATGAAGGAGTGCCAGTCGGCGGGCGCCGAACTGTATCGAGTGGACGGTCTGATCGGCGACGCGGGCAAGCTCGTCGGCGCCGCGGTGGCCGAACGCGGCGGCTACCAGGAGACCTCGACACTCAAGGAGCCGTACCGGCTCGAAGGCAAGAAGACGATGGGGTACGAGATCGCCGAGCAGCTCGGCTGGCGCGTGCCGGACGTGATCCTCTACCCCACCGGCGGCGGCGTCGGGATCATCGGCATCTACAAGGCGATCCTGGAGATGCAGCAGCTGGGCTGGATCGGCGACAAGCTGCCCCGCCTCGTCGCGGTCCAGGCGGAGGGCTGCGCCCCGATCGTCGACGCGTTCGCCCGCGGCGCCAGGGAGAGCGAACCGCCTGCCGAGGCACGCACGATCGCCTTCGGGATCACCGTGCCGAAGGCGCTCGGCGACTTCCTCGTGCTCGACGCGGTCTACGCCACCGACGGCACCGCCGTCGCGGTCAGCGACCAGCAGCTCCTGGCCGCGCAGCGCACGCTGACCGAACTGGACGGCACGTTCATCTGCCCCGAGGGCGCCGCCTGCTTCGCCGCGCTGGAGCAGCTGCGGGAGTCGGGCTGGGTCGGTGAGAACGAGGAGGTCGTCGTCCTCAACACCGGCGCGGGGATCAAGTACCCGGAGACGGTGGAGCTCGACGCTCCCCTGCTCGGCAAGACCGAGCCGATCCCCGCTCGATGAGCCGACGAATCGAATCCAAAACCGCAGGGGATCCCGGCAGGTGAGCGATGCGGCGGGCAGTCTCGTCCGGACGGCATACGACGCCGTGCGCGAGGCCGTGCTGAGGCGTGAGCTGCGTCCCGGTCAGCGGGTGACGGTGCGCCCGTTCGCCGAACGTCTCGGCATCTCCCCGACCCCGGTCAAGGCCGCGCTGGCCGTGCTGGAACGCGAAGGGTTCCTCGTCTCGCGCCCGCACGCCGGATACTTCGTCGCCGAGCTGACCGCCGCCGACATGCGCGACATCTACGACCTGCGCTCGGCCGTCGACGCGCTGGCCGCCCGCGACGTCGCACGGGCCAGGTCACCGGAGTTGCTCGCCCGGCTCCACGAGCTGCTGGCCGGCCAGCGCGCCGCCCTCGCCGACGGCGACATCGACCGCTACGCCGACCTCGACCGCGCCTTCCACCAGTCCATCTGGGAGGGCTCGCCCAACCGCCGCCTGCTCGGCATCGCCGACCAGCTCGGCGCGCAACTACGCCTCGGCCGGAACGTCACGATCACGGTGCCAGGACGACCGGAAGCGAGCCTCGACGAGCACGCGGAGATCCTCGACGCGCTCGAGGCGGGCGACACGGCGGCCGCGGAACACGCCACCCGCCGACACGTCACCCAGGTCATTCGCGCACTGGAAACGGCACTGAATTCCACCAACTGACCCGGCGGAACACGTCCGGATAAAACCGCTTCAAGTATCCGTTTCCCCGGCGGTCGAATAATTCCCGTACCCACCAGAACTCGACCAAAGGCCGCATCATGCCACCTCAGAAGCACCGATAATGAGGGCAGTTCTACCCACAAAGCTACCCGAAAAATTCGCGAGCTCGGTTCATTTCAACCCCGTTAACCCAGTATTTGTTGTCGCCACGGAAAGGCGAGCAGTACCACTGAATACGCAGTGATCGACGTTTTCGGAAAGGAATCACATGCGCTCCAGTGTCAAACGTTTCGCCGCGGCGGCCGCCGTGACGGCGGGGCTGACCGCCACCCTGTCCGGCACCGCCTTCGCGGCCGACACCTCGGCCGGCACCACGCCCGCGCCCCAGCAGCTCGCCTGCGCGCCGGGCAGCGCGGCCGCGTGGAACCGCACGGCCGAGACCGCCCCGGTCTTCGAGTTCCCCGGCACCGGCGAGGCGTTCATGTCCGTGCCGCCCGGTGGCCAGGTCTGCACCGACTACAACCGGGCGAACGGCCCCGACGGGGTGTACCTGCACTTCACCGGTGACGGCCACACGGGACCGGCCGACGGCTGGATCCACGAGCGGTTCGTCTCGCCCTGACCCGCCGCGTCCGGCTGGGCGGTCATTCCGCACCGCCCAGCCGGGCGGCCAGTTCGGCCCGTGAGCGGACGCCGAGCTTGCCGTAGACGCGGGTCAGGTGAAACTGGACCGTCTTGGTCGACAGATACAGCTCGGCCGCCACCTCACGGTTCGTCATGCCCTGCGCGACGAGCCTGGACACGGCCTGTTCCTGCGGTGTGAGCTCGCCCGGGTCGCGATCCGCCCGCGGAGCCCGCACGCCGCCCGCCTTGGTCTCGCGGTCGCACCGCTCGACGTAGGTGGCCGCGCCGAGCGCGGCGAACGTCTCCCGCGCGCTGCGGAACACCTCGTCGGCCTCCTTGCGTTTGCCCGCCCTGCGCAGCACCTGGCCGTGCACGAACTCGATACGCGCCCGGTCGTAGCGAAGCGGCAACCCTTCCAGCAGTTCGAGCGCCTCGCCGAACGCCATGCGTGCCGCCTCGAGGTCGCCGCGGGCGGCCTCCAACCTGCCCCGTGCCGCACGCAGCCTGGCGCGAGCCGACGCCGAACCCCGCTCGTCGGCGAGCGTCTCGTGTGGACGGAGGAACCCATCGGCCTCGTCGAGCTTTCCGGAGGCCACCAGTGCGTGGGCGTAGGTGTCGGCCCAGGGCCAGCGGCCCGGCTCGGCCACGATCGACGACCGTGCCCACGGTCGGGTCAACGGGCGCAGCGCACGCAGCACGCCCGCCGCGTCGGCCTGCACCTCCGCGACGAGCGCGTGCGCCAGGCACGACGGAACCTGCATGATCTCGTAGTCCCGTGGCCCCGCGTCGACACGCAGCAGCGCCTCCCGCGCGGCGTCCCACTCCCCGCGCAACGCATGCACCGCAACCGCCGACCAGTGCAGCAGCGGCCCGGTGACGGCGATCCCACTGCGGTCGAGCACATCCTGCGCGGCGTGCACCGTGCGCAGTGCCTCGTCCCAGTCACCGGCCAGGAACTGCGCTCTGGCCAGCCAGCCGCGCGCCCACAACGACACGCGGGTCGATCCGCCGAGCACCGTCGTGGGCACCCCCAGTTCGAGATCGGCCCGCGCGTCCTCGAGCGCGTCCCTGCCCAGGTCCAACCAGCCGCGGCCCATGACGATCCGCTGCCACTGCGCCCCCGACGGCACCCGTTCGGCCAGCTCGGCGTACTCCCTGGCCGCTTCCTCCACCCGGCCCGTTCCGGCGACGCCCAGGCCGCGGATGGCCGCCGCCTCCACCGAAGCCGGGTCGTGCTCCCCGGCCAGGTGCAGCGCGCGGTCGGCCCACTCCACCAGTTCGTCGGGACGGCACCGGCACAGGCAGTGCAGGACGTACCGCTGGCAGATCACCGCCGCGACCTCCGGTTCGCGGTCGGCGTTGACAAGCCGCCACGCACGCGCCAGGCGCGCCTCGGCCTCGGCGGGACGGCCGCGCACGACGGCGAGATAGCCCAGCACCGCGTTGCGCAACGGGGTCTCCCGCAGGCCCTCGATCTCCGGGACCAGCGCACCCGCCCCCAGCGCATCGCCCGCGCCGATGAGCGCGTCGACGGCTCTGGTCATGCGCCGCTCCCGCAGCGGTCGATCCTCGGTCAATCTGCCCGCATCGCTGAGCAGCGAGGCCGCGACACTCCACGCGCCCTCCTCGGCGTGCTCACCTGCCAGCGCGTCGAGCCGGTCAGCCAACTCGGCATCCGGAACCGGGGTCGCCGCGACCAGCAGCCGTGCCCTGCGCACCGGGTCGTCGACGAGATCCGCGGCCCGCCTGCGCAGCTCGGCGGCCGAGGCATGGCCGAGTTCGTCGAGGACGGCCTCGCGCACCATCGGGTCGGCCGGGCTCAGTTCGGTGAGTCCACGGGGGCCGGTGCGGACCAGTCCGCTCGCACACGCCTCGTCGGCCACGTCGAGCAGCGTCGCCGTGCTCGACGTGAACCCGGCCAACATCGCCACGTCGCGCACCGCGGTGCCGGGGCCGAGGACCGCGGCCGCGTCGACGAGCCGCCGTGCGTCGTCCGAGCACCCGGCCCTCGCTGCCCGCACCCGCTCGGCGACCGCCGCGGGCGCGGGCAGCCGCGGGTCGAAACGCCGCCAGGTCTCGGCGGGCACCTCGGCCAGCAGGTCCACCACGTGCAGCGGAATGCCCGACGTGTGCCGGGTCAGCTGCTCGGCCATCGCCCGCGACAGCGGTGTGCCGTGGGCCTCGGCGAGTGCCGCGACGTCCCGGACGCCGAGCGGCCGCAGCGCCGCGACCGTCGTGGCGGCGTGCCGCAGGACGTCCCGGCCCATGCTCCGCGCAACCGCGACCACCAGTAGGCGCGCGGCGGGGTGGTGCCGCACCGCCGACACGAGTGCGCGCAGCGACTCCTCGTCGGCCCACTGGGCGTCGTCGACGACCATCAGCGTCACGGCGTCCGCCTCGGCCTGCGAGGCGGCGGCGATCCGGGCGGCGACCTCCTCGACGCCGAGTTCGGACACCGCGGAGGGCGTCCTGCGCAGCAGCTGGCCCGCGACCCCGAACGCGAGCTCGACCTCCCATTCGGCGCCCGCGGCCCGGTGCACCGGCCCCGCGTGGCGGGCGGCGAAGGCCTCCACCAGTGCGGTCTTGCCGATCCCCCGCTCCCCCGTGACGAGGGCGAATCCCGGTCCGTGCTCGGCGACCCGGTCCCGTGCTCGCTGGAGTGCCGCCAGCGCGCGGCCCTGACCGGCCGGAGCGAGAGCACCATCGCCCGGCCCCGCCGTCCCGAGCACGTCCACGCTGTCGCTCACGCCCGCACCGTACCGCCCGCGCCGCCGCGAGCGGGCCTGTCGATCCGCCCGGGCCCCGGCGGCGGGCCCGGAGACGACCGAGCCAAGGACGACGGACCCAGAGCCGGGCCCGCCGGCGGCAACCACCGGCGGGCCCGGACGCTCACGTGGGGACGCTGCCACGGACGCCGGTCAGGTGGCCGGTTCCGGCTGCACGGCGGACGTCCCGACCCGCGGTGCCGCGGCGTCGGACCGGCGCGGCACCAGCATCGTGACCAGCGCCGCCAGCAACGCGACCCCGGCGAAGATGTAGAACGCCGTGAGACCGCCGAGGCCGGCTCCGACGAGTACGCCGCCCACGACCGGCCCGACGATGCCGCCCAGCCTGCCGAACCCGGCACACCACGCCACGCCTGCCCCGCGTGCCCGCGTCGGGTAGTAGTTCGACACCAGTCCGTAGATCAGCACCTGGGTGCCGATCGTGCCCACGCCGGCGACCGCCACGGCCGCGAGCAGCACCACGAGCGGCAGGTTGAGCGGCAGCAGCGCCAGGGTGATCGCCGCGAGCACGAACGTCGTCGCGACCACCGGTTTCGCTCCGATCCGGTCGGCCCACGCGGAGGCGAGCAGTCCGCCGACGATGGCGCCGCCGTTGAGCACGAGCAGGAACGTCAACGAGTAGCTCTCGCCGTATCCGTTGTCGACCATGATCTGCGGCAGCCACGTGTTGAGGCCGTAGGTCAGCAGCAGTCCGGCGAAGCTCATGGTGCCCAACAGGAACGTGGGCCAGGCCAGGGCTTTCGTGGCCAGCGCGGGGAATCCGACGCGCCCTCCCGGCGGTTCGGTCTCCGGGGCCACGGTGGCGCCCGTGCGTTCGGCGACGATCCGTGCCTCGTCGTGCCGCCCGCGCGAGGCGAGCCACTGCGCCGACTCGGGCAGTTTCACCATGGCGAGCGGCAGGACCAGCACGATCGGCAGCGCGCCGATCCAGAACAGCCCGCGCCACCCGATGAGGTCGGTCAGGCCGAGTGCCAGTAACGAGGCCAGCACACCGCCCGCCGGGATTCCACTGTAGACGATCGCGTTGAGGCGGTTCCGTTGCTGAGGCGGGGCGAACTCGGCGACGATGGCGCCCACCGTGCCCACGAGCGCGCCGACACCGATACCCGTGAGGAACCGGCCGAGGCCGAACACGGTGACATTCGGTGCCATCGCCGTGAATCCCATGCCCAGCGAGAACCAGGCGAGGTTGAACAGCATGACGCGGCGACGGCCCACGACGTCGCCGAACGTGCCTGCGGCCAGCGCACCGACGAGCACGCCCACCAGCGCGTAGCTGCCCAGCGCGCCGCCCTGTTCGGGGCTGAGCGCACCGAGCTGACTCGGGTCGTCGAGGAGGATCGGAAGGATGGTGCCGTAGATGACGAGGTCGTACCCGTCGAAGACGAGGGCGATCGCCGACAGGGCGACCACCCAGAACACGGTACGTCGGCGCTTCGTTGCGTCGAGCTCGGACATGACGGACTCCCGGGGTGAAGGGACGGGTTCTCCGCACACCGGCCGGTGCGCGGTCCAGCGCGCGTGAGCGGCCTGAGCCGCCTGCGCCGCCACGCGATCGCCGTCGAGCGATCCAGGAACGGTTCGGTGTCGTGCCGGCGTGCCGGCCGCCGGGACGGGAGTGGCCGGGTGGGCGCCCGGCTACCCCTGGTCGCCGCCGCCCACGGGGACGACGGTGCCGGTCACGTAGGCGGCCTCGTCGGAGGCGAGGAAGGCGATCACGGCGGCCTGCTCGTCGAGCGTGCCGTAGCGCTTCATCAGCGACGACTCGACGGTCTGGTCGATGTGCGCCTGGAACCAGGCCTTCTCCTGCTCGGTCTGCGGGGCGTCCCCGCCGCGCGGAATCCGCCGCGGCGGGGCGTCGGTGCCACCGGGTGCCGTCGCGACGACCCGGATGCCCGAGCCCGCGTACTCCATCGCCAGCGACTCGGTGATGGCGTTGATGCCGCCTTTGGCCGCCGAGTACGGAATGCGGTGGATGCCGCGCGTCGCCACCGACGAGACGTTCACGATCGTGCCGCTTCCCTGCCGCACCAGCGCGGGCAACGCCGCGCGGCACGACCACAGCGTCGTCATCAGCGAACGGTTGATCTCCGCCTGGATCTGGTCGGCGGTGAACTCGGTGTAGGGCTTGAACCACATGGCGCCGCCGACGTTGTTGATCAGCACGTCGATGCGGCCGAACACCTCGAGCGCCTCGTCGATCACGGCCTGCGCGCCCTCGTAGGTCTCCAGGTCGGCGAGTACGGCCCGCGCCCGGCCGCCCTCGGAGGTGACGTCGTCGGCCACGCCCTGCACCAGGTCGGACCGGTCGGCGAGCACGAGCGCGCCGCCCTCGGCTCCGATCCGCCTGGCGGCGCGTTCGCCGATGCCCTGCGCCGATCCGGTGACCACGACCACCTTGCCCGCGAAGCGCCCCGGGGAGACGAACGCGGGCCTGGTCGCCTCGCGCGCCTCCTTCATCGCGCGCCGGGTCGTCGCCTTGGAGCGTTCCGCGTGTTCGGCGACGAGGGCGCGAGCGGCCTTGCGGTCGCCTGCCTCGAACGCGGACACGATGTCGAGGTGGTCCTGGGTACAGCGCGGATCGCACCACGTGGCCTCGCGCAACGTCTCGTCCATGTGTCCCTTCACGCCGAGGGCACGGTAGGCGTGGAGGAGGTGTTCGTTGCCGGTGAGGGTGAACAGGTAGTCGTGGAACGCCGCGTTGGCCTCGGTGTAGGCGGCGGCGTCGACGAACCGGTCACCGTCCACATAGGGCACTGTGGCCTCGGCGAGGAGCCGGAAGCCGGCCAGCTGTTGCGAGCTGAGCCTGCCGATCGTGATCTCCACGGCGCCGAGCTCGAGGGCTTGGCGTGCGTCGAACACCGCGTCCGACTTGTAGATCGACGGGTGCTGTTCACCGATCTCGTAACCGTCGGGCGTCGCGGTCACCCCGGCAGCCGCGCCCTGGTTCGGTTGCACTGCGTTCGGCTCGGACTGGGGCTCGGACTCGTGCTTGGCGGGTGCCGGTGCCGGACCGCCGAGGGGACGGATGCCGGTGTTCTCGGTGAGCATCTCCTGTCCCGCGATCGCCCGTGCGGCGCCGGCCGGCACGAGGTCCTCACCCGCGTCGAGGGCGCGGGTGGTCCCCGTACCCGCAGGCCAGATGCCCTGGCCCGCGACGGAGCGGAGGGTGTCGACCTCGTCGACGCCGGCCCTGGTGCTCCCGAGGGCCCCATAGTCGCGTTGAACGCGACTATTGTTCCCATCGCGCGCCGCGCCAGGTCCCACGGGTGCGGCCGTAGTGGCGGCGAACATCGGCTGGCCTGCGAGCTCACGCCCCTCCCCCGCCGCGACGGAGGTGAGTTCGAGGAGCTGCTGCCGGTCGCGGGATGCGGGTGAGACGGCGCCGAATGCGGTCTCCTGCATGGTGTCCACGGTGTCCTCCGACGGTGTGTCGGGCTGCGGGGCGTCCTCGGGCTCGGCCGCGCTGTCGGCCTCGGTTCCGGGGGCGGCGGCGAGGGCGAACTTCTCGTAGTAGATGCCGGTGGGTTCGATGCCGCGTTCGGCGAAGTGGGTGCGGACCGCTTCGACCATCGGCGGTGGCCCGCACAGGTAGACGGCGACGTCCCCGCCGTGCAGGTGTTCGTCGCGGATCGGGCTCATCACGTAGCCGGTGTTGGGCGCGGTGCTGGCGGGATCGGAAACGACGTAGTCCCAGGTCAGCTGGGGAAGTTCGGTGGCGAGTTTGGCGATGGTGTCGAGTTCGACGACGTCGTCGTCGGTGCTGACGCCGTACACCAGGTGCACCGGCCTGCGCGAGCCGGTGGCGACCATGGTGCGCAGGATCGACAGGATCGGTGCCAGGCCGGTGCCGCCTGCCAGCAGCAGCACGGGGCGGTCGGTCTCGCGCAGGAAGAAGCTGCCGTGCGGGCCGGTGAAAGTGAGTTCGTCGCCGACGGCGGCACGGTCGGTGAGGTAGTCCGACATGACGCCACCGGGAGACAGCTTCATCAGGAAGGTCAGGGACTTCTCGTCGGGCCCGTTGCTGAACGAGTACGAGCGGGTCTCGTCGGTTCCGGGCACGGCGATATTGACGTACTGCCCCGGCAGGAAGGCCAGGTCGGCGCGCTGCGGGGTGTCGATGGTGAGCGCGACGGTGGTCGGCGAGAGCCGGTCGAGTGCGGTGATCGTGGCGGTGAACTCGCCCGCCTGGGTCTTGGCGACCTCGGAGGTGGTGGCGATCTGCAGGACGAGGTCGGATTTCGGGGTCATGCTGCACGGCAGCACGTAGCCGCTGGCGGCTTCGTCGTCGGTGAGGGCGTCGTCGATGTAGGTGCCGCCGTCGTAGTCACCGGATTCGCAGAACGCTTTGCACGTGCCGCACGCGCCGTCGCGGCAGTCGAGTGGGATGTTGATCCGCTGCCGGTAGGAGGCGTCGGCGACGGTCTGGTCGGGATCGCACTCGATGAAACGTGTGACTCCGTCCTCGAAGGACAGCGCGACCTGATAACTCACAACAGCTCCTAGCAAATATGAGACCCGAAACCGCCACGAAAACCCAGCGATCCAACTTGCCTACGGATACGACCCGCCCACGCGCTATTCACGGGCCCGACCCGGCACGGCCATTGGCACCGACATTGGCACCGACCAGCAAAAGAAGTTGACAGGTTCTAGATGTGGTAGATGTCCACAACGTGGTGGATGTAGTCATTCTTGAGAATGACCGTCTTGCGGCGGATGAGTGGTGATTCGCCGGAGAAGTCGATGGTGTAGAACGAGGTTCCGTAGTAGGGGTCCACCGTGTTGTAGCGAAAGTACATGGTGTGCCAGTTGAACCGCACGTCGAGGAGGTCGCCTCGGCGTTCGATGACCTCGACGTTGTTGATGTTGTGGCTGGTCCGCGGTTCGGGGATGGAGGTGGCGCTGGAGCGTTCGGTGCGGATGCGGAAGACGCGGTCCTCCAGGCCACCCTTGTTGGGGTAGTAAATCAGCGACATCTCCCGCTGCGGGTCTTCGGTGAGGCGGTCGTTGTCGTCCCAGCAGGGCATCCAGAACACGACGTCGTCGGCGTAGCATTCGAGCCATTTCTCGAATTCCCGGTCGTCGAGGTAGCGGGCCTCGCGGTAGAGGAATTGTTCGAGGTCGTTCTGGGTGATGTGCTTGGTCGGGGCGGGGGTGTCGGTGGCCGTGCCCGTCCCGTTCGTGGTGGTGTTGTCGGCGGTGACAGTCATGTCGGGAAAGCCTCCTTGTCGGTGGTGCGGGCGGGCCGATCAGGCGCCGGCGCTGTCGGCCGCGGCCTTCCTGGCGGCTTCCTGCTCCAGGGCTTCCTTGGCGACGGCGGCGCGCATGGTCTGGGTCCAGTAGCCGTGCTGCACGGGATAGAGCCCTTCGTCCTCGTTGCGCTGGCCTGCGGAGATGACGCCGTCCATGCCGAGTGCGGTGGCGACCTCGTCGGGGCCGCTCAGCCAGTGTTCGGCGCCTCGGCTCATGTCGTTCCACGGCGCGGCTGTAGCGCGGAAGGTGAGCTGGCAGGAGCGGAACTCTTCGAGGTCGTCCGGGGTGGCCATGCCGGAGGCGTTGAAGAAGTCCTCGTACTGGCGGATGCGCCAGGCCCGCGATTCGTCGCTTTCGCCCTTCGGGGCGATGCAGTAGATGGTGACCTCGGTCTTGTCGGGCGCGATGGGGCGGAAGTGCCTGATCTGGGTGGAGAACTGGTCCATCAGGTAGACGTTCGGGTACAGGCACAGGTTGCGCGAGCCCTTGACCATGAACTCGCCCTTGGCGTCGCCGAACTCCTTCTTGAGCTCCTCCATGCGCGGCCACAGTGGACGGTCCTGGGGGTTGCCCGCCCATGTCCACAGGCACAGGTGCCCGTTGGGGTACGACCAGTAGCCGCCTCCGGACTTGCCCCAGCTGCCCGCGTCGAGGGTCTTGGTGTCGTTCTTGGACTCGCCGGTGCCCCTGCGGGAGGTGGTGGCGGCGTAGTTCCAGTGCGTCGCGGTGACGTGGTAGCCGTCGGCCCCGTTCTCGGCCTGCACCTTCCAGTTGCCGTCGAAGGTGTAGGTGGAGGAGCCGCGCAGCACCTCGAGGCCTTCGGGCGACTGGTCGACGAGCATGTCGATGACCTTGGTGGTGTCGCCGAGGTGTTCCGACAGCGGCAGCACGTCGGGATTGAGGCTGCCGAACAGGAATCCACGGTAGGAGTCGAACCGGGCGACCTTGGTGAGGTCGTGGGAGCCGTCGGTGTCGAACGAGTCCGGGTAGCCCGCACCGTCGGGGTCCTTGACCTTGAGCAGCTTGCCGTCGTTGCGGAACGTCCAGCCGTGGAACGGGCACGTGAGCGTGGTGCGGTTGTCCGTCTTGCGGCGGCAGAGCATGGCTCCGCGGTGGGCGCACGCGTTGATGAGGCAGTGCAGCTGCCCCTGCTTGTCGCGGGTGATCACGACCGGCTGGCGGCCGATGTAGGTCGTGAAGTAGTCCCCTGGGTTCGGGACCTGGCTCTCGTGGGCCAGGTAGATCCAGTTGCCCTCGAAGATGTGCTTCATCTCGAGTTCGAAGATCTCCTCGTCGGTGAAGATCCGACGGTTGGCGCGGTAGACACCGGCTTCCCGGTCTTCGACGACGGCGTCGGCGAGGACGGCCGACACGTGGTCAAGGGTCTCGGTCATTGAGTCCTCCTGCGGCCGTTCTGATCGGCTCTGATCGGCGGGTGCACCGACTGTGACAGCGCGGTTAACGACGCAAACCGGGTAAATGCCCAGTCCTGACCCAGGGGGCCTTTGATCGTTGTTGTTTATCAATCCTGCGGTAAGAAGTCCTTGTCATGGATCAATGCAGGTACCTACCGTGAAGAATCGGCCCAGCGCGGAGCAGGAAGGAGGTGCGCGGATGGAGCTGCGGCACCTTCGCTACTTCGTGGCGGTGGCCGAGACGTGCCACTTCGGCCGTGCCGCGGAGCGTCTGCGCCTGGCCCAGCCCGCGCTCTCGCACGCCATCCGCCAGCTCGAGTCCGAGTTGGGAGCGACGCTGTTCGCCCGCACGACGCGCCAGGTCAGCCTGACACCCGCAGGTGAGTTCTTCCTGGCCGAAGCGCATCGGGTGCTCGACACGCTCGCCGACGGGGTACACGGGGTCCGCCAGATCGCGGGCGGCAGGCTCGGCCTGTTGCGCATCGGTTTCACCGGTACCGCAGCGTTCTCCCACCTGCCCCGGATCGCCCGCGCGCTGAAGCGGGACCTGCCCGAGGTGGCTCTCGACGTCAACGCCGATCTGCTGACGCCGGCGCAGTGCGATCTGTTGCGTTCGGGCGACCTCGACGTCGGGGTGCTGCGCCCGCCCGCCCGCGGTGAGGACATCGAGCTGCGGATCGTCGAGACCGAGCCGCTCATCCTCGCGGTGCCCGCCGATCATCGGTTGGCCACCGAGCCGGTCGTGTCGATGGGTGACCTGCGGGCGGAGTCGTTCATCGGCTACGCCAGCAAGGACTCCGTGGTCAACGACGCGGTGACCCGCAGTTGCGAGGCCGCGAGCTTCACTCCGCAGCGCGACCATCAGGCAGCCGGGACGGCCGTGTTGTTGTCGCTGGTCGCGGGCGGTCTCGGCGTCGCCATGGTGCCGACGTCGGCGAGGGCGCTGCCGTTGGAGGGCGTGGTGTTCCGCGACCTGACCGACGCGGGCAGCGTCGAACTCGCGCTGGCCTGGCACGCGAGCACCGATTCGCCGTTGGTGCGGTCGGTCGTCGACGTGCTGGAACCCGCCCTGACCGGCCGTGCCGACCCGGCCGCATCGACCCCCGAGGTGAGTCCATGAAGATCACGCGGATCGAGGCGATCCCGTTCGCCATCCCGTATCGCAAGCCGCTGAAGTTCGCCTCGGGTGAGGTGCACGCGGCCGAGCACGTGCTGGTGCGGGTGCACACCGACGACGGTGTCGTCGGTGTGGCCGAGGCGCCGCCCCGGCCGTTCACCTACGGGGAGACCCAGACCGGCATCATCACCGTGATCGACCGGATCTTCGCGCCGCAGCTGACCGGGTTGAGCCTGCTCGAACGCGAGACGATGCACGCGCGGATGCACCGCACGGTCGGCAATCCGGCCGCGAAGGCGGCGGTCGACATGGCGGTGTGGGACGCGTTGGGCCGCACGCTGGACACCGGGGTCACCGAGTTGCTCGGCGGCTACACCGACCGCATGCGGGTCTCGCACATGCTGGGCTTCGACGAGCCCGCGGCGATGGTGGCCGAGGCCGAACGCATGCGGGACCGCTACGGCATCACGACGTTCAAGGTGAAGGTCGGCAGGCGTCCGGTGTCGCTGGACACCGCCGTGGTGCGGGCGCTTCGTGAGGAGCTCGGCGACGACGTCGAGTTGTACGTGGACGGCAACCGCGGCTGGACGCCTGCCGAGTCGGCCGCGGCGATGCGGCAGATGGCCGACCTGGGCCTGCTGTTCGCCGAGGAGCTGTGTCCGGCCGACGACGTACTGGGCCGCCGGTGGCTGGTGTCGCAATTGGACGTTCCGTTCATCGCCGACGAGTCCGCGGTGACGGCCGCCGACGTGACCAGGGAGATCCTGGGCGGTTCGGCGACGGCCATCAACATCAAGGTGGCGCGCAGCGGGTTCACCCTCGCCCAGCGGGCGCACCATCTCGCCGAGGGGCTGGGCCTGGAGGCCGTGATGGGCAATCAGGTCGACGGTCAGCTCGGTTCGATGTGCACGGTCGTGTTCGGTTCGGCGTTCGCGCTCACCTCGCGCCGCGCGGGCGAGTTGTCGAACTTCCTCGACATGACCGACGACCTGCTGACCGAGCCGCTGCAGATCACCGGTGGCGAGTTGACCATCCGGCCGGGCGCGGGCATCGGTGTCGAGATCGATCCCGACAAGTTGGCGCACTACCGCCAGGACGTGTGACGCGCGTACGCGCTTTGGCGAACTGACCGAGGAATCAAGGAGGATCCCATGACCACCATCCCCACCGAGGCGACGGCCGCCGCGGCCGGCGCCAACGCGACGGCGCACTTCGCCAGCGACAAGGACCCGTACGCGGCTGTGAAGGACGTCCCGCCGGCACGCGTCGACAAGCTTGCGAGGCGGGTGCTGGCGGCCGTTCACGACACGATCCGCGAGGAGAAGGTCACCTACGACGAGTACAACGCGCTGAAGGCGTGGCTGATCCAGGTCGGCAAGGACGGTGAGTGGCCGCTGTTCCTCGACGTCTGGGTCGAGCACGTGGTCGAGGAGGTCGCCACCGAGCACCGTGAGGGCAGCAAGGGGACGATCGAGGGGCCGTACTACGTGCCGAACGCGCCGGAGTGCGCGGAGAACGGCGTCGGCACGATCCCGATGCGCGAGGACGAGGCGGGCACCAAACTGACGTGGACGGGCACGGTCACCGCGACCGACGGCACTCCGTTGGAGAACGCCAAGGTCGAGGTGTGGCACGCCGACAACGACGGTTACTACAGCCAGTTCGAACCGAGCCAGCCGCAGTGGAACCTGCGCGGCACGTTCTCCGTCGGTGAGGGTGGCCGCTTCGAGATCCACACCATCCAGCCGGCTCCGTACCAGATCCCGACCGACGGCGCGTGCGGCAAACTGATCGCCGCGGCGGGCTGGCACGCCTGGCGCCCGGCCCACATCCACGTGAAGGTGTCGGCCCCCGGCTACGAGCTGCTCACCGTGCAGCTGTACTTCCCCGGTGACGAGCACAACGACGACGACATCGCCTCGGCCGTCAAGCCGGAGCTCATCCTCGATCCGAAGCCCGCAGGCGACGGCACGGCCACCGTCGACTACGGCTTCGTCCTGGACCCGGTCCGGAACTGACACCACCGGATGTCCGACGTGCGACGCGGTTGGGTCCTCCGGTGCCTGTGGGTGCCGGAGGGCCCAACTGCGTTCGCGGTGGTCTCGTCAGTGGATGTGGGACCCGCCGTTGACGTCGTAGGTCGCCCCGGTGAGGTAGCCGGACTCGGGGCGGCACAGGAACGCCACCATGTCGGCGACGTCGGACACGGCACCCGTGCGGCGCATGGGGATGTCGGCCACCATCGCCGCTTTGCGGTCGTCCGGCAGCTTGCCCGCGGTGATGTCGGTGTCGATCAGCCCCGGTGCCACCGAGTTGACCGTCACGCCCGACGGGCCGAGCTCACGTGCCAGCGAACGGGAGAACCCGAGCAGTGCCGCCTTGGCCGACGAGTAGGCCACCCCGCCGAACACGCCTCCGCCGCGTTCGGCCGACACCGACGACATGTTGACGATCCTGCCGAAACCACGTTCGGTCATGCCCGGCGCGATGCGTTTGGTCATCAGGTAGCTGCCCCGCACGTTGACGGCGAAGATGCGTTCCCATTCGTCGTCTGCCACGTCCAGGAACGTCGTCGGAGACGTGATGCCGGCGTTGTTCACCAACGCCCCGATCTCCGTCAGATTCCCCTCCACCGTCGCGACCGCCTGATCGACGTCGTCGCGGTCGGTCACGTCGCATCGAATGCCCAGCGCGGTGACGCCGTGTCGCTGAGCGACCTGGTCGGCGATCTCCTTCGCGGCGGCCTCGTCGAGGTCGAGCACCGCGATGTCCCAGCCCTGCGCGGCGAGCGCGTGCGCCACGCCCTGGCCGATGCCGCGCCGGGACCCGGCTCCGGTGATCACGGCCGTATGCGTCTGTGTCATCTTCTCCGCTCCTACTTCATCTCGGCCAGCACACGCCGGACGACGCCGTCGGAGGACAGGCCGTAACGGTCGTGCAAGGTCGGCAGCGCACCCGCTGCCAGGAACTCGTCGGGCAGGGCAATGGGCACGATGCGCGCGCACTGCCCCGCGAAGGCCAGGCTCGAGGCGACCGATTCCGCCAGGCCACCGACCACGCTGTGGTTCTCGAGCGTCACGACGAGCCGATCGGTCGCCGCCTCGGCGACTATGCGCTCGGTGTCGAGCGGCTTCACGGTCGGGACGTGCAACACCGCCGCGTCGACGTGGTGCTTGCCCAGTTCCTGTGCGGCGGTCAGCGCGCGCATCGTCATCAGGCCCGTCGAGATCAACAGGACGTCCCGGCCGGTGCGCAGTTCGGCGGCCTTGCCGAGTTCGAACCGGTAGTCGTACTCGTCGAGCACCGTCGGCACCTTGCCGCGCAGCAGTCGCAGGTACGTCGGCCCTGGCGTGTCGGCGAGCTGCGGCACCGCCTGCTCGATGTCCACCGAATCGCAGGGGTCCACGATGGTCAGACCCGGCATCCCGCGCAGGATCGCCATGTCCTCGGTCGCCTGGTGACTCGGGCCGTATCCCGTGGTGAGCCCGGGAAGGCCGCCCACGACGTTGACGTTCAGCCCCGGCTCGGCGATGTCGAGGCAGAAGAAGTCGTAGGCACGCCTGCTGGCGAACACGCAGTACGTCGACGCGAACGGTGTCAGGCCGACCTCGGCCATACCCGCGGCGGCACCGAGCATCGACTGCTCGGCCATGCCCATCTGGAAGAACCGCTCGGGATGGACGTCCCGGAAGATGTGCATGTCGGTGTACTTAGCCAGATCCGCCGACAGGCCCACGATCTCAGGCCGTTGCTCGGCGAGCCGGTTGAGCGCATGCCCGAACGGCGCCGGTGTCGTCCGCTGTCCCGGATCGGCGAACGACGCGATCATCGCCGACGTCGTGAGCCGCTTCCTGCCCGTCGCACCCGTCGCCGTCATACCCGTGTCCCTTCGACGTAGTCGCGCGCCAGTTGCCATTCGTGTTCCTCCACGCGCATGAAGTGCGCCTTCTCCCGCTGTTCGAGGAACGGCACGCCCCGGCCCACCCGGGTGTCGCACACGAGGACCGAGGGACCTGCCGCCTCGTCCAGTTCGTCGAAGGCGCTAATCAACGCGTCCACGTCGTTGCCGTCCACACGGACCGCGTGCCAGCCGAACGCCCGCCACTTGTCCACGACGGGCTCGGTACGCAGCACACCGTCGGTGGGCCCGTCGGCCTGCAGGTGGTTGACGTCGACGATCGCGGTCAGATTGCCGAGTTCGTGGTGCGAGGCAGCCAGCGCCGCCTCCCACGTCGAGCCCTCGTCGAGCTCGCCGTCGGAGAGCAGGTTGTACACCCGCGCGCCGTTGCCCCGGTGGCGCAAGCCGAGCGCCATTCCGACCGCCACGGTCAGACCGTGCCCCAGCGACCCGCCCGAGATCTCCATTCCCGGCGTGTAACTGGCCATCCCCGACATCGGCAGCCGCGACTCGTCGGCGCCGTACGTCTCGAGTTCGGCGACGTCGAGGATGCCGGCTTCGGCCAGCGCGGCGTAGAGCGCGATCGCATAGTGCCCGATGGACAGCAGGAATCGGTCGCGGCCTTCCCACTCCGGATCTTCGGCGCGGTAGCGGAGGCGGTCGGTGTAGGCCACGGCCAGGATGTCGGCCACCCCGAGCGCCTGGGCGATGTAGCCCTGTCCCTGCACCTCCCCCATGTCCAGTGCGTTCTTGCGGATGCGGCGGGCGGATTCGGTGATGCGGGCGATCCGTTCGGATCGTGAAGCGCTTCCGCCCACGCGCTCAGCGTGAGGCTGTACCGACAACGGTCTTCTCCTTCTCTGCGGATGCAGCGGCCACGGATACCGGCCGCCAGGTCTCCGAGGTGATGAGCGCGGCGATCAGGCCGAGCAGGCCGTAGGCGCTGAACAGCACAGCCGGCCCCAGCCACCCGGTCTGTGCGTACAGCGCGGTCGCCACGAACGGCGTGAAGCCGGAGACAACGGCGGAGATCTGGTACGACAGCGACGTCCCCGCCGTGCGGGTCTTGGCGTTGAACAGCTCCGAGAACCACGCCCCCTGCACCCCGGCAAGCGAGTTCTGGCAGACGGCATAGCTGATCACGAACACGATCGTGATCACGACTGCGGAGCCGGTGTCGGCCAGCAGGAACATCGGGATGCCCCACACCAGCGACACCGTGCACCCCACGAGGTACACCGCGCGCCTGCCGAACGTGTCGGACGCGCGGCCCCACAGGGTCGTGGCCGCGATTCCCAACGCGGCCGCGAAGCTGAGAGCGAACAGTGTCACCGACTCCGGTGTCCCATTGGATTCCAAATAGGACATCAGGAAGGTCACCGACAGTGCGTAGCCGCCGGTCTCGACGACCCGGAGACACAACGCCCGCAGCACGTTGCGCCAGTCGTCGCGCAGCACCTCGACCAGCGGGTTCTTCGACACCTCGCCGGAGTTCTTGAGCTCCTCGAACTCGGGGGATTCGTCGACCTTGAGGCGGACCAGGATGCCGACGACGATCAGCACGGCCGACAACAGGAACGGGAGCCGCCACGCCCAGGTTCCGTCGAGGTCGGCACTGAACAGGAAGGCAATGTTCGCCAACAACAGACCGACGGGAAAGCCCGCCTGGGTGATGCCCGTGTACAGGCCACGTCGATGCCACGGTGCGTGTTCGAACGTCATCAGGATCGCGCCGCCCCACTCGGCGCCGAACGCCAACCCCTGCACGATGCGAATCACGACGAGCAGGACTGGCGCCCAGATACCCACCTGCTGATAGGTCGGCAGGAGTCCGATGAGGACGGTCGCGATACCCATGATCAGCAACGACCCGACGAGGACGGGTTTACGTCCGATGCGATCACCGAGGTGACCGGCGATCACGCCGCCGAGCGGCCGCGCCGCGAATCCGACGCCCAGGGTCGCGAACGACATCAGGGTCGCCGAGAGCGGGTCCGACCCGGGGAAGAACGCCGAGCCGAAGTAGAGCGCGGCGGCCGTACCGAAGCCGATGAAGTCGTAGGTCTCGATGGTCGCACCGACCCCGCAACCGAGAGCGACCTTGAGTTTGTCCTGGCTGCCCTCGGGACGCGGCCCGGTGGTGACCGGTGGTGTGGAGCCAGCCATCTCGATCCTCCTTGATCGGCGTTCCGGCTTTGCGGTCGCCGCCGCGGCAGCCCCGCGTGCCCGGCGAGCGGGCGCGGGGACAGCCTTCGCGGAACCGCGGGACGTGTTGAGTGTTAACAGTCGATGTCGACAGGGATACTGGAGGCCGAGAGCGGCGCTTGTCAACAGTCGGGAATCGGCATCAAGGACGCGACGGAAGTCGCTCCCCCGCCGTCTGGTTCGTCAGTTCTCGCCGGTGAGCAGCGCGAATGCGGCTTCCATGTGCTCCTGAACAACCTTGACGGCAGCGTCGACATCAGCCTTCTCGACGGCCTCGACGATCGGCCTGTGCTGGGTGGCCGACATCGACACGCGGCGTTGCTCCCGCCCCGCACTCATCACGACGATGCGCATCGGGCCTTCCAGCTGCCGCCACGTGCTGAGCAGGATCGAGTTGCCGGACAGCTCGCACAGCCTCTCGTGGAAGGCGAGGTCGGCTTCGAACTGGTCGGCAAGCTCGCCCTGTTCCGCAGCGAGCGCGTCCAGTAAGCCGTTCAGCTCACTCACCGCGGAGGAGATGTCGCCGCGCTGGATCAGCTCGGCCGCGGCGAGCCCCTCCAGCGCGCCGCGCACGCGGAACAACTCGTACACCTCGTCCTGCGACAGCGTGCGCACGCGCAGCATGCCGCGCACACCTGCCGTCACGAGGCCCTCCTGCTGCAGGTGACGGAGCGCCTCCCGGACCGTCCCTCTGCTGATGTGCAGCCGGGAGGCGATCTCGACCTCCCCCAGATGATCGCCGGGGGCATAGCCACCCGACACGATCGCCGAGCGGATGGCGACCAGCGCCCGCTCCCGGAGGGTCGTGCGATCCAGACTGCGTAGGGCCTCTTCCGTCACGCCGGTGATCCTAATCGACTGTCGACTGCCGACCTTCGGCATCGCGTGGAACCTCACGACCACTGATGGTCGAGTGTTGACAGTCAACCACCGACGTCGCATAGTGTGTCGCGATCCAGCGGCCGACTCGGGCGAGGAGCCTGCGATGACCGACAGCGACCTGCCGCTCGTCGACGCCCACCAGCATCTGTGGAACCTCGACGAGAACTACTACCCCTGGCTGAGCGACAAGGTCGCGCCTGCGGCGTGGGGAAGCTACGACGCGCTCCTGCGCAACTACACGATCGACGACTACCTGCGCGACGCCGACGGGCAGAACCTCGTCAAGTCGGTCCACCTCGACGTCGGCTGGGATCCGCGTGATCCGGTGGGCGAGACCCGATGGCTCCAGCAGATCGCCGACCAGCACGGCTTCCCGCACGGCATCGTCGGTTACGCCGACCTGTCGATGCCCGACGTGGCCGAGGTGCTTGACGCCCACGCCGAACACGCCAACTTCCGCGGTATCCGCCAGTCGATGAACTACCACCCCGACGAGGCGAAGACCTACCAGAGCCGGCCCGAAGTCAGTCGCACCCCGGAGTGGCGACGCGGCTTCCGCGAACTGCGCAATCGGGGACTGTCGTTCGATCTGCAGCTGTACTACCCGCAGATGGCAGAGTTTTACGACCTGGCGCGGGAGTTTCCCGACGTGCAGATCATCCTCAACCACACGGGCATGCAGGTCGACGGTCCCGACCACTTCGGACGGTGGCGCGAGGGCATGCGGCTACTCGCACAGGCACCGAACGTCGCGTGCAAGATCTCTGGCCTCGGCATGGGCGATCACCACTGGACCACCGAGTCGGTCCGGCCCTACGTGGAGACGGCGCTCGAGTGTTTCGGGGCCGAACGCTGCATGGTCGCCTCGAACTTCCCCGTGGACAGCCTGTTCTCCGACTTCGGCCGCATCTTCGACGCCTTCCGCGAGATCACCCGCGACTACTCGTGGAGCGAGCGGATGGCCCTGTTCCACAACAATGCGGTGTCGTTCTATCGACTCTGATCGTCGCCGGAGACGCGGCCGCGGTAGAAGGACGTGATGTGGTCGGCGACGACGTCGGCGGCCAGATCGCCGTTGCCGTCCTCGATCGCACGCACGATCGCTTCGTGCTCGTCGACGAGCCCGCTCGCAACTGCGCGCCAGTCGTCGAACTCGGCGAACGCTTGAGCCATCTCGTGTTCGACCGCGCCGCGCAACGCCTGCATCAGGTCGACCGCGAGGGCATTGCCGGAAATCCGCGCGATGGAGACGTGGAACTCGGTGTCGAGGGCGTTGAACGACTCGTGGTCCGAATCGGCCGAGCGCATCTGCTCGATCAGTCCCGTCAGGTGGCGAACGTCCTCGTCGGTGCGCGCGTCCGCGGCGCCGCGCGCGGCGGACCGTTCGAGTTCGACCCGCGTCTCGACCAGGTCGGACAGGCTGATCCTGGCCAGCGCGATGTGCAACCGCAGCAGGTTCGTCATCGCGGGTGTCGACGCGCCGGTGATCACCGAACCGGCGTCCTGCCCCGACCCGGTCCGCGCCTCGACGATCCCCATGGCCTCAAGAGCCCGAAGCGCTTCCCGCACACTCGTGCGGCTCACGCCGAGCGCCCCCACGAGTTCACGTTCGCTGGGCAGCCGTTCGCCCGCACGCAGACTGCCGTCGAGGATCTTCTGCTGGATCTGAGCCAGAACCTGTTCGTGGGTGCGGACGCGACGGACCGGCTCCCAGGCCGCATCGCTGCTCACGATCGGCTCCACGTAGTGAACATCGTCGTCGCCTCTCCTCGGGTTCGAGCGACCCGCTTCAGGATGGACGCGGAGGGAGGGTCTGCCTACGAGGCCGGTGAGCGTGTTCGCCCACCACCTCGATCACAGTGGCGCGACCGGTCCGGATTCTCACCGGAATTCCTCGTCTCCACGATCTGTCACGCCAGGTAATCAGAAGCCCCTGGGTCTGTCAATGTGACCTCTCTGTTGGTCTGACCACAATACCCGGGTCGGTGATGACGCGATCCGCCCTGATCCCCCCTGCTCCGCATCACAGCCCACCTCGTCACGGGCCCGCATTGGGACAAAAACCGAACGGCACGAGGTCCCGCTCCCGCCGTTCGACGTGGACCGCGGCGCCGAGCAGAGCCTCGGCCAGCCGGGACAGCCACACCGCCGCGTCGCCGGTCACTGATCGTGACGCCCGCAGGGTGACCATTCGGGCCAGTTTGAGCAGTCCCGCGGCCGGGCTGTAGCCCGCCGACACCGCGTCCCACGCCGTCGGCGTTTCGGACGGTGCCTCGAACGACGAGTACTCGGCCAGCAACCGGTTCACCGCGGACGGACGCGCCGGAGTCCGACCGGCATCGACCGCCTCGGCAAGGTCCAGCAGTTCCCGCTGCACCTCACCGAGCACCGTGTCGAGCCGCCGCGGCAACCCGAGGGTCGACACCGCTGCACCGATGGCCGCGTTCGCCTCGTCGATCGCATCCCGCTGGGCCGACATCAGGGCACCATCCACGACAGTACCGGCGTGGACTGCAGATAGACGAGGATGCACATCAACGGCACGAACAGCGCGGACGCTGCCAACACCTTCCGGAACAGCACGCCTTCCCTGCCTGCGAGGCCAACCGCACTCGCCCCGATGGCCAGGTTCTGCGGACTGATCATCTTGCCGAGCACGCCACCGCTCGTGTTGGCCGATGCGGTCAGGATCGGATCGAGACCGGCGCCGTGCGCAGCGCTCACCTGCAGTGCACCGAACAACGAGTTGGCCGACGTGTCCGACCCCGTCACGGCCGTCCCGAACCAGCCGAGCAAAGGCGACAGGAACGCGAACGCACCACCCGCACCGGCCAACAGGAGCCCGAGCGTCGCCGTCTGGCCCGACATGTTCATGACGTACGCCAGCCCGAGCACCGCCATGACCGTGATACCCGCCGTCCGCAACTGGCCGACGGTCTCGCCGTAGGCACGCACCGCGTCCCGCAACGGCACCCGCAGCACCGGAATGGTCAGCAACCCGGCCACGAACAGCACCGTTCCGCTGCTGGCCAGCCAGTCGAACTTGTACTCGGCCAGGCTCAGCGGTTCTCCCGCCGCGTCGACGACATTCAGCCCCGGCCACGGGAACGACAGCGTGGTGGTGTCGAGCAGATCGGCGACCGCCGGGATCGCGACCACCGAGAACAACGCGATGATCGTCGCGTACGGCGCGAACGAACGGACGCGTTCGGCCGGCGCGTCGACGACCTGCTCGGTGGCAGCCAGGGTCGCCGTCGCACCACCGCCGTTCGCGGGAACGGGCGACGTGCCGTGCCCGGTCCCGGCGCCGGCCTTCGACACCGGTGCTGACTCTGGCTCTCCCCCTGGCTCTGGTCCTGGCTCGGTACGGCGCGTCCCACGCAGACGCACCAACAGCAGCACCGCTGCCGCCGAGGCGAGCGCCGCCACGATATCGGTCAGCTGCACGGCACCGAAGTTCGCCATGAGGTACTGAGCGACGGCGAACGTCGCACCGCACACCAGCGCAGCAGGCCACGCCTCGCGCAGACCACGCTTGCCGTCCAGCACCACGACCAGCACCAACGGCACGATCAGCGCCAGCACGGGCACCTGCCTACCCGTCATGGCCGACAGGTCGTCGAGCGGCAGTCCGGTGACCCGCTCGAGCGTGATCACCGGGAGCGCGACGGCACCGTAGGCGACGGGAGCCGTGTTGGCGATCAACGCCACTGTCGCGGCCTTGATCGGCTTCAGCCCCACGGCCACGAGCATCACCGAGCAGATGGCGACCGGCGCGCCGAATCCGGCCAGCGCCTCCAGCAGTGCGCCGAACGAGAACGCGATGATGATGCCCTGGATGCGCTGGTCGTCGCTGATCCGGGAGAAAGCCCGCCGCAACACGTCGAAATGGCCGGACGCCCGCGTCATCTGGTAGATCCAGATGGCGTTGACGACGATCCACAACGCCGGGAACAAGCCGAACGCGGCGCCTTCGAGCGCCGAGTTGAGCGCCAACCCCGCCGGCATTCCGTAGGCGGCCACCGCGACGACGATCGACAACGCGAGACCGATGAGCGAGGCCAGCCAGGCGCGCATGCGGAACACGCCCAGCAGTACGAACAACGTGAGCAGCGGAACGGCCGCGACCAACGCGGACCAGGCGAGGCTGCCCCACAGGGGATCGGGGATCTGCTGGTACATGACGACCTCCGGAAACTCTCGACACTGAGAGGGAGCAGGTCAGAACACGGGTGTCTCCGTGTACGTGCCGAACACCTCGCGCAACGCGCCGGTGATCTCACCCATGGACAGGTGGGCCTTGACCGCATCGATCGTGGCCGGCATCAGATTCGCGCCCGGGTCGGACGCGACGGCGAGCAGGTTCTTCATGGCGGCTTCGGCGCGCTCGGGATCACGTTCCCTGCGCACCTGCTGAAGCCTGGCGATCTGCCGAGCCTCCGACTCCGGATCGAGTTGATGTGTCTCGATCCTCTCCCCGGACTCGGCATCGACATGTTTGTTCACGCCGATCACCGGACGGTCGCCGGATGCCTTGCGGCGGGCGTACTCGTAGGCCGAATCGGAGATCTCCCGTTGGAAGTAACCCTGCTCGATCGCGGCGACCACACCGCCGAGGCGTTCGATCTCGGCGAAGTAGTCCCAGATGCCCTGTTCGAGTCGATCAGTGAGGTCCTCGAGGTAGTAGGAACCGCCGAGCGGGTCGATCACGTTGGTCACGCCCGTCTCGTCGGCGATGATTTGCTGGGTGCGCAGAGCGATCTTCATCGCCTGCTCGCTGGGAATCGTGT
Source organism: Prauserella rugosa (assembly GCF_000719975.1). GTDB lineage: Bacteria > Actinomycetota > Actinomycetes > Mycobacteriales > Pseudonocardiaceae > Prauserella > Prauserella rugosa. The sequence continues at coordinate 45,434 of NZ_JOIJ01000004.1, forward strand.
AGGCCTCGTCGAGCCCGTTGGTGTGCAACGACTGCGCACCGCCCAGCACCGCCGACAGCGCCTGCAACGCGGTACGGATGATGTTGTTCATCGGCTGCGGCTTCGTCAGCGTCGCGGCGGCGGTCTGCGCGTGGAAGCGCAGTCGCATCGAGGCCGGGTTCTTCGCGCCAAAGGTCTCGGCCATCATGCGGGCGTAGAACCGCCGCACCGCACGGAACTTCGCCACCTCCTCGAACAGATCGGCCTGGCTGACGAAGAAGAACGACAGCCGCGGTGCGAACGCATCGACATCGATCCCCGCCGTGACGACGTCCTCCACGTACGCCTTGGTGATCGCCATGGTGAACGCGATCTCCTGTTGGGCGTTCGCACCGGCTTCGCTGATGTGGTAGCCGCTGATGTTGACCGGGTTGTACCTCGCCATGTTCTCGGCGCAGTAGCCGACAGTGTCCCGGACGATGCGCATGCTCGGCTGGACCGGGAAGATCCACTCCTTCTGCGCGACGTACTCCTTGAGGATGTCGTTCTGGATCGTCCCCGACAGCTTGTTCAGGTCGTAGCCCCGTTGTTCGGCCACGGCGACGTACATCGCCAGCAGGATCCAGGCCGACGGGTTGATCGTCATCGATACGCTGATCCGTTCGAGGTCGATGCCGTCGAACAGAGCCTCCATGTCGGGCAGCGTGTCGATCGCGACGCCTTCCCTGCCGACCTCGCCGAGACTCATCGGATCGTCGCTGTCCAGGCCCATGAGGGTGGGCATGTCGAAGTCGATGGACAGTCCCGTCTGTCCCTGCGCGATCAGGTACTGGAAACGTTTGTTCGTCTCCTCGGCCTGCCCGAACCCGGCGATCTGGCGCATCGTCCACGTGCGACCCCGGTACATCGTCGGATAGGGCCCGCGTGTGAACGGATACCGGCCGGGCAGTCCGATGTCCCGCCAGTCACCGTCCACATGCGCCGGGGTGTACACCCGCTCGACGGCAAGGCCGCTGCCGGTCCGGTACTCCTCACGCGACTCCGGCTGTCGGGCGAGGAACGCGGCGAGCTCGTCCTGCTCCCACTCCTTGACGTCGGCTGTCGCGGCCGCGGCGAGGTCGTCGGAGCTGAGTGGATACTTCTCTTCTGTCATGGCAATTCCCTCCGAAAGCTCGTGGTAGGCGTCCGGTCAGGCCCGGTCGAGGAGCCGACGTGCGGCGGCCAGCGGATCGCTACGGTGTGCCGTCACGGCGTCGACGGCGGCGTCGAACTCGGCCAGGCCCGGGCGCAACTGCTGGAGGACGAGTTCCTCGGCGACCCAGCGGATGCGTGTCGCGGCGTTGCGCCGGGCACGCCGGTCGAGCTCCCCGCATTCGGCCATCCACGTCAGGTGTTTGGCGAACGCGTCCGCGAGGTCGGCCACGCCGTCGCCCGTGGCTGCGACGGTCTGCTGGATCGGCACGTTCCACTGTCCGGCGCGCCGGTGGCTCAGTCGCAACATCTCGCGCAGTTCCGCGACGGTGCGGGACGCGCCCTCGCGGTCGGACTTGTTGACCACGTGCACGTCGGCGACTTCGAGCAGTCCCGCCTTGATGGCCTGCACGTCGTCGCCCATGCCGGGGACGCTCACCACGGCGATCGTCTGTGCCGCGCTGATCACGTCCACCTCGGCCTGTCCGACACCGACGGTCTCGAGGACGACGACGTCGATGCCGGCCGCGTCGAGAACCGTGATCGCATCCAGACAGGCTCGGGACAGCCCACCCAGTGCCCCGCGGGTCGCCACCGAGCGGATGAACACCCCCTCGTCACCACCGTGATCACTCATCCGAATGCGGTCGCCGAGGATGGCGCCACCGCTGAACACGCTCGACGGGTCGACGGCGAGCACGCCTGCCGTTCTGCCCTGGTCGCGGTAGTGGCGGACCAGTGCGGACACGAGCGTGCTCTTGCCGCTGCCGGGCGGTCCGGTCACGCCGAGCACGTGCGCCCGGCCCGCGTGCGGGTGCAGCGCGGCCAATGCTTCGTCCACACCGGACGTTCGCCGTTCCACGTGGGTCAGCATTCGCGCGATCGCTGGATGCCTCCCCGCGAGAACTCCGTCGACGATCTCAGCCTGCACCGTCATGGCGTGTTCTCCAAGCGCCGCAACAGATCCCGGTCGTCCACGACCCTGCGGGCCTTGAACTCGGTGCGATCGAACGTCTGGTGCTCGACGGGCACCACCCGCGCACCGATGCCGAGCACCGAACGCAACCGGTCCGCGATGCCGCCGGCCCAGGAATCCACCGACGATTCGGGGACGTCCTTGTACTCGACCTGAACGGCGAGGGTGTCCATAGCGGACTCGCGGCTGATCACGATGCGGTGTTCACCGCCGTAGCCGTCGGCCGCCATGACGACGTCGTCGATTGCGCTCGGGTACACGTTCTCGCCGCGCACCGTGAACATGTCGTCGATCCGCCCGTAGATACCCCTCGGCAGGAAGGGGTACGTGCGGCCACGGTCGGCCGACGGGGCCTCCCAGCGTGTCAAGTCGCCCGACAGCAGGCGGATCATCGGCTGGCTGGTGCGCTCGAGCGTGGTGTACACCGGCGTGCCTTCACAGCCGTAGTCCACCCGCTGGTAGGTGCCCGGGTCGCAGACCTCGGTGTAGACCAGGTCCTGCCAGCACAGCACGCCCGGTTCGTTCGCACCCGCGCCCAGGTGCATCCACGGACTGACCTCGGCCATGCTGCCCGAGTCGTACACCTGGGCATCGAAGGCGTCGACGATGCGCGAGCGGATCGCGGGCACGCTGGCACCTGGTTCCCCCGAGAAGAACAGTGCCCGCAGCCCCAAGCCGGCCGGATCGAACCCCTCGTCCCGCGCGACCTCCGCCAGATGCAGGGCGTAGGACGGCGTTCCGTAGAACACGGTGACCCCCATCTGCTTCATCCAGCGCACCGTGCGTGCGGTCTGGCCCGGAGTTCCCGCTCCGAACGGGAACACCCGCGCACCCAGGCGCTCGGCACCGATGTAGGCGCCCCACGAACCCCAGTACAGGCTCAGCGGCGAGGCGACCAGCACGGTGTCGTCGGGGCGGATGCCCATGGCCCACATGACGCGGGCATGCGCGTTGGCGACGCTGCGCCAATCACGCTCGTTGATCCCGAACGCCGTCGGCCTTCCCGTGGTCCCCGACGTGCCGTTGATGTGTTTGACCTCGGATGGCGGCGCGGCGAGATAGCTACCGAACGGCTCGTGCTCGGCCTGGTCGGCGCGCAGTTCCTCCTTGCGCACCACGGGAACCTTCTCGAAGTCCTCGAGGCTCCTGATGGACGACGGGTGGATACCCGCCTCGTCCCACTTGCGACGGTAGAAAGGCGCGTTGTTCCACGCGTACTCCATGACCTGCCGGATGCGTTCGAGAATCGCCTCGTCCCGCTGTTCGGCCGGCATCGTCTCCCTGCGAGGGAACCAGAAACGTTGGGCGATCTCGGGGCGGTAGGACTCGTCGTAACTCGGCGGCCAGCTCCACTGTTCCATCACGCCTCCCCGACCGGTGCACAGACGCCGCGGATCCGTTCGACGATCGTCTCCGGCGTCGTGTCCTGTCCGAGCACCTCGGCGACGCCCATGTTCCTGAGTTCCTCGACGTCCTCGTCGGGCATCACCCCGCCTGCGACGAGCGCGAAGCGGGGCCGGTCCGGCATGTCGTCGATCAGCTGAAAGATGCGGGTGAAGATCGGCATGTGAGCGCCCGACAACAGGCTCACGCCGAGTACGTCGACGTCCTCCTGCACGGCGGCATCGAGTACCTGTTCGGGACTGCGGTGCAGGCCGGTGTAGATCACCTCCATCCCCGCATCGCGCAGGGTCCTGGCGACGACCTTGACGCCGCGGTCGTGTCCGTCAAGTCCGATCTTCGCGAGCATCACGCGAATCGGTTCCTCGCTCGTGTCCATCTCAGCTCCGAGTGTTGGTACGACAGCGATGTGGTCAGACCATAGGACTGGCCAGACATCGCCGCAAGGCCTAATCTCGACACGCGGTACTGGCCGAAGGAGGCTCGATGGAGGACCGGACAGGTGTCGCCTGCCGCGTACACGGAACCGCGGGACACCTCACGCTCGACCGCGCCGAAGCACTCAACGCGTTGAACCTGCCGATGATCCGGCACATGCATGCGGCCCTGGACCTATGGGAGGACGACGACGCGGTCTCGGTGGTTGTGCTCGACTCCGCATCGCCACGCGCCTTCTGTGCGGGCGGCGACATCGGCGTCGTCCACCGGTCGGCCAGGTCGGACCCCGAACAGGCGCGGCAACTGTGGCGCGAGGAGTACCGGCTCGACGCACGCCTGACCCGCTATCCCAAACCCGTGGTGACGCTGATCGACGGGCTTGCGCTCGGCGGGGGCATGGGCATCGGCTGCCACGCCGCCGTCCGGGTGGTGACCGAACGTGCGCAACTGGCGATGCCCGAGGTTGCCATCGGCTTGGCACCCGACGTCGCGGGTACGTGGCTACTCACCCACGCGCCGGGGCGCATCGGCACCCACCTGGCCCTGACGGGGACGCGGGTGGGTGCCGGCGACGCGGTCTACTGCGGACTCGCCGACCACGTCGTCGACTCGTCACTACTCCGCCAGCTCAGGGCCGATCTGTTCGCCGGCTGCCCGCCCGCCGAGACGGTGGCAAAGTACAGCCGCCCACCCGAACCCACGCTCGCCGAGCACCGAGCGTGGATCGACCGCTGCTACACACCCGTCGACGTCGCCGCGATCGTCGAAGAACTTCGCGCGGCGGCCGCCACCGACGCTCTGAACGCGCTCGCCGCCGGATCACCGACCGCACTGAAGGTCACTCTGCGCGCACTTCAGCGGGCGAGCACCATACCCGCGATCGAGGACTGCCTCGTGCAGGACTACCGGGTATGCAGCCGGTTCCTCGCACATCCGGACCTCGAGGAGGGCATCCGCGCGAAGATCATCGACAAGGACCATGCACCGCGCTGGAACCCCGCACGGCTCGACGAGCTATCAGACGCCGACGTCGAGCGATTCTTCGCTCCCCTGCCCGACGACCTGCGGCTGTGACCGACCACCAGAGCTTCGATCAGTCCTCGATTGTGGTCCGACCACTATCGAGCTACGCTGCCGCACCAGACAGCGCTGTCGAGGAGGCGACTTTTCGATGGATGGGCCCGTACCGGACAACGTTCGCTCCCTTCGACCCCGCCGCACGGCCGTCGCCGCCGTCGAGCACGTGATCCTGCGCAGACGGCTCGGCGAAGGAGATCCACTGCCCTCCGCGGCCCACTTGGCGCGCACCCTCGAACTCGGCATCCACGACGTTCAGCACGCGCTCGAGGTACTCGAATCGATGTACGTCCTACGCCACGACGACGGCAGATACGTCGTGACCGGGCGCAGCTCCGCGCTCGTCGATCGACTGGTCCGGTTGCGCATGAGTCTGTCCGGCTTCGACCGCGGCGATCTCATGGCCATCCGCATCGATCTCGAACGCGGCGCCGCTCTTCGCGCCGCAGCCGAGGCCACCCCGGCCGACCTCGCGTCACTGCACGAGGTCGTCGCCGCCATGGCCGAACCGGACGTCTCGCCCGAGCGATTCAGCGAGCTCGACCGCGAGTTCCACACCGGACTCGCCAGGGCCGGCCGGAACGAACTCGCGACCCTGTTACTGACCTCGCTCGGCGACGCGGTGCAGAACGAGATGCGCACCGCCTACGGCCGCATGCTGCGCTGGCCGCACACGGCCGCCAGACTTGCCGAGGAACACCGGCGGATCCTCGCCGCCGTCGAGCAGGGCGCTGCCGGTGCCGCTTCGGAGGCCATCACCGCACACATCGGACGGTTCTACGACCTTCAGGCCGGATAGCGATCGGCGGCCACCCATACGGGTTCCGGGGCCCCACGACCGAGGGAACACCGACGCGTGGAGTGAGGATCACGGTCGAGTGCGGACCGGAACAGGCGAGTGACCACGGCCGATCCGCTTCCTACCGTGAACGGGGTGGGCAAGCACCGGAAGCTCGTCAGCACCCCGGCTCCGACACCTGCGGCACCGCAGGCCGCACCGTCACGGCGACAGCGTCGCGTCGCCCTGCGCAGACAGCACGCGGAGAGAACGCTGCGCCGCCTGTCCACCCCCGTCACCGGCGGGGCCGTCGCCTGCGCGTTCGACAGCGAGGGGTTCTACGTCCGGCTGGCCGATCGGATCCTCGACCGGCTGCCGTGGCACCTGCGCATCCGCCACAAAGGGCACGCGCTGTGCGTATGCCTGCACGACCTGACGACGGGGCTCGAGTCGAGCCGATACGCCAAACTCGCCCAGATGCCGCTCCACGAGGCGCTGCTGCGCCTGCGCTTCCCTCACTTCCTCGCCGACCTGATGGCCTCCCGCGAGGTGTTCGGCGACAAGCCCATTCTCGGCGCACTGCCCGCACGCGATCTGGCGACGACGTTGACCGCCGTCGTCCCGCTCACCTGTCCCGACCTCGACCGCTGTCCGGCACGCGGCGACGTCCTGCGGACCTACAACTCCCCCGCGTCGACCGAACGGCTACGCGCGCTCGCCGGCTGAGGCCCGCGGATCAGTTCTCGGCGGCCAGCTGGCCACAGGCGGCGGCGATCTCCTGACCCCGCGTGTCGCGCACCGTGCACGCCACTCCGCCGTCGTTGACGCGGCGGACGAACTCGCGCTCGACATCCTTCGGCGAGGCGTCCCATTTGGACCCGGGCGTCGGGTTCAGCGGGATCACGTTGACGTGCACCAGGTGCCCCAGGTGCTTGCGCAACCGCTTGGCCAGCAGATCCGCCCGCCACGGCTGGTCGTTCACGTCGCGGATGAGCGCGTACTCGATCGACACCCGCCGCCCGGAGGTGTCGGCGTAGTACCGCGCGGCCTCCAGAACCTCGTCGACGGACCAGCGGTTGTTGACCGGCACCAGGGTGTCGCGCAGCTCGTCGTCCGGCGTGTGCAGGGACACAGCGAGGCGCACCTGCATCTGTTCGTCGGCGAGCTTGCGGATCGCGGGCGCGAGGCCGACGGTCGACACGGTCACCGACCGCTGCGAGATGCCGAGTCCCGACGGCGCGGGCTCGGTGATCCGCCGCACCGCGGCCACGACCCGCTTGTAGTTGGCGAGCGGCTCGCCCATGCCCATGAACACGATGTTCGACAGCCTGCCCTCGCCGCCCGACATCGTGCCGTCGCGCATCACCGCGGCCGCGGCCCGCACCTGGTCCACGATCTCCGCCGTCGACAGGTTGCGCTCCAGCCCGCCCTGGCCGGTGGCACAGAACGGGCAGGCCATGCCACATCCGGCCTGGCTGGAGATGCACAACGTCGCCCGGTCCGGGTAGCGCATGAGCACGCTCTCCAGCAGCGTCCCGTCGTGCGCGCGCCACAGCGTCTTGCGCGTCTCACCGTCGTCGCAGTCCAGGGCCCGAACCTCAGTGAGCAGCGGCGGCATCAGCTCGTCGACCAGCTTCTGCCGGGAGGCCGCCGGGATGTCGGTCATCTCCTCCGGGTCGACGGTCAGCCGGGAGAAGTAGTGGTTCGACAGCTGCTTCGCACGGAACGGCTTCTCGCCGAGTTCGGCGACAGCCTCCGCACGCTCGTCCAGCGTGAGGTCGGCGAGGTGGCGCGCGGGCAGGCCGCGGCGGGGTGCGTCGAAGACGAGGGGAAGGGCAGTCATAGCGCTGTCCATGGTCCCACATGTCGACATATTGCGCGCCGACTGTTAGCGATATATCGTTGATGTGTCGCCGACGATCGGAGACAGAGCAGATCCCCACATCACACAGAGGAGGCGGACGTCATGAGAGGACGTTTTCGCAGATTCGACAGCCACGACCACTCCGACCACGGTCATCCCGCGTTCGGGCCGTTCGGCCCGGGATTCGACGGCGGCTTCGGCCCGGGGTTCGGCCCCGGCCGCCGCGGTGGACATCGGCGGGGACCGGGCGGTCCACGACGCGGCAGGCGGGGCGACGTACGCACGGCGGTACTCGCACTGCTGGCCGAACAGCCGCGGCACGGGTACGAACTCATCGGCGAGATCGCCGAGCGCAGCGGCGGGTTCTGGCGGCCGAGCCCCGGGTCGATCTATCCCACCCTGCAGACACTCGCCGACGAAGGCCTCGTCCGCAGCGACGAGGGCAGCGGCAAGCGCCTGTTCGAACTGACCGATGCAGGCAGGGCTGCGGCCGAGAAGATCGACTCGCCGCCGTGGGAACACTTCACCGAGGAGGCCGATCCGAACGAGGTGGCGCTCCGCGACGCCGCCGGCGCGCTCATGGGCGCCGTCAAGCAGGTCTCCCACGTCGCGACGAGCGACCAGAAGTCGCGCGCGGCCGACGCGCTCGACCAGGCACGCCGCACGCTCTACGGAATACTCGGCGAAGCACCCGCGGCCGATGAGTGAGCGACGAGGCCGGTCGGCTTCCTCCTGGTCAGCACGCGGTAGCCGACCGGCAGCTCCACCTCCCCCGCGCTCCCGCGGCGGCGCAACGTCTCGGCGACGGCCCGCCGCGCGACCGCGGGGCTGAACTCGATCCCGAGTACCGCCTCGACGGTGCGTTCGTCGGGAAACACCCAGCGGGTTTCCACCCTGGCGCACGAGAAGCCCTGAGCGGCGAAGAACGCATCGACGGCATCCGCGTCGTAGTGCGGAAGATCGGCCGACATCCATGCGCCGTACGGCGCGTGCCGCGTGTCCAGGTCGACGACGGCCAGCACGCCGCCGGGCCGCAACACGCGGTCGACCTCGAGCAACCCGGGTTCGCATCCGGGTCCGAAGAAGTACGCCGTGCGCGCGTGGACCACGTCGACCGCACCGTCCGCCGCCGGAATGCGCTGGGCACGACCGCGCTCGACCGTCACCCCCGGCAGTTCCGCCACCCGCTGCCGCGCCCTGCGCACCAGCGGAGGATGCGGTTCCACGCCGAGCACCGATCGCGCGTGTTCGGCCAGCCGCGGCAGGTGGAACCCGTCGCCGCAGCCGAGGTCGATCACGTCGGCACCCCACCACGGAGCCTGCCGTTCCAGCTCCCGCCAGATCACGCCGTCGACGTCCTGCACCTGGTTCTCGAGTTCGTAGACGTCGGCGTGGTACCAGATGTTCGGACTGGGGTAGACCTCCGTCTTGCGGGAGAACCGGTTCACGCACTCAGCCTATCGACGCCGCCCCGAAGGCGTAAGATCATCGACCACTTACGCACGAGGACGGCACCGAAGGGGTCTGGTGACCATGTCCGAATCGCACGCGGCATCCGCGATCCTGCCCGCAGGAACACCGTGCTGGATCGAACTCGCCACCCCCGACGACGCAGCCGCCCGTGCGTTCTACGGGGAGCTGTTCGGGTGGGAGTTCGACGTCCGGCGTGACCCGGCGCCCGTGACCCACCGCTACAGCATCGCGACCCTGAACGGCTGGGAGACCGGCGGTCTGTACCAGGCCGGTCCACACCAGCCGACGGGCTGGATCCCGCACCTCGCGGTCACCAACGCCGCCGCCACCGTCGAATGGGTGCAGCACCTCGGCGGCCTCGTCACCCTCGGCCCCGTCGACATCCCCGACCGCGGCAGCGTCGTGCACGCCATCGACCCGAGCGGCGCACCCGTCGTGTTCTGGCAACTCGCGCCGTCGTGGACGTTCGCCAAGCTCCTGCCCGGCACGTTCAGCGGCGTCGACCTCAACACCCACGACGCCAGCCGCGCCGACGACTTCTACGGCAAGCTGTTCGGCTACACCAGCCAGCAGATCGGCACCGACGGCATCGACTACCTGGAATGGCGCATCAACGCCGAGCCCGTGCTGTACCGGTACGTGCTGGCCGCGGAACAGCGTCATCAACAGCCGCACTGGACGGTGTACCTGCAGGTGGATCCGCACCGGGGAACCGACGCAGTGGCAGGCCACGCGATCATGCTCGGCGGTCAGGTCGTCACCGCACCGTTCGACAGCCCGTTCGGCCGCGTCGCCGTCCTCGCCGACCCCTCAGGAGCGGTCTTCTCCGTGGTGGACCACAGCCGGTCGGTCGACCTCGGCACCGGCCGCGCCGAGGTCGACGACCCGTACGACGACTGACCGCTACATGCACCCAACGGCCCCATGGCGGCGCTCAACGCGACTATGGGGCCCTCGGGGGGACCGTTAGGCAGGGACGAACAGGCTGAGCAGCAGCCAGGAGGCGAGTGCCGAGGGCAGGAGCGAATCGAGGCGGTCCATCAACCCACCGTGGCCCGGCAGCAGGTCACCCATGTCCTTGATGCCGAGGTCCCGTTTGATGAGCGACTCCATCAGGTCGCCGAGCGTGGCCGTCAGCACGATCGCCATACCGAACAGCACACCCTGCCAGGCGTGCCCGTCTACCAGGAACGCCAACGACAGCGCACCCGCGACGATGCCCGCCGTCATCGAACCCGCGAAGCCCTCCCAGCTCTTCTTCGGACTGATCGACGGCGCCATCGGATGCCTGCCACGCAACACTCCCGCGGCGTAGCCACCGGTGTCGGAGGCGATCACCACGATGAGGAATGCGATCACCCGTCCCACGCCGTCGTCCGGCGGGACCAGCATCGCCGCGAACGAGGCGAACAACGGCAGGTACGCCGCGGCGAACACCGACGACCCGACGTCGCGCACATAGCCGGACGCACCACCGGGCAGACGCCACAGCAGGCACAGCAACACGGTCACGACGAACGCCGTCAGGGCACCTTCGCGACCGAACGGCCAGGCCAGCCAGATCATCGCCTGGCCACCGACCAACACCGGGGTCAGGGCGATCCGGATGTCGGCCGAGCGGAACGCTCTGCTCAGTTCGATGGTGCCGACCGCGATGGCGATCGCGATGACACCGATGAACAGGTAGCGGACCGTGAACAGCGACACCAGGATCGCGGCACCGAGCAGTACCCCGACCCCGATCGCGGCGGGGAGGTTACGACCGGCGCGGGACGGCTTCTTCTCCCCCACACCCTCGGATGCACCCTCCGGCTCCCCACCTCCGGCGGAGGTGGGAAGGTCGGGCTCTGCGGCATCGCGCACGTCGTCCGGAGGGCGGCCAGGTTCGGCGGCACCGGAGCGCTGCTCCCGGTCGTCGGTCACCTTCGTCATCAGACCTCGAGAAGCTCGGATTCCTTGTGTTTCACGAGCTCCTCGACCTGCGCCACGTACTTGTCGGTCAGGTTCTGCAGTTCCTTCTCGGCGCGCGCGACCTCGTCCTCACCGGCTTCGCCGTCCTTGCCGATGCGGTCGAGCTCCTCCTTGGCCTTACGGCGCACGCTGCGGACGGACACGCGCGCCTCCTCGCCCTTCTGCTTGGCGACCTTCACCATCTCCTTGCGCCGCTCCTCGGTGAGCTGCGGGATGACGACGCGGATGATGCTGCCGTCGTTCGTCGGGTTCACGCCGAGGTCGGAGTCCCGGATGGCCTTCTCGATCGCCGCCAGCTGCGTGGCGTCGTACGGCTTCACGACAGCCATGCGCGCCTCGGGGATGTTGACGCTGGCCAGCTGGTTGAGCGGCGTCGGCGCGCCGTAGTACTCGACGGTGATGCGGGAGAACATCGCCGGGGTCGCCCTGCCGGTGCGCACCGACGACAGCTCCTCCTTGGCGTGGGACACCGCCTTTTCCATCTTCTCTTCTGCGTCGAAGAGCGTCTCGTCGATCACGGCTGCTCCAGGTTCGTGGGTGTACTGACCAGGGTCCCGATCCTCTCACCGCTGACCGCGCGCGCGATGTTGCCCTCGGTGAGGAGGTTGAAAACGATGATCGGCATGTTGTTGTCCATGCACAGGCTGAACGCCGTCGCGTCGGCGACCTTGAGGCCGCGCTCGAGCACCTCGCGATGGGTGATCTCGTCGTAGAGCTTGGCGTCCGCGTCCACCCGCGGGTCGGCGGTGAACACACCGTCCACGGCCTTGGCCATGAGCACCGCGTCGCACCCGATCTCGAGAGCGCGCTGCGCGGCGGCCGTGTCGGTGGAGAAGTACGGCATCCCCGTGCCTGCGCCGAAGATGACGACGCGGCCCTTCTCGAGGTGCCGCTCGGCCCGGCGGGGGATGTACGGCTCGGCGACCTGGCCCATCGTGATGGCGGTCTGCACGCGTGTCGGCACGCCTTCCTTCTCGAGGAAGTCCTGCAGTGCCAGCGAGTTCATGACGGTGCCGAGCATCGCCATGTAGTCGGCGCGGTCGCGGTCCAACCCCCGCTGGGACAGCTCCGCACCGCGGAAGAAGTTGCCGCCGCCGATGACGACGGCGATCTGCGCGCCGTCGCGGACGACCTCGGCGATCTGCACGGCGACCGAGTGGACCACGTCCGGGTCGACGCCGACGGAACCACCGCCGAACATCTCGCCACCGAGTTTCAGCAGCACCCTGCGGTAGCCGCGTCCGGGCCTGTCGGCGTCTCCCTCGTTCATCTCCGGCATCCCTTCGGCGTCGTCGACGGACTGTCGCGGATCGTCACTGTCGGTGTGTCTCGCACATGTGCCCCGCCTCCTGACTGGCGGGAGACGGGGCACATGCGCCTGGCTGGGTCAGGCCTGGCCCACCTCGAAGCGGGCGAACCGCGTCACGGTGACCCCTGCCTCGTCGAGCAGCGCCTTCACGGTCTTCTTGTTGTCCGTGACCGACGGCTGCTCCAGCAGCACGTTGTCCTTGTAGTAGGCGCCCACCTTGCCCTCGATGATCTTCGGCAGAGCCTGCTCCGGCTTGCCCTCCTCGCGGGCGGTCGACTCGGCGATCCGACGCTCGTTCTCGACGACGTCGGAGGGCACCTCGTCGCGCGAGAGGTACTGCGCCTTGAGCGCAGCGACCTGCAGCGCGGCACCACGGGCGGCCTCGGCGGCCGCATCGCCCTCGCCGGTGTACTCGATGAGCACGCCGACCGCGGGCGGCAGACCCGAACCACGACGGTGGAGGTAGGTCTCCACCTTGCCGTCGAAGTAGGCCACCCGGCGGACCTCGAGCTTCTCACCGATCTTGGCCGAGAGCTCCTGGACCACGTCGGCGACGGTCTTGCCGTCGACCTCGGCGGCCTTGAACTTCTCGACATCGTCGGTCTTCTGCTCCTGGGCGACCTGGACGAGCTTGTCGGCCAGCTGCTGGAACTCGTCGTTCTTCGCGACGAAGTCCGTCTCGGAGTTCAGCTCGACGAGGGCACCGCCGGCACCGGCCACCAGGCCCTCAGCGGTCGCGCGCTCGGCACGCTTGCCGACGTCCTTGGCGCCCTTGATGCGCAGGATTTCAACGGCCTTGTCGAAGTCGCCTTCGCTCTCCTCCAGCGCCTTCTTGCAGTCCATCATGCCGGAGCCGGTGAGTTCGCGGAGGCGCTTGACGTCTGCCGCGGTGTAGTTCGCCATCGTGCGTTTCCGTTCTCTGTCGCGGGATGCGCAGGTGGTGTCTGTACTGGATCAGGAAGCGGTGCTCTGACCGGCGGTCTCGGAGCCGGCGAGCAGCTCCTGCTCCCACTCGGGCAGCGGCTCGGCGGCGGCCTCGGGCTTGTCCTCGCCCTCCGGAGCGGCACCGTTGCGGCCGGAACGCGCCATCAGACCGGCGGCCGCGGCCTCGGCGACGACCTTGGTCAGCAGCGCGGCCGAGCGGATCGCGTCCTCGTTACCCGGGATCGGGTAGTCGACCTCGTCCGGGTCGCAGTTGGTGTCGAGGATGGCCACGACCGGGATGTTCAGCTTGCGAGCCTCGCCGACGGCGATGTGCTCCTTCTTGGTGTCCACGATCCAGATGGCGCTCGGGACCTTGGACATGTCGCGGATACCGCCGAGGGTCTTCTCGAGCTTGTCCTTCTCGCGGGTCAGCGTGAGGATCTCGCGCTTGGTCAGGCCCTGGAAGCCGCCGGTCTGCTCCTGCGACTCGAGCTCCTTCAGACGCTGCAGACGCTTGTGCACCGTCTGGAAGTTGGTCAGCATGCCGCCGAGCCAGCGCTGGTTCACGAACGGCATGCCCACGCGCTGGGCCTCCGTCGCGATGGCTTCCTGCGCCTGCTTCTTCGTGCCGACGAACAGGATCGTGCCGCCGTGCGCGACCGTCTCCTTGACGAACTCGAACGCGCGGTCGATGTAGCTCAGCGTCTGCTGCAGGTCGATGATGTAGATGCCGTTGCGCTCGGTGAGGATGTAGCGCTTCATCTTCGGGTTCCAGCGGCGGGTCTGGTGCCCGAAGTGCACGCCGGAATCGAGCAGCTGCTTCATGGTGACGACGGCCATGGCCTGATTCGCACCTCTTCTGTCTCGGCGCACCGGATTCGACGTCCGATACGCGGGCCGGTTGTCGCGGTCCACCGGGTCGGTGGCCGCCCTGGTGCCGTGCCGGTGACCGGACTCCCTGGCCATACCCTCGACCTGAAAGACCGCCGGGCACCGCTGCCCCGCTCGGCGGGGCGCGCACGTGCACGCGAAGTCAGCCTGTGCGTACACAGACTGCGCCAAGCAGTGTACGCCGACCGGACGCCGGCGCTCGACCCGGACCACCTCGGCGGTCCGGTGCCGGCGCGCGCCGCCCGAGTCATCCGCAGCGGCCGGTCCCCGAGTGCTCGGTCCGTGGGCGCTCGGTCCGTGGGCGGCCTGTCCGTGGGGATCTGTCCGTGGGGATCTGTCCGTGGGCGGCCTGTCCACGAGCACGTTGTCCACACCGGCCCTGGCCGTCCACAGATTCGCCGTACCCACCCTTCGTCCGGCTGCCGGCCGCCACGCTGGACGAATGAGCTCTGCCCGGACGAGCCTCGGCCTACCCCACCGGCGGCGACCGCCGACCCGCCGTCGCCTGGTCGCCGCCGAGGCGATCGCGATGACGGTCGTGGTCGTTGCCGTGACCCTGCACAGCCCCACGCCGGTCGCTCCCGCGCAGGCCCAGCACTCCCCTGGCCGGGGCCTCCCCAGCACGGTGCGCAGCCCTTCGTTCGACTGGCCGTTGACGCCGCGGCCACGGGTGGTGCGCCCGTTCGACCCGCCCACCTCTCCCTACGGACCGGGACACCGCGGCGTCGACCTGGCCGCCGCACCCGGCCAACCGGTGCTCGCCGCCGCGGAGGGCCGGATCGTGCACGCCGGCACGGTGGCGGGCAGAGGCGTCGTGTCGATCCAGCACGACGGCGGCCTGCGCACCACCTACGAACCGGTGCGCGCCTCACCCGAGGACGGCGTCACACCGGGCACGCGGGTGACCGGCGGGGAGCGGATCGGGACGGTCGCCGGGCACCACGCCGGGTGTCCCACCGTGGCCTGCCTGCACTGGGGCGTGCGTCGCGGCGAGGAGTACCTCGATCCGCTCGAGTTCGTGCCACCGGCGGGCCCGCTGCGGCTGAAACCGTGGCCCGATGAGGCTTCGGCCGGCCCCTCGTGACGGTCCGGCTCAGCCCGCGGCGCCCTCCTGCAGTTTCGCCCTGAGACGCAGGACGGCGCGAGTGTGCAACTGGCTCACCCGCGACTCGGTCACGCCGAGCACCTTGCCGATCTCGGCGAGCGTCAGGCTCTCGAAGTAGTAGAGACTGACGACGATCCGGTCACGTTCGTTCAGCTGCGAAATGGCGTCGGCGAGCTGCTTGCGGTTGTCCCTGTCGACCAGCACGGCCGCGGGGTCGACCGCATCGTCGTCCGGGAGCGACTCGACGACCGACTCGCTCTCCTTGCCTTCGGCGACGAGCGCTTCGAGCGCGACGACGCTCGTGAGTCGCAACTGCCCGTACAGCTCCCGCAGCTCGGCCAGCGAGATGCCGAGCTCCGCGGCGACCTCGGCGTCGGTCGGTGTGCGGCCGAGCCGGGCACCGAGCCGTTCGAGGGTGCGCTGCACCTCGCGAGCACGGCTGCGCACGACCCGCGGCACCCAGTCCTGCGACCGCAGATCGTCGAGGATGGCGCCCCGAATGCGCTGCATGGCGTAGGTCTCGAACCGCAGTCCCCGGTCGGGGTCGAACTTCTCGATCGCGTCGACCAGCCCGAAGATCCCCGACTGGATCAGGTCGGCCACGTCGACGTGGGTGGGCAACCCGGTGCCGACGCGTCCGGCCACGTACTTCACCAGCGGCGCGTAGTGGAGCACGAGACGGTCGCGCGTGCGCTGCGACGGTTCGGTGGCGAACTCCTGCCACAGGGCCCTGATGGCCACGTCCGCCTCGGTACGCGCCGGAGCTGCGGCTTCGGCATCAGCCGTGTCGGGTTCGGGCGGTGTGTCGGCGTCGGGCCGCTCGTCGGTCTCGGCCGGGGACGTCGAGGTCGTCACTGTGTCACCCGCCCTGTCACCCGCAGTCCTGCCGTTCGCCGCACTGTCGCGGCCGGCGTACCTGGCAGGTGTGCCGTCAGTGTGCCTGTCGTCCGCGTGCGTCGAACCGGCCGTACCTGCCGAAACTCCACCGGCGTCATTGGGCACGGGGGTGGGTTCGGTCATGAATCGCCTTCAGCCGCTCGACGGTCACGTGTGTGTAGAGCTGCGTGGTCGCAAGCGTAGCGTGACCGAGTAGTTCCTGAACGCTGCGCAGGTCCGCTCCCCCCTCGAGCAGATGGGTGGCCGCCGAATGGCGGAGGCCGTGCGGCCCCATGTCGGCAGCGGACACCGACTCTACGGCGTCGTGTACCACGCGTCGTACCGTCCTGGGATCGACGCGCCCACCGCGGGCACCGAGGAACAACGCCGGCCCGGACGCGCCCGTCGCCACGGCACCACGGCCGAGGTCGAGCCACCGGCGCAGTGCCGTGTCGGCGGGCACGCCGAACGGCACCATGCGTTCCTTGTCCCCCTTGCCCAGTACGCGCGCCAGCCGGTTGCCGAGGTCGACGTCGTCGACGTCGAGTGCGCACAGTTCGGACACCCGGATACCGGTCGCGTACAGCAGCTCCACCATCGCGTGGTCGCGGAGCGCGACGGGGTCCTCCTGCTGCGCCCCTGCCGCCGACGCGCGCATGACCTCGCCCGCTTGTTCCGGACGCAGGGTTCCGGGCAGCGTCCGGTGTGCCTTCGGTGCCGCCAGCCGGAGCCCCGGATCGACCGCCAGCAGGCCTCGGTCGGCGGCCCACGCCGTGAAGGTCCGCGCGGAGGCCGCCCGTCGCGCCAGCGTGGTGCGACTGCGGCCGTCGTTGCGCTGGCTGCCGAGCCACGCACGCAGGGCCTCGAGGTCGAGACCGGCCAACGCGGGCCCGCCGTCCGCAGCGTCCGCTCCGGCAATATCAACTCCGCCAGTGCCCACTCCGGCAGCGTCCACTCCGGCAGCTTCCACTCCGGCAGCTTCCACTCCGGGTTCGGACGCGTCCTGCCCGGTCGCGTCCGTGCCGTGGACGAAGGCCAGCAGCGAGACGACGTCACCGACGTAGGCACGGACGGTGTGCGCGGACAGGCCACGTTCCGAAGTCAGGTGCCGCTCGTACTGGTCGACGACCGTGGCGGTGCCGGAAGGCAGTGCGGCACGCAGCCGGCGCAGGTCGGTGCGCCGGTCCGCGGGCCGGCGCCCGCGACCACCACGCGTGGTCGATGAACTCATGCCGCTGACGCTGCGGTACCGCACGTGCGCGGTCAAGCATCGCCACGCCACGATGATCAAGCTGCAATCCGCAGGTGTCCGCCACCTCCTCCTTCGCTCTCGCATCACCCACTCGGGGTCACCCGGCTGGAATTCACCTGCTGGTCGCGCGCGATCTGCGCCACCCGGTGTCGCAACGCTCCACCAGTCCCGACAACTCGAGTTCCGGCAGGAGCGCGCGCACCCGCGGCAGCGGCACTCCGGACGCCTCGGCGATGCGTTCGGCCGCCGTGCCCGTGCGCTCGTCCACGGCTTCGTGGACGCGCAACGCCTCGGGGCCGAGGTCGTCAGTGGGTCGTCGTGGACGTGGCGCCGACTCCGTGCGGGCCGCTCCGCCGAGACTGCCGACGGTGTCCAGGACCTCGTCGACCGACGACACGAGCGTGGCGTGGGCGTCACGGATCAGCTCATGGCATCCCACGGAGGTCGCCGACCCGACGGGTCCGGGCACCGCCATGACGACCTTGCCGAGCGCACCCGCGGTCGCCGCCGTGTTGCGCGCCCCGCTGCGCCGCCCCGCCTCGACCACCACGGTGCCTGCGGTCAGCGCCGCCAGAAGCCGGTTCCGGACGAGGAACCGGTGCCGTGCGGGCGGAGTCGTCGGCGGGTACTCGCTGATCACCGCACCCTGTTCCGCGATCCGGTTCACCAGGCCGACGTGGCCCGCGGGATAGCCGACCTCGAGACCGCAGCCCAGCACAGCGACGGTCGGTCCACCCGCAGCCAGCGCACCGCGGTGCGCGGCTCCGTCGATGCCGTAGGCGGCACCGGAGAAGACGGCCGCACCGTCCTGTACGAGGCCGTAGGCGAGCTCGGCGGCGGTGTGCTCGCCGTACTCGCTGGCCGCGCGGGCGCCCACGATCGCCACCGCACCGTCGACGACCTGGTCCAGTCGGGCGCTTCCGCGGACCCACAGGGCGACGGGCGCGGCGACGTCACGGACGCCCCGCCCCGTCGCGATCTGCAACGACAGCAGTGGCCACGCCGGCCATTCGTCGTCCTCCGGGATGACCAGCCGATGCCCCGACTCGGCGGCGCGGCGCAGATCGTCGGCCGACCGCTCGACCAGCCGCCGCGCCTGCGTCTCGCGTGCGACCCCGTCGGGCACCTGGCCCCGGTGCACGCGTTCGGCCGCGACGACGGGACCGTGTTCGGCCACGAACGCGTGCAGTGCGGGCGCAGGCGGTTCGGCCACCCCGAGCAGATACGCACGCGCGAGGCGCACCTCGTCGGCAGTCGGCTGATCCGCCGTCGCAACGTCCGCCCGCGCAACGTCCGTGGTCCCGATGTCCGGGGTCGCGGACCTGTGCTCGGTCATGCCGCCCTCCGATCACGGAACTCCAAGGCCGCGGCGACGTGGTCGCCGTCCGGTTCGTCGACACCCGCCAAGTCGGCGAGCGTCCACGCGATGCGCAGACACCGGTCGGCTCCTCGCGCCGTGAGAGCCCCGCGGTCGAGGCTGCGGTCGAGCAGCCGGGTGACCGGTCCCGGCAACGCGAACTCGCGGCGCAAGGCGGGCCCCGGTACCTCCGCGTTGGTCCGCCAACCCCGCTCCGACCACCGTTTCGCCGCCCGCTCGCGCGCCGCGACGACCCGTTCCCGGACCTGCGCCGTGGATTCGCTCTGGCCGCCGGCGTCGACGACACTCAACGACGTTGCAGGCCGCATCCGCACGCGAAGGTCGACCCGGTCGAGCAGTGGCCCGGAGAGTTTGGCGAAGTAGCGCCGTCGCGCGGCGGGGCTGCACCGGCACTCGGTCTCGCGGGCGGGAGCGCACGGGCACGGATTCGCCGCCAGCACCAGTTGGAACTGCGCCGGATACCGGACCCAGCCCTTCGCACGCCCGATGCGCACCTCGCCCTCCTCGAGCACGGTGCGCAACGCCGCGAGGCGTTCGCCGCCGAACTCCGGAGCCTCGTCGAGGAACAGCACCCCTCGGTGGGCCCTGCTGATCGCGCCGGGACCTGCCAGGCCCCTACCGCCGCCGATCAGCGCGGGCACGGAGATCGAGTGGTGCGGCGCCACGAACGGCGGCACGCGCACCAGCGGCGACTCGGCTCGGAGTGCGCCGTCCACCGAATGCACGGCCGTGACCTCGAGTGCCTCGTCGTCGTCGAGTGCCGGCAACAGACCGGGAAGGCGTTTCGCGAGCAGGGTCTTCCCGATGCCGGGCGGGCCGGTCATGAGCAGGTTGTGTCCCCCTGCCGCGGCCACCTCCAGTGCCCACCGTGCTTCCGGCTGCCCGACGACGTCGGCCAGATCGGGCACGTTCTCGTCGAGGCAGGAGTCCGGGGGTACGTCGGCACGCGTCAGCCCACCGTCATCGGTCAACCAGGCGATCAACTCGCTGAGCCGCTCGGCACCGCCGACGTCGAGGCCCGCGACCAACGCACCCTCGGCCAGCGATTCGACCGCCACAACGGCCCGCCGGTATCCGGCCCTGCGGGCCGCCAGCAGTGCGGGCAGCACGCCGCGGACGGGACGCACCCGTCCGTCGAGAGCCAGCTCCCCCACCAGCACGGTGTCGAGGAGCTTGTGCGCGGGCACCGCACCGGACGCGGCCAGCACCGCCGCCGCGATGCCCAGGTCGTACCCGGAACCGTCCTTGGGCAGATTCGCGGGCGACAACCCGAGCGTGATGTTGCTGTCGGGCCAGCTCTGCCCGCTGTTGCGCACGGCCGCTCGAACCCGGTCCTTCGCCTCCCGCAGACCCGGATCCGGCAGGCCGACGAGTTTCGTCCCCGGCAGTCCGGCCCCGATGTCGGCCTCGATCTCCACCGGACGCCCGTCGACGCCGATCAGCGCGACCGACCAGGCACGCGCGAGGGGCATCAGAACGCCCCCGGGATGTGCCGGACTGTCGGTGCGCGCCCCGGGGAACAGTCGACGGCGAGCACGTCGAACCGGATCGGACACCAGCCGACACCGAACTCCGACAGCCACCGCGACGTGATGCGGCGGATGCGCGCCTGCTTGTCCTCCGTGACCGCCTCGGCCGGTTCTCCGAAACGCGGACCGGAACGGGTCTTGACCTCGCACACGACGAGCGTCGTGCGGTCGGTCGCGATGATGTCGAGCTCGCCCTCGCGACATCGCCAGTTGCGGCTCAACACGACCAGCCCGCGGTCGGTCAGATAACGAGCCGCGAGCTCCTCACCGCGCCGCCCCAACGCCAGATGTGCCCCGCGTCCTCTGCTGCGGGGCCGATGGGACGACGTGCCACCCACTGTGGCGCTCATACGCGTTCACCCCCAAGGTCCGCGGCCGGCACGCGCCGGCCGTGACCTCACGATCACAGGGGTGCCAGGCCCGCGGCAGGGGCAATTCGCGAAACTGTGGACAACCGGGGCGATGTGGACAACTCACCGCGTCGAGCACCGCTGCCGTCCGACCTGTCGGTGTCCCGTGCTAGCGGCGGATCAGCCGCCGAACGGCCCCTCCTCGGGCAACCGGAGCTCGGGTTTCTCCAGCTCCTCGACGTTGACGTCCTTGAACGTGATGACCCGAACGCTCTTGACGAACCGAGCGGGGCGGTACATGTCCCACACCCACGCGTCGGACATCCGCACCTCGAAGTACACCTCGCCGCCGCTGTCACGCACCTGCACGTCGACCGCGTTGGCCAGGTAGAACCGCCGCTCGGTCTCCACGACGTACGAGAACTGGCCCACGATGTCGCGGTACTCCCGGTACAGCGACAGTTCCATCTCGGTCTCGTACTTCTCGAGATCCTCTGCGCTCATCTGCTCCTCGCAAGCCTTACGAGCCGTTCGGTGGCGAACAACCATTGTGACACTCGGCGAGTCCCGACTCGACGGACTGCCGCCTGATCACCCTGCCGGGAGCTCGAAGAGCACCTCTTGATTCTCGTGGGTACGCGCCGGTTTGGCGTGCAACGCGGCCGCGGTGAGCAGCACCTTGTGCGGAGGCTGCTTGCCGTGCAGACCGCCCGCGGCCGCCACGTTCGTGTAGGACCAGCGGTGGACCGGACTCGGCCCGTGCGCCGTCAACGCCTCGCCGTGCTCGCCCGTCGTGTAGCCCTTGTGCACGTCGAACCCGTACTCCGGATACTCGGCGTGGAGCTCGGTCATGATCCGGTCCCGCGTCACCTTCGCCAGCACCGACGCCGCCGCCACACACGCCACCGCCCGGTCGCCCTTGATCACGGGGACGCTGGGCGCGGGCAGGCCCGGCACGCCGAACCCGTCGATGAGCACGTATCCGGGAGGGGTCGACAGTCCGGAGACCGCTCGGCGCATGCCCTCGATGTTGGTGACGTGGATGCCGAGGGCGTCGACCTCCGACGGCGGCACGATCACGATCGAGTAGGACACCGCGCGGCGCACCACCCGGTCGTAGACGCGTTCACGCGCGGCCGCGGTCAACAGCTTGGAGTCCGTCAGTTCGGACAGCCGCGCCGCGTCGCCGTTGCGGAGGATGCACGCGGCGACCACCAGCGGACCGGCGCACGCACCACGTCCTGCCTCGTCGACCCCGGCCACCGGACCGAGGCCGCGACGTTCCAACGCGCCCTGCAACGCCCATGGGGTCGCGCCGCGGATGATCGCGCGCGGTGGACGTGGGCAGTCTGCGGTCAGGAGCGACCGGGTCGCGGTCCGCGACCTCTTCGGGCTTGTCGTCGGCTTGGGCACGAGAACGTCCAACGCTCGCCGGGTGTGGTTACCGCCCGCGGCGTACCGCCCCGCCGACGGCCGAACTGATCCGGCGGCCGATCTTCAAGACGGGCCAGGCCGCGACGACGCCGACGCCCAGCGGGAGTCCCTGCTGCCACGCGGGTGCACTCATCGCGTTCGCCGTGCTCTCCTGCGGGTTGGGCGCGCTGATCACGTCCCAGCGCGACGGCGGCAGCACGATCAGCCGAGCCTTGCCGATGATGTTGTCCTCGGGAACGGCGCCACTGGCCGTTCCCTCCTCGTTGTGCGCCCTGGAGTCGGCCGAGTTGTTGCGGTTGTCGCCCATCATCCAGACGTAGCCCTCGGGCACCGTCACCTTCGGGAACGGCGCCTGCGGCCGGGCGCCCTCGAGGTGCAGATACGGCTCGTCGAGCGGTTTGCCGTCGACCAGAACGCGGTTCTCGTCGTCGCAGCACTCGACGGTCTGGCCGCCGGTGGCGATGATCCGCTTGACGAAATCGCGCTCGTCGGGCGGGGCGAGACCGAACGCGGAGCCGACCATCTGGAAGAAGTCGGCCACGGCATTGCTGTCGTCCTCGGCAAGCTGGCCGCCGACCCAGGAGTCGGGGCCACGGAAGACCACGACCTCTCCGGGCTCGGGTTCGGAGAAGTCGTAGACGAGCTTGTCGACGAGGATGCGGTCCGGCGTGCACCCCGGGCATCCGTGGAGGGTCTCCTCCATGGAGCCCGACGGGATCATGTACACGCGGGCCAGGAACTGCTGGATCAGGAAGGCCAGCACGAGCGCGATCCCGATGAGGATCGGCAGTTCCTTCCAGAACGACCGCTGCTTCTTCGCCTTGCCGCGGCCGCCGCCACCGCCGGCGGCCTGTGCCTTCTCGCCGGCTCCGGTGTGACCGTGCTCGGCCGAGGCTCCGTCACCACGGTCAGCAGGATCGACGGGGTCGGCGGGCTTGTCGAACGGATTCTTCCGCTCTTCGTCCGGGCGTTCCGGTTCGTCCTCTGAGGCGTTTGAAGGCACAGGCTCGACCACGGCGTCAGGCTACGGGAAGCTCCCGAAAGCTCAGGAGGCGGAGGGGCTCTCGCGACGCTCCTTGATCTTGGCCGCCTTGCCGCGCAGGTCGCGCAGGTAGTAGAGCTTCGCGCGGCGCACGTCGCCCTTCTTGGAGACCTCGATCTTCGCGATGTTCGGCGAGTGGACCGGGAAGGTGCGCTCGACGCCGATGCCGAACGACATCTTGCGCACGGTGAACGTCTCGCGGATGCCGCCGCCCTGACGGCGGATCACGACGCCCTCGAAGACCTGGTTCCGCTCGCGGTTGCCTTCGATGACTCGGACATGAACCTTGAGCGTGTCGCCCGGGCGGAAGTAGGGGATGTCGGAACGCAGCGACTGAGCGTCCAGCGCGTCCAGGGTGTTCATCTTCTGGTCCGTCCTCGTCCTAGTGGCAATGTGGCTTGAGTTGGTCCGGGCGCGCACCGGCCTCACAGCGGGCGGCCCTGGAGTTTCGGCAGCGCGTGCTCACACGTCGCGCCAACTGGTCAAGTATGGCATGTGGGCTGTCCGTACCGGACAAGGGGCTGCCGGCGGCCCGCGTCAACCCTGGTCGCGCAGCCTGTCGAGCACCGCACGGTCGCGGGCGTCGAGGTCGGCCTCGCCGAGCCGTTCGAGCAGGTCGGGGCGCCGGTGGTAGGTGCGCTCGAGTGCCTGGTCGCGTCGCCAGCGGTCGATGTGGGCGTGGTTTCCCGAGCGCAGCACGTCCGGCACCGGGAGGTCACGCCAGACCTCGGGGCGGGTGTAGCTGGGTCCTTCGAGCAGGCCGTCGGAGAACGAGTCCTGTTCGGCCGAGACCGGGTTGCCCAGCACACCGGGCAGCAACCGGACGACGGCCTCGACCATCACCAGCACCGCGGCCTCTCCGCCGACGAGCACGTAGTCGCCGATGGACACCTCGTCGACGGGCATGCGGCGGGCCGCGTCGTCGAAGACTCGCTGGTCGATGCCCTCGTACCGGCCGCAGGCGAACACGAGGTGCTCCTCCTCGGCGTAGGCCCGCGCCATGGTCTGGGTGAACGGCGTCCCCGCGGGCGTCGGCACGACGAGCCGGGACCGTTCGGTGCACACCGTGTCGAGTGCCTCGCCCCACACCTGCGGTTTCATCACCATGCCGGGACCGCCGCCGTACGGCGCGTCGTCGACGGCCCGGTGCACGTCGTAGGTCCAGTCCCGCAGGTCGTGAACCCCGATCTCGATGAGCCCGCGCTCGATCGCCCTGCCCAGCAGCGCCGCACGCAGCGGCTGCAGGTACTCGGGGAAGATCGTGACGACGTCGAGTTTCACGGCGGGCCTTCGGCGGGACGGTGGGGTCAGCGGCTGATCAACGGGCTTTCAACGGGCTTTCAATGGGCTTTCAATGAGCGACGTCGGCGTCGCTGTCCTCGAGCAGCCCTTCGGGCGGGTCGAGCACGACGCGGCGCGCCTGCACGTCGACCTCGGGGACGATCGCCCGCACGAACGGGACGAGCACCTCGGGCAGGCCTTCCCTGTCGACGACGAGCAGTTCACCACCCGGCGAGTGAACCACTTCGCGCACGGTGCCGACGACCGTTCCGTCGGCCAACTCGGCGCTGAGCCCCTCGAGTTCGTGGTCGTAGAACTCGTCGGGGTCGTCGATGGGAGGGAGCTCGCCTGCGTCGGCGAGCAGAAGAAGTCCGCGATGCGTCTCAGCTGCGGTCCGGTCGGGGACCTCCTCGAAACGCACCAGCAGCCGCCCGCTGTGCCAGCGGGCGGCTGCCACGGTGAGTCGCAAGGTGTCGCCGCCTCGGGTCCTGCCGGTCAGGACCGCGCCTTCGACGAACCGCTCGTCCGGCGAGTCGGTGCGCACGTCCACGGCGAGTTCACCACGGATGCCGTGCGCCTTCGCGACCCGGCCGACCACGACCTGTTCGGTCATCCGCTCAGCGGTCGGTGTCGATCACGTCGACGCGGATTCCCTTGCCGCCGACGGATCCCATCACGGTGCGCAGCGAGGTCGCCGTACGACCGCTGCGGCCGATCACCTTGCCGAGGTCGTCCGGGTGGACGTGAACCTCGAGGGTGCGGCCGCGGCGGGTGGTGACCAGGTCGACACGGACCTCGTCGGGGTTGTCGACGATGCCGCGCACGAGGTGCTCGAGCGAATCGGCGAGGAAGCTCACGCCTCGTCGGCCTTCTTCTCGCCCTCGGCCTCCGGCGCGGCGGAAGCCTCGGCCGACTCGGTGGCCTCGGCGGTCTCCTCCGCGGGCTTGTCAGCCTTGTCGGCCTTCTTGCCACCGCTCTTCTTCTTCGGGGTGACGGCCTCGACGGAGGGCTCCTCGTTCGCGGCGGCGAGCGCCTCGTTGAACAGCTCCTGCTTGGTCTTCTTCTCCGGGCGCGGCTTCAGCGTGCCCTCGGCACCGGGCAGGCCCTTGTGCTTCTGCCAGTCACCGGTGATCTCGAGGATGCGCTGCACCGGCTCGGTGGGCAGTGCGCCGACGCCCAGCCAGTACTGGGCGCGCTCGGAGTCGACCTCGATGAAGCTCGGCTCTTCCTTGGGGTGGTACTTGCCGATCGTCTCGATGGCCTTGCCATCCCGGCGGGTGCGCGCGTCCGCGACGATGATGCGGTAGTACGGCGCGCGGATCTTGCCCAGGCGCTGCAGCTTGATCTTGACGGCCACGGGTGTGGGTACTCCTGTCGTGTTCGCTTGCTCGGTTCGTAGGCACCACCCCGAGTGGGGAGCGGATCGGCGATGCCCCGCAGGTCTGTGGTCTCGCTCCGAACGCGGTGAGAGGGCCCGTTCGGAGCGGGCAAGCTCCCATTTTGCCAGAGCGATTTCGCTCACCCGCGCCGGGCTCCCCTACCCGGCCGTCTTCGGCACCGGAGAACACTGCGGTCCGGACCCCGGGCACTCCGGAGCGTCCGCGGCCCGAACCGGGTCGTGCGCACTGGCTGTCGTGGAAAGGATCGCACGTGGACGTCGGCACGCTCGCCCTGCTCGCCGGAGCCGGTGTCGCCGCGGGGCTGGCGTCGTCGATCGCCGGGTTGGCCTCGCTGTTCAGCTATCCGGCTCTGCTGGCAGCCGGCCTGCCGCCGCTGACGGCCAACATGACGAACACGGTGGCGATGCTGGCCACGACCGTCGGCGCGGCGGGCGGGTCGCGACGGGAACTGCGGGGCCAGGGCCGCAGGCTCGTGCGGATCATCGCCGCGGCGGTGGTCGGCGGCTCGGCCGGTGCGGCCCTGCTGCTGACGACCCCGGCCGACACATTCGAACTCGTCGTGCCGTGGCTCATCGCGCTGGGCTCGATGCTGCTGCTCCTGCGGGACCGGTTGCGGCAGGCCGCGGACATCCGCGCCGCCCGGAAGGGCAAGGAGCGCAAGCCCGGCAGGGGATTCGTCGCCGCGTTCCTCGCGGTGACGGTCTACTCGGGGTACTTCGGTGCGGGTTCGGGGATCATGATGCTCGCCGTCCTGTCGGTGTCCCTACCCGATGCGCTGCCGGTGTCGAACGCGTTGAAGAACGTCGCCACGGGCGCGGCGAACGGCACGGCGGCGATCGCGTTCGCCCTGTTCGCCCCGGTCAGTTGGCCTGCCGCGGTGTCACTGGCCGCGGGCTCGTTCGTCGGCGCCTGGATCGGGCCGATCATCGTGCGCAGGCTTCCCGAACGGCCGTTGCGGATCGCGATCGCACTGGCCGGTCTGGGACTGGCTGCGCACCTGTTCGTGCAGGCCCTGTAGACCCTGCCCGCCCGGTCACTCCGAGCACGCCCACGTGCTCACGCCTCGGCGATCCCCAGCGCGGTGAGCAGGATGGCCACGGCAGGCAGGAAGTTGTTCATCTGGTGGGCCACGATGCTGCCGAGCAGTCGTCCCGTGATCAGCCTGGCCAGCCCGATGGGCACGGAGATCAGCAACAGCAGCGACGTGCGCAGCGGTTCGAGGTGGCTGACGGCGAACACCGCGGTCGAGAGGGCGAAAGCCGCGATGCGGCCCCATTTCTCCTTGCGCCACTCCAGCCGTTCCGTGGCACTCCACAGCAGCCCGCGGTAGATGACCTCCTCGCAGATCGGGCCGAGGAGCCACAGGTACAGGAACATCACGACCGCGGCCTGCACCGACATCGGCTTGTCCTCGACGAGCGCGCTGATCGCCGACCTGGCGTTGCGCTCCCCCACGATCTCCGTCCACACCCACGCGCCGACGCTGGTGAGTACGAGGCCCACCATGCCGAGCTTCAGGCCCAGTTTGACGTCGTCCCAGCGCCAGGACAGGTTCAGGTCGGCCAACGGACCGTTGCCGCGGACCTTCGTGATCACGAGCGCGGTGCTCGCGGCGATCAGCGTGGGCATGATCGTGCCGATCAGCACGTTGCGCACCGACACGTCCTCGCCGGGGCCGCTGCTGCGGCTGAGGATCGCTCCGATCAGGGCGGCCGAGGCGAGCAGGACGAACTCGACGAGCAGGAACGCGCCGAATCCCCAGCGCGGTGGTGGCAGCGAGGCCGAGCGAGGTGCACCGGCGACACCGGGCGAATCGGACGAGGTCTCCGACGACGATCCTTCCGACGGCACCGCGTCACCCGGATCCGGTGCCGTCACGCTGGTCCTCCCCGGGGTTCTCCTCGACGGGTTCTCCTCGACAACGCCGCGAGCCTACTGTGCGCATCCACGCGATCACAGCCCGGCGGTGGCCGTCAGCGCACGAGGCGACCGCGAAGAACGATGTGCTGGGGAGCGGAGAGGACGTCGACGTCCTCACGAGGATCGGTGTCGTACACGAGCAGGTCGGCGTGCCCACCGTCGACGACGCCGTCGTAGCCGAGCCACGCGCGCGCCGCCCAGGACGCCGCGCCGATCGCCCGCTCGGCGGGCATTCCCGCACGGTGCAGGGCCGAAACCTCGTCGGGCAACCGACCGTGCGCGACCATGCCGCCTGCGTCACTGCCCGCGTAGATGTCGACACCCGCGTCGATGGCCTGGCCGATCATGTCGCCGACCCCCGCGTGCAACGCGCGCATGTGGGCGGCGTACGTCGGATACTTGGCCGCCTGGTCGGCGATACCGGGGAAGTTCTCGATGTTGATCAGCGTCGGCACGAGCGCGGTGCCCTGCCGTGCCATGCGGTCGAGGAGCTCGCGGTCCAGCCCGGTGCCGTGCTCGATGCAGTCGATGCCCGCGTCGACGAGCCCGGGCAGAGCGTCCTCGCCGAACACGTGCGCGGTCACCCGAGCGCCCGCGTCGTGCGCCACCTTGATCGCCTCGGCGACGACGTCGTCGGGCCACAGCGGCGCCAGGTCACCGACCCCGCGGTCGATCCAGTCGCCGACGAGTTTGACCCAGCCGTCACCCGCGACGGCCTGTTCGGCGACGGCGTCGGGCAGCTGGTCCGGGTGGTCGAGGTCGATGCCGAGCTTGGGGATGTAGCGCTTGGGCAACGCGATGTGCCTGCCACTACGGATGATCCGCGGCAGCTCGACGCGCTCCTGCAGGGGCCGGATGTCGATCGGCACACCGCAGTCGCGGATCAGCAGGGTGCCCGCGTCGCGGTCGGCCGTGGCCTGGGCCGCAGCCTCGTCGAGGGTCACCGCGCCGTCGACGCCGATCCCGGGGTGGCAGTGCGCATCCACCAGGCCGGGCAGGACGAACGCACCGTCGAGTGTCGTCGCACCGTCGACCGGGGTCAGCGAGATCCGGTCGCCGTCGGTCCAAACGTCCTGCTCACGACCGTCGGGCAGGACCACACCGCGGATGTGGAACATGGCTCACTTGTTCTTCGGCAGCTTGAGCTTCGACGGGTCGAAACCGGGCGGGAGGTCGTTGAGGCCACCGCCGAGCTGCGACAGGTCCGGGGTGCCGCCCCCGCCGGACATGCCGCCCGGCATGCCACCGGGCAGTCCACCGGGAAAGCCGCCGGGCATCTTCTGCTTCGGGGCCTTGTTCTTGCCCTTCTTGCCCTTGCGGCCCTTCTTCTGCTTCTTCGTGGCGCTGCCGCCGCCTCCGCCGAAGCCGAACCGGCCCGCCATCTGCTGCATCATCTTGCGGGCCTCGAAGAACCGGTTCACCAGGTCGTTGACCTCGCGCACCTTGACGCCGGAACCGTTGGCGATGCGCTGGCGCCGCGAGGCGTTGATGATCTTCGGGTTCTCGCGCTCCGCGGGCGTCATGCCGCGGATGATCGCCTGCAGCCGGTCGAGCTGGGCGTCGTCGACCTGCGCGAGCTGGTCCTTCATCTGCCCCGCGCCGGGGAGCATGCCGAGGAGGTTGCCGATGGGGCCCATCTTGCGGACGGCCTGCATTTGCTCGAGGAAGTCCTCGAGTGTCATGTCGCCGGTGCCCAGCTTGGAGGCGGCCTGCTCGGCCTTCTCCTGGTCGAACGCCTGCTCGGCCTGCTCGATCAGCGTGAGCATGTCGCCCATGCCGAGGATGCGGCTGGCCATGCGGTCAGGGTGGAAGACGTCGAAGTCCTCCAGCTTCTCCCCGTTGGAGGCGAACAGGATCGGCTCGCCCGTCACCTGCCGCACCGACAGCGCGGCACCACCGCGGGCGTCACCGTCGAGCTTGGTGAGCACGACACCGGTGAACCCGACGCCGTCGCGGAACGCCTCGGCCGTGGTCACCGCGTCCTGACCGATCATCGCGTCGACGACGAACAGCGTCTCGTCGGGCTGGACCGCGTCCCGGATGTCCGCGGCCTGCTGCATCAGCTCCTCGTCGACACCGAGCCGTCCGGCGGTGTCGACGACGACCACGTCGTGCTGCGCGTGCCGCGCCTCCTCGATGCTGCGCTTGGCGACGTCGACCGGGTCGCCGACGCCGTTGCCAGGCTCCGGGGCGAAGGTCGTGACGCCTGCGCGCTCACCGACCACCTGCAGCTGCGTCACCGCGTTCGGGCGCTGCAGGTCGCACGCGACGAGCATCGGGGCGTGGCCCTGCTTCTTCAGCCACATCGCGAGCTTGCCGGCGAGGGTCGTCTTACCGGCACCCTGCAGACCGGCCAGCATGATCACGGTCGGCGGGTTCTTGGCGAGGTTCACGCGCCGGGTCTCGCCGCCGAGGATGCCGATGAGCTCCTCGTTGACGATCTTGATGACCTGCTGGGCCGGGTTCAGCGCCTCGGAGACCTCCGCGCCCTTGGCGCGCTCCTTGACCTGCTTGATGAACTCGCGCACGACCGGCAGCGCGACGTCGGCCTCCAGCAGCGCGATGCGGATCTCGCGCGCGGTGGCGTCGATGTCGGCGTCGGAGAGTTTGCCCTTGCCTCGCAGGTTCTGCAGGACCGATGTGAGCCGATCCGAGAGGGTGTCGAACACGGGGTGCACGCTCCAGCAGGTCGTCGTTCCTGGCGCCGGCTCATCGCGCCGACGACGTCCCAGGGTACTGGCCGCGGATGGTCGAGGGGCCGCCCGGCCGGTCTGTCCCCCACAGATCCCCCTCGTCCGGCCGGGCGGCGTCTCTTCCCGGCCGTGAGCGCCCAGGTCGGCCTGTTCGCCAGACCCCCAGCACCAGGCGAACCCCACCGAACGGGAGCTCACGTCCGAGCTGTGTGTCAGCATGCCGTCCGAGGGGCATCGCCCGGCAGCGTGAAGACACCGCAATCGGGCTGAGTAGGGCTACTCACGTGGTGGTGGGTAAACCTCCGTCTCCTATGTCTCGTCGAACCCGTGCCACCAGCCTCACGCCGAGGCCGCCGACAGCACCGCCTGCTCGACCCGCCTGCGCCACGCGAGGTCGTCCACGTCGGCGGCTCCTGCGACGCCGGAACGCGGCGTGACGGCGAACGAGTCGACGACCCGGTCGCCGAGCGTGGCGACCTTCGCCCACCGCACGTCCGCGTCGCAGCGGCGCAGCGCTCCCGCCACCCGGTACAGCAGGCCGATCCGATCCACGGCCCGCAGCTCGACGACGACGGTGTCCGCACCCGCCGTCTCGTCGTCGAACCACACGACCTTCGGTTCGACCGGCCGCGCCGTGTGGTGGTAGGCCTGCTCCTTCTCGGCCAGCTTCCTGGCCAGCGCCAGTCCGCCCGCGACCGCGCGTGCGAATTGGTCGCGCAGCAGTGCCGGGTCCGGCAGGGTGCCGAACCGCGGCGAGGCGGTGAACACCCCGACCCGGCCACCGCCGTGCCCGCGCAGGGTGGCGGTGTGCACCTGGAGCGAGTTGAGCGCGAGCACCCCGGCCGCGGGCGTGAGCAGCTCCGCCCCCGCGGGCACCGCGAGCACGACGGTGGCGATCTTGTCGTCGTCGCCGGAGACCGACACCGTCGCCTGTCCCCTCGTGGTGCGCACGGCTTCCTCGACGAGCGCGGCCTGAGCCTCGTCGGCCGCGGCGGGCTCCTGCGACGACGTACCCGCCAGCAGCTCGCGGGTGCGCCCGACCAACTCGGCGATCAGTCCCGCCTTCCACCGGGTCCACACCGCGGGCCCGGTGGCGAGTGAGTCCGCCTTGGACAGTGCGTGGAGCAGGTCCAGCAGTAGCGGGTCCGAGTCGATCGTCTTGGCGACCCGTTCCACCGTCTCCGGTTCGCTGATGTCGCGGCGCGTCGCGGTGTCCGGCAGCAACAGGTGATGCCGGACCATGCCGGTCACGACCGCGGTGTCGCGTTCGGACAGTCCGATGCGCACGGCCACGTGGTGGGCGATCTTCGCGCCGAGCTCCGAGTGGTCCGCCGCGCGCCCCTTGCCGATGTCGTGCAGCAACGCACCCAGCAACAGCAGATCCGGACGCGCGACCGTGTCGGTGAGCTTGGCGGCCTCGACACACGTCTGGACGAGGTGCCGGTCGACCGTCCACACGTGCACGGGCTCACGGGAGGGAAGGTCGCGTACCGCTCCCCATTCGGGCAGCAGACGGGCCCAGAGCCCGGTGCGGTCGAGCGCCTCGACCGCGTCGACGAGCCCGTCGCCCGCGCCGAGCAACTCGGTCAGTGCGGTGCGGGCCGACTCCGGCCACGGCGCGCGCAGTTCCGGTGCCGTGTCGGCGAGGGTCCGCAGCGTGCCGTGCGAGACGGGCGCCGAGGTCCGCGCCGACGACGCGGCGACCCGGAGCAACAGCCCGGGATCGCGGGCGGGCACGGCGTCGCGCGCCAGTGCGACCTCGTTGCCGTGCAGCACCACACCGTCGTCCAACGGCGTGCGCGAGGGTTTCCTGCCGAACCTGCCCTTCGGCGGGTCCGCCGAGCGCAACGCCACGTCGACGGCGTAGGCGATCGTCCTTCCCGCACTGGACAGTGCGCGGGCGAGCGTGAACCGGTCGCCGAACTCGAGTTCGGCCGCGACGACGGCCGCGTCGTCGGCGCCGAGCACGTCCCTGCTGCGCCGGACCGTGCGCCGCAGTTCGGTGCGGACGTCGAGCAGCAGTCCACGTGCCTCGGCGATCTCGTCCGACCCCCGGTCGGTCACCTGCGCGACCGCGAGTGCGTCGAGCAGGCTCAGGTCGCGCAGTCCGCCGCGGCCGTGTTTCAGGTCCGGTTCGGACATCTGCGCGATCTCGCCGCTGCGCCGCCAGCGCTCGCGGACGGACTCGAGCAGTTCCGGGACGCGCTTGCGCGCGCCGCGCCGCCACTGGTCCCGTGCGGCGTCGACGAGCCGGGACGCCAGTTCGGCGTCACCGGCGATGAGCCTGCCGTCGAGCAGGCCCATCGCGGTGCGCAGATCCTCCGAGGCGACCTTGAGCGCCTCGGCCGGGGTGCGCACCGCGTGGTCCAGGCCGACCCGTGCGTCCCACAGCGGGTACCACAGCGCGTCGGCGATCTCCCCGATGTTCGGATGTCCATTGTGGATGAGTACGAGGTCGAGGTCGGAGAACGGGGCGAGTTCACGACGGCCAAGGCCGCCGACGGCGACCAGCGCGACGCCGGCAGGCGCGGTGCCTGCGACGCCGATGCCGGCCGCCGTGGCGGCCTTGTTCAACCAGAACTCGTACAGATCGACCAGGGCGGTCCGCAGTGCCGTGGCACCGAGCCGTCCGTGCCGACCCTCCAGCAGCCGTTCGGCCGCCTCGACAAGTCCCCCTACGACCACCGCGCGCGCCTAGAGGGCATCCGCGCCGCGTTCGCCGGTGCGGACACGGACCACGGTGTCGACGGGGGTGACCCACACCTTGCCGTCACCGATCTTGCCGGTGTGGGCGGCGGTGGCCACCGCGTCGATCACCTTGTCGACGCCTGCGTCGTCGGTGACGACCTCGATCTTCAGCTTGGCCACGAAGTCGACGGCGTACTCGGCGCCGCGGTAGACCTCGGTGTGGCCCTTCTGCCTGCCGTAGCCCTGCACCTCGCTGACCGTCATCCCCAGCACGCCGAGCTGTTCGAGCGCGGAGCGGACGTCGTCGAGAGTGAACGGCTTGACGATGGCGGTGATCAGCTTCATGACGTGGATTCCTCCATCTTCCTCGCCGCGCCGGCAACGCTGGTGTCGACCGAGGCCGGGCGACCACCGCGGCCGCCTGCGAAGTCGTAGGCCGATTCGGCGTGCTCCGCCTCGTCGATGCCTGCAACCTCGTCCTCGGTGGACACTCGGCCGCCGGTGACGGCCTTGACGATCAGGCCGAGGATCGCCGCGACCACACCGGAGTAGATCATGACGACGACCACCGACAGCACCTGCTTGCCCAGCAGGTCGATGCTGCCGCCGTAGAACAGGCCGTCCGTGCCCTCACCGTCCGGCACGACGCTCGCCGTGGCGACGAAACCGAGCATGACGGTACCGATCAGACCACCGACGAGGTGGACGCCGACGACGTCGAGGGAGTCGTCGTAGCCGAAGCGGTATTTCAGGCCCACCGCGGCGGCACAGGCGATACCGGCGATCGCACCGATGGCCAGGGCACCCCAGGTGTCGACGAACGCACACGCGGGCGTGATCGCGACCAGACCGGCCACGACGCCGGAGGCGGCACCGAGGCTGGTCGGCTTGCCGTCGCGGATGCGCTCGAGCAGCAGCCAGCCGAGCATCGCCGCGCACGTCGCGGTCACCGTGTTGATGAAGGCGATACCGGCGACACCGTCGGCGGCGTAGGCCGAACCGGCGTTGAAGCCGAACCAGCCGAACCACAGCAGACCGGCACCGAGCATCACGTACGGCAGGTTGTGCGGCTTCATCGGCTCCTTCGGCCAGCCCGCACGCTTGCCGAGCACCAGCACGAGGCCGAGGGCCGCCGCACCGGCGTTCGTGTGCACCGCGGTACCACCGGCGAAGTCGAGCGCGCCCATCTCGTCGATCCAGCCGCCGTCACCCCACACCCAGTGCGCCACCGGGAAGTAGACGAGCGTGGCCCACAGGCCGCCGAACAGCATCCACGCGCCGAACTTCATGCGGTCGGCGACCGCACCGGCGATGAGCGCGACGGTGATGATGGCGAACATCGCCTGGAACGCGACGTCGACGGTGCCCTCGGTCGGGTTGCCCTCGGGCGTCATCAGACCGGACAGGCCCAGCATGTCGAACGGGTTGCCGACGACGTGGCCGATGTCCGAGCCGTAGGTCATCGAGTAGCCGTACACGACCCACAGCACGCCGATCAGGCCCATCGCGCCGAAGCACATCATGAGCATGTTCAGGACGCTCTTCGAGCGGACCATGCCGCCGTAGAAGAACGCCAGTCCCGGCGTCATCAGCAACACCAGTGCAGCACTGGTGAGCAACCAGGCGGTATTCCCTTCCACGCTTCTCCTCCTTCGAGAGGCAGCCGAACTCGCAATTGCGCGTCAGCATCGAGAAGCCGTGTTGCACCGAATGGCTCATCGCGTTTCGGGTGCGTGAAGCGATTCGCGGCCATTGTTACGTCTGCGTTTCCGCCGAAGGGGGTAGATACGTCCGGTTGCGAAACGTCGTGGTCGAATAACCTGTGTGACCTCTCGGAACAGCTCCGCGCCGCAGTTACCGCCCGCGATCGTGGCGGTGTTGCGTTGCTCCGTGTGCGCGACGCCGCTGCACCCGGAAGGACGGTCGCTGCGGTGCGCTCGGCGGCACTCGTTCGACATCGCGAAGCAGGGTTACGTCAATCTGCTGCACGCGAAGGTCGCCGCGGGCACCGCGGACACGAGCGAGATGGTCGCCGCCCGCGCCGAGTTCCTCGCGACCGGGCACTACGCCCCGCTCGTGACGCTGCTGGCCGAGGCCGCACGGGACGCGCGCGGGCGCGAGGAGACTCCGCTGATCGTCGACGCGGGCGCGGGCACCGGCTACTACCTCGCCGGCGTGCTCGACGCCGTGGGCGGTGCCGGGCTCGCCCTCGACGTGTCGGCTCCGGCGTTGCGCAGGGCCGCGAGGACACATCCACGTCTCGGCGCCGTGGTGTGGAACCTGTGGGAGCCGTGGCCGGTCGCCGACGGGGTCGCCGACGTCGTGCTGAACGTGTTCGCGCCGCGCAACGCCGCGGAGTTCCACCGCGTGCTCCGCCCCGGCGGCCTGCTCGTGGTCGCCACTCCGGGACCGCGCCATCTGCACCAGCTCGTCGACACGCTCGGACTCCTCGACATCGCCGGCGACAAGTCCGAACGGCTCACCGAGGCGCTCGCCGGCCGGTTCGACCACGTCGCCACCCGGTCGACGTCGGAGACCGCGTCGCTGGACGCCGACGACGTGCGCGCGCTCGTCCTGATGGGGCCGAACGCCCACCACCTGGACCGCGACGGACTCGGCGACCGGCTGCGGAACCTCAGCGGCACCATGGAGGTGACGACCGACTTCGACGTGTCGGTCTTCCGCAGGACGGACGGCCGACCGGACGAAACCGCGGGAACCCCAACCACGGGAAGCACAGCCACGGGGAGGACGTCGTGACCGAGGTACCCGCGACCGTGTTGGCCGACCGCGCGTGGTTGCGCGAGGACCTGCGGCGGTCGGCGACGTTGTACGGGCGCGCCGGCGACCGGGTGCTGGGCACGATCCGCTGGTATTCGGCGTCGTCGATGCTCGTGGCACCGGCGCTGGAGCCGTGGGTGCACACCGGGGTGGCGCGCGATCCCGCGCTCGACGCGGTCGTGCTCGACGTCCACGGCGACGGGCGCATCCTCGACGCCAGGTCGGTGCGCACCCTCGAGGGCGGGCTCGCTGCCCTCGCCGATGCCTTCGCGACCGCACTCGGCGCGGTGGTGACGGCGATGGCCGAGGTGAGCGGAGCGTCGGAACGCTCGTTGTGGGCGATCGCGGCGGACTCGATCGGCAACCGCCTGCTCTGGGCGGGAACGGCGCTGGGCCGCGGCGACGAGGCGGTCCGGCTCGCCGGCGAACTCGGCGAGGCCGTCGCCGCCGCGGGCGCGCCCATGCCGCGTCCCCTGTTCACCGACGTCGGCGGCACACCGGTCGTGCGGCGCACCTCCTGCTGCCTGATCTACGAGATCCCCGGCGGGCAGAAGTGCACCAGCTGTCCGAAACAGACACCGGCCGAACGCACCCGCCGCCTGCGCAACCTCCTCGGCTGACCCCGCCGAGCCACCGACGTCCCCGCCGGGTCAGCCCGCCTCGTAGCGTGCGGCGAGGTCGCGCCTGCCGTCCTCGGTGAGTCCGCCCCAGAGCCGAAGCCGAGCGAGGCCGCCGTCCGGGTGGATGTCCAGCCGTACGTACCGCGCCGCGGCGGCGTCGGGCACGGGGAAACGGTGCCGGGTGTCGGGCTGCAACCTCGTGGCGGGCAGCAGCTCGAACCACGTCTCGCCGTCGGCCGATCCGCTCAGTGACGCCGAGCCCGGCGCGTTGCCCCGCAGGTTGCTGGTGTCCAGCTCGGCGAAGCGCACCACGCCCTCACCGGCGAGCCGCACCGTCATCCAGTCGTTGCCGTCGTCGCGGCGCCGCGCGGTCTCCCAACCCTCCGCCTGGTTGGCGGCGAGCCCGGGGGCCAGCACGTTGTTCGGCGACGAGTAGAACATGTTGCTGCACCCGGTGACGACAGCGCCGTTCTCGAGTGCCGCCAGGTCGAGTGCCGAGGCGTCGACCAGCGCCGGATCGGGCACCACCGTGCCGTGCACCCGCAGCCGGGCCACTCCCCCGTCGGGATGCATCGTCAGGCGCACGTGCGTGTACCGGCGCGCCGACTCCACGGCGTAGGTGTTCTCCGTGTGCCCTTCGGCCTGCGCCCGGTCGACCAGTACGTCCCAGTCCGCCGCGGCCACCTCGTCGACCCCGGGATATCCCGGCAG
The DNA here is from genome assembly GCF_000719975.1 of Prauserella rugosa. Classification (GTDB taxonomy): domain Bacteria; phylum Actinomycetota; class Actinomycetes; order Mycobacteriales; family Pseudonocardiaceae; genus Prauserella; species Prauserella rugosa. Next base: position 82,766 of record NZ_JOIJ01000004.1, read on the forward strand.
CGCACACGCCTCGACCGACACGTGCGGCGGATAGTTGCCCTTGAAGAACGCCGTGTCGACCACCACGCCCGCGATCACACCCGGCATGCCGAGCCGCACGATCGCCTGGTCGTCCCCGGGTTCACGGTGCCGCCTGGTCTCCCACCCGTCGTAGACCTGCCCCTTGGGACCGAACGTCTCCGGCTGGTGTCTCGGCGTCCACGGGTTGAGCAGGTTCTCCTTCTCGGCGAACAGCTCGTCGCTGGCCCACATGACGGTGCCGCCGAAGCGCCGCGACGCCAGATCGATCGACCTCGTCCACTCCGGACGGTCCTCGGTCATGCCCGCTCCCTTCGCGCTGCTCGTCGTCACGATCCCGCCTCTCGCACCAGAAACTCGCCGAAGGGCTCCCCGGCCACTTCCCTGCCCCGCAACCATGTCGAGCGCACGACCCCGGCCAGCGGCCGATCGTGGTAGGCGCTCACCGGATTGCGGTGCCGCAGCCGCGCGGGGTCGACCACGAACGCCTCGTCCGGCGCGAACACCACGAAGTCGGCGTCACAGCCGACCGCGATCCGCCCCTTGCGCGACAGTCCCACCTGTTCGGCCGGCCGCTGCGCCATCCACGTCGCGACGTCGGAGAGCGTGTATCCGCGTTGCCGCGCGCCCGTCCACACCGCGGGCAGACCGACCTGCAACCCGGCGACACCGCCCCATGCCTCGCCGAAATCGCCGCTGTCGAACCGTTTCAGCTCGGGGGTGCAGGGCGAATGGTCCGTGACGACGCAGTCGATGACCCCGTCGCCGAGCGCCCGCCACAGCTGCTCGCGGTTGGCTGCCTCGCGGATCGGCGGACAGCACTTGAACTCCGTCGCACCGTCGCGGATCTCCTCGGCGACGAAGCTCAGGTAGTGCGGGCAGGTCTCGGCGGTCACCGCCACCCCGTCCGCGCGCGCCTCGGCGATGAGACCCACCGCATCGGCCGAGGCCAGGTGCAGGATGTGCACGCGCGCGCCGGTCTCCCGCGCCAACCGCAGCACCCGGGCGATCGCGGTGTTCTCCGCCTCGCGCGGGCGGGATCCGAGGAAGTCGGCATAGCGCGGCCCGCTCGGCCGGGGCGCGCGGTCGATCACGTCGGCGTCCTCGGCGTGCACGATCAGCAGTCCGCCGAACCCGGCGAGTTCCCGCATCGCCGCACCCAGCTCGGCCTCGTCGAGCGGCGCGAACTCGTCGACGCCCGAGTGCAGCAGGAAACACTTGAAGCCGAAGACCCCCGCCTCGTGCAGCGGCCGGAGCGCTCCGAGGTTGCCCGGCACGGCACCGCCCCAGAACCCGACGTCGACCGCGATCCGCCCCGCGGCGGCCTTCCGCTTCACGGCGAGGGATTCGACGTCGACGGTGGGCGGAAGGCTGTTGAGCGGCATGTCGACGATCGTGGTGACGCCGCCTGCCGCGGCGGCACGGGTCGCGCTGTCGAAGCCCTCCCACTCGCTGCGTCCCGGGTCGTTGACATGCACGTGCGTGTCGACCAGACCCGGCAGGAGCACCTCGTCGTCACCCAGTTCGAGCACCCGCTCACCGGTCAGCGCGACGGCCCCGCTTTCGACAGTCCCGCTTTCGACGGCCACGATCCGGCCGCCGGCGACGCCGACACTGCAGGGCCGCTGCCCCTCCGGGGTGATCACGCGCTCGGCCCGGATCACGAGATCCATGCGCGGAGACTCCATCCGCCACCTCCTGCGGCGCAGCATAGGCACATGTGAAGCCATCGGTAAACACCCGCGACGCCCGAACGCGCGGACGAGGCACTAGGTTCACAGCCGTGCTGCCTGCCGACGACGTCGAACTCGGTGCCCGCCTCCGCGCGCTGCGCACCGAACGCGGGATCTCGCTGCGCGCCCTGTCTGCCGAGCTCGGCATCAGTCCGAGCGCGCTGTCCCAGATGGAGCGCGGCTCGAAACGGCCGTCGGTGACCCGGCTGTTCCAGATCCTGACCGTGCTCGACGTCCCGCTGTCTGCGGCGTTCGGCGACCCCGCCGGCAGCGACGCAGCACCCGCCGAACCGGTGGTGGTCACGCGCGCGGGCGAGGTCCCGGAGCTCTCACTCGGCAACGGCGTGACGTATCGCAGCCTGACCCCGGTGCCCGTGTCCGGCGCCGAGGTCTACGAGACGGTGTACCCGCCCGGGTCGAGCTCGAGCCAGGACACCGAATACCTGCGCCACACCGGCCACGAGATGGGCACGGTGACCTCGGGAACGCTCACCGTCGAGGTCGACGGCGAGCGGTACGAACTCGGACCCGGCGACGGCATCCGTTTTCCGTCGGCCAGCCCGCACCGCATCCACAACGCCGGCGAGCGGACCGCCGTCGCCGTGTGGATCAACCTGCGCTGAGGGCGACCTCACCCGGCGCGGTCTCCCCCGGCCCAAACCTCACCCGGCCCACCTCACCCGGCGCGCCGGGAGCGCGGCAGCCATTCCAGGGACGTCGCCGTGTCGGTGGTCGGCAGGTATTCCAGGCCGACGTAGCCGTCGTAACCGGCGGCCTCGAGCGCCGCCAGCCATCCGTCGAGATCGGTGGTCCCGGTACCCGGTTCGTGCCTGCCCGGCGCGTCGGCCAGCTGCACGTGGCCGGTGCGGGCGGCGTGGTCGGCGACGGTGTCGATGTCGCCCACGACCGCGCGGTGGTACAGGTCGGTGAGCAACGTGATCTCGGGCCTGCCCACGCGGTCGAGGACGGCGAGCGCGTCGGCCGTGGTCTTGACCGGGTAGGCGGGGCGTCCGGAGAGTGCCTCGAGCACGATCCGGCCGTCGAACGTGCCGACCCGGTCGGCCAGCCAGTCCAAGGTGGACGCGGCGAGGTCGTCCTGCTGCCGCGGGTCGACGCCGTCGAGGCGGTTGCCGTAGAGCGCGTTGAACCGGCGGGTGCCCAGCCTGCGGGCGATGTCCAACGCGACCTCGACGCTCTCGCGCAGTTCGGCCTCGCGGCCGGGCCACGACACCAGTCCGCTGTCCCCCGCGGCCATGTCGCCCGCGAAGAAGTTGAGGCTGACCAGCCGCACCCCGGCGTCCTCGATCGCCGAGACAAAGGCGTCGACCTCGGCGCCGGAGGGCACCGCGACGGCGTCGAACGGCCACCAGCACTCCACCGCGTCGAACCCGGCCTCCCGTGCCGCGCGGGGGCGTTCGAGCAGCGGCAGCTCGGTGAACAACGTCGAGAGGTGGGCGTCGAACCGCAGTCCGTGCCGTGTCGGGTCAGGCGTCATGCGGGTCATTCTGGCCCGTACCGATCCACGCCACGTAGCCTTCCCCTCGTGGGACAGCTGGAGGCCGAGTTCACGAGCGAGCCCTTCCGCGGTGAGGGGACCCCGCCGGACCACGCCGTCAAGGCGAGGGAGGCCGCCGAGCTCGCCGGCCTGACCACCGACTTCGGCCCGCTCGGTACCTCCGTGCGCGGCGAGGCCGACGCGGTGCTCGACGCCCTGCCCGCGATCGCCCGTGCCGCCCTCGACGGCGGCGCGACCCGGCTGACCCTGCGCCTGCAGGCTCCCGGGGAACCGCCCGCCGACGAGGCCGGTCCCGGCCGCGTCCTGGACGGCATGGTCCGCCAGGTCGAGGCCGAGCTCGGCGCACGTCTGTCCGAACTCGACCGCCCGGGCAAGCAACGCGCGGTGCGTATGCTCGACGAACGCGGCGCGTTCCAGGTGCGCCGATCGGTCGCCGAGGTGGCGGAATTGCTCGGCGTCACGCGATTCACCGTCTACAACTATCTGAATCGCGAATGATCACCGCGAGAACCGATCAAGCCCCTTCGATTTCAACAAACTGTTGACGCACCGGTAGGGCTCGCTTACTTTTCAACGGATGAACAGGCTCTCGCTGGCCGAGTTCAACACGGCCGACGCCACCCGGCTCCGGCCGATGTTGACCGAATGCCTCGCCGTGCCACGCTGGGCCGACCACGTACTGGCCGGCCGCCCGTATTCCGACCTCGACGCACTGCGGACCCACGCCGCACTGACCCTGACTCCCGACGAGATCCACACGGCCATGGCGGCCCATCCGCGGATCGGGGAGAAACCCGCCTCCGGAACGTCGCACGCCGAGCAGTCCGGTGTGGACGATGAGGACGCGCGCCGATTCCGCAACGCCAACGCCGAGTACGAGGAGCGGTTCGGCCACGTCTTCCTGATCTGCGCGAGCGGGCGCAGCGGAGCCGAACTGCTCGCCGAACTCCGCGGCCGCATGACCAACGATCCGGAGACCGAGTTGCGGATCGCGGGCGAGGAACTCGTCAAGATCGCACAGCTGCGCCTGGCCAAGGAGGTCTCGTGAGCCTGGTGACCACCCACGTCCTCGACACCGCACGAGGCACGCCCGCCGCCGGAGTCCCCGTCCGGCTCGACGCCCGCGACGACGGCTGGTCCACGATCGCGGCCGCCACCACCGACGACGACGGACGGGTCCGCGAGCTCGGTCCCGACAGTCTGCCCGCCGGCGTCTACCGGCTGGTGTTCGACATCGAGGCCTACGCCGGCCCCGACTGCTTCCTGCCCGAGATCACCGTCACCTTCCGCATCACCGACCCGTCCGCACACCACCACGTTCCCGTGCTGTTGAGCCCGTTCTCGTACTCCACCTACCGAGGGAGCTGATCCACGTGGGCATGTCGCTGGGGCCCAACCAGTACGGCAAGGCCGAGATCCGCCTCGTCACGGTCGACCGCCAGGGGCCGGTGCACCACCTGAAGGACGTCACCGTCTCGACGTCGTTGCGCGGTCACCTGGAGCGGACGCATCTGACGGGCGACAACGCCGACGTCGTCGCCACCGACACCCAGAAGAACACGACGCAAGCCTTCGCCAGGGACGGGATCGGCGAGATCGAGGACTTCGCCCTGCGCCTGGCCGAACACTTCACCGGCTCGTTCGAGCACATCACGGGCGCGCGCATGCTGATCTCCGAGCACGGCTGGAACCGCATCACCGTCGGCGGAACGCCGCACGACCACGCGTTCAGCAGGGCAGGGGACGAGGAGCGCACCACGGCCGTCACGGTCCAGGACGGACAGGCGTGGGTCGTGTCGGGCGTGACCGGACTGACCGTGCTGAAATCCACCGGTTCGGAGTTCCACGGCTTTCCGCGCGACCGGTACACCACGCTCGCCGAGACCGACGACCGCATTCTTGCGACGGCGGTCACGGCACGCTGGCGCTACGCGAGCACCACGGGTATCAACTGGTCCGAGTCGTACGACGCGATCCGCCGTGCGCTGCTCGAGACGTTCGCCACGAAACACAGCCTGTCGCTGCAGCAGACCCTGTACGCGATGGGCGAAGCCGTACTCGAAGCGCGGCCGGAGGTCGCCGAGATCCGGTTGTCACTGCCGAACAAGCACCACTTCCTGGTCGACCTGAGCCCCTTCGGACTCGACAACCCGGGCGAGGTGTTCTACGCGGCGGACCGTCCCTACGGGCTCATCGAGGGCACGGTGCGGCGCGACGACGAGACCGGCTCGGACCCGGGTCTGGCCTGGTACTCCCTTCCCGAGTTCTGACCCGCTCCGCGTCCCGGCGTGAGCGGCCGCGTCGCCGCGGCGCCCGTCCGATCGGCGTGATCAGCCCCCACCGTTTGGAGTCTCCCGTGCATCCCGTCGACGCGAAACCGCCCTTGGCCCAGCTGATCGCAGGAGGACTGCAGCACGTCGCGGCGATGTACGCCGGTGTCGTGGCTCCGCCGCTGATCATCGGCGGAGCGGTGGGCCTGTCCCCCGGTCAGCTGAGCCTGCTCATCAGCGCCAGTTTGTTCACCGCGGGCCTGGCCACCCTGCTCCAGACCCTCGGCGTGTGGCGGTTCGGGGCCCGGCTGCCGCTCGTGAACGGCGTGACGTTCGCGACGGTGGCTCCCGTACTGGCGATCGTCGACCAGCACGGGCCGGACGCGTCGCTGGGCGTGGTCTACGGGGCGACGCTCGTGGCCGGGGTGCTCATCGTGCTGGCCGCGCCGTTCTTCTCCCGGCTGACGCGGTTCTTCCCTCCGATCGTCACGGGCACGGTCATCACGCTCATCGGTGTGTCCCTGCTGCCGGTGGCCGTCGGGTGGGTCTCGAACCAGCAGGAGTCGGCCGACGGCACCAATCTGCTGCTCGCCGGGATCACGCTCGTCGCGGTACTGGCGTTCAACCGGTTCCTGTCGGGTTTCTGGAGCCGTGTGGCCCTGCTGCTGGGGCTCGTGCTGGGCACGCTCGTGGCGTGGCCGCTGGGTGAGGTCGACACGTCGACGCTCGCCGACGCGCCCGCGTTCGGCATCGCGACCCCGTTCCACTTCGGAACTCCGGTGTTCGACATCGCCGCGATCATCTCGATGGCGATCGTCGCGCTGGTGATCATGGCCGAGAGCACGGCCGACATGCTCGCGCTCGGCGAGGTGGTCGACCGGCCGACCTCGGAACGCACGCTCGCCGACGGTCTGCGCGCCGACGGTGTCGGCACCGCCGTGGCGACCGTGTTCGGCGGGTTCGCCTGCACCGCGTTCGCCCAGAACGTCGGACTCGTCGCACTGACCCGCATGGTCAGCCGGTACGTCGTGGCCGCGAGCGGGCTGATCCTGGTGCTGTTGGGCATGTTCCCGGCGGCGGGCGGCATCGTGGCGCTGGTGCCGCAGCCGGTGCTGGGCGGAGCCGGGCTCGTGCTGTTCGGCAGTGTGGCGGTGTCGGGTCTGCGCACGCTGGCGAAGGCGTCGTTCGAGCGTCCGGCGAACGTCACGATCGTCGCGGCCGCGCTCGGCATCGGCCTGATCCCCATCGCCGCACCGGAGTTCTACGCCGGATTCCCTTCGGCCCTGCGCACGGTACTCGACTCCGGGATCAGCGCCGGATGCCTCGCGGCGGTGGTGCTCAACCTGATCTTCGGCGACCGCATCCGCAGGTCCACAGCAGACTCCGCGGCAGACTCCGCAGCGGACTCCCCCGCCGGTAACGCAGCCCCCGCCGACGCCACCGAGAAGGCGTGATGCGTGACCCGGCTTCCGATCGGGTAAGCCGGGTCCATGGCGGATCGAACGGTGTCGGCTGCGGATTTCGTTCCGGACACGCGCGAGTTGCGCGCGCTGTCTCGCGCGGTGCGCGACTGCCGCGGCTGCGGGCTCTACGAGAACGCGACACAGGCGGTGTTCGGGTCGGGGCCGGCGCAGGCACGCGTAATGGTGGTGGGCGAACAGCCCGGTGATCGCGAGGACACCGAAGGCGAACCGTTCGTCGGCCCCGCGGGGCGGCTGTTGGACAAGGCCTTCGCCGACAGCGGGTTCGACCGGGAGGATCTGTATCTGACCAACGCGGTCAAGCATTTCAAGTTCGTGCCGCCGGAGCGGGGCAAACGGCGTATCCACCAGAAGCCCTCCCGTGGCGAGGTCGTGGCGTGCCGGCCCTGGCTCACGGCCGAGCTGGAGACGGTGCGCCCCGAACTCGTGGTGCTGTTGGGCGCCACCGCGGCGCAGGCGGTGTACGGCACGTCGTTCCGCATCACGCAGCAGCGGGGCGAGGTCCTGCACCTGCCGGAGGAACTGGCCGATCCGGACACCCGCGCCGTCGCCACGGTGCATCCGTCGTCGGTCCTGCGCTCCCGCGACCGCGACGCCGACTACGACGCCCTGGTCGCCGACCTCCGCAGCGCCGCCGACGCGCTGTGACGCTCAGCGGCGCGCCGGGGAGTTCGGCGGCACGGACGCATCGGTGACGAACTCGTGCAGCAGGCGGGCGAAGAAGTCCGGGTTGTCCTCGGGGATGAGCGTGCGGCTGTCGGGCACCTCGACGAGCCTGCCCTGCGAGCACAACTCGGCCAGCCTGCGCCCGTGCTCGCGCGGCATCACCTTGTCCTCGGCCGCCCACGCCACCAGCACGGGCCGGTCGAAGGTGCCCATCGCCTCGGCCCATTGCCGCAGCACGGGTTTCGGCGGAATGCCCCTGCCGTATCGGATCAGGTCGCGCCGCACGGCCCTGTCCCCACGGCCCGGTGTGAACCAGTCCCGTTGGACCTCTTGGGGGATCGGACGTTTCGACATCCACCCCCATCCGCCGGGAGCACGCTGGACGGCGCGGAACCTCAACAGATGCAGCAGCGCGGCGATGCCACCGGGGATGCGACCGAGCGCCCCGAGCAGCTTTCCGGGGATCCCGGGCGGGTAGTTGTCGAAGGCCTCGCACGAGGACAGCACCACCCTGGCGAGACGTTCGGTCCTTCCCCTCGGTGAGCAGCACCTGGCCGCCGCCCCAGTCGTTGAGCACGAGCGTCACGTCGCGCAGGTCCAGTCGCTCGAGGAACTCGCCCACGAGCAGGCCGATGCCGCGCAGGCTCAGGTCGGCGTCCGGCCGCATGGGGATGCGGTGCCCGCCGAGCGGCCAGGTCGGCAGTACGCAGCGGTACTCGCCCGGCAGCCGCTCGAGCACCTTGCGCCACACCGTGGCGTTCATCGGCGGTCCGTGCAGGAACACCAGCACCGGGCCGTCCCCGCCGGTGTCGCGGTACTCGATCGTGCCTGCGGACAGTTCGACCGTGGCGAGCTCACCACGCATCTCGACGGCCATGACCACTCCCCACCCGAGTCCCACTCGACGACCCGTGACTCGTGCGAACGCCGTGACTTGATAGATCGCTCTAGTGAGAGGCTAACGTAGAATGCAGCGCATGGCGAGCACACGCGAACGCATCGTGACCGCAGGCGCCGAACTGTTCCGGCGGCAGGGCTACACCGGCACCGGGGTCAAACAGATCATCACCCGCGCGGAGGCGCCGTTCGGCTCGCTCTACCACTTCTTCCCCGGTGGCAAGCAGCAGCTGGGCGCCGAGGTGATCCGCGAGGCCGGCCTTCCCTACGCGGCGCTGTTCGACATCTACATCGCTGCGGCCGACGACCTCGTCGACGGCATCGAGAGCGCCTTCGCGGGTGCCGCAGAGACGCTCGTCGAGACCGACTACGCCGACGCCTGCCCCATCGCGACGATCGCCCTCGAAGTGGCCAGCAGCAACGAGAACCTGCGCCAGGCCACGGCCGAGGTCTTCGAGGCGTGGCTGGCGAAGGGCACCGAGGTCTACACCGCGTTCGGCCTGTCCGCCGAGGACGCACGCAGGCTGGCGATCGCGACGGTGACGAGCCTCGAGGGCGCGTTCGTGCTCAGCCGTTCGCTGCGCAGTACCGAACCGCTGGCCGCCGCGGGCCGCACCGTCGCGGCACTCGCGCGTGAACTGCGCTGAGGCGTCAGCCGGCGTCCCCCGTGGGCGAGCCCTCCGGAACCGCATCGCCTGCGCAGGCGATGTGTTCGGGGCGCACCGGCACCCGCGGAAGCTCCTTGCCGGTCGCCGCACGGATGGCGGCGACGATCGCCGGGGTGGACGAGATCGTCGGCGGCTCCCCCACCCCGCGCAGACCGTAGGGCGCGTGCGGATCGGCGCGTTCGAGCACGTCGATGGTCATCGGCGGCATGTCGAGAACGGTCGGGATGAGGTAGTCGGTGAACGACGGATTGCGGATCACGCCTCCGTCGGTCCGGATCTCCTCCATCACGGCCAGACCGAGTCCCTGCGCCGAACCGCCCTGGATCTGCCCGACGACCGCCTGCGGGTTGAGCGCCTTGCCGACGTCCTGCACGCAGTCGAGCGCGACCACCTTGACCAGGCCGAGTTCGGTGTCGACGTCGACGACCGCGCGGTGGGCGGCGAAGCCGTACTGCACATGGGCATCGCCCTGGCCGGTCTCCGGGTCGAGCGTCTCTGTCGGACGATGGCGCCACTCGACCGTCTCGTCGAGTTCGCCGTCCCCGAGCACGTCGGCCACGTCGGCGAGCACCTCGTCGTCGGCGGAGGTCACCTTGAGTCCGTCGAGGTGCAGCTCCGCCTCCGTGCGCCCCAGCGTGGCCGCGGCCCTGGCCAGTAGCGCAGACCGCACCGTCAACGCGGCCGCCCGCACCGCTCCGCCGGTGACGTAGGTCTGCCGCGACGCCGACGTCGAACCGGCGCTGCCGATCGAGGTGTCCATCGGCAGGATCGTCACGCGCTCGACACCGAGTTCGGTGCGCACGATCTGCTGCAGAACGGTCACCAGTCCCTGGCCGACCTCGGCGGCCGCGGTCTGCACCGTCGCCGCGGGCTCGCCGCCGACCACGGCCAGCCGCACCCGGGCGGTCGAGTAGTCGTCGAAGCCTTCGGAGAAGCAGATGTTCTTGATGCCCACGGCGTATCCGACACCGCGCACCACGCCTTCGCCGTGCGTCGTGTTCGACACTCCGCCGGGCAGCCTGCGCAGGTCGGTGCCGCCGGCTTCCGCAGCGCTCCGTTCCGGCAGCGGCATCCGCTCGAGGCGGTCGAGCAGCTCGGCGACGGGCGCCTCGGAATCCACGACCTGGCCGGTCGGCATGACGGTGCCCTCCTGCATGGCGTTGCGACGGCGGATCTCCGTCGGCGACAGTCCACATGCGTCGGCGAGTTTGTCCATCTGCGACTCGTAGGCGAACGCGGCCTGCACCGCACCGAACCCGCGCATCGCCCCGCAGGGCGGATTGTTCGTGTACACGCCCCAACAGTCGACGCGCACGTTCGGCACGTCGTACGGGCCGACCCCCAGGGTGGCGGCGTTGCCCACCACCGCGCCGGTGGACGAGGCGTAGGCACCGCCGTCGAGGTAGATCCGCGCGGTGACGTAGACGAGCCTGCCGTCCCGGGTCGCGCCGTGCTCGTAGTACATCGTCGCGGGGTGCCGATGCACGTGACCGTGGAACGACTCCTCGCGGTTGTAGACCATCTTCACGGGTTTGCCGGTGCGCAGCGCCAGCAGGCACGCGTGGATCTGCATCGACAGGTCCTCGCGGCCACCGAACGCACCGCCGACCCCGCCGAGCGTCAGGCGCACCTGTTCGGGCGACAGGCCGAGCGCGGCGACGATCTGCTGCTGGTCGACGTGCAGCCACTGGGTGGCGACGTACAGGTCGACCCCGCCGTCGCCGTCCGGCACCGCCATGCCCGACTCGGGGCCGAGGAAAGCCTGGTCCTGCATGCCGACCTCGTAGCGTCCGGTGACGACGACGTCGGCGTTGACAGCCGGCTGCCCGCGCCGCACCGGCGCGTGGCGGACGACGTTGCCGTCGGGGTGCAGCGGGGCCGCCTGACCGTGGGCCGCCTGTTCGGCGTCGGTGACCGGGTCGAGCGGCTCGTAGTCGACGTCGATCAACGCCACGGCACGCTGGGCGATCTCCGGGTGGTCGGCGGCGACGACGGCGACGGGTTCGCCGCAATACCGGACGACGTCCTCGGCGAGCACCGGCTGGTCGGGATGTTCGAGGCCGTACCGGTTGAGCCCGGGCACGTCGTCGTGGGTCAGCACCGCGTACACCCCGGGCAGAGCCAGCGCGCGGGAGGTGTCGATCCGCGTGATGCGCGCGTGCGGGTACGGGCTGCGCAGGGTGCCGCCCCACAGCATGTCCTCGTGCCACAGGTCGGACGAGTAGGCGAACTCGCCCCGCACCTTGCGCGTGCCGTCGGGCCGGGCCGGACTCGCGCCCACCCCGCCCTCGGTGGCGGTGCCGCCGGTGACGAGTGGGCCTGCCGTCGAGGAGCTCGTGGTCATCGCATCCTCCTGCTCGCAGCGCTCAGTTCCGCGGCCACGGTGGTCTCGTCGGTGCTGTGCAGTTGCCCGTCGGCGACGACGGTCTCGCCGCCGACGAGCAGCAGTCTCACGTCGGCCCGGGGTCCCAGCACGAGTGCGGCCACCGGGTCGTCGATGCCCGCGAAGCCCAGTCGGCGCAGGTCCCACACGGCCAGGTCGGCGAGCTTGCCCGGTTCGAGCGAGCCGAGTTCGCCGTCCCGGCCGAGGCACCGCGCCCCGCCCATGGTCGCCATCCACAGCGCCTGCCTCGTGGTGAGCGCCTGGGGCCCGCCCTGTTGCCGGGCCTGCAGCAACGCCTGGTGCAGTTCCTCGCCGAGCCCACCGGACTCGTTGGACGCGGCACCGTCGACCCCGAGGCCGACCGGCGCGCCCGCGTCGAGCAGTGCGCGCGCCGGTGCGATACCCGTGCCGAGGCGGCCGTTCGACGTCGGGCAGTGCGCCGATCCGGTGGCGGTGGCACCCATCCGGCGGACGGCGTCGTCGGCCAGGTGCACGGTGTGGGCCAGCCACACGTCGTCGCCGAGCCAGCCGAGTTTGTCGGCGTACTCGGCGGGCGTGCACCCGAACTCGGCGAGACACTGCCGTTCCTCGTCGAGCGTCTCCGCGAGGTGCGTGTGCAGCCGGACTCCCTTGCGGCGGGCCAGTTCCGCGGCCTCGACCATGAGCCGCTCGGTGACCGTGAACGGCGAACACGGCCCCACGGCGATGCGCACGCGTGCCTCGGGCGAGGGATCGTGGTGGGTGTCGACGGCGGCCTCGGTACCGGCGAGCGCGGCGTCGATGTCCTCCACGAGATGGTCCGGCGGCAGTCCGCCCTGCGACTCGCCGCGGTCCATGGAGCCGCGGACCAGGTGCCCGCGCACGCCGACGCGCCGGACCGCGGACACGAGCGCGTCCATCTGGTCGCCGCCGTCGCGGGGGAAGACGTAGTGGTGGTCGGCGACCGTCGTGCAGCCGGTGAGGGCCAACCTCGCCAGCCCCGCCGACGCCGCGGCATGGGTGATCTCCGCGTCGAGCCCGCCCCACACGGGGTAGAGCTCGACGAGCCACTCGAACAGCGTCGAGTCGGCGGCGTAGCCACGGGTCACCCACTGGTACAGGTGGTGATGGGTGTTGACCAGTCCGGGGGTGACCAGGCAGCCCGACGCATCGATCCGGGTGCCGGTGTACTGACCGGGCGCCGGTCCGTCACCGACGGCGACGAGAACCCCGCCGTCGACGACCACGTGGCCGTTGCGGTACTCGGTTCCCTGCGCGTCGACCGTGGCCACGGCCGCGTTCTCGACGATCATCATCGCGCACTCGCCGCCGTCCGTACCGCCTCGAGGATCTTCTCGTATCCGGTGCACCGGCACAGGTTTCCGGCGAGCGCCTCCCGGATCTCCTCGTCGCTCGGGTCCGGTTCACGCGCCAACAGGTCGTGGGCGGCGACGACGAGGCCGGGGGTGCAGAATCCGCACTGCACCGCCCCGGAATCCACAAAGAACTGCTGCACCGGGTCGAGCTTCTCGCCGTCGGCCAGCCCTTCGACGGTGCGCACCTCGCGTCCCTCGGCCTGTCCCGCGGCGACGAGGCACGAGCACACGACCGCACCGTCGAGATACACCGTGCACGAACCGCATTCGCCCTGTTCGCACGCGTTCTTCGAGCCGGGAAGGCCGAGACGCTCGCGCAGCACGTACAGCAGGCTCTCGCCCTCCCACACGTCGTCGGCCCACCGCTGCTCACCGTTCACGGTCAGGGTCACGCGCATGCCCGCTCACTCCCTCGGTAGTCGTTCCACGCCCACGTCAGTGCTCGTCGCGCGAGGACACCCAGGGCGTGGGTGCGGTACTCGGCGGTCCCGCGGACGTCGTCGATCGGTTCGGTGGCCGCGCCGACGAGTTCGGCGAACCGCCGCGTGAACGCGTCCGGCAGCGGCGCGCCGGTGTCCCACGGCAGTTCCGCCGTGGCGAACGCCTCGGCGTCGGCGACCCTGCGGGGTGTGGGCGCGGCCGAACCGATCGCCACTCCCACGTGCCCCTCGCGGATCACCACCGCCAGCGAGCACACCGCGATCACCATCGCGTTGCGCGTGCCGATCTTGCTGAACTGCTCGGCCGACCTGCCGGCGGTGGGCACGTGGACGGCGGTGATCAGTTCGCCGGCCTCGAGCGCGTTGCGTTTGACCCCGGTGTAGAACTCGGTCGCGGGGATCCGTCTGCTCCCGCGTGCCGACGCGACCTCGACCTCGGCGCCTGCGGCCAGCAGGACCGGATGCGTGTCGCCTGCGGGAGAGGCGGCGCCGAGATTGCCTCCGACGGTGCCGCGGCTCCGGATCTGCGGGGAGCCGACGGTGCGGGCCGCCATGGCCAGTCCGGGCAACGCATCGCCGAGTTCGGTGATGAGGCGGGTGTAGGGCACGCCCGCGCCCAGGCGGACGTGCCCTTCCGACGCGGACCAGGTTGCGAGTTCGGCGATCCGCGTCAGGTCCACCAGGCAGTCCGGACGGCGGTGGTCGTAGTTGAGTTCGACCATGACGTCGGTGCCGCCCGCGATGGGCAGGGCGCCGGGCCGCTCGGCGATGACGGCGAGCGCCTCGTCCAGGGTCTCCGGTCGGAGGAATTCCACGGGCTGACTCCAGGGTCTCGGGCTGTGTGTGCCAGTAGACAGCCAGGGTTACCCCGCGGCAACGGCGCGGATGTATGAAACGACGAGCCCCACGAGCCGCCGGTTTTGTGCTTTCCTACAAACCTGATGACGCTGGTGAAAACTCTGCTGGAGCTCCCTGGCCTGCGGTTGCGGCTGCACGCGGGCGGGGACCTGCTCGACCGCGAGGTCAGCCGGATCTACGTGACCGAGCTGCCCGATCCGAGCCGGTACCTGTCCGAGGGCGAGTTCGTCCTGTCGGGGCTGCTGTGGTGGCGCGCTCCCGGAGACGCGGACCCGTTCGTGCGTGCGCTCGCCGAGGCCCGGTGTGCCGCGCTGGCCGCGTCCGGCGCCGACACCGGCGGCATCCCCGACGACCTCGTCGCGGCGTGCAGGCGGCATCGTATTCCCCTGCTGGAAGTGCCCGCGGACCTGTCGTTCGCGGTGATCACCGAACAGGTCGTGCTCGCGTTGGCAGCCGAGACCGACGGCGCGCGCAAACGGTTGCTGTCGGCGGCTGCGGAGGACTCGTCGCTGCCCGCGCTGTTGACCTACGGCGCGGCCGAGCTGGGTGCGGACTGCTGGGTGGTCGCGGCGACCGGACGTGTGGTGGCGGCCAGCACGCCGGGGCCGCCGCGGCGGCGGGCGGCCGTTCCGGTCGGCGGACGGCATGCCGTGCCGTGGTCGCTGATCGTCGACGCCGAGCTCAGCCCCGGAGGCCAAGAGGTCGCCGAGGAGCTGGCGAATCTGGTCGGTTTGGCCAGGGGCAGGCGGGACGAGGTGCGGCGCGCGCGGATGCAGGTCGCCGTGCCACTGCTGGAGGCGTTGGCCGATCCGGCGTGCACGGGTGCGGAGCTCGCCCGTGCCGTCGAGGCGGCGGGCCTGTCGCCGGACGAGTCGGTGCGGGTGCTGTTGGCGCGCACGCCCGGTGCCGATGCGGCCGCCGAGATCCTCGACGAGGCGCTGACGGCGTTCGCCGACCTCGACCGCGTGTTCGTGGGCGAGGTCGGCGGCCGGGTGGACGGAGTGGACGGGGAGTCCTGGGCGGTGGTCGCCTCGGACGCCCCCTGGCCGGACGACTGGGCCGAGCAGGCGATGGACGTGTTGTCGGTGCTCGGCAGCGGACGGGTGCTGATCGGTGCGGGTGGGCCGAGTTCGGTGCACGGACTGCGCGGGGCGGGCGAGGAGGCTCGCCATGCGGTGCAGGCCGCGGCGGCACGGCCGGAGCGGGTGGCGGTCGCCTCGGGTGTCGAACTGGGGATGCACCGTCTGTTGTTGGCGGGCGCGCCCGACGAGTTGCGCCGCGCGTTGGCCGCGCGCGTGCTGGGACCGTTGCCGGAGCACCCGGAGTTGCTGCGCACGGTGCGGGTGTATCTGGAATGTTCGGCCTCGCCCGCACGCGCCGCGCGCCGACTGCACGTGCACGTCAACACGTTGCGGTACCGGATCGCTCGGGCGGGCGAACTGCTGGGCGTCGATCTCACCGATTTCCGCACCCAGGTGGACGTGTATCTGGCGTTGTCGGCCGAGTCCTGATCCACGTGCCACGCCCACGACCCGTACCGTGGACAGGCGATGGCACGTGACAGGGGCGACGAACGGACGGTCGACGAGCTCGCACGGCGGCTCACACAGCTCGACGGTCAGAGTTACGGCAGGTACAAGAGTCTCCAGGGCGACTGGACGGCCGACGGTTACACGGTGACGGTGCGGAAGGCGCAGACCGATCCGTTCGCGCCGGCGAGCCGGGTCGAGATACGCGTGGACGCCGAGTACGCGGCGTTTCCCGGGTCCTGGTGGAACACTCCGGTGCGGGCGCGCGCGTTGGCGGACTTTCTGTTGCGGACGCTGGGAAAGCAGCTGCGCGGGTCGCTGTTGAAGGTCGACGTCGGCGGGCAGCAGGTGCTGGATCGCAGCGCCATGCGCGTGTCCGGCGGCGCGTTGACGGTGCGGCTGGGCATCGATCTGCCCGGACCGCGGCGCCGGATCGACGGCCGCGGCGCGCGGCGGGCGTTGTGCGAACAGCTCCCCCGCGCCGTGGAGGCGTTGCGCCGCGACGCGCTGGACGCCGACGCAGTGGAGGCGTTCGTCGAGTCCGTCGAGGACACCGATGCGTTGCGCGGAATGCTCGCCGAACGTGGACTGGTGGCCTTCGTGGCCAACGGCGCCATGCTCGCGCGTCGCAGTGGCACCGACGACCGGCCATTGGCCGACGGGGTTCCGTTCACCTCGCCGGAGTCACTGCGCACGACGGTCGAGCTGCCCAACCGCGGCACGGTCAGCGGCATGGGGATCGCCGAGGGCATCACGTTGGTCGTCGGCGGTGGTTTTCACGGCAAGTCGACATTGTTGCGCGCGTTGGAGCGCGGCGTGTACGACCACGTTCCCGGCGACGGCAGGGAGTTGGTGGTCAGCCGCTCGTCCACCGTGAAGGTGCGCGCCGAGGACGGCCGCAGCGTGCAGCGGGTCGACGTGAGTGCGTTCGTCGGCGAACTGCCGACGGGCAGCGACACCCGCGATTTCTCGACCTCGAACGCGTCCGGTTCGACGTCGCAGGCGGCGACCACGATCGAGGCCGTCGAGGCGGGCGCCGAGGTGTTGCTGATCGACGAGGACACGGCGGCGACGAACCTGATGATCCGCGACGCGCGGATGCAGGAACTCGTGGCGAAGGGCAACGAGCCGCTGACGCCGTTCGTCGACCTGGTGCGGCCGTTGTACGAGCAGCACGGCGTGTCGACCGTGTTGGTGATGGGCGGGTCCGGGGACTACCTCGACGTCGCCGACCGCGTGATCATGATGGCCTCCTACCACCCGGAGGATGCGACCGAGCGGGCGCTGCGATTGCGCTCGTCGGAGCATCGCGTGGTCGAGGCCGACGGTTTCCCCGCGATCCGGCATCGCGTGTGCGACCCGGCGTCGTTGTCGGCCGAGCACAAGGGGCGGCGCAAGCTGAAGACCCGCGGGATCGACACGCTCACCTACGGCGAGTCGGACATCGATCTGCGCGCGGTGGAACAGATCGTCGACGCGGGCCAGGTGATGGGCATCGGGTTGGCGTTGACCCACGGTGTCGAGAGTGGACTGATCGACGGCAAGCGGACGGTCGCGGAGTTCCTCGAGCTGCTCGAGCGGGACCTGGCCGACGGCGCGGATGCGATCCGGCACGGTTTCCTCGGCGATTACGTCGTTCCGCGGCGGTTCGAGGTCGCGGCCGCGTTGGCGAGGTTGCGCACGCTCCGCGTGGCCGAGCTGCGGGACACATGACGGGCGGCGGCGATGAGTGACGCGCGGGAACGGGGCGACGCTGCCACGTGGCCGCCACCCCGGGTGGCGTTCGTTGCCGGGGTGGTGGTTGCCGGCATTGGTCTGTGGCTGGCGGTTGGTTCGGACAACCCGGTGTGGTTGTCCCTGGCTCAGGTCTGCGCGGGCGTAGTGATGGCTGTGTCGGCCTGGCGCTCCGGACGTCGCGGCGGCCATCACGGTCGAGACGCCTGAGGGCGACGAGCCCCCGCCGTCGGCGGTTATGCGAAGGGTGCGAGTTCGACGCCGGCGTCTAGGAGTCCTGTTCGGACGCGCCGGGCGAGGTCGACGGCGCCTGCGGTGTCGCCGTGGAGGCACAGGGACCGTGGGCGTGCGTCGATGTCGGTTCCGTCGATCGCGGTGACCGTGCCGTCGGTGGCCATGCGCACGCTGCGCGCGACGACCGTGTCGGCGTCGTGGATGACGGCGCCGGGTTCGCGGCGGGAGACGAGGCGGCCTTCGGGCGTGTAGGCGCGGTCGGCGAAGGCTTCGGCGACGGTGGGCAGGTTCGCCTCGTCGGCGAGTCGGAGGAGTTCGGACCCGGGCAGTCCGAGGATGGGCAGCGTGGGGTCGTAGCGGCGGACGGCGTCGACGACGGCTTCGGCTTGTGCCGTGTGGTGGGCGACGGTGTTGTACAGGGCGCCGTGGGGTTTGACGTAACGCACGCGGGTGCCGGCGATGCGTGCGAATCCGTCGAGTGCACCGATCTGGTAGATGACGTCGTTGACCAGTTCGGCCGGGTCGACGTCGATGAAGCGCCTGCCGAAGCCGGCGAGGTCGCGGTAGCCGACCTGCGCGCCGATGGCCACGCCGCGTTCGGCGGAGCGTTCGGTGACGCGGCGCAGCACGGTGGGGTCGCCTGCGTGGAATCCACATGCGACGTTGGCACTGGTCACGACGTCGAGCAGGGCGTCGTCGTCGGTGAGCGGCCAGATGCCGAAGCCTTCGCCGAGGTCGCTGTTGAGATCGAGCACCATGCCGGCCAGGGTAGACGTTTCGTCGTCGACGACCGGCACGCCTTCGTCACCGGCCGAACAGCCACCCCCGCCAAACCCGCCCGTGTTGCGGATTCCGGTGCGCGTGTTGTGGTCCTGGGGGCCCGTGTTGCGGATTCCGGTGCGCGTGTTGTGGCTCTGTGGGCGTGTGTGGTGAATTCGGGGGCTGGTTTTGCGGGTCCGGGGACTCGTGTCGTCCCCGGGCGAGCCCCCCGTAACCCGCAACACGATGTCCCTGCATCCGCAACACGGCACCCAGTCACGCCACGAGCCCGGAGCTGCAATTTCACCCGCGAGCCGCAACACGAACTCCCGGGCTCGCAACACGCGCCCCCGAAACCGCAACACGGACCCCTGAACCCGCAACACGGACCCCTGAACCCGCAACACGGGCCCCTGCATCCGCAACACGCGGCCCTGAGACCGCGACACGGGTCAGCCGGCTCGGGCTGCCAATCGGGCCAATGTGCGACGGTCGATGTTGCCGAGTTGGCCGAGTTCGGTCTCGTCGACGGCTCCGCAGTCGAGGCCGCGGAGCACGTACGTCGCCAGGGCCTGGGCGGTGGCTGGTTCGTCGAGCACGCCGCCGTCGACGGCGCCGACGTAGGCGTCGAGTCGGGCGAGTGCGGAGGGGAGATTCTCGCGGAAGAAGCCGTAGGTGGCGGCGAAGCGGCTGGGAAGTTGGTGGGGGTGCAGGTCCCATCCCTGGTAGAAGCCGCGTTCGAGGGAGCGTCGCACGAGCCGTGCATGTTCGGCCCACGCCGCCCGCACGGTGTCGACGCCGCCGACGGGAAGGCGGTTGGTGGAGCCGTCGGAGAGCCGCACTCCCCTGCCCGCGGCGGCGACCTGCATGAACTGCTTGGCGAAGTCGGCGGCCGGGTGGTCCATGCTCTGGTAGGCGCCCGCGATGCCGAGACCGGCGCTGTAGTCGTAGGTGCCGAAGTGCAGGCCGCTGCAACGGCCGTCGGCAGCACGCAGGATCGACGGCAGCGCCACGGTGCCGTCGTGCGACAGGACCGACTGGGTGGTCTCGACCTGCACTTCGAACCGGAGTGTCCCGACCGCGAGGCCGTTGGCCTTCTCCAGTTCGGCGAGCACGTCGGCGGCCGCCGAGACCTGGTCGACGTCGGTCACCTTCGGAAGCGTCACCACGAACCCGGCGGGCGGCGGCCCGCCGAGCGCCTCGAGGAACACGTCGAGGGTGCGCATCCCGCGCCTGCGGGTGGCGAGTTCGAAGCTCTTGAACCGGATGCCGCAGAACGGTGCGACGGTCCGGGAGGCGAGTTCGCGGGCACAGCGCACGGCTTCGGCGTCCTCGACGTCGTCGCCGGGGTTGCCGTAGCCGTCCTCGAAGTCGATCCGCAGATCCTCGATCGGCTCGGTGGTGAGTTTGGTGCGCACGCGGGTGAGCACGTCGTCGGGGGCGTCGAGCTCGCCCGTGGCGAGCACGTCGAGAGCGGCGGCGCCCCACTCGCCGACCAGGTCGGCGTGGAATCGCCCCGCGGGCACGTACACGGTGTGCACGGGTTGGCGTCCGGTCGGCTCACCGGGATAGGTGGCGGCCACGCGCGCGTCGGCCACGGCGAGCGAGGCGTCGATGCGCGCGTAGACGTCCTCGGTGAGCCGACCGGCTGCCATTACTTGATCCGCTCGTAGGCGGGCAGCGTGAGGAAGTCGACGAACTCGTCGGCGAGCGCGACCTCCTCGAACAGCTCCACGGCCGGCTGCAGCAGCTCCGGCTTGACCTCGCCGCCGAGCTGGCCCTTGACCTCGTCGAGCAGCGAACGGACGAGGTCGCGGGTCACGGTTTCACCGGAGTCGGCGAGCACGACGCTGTTCTGCACCCACTGCCACACCTGCGAGCGCGAGATCTCCGCGGTGGCGGCGTCCTCCATGAGGTTGTGGATACCGGCCGCGCCGTTGCCGCCCAGCCAGGAGGCGATGTAGCGGACACCGACGTCGACGGCACCGCGCAGGCCCTCCTTCGTGCACTGGGCGTCGGTGGCGGCGACGTCGAGCAGCTGGTCGGCCGTCACCGAGACGTCCTCGCGGAGCCGGTCGAGCTGGTTGGGCTTGTCGCCGAGGACCTTGTCGAACTCCTCCTTGCAGAGCTCGACCATGCCCGGGTGCGCGACCCACGAGCCGTCGAAGCCGTCGCCTGCCTCACGCGACTTGTCGGCGTGCACCTTCTTCGAGGCGTTCTCGGCGACCTCGGGGTCCTTGCTCGGGATCTGCGCGGCCATGCCGCCGATCGCGAACGCGCCGCGCTTGTGGCAGGTGCGCACGAGCAGCTCGGTGTAGGCGCGCATGAACGGCGCGGTCATGGTGACGGCGTTGCGGTCCGGCAGCACGAACTTCTCACCGGCGTCGCGGAAGTACTTGATGACGCTGAACAGGTAGTCCCAACGACCCGCGTTCAGACCCGAGGCGTGCTCGCGGAGTTCGTAGAGGATCTCCTCCATCTCGAACGCGGCCGGGATGGTCTCGATCAGCACCGTGGCGCGGACGGTGCCGTGCTGGACGCCGAGGGTCTTCTCCGCGTAGGTGAACACGTCGTTCCACAGACGCGCCTCGAGGTGGCTCTCCATCTTCGGCAGGTAGTAGTACGGGCCCTTGCCGCGCGAGAGCAGTTCCTTCGCGTTGTGGAAGAAGTGCAGGCCGAAGTCGACGAGCGCGCCGACCCCCTTGCGGCCGTTGAACTCCAGGTTCCGCTCGTCGAGGTGCCAGCCGCGCGGGCGGACGACGATCGTGGCGTGCTCGACGTCGTCGCGCAGCGCGTAGTGCTTGCCGTTCGAGTCGAGCTCGATGGTGCCGCGGATGGCGTCGGACAGGTTGATCTGCCCGTTCACGACGTTGCTCCAGTGCGGCGTGTTCGCGTCCTCGAGGTCGGCGAGCCACACCTTGGCCCCGGAGTTGAGGGCGTTGATCGTCATCTTGCGCTCGGTCGGCCCGGTGATCTCCACCCGGCGGTCGCGCAGCGCAGGCGGCGCCTCGGCGACCTGCCAGTCGGACTCGCGGACCTGCTTGGTCTCGGGCAGGAAGTCCAGCCGTCCGGTGCGCTTGGCCTCCTCACGCTTGGCCTTGCGCGCCTCGAGCAGCTGGTCGCGGGTGGCCGCGAAGTTCTCGTGGAGACCGGCCAGGAACTCCAGCGCCTCCTGCGTCAGCACCTCGTCGCCGCGCTCGACGGCCTCGCCGAGCACACGAACATCAGACATGGAACACCTCAGGGAACGTCGTCTCTATGGGGTCGTCTTTTACATGACGGACTATAGTTTCTACATTACGGAAGCTCAATGCGAGCGACGGTGCAGTACACGCGGAAGGAGCCGTGGTGGCCGCGAACGGTGGAGTGCAGTCCCTCGAGCGGGCGTTCGAGCTGCTCGAACGACTCGCCGATGCGGGCGGCGAGGCGAGTCTGTCCGAGTTGGCGACGTCGTCGGGCCTGCCCATGCCGACGATCCACCGGCTGATCCGCACCCTCGTAGCGTCGGGCTACGTCCGGCAGAACGCGAATCGGCGCTACGCGCTCGGCGCGCGGCTGATCCGGCTGGGCGAGCACGCCAGCCTGCAGTTCGGCACGTGGGCGCGTCCGCTGCTGGCGGAACTGGTCGACGAGGTGGGCGAGACCGCCAACCTGGCCGTGCTGGAACGCGACGAGGTCGTGTACGTCTCGCAGGCACCTTCCAAACACTCGATGCGGATGTTCACCGAGGTCGGCAGGCGGTTGTTGCCGCACGGCACGGGCGTGGGCAAGGCGATCCTCGCCGGGCTCCCTTCCGACGAGGTACGCGCACTGCTCGGACGCACCGGAATGCCGGCCTACACCGACCACACCATCACGGACGTGGACCGGTTCCTGGCTCACCTGGCCGACATCGCCGAACAGGGGTACGCGCTGGACGAGAGCGAACAGGAACTGGGCGTGCGCTGCATCGCCGTACCTGTTCCCGGGACCCCCACCCCCACCGCGGTGTCGGTGTCGGGGCCGGAGGGCAGGCTGACGAAGGACGCGGTGGGCCGTATCGCTCCCCTGGTCATCCGCACCGCGGAACAGCTGTCGAAGCAGCTGCCGAGCTGACGCGTCAGCCCAGCTGCGGCCGCACCGACGCGATGAACTGTTGGAAGTCAGGCCCGAGGGTGGACATCTTGTCGGCGGTGGTGCTGAACGTAGCCAGGTCCACGGCAGTCCGCCCAGAACCGTCGACGTCCCGGAACCCGAACAGCACCTGGATCACCGCGATGTCCAGCTGCCTGCCGTTCACGGTCTGAGTCGACCGAATCACCTGGGTGAGCGACTTCGCCCGACCCGAGCCGCCTTCCTCGCGCTTGCTCAGCTTGACGTTCGTACCGCCGACACTTCTGAACTGCTGGTCTGCCAACGCGGTCAGCGTCGTGGAGCCGTCGACAACAAGCCCCTCTACGAGGATGTTCGTGGCGAACGCCTCGGCCCGCGACGCATCCTGCAGACCTGCCCAGGCGGCGTTCTCCACACCCAGCTGAGCCGGGTCCACGGAACTCCACCCCTCAGGGACCGTGACCGACAACGGCACGGGGAGCGCGGAGATGGTCGTCGTGCCACCGGCGTCCGTGGTGTTTCCGGAATCTGCAGTGCTACTACTCGAGTCGGTGGAGTTGCCGGAAGGCGCGGCAGCCGTGGAAGACGCGGTGTCGGAGGCCGATGATGCCGGACCGGCCTGGCCCTCCTCCTCGGCCGAACATCCGGCGAGCACGATCGCCGCGCACATCACCGTTGCCGTCAGTGCCCGTCGCATCCGCCTACCTCTGGTTGTCCGTGCCACCCTGGAAGAAGTCCAGGTTCTCGAAGTCCTCTTCCGGATACGGTTGACCGGTCGCTGGACGTGGCACGCTACGCCGCACGGGCGGCGCCGCGTCCGGCGAGAGCTGCGGGCCACCGAACAACCGCGTATCGGCCGCGGTCACCGCGTTCAGCGCAGCAGTGTCGCCGAGACCTCTACGCACGACCTCGGCCTGCAACCGGGCCACTTCTGCTACCGCGGCAGCGATCGTCTGTCGTGCAGTGACCGACAACGTGGCCGGTGACGTCGCGGAGACCGCGGACGAGAACGTGATGTCCCGGATCTCGCCGCCGGGCCCTGCCACGACGGTCACAAGGCCGTCAGGGGAACTCACCTCGGCCCGCGCCTCTTTCAGCTCTTCTTCGAGCTGTCGATACGACTCGGCTCTGCGCACGTTGCCGGCCGCCATGGCTTCGACACCCTCGATGCGCCGGACCAGCTGACTCGCGTACTCGCTCACGCTCACCCCTCGGTCACCGTTCCTGCGGTTCTCTCACAGCGTCGTTCAGTACTGCCGCGCTGCGCCGGACCACGCGGTCTCCGGAACCCGATCCACGATGTCGCAG
Source organism: Prauserella rugosa (assembly GCF_000719975.1). Classification (GTDB taxonomy): domain Bacteria; phylum Actinomycetota; class Actinomycetes; order Mycobacteriales; family Pseudonocardiaceae; genus Prauserella; species Prauserella rugosa. Next base: position 106,707 of record NZ_JOIJ01000004.1, read on the forward strand.
CACATGTCCAGATACCTCACCAAGTTGTCCGGGTCACGGTAGGTACCTTCGTAGCGACCGGTGAAGATCTGGTTGCCGAGCATCGACACACGATCTATCGATCTGCCCTGCGCCAGGATGTAATCCACAACGGCAGGATTGACAAAGATCTGCGCGAAGTTCTGATCCGTCGTGACGATCTCAAACTTCCGGTCCACGTCCGAGTTGCCGGTTCGGAAATTGTTCCAGCCGAGCGCCGTATTGACCGTCGCCGACAGCCCGTCACTCCTGTGCATCTCGAGCACTCCGCCGTATCCGGGGACCATCACCCAGACTCGGTCATCCGGAGTACGTCGCCCGTCCGTCGTCAGCACCTCGAACTTTCCGGCCACGAAGAAGCGCCCCCGGTGTTGCCCACTGATCACCGCTGTGGCTGAGATCGCCTTCGCCGGACCGCGAAGCGACTGTCGGCGAGGCAGTTCGTATTGCTGCAGACAAGCCTGGTTGTACAGCTGGAGCGCCTGCTTCGGGTTGCCATCGACAACCCACCCGCGCCGAGAGGCCTCGACCGCGAGACGTGACTCGACGTCGGTCTCCGCGGCCGAGTTCTGGTTGCGCAGAAGCCGCATCATGGCCCACAACCCCAGGCCCATCAGCAGAATCCCGCCGACTGCTATCGCCACGCCCCACATCGGATGCATGGTTTCACCGACCCGTTTCGAAGCGAACGGTCTCGATGAATGCCCGGAAGTCGGGGAGCAACTGCACGAACCGATCAGGAAGTGCGCTCAACGTGAAATGCAGCACGACACTGGAACGGCCGCTATTAGAACTCTGCAGCGCCATCAGTACCTGATACTGGACAACGGACACCCGCTCGCCACTCGGTAAGGACAACGGAAACCGAACGACCTGCGCCAGCACCGGCCCGTTCGACGTCGTCGACTCGTCGCGCTTTCCGCGCTTGATCTCACCAGCCGCCGCGCCTAGCTTCTCGACCAGCCCATCGGCGACACTCACCAGCCCGTCGAACTCCGTGCACACCTCCGAGTTGATCGTGATGTTCGCGGCAAATCGGTCACCTGCAGCGGCACGGCTGAACGCGATAAACGCGACCTCGCCGGCGTTGACCTCGTCCGGGTCCGCAGACGTCCAGCCATCAGGCAACGAAAACTCGATGGGCACGGGCAGTGTTGCAGCCATTGTCCTCACAATCCCACCGCGTCGAGAGCACCGCTGACAGTGTTGCCGATTCCTTCGGCCACGTTACCTGCTACGTCACCAGCCGTATCGACGGCATCACTGGCGGCGTTTGCCACGGTTTCCGCCGTATCGGCAACGAAACCACCGGCGTCCTTCGCGAAATCGACAACGCCGCTCGGGTCAACGGCGAACTCGAAGCCAAGGGTCCCACCGATCCCCAGGGACGCCCCGAAACTCGCACCAATGTGAAACTTCCCATCCTCGCCCATACCGAACTGGGCGTCGGCTTCGGCACCAATACCGGCGCGTGCTCCTACTTCCACACCGCCCTTGACACCGCCGACCTCGGCCCCGATATCGGCGCTCACCTCACCACCCGCGAACGCACTGGCATTCGCGTTGACACCGGTAGCACCAGCTGAGAATCCGGCATCCGCTTTTCCACCGGCAAAGCCCTCGGCGTTGCCCGATACCGCGACGTGGTCCCCTATCCGCTGTTCTCCGCTGAGGCCACCTTTCGCCAGGTATGCCTCCGCCGATGCACCTGCGGAGACGCCCAGGTTGCTGCTGGTAAAGGTGGCATCGGCGTTGGCCCCGAGGATTCCCCCCGACATGCTTCCCTCACCGGAGAAAATCCCCGACTTGTAGTCCCCGCCGAGCTCACCCTCCAGAAAGGCCACACCTGCCTCGGCCTCGTATGTCTCCTCGTTGACATCGACGCCGAGATCTTCGAGAACGGCCTTCGTCTTGTCGTGGAGCATTCCGTCCGAGACATCACCGTTCCCGTATCGATAGCTCCGACCTGCACGACCGTGGTCGATCCGGCCTTTTGCGTCGTCGTCGCGATTCTGATTACCGAACCTTCGATCGCGAAGCCGGCCCTCGTCCTCGCTGGTCTCACCTCTCGCGGCGCGATCGCCGGCCTCGGAAACCTTCACCCGCGCGTTGTTCAAGACCAGCTGAGCTTCCTGCGCCAGCCCCGCGCCGGGATCCTGGAAAGACCCTGGCGGAGCGCCTCCACCTGACGCAGCGGCCTGGACTGCGTTGTTGTGCTGCGCCGTCGCCGCCCGCGTCGCCGCCTGGGCTTGTAGGTACATCTCGATTGCGCGCTGCGCCTCGCCGTGCCCCCAGTTCAGATACTCGGCATACTCGGCGAGCGCATGGCCTCTACGGTCGAAGCCCGCGATGGTCTCGAACCACCGAGGTGGTTCGAGACCGAACTCTTGACGGAACGTCGACGCCGCATCCCCGGTCCAATCACCGGGATCGACGCTCTGTAGCTCGCTACCAGCTCGACCGACCTTGTCAATGTTCGCAACCAGCGACCGAAGATCCGCTGCGATCGACTCGGGGCTGCCCGGGATCAGCTCTCGGGGATTTGTGGTTTGCCCTAGCTCCGCCATCAGAACTCCACATCCCCGGTGTCGGCCGAAGCCGCATCGCTGCCAGCCAGACGACGCGCTGTCTCCGGGCTCATGACTCCGTCCGTGCCCGCGCCGGACGCTTCCTCAGTCACGGCGGATTCCTTCGCCTCGGGCATGACGCCACCGGTGAAGCCACCACCGGGAATCTCTTCGTTCGCGCCAGCCGTGTGCTGCTCGACGGCTTCCGCCTTAGTCTCCGCCGACAGCCCGCCGGTGAAGCCCCCTCCGGGTATGCCTTCCTGCGCTTCGACCGTGCCCGACCCAGCGTCGCCGCCGTCGAGAATGTCGCGAATTCCGCCAGTCAATCCACCTGCGACGATGCCTTCGTCGCCGAATGCGCCGGCATTCGCGCCGATCGCGATACCGCCACCGAGTCCGCTGCTCTGCAACGAGCCACCGATCTTCCCAATGGCCGCGGTGGTCTCCGCGTCACTCTCGATGTACCGCGAGGCGGCAGAACGTAGCTGGTCGCCACGCTCCATCGCCACCTCAGGCAAACGCTGCACGTCGCGCCTGGCTTCTTCAATGAAGGCGGCCCAGCTGCCTTGCACACCAGGATGGCCGTAATCGCCACTCGGACCGTGCCACGGTCCATTCAGGACATCAGTCACGACATCGTCGATCGTGCCCGCGGCCTGTTGCAAGCTATCGAATAGGGCGTTGAACCCTCCACGAGACCCCTCCCCCGAGATCCCGGGGCGCTTCTTACTGCACCCCAGTGAATATCCCCGCGCGATGGTGTCGTATTCGATCTTCGCGTGCGCCGACCGAACCGCGAATATCACCCGAAAGAACCACATCGTCCGGAGAGTCCGGTGCCGACGACCATGCGGGGGTTCACGGTCGAAAACAAGGCACCGTCCGCCGGCGGCGATGGATTCGGCCGTGAATCACAGCTCGCCTTCGAGCGGCTGACCGTCGACCTTCGCGTAGATATTGACGTTGCCCGATTCCGGATCAGCTTCGGTCACCCTGATCGTCACACCGAAGCGCGTGCCCTGCGGGTTGGTGAGCACGCATCGCGTCTGTGCGCCGACCTCGGCCGCGACACTCTCGGGACAGCTCACGGTGCCGACATCCCGCCGCAGCTGCTGGCTGAGCATCTGGCCTGCCGCCTGCTCGAGCCCCGCCTTGTCGATCTCCCCCGTCGCCGGCGCGTCCCGGGCAACGACGTCGAGCTTGGCCCGGTCGTTGTCTCCGACCTCGGTGACGGTGACGTTCACGTCGTACTCGGTGCCGTCCTCGGCAGTCGCTGTGCACGTGGTCTTGGCGTCGACCTCGGCGTCGACGTCCTCCGGACACGTGACGTCCTTCGGCCGCTGGCCTTTCTCGGACAGCACACCCATCGCCTGCTCGGCCACCTCGTCCTTGCCGATGGTCGAACCCACGGACACCTCGACCGAGCACGCGGACAACCCCAGCACGGTGAGGACGGCGGGCAGGGCGACGACGCCGGCAAGACGGGACACGGTGCGTCCTCCTCATGGGTGACCCGGCCGGCGGTCGGCGGGTCGGCGGGTCGGGACGTGGGGCAGGCAGGGACCCCGTTCGGACTTCCTCCTCGGCGCCCCACCGAGCACCCCAGCGACAACCACAGCACGCAAGGGCGAACAACCAGAAACACACGGTTGCCGGGCGCCGCGACGGCTGAATCCGGCAGGCAGCGCCCGGCGGGACGTCAGTCCAGCAGAGCGTCGACGAACGCGGACGGTTCGAACGGCGCCAGGTCGTCGGGCCCCTCGCCGAGTCCGACGAGCTTGACCGGCACACCGAGCTCGCGCTGCACCTGGAAGACGATGCCGCCCTTCGCGGTGCCGTCGAGCTTCGTGAGCACCACACCGGTGACGTCGACGACCTCGGAGAACACGCGCGCCTGCGCCAGGCCGTTCTGACCGGTCGTCGCATCGAGCACGAGCAGCACCTCGTCGACCTTCGCCTGCTTCTCCACGACGCGCTTGACCTTGCCCAGCTCATCCATCAGGCCGGTCTTGGTGTGCAGTCGGCCCGCCGTGTCGACGAGAACCGCGTCGACCCCGGCGTCCACGCCGCGCTTGACCGAGTCAAAGGCCACCGACGCCGGGTCCGCACCTTCCTTGCCACGCACGACCTCGGCACCGACCCGCTGCGACCAGGTCTCCAACTGATCGGCGGCCGCAGCGCGGAACGTGTCGGCCGCTCCGAGCAGAACCTGCCTGCCCTGCGCGACCAGCACACGCGCCAACTTGCCCGTGGTCGTCGTCTTTCCGGTGCCGTTGACGCCGGCGATCAGGACGACCGCCGGCTGCTTGGCACCGTCGACCGTGTGCGGCAACGCATGCACCGAGCGGTCCGCCTCCGGCCACAACGCCTGCGTGAGCACGTCGTGCAGCGCGGTCCGCGCCTCGGCGGCAGTGCGCACGCCGCGAGTGGACAGCTCCTCGCGCAGCTTCTCGACGATCTCCGTGGTCGTCGAGGCGCCGAGGTCGGCGACGAGCAGCGTGTCCTCGATCTCCTCCCACGAATCCTCATCCAAATCGCCCGCACCCAGCAGGCCGAGCAGCCCCTGGCCGAGCGCCGAACGCGACTTCGACAGCCGCCCGCGCAGCCGCTCGATACGGCCAGCCGCGGGTTCGGGCTCCTCCACCGCAGCGGGCGCGGGCTCGTGCTTCTCCGGCTCCTGCTTGCCCGGAGCCTCCTCCGCCGGGGCCGTGCCGGTCGGAGCCCCAGCCGCCGGAGCTGTGTCGGCCGGGGCTGTGGCTGTGCCGGCCGGAGCCGTGTCGGCCGGTTCCTGCTCAGCAGGCTGGTCCTCGGTGTCGGGCAGGCCGACATCGACGATGTCCCGCCGTGGCGCGTCCCGTGGCACGGATGCGTCGTCGCCGACCCCGGGTTGACCGTCGACCTCGGTGCGTTCTTCGACGGGATGCACCGGAGGCTCCGGCACGTCCGCCTGCTTCTCCTCCGTCGGAGTGGCGCTTGCGGTGTCGGCAGCGTCAGCGGTGTCCGCGGAGCCGGACGCCGTACCGCCCGGCGCGAGCGAGATGCCACCACCGGCGGTGTATCCGCCGCCCTTCGGGGCCTCCTTCTCCTTGTCCCTGTCGCGCTCGAGGCTGATCCTGCGCTTGCGCTGCAGCGTCAGCCCCGCCACGAGGGCGACCACCAGCACGGCGGCCACGACGACAACGATCCAGATCACGGCTGTGTTCGACACGGTCGCCATCCTCCCACTGGCCTAATCTCCGATCGGTATACCCCTGGCACGCGGCGTGAGAAGTTAACGGTCTCGCATACATCGCAGCCAGAATCCCACCGAACGTGTTGCGCACATCAACTGATTGGACTAGACCACTCTCGTGTCCCCTTCGCTCCGTGTTGCCGGGTTGCTCTCCGGCACGTCCGTGGACGGCATCGACGTCGCCATCGCCGAGATGACCGTCGACCCGGCCTCCGGCGACCTCGTCCTCACGCCGCGCGGCCAGTGGGAACGCCCATATCCCGACGATCTCCGCGCCGACCTGCTCGCCGCCCTTCCCCCGGCCGCGTGCAGTGCCGAACAGCTGGCCAAGCTCGACACGCGGGTCGGCCAGGCGTTCGCCGACGCCGTCACGTACGCCGAGCAGCAGGACGGAGCGGTCGACGTCGTCGCCTCGCTCGGGCAGACCGTCTTCCACTGGATCTCCGATGGCCGCGCGCTGGGCACCCTGCAGATCGGCCAGCCCGCGTGGATCGCCGAGCGCACCGGCCGCCCCGTGGTGTCGGACCTGCGCGTGCGCGACGTCGCCGCGGGAGGTCACGGAGCACCGCTGGCGAGCACGCTCGACACCTTGCTGCTGCGCACGGTCGCCGACGCCGAAGGTGCCCCGGCGGTCGCCCTGAACATCGGCGGGATCAGCAACATCACGGTGGTCCCGCCCGATACGCCCGACGTGGTCGCCTACGACACCGGACCGGGCAACGCCCTGCTCGACCTGGCCGCCGCACAGGTCACCGGCGGTGCCCAGCACAGTGACGTCGACGGCGCGCTCGCCGCGCGAGGACGTGTCCGCCACGACCTGCTGGACACACTCCTGGCCGACCCGTACTACGCGGCCGCACCGCCGAAGACCACGGGCAAGGAGCACTTCCACCGCGCGTACCTGGACGACGCGCTCTCCGGCCTCCCCGCCGTCGACGACACCGACCTGCTGGCCACCCTCACCGAGCTCACCGCAGTGACGATCGCCGACGCGTGCGCCCGGCACGGCGCGACGACCGTGTACGCATCCGGCGGCGGCGTCCGCAATCCGACGCTGATGCGCTCGCTCGCGGCCCGGCTGACCGTGCGGACGAGCGACGAACTGGGCCTGCCGCCCGATGCCAAGGAGGCGTATCTGACCGCGGTGCTGGGCTGGCTGTCCTGGCACGGCCTCGCGGGCACCGTGCCGAGCGCGACGGGTGCCGACGGGCCCCGGGTCCTCGGCAGCATCACCCCCGGTGAGCGACCGCTCGCCCTCCCGACCCCACCAACGTCGCCGATTTCGCGGCTGAGGGTGGCCAACCCGCGCGAGACACGGTAGGAGAGACCAATGCGCGCACTGGACCTCGCGATCATCGCGATCTTCCTGGTGGGAACACCCATCCTGGGAATCCTGCTGGGCGGCAAACAGAAGTCGTCGAACGACTACTTCGTCGGCAGCAGGAAGGTGCCGTGGTGGGCGGTGACCTTCTCGGTGGTGGCCACCGAGACGTCGACGCTGACCGTGCTCAGCGTCCCGACGGTGGCCTACCTCGGCAACATCACGTACCTGCAGCTCGCGATCGGTTACCTCATCGGCCGCGTCATCGTGGCGTTCGTGCTGTTGCCGAAGTACTACGCGGGCAATCTGGTGAGCGCCTACGGCTTCCTCGGCAAGCGCTTCGGCGGCGCGCTGCAGGGCACGGCGTCCGTGACGTTCCTCGTCACGCGGCTGCTGGCCGACGGTGTGCGGCTGTTCGCCACGGCCATCCCGGTCAAGCTCGTCCTCGACGGGCTGGGGCTGGACGTCTCGTACTGGGTCATCATCGCCGCGATCGCACTGGTCGCCGTCATCTACACCTACTTCGGCGGCATCCGCGCCGTCATCTGGGTCGACGTGGTGCAGATGGGCATCTACGTCGCCGGGGCCATCGTCGCGATCTTCGTGCTGATCGGCGAGCTGCCGAGCGGCTGGTTCGGCCAGCTGGCCGACGAGGGCAAGTTCCAGCTGTTCGAGTTCGGCTCCGACATCATCACCGACCAGTACGCGTTCGTCACCGCGGTCGTCGGCGGTGCGCTGTTCGCCATGGCCTCGCACGGTGCGGACCAGCTGATGGTGCAGCGCCTGCTGGCCTGCAAGGACGTGCGGGACAGCCAGAAGGCCGTGATCGCCAGCGGTGTCGTGGTGTTCATCCAGTTCGCCATCTTCCTGCTGGTCGGCGCGCTGCTCTGGTCGTTCTACGACGGCCAGAGCCCGGAAGACATGGGCTTGAGCAACCCGGACGACCTGTTCGCCTCGTACATCATCAACGAGCTGCCTGCGGGCCTGTCCGGCCTCCTGATCGCCGGCATCCTGGCCGCCGCGATGTCGACCATCTCGTCGTCGCTGAACTCGCTGTCGACCTCGACGATCGCCGACCTCTACGAACGGTTCACCAAGAAGAAGATCCCCGACACCGTTCTGCTCAAGCAGGCCAAGCTGTGGACGCTGGTCTGGGCCGTGGTGTTCGTCGTGTTCGCGTCGATGTTCACCAGCAGCGACACCCCTGTCGTCGAGCTGGGACTGAGCATCGCGAGCTACACCTACGGCGCGCTGCTCGGCGCGTTCTTCCTCGGAATGCTGGTGAAGAAGGCGCGCCAGCTCGACGCGCTCATCGCGTTCGTCTGCACGATCGCGGTGTCGGCGGTGTTCGTCCTCGGCGTCGAGTTCACCGTCGACGGTGAGGCCCTGCCGCTGGCGTTCCCCTGGTACGTGCCGATCGGTGTCGTCGTGACGCTCGTGGTGGGCGGTCTGCTGTCGCTGCGCCACCGCGGTCCCGACCCGCGCACCGTCGAGCCGGCCAAGGAGGAGGAGCCGGTCTGAGGCAGACCGCTACCGATACGGCGAAGGCCGGCAGGCGGGAAACCGCCTGCCGGCCTTTTCCGTGCAGCCCGCCGAGCCGACGGTCGGACCGGTCACGCCTCGATGGGTTCGGCCTGTGCTTCCTCGTCGGGTCGAAGTTCGGGCTGACCGGTGTCGGTGCGCATGCGCTGCGAGATGACCTTGGTGATGCCGTCGCCCTGCATGCTCACGCCGTAGAGCGCGTCGGCGATCTCCATGGTCGGCTTCTGGTGGGTGATGATGATCAGCTGCGAGTTGTCCCGCAGCTGCTCCATCAGCCCGATGAGCCTGCGCATGTTGGTGTCGTCGAGCGCGGCCTCGACCTCGTCCATCACGTAGAACGGCGAAGGCCGGGCGCGGAAGATCGCCACCAGCATCGCCACGGCCACGAGCGACTTCTCCCCACCGGACAGCAGCGACAGTCGCTTGACCTTCTTGCCCGGCGGACGCGCCTCGACGTCGACGCCGGTGGCGAGCATGTCCTCGGGCTCGGTGAGCACCATGCGCCCCTCGCCGCCGGGGAACAGCACCGAGAACACGGTCTCGAACTCCCGCGCGACGTCCTGGTAGGCGCTCGTGAACACCTCGAGGATCTTGTCGTCGACCTCCTTGATGACCGTCAGCAGATCCTTGCGGGTCTCCTTCAGGTCCTCGAGCTGGGTCGACAGGAACTTGTAGCGCTCCTCGAGTGCCGCGAACTCCTCGAGCGCGAGCGGGTTCACCTTGCCCAGCTGCGCGAGATCCTTCTCGGCCCGTTTGGCCCTGCGCTCCTGCGTCGGCCGGTCGTACGGGATCGGCTGCGGTTCGGACACCGTCTCGCCGCGTTCCTTGGCCGCCTCGTACTCGGCGAGCTCGCCCGCGCCGGGTGGCACGTCCACGTGCGGCCCGTACTCGCTGACGAGGTCGTCGAGGCCGATCCCGAACTCCTCGGTGATCTTGGCCTCGAGCTGTTCGAGGCGCAGCCGCTGTTCGGCACGCGCGACCTCGTCCCGGTGCACGGCGTCGGTGAGCTTCTCCAGCTCGCCGGTCAGCTCCTTGACCTTGCCGCGCACCTGCGTCAGTGCGGTCTCGCGTTCCTCACGCCGGGCCTTGATCGCGTCCCGTTCGGCCGCCGCGCGCTGCAGCGACGTCTCGATGCGTTCGAGCGCGACCTCGCCGCCGTTCACGACGGCCTCGGCGACGGCGGCACCACGTTCCCGCGCGATGCGCGCCTGCTCGGCACGCTCCCGCGCCAGCCGTTCGGCCTCGGCCTCCCTCAGCAGGGCGTCGGACTTGCCCGCGATGCTCCGCGCCCGTTCCTCCGCGGTACGCAACGCCAGCCGCGCGTCGACCTCTTCCTGCCGCACCTCGGTGAGTGACTCGGCCGCCTCGTCCCGTTCGGAGGTGTCCGGGTCCTCCTCGACGGGCTGCTCGGACACTGCGGCGAGCCGGTCCTCCAGCTCGGCCAGCTGAGCCAGCACGTCCTCGCGGCTCTGCTCGACCTTGGCGCGCTGGTTGCGGAGCCGGTCCACCTCCGACTCGGCGGACCGTGCGGTCTGCTCCAGGCTGCTGAGCCGCTCGGTCGAACGTGCCTTGCGGACCTTCGCCTCGTTCAACGCCTCCTTGGCTGCCGTCACCTCGGCCTGACGGTCCTCCTGGTCGGCGCGCGCACCTTCGAGTTCGGCGGAGGCGCGTTCGAGTGCGCGCTCGGCCGCGGCAAGGCGGTCCTGCGCCTCGTCGACCGCGGCCTGCACCTCGATGACGCTCTCGTCCTTGGCCGACCCGCCGACGGCCCAGTGGTCACCGAGGACGTCGCCCTCCTTGGTCACCGCCGTCACGCCAGGGTGGGCGGCCACGAGGGCACGCGCGTCGTCGAGCCGGTCGACGACGGCCACCTGCTCGAGCGCCCGTTCCACCGCGGGGCGCAGGGCCTCCGGCGCGGTGACGACCTCCCTGGCCCATCGCGCCCCGCCGGGCAGCGCAGGCCACGCAGACGGGTCGACGTCGGAACGCGCGCCACCCAGCAGCAGCCCTGCGCGGCCCGATTCGTTGTTCTTCAGGTACGTCAGCGCCGCGAGGGCGTCTTCGCCCGCGGACACGGCCACGGCGTCGGCGACCGGACCGAGCGCGGCGGCCAGCGCGACCTCGAACCCGGTCTCGACCGTGAGCAGCGCGGCCACCGAGCCGAGCAGCCCCGGCAGTTCGTCGGAGGCACCGAGCAGCGCCCCCGCACCGTCCTTGCGGCTGAGTCCCATCGACAGCGCGTCCACCCGCGCCTTCTCGGACGCGATGTCCCGCTCGGCACTGCGTTCGGCCTTGACGAGCTCGTCCACGCGCTGCTTGGCGGCGTTGGCGGCCTCGACCGCGCGCTGGTGACGTTCCTGCAGCCCCTCGTCGTCGGAGTCCTCGACGCCGCCCTCCGCGCGCGCCGCCTCCAGTTCCTCCGCGGCGGCCTCGGCCCTGGCCTCGGCCTCCTCGATACCCGCCGTCAGCCGCTCGACCTCGTCGGCCGTGGCGTTGTTCTTGCTGCGCAGAGCCTCGACCTGGCCGGAGAGCTTCGCAATGCCCTCCCGCCGGTCCGCGATCGCCCTGACCGCGGCCATGTGGGCGCGTTCGGCCTCCTGCACCACGCGCTCGAGATGTTCGCGCCGTTCGGTCGCCTCGGCCAATACCGACCTGGCCTCGGTGACGGCCTCGTTGAGCTCCTCCTCGCGCGCAGCCGCCTCCTCGGCCTCGGCGACGAGCTCCTCGGGGTCGCGGCCACTGCCCTGCGTCTCGACCTCGGCCGACAGGTGCCGCTGGCGTTCCACGGCGAGCCGCACGGTGCCGCGCAGGCGTTCGGCCAGCGACGAGAGCTTGTACCAGGTGTCCTGGGCGCTCTGCAGCATCGGCGCGTCCTCGGCCAGCGAGTGCTCCAGGTCGGCCTGCTCGGAGCTGACCACTTCGAGCGCCTGCTCCACCTCCGCACGCCGGGCACGAGCCGCGTTCTCGTCGGCCTCCTCCTTGGCGATGGCCTCGCGCTGGGTCACCAGATCGTCGGCGTAGAGGCGCAGCTTCGCGTCCCGCAGCTCGGACTGCACCGTCTGGGCCTTACGGGCGATCTCGGCCTGCTTGCCGAGCGGCTTGAGCTGGCGCCGCAACTCGGTGGTGAGGTCGTTCAGCCGGTCGAGGTTGCCCTGCATCGCGTTGAGCTTGCGGAGGGCCTTCTCCTTGCGCTTGCGGTGCTTGAGGACGCCCGCGGCCTCCTCGATGAACGCGCGCCGGTCCTCCGGTTTGGCCTGCAGGATCTCGGACAGCTGGCCCTGACCCACGATGACGTGCATCTCGCGGCCGATACCCGAGTCGGACAGCAGTTCCTGGATGTCGAGCAGCCTGCAGCCGGAGCCGTTGATCTCGTACTCGCTGGCGCCGTCGCGGAACATGCGGCGCGTGATCGACACCTCGGAGTACTCGATGGGCAACGCGCCGTCGGAGTTGTCGATCGTCAACGTCACCTCGGCGCGGCCGAGCGGGGCGCGTCCCGCGGTGCCGGCGAAGATGACGTCCTCCATCTTCCCGCCCCGCAGGTCCTTGGCGCCCTGGGTGCCCATCACCCACCGCAGCGCGTCGAGGACGTTCGACTTACCGGAGCCGTTCGGGCCGACCACGCACGTGATGCCGGGTTCGAACCGCAACGTGGTCGCCGACGCGAACGACTTGAAGCCTTTGAGCGTCAGGCTCTTGAGGTACACGCGGCGTCGACCTTTCCTTCACGAGGCGGGGAATTCAATCGGCAGATGCTACCCGGCGGCTCTCACCAGCCGTGGGACGACGCCCGGGCGTGGCCGAGCTCGATCGCTCGCCGACCTGCCACTTCAGCCTCGCCCATCCCCTGCGGCGCAGCCGTCACACCCGTCACACGAGCGCGATCCGTGCAGCGTTATTGGTGAACGCTGTTGGTGAGCGCTGTTGATCAGCGTTCCACGAAGTCGGTCAGACCGCCCTTGGGCTCGGCCCACAGCTCGGCGACGTGATCGACCCTGCCCGGGGTCTCACCGCCCCGCAGCCGGGCGAGCAGTTCCGCGCAGGCGTCCTTCGGACCCTCCGCGACGACCTGCACCCGGCCGTCGGACAGGTTGGTCGCGCTGCCCACGAGGCCGAGTTCGAGCGCCCTGCCGCGGGTCCACCAGCGGAACCCGACCCCCTGCACCGCACCGTGCACCCACGCGGTCAACCGTGCCGTGTCCTGTCGCTCACCCACGGGTCCATGGTGCCGCACCGCCGGGTGACCGCCCACACACCCTCAGGTGGTACTCGATCTCGGGCCATGACCCGAAGGTGGTAGCGTGCCGCCGGCATCACCCCCGCCCACCCGATCTTTCGAGTCGGAGGAACCGTATGGCCCCCTCGAGTGAGGTCGCACCGCCCAGCGAGCCGTCCGGCCGCTGGCAGCGCACCGGCTACCTCGCGCTGGCCGCGAGCGGGCTGGTGCTCGCCACCGCGTTCGGCGCCGTCGCCCAGGTGACGAGCTCGGACGGCCAGGACACCGCTGACGGCGACGACAGCTCGCAGGTCACGAACACCGGCAACAACGGCCAGACCCCCGAGCTCGACAACCCCGCGCCGGCCGCGACGACCGAGATGGTGGACGGCAAGCCGGTTCCCGGCGAGCGCCCCGGTCGCCCCTCGCCGACGGTGACGACCTCGATCAGCATCGGCCCCGACGGCACGCCCACGCGGGTGACGACCACGCAGGAGAACCCGCAGCGCCCGCCCCAGTCCTCCTCGCGCGACGACCTGCCCTCCCGCCCCGACCCGGACCCGACCACGACCCGGCCCGACCCGACCTCGGAGCCGGATCCGACGACGAGCAATCCCCCGCCGTCGAGCGACACGAGCGAACCCAGCGACCCGCCGCCGTCGGAGCCGTCGCCCTCGGAGCCGGAGCCCGACCCGACCTCGGGCTCGGGTGAGCCGCCGTCGAGTGACACGTCGTCCAGCGGCTCGGCGACCGCGGAGAACTGACGTTCGGCCGTACTCCTCGGCCGTACTCCTCGGCCGCTCAGGCCGGGCGCGGCGCTCGCGGCCGGCGTTGACATCGCGGGCAGAAGTACGACGAGCGGTTCATGAACGCCTCGCGGCGCACGAGCGCGCCGCACCGACGGCACGGCTCTCCCGCGCGCCCGTACACGTTGAGCGACCGTTCGAAGTAGCCGGACTGGCCGTTGACGTTCACGTACAGCGCGTCGAACGACGTGCCGCCCGCGACGAGGGCGTCGGCCATGACCTGTGAGGCCGCACCGAGCACCTCCGCGACCTGACCACGGGTGAGCCGCTGGGTGGGCCTGCTGCCGTGCAACCGGGCCCGCCACAGCGCCTCGTCGGCGTAGATGTTGCCGATGCCCGACACGAGCGTCTGATCCAGCAGGGCACGTTTCAGTTCGGTGCGGCGTCTGCGCATGGCCGCAATCGCGGCGTCGAGATCGAACGCGGGATCCATGGGGTCACGGGCGATGTGCGCGACCGTGCCGGGCAGCAGCGTGCCGTCGGAGTCGACAAGTTCGTCGAGCGCGAGACCACCGAACGTGCGCTGGTCGACGAACCGCAGTTCGGGACCGCCGTCGGCGAAGCGGAACCGCACCCGCAGGTGCTTCTCGTCGGGCGCCTCGGCGGGCTGGACCAGCATCTGGCCGCTCATGCCCAGGTGGGCGAGCATGGCCTCGCCGTCGGAGAGTTCCAGCCACAGATACTTCCCGCGCCTGCGCGCGGCCGCGACGGTGACGCCTGCCAGCCGTGCGGTGAAGTCGTCGGCGCCGGGCACGTGCCTGCGAACGGCACGGGGGTGCAACACCTCGACCGAGGCGATCGCCCGGCCTTCGACGTGCCGCTCGAGGCCCAGCCGGACGACCTCGACCTCGGGAAGTTCGGGCACGCGCTACCCCGTCAGGCCGACGAGTCGCCGAGTTCGAGCTCCTCGGACAGCGCACGCCACGCCGTTTCGGCGGCCTTCTGCTCGCCTTCCTTCTTGGTCGTGCCGCTGCCGCTGCCGAGGTCACGACCGCCGACGTAGACCGTCGCGGTGAACTCCTTGCGGTGGTCGGGACCGGTGTCCTCGACCTTGTACTCGGGCACGCCGAGACCGGCGGACGCGGTCAGTTCCTGCAGGCTGGTCTTCCAGTCGAGGCCGGCGCCCCGCAGCGGTGCCTCCTCGAGCAGTTGGCCGAACAGCCGGTGCACGAGCTCCCGCGCGGTCTCGATGCCGTGGGCGATGTACGTCGCGCCGATGACGGCCTCGAGCCCGTCGGCCAGGATGCTCGCCTTGTCGCGTCCACCGGTGAGCTCCTCGCCCTTGCCGAGGAGCAGGTGCGCACCGAGACCCCCTTCGCCGAGCCCGCGCGCCACGCCCGCCAGCGCGTGCATGTTCACCACGCTGGCGCGCAGCTTCGCGAGCTGCCCCTCCGGCAGATCGGGGTGCCTGCGGTACAGGTGATCGGTCACCACCAGGCCCAGCACCGCGTCACCGAGGAACTCGAGACGCTCGTTCGGCAACAGGCCACCGTTCTCGTACGCGTACGAACGGTGCGTGAGCGCAAGCGTCAGCAGCTCGGTGTCGAAATCGACACCGAGCGCCTCGAGCAGCGGTGTGGGATCTGTAGCCGGGCCTGCCGGCGCCTTACCCCCCATCTCGCGGGACCTCAGGCCGGCTCGACAACCTGCCGGCCGGCGTACTGACCGCACTCAGGGCAGGCGACGTGCTGCGGCTTCTTGGCCTTGCAGGCGCGGTTCGAGCACTCCACGAGCTGCACCGGCGTCGCCTTCCACTGCGAACGGCGAGCGCGGGTGTTGGAGCGCGACATCTTCCGCTTGGGGACAGCCACGGCTGGTTCTCCTCATCAAAATCTGCCCGCGATCGCGCGAGCTGCTTGCCTCGAACTCGGGGGTGGGGACGGGCGATGCGATAACCGCGTCACCTGTCCGAGCCGTCGCCTCCGTCGCCTGCCTGGTCACTCGGGACGTCGGAGACGTCGTCTGTGTCCTGCAGCCGTTCGACGAGCGCGGCCCACCGAGGATCTATGGTCTCATGCCCGTGTCCGGGCTCGAGTTCGGCCCACTTCACGCCGCATCCCGAGCACAGCCCCTCGCAGTCCTCCCTGCACAGGGGCACCAGCGGCAGGGCGAGCACGAGGGCGTCGCGCACGACCGGCTCCAGGTCGATCCGGTCGTCGACGACCCGGCTGACCTCGTCCTCCTCGGTCGTCTCGTCGGTGGTCGACTCGGGGTAGGCGAACAGCTCGGTGATGTCGATGGACACTTCGCCGGTGATCGGGTCGAGACAGCGGGAGCACTGTCCCGTCGTCGGCGCCGTGGCCGAGCCGGTGACGAGGACACCCTCGACGACCGATTCGAGCAGGACGTCGACGGAGATCGCGGCGCCGGAGGGCACGGTGACGACGTCCGGGACGCCGAGCGGCGTCTCGACGGGGATGTCGAGTTCCAGCTGCCTGCTGGCGCCCGGGCGACGGCCGAGTTCGTGGGTATCGATCACCCACGGGTTGCTGTCGGCGCGCGCGTTGCCGCGGTCGGTCGCGCGTTCGTCGCCGGCGTTCGGGGAGCGTTCGTCAGACATCGGATTTCTCGGATCGAGGACGTTCGGATTCGCCGCCTTCAGGTGGAGGACGTACGTCCCCCGGGCGCGTCCGTCCAGCGTACGCGAGCATCACGGAGCCACGCCCCGCGGCCGGTAATCAAGCTCCCGAGGGCCCTATAGTCGCGTTGAACGCCGCCAAGGGACCGTTGGTCGCATCACCGCAGCCAAGGGCGCGTTGGTCGCGTTGAATGCAACCAAGGGGCCCTCGGGAGCAACGATTCGGTGCCTCAGTGGGCCTGGAAGTCGTAGAAGCCGCGGCTGCCGGCACCCGTGTTGTAGGCACCGGAGCCACCGCCGTTGTAGCCGCCCGTGGCCGTGCCACGCAGGTGGTTGCGGCCGGAGTCGACGGTGCGGAGCGTGGTGGACAGCAGCTCGGAGAACTCGGCGAGCTTGCCGTCGACGTAGGCGTCGCAGTCGCCGCGCTGCTTGTCGGCCTCGGCGTGCGCCTCGTCGACGATGCGCGCCGCCTCGCCGTGCGCGGCCTGCACGACCTCGGTCTGCGCGACCAGCCGGGCCTGCTCGGCGCGGCCCTCCTCGACGGACCGGTCGTAGGCGTCGCGACCGGCCTGGATCATGCGCTCGGATTCGGCTCGCGCGCGTTCGGTGAGGTCGTGGTACTCGGCCTGTCCGGCGGACACGGTGCGCTCGGCCTCGGCCTGCGCGTCGGCGACGAGCTGTTCGGCGCGCGCCCTGGCCTCGGCGACGAGGCGTTCGGCCTCGGCGTTGGCCTCCGACACGGTCCGTTCGGCCTGCTCGTTCGCGTTCGAGATGGTCGTGTCGGCCTCGGTGCGCGCGGTCTGCACGATCTCGTCGCGCTTGTCGAGCACGTCCTGGGCGTCGTCGACCTCGGTGGGCAACGCTTCGCGGATGTCGTCGAGCAGTTCGAGGGTGTCCCCGCGCGGCACCACGCAACTCGAGGTCATCGGGACACCCCGCGCCTCTTCGACGATCGTGACGAGCTCGTCGAGCGCCTCGAACACCCGGTACACGGCAACTCCCTCAAAAACCCGATCGTGGCCACCACCAGTGTGCCGGTCCGGCGGCGACTTTTCGGTGACCGAAGCCCGGTCGGGCGTGTCAAGCCGCCAACCAGGCAAGCGCGGACCCTCGGCCGAGCGAGGTGACGTTGCGCCCGCTACGCGCCGTCAGTCCCGCTCGGCGAGCTTGGCCAGGAGCCGCTCGTGGACGTACGGCGGGACCATGTCCTTCACGTCGCCGCCGTAGGTCGCGACCTCCTTGACCAGCGAGCTGGACAGGAAGCTGTAGGCCGGGTTGTTCGACATCAGCAGCGTCTCGACACCCGAGATCTCCCGGTTCATCTGCGCCATCTGCAGCTCGTAGTCGAAGTCGCTGACCGAGCGCAGGCCTTTGACGATCGACTGGATGCCCTGCTCCTTGCAGTAGTCGGTGAGCAGGCCGTGCCACGAGTCGACGCGGACGTTGCTGAGGCCCTTCGTCGACTCCCGCAGCAGGTCGAGGCGCTCATCGATGGTGAACATGCCCCGCTTGCTCTTGTTGATCAGAACCGCGACGACGACCTCGTCGAAGAGGTGCGAGGCCCGCTCGATCACGTCAAGATGCCCGTTGGTCGCCGGGTCGTAGGAACCGGGACATACCGCTCGCCGCATGCGCGCAACCCTAACGGGACTGCTCGCCCTCGCCGGTCCGGCCCACACGCTCGCCCCAGTACAGGGCCGTGTCGCCGTACTTCTTGGTGCGGAACGACTCGAGCCCCTCGGGCCACGCCGGTTCACCGTCGCGCACCGACCGCTCGACGACCACCAGCGCGTCCTCGGCCAACCAGCCGCCCTCCACGAGGTCGGTCAGCATGCCGGTGAGCGTGTCGCCGGCGAGCTTGTACGGCGGGTCGACGAGCACCACGTCGTAGGCGCTCGCGCTCCCTTCGGCGACCACCGACTCCACCTTGCCCTGCCGCACCCTGCCGCCGAGACCGACCGTCTCGACGTTGGCGCGCAGCACGTCGACGGCGCGGCGCTCCGACTCCACGAACAGCACGTCGGCCGCGCCGCGGGACAGGGCCTCCAGGCCGAGTGCTCCCGATCCGGCGTACAGGTCGAGCACCCGGGCCTCGTCGAGGTCACCGGCGGTCTCGAGCGCGTTGAACAGCGCCTCGCGGACCCGCTCCGACGTCGGGCGGGTGGTCCGTGGAGGAACACGCAGCGTCCGCCCGCCCGCACGGCCCGACACGATCCTGGTCACAGCCTCATCGTAGAAACCGTGGCGAGTGTGACTCTTGGCCGGACCTCGTGATGCCGTCGCGCGGATTCGCGTATTGTCGTTCTTCCCCTTCCCCGGCGACTTTGCACCCAGGAGCGCGTCAGTGTCGGAACCTCGGGTCAGACGGGCCGAGATCGCCATCGAGCAGTCCCACGTGGACCGGGTCTACACCCGGCTCGCCGAGCTCCGCAGGCAGGCCGAGGACATGCGCGCGAAGGGCTACGAGATCGGCCACGGCGCTCAGCGTGAGGCCGTCTTCGAGCAGGCGTCGATGCTGTTCGAGCGCGACATGATGGTGTTCCACGCCAACCAGACGCTGCAGTCGCTCGACGCCGAGTACGAGGGGCTGGTGTTCGGCAGGCTGGACCACACCACGGCCGAACCGGTCTACGTCGGCAGGCTCGGCATCCGCGACGCCGACTTCGAGAACCTGGTCACCGACTGGCGCGCGCCGGCCGCGGCGCCGTTCTACCAGGCCACGGCCGAGGAGCCGATGGACGTCGTGCGGCGCAGGGT
This sequence comes from Prauserella rugosa, assembly GCF_000719975.1. Taxonomy (GTDB): domain Bacteria; phylum Actinomycetota; class Actinomycetes; order Mycobacteriales; family Pseudonocardiaceae; genus Prauserella; species Prauserella rugosa. The sequence continues at coordinate 125,744 of NZ_JOIJ01000004.1, forward strand.
GATCCGCTGCTCCGGACAGCAGGTGCTCGACGTCGACGACGACGTGCTCATGCCCGAGTCGGTGCCGGACGGCATGCCCGTGGTCGGCGAGGGCGCGCTCATGGCGGCGCTCGGCAGGGCGCGCGGCGATCGGATGCGCGACATCGTCGCGACGATCCAGAAGGAGCAGGACGAGGTCATCCGCGCGCCCTGGCGCGGGGTCACCGAGATCACCGGCGGTCCGGGGACCGGCAAGACGGCGGTGGCGCTGCACCGCGCCGCGTACCTGCTCTACCGCTACCGCAGGCAGCTCGGTGGCGCCGGGGTGCTCGTGGTGGGCCCGTCGGGTGTGTTCACGTCGTACATCTCGCGGGTGCTGCCGTCGATGGGCGAGACGAACGTCGAACTGCGCTCGCTCGGTGAACTGCTCGACGGGATGCAGGCGACCCGCTACGACCCGGCGCCGCTCGCCGCGGTCAAGGGCTCGCTGCGGATGCGCAAGGTGCTGCTCAAGGCGCTGCGCGACACCCCGCCGGAGGCGCCGACCGAGCTGCGGATCGTCTACAAGGGCGAGGTGCTCAAGCTCGGGGCCAAGGAGCTCGAGAAGGCACGCAAGAAGGTGCACTCCGCGGGCGGGCCGCCGAACCGCTCGCGGGTGCGCGCGGCCGAGACGCTGCTCGAGGCGCTTGCCGACAAGGCCGAGGAGAACGCCAAGGCGGGAGGGCCGCAGCTCGACCGTGCCGACGTCGTGCACGACCTCGGCGAGCGGATCGACTTCCACCGGTTCCTCGTCACGTGGTGGCCCGTGCTGTACCCGGCGCAGGTGCTGCGCTGGCTGGGAGACGAGCGCAAGCTCGCGCGGGCGGGCAAGAACGTGCTCACCGCCGAGGAGGTCACCCTGCTCGCGGAGTCGCTGCGGGGCGAAGGGGACGACTGGACGGTCGCCGACGTCGCGCTGCTGGACGAACTGCGGGTGCTGGCCGGTCCCCCGCCGAAGCGCCGCACGCAGCGGGCGCAGGACATCGAGCTGGACGCCGCGCAGACGCGCGATTCGGACGACCCGGCACGCCACCGGGCCGCGCGCCCTGCGCACTACGACGAGTACTCGCACATCGTGGTCGACGAGTCGCAGGACCTCTCGCCCATGCAGTGGCGCATGCTCGGCAGGCGCGGGGCGTACGCGAGCTGGACCATCGTCGGCGATCCGGTGCAGAGCTCGTGGCCGGACCCCGCAGAGGCCGACCAGGCACGCACGCAGGCGTTCGGCGCGAAGACCGCACGTCGCCGGTACACGCTGCGCACGAACTACCGCAACTCCGCGGAGATCTTCGACCTGGCCGCCGAGGTGGTCGCGGGCAGGGCGGCCTCCGGTGAGGAGCTGCCCAACGCGGTACGGAAGACGGGCCTGGAGCCGGAGATCCGCCGCGTCGACGACGCGACACGGGAGACCGCGGTGCACGCGGCGGCCAAGGAACTGCTCGACGCGGTCGACGGCACGGTCGGCGTCATCTGCGCGATGGACCGGGTCCCCGAGGTGGAGCGCTGGCTCGCGGGCCAGGCGGAGGAACGGCTCAAGGTCGTCGGCAGCCTCGATTCGAAGGGGCTCGAGTACGACGCCGTCGTGCTCGTCGAGCCGACCGAGCTCATCACCGAGTCGCTCACCGGAAGGCGCGTGCTGTACGTGGCACTGACCCGCGCGACCCAGCAGTTGACCGTCCTCGCCTCCGACGACGACTGGCGGTAACTTCCACCCCTCGGTCGGGGGATGTTCGCTCACACTAAGGTGACCTCTCACGCCGTTCATCTCACGCCGCGGGGAGCGAGCATGGACACGTCCGCGATCTTTCCGCGTCTGGTGCCCGCGAGCGCGGCACGCACCGAACCGGACTGGGACTACGCCACGGAGGCCCTGCCGGACACGGCCACCGTCTACGTCCACGACGCACCGGACGGGGTCAGCTATCTGAACTCGGACCTGGTGGCCCGTCACGGCGCCGACGCCGTGGCACAGGCGGCGTTCGACAACCTCCACGCCGTCACGTTCGACGCCCCGGACACGCTGGACGGTGACCTTCACGTCGTGACCGGCGAGCACGCCGGCACCGCCGCGCTGATCCTGCCCGACGTGCTGCCGCGTCTGACGGGTGAGGCGGTGTTCCCCGACGGCGTACTGTTCGCCTGCCCCACCAGCTACGTCCTGCTGGTGCACGTGCCCCGCCCGGGCGGGGTGGATGCGGGCCTGCGCAATCTCGCCGTGCACGCGGCGGGCGAGTTCGAGTACGACGAACTGCGCCGCATCACCCCGTCGACGTTCTGGTGGGACGGCCTCGCCAGCGCCGAGCAGGTCACCACCGTGGAGAACAGGGAGATCTCGGTCGACATGTCCGGACCCTTCGGCACGACCTTCGCCCGCCTGAGTTCCTGAGTTTTGAGCTACTGAGCCACCGAGCTACTGAGCTACTGAATTACTGAGTCACTGAATTACTGAGCGGCGAATTCCAGGACGGGTGGGCACCACCACGCACCCAGGGGCGGAATGTGTGGCCGGCGCATCGCTGTTGACCATGGGCGTGAGCTCACTGCGTGACATCCCGTTGTCGGTACTGGACCTGTCCCCCGTCGTCGAGGGCTCGGACGCCGCGACGGCGTTGCGCAACTCGCTCGACCTCGCGCGGCACACCGAACAGCTGGGGTACCGGCGCTACTGGGTCGCCGAGCACCACAACATGCCCGGTATCGCCAGTTCGGCCACCGCCGTGCTGATGGGACAGCTCGCGGCCGCCACCGACCGCATCCGCATCGGATCGGGCGGCATAATGCTGCCGAACCACGCACCGCTGGTGGTCGCCGAACAGTTCGGCACGCTCGAAGGTCTGTACCCGGGGCGCATCGATCTGGGCATCGGCCGGGCTCCCGGTACGGACCAGCGCACGGCCATGGCCCTGCGCGGACGGGCGGGGCGCACCGCGGACGACTTCCCGCAACGGCTCGCCGAGCTGACCGCCTACTTCGACCACGACGACGAACGTCCGGTGGGCGCGGTGGTCGCGGAGGGCAACCGGCCCGCCGTGTGGCTGCTCGGCTCGAGCGGGTTCAGCGCGCAGCTCGCGGGCTCGCTGGGGCTGCCGTTCTCGTTCGCGCACCATTTCAGCGCCGACAACACCGATGCCGCACTCGCGCTGTATCGCGAGTCGTTCCAGCCGTCGGCGGTGCTGTCGGAGCCGTACGTGCTGCTGGGGGCGTCGGTGCTGTGCGCGGAGACCGACGAGCACGCCCACTATCTCGCCCAGTCGCAGGCACTCAACTTCCTGAGTCTGCGCAAGGGCAAGCCGATCGCGCTGCCCAGCCCCGAGACCGCGGCGAACTACCCTTACACCGAGCTCGACCGGGCGTTCATCGAGAAGAACTCGGCCGCCAACATCGTCGGCTCCCCCGAGACGGTGCGGAAACGACTGGATCAACTGGTCGCCGACACCGGTGCGGACGAGCTGATCATCACGACGATGGCGCACGACCACGCGGCCAGGAAACGGTCCTACGAACTGGTGGCTTCCGTCACGGGGGCTGATTCCTAACCCGAAACGGTTACCATGCGTTCTGGCGTGCGCTCGACGTGACCAGGCGTAATGGGGAGGATGCGATGGGTGAGCCACTGAGCCACGATTGGGGTGGCCAGTACGACCCTGATCCTGCAGACGGATACAGAGAGTGGCTACCTGAATCCGGTGTCGCCCCCGGTGCCGCCCCCGCGGAGCCCGCAGCGGACACCGCGGACACCGTGGACACACCGATCCGGCGCGCCCCCGCGCACGCCCTTCCCGACCCCGAGGACGAACCGCACACCCCGGCCGACGACCACGCCCCGCGCCACACGGCCGACGCGCCCGAGGAGCAATCCGACGTCGTCGAGGAGACCGTGCAGCGCGCGCTCGCCGTGCACCGCCTGTTGAACGGCCAGACCCCGCCGACGCCCGAGCCGCTGCCCGGCATCCGGCGCATCCCCCTCCCCGACGTCGAACCGCCACGCGCCGACCTGGTGAAAACCCTGGTTCGACGTCGCTCCTGGGACGTGTTCGCCCACCGCGACCTCGACCTCGCCGCGCTGAGTGGTCTGCTCCGGTTCGCGCTCGGCGTGCAGCGGTTCGAACCGGCCTACGGCTCCGAACACCACCCGATGGGCATGGCGCCCTCCGGCGACGGTCTGGACCTGTTGCGCGCCTACGTACTGATCCGCGGCACGGATCTGCTCGAACCGGGTGTGTACCGGTACGAGGCCATCGCGCACGAACTCACCCGGCTCACCATCGCCGACCCGGTGCGTCCGCTGCAGCAGATCTACTGGCAGCCTGAGTTCGCCGCGGCTCCGGTGACGATCGCGCTGACGACCCGCATGCGCGTGGCCTTCGAGCACAAACCGCTGCGCCACTACCGCACGATGCACGTCGACTCCGGGATCGCGGTGCAGAACGTCTACCTCATCGCCACCGCGCTCGGACTGGCGTGCTGTGCGGTGTCCGACTTCGACGACGCGGGCCTGTCGCAGCTGCTCGGCGTCCCCGAGTCCGAGGTCCCCACAATGCTGATCCCGGTGGGTCATCCGCCCCTGTGAGCGCGCCGAAGCCCGGGGCCCGCGGCGACCGGAACGGACGCCACGAACCCCGGGCAGGACGGACTCTGGCCGGACTCAGCCGATCGTGATCGGGGTGTCGGGGTCGGTGATGTCGTAGACGGCCTCGAACGTCAACGCGTCCCCGTCGTTGACCAGCCCGAGACAACCGCTCGTGTTCGTGGCCTCGAGCGGTGCCACCCCGTCGGGCAGTGCCACGTCCGGCGTCACGGTCAGCTGGCCCGTGGCGTTGTCGTACTCGCCCGGCGCGTTGCCGACGGCGTCGAAGCTGCACGTCACCGTCGAGATGCTGACGTTGACCTCGCCGACCCACCCGGTCGAGACGCCGGTCGCACTGTCGAACGAACCGATATGCAGCTGGTACGGCTGTGCGTTCGGAGTCACCGAGACGCTGCCGAGCGGACCGGTGCAGCTGTCGAAGCCGACCGACAGGTCACCGATGGCGGCGGGCGCGGTGTGGGCTCCGCTCGGGATGGTGCCGTCGGCGGCCGAGGACGAGCAGTTCACCTCGGTGCCCGTGTCGGCGTCGGCGAGCACGACGCCATCGGCCGAGGCGGCCACGGCGCCGTCGTCGTTGGGGTTGGTGACGGTGATGTCCTGAGCCGCGAACGCGGCGGGGGCGGCGACCAGCGCGACGGCCGCGGACACGGCGATACCACCGAGAAGGCCCGGCATACGGTTACGCATCGAACTCCATCCTCCGTTGGGTGAAGACAGCTACCTGCGAATACCTGCGACGAGAGACCGGCCGATCTCGGTGGCGACGTCCGGCACGCGCCGGCATCACCGCGCTCGACGCTAGGCCGCGCCCACGAACCGGAACAAGACATTCACGGCGCGACGCGGTCAGCGCTCACCGGAGCGACAACTTTCCGCGTCGGCGTTGTCATCATCGGACGAATCCGGCGCCAGTTCCGAATCCGGCAGACTGCGCACCGCCGCCTCCAACTCGAACCGGGCACGCGGATCGTGCAGTCGTTCACCGAAGGCCTCCTCCATCCGGCGGACCCGGTACCGCACGGTCTGCGGATGCAGCCCGAGCCGTTCGGCCACGGCGTGCACGCTGCCCTGCGCGTCGAGCCACGCACTGAGGGTCTGGATGGTGCGAGCCCGCCTGCGCTCGGTCATCCCCTCGAGGGGTGCGAACAGCCGGCGCCGGAGTTGCGCGGTGACGGCGTCCCCGGTGCGCAGCAGCAGTTCCGGCAACACCCGCTCGGACCACACCACCTCCCCCTGCGGCACGAGCCCGTCGTCGACCAGCGCGAGCGCGCGCCGCGCGAGCCGCACCGAGTCGGCCGCCGCGACGGGCTCCACCGCGGCGCCGACACCGACGCCGACCCTCTGCGGTCCGCAACTCACCGCCTCGCGCAGGGCACGCACCCTCTCCTCGGTGACCGTGCCTGCGACGAGCAGGCACGGAGCCGTCCCGGACAGGTCGGCCAGCACCTCGTCACCGAGCGGGGCGACGATACGCACGGGACCGCGCAACGCGATCCCGGTTGCCGTGTCCGGCAGCGGCCACCGGGCGAGCGCGGCGAGTTCGGCGAGCTCACCGCGCGGCGCCGCACGCCGTCCCACGAGCAGGCGGATCAATCTGCGCCGTGCCGCGAAGGCCGGATCGGACGTCTCTGCCTTGGCCTCGCGATAGCCGTCGAGCGCCACCGACGAGAGTTCGTCCATCAAGGCCAGCATCCGGTCGGCCAACTGCGACATCACCGCCGAGGAGAAACCGCTCTGCCTGCCGACGCGCATGATCCGCCGCCACGCCACCCGCACCCCGATGCGGTAGGCACTCTGCAGCGTGTCCAGGCTGCGCCCCTCGCGCAGCTCCTGCCTGCCGATGCGGCGGTGCACCTCGTGGCCGTCGTTCAGTACCGGCATGGTCGACGTGCTCGACGGCGCGGCACCGGCCGGATCGGCGACCGGACCGGCCGGCGCCGTGATCGCCGCGGAGTCGGGCCGCCCGGCCGTGACGGTCGACGGCTCGCCGAGCCGGTCGATGAACAGGGTGATGGCGTGCCGCACGCCTTCCCGGATCCAGATGCCGTAGGGCCCGTCGAACGACCCGCGGTACTCGGGAATGGCCGCGCGGATCTCGGCGATGATCTCTCCTGCGACGTCTTCCAGCTCGGGCCGCACGATGCCGCGGAGGCCCTGTAGTACGGGGGTGTCGGCGGGCGGGCCGACCCGGTGAGCTCTCACGGACGGTCACGACTCCCTTCCCTACGGTCATCGGAGGGCGGAGAGCGAGCACATCACACCGCACGCCAGGGTGGAAGGGCCGCCGACCCGGGCAGCGGCAGGCGTTCACCCGGGCGGCTCACCACCAACGGCGGGTCCGCGCAGTGCACGAGCGAGCGCGTCGAGCACCGGGGTGAGCGCGCGCAGCAGGCCGGGGTCGGTGGTGGCGCACTCGGTGAGCCCCGCACCGACGACATGGGCTCCCGCCAGTGCGTCGATCCCAGCCACGAGCCGCTCGATCGTCAGCCCGCCGGGCTCGCGGTAGTGCCCGCCCGGCCATTCCCGTGGATCGAGGACGTCGACGTCGACGTGGAGGTACACCGGTCCGTCCCCCACCGTCTCGCGCACCACGACGGGGTCGGCAGGCGGCGGAACGTGCCGCACCAGACCCTGTTCGACGGCCCCACGTTCGTCGGGGTCGAACACGCGGGTACCGATGAGCACGGCGTTTCCGGGCGCCAGCGGCGGACTACCCGCCACGTCGGGACCGCCGTCGCCGAGTAGTGCACGCAGGACCATGCCGTGGAACGCGCCGGACGGCGAGCCGGCGGCCGTGTTGCAGTCGGCGTGCGCGTCGAACCACGCAACGGTCAACGCGGGGCCGTGGCGCATGCGCGCGAAGCCGACGGGTACGAGTTCGACCGCGCAGTCACCGCCGATCGTCAGCATCGGACCACCGGGCCCGATCGCCGACAACGCCGTGTCGCGACAGGACACCAGCGCCCGCCGGTTGGCGACACCGTCCACAGTGTCCGAGGACGACGACGGCACCGGAAGCTGTTCGACCGGCGTGTCCAGTACGTCACCGGCGAGCTCGGCGAGCGCCCGGCCGCCTGCGGGCAGGACCTCCGAAGCGCCCTCCCACGTAGCGCCCTGCCACTGCGGGAACGCCACGATCCTCATTCGACACCCACCCGGTGCTCGCGCGGCGACAATCCGCGATGTCGTTTGAACGCCGCGCTGAACGCGAACGCATTGGCGTACCCGACCTTTCTGGCGACGGACTCAGCCGTGTCGCCGGTGGTGCGAAGCAGGTCGGCCGCGACCGTCATGCGCCAGTCGGCGAGGTAGGCCATGGGCGGACTGCCCACCAGATCGGTGAACCGGCGCGCGAAGGCGGCCCGGCTCACCCCGCAGTGCGCGGCCAGCCGCGCCACCGTCCACTGTGCTCCCGGGTCGTCGTGGATCAGCCGGAGCGCCTGGCCCACCACCGGGTCGCTCTGCGCCCGGAACCATCCGGGCGCCGCGTCGCGCTGACCGTCCAACCAGGTCCGTACCGTCTCGATCAACGCGAGGTCGAGCAGCCGGTCGAGCACCACCTGCTGACCGGGACGGGAACCGGCCAGCTCCGCGATCAGCAGGTCCAGCACGGGAGACCCGATGTCGGCGGCCGCGACGAGCGCGACGTCGGGCAGCGCCCCCAGCAGGCGGGCACCCACGTCCCCGGCGACCTGATAGGTCCCGCTGACCATCACCGAGGAGCCGGGGGTCTCGGATTCGGCCGCGGCGGTGAGGAACTCGTCGGTGATGTCTGTTCCGTCCACTGTGGTCAGCCGATTGCCGGGGCGGACGACGACGGAGGCCGGGGTGTCGATCTCGTCGGCGACCACGTAGGGCCCCGGCCCTTTCACCACCGCCACGGTCCCCTCGCCGATCAGTACCGGTTCGGCGATTCCCGGTTCGGCGATTCCCGACTGGACGGCGCCAGAACCAGCGTCCGGGACGATCCATGCGTGCCCGCGCACCATCGTGACGAGTGCGAGGCGCGCGCCGTCGTCGATCCGCAGTGCCCACGGCGGTTCCAGCACCGTCCGGCAGAACGCGGCCGACCGCGCGCGCACGCCCGCGAGCACGTCCGCCAGGGCATCCATGCGCCCCAGTGTAGACGATTCCGTATGTCCGCGAGCCCTTCGAACATGGATCGTCTCGTCTCCGGCGACGACTCTGGACGGTGTTCACCCAACACAGTTCACCCAACACAGTTCACCCCAACACGGCCCATCCACCACGGCCCACGTTCAGATCGGAGACCACCATGTACGCCATCACCGGAACGACCGGACACGTCGGCGGTGCCGCCGCACGAACCCTGCAGGAGAAGGGCCTGCCCGTGCGCCGCGTCGTACGGAACGCCGCACGCGCGACAGGCCAGGACGCCGGAACCGAGACCGTCGTGGCCGACCTCGGAGACCGCGACGCACTCACCGACGCCTTCCGCGACAGCGACGGCGCCTTCGTCCTGCTCCCGACCCTGCCCTCCGGCTCGGACACCGAACACCGGCGGATCGCCGACACGATCGCCGCCGCGGTGGACGCGAGCGGGGTCCCGCACGTCGTCGCACTGTCGTCCTGGGGCGCCGACCGCGCCGACGGCACGGGCCCGATCCCGCTGGCTGAACCACCTGGAACACGCGCTCACCGGTACCCGCGCGGTCGTGACCGCGGTGCGCGCACCGCATTTCCAGGAGAAGGTCGAAACGACGCTGGACGCCGCGACGGGCGCGGGAATCCACCCGGTGTTCGCCCCCTCGGCCGACGTCGACGCGGCGATGGTCGCCACCCGCGACATCGGCGCCGTCGTGGCGGCGGCACTCGCCGCGCCCCCGAAAAGCAGCGAGATCGTGCAGCTGGACGCGCCGCACTACAGCGAACGGGACGTGGCGCGGCGACTCGGCGCGCGACTGAACAGGGACCTCGACGTCGTCGTCCTGCCCCGCGAGACGTGGGAACCGACGCTCATCGACGCCGGCCTGTCCCCCACACTGGCCGCCGAGATCGCGGCATTGTACGACGCGGACGCCCGCGGACTGCTGCAGCCCGCGGGCGACCGCGTGCACCGCTGCCACACCGAGCTCGACAGCACCCTGGCCGGCCTGATCGCGCTCGTGTGACGCGGGTTTCAGCTCATTCGAGCACGATCAGCAGGTCGCCACCTTCCACCTGCTGTACGGCGTTGATGGCGAGCCGCCGCACCGTGCCCCCTGCGGGTGCGGTGATGGCGGCCTCCATCTTCATCGCCTCGATGGTCGCGACGGTGTCACCGGCCGCGATCTCGTCGCCTTCGCCGACCTGCAACGTGACGACCCCCGCGAACGGCGCGGCGACCTGGTTCGGATCGCTCTTGTCGGCCTTCTCCGCGGCCGGGATGTCGGTGGCCACCGACCTGTCCCGCACCGGGATCGGGCGCATCTGACCGTTCAACGTGGACATCACGGTGCGCATGCCGCGTTCGTCGGCCTCGCCGACCGCCTCCAGCTCGATGAACAACCGCACCCCCGGTTCGAGGTCCACGGTGTACTCCTCGCCGGGGCGCAGACCGTAGAAGAAGTCCTTGCTCGGCAGCACGCTCGTGTCGCCGTAGGCCTCGCGGTGCGCCTCGAACTCCTTGGTGGGCCCGGGGAACAGCAGCCGGTTCAGCGCCGCCCTGCGGTCCTCGGCGAGCTCGGTACGGTCCTGTTCGGACAGTTCGACCTCGTCCTTGGCCTCGGCCCTTCCTTCGAGCGCCTTGCTGCGGAACGGTTCCGGCCACCCACCGGGCGGGTCACCGAGTTCCCCGCGCAGGAAGCCGATGACCGAGTCGGGGATGTCGAACTTGCCCGGCTCGGCCTCGAACTCGGCCGGGTCGACGCCCGCACCGACGAGGTGCAGCGCCAGATCGCCCACGACCTTCGAGGACGGGGTCACCTTGACGATGTGGCCGAGCATCCGGTCGGCCGCGGCGTACATGGCCTCGATGTCCTCGAACCGGTCGCCGAGGCCGAGCGCCTTCGCCTGGGTGCGCAGGTTCGACAACTGGCCGCCGGGGATCTCGTGGTCGTACACCCGGCCGGTCGGCGAGGCCAGACCCGCCTCGAACGGAGCGTAGATCTTCCGCACGGTCTCCCAGTACGGCTCGAGCTCACCGACGGCACGCAGATCCAGTCCGGTCGGCCGGTCGGAGTGGTCCGTGGCCGCCACGATCGCCGACAGCGAGGGCTGCGACGTCGTGCCCGCCATCGACGCGACCGCACCGTCGACCGCGTCGGCACCGGCACGGATCGCCGCGAGATAGGTGGCGAGCTGACCGCCCGCGGTGTCGTGGGTGTGCAGGTGCACGGGGAGGTCGAACTCCCGGCGCAGCGCGCTCACCAGCTTCTCCGCCGCCGGAGCACGCAGCAGGCCCGCCATGTCCTTGATGGCCAGGACGTGCGCGCCCGCCTCGACGATCTGCTCGGCCAGGCGCAGGTAGTAGTCGAGGGTGTACAGCTTCTCGTCCGGATCGGACAGATCCGAGGTGTAACACAGCGCCACCTCGGCGACCGACCGTCCGGTGGCCCGCACCGCCTCGATCGCCGGCCGCATCTGCGAGACGTCGTTCAACGCGTCGAAGATGCGGAAGATGTCGATGCCGGTCCGCGTGGCCTCCTCGACGAACGCGTCGGTGACCTCCGTGGGGTACGGCGTGTAGCCGACCGTGTTGCGCCCGCGCAGCAACATCTGCAGGCAGATGTTGGGCATCGCCTCCCGCAACAGGGCGAGCCGCTCCCACGGATCCTCGGCGAGGAAGCGCAGTGCGACGTCGTAGGTCGCCCCGCCCCAGCACTCGACCGACAGCAGCTGCGGCAACGTGTGCGCCACCGCGGGCGCGATCGCCGTCAGGTCCTTGGTGCGCACCCGCGTGGCCAGCAGCGACTGGTGCGCGTCGCGGAAGGTGGTGTCGGTGACCCCGACCGTGCCCGACGAGCGCATCCACTGCGCGAACCCTTCCGGGCCCAGCTCGGTGAGTTTCTGCTTCGACCCTGCGGGCGGCTCGCCGTCGGGAACGGCGGGCACCTTCTGCTCGGGGTCGATCAGCTTGGGCCGCTCACCGTTCGGCTTGTTGACCGTGACGTCGGCCAGGTAGGTCAGCAGGCGCGTGCCGCGGTCGGCCGAGTGGCGCGCCGTGAGCAGATGCGGACGCTCCTCGATGAACGCGGTCGTGACGTTGCCCGCCTGGAAGTCCGGGTCGTCCAACACGGCCTGCAGGAACGGGATGTTCGTGGCGACACCCCGGATACGGAACTCGGCCAGGGCGCGCCGCGCACGGCCCACGGCGGTGTCGAACGTCCGCCCGCGGCACGTGAGCTTGACGAGCATCGAGTCGAAGTGGGCGCTGATCTCCGTACCCGAGAACGCGGTGCCGCCGTCGAGCCGGATGCCCGAACCGCCCGGCGAGCGGTAGGCGCTGATCATGCCGGTGTCGGGGCGGAACCCGTTGGCGGGATCCTCCGTGGTGATGCGGCACTGCATCGCCGCACCGCGCAGGTAGATCGCCTCCTGCGACAGGCCGAGGTCGGCCAGGCTCGCACCGGAGGCGATGCGCAGCTGGGACTGCACCAGGTCGACGTCGGTGACCTCCTCGGTCACCGTGTGCTCGACCTGGATGCGCGGGTTCATCTCGATGAATACGTGGTTGCCCGAGCGGTCGACGAGGAACTCGACGGTGCCCGCGTTGCGGTAGCCCATCTGCCTGGCCAGCTTCACCGCGTCGGCGCAGATGCGCTCCCGCAGGTCCGGATCGAGGTTCGGGGCGGGCGCGAGTTCGACCACCTTCTGGTGCCTGCGCTGCACCGAGCAGTCGCGCTCGTAGAGGTGGATCACGTTGCCCTGGCCGTCGGCCAGCACCTGAACCTCGATGTGCCGCGGCTGCACGACCGCCTGCTCGAGGAACACGGTGGCATCGCCGAACGCCGACTCCGCCTCCCGCGAGGCGGCCTCGATGGCCTCACGCAGGTGGGCCTGGTCCTCGACGCGGCGCATACCGCGGCCGCCACCACCCGCGACCGCCTTGACGAACACGGGGAACGTCAGGTCCTTCGCGGCCGCGACCAGCTCGTCGACGTCCGCGGACGGCGCCGAGGAGCCCAGCACCGGCACGCCCGCCTCCCGGGCGGCCGCAACGGCACGTGCCTTGTTGCCGGTCAGCTCGAGCGTCTCGGCGTCGGGGCCGACGAACGTGATGCCCGCTTCCTCGCACGCGCGCGCGAGGTCCGGGTTCTCGGACAGGAAGCCGTAGCCCGGATAGACGGCGTCGGCACCGGCCCGCTGTGCGGCACGGACGATCTCGTCCACCGAGAGGTAGGCGCGCACCGGATGGCCCGGTTCGCCGATCTCGTACGCTTCGTCGGCTTTCAGCCGGTGCAACGAGTTGCGGTCTTCGCGCGGGAACACGGCCACCGTTCCCGCGCCCAGTTCGTAGGCTGCGCGGAACGCGCGGATGGCGATCTCGCCACGGTTCGCGACGAGCACTTTGCGGAACATTCCCGGTCCTTCCGTCCCTCGGATCGGTCGCGGGGCACGTTACCCCGAAACTCCCGCGTCCTGGGAGAACCTGCCCACATTCCGGAACACCCGCTGGCCGGTTCATGCCCCCGAGGGCCCCTTGGTTGCGTTGAACGCGACCATTCTTCCCCTCACCCACCACCCTGCGCCTGCCGGTGCGCGCTGTGGAGCGAAGGGAACATTCGTCGCGTTGAACGCGACTATGGGGCCCTTGGGAGCTCCTCACCACGGGTCAGGTCTTCTCGAGGAATTCGGCGCGCTCCGCGTCGATCACGTCGGCCACCATGCGCGCCAGCCCGGGACTGTGCACCAGGTCCGGGTCGTCGTCGACCACCCGCTGCGCAACGCTGCGGGCCCGCGCGATCACGTCCTCGTCGTCCAGCAACGACAGCATCTTCAGCGCCGACTTCGTGCCCGACTGCGCCGAACCGAGGATGTCGCCCTCCCTGCGCAGTTCCAGGTCGAGCTTCGACAGTTCGAACCCGTCGAGCGTCGAGGCGACCGCGTCGAGCCGCTGGCGCGTCGTCGTGCCCTCCGGCACCTCGCTCACCAACAGGCACAACCCCGGCGCCGACCCGCGGCCCACCCGGCCGCGCAACTGGTGCAGTTGGCTGACCCCGAACCGCTCGGCGTCCATGATCACCATCGTCGTCGCGTTCGGCACGTTGACCCCGACCTCGACGACCGTCGTGGCGACCAGCACGTCCACCTCGCCGGCCGCGAACGCCCGCATGACGCCGTCCTTCTCGTCCGCGGGCTGTTTGCCGTGCAGAACGCCGACCCGCAACCCGTGCAGCGGCCCCTCCTCCAGCATCGGAGCGAGGTCGAGCACGGCCAGCGGCGGGCGGCGGCCACCGGTGTCGGCGGGCGGTTCGTCGCCGATCCGCGGGCACACCACGTACGCCTGCCTGCCCTTGCCGACCTCCTCGATGATCCGCTGCCAGGCCCGGTCCAGCCACGCAGGTTTCTCCGCGACCGGCACGACCGTGGTGGAAATCGGCGAACGTCCCTCAGGGAGCTGCCGCAGCGACGAGGTCTCCAGATCGCCGTAGACGGTCATGGCGACGGTGCGCGGGATCGGCGTCGCGGTCATCACCAGCACGTGCGGACTGGTGCCCTCGACACCCCTCGTGCGCAGCGCGTCCCGCTGCTCCACACCGAACCGGTGCTGCTCGTCGACGACGGCCAGCGCGAGGTCGGCGAACGTCACGTGGTCCTGGATCAGGGCGTGGGTGCCGACGACGATGCCCGCCTCGCCGCTGGCCGCCTCCAGCAAGGCCTGTTTGCGTTCCTTCGCGCCCATCGAGCCGGTCAGGAGCGTGACCTTCGTCGCGTGTTCCGCCGCGCCGAGCTCGCCCGCGGTGCCCAGATCGCCCAGCAGTTCCCGCAGCGAACGCGCGTGCTGAGCCGCCAGGACCTCGGTGGGCGCCAGCATCGCGGCCTGTCTGCCCGCGTCCACGACCTGCAACATCGCCCGCAGCGCCACGATCGTCTTGCCGCTGCCGACCTCACCCTGCAACAGGCGGTTCATCGGATGCTCGGACGCGAGGTCCTCGGCGATGGTCTCGCCGACCTCGCGCTGCCCCTCGGTGAGCTGGAACGGCAGGCGTTCGTCGAACGCCGCCGCGATGCCGCCTTCGACGCGGGGACACGCCCGCGCGGGTTCGCTGATCTCACTGCGCCTGCGCTGGGCGAAGATCAGCTGGATGGACAGCGCCTCGTCCCACTTGAGTCGTTCCTTCGCGGCCGCGAGCTGGTCCCAGCTCTCCGGCCGGTGCACATGCCTGAGCGCGGTGTCCAGATCGGCCAGACCGAGTTCGGCGCACAGCACCTCCGGAACCGGATCCTCCACCGGATCGAGGGTGTCCAGCACCTGCCGCACCGAGCGGGCGATCATCCACGATCCGACCCCCGCCGCGGCCGGATATACCGGAATGATGCGGTTGAGGAAACTGTCCATCGTGGACGTGCTGTCGTCCTCCTCGAACAGCTCGTACTCCGGATTGGACAGCTGGAGGTCGTTGCGGAAGGCCGACACCTTGCCCGCGAACAATCCCGTCCTGCCCGCACGCAGTTCCCGCTCACGCCACGCCTGATTGCCGAAGAACGCGCAGGTGAGCCGCCGCTTGCCGTCGGTGAGGTGGACCGTGAGGATCTGCCCCTTGCGTTGGCGCATGGGCCGTTTCTCGGTCCGTTCGATCTTCGCCATCACCGTGACGTGCTCACCGATCTCGAGCCCGCCGATGTCGGTCAACTCACCGCGGCGCTGATACCGGCGCGGGTAGTGCCGCAGCAACTCGGCGACGGTGCGCAGGTTCAACGACGTGTCGAGGGCCTTCGCCGTCTTGGCCCCCAGCACCGCCGAGAGCTTGTCCCCCATACCCGTCATGCCACTCGCCTACCCTCCTCGGGGCCGTCCGGTACCGGCGTCACTCCACGCCCATCAGCAGCACCGCATCCGCCTGCCCACCGTAGTAGCACACCAGTTCGACCTCCGGATGCTCGGCACGCAGACGGTCGGCCAGGACGTCGCCGATCCCCTCTGGCGCACCGGCTCCGGTGAGCACCGTGACGAGTTCACCGCCGACCGCGAGCATGCGCTCCAGCACCTCCAGTGCCGTCTCGGCCACGCGACCCGGCTCACCGATGCGCACCACCTCGCCGTCGACCAGTCCGAGCACGTCGCCGGCATGCACGTGGCCGACCCACGTGATCGCCTCCTCGGCCGCGACCACGATGTCGCCGCGCCGTGTCGCCGCCGCAGCCTCCGCCATCGCCACGACGTCGGCACTCGCCCTGCGTTCCGGGTCGTGGACGGCCAACGCGGCGAGTGCCTGCACCGGCGAGGCGCACGGCACCACCACGACGTCCCGGTCGGCGAGCACGGGATGGTTCGCGGCGCGTTCGGCCACGGTCGTCAGGTCGACGTCGCCCGGCACGACCGTGACGTGGCCGGCTGCCGTCTCCCCGACGAGTCCGATGAGCTGCTCCAACGTCGGCCCCGTGGGTTCGGCCGACTCGTCCTCGGCGGCCAGCACGGGCACGCCCTCGTTCGCGACGAGCTCGACGACGCCGTCTCCACGCAGTACGACCACCACGGCGCGTTCGGCCGCCGTGCTCTCGGGTGGGGCGGGCGTCATCAACGGCTCCACGCGCACCCGGTGTGGCCTGCCGTGCCGCAACCCGGCCTCCAGGGCGGCCCCGATGTCGTCGCAGTGGACGTGCACGGCGTGATTGCCCTGCCCGTCCCCGGCGACCGTGACGCTGTCGCCCAGTGCGGCCAGATCCCTGCGCAGCCGGTCCAGCGCCGCGTCCTGCTCACCGTGGCGCAGGTCCGACAGCAGGTACATCACCTCCCACGCCTGCGGCGCGGGTGCGGCGGGTGGTGCGGTGACCGCCCGTTCCGGGGTCGCACCTCCGCCGGTCACGACCGCCTCGAGCGCGTCGAGCACCGCCACGAGCCCCCGGCCACCCGCGTCGACCACCCCGGCGGCAGCCAGCGCCGCCAGCTGCCGCGGCGTCTCGTCCAGCGCCTCGGCCGCGGTGCGCGCCGCCGTGCGGGTGATCTCGGCCAACGTGGCCGCCTCCCGCCCCACGGCCGTGCCGACCGCGTGCAGGACACTCAGCATCGTTCCGGCGACCGGCCTGGCGACGGCACCGGTGGCGAGCTCGTCGGCGCGGCGGAGCGCAGCGGCCAGGCCGGCACCGTCCAGCCGTGCGGCGTCCCCCGCCGACTCACCCAGCCCACGGAGGAACTGCGACAGGATGACGCCCGAGTTGCCCCTCGCCGCCGCGACGGCCCCGCTCGCCAGCACACGCAGCGCCGCGCCGGCGGTGGCGACCTCGGGACGCTCCGTGAGCGCGACGTGGGCGGCGGTGAACGTGTGGAGCAGGTTCGACCCGGTGTCGGAGTCGGCGACCGGGTAGACGTTGATGCCGTCGATGTCGGCGCGCAGCTGCTGGAGACTGCCGACGCACGCGCCCGCCCACGCGCGCACGGCCGCCGCGTCCAAGTGCTGCACCGCGTACCCTCCAGCCGGGAAGTCGTCGGATCGAGCCGAGCGTATCGACCCGGATAGAAGCGCGCGGAACGCACCGGCTACCCTGGTCGAGATGCCCGGCATTCCCGGGCGGATTGTGTTTACCTACTTTCTCGAGGAGTGTTCGACGTGGCTGCCGTGTGCGACGTCTGTGGCAAGGGGCCGGGCTTCGGCAAGTCGGTCTCGCACTCTCACCGGAAGACCAACCGCCGGTGGAACCCGAACATCCAGACCGTGCACGCGAAGCTCGGGCTTTCCCAGAGGAAGCGTATGAACGTGTGCACCTCCTGCCTGAAGGCCGGCAAGGTCGTTCGGGGCTGACGCCTCAGAACCTCAAACTCTCGGAGCCCCGGGGATCAGCTGATCCCCGGGGCTCCGTGCTGTGCGCAACTCGACCCGCGTGTTGCGGACTCAGGAGCCCGTGTTGCGGATCCAGGGGCGCGTGTTGCGGATTCCGGGGCCCGTGTTGCGCGTTCCGTCGGCGTCGTCAGCGCAGGGAGTCGGCTAACAGCGCGGCGGCCAACGCTCCATAGACGGTCGCGGCGAGCCGTTCGAACAGCGAGCGCACCCGTGGCCGCCCCAGCACCCGCTCACGGACCGCACCGGCCAACTGACCCGTGACGAGGTCCACGACCAGGCCGATCGCCTGCAGGAGCAGGCCGAGCACGAGCAGCTGCAGCGCCGGGTTCCCTGCAGCGTCGCCCAGAAACTGCGGCAGGAACGCGGTGAAGAACAGCAGAATCTTCGGATTCGACACATTCACGAGGAATCCGCGCCGGAATGCCCGCGGCTGCGGCGCCGATTCGACCGCGACCGGCGCGCCCGCGGAACGCCACGTCGCCCAGGCCAGGTAGACAAGGTACGCGGCTCCACACAGCCGGATCATGTCACCCACCTGCGGCATCGCGGCGAGCAGCGCACCGAGGCCGAGCGCGGTCAACACGACGTACACGCTCACGCCCGCGGTGATGCCGAACGCCGCCTGCGCCGCTGCGCGCCGGCCGTCACGCAGCCCGGTGGCAACCATGAACGCCATGTCCGGTCCCGGCACGACCATCAGCACCACGACGGCCCCCAGGAACGCGGGCAGCACGCCGACATCGATGTAACCGGAAAACATGCTTCATGAGGTTACACAGGTCGCGTAACCACATGAACCCGCGGATCCGGTTAGCCTGAGCCGATGCCGGATGTACCCGTGCTCGAGATGCGCGACGTGGTCGAGTTCGTGAACGAGTTCTCCGACGCGGCTCGCGAGGCCGCCGGCGAGCAGCACACCCGCTACCCCGACGCCGCCGAGTTGCTGGTCTGGACCGCGCCACTGCCCGGTATCGACGGTCTCGTCGAGGCCGCCAACGCGATCCACCCACTGTTCGCCGCGAGCGGATCCACCCGGGAACGCCTCAACGAGCTCTTGCGGTCCCTGCGGCCGACGCCGGTCGCCGCGGCCGACGGGCTGCGATGGACCGTGGACCACCCCGCCGACGTCCTGCTCACCGCCCTCGCGACGGCCGTGCTGGCCTGGCTCCTACGACACGGCCCGGACCGGCTCGGTACGTGTGGAGGTGCCGACTGCGCCGACGTCTACGCCGACTCCTCCCCCGCGGGCCGTCGCCGGTTCTGTTCGACGACCTGTCTCAACCGGCACAAGGTCGCCGCCCACCGACGCCGCGCTGCCGGCACCGACTGAGCCCGACTCACGGCGAGCGGTCACCTGGCCACGCCCGAGCGCAACACGCGCTCCTGAACCCACAACACGGGCTCCCGAGCCCGCAACACGGGCCCCCGAGAACGCAACACGCGCCCCTGGATCCGCAACACGCGCCCCCGAGAACGCGACACGGGCGTTATGGGAGACGCCAGTCGATCGGCGCGGAGCCCTGCGCCTGGAGGAGTTCGTTGGCACGGCTGAACGGGCGCGAGCCGAAGAATCCGTTGTGGGCCGACAGCGGGCTCGGGTGCACCGACTCGATGCACCGCTCGGCCCCGATCAGCGGCTTGAGTTTGCGCGCGTTGCTGCCCCACAGGATCGCCACCAACGGCTCCTCCCGCGCGGCCAGCGCACGGATCGCCTGCTCGGTGATCTCCTCCCAGCCCTTGCCCTGATGCGAGTTCGGCTTCCCCGGCTGCACCGTGAGCGCCCTGTTCAACAGCAGCACGCCCTGCCGGGTCCACGGCGTCAGGTCCCCGTTGGACGGCATCGGATGCCCGAGGTCCTCGCAGTACTCCTTGTAGATGTTGATCAGGCTCTTCGGCAGCGGGCGCACGTCGGGCGCCACGGCGAAGCACAGGCCGATCGGGTGTCCCGGTGTCGGATACGGGTCCTGGCCCACGATCAACACGCGCACGTCCGCGAACGGCTGCTGGAACGCCCGCAGGATGTGCTCGCCCGCGGGCAGATACGTCCGACCCGCGCCGATCTCGGCGCGCAGGAACTCGCCCATGGCGCCGATCCGGTCCGCGACGGGTTCGAGAGCCTGCGCCCAGCCTGCTTCGACGACGTCGGTCAGTGCTCGTCCGGAAGTACCCGTGGAAGTCACGGCCCGGACTCTAGCGCGCCGGAGAGTCGGCGCTCACGGTCAGTCGATCCTGCGCAGTTCCGCCCGGAACCGCTTCGCCCGCTGCACGTAGCCGTCGACGATCCGGCTGATCGCGTCCGCGCCGAGCGAGGTGTTCTCCCGCGTCTTCGCAGGCACCCCCAGCGCGATGTGCCCGGAGGGCACGTGTCCGCGATAGGAGACCACCGCGCCGGCACCGACGACGCCGCCGTCCTCGACGACCGTGCCGTTGAGCACCACGGAGCCGGACGCGATCAGACAGCCCGTCCCGATCGTCGCCCCTTCCACGTGGACGTTGTGGCCGATCGCCGAGCCGGGCCCGAGGACGGTCGGCTGGCCCTTCGCGACGTGCACGATGCAGCCGTCCTGGATGTTGGAGCGCGCGCCGACCTCGATGTAGTCGTTGTCGGCGCGCAGCACGGTCTGCGGCCAGATCGACGCCTCGGGCCCGAGCCGCACGTCCCCGATCACCGTCGCGTCGGGGTGAACCCACGCGTCGGGGTGGATGTCCGGTTCGAGGTCGCCGAGCGCGTAGATCGCCATCCGCGGTTACTCCAGTTCCTTCGCCATGCAGACGCTGAGTTCGTCCTGGGCGTACACGCCGAACTTGTCGATCTCGTGATAGCCCGACGAACGGTACAACGCGATCGCCTCCGGCTGCTTGAGCCCGGTCTCCAGCACGATGCGGTGGCATCCGGCGTCGGACGCCGTCCGTTCGAGCGCCGCGAGCATGGTGCGGGCGTAACCCTTGCCGCGTTCACCGTCGACGACGAACATGCGCTTGATCTCGGCATCGCCCGCCCGCAGCGATCCGTCGTCCTCGTCGTGGGATCGCCATCCGCCGCAGGCGACCGGCACCTCGTCGCGGTAGCCGACGAGGAAGATCCCCTGTGGTGCGGCGAACTCCGCCGGGTCGACGGGCGTCACGTCGGGGTCGCCGTAGCGCGTGACGTACTCCTGCTGCACGAGATCGATGAGCTTGGCCGAGTCCGGGTGATCGAAAGGCAGGGTGCGAATGTCCACCCATCCATGTAACCCGATTCAGCGCCAGTGTTCCCAGCCGGTTTCGCCGTCGTAGGGCTTTCCGTCGACGGTCACGCCGGTGTCGGGCATGAGTACGGTGCCGATCTGCCGCCAGCCCTGCGGGAGATCGGTGAACGAGGGGAACGTCGCCACCAGCGCGTGATCCTCCCCACCCGTGAGGACCCAGTGCATCGGATCGGCGCCGAGCGCGCCGGCGACGTCGACGAGTTTGCGGTCCACCTCCAGCGACTCCGACGCGATGTCGATGCCGACGTCGGAGGATTCGGCGAGGTGCTGCAGATCGGCGAGCAGTCCGTCGGAGACGTCGATCATCGACGTGGCGCCCGCGTCGGCGGCGACGAGCCCGGCCTCGTAGGGCGGTTCGGGCGCGCGCTGGGCGTTCACGACCCCGACCGGGGAACGGAAACCCCTGCCGAGCACGGCCAGTCCGGCCGCGGCCCAGCCGAGCCTGCCGCACACGGCGACGATGTGGCCGGGCCGCGCGCCCGACCGGGTCACCGGTTCGCGGCCACCCAGGTCACCGATCGCCGTCACGCTGATCACCAGCTGGTCGGCTTGCACCACGTCGCCGCCGACGATGCCCGCGCCTGCCCGCGCGGCCTCGGCGGACATGCCGTCCGAAACCGCGGTCGCCACGGCGGCGTCGGTGTCGGCGGGACAGGCGAATCCGACGACGAGTGACGTCGGCCTCGCCCCCATCGCGGCCACGTCGGCCAGATTCACCGCCGCCGCCTTGTGCCCGACCTGTTCGGGACTGGACCAGTCGAGCCGGAAATGCACGCCCTGCACCAGCACGTCGGTGGTGATCACCACTCGGCCGTCGGGCGCCTCCACGACGGCGGCGTCGTCACCGGGGCCGACGACCGTGCCCTTCGGCACCTGCTGCCTGCCCGTGACCTCCCGGATCAACCCGAACTCACCGACGTCGGCGACCGTGCCGCCGACCCCGGCTCTGTCTGTGTCCCGTCCCTCCACACAACACCTCCGGTGCCCCGCCTGCGGTACGTTGCAGCGACGTTACCTATCTTGAGGCCGCTGGGGCTCATTCGGACGAAGGGACGCGCCGTGGTGCACGCATACATCCTCATCCAGACCGAGGTCGGCAAGGCGGCGTCGGTGGCTGCCGAGATCGCCGGGCTGCCCGGGGTCGCCAGTTCCGAGGACGTCACCGGGCCGTACGACGTCATCGTGCGTGCCGAAGCCGACAACGTCGACGACCTCGGCCAGCTCGTGGTCGCCAACGTCCAGAACGTCGACGGCATCACCCGCACGCTCACGTGCCCGGTGGTGCACCTGGCCCGGTGAGCGCCGCGCCCACCACCGATCCGAACGCACCGATGACCGACACGGGCGCACCGCCACGGACGCTGTTGATCACGGCGGCGGTCCTGGCCGTCGCACTGGCCGTGGCCGTCGGCGCGATCGGCCTGTTCGGTCGCGACTCCGGTGAGAGCACCGCCCAGCACGGGCAGCCGGACGCCACCGGGCCGCTGCCGCTGGTGTCGATCCCCGCGCCCGAGGCAGGCAGCGACGAGTGCCGGACCGTGCTCGACGCGGTTCCCGGCACGCTGACCTCCTCCGGACAGCGCCTCGAACGCCGCGAACTCGCCGAGCCGAAACCGGAGGCGACCGCGGCGTGGGGCCCTGACGACCGGCCCGTGGTGCTCCGGTGCGGACTCGAACGTCCGCCCGAACTGTCCCGCACGTCGGCACTGCGGCAGATCAACGGCGTGCAGTGGCTGCAGGTGCCCGGGGACGGGACGTCCACCTGGTACGTCGTCGACCGGCCCGTCTACCTGGCCCTCACGGTTCCCGAGGGCACGGGAACGGGGCCGCTCCAACTGGTCTCCGACCTGGCCGACGAGCACTTGAAGCAGGTCCCGCTCTCGTTCTGACGTCGCCTGCTCAGCCGTGCCGCAGGTGGTTGCTCAGCGCAGGCCGGTGCCGCGGGCGATCGCCGTGTCGACGAGCGTCGACAGCAGGGTCGGGTAGTCCACCCCCGTCACCGCCCACATCTTCGGGTAGGCCGACGTGGTGGTGAATCCCGGCATCGTGTTGACCTCGTTGATGACGAGCTCGCCGGCGTCGGTGACGAAGAAGTCGACGCGGGCCAGGCCCTGACAGTCCAGCGCCCGGAACGCCTCGACCGCGCACGCCCTGATCCGCTCGATCACCGCGTCGTCGAGCTTGGCCGGGATGTCGAGTTCGGCGTCCTCGCCGAGGTACTTGGTCTCGAAGTCGTACCAGGCGTCGGAGTCGTCGGACAGCACGCGGATCTCCGCGGGCAGCGACGCCTCGACGCGGCCGTCGGGGAACTCCAGGACACCGCACTCGACCTCGCGGCCGGAGATACCCGCCTCGACGAGTACCTTCGGGTCGGTCTCCCGTGCGAGTGCGATCGCGTCGTCGAGCTGCGACCAGTCGGTGACACGCGTGATGCCGACCGACGACCCCGCCCTGGCCGGCTTGACGAACGCGGGCAGCGCGAGCCGCTCCCGGTCGGCCCCGGACAGCGTCGACTGTCCACGACGGACCGTCGCGTAGGGCCCGACCGGCAGCTCCTCGGCCACCAGCAGCTTCTTGGTGAACTCCTTGTCCATGGCCGCGGCGCTGGCCAGCACCCCCGCACCGACGTAGGGGATGTCGGCCATCTCCAGCAGCCCCTGGATGGTGCCGTCCTCGCCGAAAGCGCCGTGCAGCACGGGAAACACGACGTCCACCTCGGACAGGACCTCGGCCTCGCGGCCGGGCTCGATGCTCACGACACTCTTGCTCGTCGGGTCGCCGGCCAGCACCAGCGCCTGCCCCTCGTCGACGGACGGCAGCTCGCGGCCACGGATCTCCAAGGCCTTCGGGTCGTCGGTCCCGAGCACCCAACCCCCCTGCGGGGTGATGCCGACCGGGACGACCTCGAACCGTTCCGGGTCGAGGTTCGCCAGCACGCAGCCTGCGGACACGCAGGAGATCGTGTGTTCGCTGCTGCGGCCGCCGAACACCACGGCCACGCGCGTCTTGCGGCTACTCATAGGCGGCCACCCTACCGGGGTCCGTTACGGGACAACTCGACGAGCGTCGGCACGCATTCGGCCAGTTCCGTGCGTGAACACCCGGCGTAGCCGACCAATACACCGTGCGCGGTCGGAGTGCTCGCAAAGTGCCGGGCGAGCCCGTCCAGCAACACTCCGCTGCGCTTGCCCGCCGCGATCGTCTCCCGCTCCCCCTCGGCCGTGGCCAACGGCACGACGAGGTGCGCGCCCGCGTCGTCCCCCAGCACGCGCACGCCCGCGCGCGCGAACGCCTCCACGAGGATGGTCCTGCGGTCCGACAGTTCCCTGCGGAGCCGGCGCAGATGCCTGCCGAGATCGCCGTGTCTGGCGAGTTCGACGACCACGTGCTGACCCGCTGGCGAGGGCCGGGTTCCCGTGAGCTCCCGGTGTTCCAGCACAGCCTGCGTCACGGGTGGCGGAGCGACCATCCACCCGGCACCGAGGGTCGGGGTGAGGATCTTGCTCGTCGTACCGAGATGCACCACGACGTCGGGCGCCAACGAGGCGAGCAACGGCAGCGGCGCGACGTCGTAGCGCAGTTCGCCGTCGTAGTCGTCCTCGACGACGAGCATGTCCCGCCTGCGCGCCAGTTCGGTGAGCTCGACGCGCCGGGACGCGCTCATCCGGCAGCCCATCGGATACTGGTGCGCGGGCGAGCAGTAGACGAGGCGCGCGCCTGGCGGCACGAGGTCCGTCCGCAGCCCTTCGCCGTCGATCGGCACACCCACCACGCGCATGCCGGCACGCACGAACGCCTGCACCGCACGTTGATAGCCGGGCTCCTCGACGGCCACGAGGTCGCCGGGCCGCAGGACCGCCGCGGCGAGCTCGACGACGGCGGCGGTCGTGCCCCCGGTCGCGAGCACCGATTCGGTGTCGGCATCCAATCCGCGGTGACGCAACAGGTGTTCGGCGATCACCTCGCGGTACTCGGCCAGTCCCGTGCGCGACAGGTACACCGCGGGCGGGGTGTCCGACGCCGCCCGCCAGGCCCGCCGCCACGCCGACCGGTCGAGCCCCTCGGCCCACGGGACGCCGGGCAGCAGGGCGAGCCTGCCCGGCGGCAGTTCGTCGCGGGCCGCGGCGGATCGGTGTTCCGGGCGCGCGGTGGGCGGCGAGGTGGTGACGTAGGTGCCGGAACCGTGTTTGCCCACGATCCAGCCCTCGGCGTGCAACTGCTCGTAGGCGGCCGCGGTGACGGTTCGGCTCACGCCCAGTCGGTCGGCCAGCGCACGCGTCGACGGCAGGCGGTCGCCGCCGCGGAGGTGGCCCGACGACGCGGATTCCCGCAGCGCGTCGGCCAGCTGCACCGCCAGTGGCACCGCCGAGGCGCGGTCGAGCGTCACCGGCAGAGCCGTGTCGCCGCGCGGCATGACCTCACCGCGGGGCACGGTCGCCCCCGGAACCCGTTCGTCGCAAAGTGGACTCCCCGTTCAGCGCAATTGTGGCTGTTTCATCATGCCACTGGCTCGGGCATCGTCGTCGGCATGTCCTCGAGTTCCTCCACCACACCCGTTCCGCCCGCCGCCGGATCCGGTCTGCGCACTCCGGCGCCACTGTCGTCGACCCCGCGCAGCACGCTGACCCGCAAGAAGGACCGCGCCTCGACCGACCGCGCCGATCTGCACGCGGTGCTCGACGCCGGTCTCGTGTGTCACGTCGCCCTCGTGTCGAACGGATCGCCGGTGTGCGTTCCGACCGGGTATGGCCGCGACGGCGAGACGCTGTACCTCCACGGTTCCACGGGCTCGGGCAACGTGCGCGCCGCAGGAAGCGGCGTCGACATCTGCGTCACGGTCACGATTGTCGACGGCATCGTCTACGCACGCTCGCTGAACAACCACACCTTCAACTACCGCTGCGCGGTGGTCCACGGACGCGCTCGGCCGGTCACCGGCGACGACGAACGCGACCACGCCCTGCGCGTGATCAGCGAGCATCTGGCTCCGGGATCGTGGGACTACGCGCGTACGCCGAACGCCAAGGAGCTGGCCGGCGTGGCGGTGCTGGCCCTCGACCTGGACGAGGCGTCCGTGAAGATGCGCGGCGCCGAGCCCGGCGAGCAGCAGGAGGACGTCGGGACCGACGACGTCTGGGCAGGCGTGGTGGGCGTGCGTACGGTCTTCGACCCACCGAAGCCCGCCTCGTACGTGCCCGGCGACCTGCCGGTGCCACCCCACATCGCGGAACGGACCCCGCACCCGTGACGCCGGAATCGGTTCGCCGTCTGCGGGCCGCCCGGCGCGCCGCAGACGTCAGGTCGGCGTGACCTGCGCGGTGACCGGGTCCACGTGGACCGGCCGCGTGGTCCTGCCCGCGGAGCGGTAGACGTGCACGCTGATCGCCGGATCCGGGCCCTCGTTCCGAACCTCGTGGGCATAACCGGGGCCGAACACGCGCGACTGTCCCTGCGCGAGCGCGTGCACCTCCGTCACGACCCGGCCCGAGGGCGCCGTGCGGGTCACCGATTCGGTCAACTGTCCGGACACGACCGTGAAGGCACCCACGGCGTCGCCGTGGTCGTGCAACCCGGTGCCCTGGCCGGGAAGCCAGCTCAGCAGCCACACCTCGTCGCCGTCGACGCGATCGACGAGCGCGGCGAACCGGCGGTCCGGGTCGTACCGCAGCAGGGTGCGCCAGCGCTCGCGGTCGACGGCGTAGTCGAGCGCGATCCGCACCGGGTGCGTGGCCAGGCGGTTACCGGCCTCGGGCAGGGCGATGGTGTTCTCGGGAACGGCGAACATGAACGTGCGACATCCTTGTTGTCGGGCCTGCTGTGTTGCAGGAGGCGAAGCAAGTCGGCGGGAAGGCGAAAATTCACCGGCGACAGCGACAACAAGGCGCGCAGCACGTACCGCGGCGGCCGGTGACCGGCCCCCGTACGGCGGAAACGTTCTGCGTCAGCACGTCCACAAGCGAACCAGCGGCCCGCGAGGGCGTCAAGCGAATCCCACGCTGTGACACGGGTGCGGGAGACGCAGCTCACGAACTCACATGCGTTCGGGCTTCTGCTGCCTGCCCAACAGCTCGGCGCCGACGGTCGCGGGATCGCGCCCCTCGTGGCACACCCGGTACATGGCGTCGGTGATCGGCATGTCGACACCGCAGCGGTGGGCGAGGTCGCGAATCGACCGGCAGGACATGACGCCCTCGGCGACCTGCCCGCCCACGGCCTGCTGCGCCTGCTCGATCGTCTCCCCCTTGCCGATGCGCTCGCCGAAGGTGCGGTTGCGCGACAACGGTGAGGCGCACGTCGCCACCATGTCGCCGACCCCGGCGAGCCCGGCGAACGTCATCGGGTCCGCACCCAGTTTCACCCCGAGGCGCCCGGTCTCGGCGAGTCCGCGGGTGATGAGCGTCGCGACGGTGTTCGCGCCGAATCCCAGTCCCGCCGCCATTCCGCACGAGAGCGCGATGACGTTCTTGCAGGCACCGCCGAGTTCGCTGCCGACGACGTCGGTGTTGGTGTACGGACGGAAGTAACCGGTGAACGCGGCCTCCTGCACGGCCACGGCACGCTCGTGGTCACCGCAGGCGAACACGCCCGCCGCCGGTTGTCCCTGCGCAATCTCCTTGGCCAGATTGGGACCGGCGACGACCACCACCGACGTCTCGGGCACGCCCGCGACCTCGCCGATCACCTCGCTCATCCGCTTGAGCGTGCCGAGTTCGACCCCCTTGGCGAGGCTGACGAGGATCGTGTCGGCGGGCAGCAGATCCCGCCAGCGCTCGAGGTTGCTGCGCAGGCTCTGGCTGGGTACGGCGAGCACGACGGCGTCGGCGCCCTCGAGCGCCTCGGCCGCGTCGGAGGTCGCCCTCAGGTTGCCGGGCAGGGTGATGCCCGGCAGGTATCCCGAGTTCACGTGCTCGTGGGTGATCTCGTGGGCCACCTCGGGCCTGCGGGCCCACATCGTGACGTCTCTGCCCGCGTCGGCGAGGATCTTCGCGAACGTCGTGCCCCACGATCCGGCGCCCAGCACGGTGACCGAACGCACGACACGGGACGGTGCCGGGGACTGCGCTGCGGACTCCGCCATGTCAGGCATCGCCACCGGTCTTCGCGGGCGGCTGTTCGCCGCGGATCTCGGCCAGCAACGTCGTGACCTCGCCCATCAGCAGTTCGGTGACCTCGCGCAGCAGTTCCGGCGTCTGCGGCTTCCCGCGGTAGGCGCTCAGGTCCACGGGCTCGCCGACCGAGTGCACGACCGTTTTGCGCGGCAAGGGGCGGAACTTCTTGGTGTAGCCGTTGAAGACCTCCTGCGTCCCCCACCGCGCGCACGGGATCACCGGGACGTCGTTCTCCAGCGCGAGCCTGGCCACGCCCGGGTAGGAGCGTTTGGGCCAGAAGTGCGGGTCCTTCGTGATCGTGCCCTCGGGGTAGATCACGATGACCTTGTCCTCCTGCAGTGCCCGGTGCGCGGCCCTGAGGCTGTCGCCCGCCGAGCTCGTTCCCCTGGCGACGGGGATCGATCCGGCCCCGGTCATGATGCGGCCGAAGATCGGCACGCGCGTGAGGCTGTCCTTGGCCAGGAACCGCGGCACCCGCTTGTTCTGGTGGACGAACACGGCGTCGACCGCGGGATCGAGGTGCGACACGTGGTTCATCACCACCAGCGCGGGCCCCTTCCTGGGAATGCGCTCGGCACCGCGGTAGTCCCGCTTGCTCATGTAGGTCAGCGGATAGAACAACGCCGCGGCCGCACCGACCCAGAAGCCGCCCTTCTCCCGATCAGCCAAGACTCCTCCTCGTCCGCCCGCTCCTCGCTTCGGCGGGTCCGATCCTCCCACGGGCGCCGACCACCGATGATGCGGGAAGATGGTCTCGTGGCCGTCACCCTTCTCGTGCCGATGAAACCGCCCCGTGCAGGCAAGTCCCGACTGCGCGGTGCCTTCGGTGTGGCCCCGCACACGTCGCTGGTGCTCGCGCTGGCGAGCGACACCGTGTCTGCGGCCGTCGCCGCGCCCGGAGTCGACCGCGTCGTCGTGGTGACCGGCGACGTCGAGGCACTGGCGACGTTGGGCGATCTGGGTGCCGACGTGGTCGACGACGAGGGCGCCGAGGACCTCAACGCGGCGCTCCTGGTCGCCGAGCGCCGCTTGTTCGGACCATCCCGCGCGGGCGATGCGGTCGTCGGTGCGCTGCAGGCCGACCTGCCCGCACTGCGCCCTGCCGAGCTCGGCCGCGCCCTGGCCGAGGCCGGCGGACGACGGGCGTTCACCGCGGACCGGCACGGCACGGGCACGACGCTGTTGCTCTCGGCGCCCGGCGGGCCGTTGGCGCCGCGGTTCGGTGTCGGGTCGGCCGCGGCGCACGCGGCCTCGGGCGCACTGGCACTGACCACCTCTGCCCCGTCCCTGCGCTCGGACGTCGACACCGCGGACGACCTTGCGTATGCGCGGGAGCTGGGCCTGGGCACCCACACGGCGGAGCTGCTCACCCAGGCCTGCGCCGTGCCGTGAACAGCGAGGGAATGCGACGCGAAACGTCTCACCGTGACTGCACGAATTCGCCGATCTGGTGGACAATACCTGCGTGACCATGGACGAGAGCACCACGCCCGCGAGCTCTCCCGATGCCCGCCGGGCGACCACCGAACCGCCGCCGGAAGCGACCACCGTCGAGTCGGCGAACCACTCCCTGCCCTCCGCACCGCCTGCCGCGACCCAGGTCGAACAGGTGCCGGACGCGCTGCCGGACAACCGGTACTTCAACCGGGAGCTCTCGTGGCAGGACTTCAACGCCAGGGTGCTGGCCCTCGCCGAGGACGAGTCCCAGCCCCTGCTCGAGCGCGCCAAATTCCTGGCCATCTTCGCGTCCAATTTGGATGAGTTCTACATGGTCCGGGTGGCGGGACTGAAGCGCCGCGACGAGACCGGCCTGTCCGTACGCAGCGCGGACGGCCTCACCCCGCGCGAGCAGCTCAGCCACATCGCCAAGCGCAACCAGGAGCTCGTCCAGCGGCACAACGCCGCGTTCGAGTCGCGGGTGCGGCCCGCGCTGGCTGCCGAGGACATCCACATCATGCGGTGGTCCGATTTGGATGAATCGGACCACGAGCGGCTCTCCCGGTACTTCCGCGAGCAGATCTTCCCGGTGCTCACTCCCCTCGCGGTCGACCCGGCGCATCCGTTCCCGTACATCTCCGGCCTGTCGCTGAACCTCGCGGTGACGGTGCGCGACCCCGAGGAGGGCACCGAACGCTTCGCCAGGGTCAAGGTGCCCAACAACGTCCCGCGGCTCGTGCGCACCGAGCCCCAGCGCGACAACCCCACGGCCACGTTCCTGCCTCTCGAGCAGCTCATCGCCGCCCATCTGGGCGAGCTGTTCTCGGGCATGGAGGTGATCGAGCACCACGCGTTCCGGGTGACGCGCAACGCCGACTTCGAGGTGGAGGAGGACCGCGACGAGGACCTGCTGCAGGCACTCGAACGCGAACTCGCCCAGCGTCGGTTCGGGCCGCCGGTGCGTCTCGAGGTCTCGCAGGACATGAGCGAGCACATGCTCGAACTCCTGTTGCGCGAGCTGGAGGTCGACCCGCGGGACGTCGTCGAGGTCCCGGGGCTGCTGGATCTGTCGTGCCTGACCCAGTTGCTGTCTGTGGACCGGCAGGAACTGAAGGATCGGCCGTTCGTGCCCGCGACGCCGCCCGCGTTCGGCGAACGCGAGACGCCGAAGAGCGTGTTCTCGACCCTGCGCGACGGTGACGTGCTCGTGCACCATCCGTACGACTCGTTCTCCACGAGCGTCCAGCGGTTCATCGAGCAGGCCGCGGCCGACGACAAGGTCCTGGCCATCAAACAGACGCTGTACCGCACCTCGGGCGACTCCCCGATCGTCGACGCACTCATCGACGCCGCGGAAGCGGGCAAACAGGTCGTCGCGCTCGTGGAGATCAAGGCGCGGTTCGACGAGCAGGCCAACATCACGTGGGCCCGCACGCTCGAACGGTCCGGCGTCCACGTGGTGTACGGGCTCGTCGGTCTGAAGACCCACTGCAAGGTGGCACTCGTGGTCCGCCAGGAGGGCTCGACGATACGGCGCTACTGCCACATCGGCACGGGCAACTACAACCCGAAGACCGCGCGCCACTACGAGGACCTCGGCCTGCTCACCGCGGATCCGGACATCGGAGCCGACCTCACGGACCTGTTCAACGTCCTGACCGGCTACTCGCACCAGGCCACGTACCGCAACATCCTCACCTCCCCCAACGGGATCCGGCGCGGGATCCTCGACCAGATCTCCGACGAGATCGAACTGGCCCGCCAGGGCCGGGAGGCGGGAATCCGGCTGAAGTGCAACTCGTTGGTCGACGAACAGGTCATCGACGGGCTGTACCGCGCATCACAGGCCGGAGTTCCGGTGGACATCGTCGTGCGCGGCATCTGCGCGCTCAAGCCGGGTGTGGAAGGGCTGAGCGAGAACATCCGGGTGCGCTCGATCCTCGGCCGGTTCCTCGAGCACTCGCGCATCTTCCACTTCCGCGGCGCCGGTGCGTACTGGATCGGCAGCGCCGACATGATGCACCGCAACCTCGACCGCCGGATCGAGGCGCTCGTGCAGGTTCGCGATCCCAAGCTGACGGCCCAGCTGGACGCGACGTTCGATTCCCAACTCGACCCGCACACGCGGTGCTGGGTGCTCTCGTCCACGGGCGAATGGCACCCGTCCCCCGCCGACGTGTCCGACGTCCGCGACCATCAGCTCGAAACGTTACGCAAGCACGGAGCAACAGGGTGAGCAGTACCGCCACGGACCACATCGTTTCCCACGCCGCGGGCGCCGTGCTGTGGCGCGCGGCGGGTCCGACCGCATCCGACATCGAGGTCGCCGTCGTCCACCGTCCGCGATACGACGACTGGTCACTTCCGAAAGGCCATCTCGATCCCGGCGAAACGGCACCCGTGGCCGCGGTCAGGGAACTCGAGGAGGAAACGGGCCACTCCGCCGTTCTGGGCGCTTTCCTGAAACGCGTCGAATACCGCATCGCGCGCGGCAGGAAAGCGGTCGACTACTTCTCGGCCCGCGTGAGCGGAGATGTGCGGAGCGGTTTCACCCCGAATGAGGAAGTGGACGAGCTGCGCTGGTGCACTCCGCCGGAGGCGAAAGGACTGCTGTCGTACGAGTCCGACTCCGAGGTGCTCGATCTGCAGACCGCCCTTCCGCAGCAGCGCACGACGCTGCTGCTGGTGCGGCACGCCAAAGCCGGTAAGCGGGAACACTGGGCAGGCGACGACGATCTGCGTCCGCTGAGCGACGCCGGCGAACGCCAGGCGAGCGCGCTGCGGGAGATGCTGGCGACGTTCGGCCCGGACCGGGTCGTGTCCGCGCCGCTGCTGCGCTGCGTGCAGACGGTGCAGGGCGTGGCGGAGGACATCGGCACCGAGGTCGCCCACGAGACGGCGTTGTCGGAACGGTCGCATGCCGCCGACCCGGACGCTGCCGTGCGCAGGATCGTCGAGATCGCCGCCGACGGCGGCACTCCGGTGGTGTGCAGTCAGGGCGGCGTCATCCCGCATGTCGTCGAGACGCTCGCCGCCCGCGGTGGCGTACCGCTGCCCGCGACCAAACGGGACGGTGTCGCGGCCAAGAAGGGCTCGCTCTGGCAGCTCACCTTCGACGGCCGCGGCCGGCTCGTAGGTGCCAACTACCTTCCCAGCGCGCTTCCCACACCGCTGCCCGCGTAGCGACAGTCTCCATCGCCGACTCCGGCACAGTCAGCCTTCTGTCGGCGTTCTGTGGCCCGCTGAGGCTTTCGTGCGCCGTTCCGGGTGTCTCCGCGTGCCCCGAACGGCGACGCCGTCTGTGAACCACACAGGGCCCCGCATGCGAACGGGCCCCGCACCGTTGCCGTTTCGGCAAGGGATGCGGGGCCCGTTCGCGATGAGGACGATGCCGCCGTGGGCGGGAAGCCGACCTACTTCTTCTTGGCGGTCGTCTTCTTCGCCGTGGACGCCTTCGCGGTGGCCTTCGCCGGCTTGGCGGCGGCCTTGGTCGTCTTCGACGTCGACTTCGGAGCCGCCTTCGTGGTGGCCTTCTTCGCCGTGGAGGCCTTCGAGGCCGTGCTCTTGGCAGCGGTGCTCTTCGTCGCCGCGGCCTTCGACGTCGACGCCTTCGAGGTCGTGGCCTTGCTCCTGGTGGCGGTCGACTTGGCCGCGGTCTTCGGCGCGGCCTTGGCGGTGCTCTTCGACGCGGTCGTCTTGCCCTTGGTGGCGGTCGACTTGGCCGCCGTCGACTTCGCGGCCGTGGCCTTCGACGCGGTCGTCCTGCCCTTGGTGGCGGTGGACTTCGTCGCCGTCGACTTCGCGGCGGTCTTCGGGGCCGTCTTGGTGGCGGTCGCACGCGTCGCGGTGGTGGCCCGCGAACGCGTCGTCGTGCTGCGCGTGGACGCAGCGGCGGTGGCGCGGGTCGCCGTGCCACGGGCCGTGGTGCCCGACACAGCCGGCTTGGACTTCGACACCTTCGGCAGCTTCTTCGTGCCGCTCACCACATCCTTGAACGTGGTGCCTGCGCGGAAGGCCGGGACGTTCGTCTTCTTCACCCGCACGGTCTCACCGGTGCGCGGGTTGCGGGCGGTGCGGGCGGCGCGGGCGCGCTTCTCGAACACACCGAAGCCGGTGATGTTCACCTTTTCGCCCTTGTTGACCGTCCGGATGATGATGTCGACGAGATTGTCGACGGCCTGCGTGGCGACCTTCTTGTCGCCCAGGCGCTCGCCGAGCGCCTCGATGAGTTGGGCCTTGTTGGCCATTCCAGTCCTCCAAGAAGAACTACGTGTTACCCGGCCACACCGGCCGACATGCGCACACGGTATTACCTACGCAGCACAAATTCCAAACGGCACGCGGATTTTTTCCTTATCGGATGGGCGATCGGGCCCCGATAAGGTCCGCCGGAGCGGTGCTGGCGTGGCCGTCTGGTGTCGGGTGGCCGGCCGGTGGGCCGGGTCGGTTTCCCTTGCTCAAGCAGGGAATCCTTGCAGTTCTCCTGGGGGCGGACCGCCCCGTTACGCCGTCGACGCGGGCAGGGTCACCGGTTTGTGAGCGGGGCGTGTGGCCTCGAACGCAGCGATGTCGTCGGCGTGCCGAAGGGTGAGGGCGATGTCGTCGAGTCCCTCCATCAGGCGCCAACGGGTGTAGTCGTCGATCTCGAAGGCCGCGCTGAAGTCCTTGGCCCGTACGGTCTTCTCGGCAAGGTCCACAGTGACCTCGGTGCCGGGCTCGTTCTCGAGGATCTTCCACAGCAGCTCGACGTCGTCCTGCTTGCACTGGGCCGCGACGAGACCCTGCTTGCCCGCGTTGCCGCGGAAGATGTCGGCGAACCGGGACGAGATGACCACCCGGAAGCCGTAGTTCATGAGCGCCCACACGGCGTGCTCACGGGACGACCCGGTGCCGAAGTCCGGTCCGGCGACCAGCACGCTGCCCCGGTTGAATGGCTCCACGTTGAGGACGAACTGCTCGTCGCCGCGCCAGGCGGCGAACAGGCCGTCCTCGAAACCGGTGCGGCTCACACGCTTGAGGTAGACGGCCGGGATGATCTGGTCGGTGTCCACGTTGGACCTGCGCAGGGGGACACCGATGCCGGTGTGCTCGGTGATCGCTTCCATCGCTGTTGACTCCTTGACTCGCTGGTGGCTCGCTGGTGCTGGGAAACGCTCAGAGGTCTTCCGGCGAGGACAACGTGCCCCGCACGGCTGTGGCGGCCGCCACGAGCGGGGACACGAGGTGGGTCCTGCCGCCCTTGCCCTGCCTGCCTTCGAAGTTGCGGTTCGAGGTGGAGGCGCTGCGCTCACCCGGCTTCAGCTGGTCCGGGTTCATGCCGAGGCACATCGAGCAACCCGCCTGCCGCCATTCGGCACCCGCGTCGATGAAGACCTTGTCCAGGCCCTCCTCCTCGGCGGTCTTACGCACCCGCATCGAGCCGGGCACGACCAGCATGCGCACGCTGTCGGCGACCTTCTTGCCCCGCAGCACGTCCGCGGCGGCGCGCAGGTCCTCGATCCGGCCGTTCGTGCACGAGCCGAGGAACACGGTGTCCACCGCGATGTCCCGCAGCGGGGTGCCGGGCTCGAGATCCATATAGGACAGGGCCTTCTCGGCGGCGAACTTGGCGCTCTCGTCACCCATCTGCTCCGGGTCGGGCACGCGCTCGCCCAGCGGCAGACCCTGCCCCGGGTTGGTGCCCCAGGTGACGAACGGGGTGAGGGCGTCGGCGTCGATGGTGACCTCGGCGTCGAACTCGGCGTCGGCGTCGGTGCGCAACTCGCGCCACGCGGCCACGGCCTCGTCCCACTGCTCGCCCTGCGGGGCGTGCGGACGGCCCTTGAGGTATTCGAAGGTGGTCTCGTCCGGCGCGATCATGCCGGCGCGGGCACCCGCCTCGATGGACATGTTGCAGATCGTCATGCGGGCTTCCATCGACAGCGACTCGATGGCGCTGCCGCGGTACTCGAGCACGTAGCCCTGACCGCCGCCGGTACCGATCTTCGCAATGACCGCGAGGATGATGTCCTTCGCGGTGACGCCGGGGCGCAGCGTGCCCTCGACGTTGATCGCCATCGTCTTGAACGGACGCAGCGGCAGGGTCTGCGTGGCGAGCACGTGCTCGACCTCGGACGTGCCGATGCCGAAGGCCATGGCACCGAACGCGCCGTGCGTGGAGGTGTGGCTGTCGCCGCACACCACGGTCATGCCGGGCTGGGTCAGGCCGAGCTGCGGGCCGATGACGTGGACGATGCCCTGTTCCGCGTCGCCCATGGGGTGCAGCCGGACGCCGAACTCCTCGCAGTTCTTGCGCAACGTGTCGACCTGGGTCTTGGAGACCGGGTCGGCGATCGGCAGTTCGATGTCCACCGTGGGCACGTTGTGGTCCTCGGTGGCGATGGTCAGGTCGGGCCGCCGCACCGGGCGACCCGCGAGCCGGAGACCGTCGAAGGCCTGCGGACTGGTGACCTCGTGCACGAGAT
This sequence comes from Prauserella rugosa, assembly GCF_000719975.1. Lineage (GTDB taxonomy): Bacteria > Actinomycetota > Actinomycetes > Mycobacteriales > Pseudonocardiaceae > Prauserella > Prauserella rugosa. Next base: position 161,549 of record NZ_JOIJ01000004.1, read on the forward strand.
GCAGGTCGATGAACAGCAGATCGGGCTCTGCGCCTTCGCCACGGCGTACCGTGTGCTCGTCCCACACCTTTTCCGCGAGTGTGCGGCCCCGTTTCTCCGCCATCAGGGCTCCTCCATGAGCGTCGCTGGGAACTGGCCGGCCGGGCGGTGAACTCCCGGCCGTGTGTCCCAAAATCTGGACGTCCCAGACTTCGGGATTGTAGTATCGCTGTGTGGGACAGCATAACTCTGAAGCTCAGCAGAGCGGTATCGGCGTCTTGGACAAGGCGGTCGCGGTGTTGCAGGCGGCCGCGGCACAGCCGTGTGGCTTGGCGGAGTTGTGCGCCGAGACGGGCCTTCCCCGGGCGACGGCGCACCGGCTCGCGGTGGGCCTGGAGGTGCATCGGTTGTTGCGGCGTGGGCCGGACGGCCGGTGGCGTCCCGGCGCGGCGCTGGCGGAGCTGTCGGGCGGTACGGCCGATCCGTTGTTGGACGCGGCTGCCGTGGTGTTGCCCAAATTGCGGGACATGACCGGCGAGAGCGTCCAGTTGTACCGGCGGGACGGGGTGCAGCGGGTGTGTGTGGCGGCTGCGGAACCGCCGAGTGGGTTGCGGGACACGGTGCCGGTGGGTTCGCGGTTGCCGATGACGGCGGGGTCGGGGGCGAAGGTGCTGACCGCGTGGGCGGATCCGCATACGCAGCAGGCGATCTTGTCGGAGGCGGTGTTCGGGGAGCGGACGCTGTTGGAGGTGCGGCGTCGCGGGTGGGCGCAGAGTGTGGCCGAGCGCGAGCCGGGGGTGTCGAGTGTGTCGGCGCCGGTGCGTGATTCGTCGGGTGCGGTGGTGGCCGCGGTGTCGGTGTCGGGTCCGGTGGATCGGATCGGCCGGAAGCCGGGGGCCAGGTGGGCGAGCGACCTGCTGGAAGCAGCGGAGTCCCTACAGGAACGCCTCTGACCCCCGGATGAAGCCCCCGAGGGCCCTTTGGTCGCGTTCAACGCAACCATTGTTCCCTTCACCAGCTCCTGTCCCTGCCGATTCACGCCATCGGAACGAAGGGAACATTCGTCGCGTTCAACGCAACTATGGGGCCCTCGGGAGCATCACCACACACGGCGGAACCGGCGAACAGAGCGCAAGCGTAGGCAGGGGGGCCCGGGGGGGGGCGAAGCCCGTCGGGGTCGGGGTGTGGGGCTGCGGCCCCCACAAGACATAACGAGAAAAACCCTATCTGCGCTTTCCGCAGATAGGGTTTTCCCTTTTTCTTGTACCCCCGATGGGATTCGAACCCACGCTACCGGCGTGAGAGGCCGGCGTCCTAGGCCGCTAGACGACGGGGGCTTGCTTTTGTGTTGGAAGAGAACTTACCAGACCGGTCTGTTCGCTTCTCAGCTGGGGTACCAGGACTCGAACCTAGACTAACTGAACCAGAATCAGTCGTGCTGCCAATTACACCATACCCCAACGGATACTTCGTCCGAGCTCACCGGAGTGCTTCCCGGGTCCGTATCGCGTTGTTGAAGAAAGCATAGACCACGCTCTGTGGCCGCTCGCAGGCGGGGTCCCGCTGCGCGGTGCGTGACGCGTCCCCGCAGGTACCGGCCGCGCACCTGGCTCGGCTGGGGCTCCTCACCGCGGGGCTGGCACGCCCACCCGGACGAACTCGGAGACGAGCAGTTCCGGCAGTTCGGCGAGTGTGGTGAGCACGTGCACGCCGTCGGGCACCGCCTCGCCCGGCTCCACGTCCTCCCCCGTTGCTGCCGTCTCGGCAGACCCGTCGGACTCACGGGCATCGTCGGTCTCGCCGGCCTCGGCCGCGCAGACCCCTCCGCGGTCGAGCCACACGCCGCCGAGGCCCGCGTCCCGGGCGCCGACGGCGTCGGTGGTGAGTTTGTCGCCCACGTGCACGGCTTCCCGTGGGTCGCAGCCGAGCTGGAGGCACACGGACTCGAACATCGCGGGGTCGGGCTTGGCCATCCCGATCTCGCCCGCGATCGCGACGTGGTCGAAGAACGGCGTGAGCCCGAGCGCGGCGAGTTTGTCGCGTTGGTGCGCACCCGAGGCGTTCGTCACGGCGGCGAGCTGCACACCGGCGGCCGTGAGCCATTCCAGGCACGGCAACACGTCGTCGAACAGCCGCCACGAACGGTTCAGCAGAGCCTTCCGCCGCGATTCGAACTCGGCGGCGTCGTCGAGATCGACGCTGAGGCCGAGCCCGGTGAGGAACGCGTGGCTGCGCCGTGTGTGCATCTCGGCGTAGTCGAGCCGTCCTTCGACGACGCGGGCGACGTGCTCGTCGGTGACGCGCTCCCAGGTCGCCCACATGTCGCTGCGGCCGATGAGTGCCGCGAGCGTGCGCTTTCCCGTCGCCGTGAAATCGATGAGCGTGTCGTCGATGTCGAGGCACACCGCCCGCAGTTCGGGGGGCGCCCACACATCGGCGTCGACACGCCTCTCACCGGCGACGGTTTGCGGAGCTGTCGGGGAGCCAAGCGCAAAAGCCACCCACGCGAGGCTAGGGGGTTTTCGGTGAGCCCGACTCTGCTAACGAGGTGATATGGCCGGTTCTGTTTCGGTCCAGGTTCCCTACGCTCAGTTGCCCGGCAACGCGCGGCGCAGCCGTCCGAGTGATACGTCCCGTCCGAGCAATTCCATCGATTCGTAGAGCGGCGGTGACACCGTGCGTCCGGTCACAGCCACCCGCACGGGCGCGAACGCCTTGCGGGGCTTGAGACCCAGCTTCTCGACGAGTGCGTCCTTGAGTGCCTGCTCGATCTCGGCGGCCTCCCAGGACGACAACGCCTCGAGCGCCTCGATGGAGGCACGCAGTACCGGCTCCGAGTCCGGGCCCAGTGCCTTCGCGGCCGCGGCCTCCTCCGGCGCGAACTCGGCCTCGTCGATGAACAGGAACCGCAACAGGTCGCCGGCCTCGGACAGCACGGCGACACGCTCCTGCACGAGCGGGGCGATCGCCGAGAGCTTCTCACGCTGCTCGGTGGTCGGCTCCTCGGGAAGCACCCCGGCATCGGTGAGATAAGGGACGAGTCGCTCGACGAAGTCGTCGTGGGCCAGCGCCCGCACGTGCGTGCCGTTGATGGACTCGGCCTTCTTCTGGTCGAACCGCGCGGGGTTGGCGCTGACCTTGGTGATCTCGAACGCCTCGACGAGTTCGTCGACGGTGAAGATGTCCCGGTCGTCGGCGATCGACCAGCCGAGCAGGGCGAGGTAGTTCAGCAGCCCTTCGGGGATGAAGCCGCGGTCGCGATAGTTGAACAGGTTGGACTGCGGGTCCCGTTTGGACAGTTTCTTGTTGCCCTCGCCCATGACGTAGGGCATGTGGCCGAACTCGGGCACGAACTCGGCGACACCGATGCGCTGCAGCGCCCGGTACAGCGCGATCTGGCGCGGCGTGGACGGCAGCAGATCCTCACCGCGCAGCACGTGGGTGATGCGCATCAGCGCGTCGTCGACCGGATTGGTCAGCGTGTACAGCGGTGCGCCGTTGGCGCGCACGAGCACCGGGTCGGGCACGGTGCCCGCCTTGAACTCGATCTCACCGCGCACGAGGTCGTTCCACGACAGGTCCTCGTCGGGCATCCGCAGCCGCAGCACGGGCTCGCGTCCCTCGGCGCGGAACGCCTGCTTCTGCTCGTCGGTGAGGTCGCGGTCGTAGTTGTCGTAGCCCAGCTGAGGGTCCTGGCCCGCGTCCTTGCGCCGCTGCTGGACCTCCTCGCCGGTCGAGAACGACTCGTAGAGCTCACCGGCCTCGAGGAGCTTGGCGGCGACGTCGCGGTAGATGTCGGCGCGCTCGCTCTGGCGGTACGGCCCGTAGTCCCCGCCGACCTCGGGGCCCTCGTCCCAGTCGATCCCCAGCCAGCGCAGTGCATCGAGCAGCGCCTCGTAGGACTCCTCGCTGTCGCGCGAGGCGTCGGTGTCCTCGATCCGGAACACCAGCTTGCCGCCGTTGTGCCGGGCGAAGGCCCAGTTGAACAGCGCGGTGCGGATCAGGCCCACGTGCGGCGTGCCGGTGGGCGAAGGGCAGAAGCGAGCACGGACGGCCGTGGTGACGTCGGCGGGCTTGGTCTCAGTCATAGCCCGACCAGCGTAGCGCTGTTGACTTCGCCGATGTTCGAGCGCATCCTCGTATTATTCAACGCCCGTTGAATAGCCTGTCGAACGGGCCCGTCGAATACGGGCGGACGAAGCGAGGTGGAGGAGGTGGACGACGTGGAGACACGGACGACGTGCGTGGTCGCAGGCGGCGGCCCCGCGGGCATGGTGCTGGGCCTGTTGCTCGCACGCGCGGGCGTGGACGTGACGGTGCTCGAGAAGCACGGGGACTTCCTGCGCGATTTCCGGGGCGACACGGTGCACCCGTCGACGATGACGCTGCTCGACGAGCTCGGTCTCGGTGAGCAGTTCGCCGCACTGCCCCAAACACGTCTCGACGAGATCGCCTTCCCCACCGCGGGCCACGGTTCGGTACGGGTCGGCGATCTGCGCAGGCTGCGCCGCTGGACGAAGTACCCGTACATCGCGATCGTGCCGCAGTGGGACGTGCTGAACCTCATCGAGAAGGCCGGGGCCGAGGAACCGGCGTTCACGCTGCGCATGAACACCGAGGCGACCGGCCTGGTGTGGGACGGCGACCGCGTGGCGGGCGTGCGCTACCGGGACGCCGAGGGCGAGGGCGTACTCCGCGCGGACCTCACGATCGCGGCCGACGGCAGGGGATCACGACTGCGCGAAGAGGCCGGCCTCGTGCCGAAGGAGTTCCCGGTGCCGTTCGACGCCTGGTGGTTCCGCGTCGGCAGGAAAGCCGACGATCCCGCCTCGCTGGCGCCGACGATGCGCAGGGGCACGTTCGTCATCGACATCCCCCGCGAGGGCTACCGCCAGCTCGGGTACCTGGCCCGCAAGGGCACGGACCGGCAGCTGCGCGAGCGCGGCATCGAGGCGTTCCGCGCCGAGATCGCCCGCGCCCTGCCGCACCTGGCCGGCCGCATGGACGACGTGCGGTCCATGGACGACGTCAAACACCTCGACGTCCGGTTGAACCGACTCGACCGCTGGCACGTCGAGGGCCTGCTGTGCCTGGGCGACGCGGCGCACGCGATGTCGCCGATCGGGGGCGTCGGGGTGAACCTGGCCGTCCAGGACGCCGTCGCCGCGGCCACCTTGCTGGCCGCACCGCTGCGGGCGGGCACGACCACGGCCGCCGACCTGGCCACCGTCCGTCGTCGTCGCTGGGCCCCGACGGTCGCGGTGCAGCTGTTGCAGCGCCTGCTGCACCGGGTCGTCGCCGCGCCGGTCGTCGAGGGCAGGCGCGAAGGGCCGCCCGCCCCGTTCGCGGCGGTGCTGCGCAGGCTGCCCGCGCTGTCGGTGGTGCCCGCCTACCTCATCGGTATCGGAATCCGGCCCGAACACGCACCGGAGTTCGCCCGCAGGGGCGCGTCCTGAGCCGCCGGGCTCAGGCGTCCTGGACCGGGTTGGTGAGCGTGCCGATCTTCTCGATCGTCACCGACACCTCGTTGCCCGCGACGATGGGACCGACGCCCGCGGGCGTTCCCGTCAGGATCGTGTCACCGGGCAGGAGCGTCATGACCGAGGAGACGAACTCGATGAGCTCCGGGATCTTGTGCACCAGCTCCGAGGTCCGCGAGTCCTGTTTGGTCTCGCCGTCGACGGTGGTCGAGATGGCGAGATCGGACGGGTCGAGCTGGGTCTCGATCCACGGGCCGATCGGGCAGAACGTGTCGAAGCCCTTGGCACGCCCCCACTGGCCGTCGGACTTCTGGAAGTCCCTGGCGCTCACGTCGTTGGCGACCGTGTAGCCGAGCACCGCCTGCGGGGCCTGTGCGGCGGAGACGTTCTTCACCGGCTGTCCGATGACGACGGCCAGCTCGCCCTCGAAGTCGACCTTGGAGGATTGCTGGGGCCTGCGGATCGGCGCGTTGGGGCCGATGACGGTGGTCGACGGCTTGAGGAAGATCATCGGCTCCGCCGGGACCTCGTTGCCCATCTCGCGGGCGTGGTCGGCGTAGTTGCGGCCGACGGCGATGACCTTGGTCGGCAGAATGGGGGCCAGCAGCCGGACGTCCGACAGCGGCCACTTCCTTCCGGTGTAGTTCGGCGTACCGAACGGATGGTCGGCGATCTCCGAGACCATCGTGTCGTTGCTGTCGCCGTCTCCGTCCACCGAGACGAAGGCGACACCTTCCGGGTGAGCAATCCGAGCCAAACGCACGAGCCCCATCGTAGCCGTGCGTGCCCGCAACCGGCCGACGCCTCGCAGGATCCGTTCCCGGACAGCCGGAGGCGATGCCCGCACCGCCCCGGAGACGGCGGGCACTCCGGGGCGGTGCGGTCGTAGTCGGCGCGGTCGTAGTCCGCGGTCGTCAGTCGGTGCTCGCGCGGAGCGCCTTGTGCGCCAGTGCGTCGCACAGGGCGAGCCAGCTGGCCTCGACGATGTTCTCGTGGACGCCGACCGTGGTCCACTCGCGTTCGCGGTCGGAGGATTCGACCAGTACCCGCGTCACCGCACCGGTGCCCTGCCGGTTCACCAGGATGCGCACCTTGTAGTCCGACAGCGCCATCTCGTCGAGCCACGACAGATGCGGCCGCAGCGCCTTCCGCAGTGCCGCATCGAGTGCGTTGACCGGACCGTTCCCCTCGGCGGTGGCGATGACCCGCTCCCCCGCCACGTGCACCTTCACGGTGGCCTCGGAGACCACCTCGCCGTCCACGCGGTGGTCGAGCACCACCCGGTACGACTCGAGCGTGAACGGCGGCGCCGCGGCCTCGCGGCCCTCGGCACCGGCGATCTCGCGGCGCATCAACAGTTCCAACGATGCGTCGGCTGCCTCGAACGACCAGCCGCCCGCCTCGAGGTCCTTCACCTTGTCGACCGTGCTGCTCAACGCCTCGGGATTGCCGGCGAGGTCGACGCCCAGTTCGGCGCCCTTGAGTTCGAGGCTCGCCTTGCCCGCCATCTCGGTGACCAGGACGCGCATGTCGTTGCCGACGGTCGCCGGGTCGATGTGGTTGTACAGCAACGGATCCACTTTGATCGCGCTCGCGTGCAGCCCCGCCTTGTGGGCGAAGGCCGACGACCCGACGTAGGCCTGGTGGGTGTCGGGTGCGATGTTGGCGATCTCGGCGAGGGCGTGGGACACCCGGGTCAGCTCGGCGGCCCGGCCCTCGGGAAGGACGTTCATCCCCAGTTTGGCCACGAGGTTTCCCGTGACGGCGAACAGATCGGCGTTGCCGGCACGTTCCCCGTAGCCGTTCGCGGTGCACTGCACGTGGGTGGCACCCGCCTGCACCGCGGCGATGCTGTTGGCGACGGCGCACGAGGTGTCGTCCTGACAGTGGATGCCGATGCGCAGTCCGGTGCGGTCGGCCACCTCGCGGACGGTCTCGGCGATACCGAGGGGCAGCTGGCCGCCGTTGGTGTCGCACAGCACGACCACGTCGGCGCCCGCGGTGCCCGCCGCGTCCAGCACGCGCAACGCGGAGTCCGGATCGTGGGCGTAGCCGTCGAAGAAGTGCTCGGCGTCGAGGAACACGCGCCTGCCTTCGCCGACGAGGAACTTCACCGTGTCGGCGACCATGGCGCACGCCTCGTCGACGTCGACCCGCAGCGCGCGCTCGATGTGCCGAACGTCCGATTTGGCCACCAGGGTCACGACGGGCGCCTGTGAGTCGAGCAGTGCGCGTACCTGCGGGTCGTCCCCCGCCGCGGTGCCGGCACGCCGGGTCGATCCGAACGCGACGAGTGCGGCGTGGGACAGCTCGAGCTCACCGGCGGCCGCACGGGCGAAGAACTCCGTGTCCTTCGGCATGGCACCCGGCCAGCCACCCTCGATGAACCCGACACCGAGCTCGTCGAGATGCCGTGCGACGGCGAGCTTGTCGGCCACCGAGTACGAGATCCCCTCACGCTGGGCCCCGTCGCGCAGCGTGGTGTCGTACAGGTGGAAGTCGTCGCCGAGCGGGGTGCCGGCCGGTTCCGTGCGGGTCACGGGTTCGTCTCCTCGGAAAGAGTGCGGGCTGGGTCTGCGGTGGACGCGGGCCTGTGTGGCCAACAAAAAAGACCCCCCGCGTGAGGATGCGAGAGGTCTGCGCGCCGGGTGCTCGAAAGGGCACTTATCCGGCGCGCCTGCCAATAATGATCACGCGAAGCGTGTGCATGACTCGCATCATGCCACACGCCCGCATCCACGGTCCATCCAGTGGGCATCCCTCTCACATTCCGGACGCACCTCGGGCATGAGAAAGGCGCCCCGGCGTGCTGCCGAGGCGCCTTTCGGAGTCCGCAGGTGTCACATGGCGGGACGCGTGGTGTTCGACGACACCAGCGCGGCGAGCCGGTCACCGATCGCGGTGGTCGTACCCGGCGAGGCCTGGTCCCGGGTGGCGAGATCGAACGCGACCGACGCCTCGATCCGGCGCGCCGCCTCCTTCTCGCCGAGGTGGTCGAGCAGCAGCGACACCGACAGCACGGTGGCGGTCGGGTCGGCCACGTTCTGGCCCGCGATGTCGGGCGCGCTGCCGTGCACCGGCTCGAACATGCTCGGGTTACGGCCGGAGATGTCGAGGTTGCCGCTGGCGGCGAGGCCGATGCCGCCCGTCACGGCGGCCGCGAGGTCGGTGATGATGTCGCCGAACAGGTTGTCGGTGACGATCACGTCGAAGCGGCTCGGGTCGGTGACCATGTGGATGGTCGCGGCGTCGATGTGCGAGTACGCGACCGACACCTCCGGGTATTCCAGCGAGACCTCTTCGACGATCCGCGACCACAACGAACCCGAGTGCAGCAGCACGTTCGTCTTGTGCACCAGCGTGAGGTGCTTGCGGGGCCGCTCGTTGGCGCGGCGGAACGCGTCGGTCACGACCCGGCGGATGCCGAAGGCCGTGTTGAGGCTGACCTCGGTGGCGATCTCGTGCTCGGTGTCCTTGCGCAGCAGGCCGCCGTTGCCCGCGTACGGGCCCTCGGTGCCCTCGCGGACGACGAGCATGTCGATCTCGCCGGGGTCGCCCAACGGACCGGCAACGCCCGGGTACAGCCTGCCGGGACGAAGGTTGACGTGGTGGTCGAGCTCGAACCGCAGCCGCAGCAGCAGGCCACGCTCGAGAATGCCGCTGGGCACGCTCGGGTCGCCCACCGCGCCCAGCAGAATCGCGTCGTGCTCGGCGAGCTCGCCGAGCACCGACTCGGGCAGCAGTTCACCCGTCGAGTGCCAGCGGGACGCACCGAGGTCGTAGCTGGTCGTCTCCGCGTTCGGCACGACCTCCTTGAGCACCTTCAGGGCCTCGGAGACCACCTCGGGCCCGATCCCGTCACCGGGGATCACAGCGAGCCGCATCCACACACCTCCGTCAGGTCGGGCCCCACCGGCCGCGGGTACCCCATTCGCATCCAAAGCCAGCGACGGCAGGTTACCGGGCGTCGACAAACTGTCGACCCACGACCACCCCAACGTCGCATCCGGACACGTACGCGGTCCCCCGACCGGTGGGTTCCGGACCGGTCAGCCGGCCGTGCCTGCCCGCGTCGTGTCTGCCTGCGCCGTGCCTGTCCGTGCTGCTCCGGCCGCCTCACCGGAGCGGCCGGTGTCGCGGATCTTCACGGTCGAGGCGCGATCCCCGGACTCGTTGTGGTGCGACAGCACCAGAAGCCGATCGGCTTCGCCGGCTGCCGCGGGGTTGCGGGTCACGGTGACGGCATCGCCCCCACCGACCACGTACGACAGCGCGGCTCCGTCCCCGCCGCTCACGGTGTGGGCCGGGTTGAGCGCATCGAAGGTCACCGGCTCGTCGATCCGGTCCACGTCACCGGTCTCCGGGTCCCCGTAGAGCCCGGAGACCGCGGCGGTGTAGGAGATCTCGTGGCTCTCGGCAGCAGGATCGATGCCCAGTGCCGTCATCGACACCGGCAGCACGGCGACGTCGCTGTCGAAGACGTTCGTGTCGACGTCGCCGAACTGGCCGTTGATCGGCTGCACGTCCACTGTGGAGCCGTCGGCGAGGTCGACGGTCCTGGCCACGAGCACGTCCGTGGACGGCAGAACGGCCACCGACGTCTCGAAATCCGGCTCTCCGTCTCCGCTGACGTCGATCTCCACGTACGGGACGGTGTTCCCCCCGAGGTTGGCCCACGTTCCCCACGTGGACAGTCCGAAGGCGACGAACGCGTCGTCGTTCTCGCCGGAGGACCCCGTACCGAAGGACCCCGCGCCGACGTAGCGAAGGTCGCCGCCCTCGGCCGTCTCGTTGATCGTGCACGTCCCGTTCGGCTCGCCGCCCCGGCACGACGGCATCTTCGGCGACTCGGCGTGCAGGTCCAGCACGCTGACCATCGAGCGGTACGCCTCGCTGCCCTCCCCCTGGTCGAGACCGCGGCCACGGAAGGCGAGCTCGCCCGTGCCGTCGGAGAGGGTCAGCGAACGCGCGTGGTGCAGATCCGCCGCCGGTTTGGGCGCGGCGTGCACGGGCAGGTGCAGCGTCGAACCCTCGCCCTGCGGGGTCAGCACGAGCCGGCCCGCCTCCTCGGCCACGAACTGCCGTGCGACGTCGAGCTGGGTGGGCTCGAGCGTGGGGTCCATGGTCTTGCGCAGGGCTGCGGGGTCCTGGATCCGCAGCCGGACGGTCAGGAACGCGGTGCCGTGGGCGGGGACCTCGACCGTGTCCTTCGACGGTTCGACGGCGACTCCGGGCACCGTGCCTGCCGCCTCGTAGCCGACCGAGTACCGCGCGGGTGTGTCGCCCTTGTTCTCCAGGCGGACGATCTTCGTCTTCGTCGTCGGCCGGCTCACCTCGAGGACACCGAACGAGAGACTCACGGCCTTCCGATCGCGGAGCGAGTACGCGAGCACCGCGTTGTCGACCGCGGCCTGAGCGTCGATCCGCCCGGCGCCGACGCGCTGGGGACCCACGACGGTGCCGTCCGCGGTCACCTCGTGGACCGCGGTGTTCATCAGCGCGTTCTTCACCTCGGTGGCGTTCCACCCCGGACGGGTCTCGCGGACGAGCGCGGCGATGCCCGCGGCGTGCGGCGAGGCCATCGACGTTCCCGACATCACGGTCGCGGCCGACCCTCCGCCCATCAGCGCCGAGGCGATCGTGTCGCCCGGCGCGGCGAGGTCCGGTTTGACGGCCGGCGCCCGTACGCCACGGGAGGTGAACGAACTCGGAGTGTCCTCGATGGACTCGTCCTTCGTGGGCAGTGAGGTGCGCCCGTCCCCCGTCATCCGGATCTCGAGCGTGCCCGCCTCGGCCGAGGAGCGCAGGCGCTCGGTGGCGGTGGCCGTCAACTGGAACACGGGCACGTCGGCGTTGCCCGCGATGGCGGCGCCGAAGTGCGCCTCGCCGGACGTGAACAACACCCCCGCGGCCCCGGCCGCGGCGGCGTGATCGGCCCGGTCGACCGATCCGCACACCCTGGTCTCGTCGTTGTCGTCCCACTCCAGCCACACGATCCGGTCGGCGACCGCCGTGGCGTCACCGTCGGAGTAGGCAGCGCAGCCGTCGGCGTTGTCCCCGGACGGCGTGACGACCTCGCGGGTGATGTCGAGTTCGTCGTAGGCGGCGTAGTCCTGGCTGAACTGCCCCGGAACGTCGCCGGCCACATCGGACGGTGCGGTGACCTCCACGGCGTCGCGGAGCACGGAGGCGTCGCGGATACTGGCCACGCCCAGCCCCTCGGGCGTGTTGCCGGGACTGCCGCCGACGCCGTACAGGTCACCGCCGTTGCCCGCCGACATGACCGGCAGCACGTCGTTGTCCACCAGCTTGCGGACGAAGTCGGCCTCGGGATCGTCCGGGGCGCCGTAGTCGCTGCCGACGGACATGTTCACGACGTCGAGCTTGTCGGAGAAGTCGCCGTCGCCGTTCGGGTCGAGCGCCAGGTCCATCGCCTGTGCCATCACGTCGGTGGAACCGGCGCAGCCGAACACCTTGATGTCGTAGAGCTGCGCCTTCGGTGCACTCCCCGGTGCGACCGTCATGGCCTCGAGCGCTGCGCCGTCCAGAGTGGAGTAGTCGCCGTCGAACGTCGAACCGTCGGCCCGGACGCCGTACCCCGCGGCCGTGCCCGCGACGTGCGTGCCGTGGGCCATGCAGGGAAGGGGGTTGGCGTCGGGCTTCGGTTCGGGCGATCCGTTCTCCCCCGAGGCGTCGTAGTCGTCGCCGACCAGGTCCGTGCCGCCGACGACCTTGTCCGAGGGGAACAGGTCGGCCGGAGCGTCCGCGGCGGGATCGACCGACTCGTAGGCCTCGGTCGTGCCCGGGCCACCGAACGTCGCGTGGGTGTAGTCGATGCCGCTGTCGATGACGCCGATCGTCACGTCCTCGCCGTACGTGCCGGTCTGCTGCCACACGTCGACGGCTTTCGTCAGCTGGTCGGCGCCCGCGTTCTGGTGGCGCTTGGGCACGATCGGCTTGACCGACACGACGTCGTCACGTTCGGCCAGCGACCGCAGGTGCGCGGCGTCCGCGGTGACGATGGCTCCGGGGACCGCGTTGGCGGTACGGCCGAGCACACGCGTGCCGCCGTCGAGGGCCCTGAGCCCGCCGAGCACGCCGTCGACCGCGGCCAGAGCGGCCCCGCGAGCACGTTTGCCCGCGGCCGCGGCCGCCTTCACGCCGTTGTCGCGCTCGGCGTTGAACGCATCGACGGCCGCCTGCTCGTCCACCTCGACGAACGCCGAGACCTCGCCCTGCGCGCCGGCAAGGCGCGGCGAGATTCCGGAGGTCGGCGACACCGTGGCCGGATCGATCCGCGCACCCGAGGCGAACGGTACGGCCTCGATTCCCGAAGCGTCCTGCGCGGCCGCGCCACCCACCGCAACGGTGGCGGTGAGCAATGCGGCCGAACAGGTCGCGGCAACACGCGCTCGCCGACGTCTCATCACGAGATGCCCCCAATGGGTCAACTGGTTGACATTGCGACAATCAGCCAGCTAACCGCACCGGGGGCATCTCTCGACAGCGCCGTTGGTAGCGCTTTATCCGAATGTAATGGTCCGAACCTTCCGGTTCCTCGTGCCGCGCGGGTGTTTCCGGCGGCGGACCCGGATCAGAGGAAGCTGATGGAACGGATCTTGCGCGCCGACACCGCAGCACCGATCGGGTCGAGCAGCGCCGGGTCGACGGGACGGTCCACCCGCAGCAGCATCACGGCGTTGGAACGGTCGGCCGTCTGGCTGATCTGCGCGGCGTCGATGTTCACGCCCGCCTCGCCCAGGACGGTACCGACGCGGCCCATGGTGCCCGGCTTGTCGGGGTACTCCATGAGGAGCATGTTGCCCTCGGCGCGGATGTCGAAGTGCCTGCCGTCGATCTCGATCAGCTTCTGCACCTCCTCCTTGCCGGTGACCGCACCGGACACGGTGTGCGCGGTGCCGTCCTCCTGCACGGCACGCACGCTGAGCTGGCTGCGGTAGTTGGGGCTCTCGGGCTCGGTGCTGACCGACACCTGCACGCCCAGTTCCTCGGCCAGCCGCGGTGCGTTGACGAACGTGACCTGCGACTCGACGACATTGGCGAACACGCCCCTGAGCGCGGCCAGCTGAAGGACGCTGACGTCCTCACCGGACAGCTCACCCGAGGCGACGACCGACACCGACTGCGGGGCCTTGGCGCTGAAGGCCGACAGCACGGTGCCGAGCTTCTGTGCCAGCGGCAGGTACGGCCGCACCTCGTCGGTGACCGCGCCGCCCGCGACGTTCACGGCGTCGGGCACGAAGTCGCCGCGCAGCGCCAGCAGTGTGGAGCGGGCGACGTCGGTGCCCGCGCGGTCCTGCGCCTCGGCGGTGGAGGCACCCAGGTGCGGCGTCACCACGACGTTGGGCAGCCCGAACAGCGGGCTCTCGGTGACCGGCTCCGACTCGAACACGTCGATCCCGGCACCGGAGACCTGGCCGTCGGAGATCGCCTTGGCCAGGGCCGCCTCGTCGACGAGACCACCACGGGCGGCGTTGACGATCACGACGCCCTTCTTGGTCTTCGACAGCGCCGCGGCGTCGATGATGCCCTTGGTCTCCGGCGTCTTCGGCAGGTGGACGGTGATGATGTCGGCCTGCGCCAGCAGGTCGTCGAGGCTGACGAGCTCGACACCGAACTGCTTGGCGCGCGCGGCCGAGGCGTACGGGTCGTAGGCCAGCAGCTTCGTGTCGAACGCCGCGAGCCGCTGCGAGACGAGCTGGCCGATCTTGCCGAAGCCCACGACACCGACGGTCTTGCCGTTGAGCTCGACGCCGGTGTAGGCGCTGCGCTTCCACTCCCCGCCCTGCAGGCTCTGGTCGGCGGCGGGCACGCGGCGCAGCACCGACAGCAGCAGAGCGATCGCGTGCTCGGCGGCGGAGACGATGTTGGACGTCGGAGCGTTCACGACGAGGACGCCGCGCTCGGTGGCCGCGGGTACGTCGACGTTGTCGAGGCCGACCCCGGCCCGCGCCACGACCTTCAGCGAACCGGTCGCATCGAGCACTTCGGCGTCGACCTGCGTGGCGGACCGGACGAGCAGCGCGTCGGCGGTCTTCACCGCCTCGAGCAGTGCGGGCCGGTCCGTTCCGTCCACGTGCCGGATCTCGACCTCGTCTCCGAAGACGCTCACCGCGGAGGGAGCGAGCTTCTCGGCGAGGAGGACGACGGGCTTGGTGGAAGTGGTCACGATGCGCCTTTCGTAGCTCGGCTCACTGTTCAGGTTCGGCAGGCGCACAGACGACCCGGCAGACCCGTCACCGCAGACCGGATCGTGGTGGCGATCAGGCCGTGCGCGTCGCGGACGTCCGCTGCGCCGCTCGGTCGCGACGTGCGCGCCTACCGTGCGTCTGCCTTGTGCTCGCCGACGGAGAAACGCCCGGCCTGCACCGCAGCCGCAGCCGTCGTCGGCGTGGTCGAGGTCACGTCGCTGTGTCCTCGGTAGGCGGAGTCTATCCGCCGGGGTTAACGCGAGCGCAATGCTCGACGGCGAATTCGGCGCAATCGGGGAAAAATCTCTTCGCGTTTCCGCAGGTCAGACCGCGCGGTTTCGGACTTCGTTCGTCCCGTCACTTCACTGCGCTGGCGATCGCGACATCTCCAGGAGAAGCGCGAGATCAATCCTGCGGACGGTCGAATTCCCCGTCGCGCGCGCCCGCGAGAAAGGCATCCCACTCGGACGGCGTGAACACGAGAACCGGTCTGGATTCGCCTTCCGGACGGGCGTACCGCAGCACCACGTAGGTCACGCCGTCGCTGTGCGGCACGAATGCGTACTCGAGATCGCCGCCCTCCGGCTGCACCCTGGACCATCGCGCCGAGGCCAGATCCAGTGCCGCCGCCAGGGCGACCTTGCCCCCGTTGCTCTCAACACCCCACGTCATGACCCCGCACGCTAGGGCATTCGGCCCTACCTCGCCGGAGCGCTCGGACGGTCGCATCCCGCCCGAACAGCAGTGGGCCCCGGGACGGTGCTGCGTCCCGGGGCCCACGAGCCAATGACCGACGATCAGGCCGTCTCGGTAATCGGACGGTCCACCCACGACATGAGGTCGCGCAGCTTCTTGCCGGTCTCCTCGATCGGGTGCTTCTCGCCGCTCTCGCGCAGCTTGGTGAAGTTCGCGCGGCCCGACTCGTCCTCGCCGACCCATTCGCGGGCGAAGGTGCCGTCCTGGATCTCGGCCAGCACGGCCTTCATGTTCTCCTTGACCTCCGGCGTGATCACGCGCGGACCACGGGTGAGGTCGCCGTACTCGGCGGTGTCCGAGATCGAGTACCGCATCCGGGCGATGCCGCCCTCGTACATGAGGTCGACGATCAGCTTGAGCTCGTGCAGCACCTCGAAGTAGGCGATCTCCGGGGCGTAGCCCGCCTCGGTGAGCACCTCGAAGCCCGTCTGCACCAGCGCCGAGGCGCCACCGCAGAGCACCGACTGCTCACCGAACAGGTCGGTCTCGGTCTCCTCGGTGAAGGTCGTCTTGATGACGCCGGCCCGCGCACCGCCGATGGCGGCCGCGTACGACAGCGCCAGGGCCTGGCCGTTACCGCTCGGGTCCTGCTCGACCGCGATCAGGCACGGCACACCCTTGCCGTCGACGAACTGACGGCGCACCAGGTGGCCGGGGCCCTTCGGGGCGACCATCGCGACGTCCACATTGGCCGGAGGCTTGATGAGGTCGTACCGGATGTTGAAGCCGTGGCCGAAGAACAGCGCGTCGCCGTCGGACAGGTTCGGCTCGATCGACTCGGTGTAGATGGCGCGCTGCTTGGTGTCGGGCGCCAGGATCATGATGACGTCGGCCCACGCGGACACCTCGGACACCGTGCCGACCTGCAGGCCCTCTTCCTCGGCCTTGGCCCGCGACTTCGATCCCTCGGCCAGGCCGATCCGGACGTCGACGCCCGAGTCGCGCAGGCTCAGCGCGTGTGCGTGGCCCTGACTGCCGTAACCGATGACGGCGACCTTGCGGCCCTGGATGATGCTCAGATCGGCGTCGTCGTCGTAGAAGATTTCGACTGACATGAGGGGCGGTACTTCCTTTCCCATCGCTTCGTGGGCCCGGCGGATGCGCCGGGCCGGGGAGCGCACACCGTCCGAGTCGGCGGCGGCGTGCGTTCTCGTTTCGCGTTCTAGCGGGCCTGGCTCGCCGTGATCGACCGGGCACCCCGGCCGAGTGCGACCATGCCGGACTTCACGAGCTCGCGCACACCGTACGGTTCCAGCATGCGCATCAGCGCGTTCAGTTTGTCGTGCGGGCCGGTGGCCTCGATGGTGAGCGCCTCGGGCGAGACGTCGACGACCTTCGCCCGGAACATCTCCACGGTCTCGAGGACCTGACTGCGCACGGTGGCGTCGGCCCGCACCTTCACGAGCAGCAGGTCGCGCTGCACCGAGCTGGCGGGGTCGAGCTCCACGATCTTGATGACGTTGACGAGCTTGTTGAGCTGTTTGGTCACCTGCTCGAGGGGTTGTTCCTCGACGGCGACCACGATCGTCATCCGGGACACCTCCGGGTTCTCCGTGGGCCCGACGGCGAGGGACTCGATGTTGAACCCGCGCCGGGAGAACAGTCCGGAGACACGGGCGAGCACGCCGGGGACGTTCTCCACCAGGACGCTCAGCGTGTGCATGCTCATGACTCGTTCTGCTCCCCTCGCACGTCTTCGGTGCTGCCGGTGGCGGCCTTGTCCGTCACGGCCCGGTCGGCGACGATGCCACCCTCGGCAGGGCCGTCGGTGACGTCGTCGTCGTCGAACAACGGCCGGATACCCCTGGCGGCCATCACCTCGTCGTTGCTCGCACCGGGTCCGACCATCGGCCACACCTGTGCATCCTTGCCCACGACGAAATCGATCACGACAGGGCGGTCGTTGATGGCCATCGCCTGCTTGATCACGTCGTCGACCTCGTCGGCCGTCTCGCACCGCAGACCCGCGCAGCCCAGCGACTCGGCCAGCAGCGCGAAGTCCGGGATGCGGTGCTTGTGCGTGCCGAGGTCGGTGTTGGAGTACCGCTCGGCGTAGAACAGGTTCTGCCACTGCCGCACCATGCCGAGGTTGCCGTTGTTGATCACGGCGACCTTGATCGGCGCGCCCTCGATCGCGCACGTGGCGAGTTCCTGGTTGGTCATCTGGAAACAGCCGTCGCCGTCGATGGCCCACACCTGCTTGTCCGGCTGGCCGAACTGGGCACCCATCGCCGCGGGGACGGCGAAGCCCATCGTGCCGAGCCCGCCGGAGTTGATCCACGTGCGCGGGTTGTCGTACTTGATGAACTGGGCGGCCCACATCTGGTGCTGGCCGACACCCGCCGCGTAGTAGGCGTCCGGGCCGACGAGTTCACCGATGCGCTCGATGACGTACTGCGGCGCGAGCGTGCCGTCCTCGGGCCACTCGTAGCCTGCGGGGAAGGTCTCCCGCCACGCGTTGATCTGCGTCCACCATGCGGACAGGTCCGGCCTGTCCCCACGGTCGTGTTCGAACTTCACCGCCTCGATGAGCTCGCGGATGATCTCCTTGCAGTCGCCGACGATCGGCACGTCGGCCTTGCGGTTCTTGGAGATCTCGGCGGGGTCGATGTCGGCGTGCACGACGGTGGCGTCGGGGGCGAACGAGTCGAGCCTGCCCGTCACCCGGTCGTCGAACCGCGCACCGAGCGCGATGAGCAGGTCCGAGCGCTGCATCGCCGCGACGGCCGAGACCGTGCCGTGCATGCCCGGCATGCCGACGTGGTGGTCGTGCGAGTCGGGGAACACGCCGCGTGCCATGAGCGTCGTGGCCACCGGGATTTTGGTGAGTTCGGCCAGCTCCCGCAGTTCCTCGGCGGCCTCGGCCTTCAGCACGCCGCCGCCGACGTACAGCACGGGCCTGCGGGAACGGGAGATGAGCCGCGCCGCCTCGCGCACCTGCTTGCCGTGCGGACGCAGTGTCGGGCGGTAGCCGGGCAGCCGCATCTCCGGCGGCCACGCGAACGACGTGGTCTCCTGCAGCACGTCCTTCGGGATGTCGACCAGCACCGGTCCGGGACGGCCCGTGCTCGCCAGGTGGAAGGCCTCGGCGATGACGCGCGGGATGTCGGCCGGGTCGGTGACGAGGAAGTTGTGCTTGGTGATCGGCATCGTGATGCCGCAGATGTCGGCTTCCTGGAACGCGTCGGTTCCGATGAGGCCGCGGGTCTGCTGACCGGTGATCGCGACGACGGGAACCGAGTCCATGTTGGCGTCGGCCAGCGGCGTCACCAGGTTCGTCGCGCCCGGACCCGACGTGGCCATGCACACGCCGACCTTGCCGGTGGCCTGGGCGTACCCCGTGGCGGCGTGCCCGGCCGCCTGTTCGTGACGGACGAGGACGTGGCGGACCTTCGTGGAGTCGAGCAGCGGGTCGTAGGCGGGCAGAATCGTGCCGCCGGGGATGCCGAAGACGACTTCGGAGCCGACGGCCTCGAGCGCGCGTACGAGCGACTGCGCGCCGGTCACCCGGACGGGGGTGCCTGCGGGCGGGGCGGGCTTCGGACGGGCACCGCCTGCGGCGGGTCCGTTCGGCTGGGCGGACTTCGGGGACCCCTCGTGGGCGTCCTGGGCTCCGGTGTCTCCGGCGGAGCCGGATTCCGATCGCGACGTCGCGCTAGTCATGGATTCTGCCTCGTGTCCTGAGTGCGGTCCTGCGGAGTTCTTTCGGCTTTCCGTGTGCTGTCGAGTCGGTCCTGCTGGCATGTCGCCGGGCCCGCCGGGTCCGTCGTGGCGGATGACGACATCAAAAAACCCCCGCCGACCGGGGTGGCCGTACGAGGGTCGCGCGTCGATGCAGAAGAGGACTTCCTAGGCGTTGTCCTCGACATCAACGCGCTTGGGAAGTACGAGAATCGTCTGCGGTGTCACGCCGGTGACGGTAGTCCGCCGCCGGGAGAGGTGTCAACTCTGCGGGACAGTGATTCCGGATACTGGAACCCTGATCCACGTGGCGGACACCGCTCCCCCACCCGGCCGCCGTGTTGCGCCTCCGGGGCCGTGTGTCGCGGATCCGGGGGCGCGTGTTGCGGATCCAGGGGCTCGTGTTGCGGATTCCGTGGTCGATCACGGCACCGTTGCCCCTGCGCAAACCGGCCCGGAATGCCGGAAGACCACCCGACGGTGGCACCATCGAGGTGTGGCAGACGAACCAGGCGAACCGCAGCAGCAGTCAGCGACCCAGGTCCGCGAGCGTGCGACCCGCGACGAGCACGTCGTGCGGAAGCAGCGCCGCGCGGTGTTCCGCGTCCCGCCGGTGTCCCTGCTGACCATCCCGATCCTGCTGTTCTGCATCACCCCCGTGGCGTTCACCGCACCGGGCCTGCAGGCGCTGTACCTGATCCCGGTCGCCATCGTCGTGTGGGTGCTGCGCGTGCGCACCGTCGCGACCCCCGAGGGACTGTCGGTCCGCACCCTGACGTCGTCGCGGTCCATCCCGTGGGACGAGCTCTCGGGCCTGTCGGTCACCAAGAAGGCGGGTGTCGAGGCCGTCCTGCGCGACCGCAAGGGCAACGACGAGACCGCCACGCGGATCCGCCTCCCCCACGTGCGCCTGCGCCACGTGCCGGTGCTGTCCCTGTTGTCGAACGGGCGCGTGCCGGATCCGTCGGGAGCACTCGCCGGCGAATCGGCCGAGCCGGCCAAGCCCGAGCCGACCGAGCCCGCGCCGACCAAGACCGACGAGACCACCACGACCGACGAGACCACGACCGCCGAGACCAAGACCGACGCCGCCACGGCCTGACTACGCACCCGGAAGCCGTTCGACGGCCCCGTATCCCACATGCCGGGCACGTCGCCGTGGCGATCACCGCATGTCGGGCCGCCACCTGTCCAGGCGTTGGAACACGGGCGTAGCCTTGCCCCATGCCTGCTCTGCGTTCCCGAACCACCACCCACGGCCGTAACGCCGCCGGGGCGCGTTCCCTGTGGCGAGCGACCGGGATGACCGACAGCGACTTCGGCAAGCCGATCGTCGCGATCGCCAACTCGTACACCCAGTTCGTCCCCGGCCACGTACACCTCAAGGATCTCGGCGAGATCGTGGCGAAGGCGGTCGGCGAGGCGGGCGGCGTGGCACGCGAGTTCCACACCATCGCGGTCGACGACGGCATCGCCATGGGCCACTCGGGCATGCTCTACTCGCTGCCCTCGCGTGAGATCATCGCCGACTCGGTCGAGTACATGACCAACGCGCACCAGGCCGACGCGCTGGTGTGTATCTCCAACTGCGACAAGATCACGCCCGGCATGCTCAACGCCGCGATGCGGCTGAACATCCCGACGGTGTTCGTCTCCGGCGGTCCGATGGAGGCCGGTAAGGCGGTCGCCGTCGACGGCGTGGCTCACCCGTCGAGCGACCTGATCACGACGATCTCGGCGTCGGCCAACGACAAGGTCGACGAGGAAGGGCTGTCGGAGGTCGAACGCTCGGCGTGCCCGACGTGCGGTTCCTGCTCGGGCATGTTCACGGCGAACTCGATGAACTGCCTGACCGAGGCGCTCGGCCTGTCGCTGCCCGGCAACGGATCGACGCTGGCGACCCACGCCGCACGGCGCGCCCTGTTCGAGAACGCGGGCCGCACGGTCGTCGAGCTGGCCAGGCGCTGGTACGCCGAGGACGACGAGTCGGCGCTGCCGCGCAGTATCGCCTCGAAGGAGGCGTTCGAGAACGCCATGGCGCTCGACATGGCCATGGGTGGGTCGACGAACACCGTGCTGCACATCCTCGCCGCCGCACAGGAGGGCGAGGTCGACTTCTCGATCGACGACATCGACCGCATCGGCCGGTCGGTGCCGTGTCTGTCCAAGGTGGCGCCGAACTCGGACTACCACATGGAGGACGTCCACCGGGCCGGCGGAATCCCGGCGATCCTCGGCGAGCTGTACCGCGGCGGCCTGCTCAACACCGGCGTGAGCTCGGTGCACTCGCCGTCGCTCGAGCAGTGGCTGTCCACGTGGGACATCCGGAGCGAGTCCCCTTCGCAGGAGGCGGTGGAACTCTTCCACGCGGCGCCGGGCGGGGTGCGCACCACTCAGGCGTTCTCGACCGACAACCGATGGTCCTCGTTGGACACCGACGCGGCCGGCGGCTGCATTCGCGACGTCGAGCACGCCTACACCGCCGACGGCGGACTGGCCGTGCTGCGCGGCAACCTCGCCGAGAACGGCGCGGTGATCAAGTCGGCGGGCATCGACGAGGAGCTGTGGCACTTCGAGGGCCCGGCACGCGTCGTCGAGAGCCAGGAGGAGGCCGTGTCGGCGATCCTCGGCAAGAAGATCCAGCCCGGTGACGTGATCGTCGTGCGCTACGAGGGTCCTTCTGGCGGTCCCGGCATGCAGGAGATGTTGCATCCGACGGCGTTCCTGAAGGGCGCGGGCCTCGGCAAGGTGTGTGCGCTGATCACCGACGGCCGCTTCTCCGGCGGGTCGTCGGGCATCTCGGTCGGGCACATCTCGCCGGAGGCCGCGGCGGGCGGCGCCATCGGACTGGTCGAGGACGGCGACCGCGTGCTCATCGACGTCCATGAGCGCAGGCTCGAACTGCTCGTCAACGAGGACGTGCTCGCCGAGCGCAGGGCCAAGATGGACGCCAGTGAGCGGCCGTGGCAGCCCGCCGAACGCCAGCGTCCGGTGACGATGGCACTGCAGGCCTACGCGAAGATGGCGACGTCGGCCGACCGGGGCGCGGTGCGCGACATCAACCAGTAACCCCAGACCACGAAGGCGCCGCACCCGTCGGGGTGCGGCGCCTTCGTGGTGTTCGGACCGCCTGCCGGCGGCAGTCTTCTCGGATGTGCGGTGGTCAGCGGAACAGGACGATGACCACTGTGGACGCCGCGGCGGCCAGCAGCAGGCCCACCGCGCCGAAGGCGCCCGGCTTGCGGCGCCAGGGCGTGTTCTTGTCGATCGAGACGCGGCCCGCACCGGTGAACAGCAGGGTCAGCGCCATCAGCGCGAGCACGATGTCGAGTTCGGCGTCGAAGTAGCCACTGCCGAGCTGGAACTTCGTGAACACGATGTTGGCGGTGACGCCGAGGATCGCGGCCGCACCGAGCGGGGTGAACAGACCGAGCGCGAGCAGCAGCGCACCGCCGGTCTCGGAGACGGCGGTGATCCACGCGAGCAGGGTGGTCTGACTGGTGTAGCCCATGCCGGTCAGCGCGTCGGCGAACCCGCCGATGCCGGGACCGTCGAACAGGCCGAACAGTTTCTGCAGGCCGTGCGCACCCATCACCATGGCGAGTGCGAGACGCAGCACCAGCAGGCCGATGTCGAGTCCGGCGTGCCACCGGTCGGGTTCACGGCGGGTGTCCTCGACGTCGTCCAGCAGGGCGTTCTGGTCTGTTGTCGAGTAACCGGAGCTGTATCCGGAATCGTCGAACGCGCCGGGGGAACCGGCCGGGAAGTGGGTCGTGGGCTCGTCGGGTGTGCTCATACGCGCGCAGGGTAGAGCATCACCGCGACGACACCGTGAACGCCGCACTGCTCACGGTGTCGCCGCGGTGACGATCGGCTTCAGGCGTGTGGATCGAAGGGGATGTCCTCGGGCTTGGCCTTCTCCAGGTTGCTTTCGAAGGCTCCGTCCGAGATGGCCAGACTCGCACTGCCGAAGTCGGCCGCGACGAGCGTGTCACGGATGCCGTCCGGGAAGTGGTCCCAGCTGACGAGGTCGGGATACTGCCAGGTGCCGTAGTGGTTCTCCGGCGGCTCGTCCCCTGTGGACGCGATCCGGAAGCAGTGGGTGCTGGCACCGTCCTTGTGGTAGACGATCTTGGGATGGGTGCCTTCCCACTGCACCTCGGAGGCGGGATAGGTCGAGTAGTCGCCGTGGGCGGAGACGGAGACGTACTGGGCCTCGTCGCCGTTGACCCACACGACGACGTGCTCGATGTCGTGCCGGTGACCGAACGCGTCGAGTCCGGGAACGGCCTGATCCTTCTCGAAGTACAGGTCGTAGAGATAGGCGCACCAGTCCCCGTCGCACAGCGACCGTGAGTAGGAGTTGGTGTTGTCCAAATCGGATTGGTCACGGCATTCGCCGTTGAGGGCACCGGAGTTGTTCAGCCCCTCGGCGACCGTACCGTCGGGACCGATGGCGGGCGTGGGGTAACAGCCGTCGGTGTCGTAGTCGAACGCGGGCTGCCAGGTGCCGTCGGCCTCCGCGTGGCTGGCGGGCAGCGCGGCAGGCGGTTCGGCGTAGGCCACGCCCGCCATCGGTGCGGCGAGCAGCAGGGCCGTCGCGGTGACGGTCTTGAGCGCGAAGACGGGACGGGTGAGTCGGCGACGGGAGCCGGGCACGCGCCGGCCGGTGCGGGGCGAGCTGGTGACGGGTGAGCCGGTGGCGGTCGGGCCAGTATCGGTTGATCCGGTGGCGGGTGAGCTGGTGTCGGACGATCGGTCGGGCACGGCCGTTGCCGAGTCCATGGGGATCCTCTCTGCCGTCGGTGATCGACTGACAGAGAAGCAGCGCGCCGAGCAAACGAACAACCAACATTGGTCGAGAAGTTCGTGCGGATCACTCCGACGGCCCAGCCACGCCGCCGAGCACACCGGCCGGGCACACCCGTGGGACGGGGTCCGACGCCCGGAGGCCCCGCACGCCGACACCCGTACGCCGACACCCCGCGGGCCGAGGCTCGCCTCAGTACTCGCCGTGCACCAGGTTCTCCGGCAGCTCCCCGCCCGCGTACCTGGCCAGCTCCTTCGCGACGATCGCGTACGAGCGATCGAGCCTGCCGTTGACGAATCCTCCGGTGTGCGGGGTGATGACCACGCCCGGTGTCGTCCACAGTGGATGCCCGTCCGGCAGCGGTTCCGGCTCGGTGACGTCGAGGATCGCGCGCAGCCGCCGGGACGTCAGCTCCGCCGTCAACGCGTCGGTGTCGACGACCGGTCCCCTGGCGGCGTTCACGAGCACCGCCCCGTCGGGCATGGCCGCGAGGAACTCGGCGTCGACCATGCCGCGGGTACGGGAGGTCAACGGCACGAGGAGGACGACGATGTCGGCCTCGCCGAGCAAGGTGGGCAGTTCGTCGACGCCGTGCACTCCCTCGCGGGCGGTCATACCGACCATCGTGACGCGGACGTCGAACGGGGTCATCCGGCGTGCGAGCTGCCTGCCCACGTCGCCCGCACCGACGATGACGGCACGTTTGCCCTGCAGGGTGTCGGTGCCGTGCGGGCGCCACGTGCGTTCGGCCTGGGCCGCCTGGAAGTCCGGCAGTTCGCGGTAGAGCGACAGCAGCGTGGCCATGGCCCACTCCGCGGTGCTCCCGCCGTGCGCGCCGCGGCACGTCGACAGCAGCACCCCGGGCGGGACGATGTCCACCCACTCCTCCGCCCCGGCACTGCGCAGCTGGATGAGCCGCAGTTTCGGCAGGTCGGCGAGGATCTTCTCGGTGACTCCGAACCCGGGCACGAGCACCTCGGCCTCGGCGGCCGCATCGGGCAGCGGCTCGCCGGGTACGTACCGGACACCTCGCACGCCGTCGACCTCGGAGAGAGCCGTCATACCTTCGTCATCGGGAACCAGAACCGTGATCGCCATGGCCCCCATCCTGTCCGACCTCGCCGGACCCGCTTACTCGAGGCTCACGGGCGGCGACTTACGCTCGTCTACCGTGCGCACCCGACCGCAGCGCAGGTCGTGGCCGCTGGCGATCGCCGTCAGCGGCGTGCTCGTGCTGTCCGGGTGCGCCGATTTCGGTGACGAGGCGGCGGGTGAGAAGTGGTCGGCCGCACCGGAGCTGACCCCCGAGCAGGGCCCGCAGCCGGAGCTGCCCGAGGCGGCGACGCCCGAGGTACCGAGCGCGCCGCAACAGCAGCAGACCGAGGTGCCGCCGCCCGAGGGGTGCAAGGACTTCGACGAGGCCGTCATCGCGACATGCCTGGACACGGTGTCGGCCGTGGCGCCGTTGCCCGGCAGTGGGCAGGTGATCAGCGCGCTGGCCGGCGAGCGCAAGAGCGGCCGCGTGATGCTCGTCGACTCGGAGGGCAAGGAGCAGGAGTTCGCGAAGCTCGACGTCGACGCCTCGGGTGGTGGCGGTCTGACGGGCCTGGCCTTGTCCCCCACCTATTCGGAGGACCGGCTCGTCTACGCCTACATCACGACCGCGCAGGACAACCGGGTCGTCCGGTTCGCGCAGGGACAGCCGCCGAAGCCGGTGGTGACGGGCATCCCGAAGGGCTCGTCCGGCAACGCGGGAGCCCTGCTGGCCACGGCCGACGGTTCGCTGCTGGTGGCGACCGGCGACGCGGGCGACCCGGCCCAGGCGCGTCAGCCACGCACCCTGGCGGGCAAGGTGCTGCAGGTGAACGGCACGGGCGATCCGGTGGAGGGTGATTCGCCGGTGCTGGCGTCCGGGTTGACGCAGCCGGGTGGGCTCTGCCAGACGGCCGACGGCGCGCGCACCTGGGTCACCGACCGCGGCGGCGACAAGGACGCGCTGTACCAGGTCCCTGAGGACGCCGACGGCGGTGCGCTGCCCGCCGCGGCGTGGACGTGGCCGGACAAGCCGGGCGTGGCCGGGTGCACCGACTGGGCCGATTCGGTGGCGGTGGCCACCGAGTCGGGCGCGAACGTGCAGAATCTGCCGCTGACTCAGGACGGCTCCGTGGGCGGCGAGCCGCAGGTCATGATGGACGGGGACAACGGCCCGAGTTACGGCAGGCTGGGTGCGCTCGCGCAGGCCTCCGAGGACGTGGCCATTGCGGGCACGGTGAACAAGGACGGTGGGGACCCGGTGTCGAGTGACGACCGGGTGGTGCTGATCGTGCGGCAGCCGTCGGGCGGTTCGGGCCGCGACTGACGCCCCCGGCTCGGGCGGTGCGCGGAGGTCAGCGACGTCGGCGGGCGGGGCGGCGCCGTCGGGTTTCGGCTCGGAGCGCGCGCACGTCGAGGACGGCGAACACGAGGCTGGCGAGGGCGGCGAGCGCGCCGAGGTATCTCCCGGTCCCTGCGGCGACGGTGACGCCGCTGGCTTCGAGCACGGCGCGTTCTTCGGCGCCGAACTGCCATTCGATGTAGATCCAGCCGAATGCGGCGCAGAGCGCGGCGACGACGGCGGCGATGAGCCACAGTTGCGGCAGGCCGCCGGTGCGGGCGGCGTGGATTCGGCCGATGGCCGCGACGGTGCCACCGGCTGCAGCGATGAGCAGGGGCGGGAACCAGCCGAGGAATGTCGCCCGCCATACCGAGCGCGTGACGTCGCCGGGTGGCAGTTCGGCGAGCGCGGCTTGCACGTCGGGGTTGGCGGAGGAGAGCACGGTCCAGGGCAGGAACAACGAGATGACGGCGAGCACCGCAGCCGCGAGCCCGCCGATCCCCTGCCACGAAGGCCGAGCGATCACGAATACACCTTCCAGCTCACGAAGACCTGTGCCCTTCGGCCCCCGCACCCCAGCAAGGCAAGCCGCGTTGCGCCAGAAACCCCAGCGCCAGGCGACCCGCGTTGCGCCAGAACCACAGCGGCAAGGCGAGCCACGTTGCGCCACCAACCACAGCGGCAGGTGAGCCGCCGCTGCGACCGCCCGAGCAACCGGCGCCGCCGGGGGTTCTGAGTGGTCCTCTCGCGAGGACAGCCCTGACGTGGTGAATTGGACATTCATGAGGAAGGGGGCCCGGAGCGAGAGGGCCACTCAGGTTCCCCTACCCGCACCGCCTATCAAGCCGCTCCAACACGTTCCAAAATAAGCTCGCGAACACGAGCGGCGTCGGCCTGCCCCTTGGTGGCCTTCATAACGGCGCCGACGATGGCGCCTGCGGCCTGCACCTTGCCGCCGCGGATCTTGTCGGCGACGTCGGGTTGGGCGGCGAGGGCTTCGTCGACGGCGGCGAGGAGGGCCGAGTCGTCGGAGACGACCTTGAGGCCGCGTTTCTCGATGACCTGGTCGGGGTCTCCTTCGCCGTCGAGGACGCCGTCGACGACCTGGCGGGCGAGTTTGTTGGTGAGTTCGCCGGAGCCGACGAGTTCGATGACGCGTGCGACCTGGGCCGGGGTGATGGCCAGGTCGCCGAGTTCGACCTCGCGGGTGCTGGCCTGTTGGTTGAGGTATTGGACCCACCAGCTGCGGGCGTCGGCTTGGCTGGCGCCTGCGTCGACGGTGGCGGCGACGAGGTCGATGGCGCCGGTGTTGACGAGGTCGCGGAGTTCCTCGTCGGTCAGGTTCCAGTCGTCCTGGATGCGTTTGCGGCGTTCCCAGGGCATCTCGGGGATGGTGGCGCGCAGCTGTTCGACCCATTCCCTGGACGGTGCGATGGGGACGAGGTCGGGTTCGGGGAAGTACCGGTAGTCCTCGGCGGTCTCCTTGGCGCGGCCGGCGGCGGTGGTGCCGTCGGCTTCCTGGAAGTGCCGGGTCTCCTGCTTGATGGAGCCGCCGTCGGCGAGGATCGCGGCGTGCCGGGTCATCTCGTACCGCACGGCGCGTTCGACGCTGCGCAGCGAGTTGACGTTCTTGGTCTCGGTGCGGGTGCCGAACTCGGTCGCGCCCTTGGGCATGAGTGAGACGTTGGCGTCGCAGCGCAGCGAGCCCTGGTCCATGCGGACGTCGGAGACGTCCATGGCGCGCAGCAGGTCGCGCAGCGCGGTCACGTACGCGCGGGCGACCTCGGGGGCGCGCGCGCCCATGCCGACGAGGGGTTTGGTGACGATCTCGATGAGCGGCACGCCGGCACGGTTGTAGTCGAGCAGGGAGTGCTCTGCGCCGTGGATGCGGCCCGTGGCGCCGCCGACGTGCAGCGACTTGCCGGTGTCCTCCTCCATGTGGGCGCGTTCGATCTCGACGCGCACCGTCTCCCCGTCGTCGAGTACGACGTCGAGGTAGCCGTCGAAGGCGATCGGCTCGTCGTACTGCGAGGTCTGGAAGTTCTTCGGCATGTCCGGGTAGAAGTAGTTCTTCCGGGCGAACCGGCACCATTCGGCGATCTCGCAGTTCAGTGCGAGGCCGATGCGAATGGCGGATTCGACGGCGGTGCCGTTGACGACGGGCAGGGCGCCGGGAAGGCCGAGGCACACCGGGCAGACATTGGTGTTCGGGTCGCCGCCGAAGGCGTTGGCGCAGCCGCAGAACATCTTGGTCTTCGTCGACAGCTCGACGTGCACCTCGAGGCCGAGCACCGGGTCGTAGCGCTCGACGACCTCGTCGTAGTCCATGAGTTCAACCGTGGTGGTCACTTGGCGGCCTCCAGTTCCCCCAGCTTGTCGAGCACAGGGCCACGCGCGGCCTCGTAGGCGGCGCCGACCCGGTAGAGGCGGTCATCGGCGAGCGCGGGTGCCATGATCTGCAGCCCCACCGGCAGGCCGTCCTCGTCGGACAGACCACTGGGGACGCTCATGGCGGCGTTGCCCGCGAGGTTCGTGGGGATCGAACAGATGTCGTTGAGATACATGGCGAGCGGGTCGTCGACCTTCTCACCGATCTTGAACGGGGTGACGGGCGTGGTCGGCGAGACCAGCACGTCGACCTTCTCGAACGCGGCGGCGAAGTCGCGCGTGATCAGCGTGCGCACCTTCTGCGCCGAACCGTAGTAGGCGTCGTAGTAGCCGGACGACAGCGCGTAGGTGCCGAGCATGACGCGGCGCTTGACCTCGGCGCCGAAGCCTTCCTCACGGGTCAGCGACATGACCTCTTCGGCGCTGTGGCTGCCGTCGTCGGCCACGCGCAGGCCGTAGCGCATGGCGTCGAACCGGGCGAGGTTCGACGAGCACTCGCTCGGCGCGATGAGGTAGTAGGCGGGCAGCGCGTAGGTGAAGTTGGGGCACGAGACCTCGACGACCTCGGCGCCCAGTTCCTTGAGCTGCGCCACGGCCGCTTCGAACGAGCGCAGCACGCCGCCCTGGTACCCCTCGCCGGACAGCTCCCTGACCACGCCGACGCGGACGCCGCTCAGGTCGCCGCGGGCGCCCTCACGTGCGGCGTCGACGACGGCCGGCACGGGCGCGTCGATGGACGTGGCGTCCATGGGGTCGTGCCCGCCGATCACCTCGTGCAGCAGCGCCGCGTCGAGCACCGTGCGGGCGCACGGACCCGCCTGGTCGAGCGACGAGGAGAAGGCCACGAGTCCGTAGCGGGACACGCCACCGTAGGTGGGCTTCACGCCGACGGTGGCGGTGACCGCGGCGGGCTGGCGGATCGATCCGCCGGTGTCGGTGCCGATGGCCAGCGGCGCCTCGTAGGCGGCCAGGGAGGCCGACGAACCGCCACCGGAGCCGCCGGGGATGCGGTCGAGGTCCCACGGGTTGCGCGTGGGACCGAACGCCGAGTTCTCCGTCGACGAGCCCATCGCGAACTCGTCCATGTTGGTCTTGCCGAGGATCGGCACGCCCGCCTCGCGCAGCCGCCGCGTGACGGTGGCGTCGTAGGGCGGCAGCCAGCCCTCGAGGGTCTTCGAACCGCAGGTCGTGGGCACACCCTTGGTGGTGAGCACGTCCTTGAGCGCCAGCGGGACGCCGGCCAGCGGTGACGCGGGCGCCTGCCCCGCCGCGACGGCCGCGTCGACGGACCTGGCGGCCTCGAGCGCGCCCTCGGAGTCGACGTGCAGGAAGGCGTGGACGTCCCCGTCGACCTCGGCGATGCGGTCGAGGTGGGCCTGGGTCGTCTCGGCGGCCGACACCTCACCGGCGTGGATCTTCTCCGCGAGCTCGGCCGCGGTGAGCCTGGTCAGATCGCTCACTGTTCCTCCCCCAGAATGCGCGGGACGCGGAACCGTCCCTCTTCGGCCGCGGGCGCCCCGGACAGGGCCTCGTCCTGGGTCAGCCCCGTGCGGACCTCGTCGGGACGGAAGACGTTGGTCAGCGGCACGGCATGGGACGTCGGCGGGATGTCGTCGCCCGCCACCTCGCCGACCTTGGCCACCGCGTCCAGGATCTGGTCGAGCTGGCCTGCGAAGGTGTCCAGCTCCTCCTCGGTGACGGCCATCCTGGCCAGTTTCGCGAGGTGCGCGACCTCGTCGCGGGAAATGTTCGACACGCAGCTGACTCCGATGGGATGTGTCGGACCGCAGGATCGCCGACCTGCGGAATCGTCTCTTCTCCCCGGGAAGTCTATGGCGGGCCGGACACGCGGGTTCGGCCGGGCGGGTGGTCGCAGGAAGGCTGGCAGAGTGGACGAGGAGGACACGGCGTGAGGCGCACCGGCGGCGGCTATATCCGGGCGTCGTGTTCTGCGACAATCACCGCCCTGGCGGCAGCCCGCCACCGTGGGTGCGGGGGCGGCCCGACGACGGACATGACCATACGACCTGACGTGACGAGGTCCGCGATACCCGCATGAGCTGCGAGAACACGCTCGCACAGCCACCGGGTTTCCCGCTCCTCGCACCTGCTCGAAGGGAGACCGCGGTGTCGTTCCTGATCCGTGTGCAGCTGCCGGACACCCCCGGCATTCTCGGAGCGATCGCCACCGCGCTCGGCACGGCGGGTGCCGACATCCTCAGCGTCGACGTCGTGGAGCGCAGCGGGGGTGTCGCCATCGACGACCTCGTGGTCGACCTGCCGTCGGACCGGCTGCCCGACGCGCTCATCACCGCGGCCGAGAGCGTCGAGGGCGTCGAGGTGGACGCCGTGCGGCCGTACGCGGGCGTGCTCGACACGCACAGTGAGCTCGAGCTGGTCGAGGAGGTCGCGGCTCAGCCCGCGACCGGGTTGGCCGTGCTCGCCGACGGCGTCCCGAAGATCATGCACGCGGGGTGGTCGGTGATCGTGCACCGCACGTCGGAGGGCGGTGTCGAACGGCTGGCCGCGTCGGGCGCGGCGCCGGAGACGCGACTGCAGGACGTTCCGTGGCTGCCGCTCGAACGGGCGACGATCCTCGACGGCGAGGAGAACTGGATCCCGGAGACCTGGCGTGAGCTCGGCACCGAGCTGGCCGCCACCCCGTTGGGCAAGCCCGACCTGGTGTTGTTGGTCGGCAGGCCGGGCGGCCCGATGTTCCGCGCTGCGGAGGTGGCACGGCTGGCGCATCTGGCCGGCATCGTCGCGGTGGTCCTCGACGGCTGAGTTCCCTGGGTCGAGGGCGGGCGTGTCCGGGGAGAGCGGCGATCGGGGGCCCGATGGCGGGTCCGGGGAACGGGACTCGGGAGCGAGCCCCATGGGGAAGTCGGGCGCCGTCGATCGGGCCGAGGAGTTCGAGCGCAGGCTGACGGTGCCGGTGCTCGTCGCCGCGTTGGCTTCGATCCCCGCGGTGTTCCTGACCAGGACAGACGGCGTGACGGCGGCGATCGGCATCGCGCTGAACTGGGCGTCGCTGGCGGTGCTGGTCGGCGAGTCGGCGGGGTTGCTGTGGTTGTCCGGCAGCGTCCAGGTCTGGTTGCAGCGCTACCGCTGGCAGCTGATCGTGGCCGCCGCGGCGGTGCCGGCGGTGGTGTTCGTCGTCGGACCGTTGCAGGTGTTGCGGCTCGCGCTGCTGCTCGGTGGGTTCCACATTCTGCGGGCACGCAGGATCGTCCGTGCGGGCCGACTGGTGGTCGATCGCCTCGGCCTGAGCGCGCGGCGGGCACGGTGGGTGTTCGCCGGGGTGATCGTCATGGCGGCCGGGTTCACAGCGATCGTGTTGGCCGATCCGGAGTCGCGCAGCAGGCGCGTGGTCGACTGGTTCGTCGACCGCATCGGGCCGGTGCCGACCGTGGTGGTGGCGGTGGTGGCCGCGGCGGTGGTCTACACCGTCGTCCGGCTGATCACCCGCACCCGCGGCGACCACTGAGCCGGCGTCCACTGAGCCGGCGACCACTGTGCCGCGGCGCAGGGCCCGCTCGGTGGGTGCGGCTCACGTGCGGCTCATGTGCGGGACGGTCACAGGTCCAGGGAGAAGGCCAGGAGCGGGATCGCGGGGTACGGGCTCCAGTCGCGCTCCGGGCAGCGGACGAAGCCGAGCCGTTGGTAGAGGCGGTGCGCCGTGGTCATCCGGTCGCGGCTGCTCAACACGACGCGGTGGGCCCTGCGCTGCCGGGCGATGTCGATGACCGCCCTGGTGAGCGCCTCGCCGACACCACGGCCCTGTGCGCCTGGCGCCACGGCGAGCATGCGGAACTCGACCTCGCCGTCGCGGGCGACCTCCGCCTTCGGCGACCCCGCGGCCGCGACGGTCACCGACCCGAGCACCTGGTCGTCGTCGTCGACGGCGACCAGCACGTCGGCGCTGGCGGCACGGCCCGCGACGTCGCGCAGGCTCGCCGCGTACCCCGGCTCGTCGTCGAGATGCCCGCCGACCGTGTACGCGGTCACCGTCAACTCCCCGACGACCTCGTACTCGGCAGGCACCGCAGGCCGAACCCGGATGTCACTCATCGCCCGCGACCTCGGTAATAGCCGTCAATCGGCGCCGGATCGCGTCCGCAAGCGGCGCTGCGTGATTGTCGACCACGTCGACGATGATCGCCGTATCGATGCGGAAATACTCGTGAATGACAATGTTGCGCAAACCAGCAATGCTATGCCAAGACGTCGCAGCGAACTCCGCGCGCATCTCCTGCGACAGCGCCTTGGCAGCTTCCCCAGCAACAGCCAGGTTCCGCAGGATCGCGTCCAGCGCCATATCAGCGAGGACAACGTCGTCGGCGTCCAGATGTGTGCGGAACGTCAGACACCGATCCAACGCAGCCAGGACGTCACCCAGGCGCTCGATATCGGACCGGCTCACAGCGCGACAGCCTCCGCACGAGCCGTCATCGAGACCTGTTCCCGCAGCAGTTCATCGCATACCACGTCCACGCGAAGACCGAGAAGCTCGCCGAGCTCGTCACTCATGCCGGCGATCCGCAGCAACGGATTCCCAGCATCCGGATCGAGGTCCACGATGATGTCGATGTCGCTGTCCGGGCCCGCGTCCCCGCGTGCGACCGAGCCGAACACACGTGGATTCGACGCGCCGTAGCGCTGGACGACCGCCGACACCTCGTCACTCCTGAGCCTGAGCATCGCCCGGAGGCTGCGAGAACGCGGTGTGGCTTGTTCCATACACCCAGGATAACCACCGTTGGCCGGATAACCAGGCACCGCAGGCCGGACCCGGATGTCACTCATCGCCCGCGACCTCGGCGATCTCGCGCGCCGCCTCGGCGCCCTGTTCGAGCAGCACCGTGAGTCCGTTCTCGTCGAGGACCGGCACCTTGAGCTGCACCGCCTTGTCGTACTTCGACCCCGGCGCGTCGCCGACCACCACGAACGCGGTCTTCTTCGACACCGACCCGGCGGCCTTCCCGCCCCTGGCCATGATCGCTTCCTTGGCCTCGTCGCGCGAGTAGCTCTCGAGCGATCCGGTGACCACGATGGACAGTCCTTCGAGGTTGCGCGGGATGGAGGTGTCGCGTTCGTCCTCCATCCGCACCCCCGCGGCACGCCACTTGTCGACGATCTGCCGGTGCCAGTCGACGGCAAACCATTCCCGCACGGCCCTGGCGATGGTCGGCCCGACCCCGTCGACGTCGGCCAGTTCCTCCTCGCTGACCGCGTCGATCCGCTCGATGGAGCCGAACTCGCGCGCCAGCGCCTGCGCCGCCGTCGGGCCGACGTGCCGGATCGACAACCCCACCAGGACCTTCCACAGTGGACGATCCTTGGCCGCGTCGAGATTGGCCAGCAGGCGCCTGCCGTTGGCCGACAGCTCCCCTGCCTTCGTGACGAACAGGTCGACCTGGAGCAGTTTCTCCTCGTCGAGGTCGAACACGTCGCCCTCGTCGGTGACCACTCCGGACTCCAGCAGTGCCGCGGCCGCCTCGTAGCCCAGCACCTCGATGTCGAAGGCGCCGCGACCGGCGAGATGGAACAGCCGCTCGCGCAGCTGCGCGGGGCAGGTCCGCGCGTTCGGGCAACGGATGTCGACGTCGCCCTCCTTCTGGTAGGCCAGCAGGGTCCCGCACTCGGGACAGTGACTCGG
Organism: Prauserella rugosa; assembly: GCF_000719975.1. Taxonomy (GTDB): domain Bacteria; phylum Actinomycetota; class Actinomycetes; order Mycobacteriales; family Pseudonocardiaceae; genus Prauserella; species Prauserella rugosa. The sequence continues at coordinate 195,888 of NZ_JOIJ01000004.1, forward strand.
CATGACGAACGCGCGCTCGTCGCCGGTGCGCACGTCGACGACCGGACCGAGCACCTCGGGGATCACGTCACCCGCCTTGCGGATCACGACGCGATCGCCGATGAGCACGCCCTTGCGCTCGACCTCCTCGGCGTTGTGCAGGGTGGCCATCGCGACCGTCGAGCCCGCGACCTTCACCGGCTCCATCACCGCGTACGGCGTGACCCTGCCGGTGCGGCCGACGTTGACGCGAATGTCCTGCAGACGGGTCGTGGCCTCCTCCGGCGGATACTTGTAGGCGATCGCCCACCGGGGCGCACGTGCCGTGGCGCCGAGCCTGCGCTGCTGCGCGACGTCGTCGACCTTCACCACCACACCGTCGATCTCGTGCTCGGCGTCGTGGCGGTGCTCGCCCCAGTACTCGATGTGCTCGACCAGGCCCTCTGCCGTGTCGATCGTCGTGCTGTAGCGCGACACGGGCAGCCCCCACGCGGCGAGCGCGTCGTAGGCCTCCGACTGGCGTCCCGGCTCGAATCCCTCCCGTTTGCCGAGACCGTGGCAGATGAGCCGCAGCGGACGCGAACGCGTGACCTTCGGGTCCTTCTGCCGCAGCGACCCCGCCGCGGCGTTGCGCGGGTTGGCGAACGGCGGCTTGCCCGCGTCGACCAGCCCGGCGTTGAGCTCGGCGAACTCCTCGACCCGGAAGTAGATCTCGCCGCGCACCTCCACCAGCCGCGGGACCGGGAACTCGTCGGTGCCGGTGAGCCGCTCGGGCACGTCCTCCATCGTGCGCACGTTGAGCGTGACGTCTTCGCCCGTGCGCCCGTCACCGCGGGTGAGCGCGCGCGTGAGCTTGCCGTCCTCGTAGAGCAGGTTCACCGCGAGCCCGTCGATCTTGAGCTCGCACAGGTACCTGGCCCGGCCGCCGATCTCCTTCTCGACCCGGTCCACCCACGCGCGCAGCTCGTCGACGTCGAAGGCGTTGTCGAGGCTGAGCATGCGCTCGAGGTGGTCGTGGGCCACGAACTCGGTGGAGAAGGTGCCGCCGACCTTCTGGGTGGGCGAGTCCGGCGTCGCCAGCCCGGGGTAGTCGCGCTCCAGTTCCTCCAGCTCGCGCAGCAGCGTGTCGAACTCTCCGTCCGTGATGGTCGGCGAGTCCAGCACGTAGTAGCGGAACTGGTGGCCCTTGATCTCCTCGGTCAGCGCGGCGTGCCGTTCCCGCACGTCACCGGGCACGTCCTTGATGTCCTCGGCCACGTGGCCGCCCGACAGGTCCTCAGTGCTCACGCCTGCTGAGAGTAGTCAGGGGCACCGACATTCCGCCGACCCACTCCGATGCGTGAGGGACCGAGACTCAGGGGTTCAGGGCTCAAGGGCTCAAGGGCTCAGGGGTTCAGGACGAGGCGTCCGACTCGGGCCCACCCGGATCCGCCTCCCCGGCGAGGCGCCGCACCAGGTCGCGGAACTCGACCAGCGTCAGCGTGTTCGACGGCGGGGCGACGGCCGTCTCCACCCGCCCCAGCCGTTCGGCCGCGAGCCGCTCCCCGAGGGTGACGTCGAGCGGCAGGAAGGTCATCGTGCGCCGCACCGTGTCGTCGACCTCGTCGAACAGCGGGTGGTGCACCGCCACGTCCACCACGCCGTCGGAGTCGTCGACCTGGGCCACGATCCGCACCTCACCCAGCTCGAAACGCCTGCCCGCGAAGTTCACCGCCACCCCGGCCGGATCGGGCACGGGCGGCACCGAGTCGTGGTACTCCCAGATCGCGTCGTCCGGCGGTGCCGCGGCCTTCCACGCGTCGGTGTAGGGCCGCAGTTCGGGGTCCTCCCTGCCGCTGACGACCAGCGCGTAGATCGCCGTCCCACCTCGGTCCACACTGAACTGCAGGCCGGGGTGGACGGCGGCGACCGGTTCGACCAGCAGGTTCTCGGCGCGTTCGGTGTCGCCCTCCCCCAGCGCCGCACTCAGGTGCGGCAGCAGTTCGGCCCACGTCCGCCAGAACTCGGCGGCAGCCGCGTGCGGATCGTCGGGCACGTGCTGCTCGGGCCACGGCGTCCGGGGATCGGGCGCCTCGGCCCTGGCGCCGTCGGAGCCGTCGGTCGCCTCGACGCGTCGTTTCCTGCGAAACCACCCCATGATCGTGCCTTCCTACCACCGCTCGGGCGGTTCGACGAACGCCTTGCCGACGTCGCGGGTCAACGACAGTGCCCTGCGCAGCCAGTCCCCGGTCGCACCGGCCAGTCCGCACGTGGGCGTCACGAAGGCGCGTTCGACCAGGATCGAGCGCGGAAAGCCCAGCCGGTCGACCAGGTCGAGCGCAGGCCGTGCCACCTCGTCGAGCCCGGGCCGCACCTCGGGCGGCTGCCCAGGAACCAGGCCCATGCCGAGCCGGACGCCCGCGTCCCAGGCCTCGCCGATCTCGTCGAGAAGCGCGCCCGGCGCCCCGGCCAGCAGCGTCGCATCGAGCGCGATCGCGTCGGCGCCTGCGGCGCGCAGCAGCGCCACGGGTGGACGGCGGGCGCACGTGTGCACGAGCACGGGGTTGCCGGTCAGCTCCCGCGCCCTGTCGATCGCCCTGCGCAGCAGCTCGCGCGCCTCCGGTTCGGGCACCGCACCGACCGTTCCGTAGCCCGACGCCGTGGGCAGTGCGCCGGCCAGTACGTCGGGAAGCAGCGGTTCGTCGAACTGCACGACGACGCCCGACCCGGTGCGCTCGGCCAGCTCGGCCACGTGCGCGGCCAGTCCTTCGAGCAGCGACTCGACGACGTCCTTGGTCGCGCCGTGGTCGGTGAGCACGCGGTGGCCACGGGCCAGTTCGATCCCCGCCGCGAACGTCCAGGGCCCGGCGACCTGCGTCTTGACCGCCCACGGCGCACCGCCCGCGTGCTCGGCGGCGTCGGTGACCGCGTCGATGTCCCAGCGCATCAGGTCGACCGCACGCCGGTGGTGGTGTCCGGGCCGCGGTGCAATGCGGTATCCGGTCGGCACGACGTCCACGGCGATGTCGACAAGCAGACCCGCTGACCTGCCCAGCAGGTCGGCGCCGACGCCGCGCGCGGGCAACTCGGGAAGGTACGGCAGGTCGGGCAGCTCGCCGAAGACGATCGCGGCGGCCTCCGCGATGTCGGTGCCCGGCATCGAGCCGATGCCCGTGGCCATGCCGTACGGCCATGCTCGCTCAGTCACGCTCCCGATTGTTTCCCATCGCCCCGCGCTCGTGTGCCCTCGCCCCGCACGTCGCGCCGGCCCGCTCGAACGGCCGCCGCTGCGTCGCCGCTACGGGCTCGGCGGGGTCAGCAGGTCGGCGAACCGCTGCGCCCCCGGCGATTCGACGGGGAAGTGTCCCGCGCCCTCGAGCGGCACGTACTCCTTCGGCGCGGCGATCCGGTCGAAGAACCGCAGACTCACCTCGGCGGGCGTCCACCGGTCGTCGGCCGGGTGGGCCAGCATCACGGGCGGGTGCGTCGCGTCCTCGGGTTCGACGGCCGGTGCGGATTCGAAGAAGCTACGGAAGAACCCGAGCGGCATGCGGTTCCCTCCCCCGCGGCGGTCGCGGACGACCAGATCGGTCAGTGCGGGGTCGTTGGCGATGGCGCGCATGTTCGTCAACCACGGCAACGGGACACACACCCCGGCGGCAGGTCCTGCGGCGAGCCGCAGGACCTGCCGCGACCACCGGCCCATCCACGGGAAACGGGCGGCCACGACCCGCGCTTCGGCGTCTCGCGGATCGAGCAGACACGTCGCGATCAGCCGGTCGACGGCACCGGTGCGCGTGGCCGCCTCGTAGGCGAGCATCCCGCCCACACTGGCCCCGAGCAACCACAGTGGACCGTCGTGGTGGGCGCGCTCGGCGAGCACGAGGTCGCGGGCCACGCAACCCAGTCGGGATAGCGGATCGCCGACCGGTCGGCGACGCGCGTGCGCCCGTAGCCGGGAAGATCGGGCACCACGACGTGGACGCCCGAACGGGCCGCGAGAGCCGCGTAGGGCCACAGCAACGCCGCGTGTCCGCCCGCGCCGTGGAAGGCGATCGCCCGCACGGACGCGTCGGGGTCGCCGACCCGTTCGACGTGCACGTCGGTCCCGCGCCGCCACCGCCACCACGTCGACACCCGCTGCGGAGGCGGCTCCACGCGCAGCTCGCACGGAAGGAAACGTCGGTAGGCTTCGTGCATACGCCCATCCCAGCTCCCGTTCGCGGTGCGGACAACTCGCATTGGGACCGTCATGGACACACCCCGAAAACGCCCGCGCCAGCAGCGATCCCGCGCCACGGTCGACACCGTGCTCGAAGCGGCTGCTCAGGTTTTCGAGCGCGAGGGCATGGCGGCCACGACCAACCGCATCGCCGAACGGGCCGGGTTCTCCATCGGCACGCTGTACCACGCCGAGGCCACCGCCGCCCTCGCCGCACACGTACACCGGTGCGGCGTCGCGCCGGCCGGTACGGGCGACGCCGACCCCGGTGGTGCCCGTGAGCAGGCGCACCGCACGGCAGCACTGCTGGTGCAGACCGCCGAGGTCACCCTTCACCGCGTCGTGCTCGCCGACACCGCGGCCGGCACCGACGAGTTGGCTGCACGTCTGGCCGAGACGCTGCTGGCGCTCGTCCCCGCACCTACCCGCTGAAGCGGTCGCGCAGCTCGCGCTTGAGGATCTTGCCGGAGGCGTTGCGCGGCAGGTCCTCGACGAAGCGCACCGTCTTCGGAACCTTGAACGGCGCCAACCGCTCCTTGACCCACTGGGTGAGGTCGGCCTCCGCCGGTGCGCCGCCCGCCCCGTCCTTGGGCACCACGACGGCCGTGATGGCCTCGATCCACTTCTCGTCGGGAAGTCCCACCACGGCCACCTCACCGACCGCGGGGTGGGTGTAGAGCGCGTCCTCGACCTCCCGGGAGGCCACCATGACCCCGCCGGTGTTGATGACGTCCTTGATGCGGTCCACGACGAAGATGTAGCCCTCCTCGTCCACGCGCACCAGGTCTCCGGAATGGAACCAGCCGCCGGCGGCACCCCGGCCGTCCGTGACGTCCGTGGAGTCGGTGGTGTCCGTGGCGTCCGTGGCGTCCCCGCCGAACGCCTCCGCCGTCTCCTCCGGCTTGTCCCAGTACCCCAGGCACAGCTGCGGCGAGCGGTAGACGATCTCGCCCTCACCGCCGGGCGGGACGTCGTTGCCGTCGGCGTCCACGACGCGCGCCTCGACGAACAGGGCGGGCCGGCCGGCCGAGTCCGGTCGCGTGTCGTGGTCCTCGGGGCGCAGGACGCACGCCAGCGGACCGATCTCCGACTGCCCGAAACAGTTGTAGAACCGCAGATCCGGCAGCGTGGTCCGCAGGCGTTCCAGGATCGGCCCCGGCATGATCGAAGCGCCGTAGTAGGCCTTGCGCAGCGCCGACAGGTCTCGGGTGCCGAAGTCCGCGTGGTTGGCCAGCGCGACCCACAGCGTCGGCGCTGCGAAGAACGCGCCGTGCCGGTCGTCGGCCATGCGCCGCAGGATGTCGGTGGGATCGGGCGTCTCGACGATCGTGTTCGTGGCGCCCACAGCCAGCCACGGCAACAGGAACACGTGCATCTGGGCCGAGTGGTACAGCGGCATGACGTGCAGCGGTTCGTCGTCCGCGGCGAGGTCCAGGTCCACGATGCACGACAGGTACTCGTGCACGAGCGCGCGGTGCGTCATCATCGCGCCCTTCGGCCGCGACGTCGTACCCGAGGTGTACAGCAGCTGCGCCAGGTCGGTGTCGGCGACCTGCACGTCGAGCTCGGGGACCTCGCCGGTGGTCGCGGCGGCCAGCAGCGAGTCGTCGGCGTCCCGCAGCGCGACGATGCGTTCGACGTCGAGGTCGAGCTCGTCGAGGTGGGAGCGCAACGCCGGGTCGGCGAGCACCGTCCGGCTGCCCGACTGCGTGACCAGGTAGGCGAGTTCGTCGCCGGTCAGGTTGTAGTTGACCGGCACGTGTACGAGGCCGGCGCGGGCGCAGGCGAGGAATCCGATGAGGAAGGCGTCGGAGTTCTTGCCGTAGGCGGCAACCCGGTCGCCGGAGCGCAGGCCGAGGGAGAGCAGGTGCGCGGCGGCGCGGGTGACGGCGGCGTCCAGCTCGGCGTAGGTCCACGTGCGGTCGGCGAACCGCACGGCGACGCGGCCGGGGGTGCGTGACGCGCTGCGCCGCGGGATGTCCGCGATGGTGCTGGACCGGATGGTGCTCACTGCGGCGCCCGACGTGCCGACTGCGGATGCTGCGTTCATCTTCGAACTCCTCCGTACTCGCGGCGCCGCTCGCGCCGTACGGCGATCCTGCCCCACGCCCGCAACACCTTCAACGCCGTGTCGCCCCGAGAGCCCGTGTTGCGCCTTGGGGAGCCCGTGTTGCGCCCTCGGGAGCCCGTGTTGCGGATCCGCGGGCGCGTGTTGCGCCCTGAGGAGCCCGTGTTGCGGATCAGGGGGCGCGTGTTGCGTCCCGAGGACTCCGTGTTGTCGATGCGGGACAGCGCGGTGCAGCGGACTCGGTCCGCATCATCAGTTCCGGAGACGACTCCATGACGTCCCGACGCCGCGACGGAGACCCGGGAGGTGCAACGCGACCGCCGGGAAACGCAACACGGCACCCCGACGACGCAACACGCGCACCCCAGAACGCAACACGGGCCCCGGAATGCGCAACACGCGCGCCCGAGGACGCAACACGGGCTTTGGCGGGTTTATGCCGTGGCGGCGATCTTGGCGCTGCCGAGGACGACGTCGCCCTCGTCGGCGTCGGGCCGGTAGAGCACCGCGACCTGGCCGGGGGCCACGCCGGTGAGCGGCTCGCGCAGCGACATCCGCACCTCGTCGCCGTCGGCCTCCGCGACGGCAGGTGCCATGCCGCCGTGCGCACGCACCTGCACGACGCACTCGGTGGGACCGTCGAGCGGACGCTGCGACGGCCAGATCGCGCGGTCGGCGTCGATGCGCGAGACGGCCAGCTCGTCCGAGGAACCGACCTTCACCGTTCCCGACACCGGCTCGAGCGAGAGCACGTACCGCGGCCTGCCGTCGGGCGCGGGCGCGTCGATACCGAGGCCCTTGCGCTGACCGACCGTGAACCCGTGCACACCCGTGTGCTTGCCGAGCACGGCGCCGGTCTCCGCGTCGACGAGGTCACCGGGACGCTCGCCGAGGCGCGATTCGAGGAACTTCTTCGTGTCGCCGTCGGGGATGAAGCAGATGTCGTGGCTGTCGGGCTTCTCGGCGACGGCGAGCCCGCGCTCGGCGGCCTCGGCGCGTACGTCCGGCTTGCGCGAACCGCCCAGGGGGAACATCGCGTGCCGCAGCTGCTCGGGTGTCAACGAGGCGAGCACGTACGACTGGTCCTTGCTCTCGTCGGCGCTGCGCCGCAACTCCGGCACACCATCCACAACGGACAGCCGTGCGTAGTGACCGGTGCAGACGGCGTCGAAGCCGAGGGCGATCGCCTTCTCCAGCAACGCCTCGAACTTGATCTTCTCGTTGCACGTCACGCACGGATTGGGGGTACGGCCCGCGGCGTACTCCCCGACGAACGTCTCGACGACCTCCTCGGTGAACCGCTCCGCGAAGTCCCAGACGTAGAACGGGATGCCGAGGATGTCGGCGGCACGCCGCGCGTCCCGCGAGTCCTCGATCGTGCAGCATCCGCGCGCGCCCGTGCGCAACGTGCCGGGCTTGGCGGACAACGCCAGGTGCACGCCCGTCACGTCGTGTCCGGCCTCGACCGCACGCGCGGCCGCCACCGCCGAGTCCACACCCCCGCTCATCGCGGCCAGTACGCGCATCGGCTCATGCCTCCTGCTTCTGCTTGCGCATGCCGGAGAGTCCGGCCTGACGTGCGCGGTCGACGACGCCCCTGAGTTCGCGGGCGAGGGCGTCGACGTCGTCGCGCGTGGATGTGTGGCCCAGTGAGAACCGCAGCGATCCGCGGGCGGCCGTGGCGTCGGCTCCCATGGCGGTGAGCACGTGGCTGGGCTCGGCGACGCCCGCGGTGCACGCCGAGCCGGTGGAGCATTCGATGCCCTTGGCGTCGAGCAGCATCAACAGGCTGTCGCCCGCACACCCGGGGAACGTGAAGTGCGCGATGCCGGGCAGCCGGTCCGGCGACTCGGCAGGCAGGCCGTTCAGCACCGCGTCCGGCACCTCGGCGCGCACGGCGGCGATGAGGTCGTCGCGCAGTTTCGTCACGTGGTCGGCGCTGTCCCTGCGGTGTTCGACGGCCGCGCTGACGGCCGTGGCGAACGCATGGATCCCGGGCACGTCGAGGGTGCCCGAGCGCACCTCGCGCTCCTGACCGCCGCCGTGCAACAGCGGCAGGCAGGACGCCGACCGGTCGAGCAGCAGCGCACCCACGCCGTACGGACCGCCGATCTTGTGCCCGGTCACGGTGAGCGCCTGGGCGCCGCTGGCGGCGAAGCCGACGTCGACACCGCCCACGGCCTGCACGGCGTCGGTGTGCAGCGGCACGTCGTACTCGGCGCAGACGGCGGCGATGTCGGCGACCGGGTTGACCGTGCCGACCTCGTTGTTGGCCCACATGACGGTCGCGAGCGCCACGTCGCCGGGTTCCTCGGCGAGGGCCGCGCGCACCGTCTCGGGGTGCACCCGGCCGGCCGCGTCGACCTCGAGCCACGTGAGCTCGGCGCCCTCGTGGTCGGCGAGCCACGTCACGGTGTCCAGGACTGCGTGGTGCTCGACGGCGCTGACGAGGATCCGGCGGCGACGTGCATCGGCGTCCCTGCGCGCCCAGTAGATGCCCTTGACGGCGAGGTTGTCGCTCTCGGTCCCGCCACCGGTGAAGATCACCTCGGACGGGCGCGCGTCGAGGGCCTCGGCGACCGCCTCCCTGGCCTCCTCCACCACGCGCCGCGCCCGCCGGCCGGAGGAATGCAGCGACGACGCGTTGCCCACCGTGGACATCGCGTCTGTCATCGCCGCAATCGCGGCCGGCGACATGGGGGTCGTCGCCGCATGGTCGAGGTACGTCATCGCCTGTCCAGGGTAGTCGGCTGCCTGTGGCGAACGCTGCGGCCTCGCTCACCCGGTGTACCCACCCGGCGCGCTCGCCTCGCGCGCTCCCCCGGCGTCCTGCCCCGTCCGGCCGCGCACCCCGCCTGCGGCCAGCCCGCCGGCCGCCGCGACCGCAGCCAGACTCGCCCCCAGCACCACGATCGCCGCGGCCGGGTCGGCTGCCGTGGCGATGCTGCCGAGCAGCACCCCGCCGAAGCCGATGACCAGCGCGGAGGCCACCCAGTCGCCGAGCTGCATCGCCGAGCTCGCGAACCCGCGCTCGGACTCGCGCACGTGGCGCAACATGAGGACCTGCAGCGACGGGACGCCGAGGCCCATGCCGGCGCCGCCGACCGCGGAGGCCACGAACGCGACCCATCCGGGGAAGCCGGGGACGGCGGCGCAGCCGAAGAGGCCGATCCCGACGGCCACGAGCACGAACGCGGTGCGCACGAGCCGGCCCCGGTCCCAGTCCGGATAGCGTCCCTGCAGTGCCGATCCGAGCGACCAGCTGATGGCCGTGACCGTCAGCGGCATCCCGGCCAGCGCGGGCGAGTACCCGTGCACGGCGGTCATCGTCAGCGGGAGGTAGGCCTGCATGCCGGCGAACGTGGCGGCGAGCAGGGCGCGGCTGCGGACGACGGCGGGCAGCCCGGTGCCCGCGCCGAAGGTTCCGGCCGGCAGCAGCCGCCGCAGCGCCACCGTGACGGCGAGCAGCCCCGCACCGCCGTAGGCGAGCGCGGTCGCCGACGGATGCTGCGCCGCCCACGTCAGCGCCGCCACCCCGGCCGCGGCGAGCGCGGCGGAGGGGACACCGGCGATCCTGGCCGGCTCCCCGGCCGACGCGGCCGGCTCCCTGGCCGACTCCCTGGCCGACGTGGCCGACGCGGCCGGCTCCGTGGTCGACGTGGCCGGACGGTAGCGGCCGAACCGGCGCAGTACCGGCACCAGCAGCAGGACTCCGAGCGGCACCAGGGGCACGAGCCCGAAGAACACCCAGCGCCAGCCGGCCGTGCCGGTGACGAATCCGGCGATCGGCGGGCCCAGCACGGCGGGCAGCACCCAGGCGGCGGCGTTGGCCGCGTAGATCACCGGACGTTGCCGGTCGGTGAAGACGAGCGCGACCAGCAGCGACGTCGCGACCAGCACCGTGCCGGTACCGAGGCCCTGCAGGACCCTGCCCACCAGCAGCACCGACATCCCGGGAGCGCACCCGGCGACGACGAGACCGGCGAGGAACACCGCGGGCCCAGCCAGCAACGACGGAACGGGACCGCGGCGATCGCACAGCCTGCCGGAGAGCACCGTCGCGACGACGCTGGCGACGAGGAACGCCGTGAACGGCCACGAGTACAGCTCGCCGCCGTCGAGATCGGCGACCATGGTCGGCATCGCGGTGCCGACCCCGAGGTTCTCGAACGCCATGAGCGTCACGATCAGCAGTAGCCCGCACGTGGTGCCGCGGTGTTCGCGGCCGAACAGGACACGACGCGCGGGCTGCCGGGCCGCCGGTGAGCCGGACGGATCCGGCGTGGTGGTCGTCATCCGGTCACGATGCAACCTCGAGTGCGCTGGAGGTCCAGCCGCGAACCCACGTTCCGTCCCTGACGGCCGGTCACCACCACCGGGCGGGTGTTGATCCCGACTACGTGCGGATGCCAGGCTCGATCGTGTCCGCAACGGGGCGCGACATGCTGCGCTGGAGGGGTCGCCGATGACCGAGTACCTGAACGAGACCGTGTTCACGTGGGGTGCCACGCCGTTGAAGTTCGGCGCCGGTGCCGTCGACGAGATCGGGTGGGACCTGGCGAAACTCGGGGCCGAACGGGTGCTGATCGTCACCGACCCCGCGGTGGCAGCCACCGGTCTGCCCCAGCGGGTCGCCGACGCCGCGAAGTCGGGCGGTCTCACCGTCGAGGTCTACGACCGCGTGCACGTCGAACCCACCGACGCGAGCATCCGCGAGGCGATCGACTTCGCCAACCAGTCCACGTGGGACGGTTTCATCGGCGTGGGCGGCGGTTCCTCCATCGACACCGCCAAGGCCGTCAACCTCTTCACGACCCATCCCGCGGATCTCTACGACTACGTCAACAAACCCCTCGGGGAGGGCAAGGCACCGCCGGGGCCGCTCAAGCCGCTCGTCGCGGTTCCGACCACCGCGGGCACGGGCTCGGAGACCACCCCCGTGTGTGTCATGGACTTCCTGGACCACCAGGTCAAGTCGGGCATCAGCCATGCGTACCTGCGGCCCGATCTCGCGGTCATCGACCCGTTGCTGACGCTGTCCATGCCGCCGGAGGTCACCGCGGCCAGCGGGATGGACGTGTTGTGTCACGCGCTGGAGTCCTACACGGCCCGGCCGTTCCACTCCTTCCCCCGGCACAGTCCGGAAACCCGCGTGGCGTACAACGGCTCGAACCCGATCTCCGACGCGTGGACCGAGCAGGCGCTGCAGTTGCTGGCCCGTTCGTTCCGCAAGGCGGTACTCAACGGCGGCGATCTGGACGCCCGCACCGACATGATGCTCGCGGCCACGTTCGCGGGCATGGGGTTCGGCAACGCGGGCGTGCACGTGCCGCACGCGTGCGCCTATCCGATCGCGGGCCGGGTGCGGGAGTACCGCCCTGCGAACTACCCGCAGGACGTCGCGCTCGTACCGCACGGCGAGTCCGTGTCGTTGACCGCGCCGGCCGCGTTCCGGTTCACGTTCCCCACCGATCCGGCCAAACACCTGCGCGCGGCCGAGATCCTCGACCCGCGGGGCAGTGCGGCCGTCACCGACGACCGCGAACGCCTGCCCCACGTGCTGACGTCGCTGATGCGCGACATCGGGATCCCGAACGGGCTGTCCGGCGTCGGCTACGGCGAGAGCGACGTCGGCGCGCTCGTCGAGGGCACGATGCAACAGCAGCGGCTGCTGGCGGTCGCACCGCGCACGGTGCGCGACGAGGACGTCGAAGCGGTCCTGACCGAGTCGCTCCGCAACTGGTGACACCCCGATCGCCGGGCCCGGCCGTCGTCCATCGGGCAGCACGACCTCTACTACGGTGGCCCCGTGAGCGATCTCGTCAGTGATCTGCGGGCCTCCGTCACCGGTGACGTCGAGGCAGGTCCGACGGCGCGCGCCGTGTTCAGCATGGACGCGTCGAACTACCGGCACGTACCGCGCGCCGTGGTGTTCCCCCGCGGCGCCGACGACCTCACGGCCGTGCTGCGGGTGTGCCGGGACCACGGGGTGCCGATCACCGCGCGCGGGGCGGGCACGAGCATCGCGGGCCAGGCGGTCGGCGAGGGCGTGGTGCTCGACCACACGCGGTACATGAACCGCATCCTCGACATCGACCCGGAGTCGCGGACCGCACGGGTGCAGCCCGGCGTCGTGCTCGACCACCTGCGCGCGGAGGCGGGGCGGCACGGGCTGACGTTCGGGCCCGATCCGTCGACGCACAGTCGCTGCACGCTCGGCGGCATGATCGGCAACGACTCGTGTGGGTCGCATTCGGTCGCATGGGGCCGCACGACGCACAACGTCGTCGCACTCGACATCCTGACCGCCGACGGCACCGCCATGACGGTGGGACCCGGCGACGCCCCCGACAACGCCTACACGCGCGCGTTGCGGCGGCTCGTCGACGAGAACCTGGCCACGATCCGGCAGGGCTTTCCGGCGTTGCCCCGCCGCGTGTCGGGGTACGCACTCGACCGGCTCCTGCCCGAGAACGGGTTCGACGTCGCGCGTGCGCTCGTGGGCAGCGAGGGCACGTGCGCCCTGCTCACCGAGGCGACCGTGCGGCTCGTGCCGTCGCCTGCCGTGCGCGTGCTGGTGGTCGCCGGTTATGCCGACGACGTCGCCGCGGCCGACGCGGTGCCGCACGTGCTGCCCCTGGATCCGCTGACCATCGAGGGCATGGGTTCGGACATGATCGATGCGCTGCTCGTGCGCGGCCGCAGGCCTGCGGCGCTCGACCGGCTGCCGGACGGCGGCGGGTGGTTGTTCATCGAGATCGGTGGCGACGACGCGGCCGACGCCCACGCCCGTGCCCAGCACGTGGCCGAGGTGCTGGCCGAACGCACGGATGCGGCGACGTCGATCGCCGGCGATCCCTCCGACCAGAAGCAGCTGTGGTCCATTCGCGAGGCGGCCTCGGGGATCGCCACGCGCATCCCCACTCCGGAGGGCAGCACCGAGGCGTGGCCCGGCTGGGAGGACGCCGCCGTGCCACCGGAGCGTCTCGGCGCCTACCTGCGCGAGTTCCGCGCGCTGCTCGCCCGACACGAACTCCGCGGAATCCCGTACGGCCATTTCGGCGAGGGCTGCGTGCACGTACGGATCGACTTCGAGCTCGAGACCACGCAGGGGCGAGCCCGGTTCCGGTCGTTCATGGAGGACGCGGGCGACCTCGTCGTGGCGCACGGCGGGTCGCTGTCCGGAGAGCACGGCGACGGGCAGGCACGGGCCGAACTCCTGCCCCGCATGTACTCGCCCGAGGTCCTGCGGCTGTTCGAGGCCTTCAAGGCCGTGTGGGATCCCGACGACCTGCTCAACCCGGGCGTGCTCGTGCGCCCGCGTGCGATGGACGCGGACCTGCGGTTCGACGGACCCGTGCGCGAGTTGCCGCTGACGCTGCGCTATCCGCACGACGGTGGCTCACTCGCCGTCGCGGCGCGGCGCTGCGTGGGGGTCGGCAAGTGCATCGACACCTCCACCGGCGTGATGTGCCCGAGTTACATGGCGACCGGCAAGGAGGAGCACTCGACGCGCGGCCGCGCGCGGCTGCTCTCGGAGATGATGCGCGGGGAGACCGTCCCGGACGGCTGGCGCTCGACCGAGGTCCGCGACGCCCTCGATCTCTGCCTGGCGTGCAAGGGATGTCTGTCCGACTGTCCGGTCAATGTGGACATGGCCTCCTACAAGGCGGAGTTCCTGCACCAGCACTACCGCGGGCGCCCCCGTCCGGCGCCGCACTACTCGCTCGGTTTCCTGCCGTTGTGGTCGCGCATCGCGGCACGCATGCCACGGCTGGCCAACGCCGTGCTGGGTTCCCGTCGCCTGTCTGGAATTCTCGCCCGGGCAGGCGGGATCGCCCCGCAGCGTTCACTGCCCCGGTTCGCGCGGCGCACGTTGCGCAAACGGCTCCGCACCCACGCCGAGGGCATTCCGCGGACGTTCACGCGGCCGCGGGTGGTGCTGTGGCCGGACACCTTCACCGACCACTTCTCCCCCGAGGTCGGCCTCGCCGCGGCCCGCGTACTCGACCACGCCGGATTCGACGTGGTGCTGCCGCGCTCGTCGGTCTGCTGTGGACTGACGTGGATCTCGACCGGGCAGCTCGGCATCGCCAGGCGCGTGCTGCGCAGGACACTGTCGGTGCTCGCGCCCGAGATCGCAACCGGCACGCCGATCGTGGCACTGGAACCCAGCTGCCTGGCCGTGCTGCGGCACGACATCCACGACCTGCTTCCGCCGGACGAGATCGGCGAGATCACGGCACTGACGCTGGCCGAGTTCCTCGAGCGGTACGCCCCGGACGTCGAGTTCGGCGACCTGAGTGCCGAGGCGCCCACGCAGGCGATCACCCAGCAGCACTGCCATCAGCACGCGGTGGTGGGAAACGCGGCCGACGAGCGAATCCTCGCCAGGGCGGGGATCGCGAACCGCACGCTGGACTCCGGATGCTGCGGGCTGGCGGGCAACTTCGGCATGGAGGCCGGGCACTACGAGGTGTCGGTGGCTGCGGCCGAACGCGTCCTGGTCCCGGAGGTCACGGGTGCCGATCCGGACACCCTCGTGCTGGCCGACGGGTTCAGTTGCCGCACCCAGATCGAGGACCTCACCTCCCGCAGAGCACTGCACCTCGCCGAGGTGCTCGACCGCGCGCTCGGCCGATCGTCCCGGTAACCGGAACACTCCGCTTGCTCCGGCCGCGACCCGACACCGAATGTGAGCCCATGGACGCCACTTCCGCTCTCGACGCCGCCACCGTCGCCGACCTCGCGAAACGTCTGCAGCAGGCGTACGAGACGGCCACCCCGATCGATCCGCTGATCGACGAGCGAGGCGAGCTCACGATCGCCGACGCCTACCGGATCCAGCAGGAACAGGTCCGTGGATGGCTGCAGGCGGGCGAGATCGTCAAGGGCCACAAGGTGGGCCTGTCCTCCCCGGCGATGCAGCAGCAGATGGGTGTCGACCAGCCGGACTTCGGCCACCTCACGAGTGGCATGTTCCACCTGGAGCACCGGCCGATCACGGCGTCGTTCCTGCAACCACGGATCGAACCCGAGGTCGCCTTCGTGCTGGGCAGGGAGTTGACCGGCCCCGGCGTCACGGTGGCCGACGCGGTGCGAGCCGTCGAGTTCGTGCTGCCCGCACTGGAGATCGTCGACTCCCGCATCCGTGACTGGCGCATCTCGATCGTCGACACCGTGGCCGACAACGCCTCGTCCGGCGGCGTCGTACTGGGCACCACGCCGGCTCCGCTGTCGGCGGTCGACCTGAAGGCGATGGGCTGCACGCTGTACCGCTCGGGATCCCTGCTCGCGACCGGCACGGGTGCCGCGGTCCTGGGCTCGCCGCTGAACGCCCTGGTGTGGCTGGCCAACACGATCGGCCCACTGGGCATCTCGCTCGAACCGGGACATGTCGTACTCCCGGGGACGATGACGCAGGCCTTCCCCGTCGCGCCGGGCGAGACCATCACCGCCCACATGGACGGTCTCGGAGATGTCACGGCGGTATTCGCGCGCGAGGACGGCACCGCGGGCTGACCGTGGTCCGCACCTACCGGGATCGCCGACGTTTTCACTGGTCACAAAGTTATGTAACGATCAACCAGTTGACGGGGACGTCGTCAATCCCGCAGTGTTGTATCCCACGCGCGTTCACTGAGAAGTCCCGATAACGGCGATTTCACATTACTGTCATAAGACCGGTTAACCCCGGGACGTTCAGCGCGCGTCGACACGGCAGGCGAACCCTGCCCCGTCGGCGCGTGCCTGCACTACCGCCAGCCGTGCGCAGACGCCCTGCGCACACCGGCTCTCCCGAGCCAGGCCTTGCCACACAACGGCGTGTGGTCGACACCGCGGCGCCTTGCCCTGTCGTCCTACGCCGGACACGCGGCAGGTCGCCGTTGTCGAGTCCCCTACTGACAATCGCACCACCAGGCCGGACCGTTAGCCGACCGAAGTCACCCGGTCGGCTGGCAGCCCGGCCTGGCTGTGCCGAGCCAAGGAGGGCGGCAAGCCGTGACCCGCCACGCACCGCGCAAGCCGAACACCGGTCTGTACGACGAGCAGTACGAACACGACGCCTGTGGTGTCGCTTTCGTCGCCGACCTGTCCGGTCGCCCCGATCACGAGATCGTGCGCAAAGCACTGGTCGCCCTGAGCAATCTCGAGCACCGCGGCGCCCGCGGAGCCGAGACCGAGACCGGTGACGGCGCCGGGATCCTGATCCAGATCCCCGACGCCTTCTTCCGCGAGGTCACCGACTTCGAACTGCCCGAACCGGGCACCTACGCCGCAGGCACCGCGTTCCTTCCCCAGGACGAGACGGCGCGCGGCAAGGCCATGTCGGCCGTCGAGCGCATCGCCGCCGAGGAGAACCTGCGGGTACTCGGCTGGCGCGACCTGCCGGTCGACGCCGAGCACGTGGGCCCGAGCGCCCGCGAGACCATGCCGTACTTCGCCCAGGTGTTCCTCGCCCCGCAGCGCGACGGGGACGCCGGGGTCAGCGGCCTCGAACTCGAGCGCGCGGCGTTCGTCGTGCGCAAGCGCGCCGAGCACCAGCTGGAGGACTCGGGCGTCTACTTCCCGAGCCTGTCCTCGCGCACCATCGTCTACAAAGGAATGCTGACCGAGCCGCAGGTTCCCAAGTTCTTCCCCGACCTCGCCGACGAGCGCGTCGTGAGCGCGATCGGCCTGGTCCACTCGCGCTTCTCGACGAACACGTTCCCCTCGTGGCCGCTGGCGCACCCGTACCGCTACGTGGCGCACAACGGTGAGATCAACACGCTCAAGGGCAACCGCAACTGGATGGACGCCCGCGAGTCGCAGTTAGACACCGACCTGATCCCCGGCCCGCTGCGCCGCATCTACCCGGTGATCACCCGCGGCGCCAGCGACTCGGCCTCGTTCGACGAGGTGCTCGAACTGCTGCACCTCGGTGGCCGCAGCCTGCCGCACGCGGTGCTGATGATGATCCCGGAGGCGTGGGAGAACCACGCCGAGATGGATCCGGCCCGGCGCGCGTTCTACGAGTTCCACGCCACGATGATGGAGCCGTGGGACGGCCCCGCGCTCGTGTCGTTCACCGACGGAACGCAGATCGGCGCCGTGCTCGACCGCAACGGCCTGCGCCCCGCCCGCTACTGGATCACCGAGGACGGCCTCGTGGTGCTGGCCAGCGAGGCGGGCGTGCTGGAGCTCGACCAGTCCTCGATCGTCCGCAAGGGCCGTCTCGAGCCGGGCCGCATGTTCCTCGTCGACACGGCCGAGGGCCGCATCGTCGACGACGAGGAGATCAAGGGCCAGCTCGCAGCCGAGCATCCGTACGACGAGTGGCTCGCCAAGGGCCGGCTCAAGCTCGACGACCTGCCCGAACGCGAGCGCGAGGTGCCGACGCACGCCTCGCTCGTGCGCAGGCAGCAGGCCTTCGGCTACACGTCCGAGGAGCTGGACGTGCTGCTCGAGCCGATGGCGCGCACCGGCGCCGAGCCGATCGGTTCGATGGGCAACGACTCGCCCATCGCCCCGCTCTCCAGCGGGCAGCGGCCGATCTTCGACTACTTCACGCAGCTGTTCGCCCAGGTGACGAACCCGCCGCTGGACGCGATCCGCGAGGAGCTCGTCACCGCGCTCGGCACCCAGCTGGGCTCCGAGCCGAACCTGCTTGAGGCGGGGCCGGAGCACGCGCGCAAGATCGTGCTGCCGTTCCCCGTACTCGACAACGACGACCTGGCCAAGCTGGTCCACGCCAACGACGACGGCAACCTGCCCGAGTTCTCGTCGTACACGGTGCACGGCACCTACGACGTGGCGGGTGGCGGCGCGGCGCTGCAGCACCGCCTCGACGAGATCCGCACCGAGGTCTCCGAGGCCATCGCCGACGGCGCGCGGCTGATCGTGCTGTCCGACCGCGGCGTGAACGCCGAGCAGGCCGCGATCCCGTCGCTGCTGCTGACCGGCGCGGTGCACCACCACCTGGTGCGCGAGAAGAGCCGTACGCAGGTGGGCCTGATCGTCGAGTCCGGCGACGCCCGCGAGGTGCACCACATCGCGCTGCTCATCGGCTACGGCGCGGCCGCGGTGAACCCGTACCTGGCGATGGCCACCGTCGAGGAGCTCGCCGAACAGGGCCGCATCCCCGGCATGACCACCAAGGACGCCACGGCCAACCTCATCAAGGCGCTCGGCAAGGGCGTGCGCAAGACGATGTCGAAGATGGGCGTATCCACGGTGGCCTCGTACACCGGCGCGCAGATCTTCGAGGCCATCGGCCTGGGTTCCGAGGTCATCGACACCTGCTTCACCGGTACGACGTCGCGACTCGGCGGTGTCGGGTTCGAGGTGCTCGCCCGCGAGGTCTCCGAGCGGCACCGGCGCGCGTTCCCCGCCGACGACGTGCGGCCGAGTCACCGCGAGCTGGCCACGGGCGGCGACTACCAGTGGCGCCGCGAGGGCGAACCGCACCTGTTCAACCCGCAGACGGTGTTCAAGCTGCAGCACTCCACGAGGTCGGGCAAGTACGAGATCTTCAAGGAGTACACCAAGGCCGTCGACGACCAGGCCGAGCGGCTGATGACGCTGCGCGGGCTGTTCAAGTTCAAGGAGGGCGAGCGCCCGCCGGTGCCGATCGAGGAGGTCGAGCCGGTCTCGGAGATCGTCAAGCGGTTCGCCACCGGCGCGATCTCGTACGGTTCGATCTCGGCCGAGGCGCACGAGACCCTCGCGATCGCGATGAACCGGTTGAAGGGCAAGTCCAACACCGGTGAGGGCGGCGAGGACCCCGAGCGGCTCTACGACCCCGAGCGGCGCAGCGCGATCAAGCAGGTCGCGAGTGGACGGTTCGGCGTGACGAGCGAGTACCTCGTCAACGCCGACGACATCCAGATCAAGATGGCCCAGGGCGCCAAGCCCGGTGAGGGCGGCCAGCTGCCCGGCGGCAAGGTCTACCCGTGGATCGGCAAGACCAGGCACTCCACGCCGGGCGTCGGGCTGATCTCGCCGCCTCCGCACCACGACATCTATTCGATCGAGGACCTCAAGCAGCTGATCCACGATCTGAAGAACGCCAACCCGGCCGCGCGCATCCACGTGAAGCTCGTGTCCGAGGTCGGCGTCGGCACGGTCGCCGCGGGTGTGTCGAAGGCGCACGCCGACGTCGTGCTGATCTCCGGCCACGACGGCGGTACCGGTGCGTCCCCGTTGTCGTCGATCAAGCACGCGGGCGGTCCGTGGGAGCTGGGCCTGGCCGAGACACAGCAGACGCTGCTGGCCAACCGGCTGCGCGACCGCATCGTGGTGCAGACCGACGGGCAGCTCAAGACCGGACGCGACGTGCTCATCGCGGCCCTGCTGGGCGCCGAGGAGTTCGGTTTCGCGACCGCACCGCTGGTGGTGTCGGGCTGCATCATGATGCGCGTGTGCCACCTGGACACGTGTCCGGTCGGTGTCGCGACGCAGAACCCCGCGCTGCGGGAGAAGTTCAGCGGCAAGGCCGACTACGTGGTGAACTTCTTCGAGTTCATCGCCCAGGAGGTGCGCGAGTACCTGGCGGCGCTGGGCTTCCGCTCGATCGCCGAGGCGGTGGGCCACGCCGAACTGCTCGACACCCGCGACGCGGTGGACCACTGGAAGGCCGAGGGCCTGGACCTCTCGCCGATCTTCGAGGTGCCGGAGATCGAGCCGGGCGCCGCGCGGCACCAGGTCGTCGCTCAGGACCACGGGCTCGACAAGGCACTCGACAACACGCTGATCCAGCTGGCCGAGGGCGCACTGCGCTCGGGTGACCGGGTGAAGCTCGACCTGCCGGTGCGCAACGTGAACCGCACCGTCGGCACGATGCTGGGCCACGAGCTGACCAAGCAGTGGGGCGGCGAGGGCCTGCCGGACGACACGATCGACATCACGTTCACCGGCACGGCGGGGCAGGCGTTCGGCGCGTTCGTGCCGAAGGGCATCACGCTGCGCCTGCGCGGCGACGGCAACGACTACGTCGGCAAGGGCCTGTCCGGCGGGCGCATCGTCGTGCGTCCGCCCGAGGATGCGCCGATCGTGGCCGAGGAGCACATCATCGCCGGCAACGTGATCGGCTACGGCGCCACGGGCGGCGAGCTGTTCCTGCGCGGCAAGGTCGGCGAGCGGTTCTGCGTGCGCAACTCGGGCGCGCTGGCCGTCGTCGAGGGCGTCGGCGACCACGGCTGCGAGTACATGACCGGCGGCCGGGTGGTCGTGCTCGGGAAGACGGGCCGCAACTTCGCGGCGGGCATGTCGGGCGGTGTCGCCTACGTGCTCGACCTCGACGCCGGGCGCGTCAACGGCGAGATGGTCGACCTGGAAGGGCTCGACGACGAGGACGTCGAGGTGCTCCGCGAGGCGATCGAACGGCATTACACCGAGACCGAGTCGGCCGTGGCACACGCGCTTCTCACCGACTGGGAGTCCGCACTGCCGCGGATCACGAAGGTCATGCCGAAGGACTACAAGCGGGTCCTGCAGGCACGCGCGGCGGCCGAGCGGGACGGCAGGGACGTGAACGAGGCGATCATGGAGGCGGCTCATGGCTGACCCCAAGGGTTTTCTGAACACCAAGCGGGAGACACCGAAGTCACGTCCCGTCGACATCCGGATCAAGGACTGGCGCGAGGTCTACGAGGACTTCGAGCGCACGAAGCTCAAGGACCAGGCCGGACGCTGCATGGACTGCGGCATCCCGTTCTGTCACCAGGGTTGTCCGCTGGGGAACCTGATTCCCGAGTGGAACACGCTGACGTGGCGGGACGACTGGCGCGACGCGATCGAGCGGCTGCACGCCACGAACAACTTCCCGGAGTTCACGGGCACGTTGTGCCCTGCGCCGTGCGAGACGGCGTGCGTGCTGGGCATCAACGACGACCCGGTGACCATCAAGCGGGTCGAGATATCGATCATCGACCGTGCGTGGGAGGAAGGCTGGGTCACCCCGCAGCCGCCGACGACGAAGACGGGCAAGAAGGTCGCGGTCGTCGGTTCGGGCCCGTCGGGGCTCGCGGCGGCGCAGCAGCTGACGCGCGCCGGGCACGACGTCGTGGTGCTGGAGCGTGCCGACGCGATCGGCGGGCTGCTGCGTTACGGCATCCCCGAGTTCAAGATGGAGAAGCACCGGCTGGACCGGCGGCTCGAGCAGATGCGCGCCGAGGGCACGGAGTTCCGCACGAACGTCAACGTCGGGGTCGACGTCACCGCCGAGCAGTTGCGCTCGGAGTACGATGCGGTGGTGCTGGCCGGTGGCGCGACGGCGTGGCGCGACCTGCCCGCTCCCGGCCGCGAGGCCAAGGGTGTCTACCAGGCGATGGAGTACCTGCCGCCTGCGAACAAGGTGGCGAGCGGTGCGCTGGACGTCTCGCCGATCGACGCGGCGGGCAAGGACGTCGTCGTCATCGGTGGCGGTGACACCGGCGCCGACTGTGTCGGCACGGCGCACCGCCAGGGTGCGAGGTCGGTGACGCAGCT
Organism: Prauserella rugosa; assembly: GCF_000719975.1. Taxonomy (GTDB): domain Bacteria; phylum Actinomycetota; class Actinomycetes; order Mycobacteriales; family Pseudonocardiaceae; genus Prauserella; species Prauserella rugosa. The sequence continues at coordinate 217,604 of NZ_JOIJ01000004.1, forward strand.
GGAGATCATGCCGAAGCCGCCGGAGTCGCGTTCCGAGGCGCATCCGTGGCCGACGTACCCGATGATCTACCGCGTCTCGTCGGCGCACGAGGAGGGCGGCGAGCGCCTGTACTCGGTGAACACGCAGGAGTTCCTCGCCGACGACGAGGGCAACCTGCGCGCGCTGAAGCTGGTCGAGGTTCAGCGCGGTGACAGCGGCTTCGAGCCGGTGCCGGGCACCGAGCGGGAGCTGCCCGCGCAACTCGTGCTGTTGGCGATGGGCTTCGTCGGTCCGCAGAAGGCGGGTCTGATCGAGGACCTGGGTGTCGAGCTGGACGAGCGCGGCAACGTGGCGCGGGACGCGCAGTTCCGCACGAGCGTGGACAACGTGTTCGTGGCAGGCGACATGGGCCGCGGCCAGTCGCTCATCGTGTGGGCGATCGCGGAGGGCCGTTCGGCCGCCGCGGGCGTGGACGCCTACCTCACGGGCCGCGACATGCTCCCGACGCCGATCGCGCCCACAGACCGCCCAATCTCGTAAACCGGAGGGCGGGGCGCGCGCAAAGCGCCCCGCCCTCCGGGGACCGTGTTGCGCCCTCCGGGGACCGTGTTGCGCCCTCCGGGGACCGTGTTGCGCCCTCCGGGGACCGTGTTGCGCCCTCCGGTCGGCCCAGGGCCGACCGTCGGCGAGACGCGGCGCCGGCACCGTCGGCCGGTCTCGATTCGGACACAGTGGACGGGCAGAAGTTCAGCGTTGCTCAACATCCGTGCCACGTAGCGGCCAACGACGGCGACGAGACTGCGGGCCATGTCCCCTTCCGGTGTCTCCCGACGCTCCGTCCTGTCCGCCGCCGTCGCGACCCCTGCGGTCGTGGCAGCGTCCGGAACGGTCACCCCGACGTCCGCCGAGGCCGCGCAGACCGCCCAGACGTCCCGGAACCACGGTGCCGGCGACGGTGCCCGGTTCACGATCGCGGTCCTGCCGGACATCCAGTACCTCATCGACGAAGGCGGTTCGGACCACGAACCGGCGTTGGCGAGCCTGCGCTGGGCGGTGCGGGAGCGAGAAGCCCACAACATTGCGTTCCTCGCCCAGCTCGGTGACCTCACCGAACACGGGACCGAGGCCGAGATGCGCATCGCCGACAAGGTCTTCCGCACCGGGATCGACGGCAGGCTGCCCTACAGCGTCCTCGCGGGCAATCACGACGTCACCGACGACGACCAGCGCGGCGACACCCCGTACCTGCGCACGTTCGGACCGGACCGGTTCGCGAACTCGAGCACCTACGGTGGGTCGTCACCGGACGGCTACAACAGCTTCCACACCGTCGAAGGCGGCGGCCGTACGTGGCTGGTGCTCGCGCTCGACTGGCGCGTGTCGGACGCGGGAATCGGCTGGGCGCAAGGCGTTCTGGACCGCCACCCGACCCTGCCGACGATCCTGACGACGCACGACATCGTCTCGGCCGACGAATCCGGGGAGGCCACCCTCTCCGAGCACGGCAGGCATCTGTGGGACGGGTTGATCCGCGGCAACGACCAGATCTTCCTGGCGATGGGCGGGCACTACTGGCCGTGTGGTCGCACGACGCTCACCAACGACGCGGGCAACGCCGTCCACCTGCACATCACGAACTACCAGGACCGCTACTACGGCGGGGCGGGCATGCTGCGGACGTACGCGTTCGACCTCGCCCGCGGCCGCATCGACGTCGAGACGTTCTCGCCGTGGCTGCTGGACAAGAAGGATCCCACGCCGTTGGAGGCCGAGACGGTGGAACTGACCGGCGACGTCGACCGCTTCAGTATCGAGATCGCGTTCGCCGAGCGCTTCGCGGGGTTCGCCCCGCCCGAGAACCCGGAGCCGCGGCCGCCGTCGGAGATGCTCGTCGCCGGGACGGCCGCCTACTGGCGGTTCGACGACGCGGGTTTCGGTGCCGTGGCCGGCGACGGCACGCCGGTACGGAACGGTGCGCGCGCCCGTGACCTGTCGGGCAACGGCAACGACCTCGTCGCCGTGAGGCTGCACGACGGTCCGGCCGACGTGCTGACGTGGTCGGCCGGCCACCATGTCGGCGCCCCGGCACACGCGAGCCTGCGGTTCGACGGCGCCAAGGACCCCGACCGCGGCGCCGTGCTGCACACCCGGCGGGGAGCGCCGATCAACACGGCGAGGTTCGAAAGCGGCTACACCATCGAGACGTTCTTCCGGTTGCCGGATCCGTTCGAGGGCGATCACGCGTGGATGGGAATCCTCAGCTGGGAGGGCCGCGCGGGCGAGGCGGGCAAGGACGGCGGCTATTCCCCCGACGACGCCGTGTGCAGCCTCAACGTCACCAGCGAACGTTTCCTGCAGTACGTCGTGTACCCGACGTCGACCGACGACGACCCGACGTGCTGGAGCCACGCGATTCCCGTCGGCAGGTGGACGCACGTCGCGGTCGTCAACGACGGCAGGCGGACGGTGGTCTATGTGGACGGCTCGAGGATCACCCGCAACGCGGCGCAACGGTCGCAGGGGATCTCCACGGTCGGCAAACCGTTCGCGATCGGCGGCACCCAGTCGGGTGGACGGTTCGGGCAGGGTTTCTACGGCCACATCGGCGACACCCGCATCGTGTCGAGGGCCCTGTCGCCGCGGGAGTTCATGCTGCCGCGCTGACCGGTTCCGGCCGCCCCGCCCGCAAGGCGTGCGCGGGGCGGCACCGTCGGGCAGGATCGCGGCCGAGATCCGCACCGAGCCAGGAGGCACGCATGACGACACCGACCGTTCCGGAACCCGTGGCGGCGTTCATCGACCACGTCAACGCCCACGACAACGAGGCGTTCCTCGACTCCTTCACCGCCGACGGCTTCGTCGACGACTGGGGCAGGGTGTTCACCGGCCGCGACGAGATCGCGGCCTGGAGCGACAACGAGTTCATCGGCGCGCGTGGCACGCTCACGGTCGAGGAGGTCGACGTCACCGACGGCCTGATCACGGTCGTCGGCGACTGGCGTTCGAACCACGCCAACGGACGGTCGTCGTTCGCGTTAGAGACCGACGGAGACCGGATCACGTCGATGACGATCCGCGAGGGCTGACCTTCCCGCGCCGGGGCCGCACCGCGGCCATCGCCGCGACGCCGAGGGACACCAGTCCGACCGCGCGCGACAGGCGCACCGCACGGTCCAGATCGCTCACCCGGGGTGGCGGGCCGTCGCCCAGCGTGCCGCGGTCCTCCACCGCGCCGCCGTAGACGTTGGTGCCGCCGAGCCGCACGCCGAGCGCACCGGCGAACGCCGCCTCGACGGGACCGGCGTTGGGACTCGGATGCCGGTGGGCGTCGCGTCGCCAGGCCCGCAGTGCCTGCCGAGGACGTCCGCCCACGGCGGCCGCGGCCAGTGCCGACAGGCGCGAGGGCACCAGGTTGGCGATGTCGTCGCCGCGCGCGGCGGCCCAGCCGAACCGCTCGTAGCGCGCGTTGCGGTGTCCCACCATGGCGTCGAGCGTGTTCAGCGCGCGGTACCCCAGCAGCCCCGGAATCCCGGCCAGGCCTCCCCAGACCAGCGGTGCCACCACGGCGTCGGAGGTGTTCTCGGCGATCGACTCGGTGGCCGCGCGCGCCAGTCCCGTCTCGTCGAGGCCGGTGGCGTCGCGGCCGCACAGGTGGCCGAGCCGCGTGCGGGCCGCGGGCAGGTCGCCTGCGGCGAGGTGCCGGGTCATCGCCTCGCCCTCCCGCGCGAGGCCCGTGCCGCCGAGCACCGTCCACGTCGCGGCGGCCGTGCTCACGAACCTGGCCAGCGGCCTGCGCCGGGTGGCTCGTTGGAGCAGCGCACCGGCCGCGGTCGCCGCGCCCACGCACGCCCCCGCGTAGGCAGCGCCACGTAGCCGCGAGTCGGCCCACATGCGTCGTTCCACCGCACCGGCGGCCGTACCGAACAGCGCCACGGGGTGGCCGTGCCGAGGGTCACCGACCACGACGTCCGCCACGTACCCAGCGACGATCCCGGCGGCGGTGACAGCTTGAACACGGACCACAGCGCTCACCCTATCGAGTGGTCCAGAATGCCCCGCATGACGAATGATCCGAAGCGCCGACTCGCCCGGTTCGCGGCGGACCGCCTCGAGCGCGCGGCCGCCCGGCTCCGTGGCCTTGACGCCACCCGCAACGACGCGGACGGACCGGCCGGAGGCAGGACGCTCGTGCTCGGCGGCGTGCGCTCCGGCAAATCCCGCTACGCCGAACAGCTCGCCGCCCACCACCCGCACGTGACCTACATCGCGGCGGGAATGCCGCCGAGCGACGACGATCCCGAGTGGAGCGCCAGGGTCGCGGCCCACCGCGCACGCAGGCCCGCCCATTGGGGCACCGTCGAGACCGGTGACATCACGGCTGCGCTGCGTGAGGCCGACCGGCCCGTGCTCATCGACTGCCTCGGCACCTGGTTGACTCGGGTACTCGACGAGTCCGGCGCGTGGGAGCAGAGTGACGGCTGGCAGCAACGCGTGGACGAACGCCTCGGCGCGTTCGCCGACGCGTGGCGGCAGGCCGACGTCCCGGCCGTCGCGGTGAGCAACGAGGTCGGCAGCGGCGTCGTTCCCGCCGCCGCGTCCGGGCGGATCTTCCGCGACGTCCTCGGCGCGCTGAACACCGCCGTGGCCGCGCATTCCGACCACGTCCGGCTCGTCGTGGCCGGACGCGTCCTGACCCTCGACTAGGAGACGCCGTGGAGATCCCCTCTCTCGACGAACACGCACACGCCGAAGCCCTCGCGCAGCTGGACGGACTCGTCAAGCCCGTCGGCGCGCTGGGCAGGCTCGAGGAGCTGGCCGCGTGGCTGTGCGCGGTACACGGCACGGTGCCGCCGCGCCCCCTCGACGACGTGCGCGTCGTGGTGTTCGCAGGCGATCACGGGGTGTCGGTCTCCGGCGCGGTGTCGGCGTATCCGCGGCATCTGACCGCGGCGATGGTGCGGGTGTTCCTCGCGGGCGAGTCCGGCGTGAACGTGCTGGCTCGTGAGGTGGGCGCGCACGTCCGGGTGCTCGACATCGCGGTCGACGATCCGCTCGACGACGTCCCCGACGAGGTCCGCAGCCGCAAGATCCGCCGCGGCTCGGGCTCCATCGACGTGGCCGACGCGGTGACCGGCGACGAGGCACAGCGGGCCTTCGACGCGGGTGTCGCAGCCGCCGACGCCGAGATCGACGACGGCGCCGACCTGCTCATCCCCGGTGACATGGGCATCGGCAACACGACGATCGCCTCTGCGCTCGTGGCGGCGGTGCTCGGACTGCCCGCCGACGACGTCGTCGGCACCGGCACGGGGGTCGACGACGAAGGACGTGCCCGCAAGGTCGCCGTGCTGGAGCGGGCGTTGACGCGGCGCGCGATGCACGGCCCGATGGACACGCTGGCCTCCGTCGGCAGTGCGTGCGCGGCCGCGACGGCGGGGTTCCTCGTCCGTGCGGCGGCGCGGCGGGTTCCGGTCGTGCTGGACGGGGTGTTCCCGTGCGCGGCGGCGGTCCTGGCGCGGGAGATCGCGCCGGGAGCCGAACGCTGGTGGGTGGCCGGGCACCGGTCGACCGAACCGGCGCAAGCGTTTGCCCTGAAGGCACTCGGCCTCGACCCGATCCTCGACCTCGGACTGCGCCTCGGCGAGGGCAGCGGCGCGGTGCAGGCCGTTCCGCTGCTGCGCGGCGCGCGGGCGGTCCTCAGCGACATGGGACGGCTGGCCGACCTTGGCTGAACCGGCAGGCGGAGCCGGCGGTGTGGTCCGCGACGGACTGCGGATGGCGATCGGGACGCTGACCGCGTTGCCCGTACCCGCACCCGCGGCCATCGACCGCAGGGTCGCCGGCGCCGCGATGACGTTCGCCCCGCTCGCCGGGGCCGTGCTCGCCGTCGGGGCCGGGGTCGTCGTGGGCGTCGGCGGACTCCTCGGCCTGCCCGCGTTCGTCCTGGCTGTACTGGGCGTCGGAGTGGTGGCGCTGGCCACGCGTGGTCTGCACCTGGACGGGCTCGCCGACACGGCCGACGGCCTCGGTGCCTCCTACGACCGCGACCGCGCCCTCGAGATCATGCGGCGGGGTGATGCGGGCCCGACCGGTGTGGCGACGTTGCTGTTCGTCGTCGTCCTGCAGATCGCGGGACTGGCGGGTGCGACGGCGGCGGGAGCCGGGGTCGCCGCGGTGGTCGTCGCCGTCGTCGCGAGCCGGGTGGTGCTGCCGTTGTGCTGTACGCGGCTCGTGCCGTCGGCCAGGCCGGAGGGTCTCGGGGCGACGGTGTCCGGTTCGGTGGCGCTTCCCGTGGCGATCGGCGTCGCCGTCGCGGTCGCGGGCCTGTCGGCGCTGTCGGCTCTGGTGTCCGGACTGGCGTGGTGGCAGGCGCCCGTGGCGGTGGTCGTGGGCTGGGTCGCGGCCGGTGTGGTGCTGGCGCGATGCATCCGCAGGCTGGGCGGCATCACCGGCGACGTGCTCGGCGCGTGCGTCGAAACGGCCACAGCGGCGACCCTGGCCGTCCTGAGCATCTGACCACGCCCGTGTTGCGCCCTCCGGAGCGCGTGTTGCGGATTCCGGGGCCCGTGTTGCGGATTCAGGGAGGGCGGACGTCGCGTCAGAGGAGGGTCTTCAGCTCCGCGAGGAATCCGTCCATCTCGGAACGGACCGCGATGCGAAGCCAGTCGGGCCCCAGGCCGGGGAACGTGTCGGCCCTGCGCACCGCGTAACCGGCCGCCCGCAGCGCCAGGCGGATCTTCTCCCCTTCCGGGACGCGCACGAGCACGAACGGCGCCCTCGGTTCGCCGGCGACCTCCACTCCGAGCCCCCGTAGTCCGTCGACCAGCCGCAGCCGGTCGGCCTCCGCGGCGCGCGCCAACGCGGCGGCCTCGTCGACCGCGTGCTGCTCACTGCACGCGGCCATCGCGACCGCGGCCGGTGTCGACACCGACCACGGCGGCTGCACCGCCGCCAGCCGGTCGGCCACGTCCGGTTCGGCCAGCACGTAGCCGGCGCGCAACCCGGCGATCCCCCACGTCTTCGTCAGACTGCGGACCACGGCGATGCCGCGGATCCGTTCAGCGGCCAGGCTTTCCGGTTCGCCGGGCACCGCGTCGAGGAACGCCTCGTCCACGACGACAAGCCGTCCCGGCCGCACCAGTTCCCGGATCGCGGTCGCCGGGTGCAGCACCGAGGTCGGATTCGTCGGGTTGCCGACGACGACCAGGTCGGCCTCCTCCGGCACCAGACGGGGATCGAGCCGGTAGCCGTTCGCCGCATCGAGCACCACCCGCGTGACGTCGTGGCCGGCAGCCAGCAGCGCCGCTTCCGGCTCGGTGAACTGCGGGTGCACCACGACCGGCGACCGCGTGGGCCAGGCTCGTGCCAGCAGGGTGAACGCCTCCGCGCCGCCCGCGGTGGGCAGCACGTCCGAGGCCTGCCTGCCGTGCCGCGCGGCGACGGCGCTGCGCGCACCCTCGACGTCGGGATACGCGGCCACAGTGGACAGACTGTCGGTGAGCCGGGCGAGCAGCCAGTCCGGTGGGGCGCTCACCCGCACGTTCACGGCGAGGTCGACGAGCCCGTCACCGACCTCGCGGTCACCGTGATGCCACAGGTCCACCATCGGCGCTCACCCGCGTGCCCGGCGCCGCGCCGCACCGGCGAAGGCCCGTGCCAGCTCGGGATGTCCGGCCCAGTGGACGTGGAGGTAGGACGCGTGCAACGTCGGGGTGGCGAACCCCTCCGGCTCGTCGTGCCAGGTCCACGCGGGACTCGCGCCCGCGCGCGGCTCGACGACCGTGCGGTGGAACTCGTGGCCGCGTGCGGTGTCGCCTGCCGAGGCGAGCACGTTGTCGGAGGCCGACGTGGCCGTGCGGTATCCGAGCGCGCCGCGGCGCGTCATGCGGGCCGTGGCGTCGATCGCACCGACCATCGGCAGCCCGTCGAGCTCGCGGCACAGGTACAGCAGTCCGGCACACTCGGCCACCGCAGGCATACCGCCTGCCAGCGCCCGTGCGAGCGCCGCGCGCAGGGATTCGTTGGCCGACAACGCCTCCAGATGCGCCTCGGGGAATCCGCCGCCGAAGTAGACCCCGTGACAGTCCGCCGGCAATGTCGCCTCGTGCAACGGATCGAGGTCGACCACGTCGACCCCCAACGCGGCGAGCAGCTCGGTGTTCTCGGTGTAGCGGAACGTGAACGCCTCCCCCGCGGCCGCCGCCACCACCGCGCGGGGACCGTCCGGAGCCGCCCCGGCGACGTCCACGGGCGACCACGGCGTGCCGCCGAGCGCGGGCGCTTCGCGAGCCGCACGGACGATCGCGTCGAGGTCGACACCTCCGGCGATCCATTCAGCGAGCTTCGGCAACAGTTTCCGCGAATCGGTCTCCCGCTCGGCGGCCGGTACCAGGCCGAGGTGGCGACTCGGGGCGTGGATCTCGTCGCTGCGCCGCAACGCCCCGAGCACCGGAATGCCGGTCGGTGCGAGCGCACCGCGGATCTCGTCCTCGTGCCGCTGCGAACCGAGCTTGTTCAGGACGACGCCGGCCAGGTGAACCTGCGGGTCGTACCTGGCGAACCCGAGCACCAGCGCGGCGACACTGCGACTCGCCGCGCTCGCATCGACAACGAGGACCACCGGTGCCTGCACGAGCTTGGCGACGTGCGCGGTCGAGGCATAGCCGTCGGTGCCGAGTGCACCGTCGAACAGGCCCATGACGCCTTCGATCACGGCGACCTCGGCACCGGCCGAACCGTGCAACAGCAACGGCACGAGCCGGTCCTCACCCTGCAGGAAGGGATCCAGGTTGCGCGGCGGCCTGCCCGTGGCCATCGCGTGATAGCCGGGATCGATGTAGTCGGGACCCACCTTGTGCCCCGACACGGCGGTGCCGCGCGCCCGCAACGCGGCCATCAGTCCGGTCGCGACCGTCGTCTTGCCGTGCCCGGACCCGGGAGCGGCGACGACGACGCGCGCTACCACTCGATGCCCCGCTGTCCTTTTTGGCCGGCGTCCATCGGATGCTTCACCTTGGACATCTCGGCGACCAGATCGGCGGCCTCCAGGAGAGCCTCCGGAGCGTTGCGCCCGGTGATCACCACGTGCTGCCGTCCCGGTCGCTGCTGCAACGTGGACACGACGTCGTCGGTGTCGATCCACCCCCAGTGCAACGGGTAGGTGAACTCGTCGAGCACGTAGAAGTCGTGCGTCTGTTCGGCGAGCCTGCGCTTGATCTCCGCCCAGCCCTCACGGGCGTTCTCGGCGTGGTCCTCCTCGGTTCCCTTCTTGCGGGACCAGCTCCAGCCCTCGCCCATCTTGTGCCATTCGACCGGGCCACCCTGACCCGATTCGCCGAGCGTGCGCAGGGCGTTCTCCTCGCCCACCCGCCACTTGGCCGACTTGACGAACTGGAACACACCGATGTTCCAGCCCTGGTTCCACGCGCGCAGCGCCATACCGAAGGCCGCGGTGGACTTGCCCTTCATCGGTCCCGTGTGGACGGCGACGATCGGGCGGTTGCGCCGCTGCCGCGTGGTCAGTCCGTCGTCCGGCACCGTCGCCGGCTTACCCTGCGGCATCAGGCCGCCCTCCGTTTCACCTCGTCCGTCAGCGTCTCCGCCGCCACATCACCGAGCGCCACGTGCTCGGCCCCGAGCCGGCCGGCCAGCGTGGCCGCCAGCCCGAGCCGCATCCGTCCCGACTCGCAGTCCATGACCACACTGGACACCCCGGTGCGGGCGATCGCGTCCGCGGCCGCGTGTGCGCGCGCCAACGCCTCGGGACCGCTCGTGGCCCTGCCGTCGGTCACCACGACCAGCAGCGGACGTCGGTTCCCGTCCCGCAGCGCCTCGACACGCAACACCTCGGCGGCCCGCGTGAGTCCCTCGGCCAGCGGCGTGCGGCCACCCGTGGGCAGTTGTTCCAACCTCGCCGCCGCGACGTCGACGCTGCCGGTGGGGGGCAACGCCACCTCGGCCTCCGAGGCGCGGAACGTCACGAGCCCGACCTTGTCGCGCCGCTGGTAGGCATCGAGCAGCAGCGACAGCACGGCCGTCTTCACCTCGCGCATCCGCGACTTCGCGCCCATCGACCCCGACGCGTCCACGCACAGCAGAACGAGGTTGCCCTCCTTGCCCTCCTTGCGGGCGTACCGCAGATCACGGGGAAGGACGACGAGCCCGCCGCCGTCGCGCGCGCCGCGCCGGGGACGCTGCCGCGCGGCGGCACGCAGGGTCGCGACCAGGTGCGCCGATCCCGCCGATCCCACCGACCTCGACGAGCCGGAGCGGCGACCCTCCGGCAACACGCCGACGGTGCGGCCCCGCTCGCCCTCCGCGCGGGAACGCCTGCCGTCGGCACCCGTTCCGGCGCCCTGGACGGTGAACAGCTTGGCCCGGTACGGCGCCTCGGCACCGACCCGCTGCTGCTTGCGCGGCGCCGTGCCGTCCTCGCCGTCTCCGGCCGGTTCTCCCGTGTCCCCCGTCGGCCGGGACCCGTCGCCACGTCCTCCGGAGTCGGTTCCGGCCTCGTCCCCCGGATCGGGCGCGCCGCCACCGGGGCCGTCGTCGTCCGGGCCGTCCGGGTCGTCGGGCCCGCCACCGGAATCACCGGAATCACCCGAGTCGCCGGAGTCGCCGGAGTCCCCGTCGGGATCGGTCTCGGGTGGCTGCGCGTTGCGCAACGCCTCCTCGAGCTGGTCGGAATCGATCCCGGGTGCGTCGAACGGGTTCCGCCGCCTGCGGTGCGGCAGCGCCAGCCGTGCCGCCACCCGAATGTCCTCTGTGGATACCGTGTCGCGGCCGCACCAGGCGGCGTGCGCGGCTGCGGTGCGCGCGGTGACGATGTCGGCACGCATGCCGTCGACCTCGAAGGCGGCGCACACCTCGGCGATCTGCAGCAGGGCCTCGTCGGTCAGCGTCACCGAGGGCAGCAGATCACGGGCGGCGGCGATGTCGGCGGCCAGCGCGGCGTCGTCGTCGGCGTACCCGGCGGCGAAGGCGTCCGGATCGGCTTCGTAGGCGAGCCGCCTGCGCACGACCTCGACACGTTCGGCGGCGTCCCTGCTCGAGGCGACCTCCACCGTCAGGCCGAAGCGGTCGAGCAGCTGCGGCCGCAGCTCCCCCTCCTCGGGGTTCATCGTTCCGATGAGGACGAACCGCGCGGCGTGGGACACCGACACGCCTTCGCGTTCCACCGTGACCCTGCCCATGGCCGCGGCGTCGAGGAGCGTGTCGACGAGGTGGTCGTGCAGCAGGTTGACCTCGTCGACGTACAGCATGCCGCGGTGCGCGCCCGCCAGCAGGCCGGGCTGGAAGTCGGTCGTGCCGTCCCGCAGCGCGCGTTCCAGGTCCAGCGAGCCGACGACCCGCTCCTCGGCGGCACCGACCGGGAGTTCGACGAGCCGGGCTGGACGTCGCGCCTCCTCGGGCGTCCCGTGTGGACCGTCGGGGCAGGAGTCGTCGGGTGCGGCGGGATCGCAGGAGAACCGGCAGCCGTCGACGACGTCCACATCGGGCAGCAGACCGGCGAGGGCGCGCACCATCGTGGACTTCGCGGTGCCCTTCTCGCCGCGCACGAGGACCCCGCCGATGGAAGGTGAGATCGTGCACAGCAGAAGTGCCAGACGGAGCTCGGCCATACCGACGACTGCCGTGAACGGATACGGCCGCATGCACACTCCCTTGCTCGACGGCGGGTTTCCACGCCCACCGGGTTTTCACCACGCAAGCATTCGCACGGCCGCCGAAGCTCTGACTCCCGGCCGCACGCGACCGGTCACAGTGGCGGGACCGTCCCGGATTCGCACCGGGTTCCACGGCGACCACGCATGCGCATCATCGCACAGGTTCCACCGGACGCGGGTGTTCGTCGGAACACAACTACCGTGGCCGATCGTGACGATCACCGTGGTGGGCATCGGGGCGGACGGCTGGGACGGGATGTCCCCGGAGGGCCGCGCCGAGCTCGAGACATGCGATGTGCTGGTCGGTGGGCAGAGGCAGCTCGACCTCGTGCCGGAAGGGACCTACGAGAAGCGCCCCTGGCCCAGTCCGCTGCTGCCCGCGCTCGACGAGCTGCTGGCCGAGCTGCGGGGACGGCGCGTCGGGGTGCTGGCCAGCGGCGATCCGCTGCTGTCCGGCATCGGCGGGACGCTCGTGCGCAGGCTCGGTGCCGACGCGGTGCACATCGTGCCCGCGGTGTCGTCGGTGACGCTGGCCCGCGCCCGGCTGGGCTGGACGGCCGAGGAGACCGAGGTCGTCAGCGCCGTGGGCCGCGACGTTCGGGCCGTCCTGCGCGTGCTCGCACCCCGCAGGCGCGTGCTGGTGCTCAGCACCGGTGCCGAGACGCCACGCGAGCTGGCGCGGCTACTGTCCGACCACGGATTCGGCGACAGCGCGATGACCGTGCTCGAGAACCTCGGCGGCGCCGGCGAACGCCGCATCGACGCCGCGGCACGCGACTGGGACGAGGCGGCACCGCCCGCGATCGCCCCGCTCAACGTCGTCGCCATCGAGTGCGTGGGCACGGCGTACTCGCTGGTCGCAGGGCTGCCGGACGAGGCCTTCGAGCACGACGGCCAGCTGACCAAGCGCGACCTGCGCGCAAGCGCGTTGGCCCGGCTCGCGCCCACACCGGGCGAGGTGCTCTGGGACGTGGGCGCGGGGGCGGGCAGCGTCGCCGTCGAATGGTGCCGCGTGCACGCGGCCAACCGGGCGATCGCCGTCGAGTCCCGGCAGGACCGCGGGGAACGCATCGCCCGCAACGCAGGCAACCTCGGCGTGCCGCACGTGCGCGTCGTCACCGGCCGGGCCCCCGAGGCGCTCGCCGACCTGGACCGGCCCGACGCCGTGTTCGTCGGCGGCGGCGTCGCGGGCGAGGGCGTGCTCACGACGTGCTGGCACGCGTTGCGTCCGGGTGGCAGGCTCGTCGCCCACGGCGTGACGCTCGAAGCGGAGCGGGTCCTCGCCGAGCAGTACGCCAGCCTCGGCGGAGAGCTGACCAGGATCTCGGTGGAACGAGCCGCGCCACTGGGCGGCCTCACCGGATGGACGCCCGCCCGGGCCGTGACGCAATGGAGTGTGAACAAGCAGCCATGACCTCACCGACAGCGCATCCTGCCCAGGCAGCGCGAGCGACCGTGCATTTCATCGGCGCGGGCCCGGGGGCGGCCGACCTGATCACCGTGCGCGGTCAGCAGCTGCTCGCCCGCTGCGGCGTGTGCCTGTACCCGGGCAGCCTCACCCCGACCGACCTGCTGGCGCACTGCCCGCCCGGAGCGAGGCTGGTCGACACCGCCGACCTGACGCTCGACGACATCGTCGACACGCTGGTCCAGGCCTGCCGGGACGGACACGACGTGGCCCGGCTGTGCTCCGGTGACCCGGCCGTGTACAGCGCCGTCGCCGAGCAGATGCGCCGTCTCGACGCCGCGGACGTGCCCTACGACGTCACGCCGGGAGTGCCCGCCTTCTCGGCGGCGGCCGCGGTACTGGGACGCGAACTGACGGTGCCGACCGTCGGCCAGAGCCTGGTCCTGACCAGGGCGCAGGCACGGTCGACGTCGATGCCCGACGGCGAGGAACTCGCCACCTTCGCCAAGTCCGGCACGACGCTTGCCCTGCACCTGGCGGTCAACCGGGTCGAGCAGGTGGTCGACGAGCTGCTGCCGCACTACGGTGCGGACTGCCCCGCCGCGGTGGTGGCCAAGGCGACGCAACCGGGCGAGACCGTGCTGCGCGGCACGCTCGGCGACATCGCCGGTCAGGTGCGGGACGCCGGGGTGAACCGCGCGGCGATGATCTTCGTCGGCAGGGTGCTCGCCGCCGAGAACTTCCCCGACAGCTTCCTGTACTCGCCGGGCAGGGAGCGGCACGCGCCCGGCGATCCCTACTGCGAGAACGGGGGCCAGCCCCACTGACCGTGCCGCCCTTCATCGCCAGGGTGGAGGTATGACGGGCGAGGTACTGGACGGCGGGTGGCTCCTGCCACTGCTGGCACTGGCCGTGCTGGCCGACGGTCCGCTGCCGTTCCTGCCGAGCGAACCGCTGCTGCTGTCGTCGGTGGCCTGGGCAGGCGGCGCCGGCGACGGTGGGCGGATCGCCGCGGTGGCGGCAGCGGCCTTCGTCGGCTCCGTCGTGGGCGATGCCGTGCTGTACGTGCTGGGGCGGAGTTCGCATCGGTTCCTGCGGGGCAGACGCGACGGCACATGGGTGCGCAGGCACCTGCACCGCAGGCCGGTGCTGACCCTCGTGGCCGTCCGATTCCTACCGGGTGGCCGGCTGGTGAGCGTCGCGGCAGCGGGCCGCGTCCGGCTGGGCGTGCGGCGGTTCGTGCCCGCGACGCTCACCAGTTCCGCGGTGTGGTGCGGCTACATGACCGGCATGGGACTGCTCATCGCCCCGCTCACCCGCGGCGATCCACTGTGGTCGCTGCTCGCGGGCCTCGGCATGGCCGCGGTCATCGGACTCGTCGGCGAGTCCGCCCGGCGCCTCGCCGGTCGGGTGCGGACGCCCGCGACGGCACCGCCGCGTCCAACGCATGCAGCGCTGCCCACTGCCGTGCGGTGAGCTCACGCGGCAATGCCGCGGGATCCACGTCGTGCTCGGCGAGCCACCGGCGTACCGCGATGCGATTGCCCAGCCGCCGCACCAGGATCGCCTCGATGCCTCGGCCGGCCCCGGTGAACACGGCGTGGACCAGATCGGCGTAGGCGCGGCGCTGCGATTCCGGCACGAGCGGCTCCCGCCTGCGGTGCACGGTCAGCAAGCCGCCGTCGACGTCCGGGCGTGGGCGGAAGGCCGACGCGGCCACCCGCCGGTCCAGGGCGAACTCGAACCACGGCCACCACTGGGCCGTCATCATGCTCGCCCCGCCCACCGCGGCCCTGCGCCGCGCGACCTCCCACTGCACGAGCAGCACCGCGTCCGTCCAGTGCCCGGAGGCGAGTATCCGGCGGAGCATGCCGGTGGTGCGGTGGAAGGGAAGGTTGCCGACCAGCACGTGCCGGGCCCTGGGCAGGGCGAAGCCGCCGAAGTCGGCGCGGACGACGCGGGTGCCGGCTCCCACGCGGTCGCGGAGCCTCGCGGCGAGCCGGTCGTCGATCTCGACCGCCGTGATCTGCCTGCCGAGCGTTTCGAGCGGGATCGTGAGGGCGCCCGCACCGGCGCCGATCTCGACGATCGGGCCTTCGGTACGGGCGACGAGGTCGACGATGCGGGTGATCGTCGGCCGATCGGTGAGGAAGTTCTGGCCGAGCTCGTGCCGGCCACCATGACGGGACATGAGGGTGCTTCTCCGGATGCCGTGGGGTGAGCCGGGCAGCACGACCTCGCCGCCCGGCGGGACCTGCCGGCGGCGGCCACGGTGAACACGCTGCTGCGCGCCGCTCGGCGTCTCATGCGCCGGCGGGGCGTCGAATCGCAGGTGGGGCCGCCGCCTATGCGCGGCGCAGCCGCGCGAACACGGCGACGGAGAGAGCACCCATGGACATGGCCTCACCGTAGCGAGCGGCCCGCCCCCCGGGCGAGCGGATTTTCAAGCCCCCAAGGGCCCCATAGTCGCGTTGAACGCGACTATGGGGCCCTTGGGAGTTTTCCTCGGTGGGTCAGCCGGCGCGGCCGACGATGGTGCCGCCGCGGTCGACGGCGACGACGTCCACGGTCACCGGAGCTTCGCCCAGCACCGCGGACGCCTCGTGCCGCGCCTTCCTCGCCACCAGGTCGCCGAGGTTCAGGCCCGCCGCGTCGGCGATCTCCCACGCGTGCAACGCCGTGTTGGCGGCGCGGATCGGTTCGGCCAGGTCGTCCCGGCCCGCCTCCTGCGCGATCCGGGCCAACAAGCCCAGGTCGACCTGGGAGCGTTTCGAATGCAGGTCCAAATGGCCCGCGGCGAGCTTCGAGAGCTTGGCGAATCCGCCCGCGAGCGTCAGCCTGGGCACCGGATTCCTGCGCAGGTACTTCAGCACGGCGCCTGCGAAATCGCCCATGTCGAGCAACGCCGTGTCGGGCAGGTCGTAGAGCTCCTGCACGACGCGTTCCGACGTGGACCCGACCGCACCGGCCACGTGGTCGTGCCCGAGCGCGCGGGCGACGTCGACCCCGCGCCGGATGCTGTCGATCCACGCCGAGCACGAGTACGGCACCACCACGCCCGTCGTGCCCAGCACCGACAGTCCGCCGATGATGCCGAGGCGCGGATTCCATGTGTGCCGCGCCATCTCCTCGCCGCCGTCGATGGAGATCTCGACGACCACGTCGGCCGGCTCACCGTGGTCGGCGGCGACCCGCTGGACCGCCTCGGTCATGAGGCTGCGCGGCACCGGGTTGATGGCCGGCTCGCCGACGTCCAGCGGCAGCCCCGGCAGCGTCACCGTCCCGACGCCGGGGCCCGCGCGGAACGTCACCCCGCTGCCCGGCGCTCCGCGCCGCACGGTCGAGATCACCAGTGCGCCGTGGGTGACGTCCGGATCGTCGCCGGCGTCCTTGACGACCCCGGCGCTGGCCTCGTCGTCGCCGAGCCGTTCGGTGGCCAGGGCGAACGACGGCCGCCGCCCCTTCGGCAGGCGCACCTCGACCGGGTCGGGAAAGTGCCCGGTCACCAGCGCCGTGTACGCCGCGGTGGTGGCCGCGGTCGCACATGCACCGGTCGTCCAGCCGTATCGGAGCTCGGTCACACGATCAACTCAGTCACACACTCGCTCGGCCGGGCCAGGCGCTCGGTCACACTGTCGGGTCATGGACAGTATCGCTCCACGGGTGTTGATCCTCGGCGGCACGTCCGAGGCCCGCGCCCTCGCCGCCGAACTCGTCGACAGGGACGTCGCGGTGACGTCGTCCCTCGCCGGCAGGGTGGCCGAGCCGCGCCTCCCGAAGGGTGACATCCGAGTGGGTGGTTTCGGCGGACCAGAGGGGCTCGCGCGCTGGCTCGCCGACCACCGCGTCGTCGCCGTCGTCGACGCCACGCACCCGTTCGCCGAGCGGATCTCCTCGTCCGCGGCCGTCGCCGCGACCAGCGCCGACGTGCCGGTGCTGCGCCTGGAACGCCCCGGGTGGAGCCAGGGACCCGGCGACGACTGGCACTGGGCCGACACGTTGGCCGATGCGGCACGCATGCTGCCCGAGCTCGGCACGCGGGCGTTTCTCACCAGCGGCAGGCAGGGCCTGGCCGAGTTCGCCGGTCTCGACATGTGGATGCTCGCGCGCTGCGTCGATCCCCCCGAACCGCCGTTGCCTGCCCGCCTCGAGGTGATCCTGTCGCGCGGGCCCTACCGCGTCGAGGATGAGGCCGACCTGCTGCGCAGGCACCGCATCGACGTGCTGGTCACCAAGGACAGCGGTGGTGCGATGACCGAGGCGAAGTTGACCGCCGCACGTGAGGCGGGCATTCCGGTCATCGTGGTGCGCCGTCCGCCGCGCCCGGCGATGCCCCGTGTGGACGATGTGAAATCCGCCGTGCGCTGGGTTGTCCCGCACATGAACGGCCATCCCCACGACAGCCCGTCGGGGAGCTCCCGCTAGCGTGACGTCCGATGTGCCCAGCGATCTCGACTTCGATGGACAAATCCGGCGACACCCCGGAGGAATCCGGCACGCCCACCGAATCCCCCCGTCCACGCGCGAACTCCCAGAAGAAGTGGCTCGCCACGATCCTGGGCCTCATCGCCGCCGTGTGCGCGATCGCCTATCCGTTCCTGCCGGTCGTGCAGGACACGGCGCGGATCACGTGGCCGAACGGTGGCGACACCGAACAGGTCAACGCGCCACTGGCCGGGTACTGGGCACAGGAACTGAGCGCCGAGATCCCGTGCGAGACGGTGCGATCGGTGGACCAGCGCGGCGCAGGCGAATCCACCCTCCTGTCGACCGTCCCGCCCGAGCGGCTGGAGAACGGCGCCGGGCTGCAACTGCGGGTCAACGACAACACCCTCATCGCCTCGAGCCGCGGTGAGCAGGTCGCACGGCAACCGCTGCCGGCAGGCGACTGCTCGATCACGGTCCAGTCGACGGCGGAGCGCACCGCACTGTCGGTTGCGGGCACGCCGGTGTACTCCGAGGACGGCGACGTGCGCCCGCGCGTGGTGGGCATCTACTCGTCCATCGAGTCGGGGCAGGACCCGGTCGACGGGCTGAGTGTGTCGATCACGCCCGACACCCGGTACCAGTCCGAGGCGACCGTGGTGAAGCTCGTCGTCGGCGGGGTCGGCGTCGTGGCGCTCATCGCGTGCCTGTTCTTCGTCAACCGGCTCGACCGCGGCTTCGCCAGACGCGCCCCGCGCTGGGCTCCCGTCGGCTGGTGGCGGCTGACCGGCCGCGACGCCGTCGTGCTCGGCGTGCTCGGCGTCTGGGTGTTCATCGGCCCGGTGACCGCCGATGACGGCTACATCCTGTCGATGGCCAGAGTCGCCGAGGACGCCGGCTATCTCACCAACTACCACCGATGGTTCGGCGTCGCGGAGGCGCCGTTCGGCTGGTTCTACCACGTCTACGAGGCGATGGCGCAGGTCAGCACGGTCGCCCCGTGGATCCGACTACCGTCGTTCCTGCTCGGCGTGCTCAGCTGGCTGTTGATCAGCCGCGAGGTGATGCCGCGGCTGGGCATGGCGGTGCGGTCGAGCCGTGCCGCCGGGTGGGCCGCGGCGATGGTCTTCCTCGTGTGGTGGATGACCTACAACACCGGTACGCGCCCCGAGCCGGTCGCCGCGCTCGGTTCGCTGCTGGCCATCTGCGCCGTGGAACGCGCACTGGTCACCCGTCGCCTCCTGCCGGTGTGCCTGGGACTACTGGCCGCCGCGTTCACGCTCGCGGCCACCCCGACCGGCCTGATCGCCGTCGCCCCGTTCCTCGTCGCCGCGAAGCCGCTGTTCCAGCTGTTGCGCCAGCGCGCCCGCGACAACGGGTGGCTGCCCGTGCTCGGCCCGATCGCCGGGTCGGGGCTGCTCGTGCTGTTCGTCGTGTTCGCCGACCAGACCTTCGCGACGGTGATGGAGGGCACGCGGCTGCGCACCGAGGTCGGCCCGAGCCTGTCGTGGTTCCAGGAGCTCAACCGCTACCAGCTGCTGTTCGCCGACTCCGCCGACGGCTCGGCCACCCGCCGGTTCCCCGTGCTGCTGCTGTTGCTGTGCACGGCGGCCTGCCTGGCGGTGCTGCTGCGCAGGAGCCGCATCAAGGGTGCCGCGCTCGGCCCGAGCAGGCGGCTGATCGGCACCACGGCCGTCTTCTTCCTGATGATGGCCCTCACGCCCACGAAGTTCACGCACCACTTCGGTGCGTTCGCCGCCGTGGGCGGTGCGATGGCGGCGCTGACGGCGCTGGCGGTCAGCGCGTCGGTGTTGCGTTCCCGGCGGAACCAGGCGCTGTTCGTCGCGGGGCTGCTCGGTGTCGCGGCACTCGCGCTGACCGGGCCGAACGCCTACTGGTTCATCTCCCGGCTCGGCGTGCCGTGGTGGAACATGGCGCCGGAGCTGTTCGGCATCAAGCTCTCCACGGTGCTGCTCGCCGGTGCGGCGCTGTTCGCGCTGTACGCCTTCATCGAGAACATCCGGGCTCGCTCGCCCGAGGAGTCGATGATCTCGCAGCATCGCAAGCTGTACCGCGGTTCACTGGCGTTCGTCGTCGTGAGCGGTCTGTTCGTGGCCGCCGAGATCGGGTCGATGGCCAAGGCCATCCACGAACAGCGCGACACGTACTCGTTCGGCAAGGCCAACGTCGAACACCTCACCGGCTCCAGCTGCGGTCTCGGCGACTACGTGATGGTCGAACGCGACCCGGTCTCGAGCATGCTGAAGCGCCTCCCGCCGCCGCAGCAGCGCACGGCCCCGGTGCAGCAGGAACAGCAGCAGGACGGCAACCGGCCCGAGCAGCTGCCGCGGCCGCAGGAGAACAACGGTCCGACGCAGGCGGGCTTCCACAACCGTCCGCTCGGCGACAGCGACGCCCTCTCCGATCCGCCGCACGGCTTCACGCCCGAGTCGGTGCCGATGTGGAGCAGCTACAACGAGGTCGCCAACCCGACCGGCGAGCTGCGCACCGACTGGTTCGGCCTCGGCGAGCGCAAGAAGGGCGACCAGGTCGTCGTGTCGGCCTACGCCCCCGGCGGCAAGGCCACGCAGGTGGGGCTGGAGTTCGGCAGGCAGTCGCCGCAGGGCTTCGAGGTCGTCGGCACCGAGACGGTGCTGAGCTCGGGCGACGGGGGCGGCGAGTGGAAGGACCTGCGGCTGAACCTCGACGACGCCCCGGAGCAGGCCACGGCCGTCCGGGTGGTCGCGAACGACGACGACCTCACCGAGGACGGCTGGGTCGCCGTGACCGCCCCGCGCGTGCCGACGTTCACCACGCTCACCGAACGCGTCGGCGACGCCCCGGTCTACATCGACTGGCCCGCCTCGTTCGTCTACCCGTGCCTCAACCCGATGAAGATCCGCAACGGCATCTACGAGATGCCCGAGTACCGGATCATCTCCGAGCCGCTGGCCAACGAGTCCAACATCGCCAGCAGCCAGGGCGGCGGTCCGATCGGCAACCTCGAGGAGGTCGCCGACGAGCCTGAGGTGCCCAGCTTCGTCAAGGGCAACCCGAGCCAGCCGTGGGGCTCGCTGTACGAGATCCGGCCGTACGTCCAGGGCACCGAGCCGACAGTGGAGACGGGCCAGGAGACCTTGTGGGGTTGGGAGTCGCCCAGCCCCGGCCCGCAGCAGCCGGACGGCTCGACGAAGAGCAGGTGAGCCGGAGCAGGTAGGCCCCGCGAGGGCGGTGCACCGACATGAGTGAGGGCACCGGATCGGATCCGGTGCCCTCACTCATGTCCAGGTGAGAAGGTCGGCCACCGCGTGTCTGCCCGTCGGTACCGCCGACGTACCCACCGGAGCGTCGACCTCGCGCGCGCGGCCGACCGACAGGGCGTGCTCGGCGCGCCACCCGGACCCGATACCGAGCAGGTCGGCGACCGTGTCCACGTTGTCGTCGGGATAAAACGTCGCCAGGCACGTGTCGTAGCCGCAGGCGGCGGCCGCGAGGATCAGCGACTGCGCGACCCTGCCGAGGTCGAAGGCGGTGTCGCGGAATCCGTTCTCGCGGCCCACCACGACGAGCACCAGCGGCGCACCGGCGAGGTGCCGCGCGTAGGCGCCGCACGCGGCCAGCCGGGCACGCAGTTCCGCATCGGTGACGGCGACGAACCGCCACGGCTGGCGATTGCGGGCCGAACCCGTCCGCCTCGCGACGTCGATCATGCGCTCGACGTCCGTACGCGGAACCGGTTCGTCGCTGAACCGGCGCCGCGAGGGCCTGCCGACGAGGTCCCGCAGTGCGTCCAGCGAGTCGGAGCCCGACGTCATCGCACGTGCCCGGTCACTCGTAGCTGCGTGGTGTCCACACGACGTGGGTGTCGCCGGGTCCCGTCCGCACCTGCGTGCGGGAGGAGCCGACGATGAGCAGGCAGCGCATGTCGACCTCGGCGGGATCGAACCCGCCGAGCGTGTCGACCCGCACCGATTCCTCGGGACCGCCCACGTCGCGGGCGATCACGACCGGTGTCTCGGCCCCGCGGTGGCGCAGGAGCACGTCCCTGGCGGTCGCCAGCTGGGTCGTGCGGCTCTTCGACGCCGGGTTGTACAGCGCCACGGCCAGGTCGGCCGCGCCGATCGCGTCGAGCCTGCGTTCGATGATCTCCCACGGCTTCAGCCGGTCCGACAGCGACACCACGGCGAAGTCGTGGCCGAGCGGTGCGCCCACGCGGGAGGCCGCGGCCTGCGCCGCCGTCACGCCGGGCACCACCCGCACCGAGACGTCGGCGAACTCGGGCGCCTCGGCCTGTTCGAACACGGCCGAGGCCATCGCGAACACGCCGGGGTCACCGGAGGACACGACCGCGACCCGGGCGCCGCCGGCAGCCAGCTGCAGGGCCTCCCGTGCCCGGTCCGCCTCGACCCGGTTGCCGGAGGCGTGCCGCTGCTGTCCCGCGCGCTGTGGCACCTTCGCGACGTACGGGCCGTAGCCGACGATGTGCTCGGCCGCCTTCAGCGCCTCGTCCGCCTCCGGGGTGAGCCACTCCGGGCCCGCGGGCCCGAGTCCGACGACCACGACGTCGCCCGCCACCTCGCCTGCCGCCTCGGAAGCCGGGGCGGGGGCCTCGTCGGCTCCGGACGTGCGTGCGGCGTACGCCGGGCTCGGCACGACGGCCAACGAGAAGTACGGCACCGTCTCGGGGTCGACGTCGGCGAGCGGCTCGACCCGCTGTGCCTGCCAGCTCGCACGCTCCACGTAGAACGCCTCGTCGAGCCGTCCCGACTCGGTGAGCGCCTCGTGCACCGCGCCGAACGTCCGCCCGAGCTTCAGCACCGCGGCGGCCTCGGTGTCGGCGAGCCTGCGCGCCAGCTCGGGGGCAGGCAGCGTGCCGGGCAGCAGGGTGAGGACCTCGTCGCGCTGCACCAACGGGCGGCCGAGCTCGGCCGAGGCGCCGCTGACCGACGTCACGCCGGGCACGACGTGCGCCTCGTACCGGTCGGCCAGGCGTTCGTGCATGTACATGTAGGAGCCGTAGAAGAACGGGTCGCCCTCGCACAGCAGCACCACGTCGCGGCCCTCGTCGAGGTGTTCGGCCAGGCGCTTCGCGGCGAGCTCGTAGAACTCGGCGATGGCTCCCTCGTAGCCGCCCGGATGGTTGGTCGTCTCCGTGGTGACCGGGTACATGAGCCGCTCCTCGAGCTGGCCCTCACGCAGGTACGGCTCGGCGACCGACCGCGCGATGCTGCGGCCGTGCCGCGCGCAGTGGTAGGCGATGACGTCGGCGCCGCCGATCAGCCGGGCCGCCTTGACCGTCACGAGCTCCGGATCACCCGGCCCGAGGCCGACGCCGTAGAGCACACCGGTACGGGACGTCACAGGATCTCCTCCTTGGTGGCGAGCGCGTTGACCGCGGCCACGGCCATCGCGCTGCCGCCCCGTCGTCCGCGCAGGGCGAGGTACGGCGCGGGCGCGCGGGTGATGAGCAGGTCCTTGGACTCGACCGCGCCGACGAATCCGACGGGTACGCCGATGATCGCCGCGGGTTTGCCCACCCCCTCGTTGATCAGTTCGAGCAGGCGGAACAACGCGGTCGGCGCGTTCCCGATGGCCACCACCGAGCCGGGAAGGCGGTCTCGCCAGAGTTCGAGTGCGGCAGCCGAACGCGTGGTGTTGAGCTGTTCGGCCAGGTGCGGGACGCGTTCGTCGGACAGCGTGCAGACGACCTCGTTGTCGGCGGGCAACCGCTTGCGCGTGATGCCGCTGGCGATCATGTTCGCATCGCACAGGATCGGCGCGCCTGCTTCGAGCGCGCCGCGGGCCGCGTCGACGACGTCGAGGCTGTAGGCCAGATCGTCCACGAGATCGGTCATCCCGCAGGTGTGGATCATCCGCACCGCCACCCCTGCGATGTCGTCGGGCAGCACGGCGAGATCGGCCTCCTCCCGGATCATGGCGAACGAGTGTCGGTAGATCTCCGCGCCGTCGCGGATGTAGTCGATCACTGCTGTCCTTCCCGTGTCGTGCGGTCGTGTGCCTGCGCGGACAGGGCCTCGGCGACCCGGTCGAGCCCGACGAACGTACCCCCGACGTGGTAACCGCCCTCCGCGGCGACCACGTCGATGTGAGATCCGCCCGGTCGGCCGCACCGCCGCGAACACCCTGCGAAGTGGGCCACGGCGCCGGGCAGACCCCGCCGGGCCAGCTCCGCGGTCACCGCCGTCGCGTCGCCACGCACGTCGGCGTGCGATTTGGCGCAGTGCGGCGCACCGATGCAGGCGCTCACCCCGAGTAGCGGGTCCGCCGGATCGACGACCAGATCCGAGTATCGACCGGCCAGCGCCGCCGCGGAGGTGTCGTGCACCACGACGGTCCGCCACGGCGTGACGGTGAGCGCCGACCCCGCCCCGCCCAGTCCGCGCAGCGTGTCCGCCGTCAGCTCACCCAGCCGCGGGGCGACCACCACCACGTCGTCGCGGCCGTCGACCGGTCCGACGAACGGGACGGGACGGGGCTCGCCCTGCGCTGGTTCGGTCGGTGCTGGTTCGGTCGGTGCTGGTTCGGGAGTCTGCTCGGCCGTGGCCTCGGTCCGCATGGCATCGACGACGGGCGCGGGGTCGAGCTCGCGCAGCCGCCACGCCGCGCCGCGGGACTCCTCGAAGGCGCGGGCGCCCGCCACCAGCGCCGCTACGGCTCGCCCGCGGGGCACCCGCAGTCCGGTGTCGGCCCCCGCGGTGAGCAGCGCGCCGGTGTCGGATGTCACCGCGTGCCAGCACAGATCGGCGTCGGGTGCGACGTCGCCGCGCCCGTCGTCGAGGGCGAACAGGAACCGGCCCGGCAACCCCGTGAGATCGGCCGACGCGCACAGCGCGTGGTCGAGATCGCGCACCAGATCGCGCACGTCCGCCACGCCCCCGTGCACACCCGACAGGGGCGAGCCGAGGATGTTGCGGATCCGCTCACGGGCAGGGGACGGCAACAGCCCGGCCGCCGACAGGCGGGTGACCAGTGCGTCGACGTCGCGCACCGCGCGCAGCTGGAGGTTCGCGCGCGAGGTCAGGTGGATCCGTCCGTCACCGAGCTCGGCCGCGCACGCCGCGACCGCGACCGCCTGCTCGGGCGACAGCGCACCGCCGGGCAGGCGAATGCGCGCGAGCGGCCCGTCCGCGGCCTCATGGGTGGCCAGCACCCCGGGACACGCGTCGGCTCGCATCCTGCCCCGCCCCTCGCCGGGGAGGCGCTCTGCTGGTGACGTCGACATGGCCCACACCCTATGCACGGCCCCCGACGCCCGAGGAGCTCAACGCAGGACCGCGCACGGCAGCGCGTCGCGAACGGTCCGTTCGCAACGCGGCTCCCAGGTCAGCGCTGTCAAGCGCAGAACGTCACCTTGACGTCGTCACCGGGGCCCCGGAGAGTGAGCCGCGAGGAGGAAATTCTGTGATCTTGCTGCTGTCCACGTCGGACACCGACCTGTTGAGTGCGCGCTCGTGTGGCGCCGACTACCGCCTTGCCAACCCCGCCCGGCTCGAGTTGTCCGAGCTGCCAGGGCTACTCGACGGCGCGTCGATCGTCGTCGTGCGCATCCTCGGCACGGAACGCACGTGGGCCGAGGGCCTGCGCATCGTGCGGGAAAGCGGTGCGCACGTCGTGGTAATCGGCGGCGAGCAGTCGCCGGACGCCGAACTGATGGCGCTGTCGACCGTTCCCGTGGGCATCGCGACCGAGGCCCACACGTATCTGGCCCACGGCGGGCCGGACAACCTCGCCCAGCTGCACCGCTTCCTGTCCGACACCCTGTTGCTGACCGGCGACGGGTTCGAACCACCCGCGCCGCAGCCGTCGTGGGGCGTGCTGCCCCGCGAGTCCTCCGGGGGCGACGGACCGGTCGTGGCGATTCTCTACTACCGGGCACACCATCTGTCCGGCAACACTGCCTTCGTGCACACGCTCGCCGACCAGGTGGAGGCCGCGGGCGGGCGCGCGCTGCCGATCTACTGCGCGTCGCTGCGTTCCCGCGAGCCGGAGATGATGGCGGAGCTGGAGAAGGCGGACGCACTGCTGGTGACGGTGCTCGCCGCGGGCGGCACCCGCCCGTCCGAGGTCGGCGCGGGCGGGGACGACGAGGCATGGGACGTCGCCGAACTGGCGGCCCTGGACGTGCCGACGCTGCAGGCGATGTGCCTGACGAGCGACCGGGACACGTGGCTCGACAACGACGAGGGCCTGTCCCCCATGGACGCGGGCAACCAGATGGCGGTGCCCGAGTTCGACGGCAGGCTCATCACGGTGCCGTTCTCGTTCAAGGAGCTCGACGAGGACGGACTCCCCCACTACGTCCCCGATCCCGAGCGCGCCTCGCGCGTCGCACGCATCGCGCTGGCTCACGCCCGGCTGCGGCACACCGCGCCCGCGGACCGCCGGATCGCCCTCATGCTCTCGGCGTACCCGACGAAACACTCGAGGGTCGGCAACGCGGTGGGCCTCGACACCCCCGCCTCGGCGGTCGAACTGCTCAGGCGGATGCGCGCGCAGGGCTACGACCTGGGCGCCGACGCCTTCCCCGGCGTCGAGCCCACCGGTACGGACCAGCCGGACGGTGACGCACTCATCCACGCGCTCATCGAGGCGGGTGGACAGGACCCCGAGTGGCTCACCGAGGAGCAGCTGGCGGGTAACCCGATCCGGGTGCCCGCAGCGCGCTACCGCGAGTGGTTCGCGGAGCTGCCGGAGGAGCTGCGCGAGGCGATGATCGAGCACTGGGGTCCGCCGCCGGGCGAGCTCTACGTCGACGGCGGGGAGGACGGCGACATCGTGCTGGCCTCACTGCAGGCGGGCAACGTCGTGCTGATGATCCAGCCGCCGCGCGGGTTCGGGGAGAACCCCGTGGCGATCTACCACAACCCGGACCTGCCGCCCAGCCACCACTACCTGGCCACGTACCGCTGGCTCGAGGAGGAGTTCGGCGCCCACGCCGTCGTGCACCTCGGCAAGCACGGTTCGCTGGAGTGGCTGCCCGGCAAGACGGCCGGGCTGTCGGCGGCGTGCGCGCCGGACGCGGTGCTGGGCAACCTCCCGATGATCTACCCCTTCCTGATCAACGACCCCGGCGAGGGCGCACAGGCCAAACGCAGGGCGCACGCGACGATCGTCGACCACCTCGTGCCGCCGATGGCCAGGGCCGAGAGCTACGGCGACATCGCGAAGCTCGAGCAACTGCTGGACGAACACGCCAACATCTCGGCGATGGATCCGGCCAAGCTGCCCGCGATCCGCCAGCAGATCTGGACCCTCATGCAGGCCGCCAAGCTCGACCACGACCTGGGTCTCGAGGAACGTCCGCACGACGCGGAGTTCGACGACATGCTGCTGCACGTCGACGGCTGGCTGTGCGAGGTGAAGGACGCGCAGATCCGCGACGGTCTGCACATCCTCGGTCAGGCGCCCACCGGGGAGGCACGGGTCAACCTCGTGCTGGCGATGCTGCGGGCGAACCAGATGTGGGGCGGCACGAAGGCGGCCGTTCCGGGGCTGCGTTCGGCGCTCGGCCTCACCGAGGACGCGCCGAAGTCCGATGTGGACCGGATCGAGGCGCAGGCGCACGAGCTGGTCGCGGCCATGGAGGAACGCGACTGGTCGCCCGCGGTCGTCGACGAGGTGTGCACGGACGTGGCGCAGGAGCGGCGCGCGGACGTGGCCGCGGTCCTGCGGTTCGCCGCGGAGGAGATCGCACCGCGCCTCGCGGGTACCAGCGGGGAGCTGGACGCGGTGCTGCACGCGCTCGACGGCGGGTACATCCCGGCGGGCCCGAGCGGATCGCCGCTGCGTGGTCTGGTCAACGTGCTTCCGACGGGACGCAACTTCTACACCGTCGACCCGAAGGCGATCCCGAGCCAGCTGGCGTGGGAGACCGGTCAGTCGTTGGCCGAATCGCTGTTGCGCCGTTACCGCAGCGACCACACCGAGGGCGGTTCCGACGGCGAGTCCGGTGGCGAATGGCCGCGCTCGGTCGGACTGTCGGTGTGGGGCACGTCGGCGATGCGCACCTCGGGTGACGACGCCGCGGAGGTGCTCGCTCTCCTCGGCGTCCGACCCGTGTGGGACGAGGCCTCGCGCCGGGTCACCGGCATCGAGCCGATCCCTCTCGACGAGCTCGGCAGGCCCCGGATCGACGTCACGGTACGCATCAGCGGCTTCTTCCGGGACGCGTTCCCGCACGTGGTGAACCTGATCGACGACGCGGTGCGGCTCGTCGCCTCGCTCGAGGAACCGGAATCACAGAACTACGTGCGGGCGCACGCGCAGGCCGATCTGGCCGACCACGGCGACGAACGCCGCGCCACGACGCGGATCTTCGGTTCCAAGCCCGGTTCCTACGGCGCGGGCATCCTGCCCCTCATCGACTCGGGCAACTGGCGTGACGACTCGGATCTGGCCGAGGTCTACGCCGTGTGGGGCGGGTACGCCTACGGCCGGGGTCTCGACGGTGCCGAGGCACGGGAGGACATGGAATCGTCCTACCGGCGGATCTCGGTGGCGGCGAAGAACACCGACACCCGCGAACACGACATCGCCGACTCGGACGACTACTTCCAGTACCACGGCGGCATGATCGCCGCGGTTCGGGCGCTCACCGGGAGCGCGCCGCGTTCGTACATCGGAGACAGCACGAGTCCGGACTCGGTCCGCACCCGGTCCCTGTCGGAGGAGACCGCTCGCGTGTTCCGGGCGCGCGTGGTGAATCCGCGGTGGCTGGCCGCGATGCGCAGGCACGGCTATAAGGGCGCGTTCGAACAGGCCGCGACGGT
Organism: Prauserella rugosa; assembly: GCF_000719975.1. GTDB lineage: Bacteria > Actinomycetota > Actinomycetes > Mycobacteriales > Pseudonocardiaceae > Prauserella > Prauserella rugosa. The sequence goes on from NZ_JOIJ01000004.1 coordinate 245,873, forward strand.
GGACTACCTGTTCGGCTACGACGCCACGGCCGGCGTCGTGGACGACTGGATGTACGAGAAGCTCACCGAGTCGTACGTGTTGGACAAGGAGAACCAAGACTTCCTGGCCCAGGCCAACCCGTGGGCGCTGCGCGGCATCATCGAGCGGCTGAACGAGGCGGCCGACCGTGGCCTGTGGTCCGAACCGGATCCCGAGCTCATGTCGGCGATGCAGGAGGTCTACCTGCGCATCGAAGGCGATCTCGAGGACCGGTGACGCCGTCGCCCGTGGGTGCATGACGGGCGGTCCCCGTCATGCACCCACGGCGCTCGCGCGTCCACGGGCCCAGCGGCCTCGAGGACCCGGCCGCGGGGTCACGAGCAGACAGCGCCCTTCGCGGCCGTTCCGACGGTCTTCGCGTACTTGGCGAGCACACCCTTCGTGCGCGGCACCGGCGGCATCTCCCAGCCGTCGGCCCTGCGCGCGAGTTCCTCCTCGCTCACGCCGACGTCGAGCGTGCGCCGCTCCATGTCGAGCGTGATCGGGTCGCCGTCGCGGACGAACGCGATGGGCCCGCCGTGCGCGGCCTCGGGCGCCACGTGTCCGATGCACAGGCCGGTGGTGCCGCCGGAGAACCGGCCGTCGGTGAGCAGCAGCACGTCCTTGCCGAGTCCGGCGCCCTTGATCGCACCGGTCACCGCGAGCATCTCGCGCATCCCCGGTCCGCCCCGTGGCCCCTCGCCTCGGATCACCACGACGTCGCCGGGTTGCAGCGAACCGAGCGCGTCCATGGCGGCCTGCTCCCCGTCGAACACCCTGGCCGTGCCCTCGAACCGGGCGGAGTCGAAGCCCGCGCTCTTCACGACGGCACCCTCGGGCGCGAGGCTGCCGCGCAGGATCGTCAGCCCGCCCGTCGGGTGGATGGGCTCGCTGAGCCTGCGGATGACCTCGCCGTCCAGCTCCGGCGGCTCCAACTCGGCGAGGTTCTCGGAGAGGGTCTTCCCGGTGACGGTGAGGCAGTCGCCGTGCAGCAGGCCCGCGTCGAGCAGCGCCTTCATCACGACGGGCACGCCTCCCACCCGGTCGACCGCAGTCATGACGTGCCGCCCGAACGGCTTGACGTCGGCCAGGTGCGGCACACGGTCGCCGACGCGGGAGAAGTCGTCGAGCGTGAGTTCCACCTCGGCCTCGGCCGCGATGGCCAGCAGGTGCAGCACCGCGTTCGTCGACCCGCCGAGCGCCATGACGACAGCGATCGCGTTCTCGAACGCCTCGCGGGTGAGGATGTCGCGAGCGCTGATGCCCTTCTCCAGCAGCCCGACGACGGCTTCCCCGCTCGCCCTGGCGAACCGGTCGCGCCTCCGGTCCACCGACGGCGGACTGGCCGAGCCCGGCAGCGACATACCCAGCGCCTCGGCGGCACACGCCATCGTGTTGGCCGTGTACATGCCGCCGCATGCACCCTCGCCGGGGCAGATGGCGCGTTCGACCTTGTCGACCTCCTCGCGGGTGATCAGTCCCCGCGCGCAGGCTCCCACGGCCTCGAACGCGTCGATGATCGTCACCTCACGGCCGTCGACACTGCCGGGCAGGATCGAGCCCGCGTACAGGAACACCGATGCCACATCGAGGCGGGCGGCGGCCATGAGCATTCCGGGCAGGCTCTTGTCACACCCGGCGAGCAGTACGGCGCCGTCGAGGCGTTCGGCCTCCATCACCGTCTCCACCGAGTCGGCGATCACCTCCCGCGACACGAGCGAGAAGTGCATGCCCTCGTGCCCCATCGAGATCCCGTCCGACACCGAGATGGTGCCGAACTCCATCGGGAATCCGCCCCCGCCGTGCACGCCCTGTTTGCTCGCCTCGGCCAGCCGGTCGAGGGACAGGTTGCAGGGAGTGATCTCGTTCCACGACGAGGCGATCCCGATCTGCGGTTTCGTGAAGTCCTCGTCATCCATTCCGAGCGCTCGCAGCATGCCGCGAGCCGCCGCCCGTTCCATCCCGTCGGTAACCTCGCGACTGCGAGGTTTCACGTCGTGTTCGGCCATGGAGGAGATCCTCCCCCGAATCCGGCCCGGCCGGCAGGGCACAATGCCCTGCGTGGTTCAGACGGTGTCCATCCCCCAGAAGATCGCCGACGAGCTCGGCGTCGGCCCCGGCCAGGTCCAGTCCGCTGTCGAGCTGCTCGACGGTGGCGCGACCGTGCCGTTCATCGCCAGGTACCGCAAGGAGGTGACCGGCGCCCTCGACGACACGCAACTGCGCACGCTCGAGGAGCGGCTGCGCTACCTGCGGGAGCTCGAGGAGCGGCGGACGGCGATCCTCGAGTCGATCGACTCGCAGGGCAAGCTCGACGACGAGCTCAAGGCCAGCATCATGGCCGCCGACACCAAGGCGCGCCTCGAGGACATCTACCTGCCGTACAAGCCCAAGCGGCGCACCAAGGCGCAGATCGCGCGCGAGGCCGGCCTCGAACCGCTGGCCGACGGCCTGCTGTCCGACCCGACCACCGACCCCCAGGCCGCCGCGGCGGTGTTCGTCGACGCCGAGAAGGGCGTCGCCGACGCGCAGGCCGCCCTCGACGGGGCGAAGGCGATCCTCGTGGAGCGGTTCGCCGAGGACGCCGACCTGATCGGCGAGCTGCGCGAGCGCATGTGGACCCACGGGTGGATGACCTCGAAGGTCCGGCAGGGCAAGGAGACCGAGGGCGCCAAGTTCGCCGACTACTTCGACTTCGCCGAGCCCTTCACCAAGCTCCCCTCCCACCGCGTCCTGGCTCTGCTGCGCGGCGAGAAGGAGGAGATCCTCGACCTGTCGACCGAACCCGAGCAGCCCGCGGGACCGGACGAGGCACCGCGCACGGGCCCGACCGAGTACGAGATGCGGATCGCGGACCGGTTCGGCATCTCCGACCAGGGCCGTCCCGCCGACAAGTGGCTCTCGGACACGGTCCGCTGGGCCTGGCGCACCAAGATCCTGCTGCACCTCGGCATCGATCTGCGGATGCGGCTGCGGCAGAACGCCGAGGACGAGGCCGTCCGCGTGTTCGCGGCCAACCTGCGCGATCTGCTGCTCGCCGCGCCCGCCGGCACCCGCGCGACCATGGGGCTCGACCCCGGTTACCGCACCGGTGTGAAGGTCGCCGTCGCCGACTCCACGGGCAAGGTCGTGGCCACCGACACCATCTACCCCCACAAACCGCAGGGCCGGTGGGACGAAGCGCTCGCCAGGCTGGAGAAGCTGGCCCGCGAGCACGACGTCGAACTGATCGCCATCGGCAACGGCACCGCCTCGCGCGAGACCGACAAGCTCGCGGGTGAGCTGGTGAAGGCCAAGCCGGAGCTGAAGCTCACCAAGGTGATGGTGTCGGAGGCCGGCGCGTCGGTGTACTCGGCGTCGGCGTACGCGGCCCGTGAGCTGCCCGACCTCGACGTCTCGCTGCGCGGCGCCGTCTCGATCGCCCGCAGGCTCCAGGACCCGTTGGCCGAGCTGGTGAAGATCGACCCGAAGTCCATCGGCGTGGGCCAGTACCAGCACGACCTGTCCGAGTCGAAGCTGTCGCGTTCGCTGGACGCCGTGGTGGAGGACTGTGTGAACGCCGTCGGCGTCGACCTCAACACCGCGTCGGTACCGCTGCTGTCGCGGGTGTCGGGGATCAGCACGTCGCTGGCCGAGAACATCGTCGCCCACCGCGACTCCGAGGGCCGTTTCCGCACCAGGGACGGTCTCAAGCAGGTGCCGCGGCTCGGGCCGAAGGCGTTCGAGCAGTGCGCGGGCTTCCTGCGGATCCCCGGCGGCGACGACCCGCTGGACACCTCGGCTGTGCACCCGGAGGCCTACCCCGTCGTGCGCCGCATCGTCGACGAGACGGGCACCGGCATCCACGAGCTCATCGGCAACGCGCGGGCGCTCAAGAGCGTCGACCCGGCGCGGTTCGTCGACGACACCTTCGGCCTGCCGACCGTCACCGACATCCTGTCGGAGCTGGAGAAGCCGGGCAGGGACCCGCGGCCGGAATTCACGACCGCGACGTTCGCCGAGGGTGTCGAGAAGATCGCCGACCTCGAGCCGGGCATGCGCCTGGAGGGGGTCGTCACCAACGTGGCCGCGTTCGGCGCGTTCGTCGACGTCGGCGTGCACCAGGACGGCCTGGTGCACGTCTCGGCGATGTCGCACGAGTTCGTCAGCGATCCGCGTGAGGTCGTCAAGCCGGGTGATGTCGTGAAGGTGAAGGTCCTCGACGTCGACGTCGAACGCAAGCGCATCTCGCTCACGCTGCGTCTCGACGACGAGGTCCCGGCTGGCGACGGCCAGGCCGAGGGCAAACCTCGGGGTGGCCGCGCCCAGGGCGGCAACCAGGGCGGGGGCGGCCGCGGACGCGGTAAGCCAGGCGGCGGCAAGCAGGGCAGGCAGAATCGCCAGGGCGGTCGTGGCCAGGCACCCGCGGGCGGTGCCATGGCGGACGCCCTGCGCAAGGCCGGTTACGGAGGCTGACCGGCCCCCGGTGGACCATTCCGGCCCTCCCGCACGTGATCATGATCGCGGGCTAACACGTGGCGAGCAGGCGACGAAGCATCGACAATGTCGTAGATCGCGGCGCGAACGTCGTCGGATCACGTGAGGGAGGGCCGGATGACGTCGACCGGAGGAATGAGCGCGGGCACCCGCGAACGGCTCGAGCAGGAGCTCGAGACGTTGCGGCAACAGCGCGAATCCCTGGCCCCGCGGCTGGGCGAGGATCCGCTGGGGGACAGCGCCGATCAGGCGGACCTGCTGGAACGGGCCGAGTCGGTGTCCAAGCTCGATCGGCGTATCGCCGAGATCACTGATCTGCTGCACGGCGGCCCGACCGCCGAACAGGACGAGGGTCTGCTGCCGTCGGGTACGCGGGTGCGCCTGAAGTTCGCCGACGGCGACGAGGAGGACATGGTCGTCGTGGGCTTCACCGCCGAGGCCGACGACGAGGTCTCCAGCATCACCGCCGACAGCCCGCTCGGCAGGGCGATCGCCGGCCACGACAAGGGCGACACGATCACCTACCGCACCCCGGCGGGCCAGGTGACCGCCGAGATCGTCGCGCTCACCCCGCCGAAGTAGCCGCCAACCAGCGGTGCAGCCGGGTGGCCAGGCGCGCGGGCTGGTCGAGCTGGATGAGGTGGCCCGCGTCGTCGACGATCTCGAGCTCGGCGCCCGGGATCGTCTGGGCGAGCCGGTGGGCCCTGTCGACGGGGATCCACGTGTCCTCGCGGCCCCACACCACGAGCACCGGCAGGTCGAGTTCGCCGTAGCGTGGCTGGACCTCGTCGGTGTAGCGCTGGTCGGCCTGGGCCATCTGCCGGTAGAACGCGTGCTGCCCGGTCTCGCCCAGCCACGGCGTGACGAGCGCGTCCAGGTCGGCCTCGCGCAGGCCGACGTGACTCGCCCCCGCGACGTAGGTGCGCACCAGGCTCTCGTGGATCTCGGGGGCGAGGGTCGTGAACGCCTCGGGCGTCCGGCGCACCTGCCGGAAGAACGGCGAACCCCACGGCGCGAGCGCGACCACGTCCACGAGCACCAGCGAGGCGTAGGCCGCCCCGTGCAGCAGATGCGCACGCAACGACACGGCACCGCCGTAGTCGTGGGCGACCACGTGGGGGCGGCGCTCAGGGACGTCGAGTCCCCATGCGGCGAGCAGGTCGGCGAGGAGTTCGCCCTGCACGTCGAGGGACACGTCGTGGTCGGGAAACATCGACGACGTGCCGTACCCGGGCATGTCCCACAGGTGGACGGTGAACTCGGCGGCGAGGGCGTCGGCGTACGGCTCCCACAGCCATGACGACCACGGCGTGCCGTGGCAGAACACCACCGGCGGCCCCGAACCCCACCGAGCCCATCGCACGGTGCGGCCTCGCCAGTCGAACGTCTCCGTCAGGCGCACGGGGCCCCCTTCGTCGAGGATGATCAGGCCCGGTCTCCCCCACCGTAGTGAGGAAGACCGGGCGCGGGAATCAGCCGGCGCAGGTCAACGTCGGCTCACCCCAGTCGGCGTAGTCGCCGGTGGACGTACCGTCGGCGTCCTCGGCGACGAGCCGCACGGTGTCGGCACCGTCGACGGCCGCCTCGACCGAGACCGGGGGCTCGCCCTGCCGGACGACGTCGCTGCGGTAGACCTCGCGGCCGTCGGCCTCGACGACGAACACGACGTCGCCGGTCTCACCGCCGGGGAACGGGCGCTTCTGCGAGCCCTGCGGAATGGTGTCGTCGAGACCGGCCGTCGCCGTGAATCGCGTGCACGCGCCGCCGGTGAACACGGTGGCCGACGCCGGAGCGAGCATGCCGAGTCCGTGGTCGTAGGTGGTCCCGTCCATCGTGATCGGGCCACCGTCGGCCGGGGCGGGCCCGCCGTTGGTGCGGTCGCGTTCCACCGGTCCGTGGGTGTTCGACTCGGCCAGGAAGGGCAGGTCGGACACGCGCGTCTCACCCTGCGGAGCCTCGGCGACGCGCACCTCGAGCAAGGCACGGTCCAGTTCCCTTCCCGCACGGTCGCGGGCGACGACGTTCACCGTGGCGCTGCCGGAGGCCTCCGGAGCCCGCAGGGTCCACGTCAGCCTCTCGCGCTCGCCCGGCTGGATCGGACCGACCGGGCGGCTGGTCTGTTCGCCGGCGTCCCAGCCCTCGGGCACGTCGAGGTCGACCGTCGCACCGCCGAGCGCGCCGTTGCCGAGTCGGGCCGCCGTCGCGGTGACCTCGACCTGCTCGCCGGGTGCTACGGCCTCGACCGGGCTGTCCAGGGTGAGCGTCGTCGATCCGGGCCCCTGCGCGGCCTTCGCCACGGCGAGCTCGTTGATCACGGTGCCGTCGCTCGCGTCGCGGGCGCGGACGACGGCCCCCTTCGGCCCGGTCGTGACCTGGATGTACTGCTGGTTCAGCACCGCGCCGGTGTCCACCGCGGTGAAGCCGTCGGGGTGCCCGCCCGGAACGTGGACGCGGGTCGCCCACCAGTCCTGGCTGATGTCGGCGTGGGTGTGGGAGGAGAACAGCACCGCCTGCGGGTAGTCACCGAGGATCTCGCGGATCTCGTCCTCCATCAGGTGGTAGCGGCCGGCGTCGCCGTCGGACTGGGTGACCGTGTCGGCCAGCGGGTAGTGCGTGAAGACGAAGAACGGCTTGCCGGTGCGACCGTGGGTGCGCACGCGGTCGCGGAACCAGTCCATCTGCTCCTGTCCGATGTGGACGTGGTCGTCGAGGTTCGCGTCCTCCCACCACATCAGCTTGTCCGGGCCGATGCCGATCATGGGGATGCCGTCGACGACCCGCTCGCCGTAGACCTTGTCGGTGCCTGCGAAGTCGAAGTACGTGCCGTACAGGTCCTCAGGGGTGAATCCGTTGGGCCAGCTCGGCTGGCACAACGTCTCCTGGTCGCACCACGCAGGCGCGTACGCCTCGTGGTTGCCGAACGAGGTCAGCATCGGCTGGTTGCGGTCGTGGGCGTCCATCACCTCGCGGACCTCGTCGTACTCCTCGGCGTAGCCGCGGTCGACGATGTCGCCGTTGATCACCGTGGCCACCGATCCGGGTGCGGACTGCTCGGCGTCGGTGAGCACCGCGTCCCAGTCGTCGATGTGCCCCTGGATGTCGCTGAAGACGTCGAACGTGGTGGTGCCGTCCTGCCCGGGCCGGTAGTCGACCGAGGCCGGGCGCTCGGGACTCGGCGTGCCGGGCTCGGCCACGGCGAGGGCGGGCTGGGCCACGAGCGTCGTGCCGGCGAGCGCGGCGAGCAGGATGTGCAGGCGGGGACGGGCTCGGCCAGGCCGAACCGGAGGAGTGCGATGCTGGACCATGGCGCCAGCTTTGTCCGGCAAGAGAACCGGTGATCGACATCCAGGCGATGCCGTCCCCTCCAAAGGGTGAACGGAGAGAATCGTGTCCGAACATCCGGTATGCCGGGTTGCCCCACGCGACGGCCCTGAACCCTTCGACTACCGCAGGACCGTGTGCTCCGCGAAGTACTCGTCGTCGTCATCGCCGACCGCGCCCGTGACACCCTCCGACACTGCACCCTCCGACAGCGCGCCCTCCGGTGCGACGCCGTCTCCGGCGGATTCCGAGTCGGCGCCGAACAAGTCCCCGATGGAGCCGCCGAACTCCAGCAGGGACGCACGCTCCTCGTCCGACAACGACTCGAGTCGCGCAAAACCCTCGTGAAAGAACTCCGAATAGGCAGCACTGTGCATCAGATCACGAGGACGGGCCCCGTCGAGGACAGCGCGGGCCATTTCCCGAATCTCCGGGCGATCCGACCGAGCAAGCTCTGAGTACTCGTCCATAATTCGACGACGTACCGATTCGATGTCAAACATAAGTCCCACTTGTCTACAGTTGTTCGTATTGCTCGACAACCACCGGCAAACCGTCGTCATTGAGCATCAACCCACTCCCACTACCTCCTATCTCCCTGAGCTCGACCAGCTCCACCTCGGTGAAGTCGACCTTCTTGGTCTCCGCCGCAGCAAGCGACCCCGCTGCTATGTCCACCGCCTGATCAAGTGAAGGCTCGACCGCCTCCTTGATGAAGTCTTTCAATTTGAACGTGTTCTTCACGAGTCCAAACCCCATGGTCCCGATGGCATCCACCACCGTGCCCATAATGGGCTCGATTGCCAGATAATCTTGAACCGTACTACTCGCCGCGTCCCGGTAGTTCTTCGCGAGATCTTCGATCGGCACAACGGTTCCGTCGACTATCTGGTCCCTGATGTTCCGCAACGCAAGATTGAAGGCATCGTAGGCGTTGCCGCTCCAGGCAGCCTCCAGCTGATCGACATGGGCGATAAAATTATCCGCTACATCCCTGATGCAGGAGGCTACGTTGTCCAAGGCATCAGCGCAGGCCAGGAAGGCTTCCCAGTCTCCGGCGAACCTCTTCCCCAGCCAGTCCATCGGATCATCGTGATCGGTGAACATGACGATCATCTGCCGGGCGACGAACTGGACACTGAAGTGATCCAGAACGTTATTCGGCTCCGGCTGGATGTACACGTCGTCGGCGTCGGGACTCGGAGTAGTCAATCGATCGCCGGGTTCGGCAGGACGCGGAAATCCCGTATCCGGCTCGGTCGTTGTGGCACCCGAATCGCGGTCCCGGACCAGCCGGTCCGAATCCGCCTTGAATGTTCGCTCAAGCTCGCGGAGCTTCTCCTCGGCGCCATCCTCCTGCACATGGTAAAGACCCAGAACCTCGCCCATATGCTGATGCAATGTGGAGGTGAAATACTCGTGGAGATGATCGATTTGACTGTTTACCCTTCCCAGAGCATCTTCGTGCGCAGAGGAGAAGGTGTTGAGAATTCCCTCCCCCGTGAAACCGAAATCCCCATGCGTCCCCAGGTACGATTTGGCCGAGCTCAGATCTTCACCCAGTTCTTCCAGTACCCCCTGAAAGCCCACGACCCCCGTGGCATGGAATTCGTACCCCAACGCAATACCTCCCGGCATGGAAATGTCTCGAGTTCGAGGTGTTTGCGACGCCCCCAGTCGAGCACACGACACCGCAACCACACTCTGCGCCGATACCAGCCCGGATACTCGACCCTCACACCCGGGACGTGTCCGGTTTGACCCTTATGTCGACTATAGCCGACCCATTGTTGACCAGGCAACAGGCCGGACGATCTCGGTCACAGAAACGGAGATCTGTATCGACACACCACCATGATCTGCATCGATGTCGGCAAGGCGGCCGCCGGCAGTCCAGTCAACGATGACGCGCATGGCCGGAGCGCACAACGCCAAGAGTTGTCGGCCGCACGCTCAGCGATACACGTCGGTGCGGCCCACGTCATTGCGAAACCCCACCGCTTCGACCCCAGGTCATTGCGGGCGCCCGTCACTGCGGTGCCCGACTGCGTCGCGACAGAGCGCCACACCGGTACAGGTGAAATCATCAGGACATCAACGCGGACCATCCGGGAAATCCGCCGACCGAACCTTGACTACGAGCTGTTCCACATCAGAACAAGGACAGAGAATTCGACACCGGTGCTGAACCCGCCCAAATTGAACACTGGCAGAATTTGACCCCGTTGGAATCGAGTGCCGTCGGAACTGACTATCAGTCGAACTCAACGTCGCCTGGTTCAACGTCGCCTGGTTCAACGTCGCCTGGTTCAACGTCGCCTGGTTCAACGTCGTCGCCGACGATCGGCTCCGTCGTTTCACGGTGAAAGAGCCCGGCACCCTCGTTGACGGCCTACCGGAGCGCGACGGCCGACGAGGCCCCGCCGGCCTGCCCTATCCGCCGAATCCGCGTGCCAGGTCGGCGAAGGCGATGTCGAGGACGTCGCACAGGTCGGCGTCCGTGGTGCGCAGCCAGTGCTCGTACGCGGCGAGCGCGGTGCCGAGCGCGGCGTGCGCGATCGCCTGCGGACGCAGGGCGGTGGAGGTGTCCCCGAGGCGCTCGGCCGCGAACTCGGCGACGACCGCCCGCCAGTCGCCGTAACGCAGCGTCGAGTGCGCCTGCAGGGCGGGCACCCGCAGAATGAGTTCGAGACGTCTGCGGTGCCGTTCGGTCTCGGCGGGTTCGACGCGGTTGAACTCCACGACCACCGCACGCAGCGCGTCCATGAGCGGTTCGCCGTCCGGCCGTTCGGCGAACCGGCGGCGCATGTACTCGAGCTGTTCGGTGAACGCACCCCACACGACGTCGTTCTTCGAGTCGAAGTAGCGGAAGAAAGTCCGCCTGCTGATGCCCGCGCCCCTGGCGATGTCGTCCACCGTGGTCTCGTCGAAGCCCGCGCGGTCGAACAACGCGAAGGCGACCTTCTCGAGTTCGATCCGACTGGTCGAAGGGCGCCGACCCGGCCGTCCGGGTGGATCCACGACGCTGCCCACCTGACCCCTTCCATTTGACACCGGGTGCCATTAACGTCGTGTGGGCTGTCACACAACGACGTGAGAGGTAGCTTGCCATGCCGGAAAACGCAGCGAACACCACCGCAGCCAACACCACTGTCACCACGGCCGAGGCCGACATCGAGGAGGACCTGCTCGTCGAGGAGGTCTCCATCGACGGAATGTGCGGTGTCTACTGAGGTATTCGCCCCGGACCGGCCGTATCGGCTCTCCCCGAGTGTCGCTCTGCGGCCGGAACCGTTCGGGGCGCTCGTCTACGACTTCACCACGCGGAAGCTGTCCTTCCTGAAGACCCGGCTGCTCGTCGACGTCGTACGCGCACTGGAGGACGCCTCCGACGCGCGGGACGCACTGCGGTCGGCCGAGGTACCCGCCGACGATCACGACCGGTACCTCGACGCCCTCGCGGGGCTGGCCTCCGCGGGCACGATCGAAGTCAGAGGTGACTAGATGAAACTCGTCGAGCATTTCCAGCACGGACTCGACGCACCGATCTGCCTGACGTGGGAACTGACCTACGCCTGCAATCTCTCGTGCGTGCACTGCCTGTCCTCCTCCGGCCGCCGCGATCCCCGTGAACTGTCCACAGAGGAATGCAAGGCGGTCGTCGACGAACTCCAGCGCCTGCAGGTGTTCTACGTGAACATCGGGGGCGGCGAACCGACCGTGCGTTCGGACTTCTGGGAGATCGTCGAGTACGCCGTCGACCACCAGGTCGGCGTCAAGTTCTCGACCAACGGCGTGCGCATCACGCCCGAACGCGCGCGTTGGCTGGCCCGGTCCGACTACGTCGACGTCCAGCTCTCCTTGGACGGCGCCACGCCGGAGGTCAACGACCCCGTGCGCGGCGAGGGTTCGTTCGACACCACCATGACCGCCATGCGCAACCTGCGCGACGCGGGTTTCACCGGGTTCAAGATCAGCGTGGTGATGACCCGCCACAACATCGGCCAGCTCGACGAGTTCAAGCGCATCGCCGACGAGTTCGACGCCCAGCTGCGCATCACGCGGTTGCGCCCCTCCGGCCGTGGGGCCGACACGTGGGACGAGTTGCACCCGCTGCCGGAACAACAGCTCGAGCTCTACGACTGGCTCGTCGCCCACGGCGAGGACGTGCTGACCGGTGATTCGTTCTTCCACCTCAACGCACTCGGCTCGACCCCGCTGCCCGGGCTGAACCTGTGCGGCGCGGGTCGGGTGGTGTGCCTCATCGATCCGGTCGGCGACGTCTACGCCTGCCCGTTCGCGATCCACGACGAGTTCCTGGCAGGCAACGTGCGTGACGAGGGCGGCTTCACGTCCGTCTGGCGCGAGTCGCAGCTGTTCACCCGCCTGCGCGAACCGCAGACCGGCGGGGCGTGCACCTCGTGTTCGGCCTACGACTCGTGCCAGGGCGGGTGCATGGCGGCGAAGTTCTTCACCGGACTGCCGTTGGACGGCCCTGACCCCGAATGCGTCAAGGGCAACGGCGAGCGGGCACTCGAGCTGGTCGGGGCGGGAGCGGACAAGCCGACGCCCGACAAGGATCACTCCCGTCGTGGCGGGAGGAAGCAGACCGGGGTGCCGGTCGCGATCGGCTGGGGCCCGCCGGAGCCGGACCGGCTGCCCGATCGGGCGTGCGACACCAGTCCGCTCGCCGGCATGCCGGCACCGAGGGAGGTCCGCTGATGGCCAGCACGAAGGACTGGTTCGAAACGGTGGCCGAGGCGCGCGAACGTGCGCGCAAGAAGCTGCCGAAATCGGTCTTCCTCGCCCTGCACGCAGGTTCGGAGGCCGGCGGCACCCTCGCCGACAACACGGCGGCGTTCGCCGAACTCGGCCTGCGGCCGCGGATCGCCGACCTGCCCGCCGAGCGACAGCAGTCCACCACGGTGCTCGGGGTCGACATCTCGCTTCCGGTGATCGTCTCCCCGACGGGGGTGCAGGCCGTGCACCCGGACGGCGAGGTCGCCGTCGCCAAGGGCGCCGCCCAGTCCGGCACGGCGATCGGGCTGTCCTCGTTCGGTTCGAAGCCGATCGAGGAGGTCGTGGCCGTCAACGACAACACGCTGTTCCAGGTGTACTGGCAGGGCAGCAGGGACGACATGCTCGCGCGCATGGATCGGGCGAGGAGGGCGGGCGCGAAGGCGCTCATCGTCACGCTCGACTGGGTGTTCGCGACCGCCCGCGACTGGGGGTCGCCGCCGATCCCCGAGAAGGTCGACCTGAAGACGGCCGTCAAGTTCGCACCCCAGGTGCTCAGCAGGCCCGCTTGGCTCGGCACGTATCTGCGTTCGGGCCGGCTGCCGGACCTGACCACGCCGAACATCGTGCCCGAGGGCCAGAAGGGACCGCCGTTCTTCGGCGCCTACGGCGAGTGGATGGGCACTCCTCCCCCGTCGTGGGACGACCTCGCGTGGCTGCGCAGCCAGTGGGACGGCCCCTTCGTCGTCAAGGGCATCTATCGCCCCGACGACGCCAAGCGCGCGGTCGACATCGGCGCGAGCGCGATCTCGGTGTCGAACCACGGTGGCAACAACCTCGACTCGACACCCGCGACGATCCGCGCACTTCCCGGCGTGGCCAAGGCGGTCGGCGGGCAGATCGAGGTACTGCTCGACGGCGGCATCCGCCGCGGCAGCGACGTCGTCAAGGCACTCGCGCTCGGTGCGAACGCGGTGCTGATCGGCCGGGCGTACCTGTGGGGCCTGGCCGCCGGCGGCGAACGCGGGGTGCACAACGTGCTGGAGATCCTGCGACAGGGCATCGACAGCACGCTGTACGGGCTCGGCAAGGCGTCGATCCACGACCTCGACGCAGGCGACGTGCTCGTCCCCGACGACTTCACCCGGGGCATGTGAAGCCCGTGGACGGTGCTGCCGTCGCGCTGGTGACCGGGGCCGCCCGCGGGATCGGGGCCGCCACCACCCGCAGGCTCGCCTCGGCGGGCTGGCGCGTGGTGGCCGTCGACATCGGCGATGCTCCCGACGCCGCCCCCTATCCGCTCGCGACGCGGGAACAACTGTCCACTGTGGCTGCCGAGTTCCCCGGAGCGGTCGTCGACGTCGTGGCCGACGTGCGCGACGCCGACGCGCTGCGCAGGGCCGTGGCCACCGCGGAGGACGAATTCGGGCGACTGGACGCCGCGGTGGCGTGCGCCGCGGTCATGGCGGGCGGCACCCCGCTGTGGGAGGCGACCGACGCCGAATGGTCCGCGCTGTTCGACACGGGCGTGGCGGGCGTGGCCAACCTGGCCAGGGCGGCCGTGCCCGCGCTGCTGCGGTCGCCGCACGGGCGGTTCGTCGCACTCGCCTCGTCGGCGGCCCACCACGGGCTGTGGCACCTGGCCGGGTACAACGCGGCCAAGCACGCCGTGGTCGGCCTGATCAAGGGGCTGGCCGCCGATCTGCGCGGTACGGGGGTGTGCGCCACGGCGGTGTCACCGGGCTCGACGCGCACCGATCTGCTCGCCGAGACGGCCCGCCTCTACGATCTGGAGAGTATGGAGGAGTTCGCGAGTCACCAGCTGCACGAACGGCTCCTCGATCCGGATGAGGTCGCCGCCGTCGTGGCTTTCCTGTGCTCGGCGGAATCGTCGGCGATCACCGGTTCGGTCGTCCACGCCGACGGAGGATTCCAGCCGTGAAGCCAGGAACCCGGTTCACGCTCGACGTCGCGGCGCGCCGCACGGGATCGGTCGTCATCGGCGGTTCGCCCCTGCGTCTGGTGCGCCTCGGATCGGCGGGCACGCGCATGCTCGACGACTGGACGTCGGGCAGTCCGCTCACCGAGTCGCCGGGGCAGATCCGGCTGGCCCGCAAACTCGTCGACGCCGGGATCCTCCACCCGAAACCGCCGGCCGGGGCGACCGCGGCCGACGTGACGGTCGTCGTGCCGGTGAAGGACGACGCGACGAGACTGCCGCGGTTGCTGGAGGCGACCGCCGAGTGCGACGCGCGCATCGTCGTCGACGACGGCTCCCGCGAGCCCGTGCCGGATGCGACGGTGCGGCACGACGAGCCGAAGGGTCCTGCCGCGGCGCGCAATGCCGGGTGGCGGGCTGCGCGTACCGAGTTCGTCGCCTTCCTCGACGCCGACACCGTGCCCGAACCGGGGTGGCTGCAGTCGCTGTTGCCGCACTTCAGTGACCCGTCGGTGGTCGCGGTGGCCCCGCGCGTGCGCAGCTCGCCCGGCGACGGACTGCTCGCCGACTACGAGCTCGAGCAGTCCAGTTTGGACCTCGGAACGAACCCCGCCCCCGTACGGCCGATGAGCAAGGTCAGCTACGTGCCGACCGCGGCGCTGGTCGTCCGCCGCGGTGCGCTCGTCGCCGCGGGCGGATTCGACGAGGACCTGCGCTACGGCGAGGACGTCGACCTCGTGTGGCGGCTGCTCGACGTCGGCGCCGTGCGCTACGAACCGGCGTCGATCGTGCGCCACGCGCCGCGGCCGACCCTGCGCGCATGGCTCCGGCAGCGGTTCGACTACGGGACCTCGGCCGCTCCCCTGTCGGAACGCCACCCCGAACGCCTCGCACCCGCGCGCGTGTCGGCGTGGACGACGGCCGCGTGGGCGCTGGCCGCACTGGGCCGTCCGCTGCCCGCCGCCGCGGTCGCGGCCGGGGCGACCGCCCTGCTCAGCCGCAGGCTGTCGACATCCACGCGGGACGTGCCCACCGCTGAGGTCGTCCGGCTGGCCGCCCGTGGGCAGCTCGGCGCGGGACGGCTGCTCGCCGCCGCGTCCCGCCGGGTGTGGTGGCCGCTGCTGCTGCCCACCCGCCGCGGCCGCAGGGTGCTGGCCGCGGCGTACACCCCGTTCGCCGTGCAGACGGCCTCCCCCGGGCGGCTCGCACTGCGCATCGCCGACGACGTCGCCTACGGGGCGGGTGTGTGGACCGGCTGCGTGCGGCACCGGACGGCGACTCCCCTGCTGCCCCAGTTCACCGAGCGTCCGTTCGCGCAGGGCCGAGGGCGGTGACTTCCAGCGGAAGCGCACTCGGGTCGGCCCGCTGGCCCGAGGTGGGTGCCTCGGTGCTCGCCGTGCCCCTCGGGGCGACCGAGCAGCACGGGCCCCATCTTCCGCTGGACACCGACACAACGGTCGCCGCCGAGCTGTGCCGCCGCCTCGCCGGCCGGGTCGCCGATGTCGTCGTCGCGCCTGCCGTGCCGTACGGCGCCAGTGGGGAGCACGCCGGGTTCCCCGGCACGCTGTCGATCGGCACGCAGGCACTGGAGCTGCTGCTGGTGGAGCTGGGCCGGTCGTGCGACCGCTTCCGCGGCGTGGTGTTCGTCAACGGTCACGGCGGCAACCGGGCAGCACTCGAGGCCGCGGTGCGGCTGCTGCGGTTCGAGGGCAGGCGGATCCTCGCGTGGGCGCCGTCGGGGCCGCAGGACGACAGCCACGCGGGCCGCACCGAGACGTCGGTGATGCTGCGGCTGCGCCCCTCCGACGTCCGGCTCGACGTCGCGGAACCGGGCGCCACGGCACCGCTGCCGGAGTTGATGGACGAGCTGGTGCGCGGCGGGGCCGGCGCGGTGAGCACGAACGGCGTCCTCGGCGATCCGACGGGCGCGACGGCGGCCGAGGGCGAGCGCATTCTGGAGACGTGGGTCGCGGACCTCGCCGGCGCGGTGCGCACGTGGCTCGACCGCCTCCCGGTTCACGATTCCTGATCGGCCGGACCGATCCGGGCCTCCAACTCCGCGGCACGCCGCAACAACCGGCCCGCGAGCCGCTGGAGATGCTCGCCGATCACCCGGAGCCCCTCCGGGGGCAGTTCACCGCCGTCCTGGTGGGCGAGCAGTTCGACGACGGCCTCGCCCAGCCGCGTGTTCACCGCGGACAGATCCGCGAGCAGCTCCCGGTCCCGACGGATCATGCGTGTCCCCCTGCAGTGGGCTGCGTCCAGATACGGCGCCGACGATACCAGCGCGGACCGACGCGGTGTGGTTCGGTACGACGCGGCGCGAGCAGATGTATCGGGTGCCGCGCCGGCCCGCGAAGATGCGATCATCACCGATACGAGGGACGCGCCGGTTCGTCCCGCCTGCCGGAGCGACGAAGGAGACGTGCGGTGAGCAGCACAGACCGCGACAGCGCGTTGCGTGCCGTCGAGGACAGCCTGGACAAGCCCTCGGCGGCCCGGGTCTACGACTACTTCATCGGCGGCGAGACGAACTACGCCATCGACAGGGCGTTCGCCGAGAAGGCCCGCGAACGGATCCCACTGCTGGGCGAGTACTGCAGGACGAGCAGGCAGTTCCTCGGCCGCACGGTGCGTTGGTGCGCCGCCGAGGCCGGCCTGCGCCAGTTCGTCGACCTGGGCTCGGGCCTGCCGACGGCGGGCAACGTCCACGAGGTCGCCGACGAGGCGCGTCCGCAGCACGACACCCGCGTCGTCTACACCGACAACGAGCCGATCGCGCTGACCCACTCGGAGATGCTGCTGGCCGACACGGCCGACACCGACCGGCACGTCGCCATCGCCGCCGATCTGATGGACCCCGACGAGCTGTGGTCCCGCGTCATGGCCACGAACCTCATCGACCGCGACGAGCCCGTGGTGCTGCTGGTCAACGCGGTGCTGCACTTCATCAAGGACGAGGAGAACCCGGACCGGCTGCTCGAGTTCTACCGCGGACAGCTTCCTGCCGGCTCGATGCTCGTGCTCTCGCAGATGACCAACGAGAACCCCACGAGCGAGTCCGAACGCAAGGCACTCCAGGACCTCGTCGACTACTACGAGAACACGACGAATCCGGGCCAGCTGCGCACGTCGGAGGAGTTCACGCGTTTCTTCGGCGATTTCGAGATGGTCGAGCCCGGCCTGGTGTACGCACCGGCCTGGCGCCCGGACGCCGACACCCTGTTTGCCCGCGTCCCCTCGGAGTCCCGGGTGATCGGAGGCGTGGCCCGCAAACCCGCCTGAGCCGACCACGCCGTGTTGCACCCCCAGGAGCCCGTGTTGCGGGTTCAGGAGCCCGTGTTGCGCCCTCCGGGGCCCGTGTTGCGGATTCCGGGGCGCGTGTTGCGAACTCGGGAGCCCGTGTTGCGCCCCCAGGAGCCCGTGTCGTCCATTCGGGCGGTCGTCCGGTTCGCCTGAGCGCATGATCACACTGGCAGGCCGGGCCGGTGCGCGCGATCATGGGTGTATGGCCTTCGGTGCCGCCATCCCCACGGGGTCGGGACACGCCGGGTACGCCGAGCGCGTCGCAACCCTTCGCGCCCACCTGGCCGACCTCCCGGAGGGGACGCCGGTCCGGCTGGCGAAGGGCACCTCGAACCTGTTCCGGCCGCGGTCCCGCGCCACGGCGGGGCTCGACGTGTCGGCCTTCGACCACGTGCTGTCGATCGATCCGCAGAACCGGACCGCCGACGTCGAGGGCATGGTCACCTACGAGCGGCTCGTCGACGCGACGTTGCCGCACGGCCTGATGCCGCTCGTCGTTCCGCAGCTCAAGACGATCACGCTGGGCGGGGCGGTCACGGGACTGGGCATCGAGTCGTCGTCGTTCCGCGAGGGCATGCCCCACGAATCCGTGGTGGAGATGGACATCCTCACGGGTGCGGGAGACGTGGTGACCGCGACCCCGGACGGCGAGCACAGCGACCTGTTCTTCGGGTTCCCCAACTCCTACGGAACGCTGGGATACGCGCTGCGCCTGCGGATCGAACTCGCGCCGGTGCGCCCGTACGTACGACTCGAACACCTGCGTTTCTCCGATCCGGCACGCTACTTCGAGCGCCTGGCGCGTGCGTGCCGCGACCGGGAGGCCGACTTCGTCGACGGCACCGTCTTCGCTCCCGACGAGCTGTACCTGACGTTGGCCACGTTCAGCGGCGAGCCCGACGAGGTCAGCGACTACACGTGGATGGACGTCTACTACCGCTCGATCAGGGAGAAGACGGTCGACCATCTGCCGATCCGCGACTACCTGTGGCGGTGGGACACCGACTGGTTCTGGTGTTCGCGCGCGCTCGGAGCGCAGAACCGGCTCGTGCGGCTGCTCGCGGGTCCACGTCTGCTGCGTTCCGATGTGTACTGGAAG
Source organism: Prauserella rugosa (assembly GCF_000719975.1). Taxonomy (GTDB): domain Bacteria; phylum Actinomycetota; class Actinomycetes; order Mycobacteriales; family Pseudonocardiaceae; genus Prauserella; species Prauserella rugosa. The sequence goes on from NZ_JOIJ01000004.1 coordinate 264,770, forward strand.
ATCGTCGGTTTCGAACGCAGGCACCGGCTGTGGGAGCGTGCGAGCCGGCTGCTGGGCAGGCCCGAGCGCGAAGCGGTGATGCAGGACATCGAGGTGCCGGTGCACCGCGCCGAGGAGTTCCTGACGTTCCTGCACCGGGAGATCCCCATCAGTCCGGTGTGGATCTGCCCGCTGAGTGGGCGGGACGCGCGCCGGTGGCCGCTGTACGAGCTCGACCCGGACGAGCTGTACGTCAACTTCGGTTTCTGGGGCACGGTGCCGCTCGAGCCAGGCGAACCGCAGGGTTCGCACAACCGGCGGGTGGAGAACGTGGTTACCGAACTCGACGGACGGAAATCCCTGTACTCGGAGAGTTTCTACGACCGCGACACGTTCTGGCGGTTGTACGGAGGGAATCAAGGACAGACGTACCAGGCCCTGAAGCATCGCTACGACCCGAACGGGAGATTGCTGGACCTGTACGCCAAGTGCGTTCAAGCGAGGTGATGAGGCATGGGGGCGAGCCGTCCCTTCTCGACAGCACTCTTCTCCCGGTTGGCGTCGTCGGGGCCACCGCTGCCCGCCAGGGCGGGGTCCCGATCGGCTGACTCGACGGCGTTGGACGCGATCCTGCGCCGCGTGCTCGGGGACGACCCGCCCGTGGCCGTGACCGCGTTCGACGGCACGGTGGTCGGTGACCCGGACTCGGCGCTGCAGCTGCACATCCGCACGCCGACGGCCCTGAGCTACGTGCTCACCGCGCCCAACGAACTCGGGTTGGCGCGGGCCTACGTCACGGGACATCTCGACGTGACCGGCGACGTCTACCAGGTGCTGCGCGCACTGACGAGCGTGGCCGAGAACCTCACGACGGCCGATCGGATGTGGCTGGCCGGCCGTCTCGCACGGGACTTCACCGACCGGCTGCGGCCGGTGCCGATCCCCGTCGAGGAGGCGCCGTCGCGGCTCCGCAGGACCGCACGTGGCCTCCGGCATTCCAAGGCGCGCGACAGCGACGCGATCTCCCGGCACTACGACGTCTCGAACCGCTTCTACGAGCTGGTGCTCGGCCCGTCGATGGCCTACACGTGCGCCTGCTACCCGGAGGATGCGGCCACGCTGGAGCAGGCACAGTTCCACAAGTTCGACCTCGTGTGCCGAAAGCTCGGTCTGAAGCCGGGGATGCGCCTGCTCGACGTGGGCTGCGGTTGGGGCGGCATGGTCGCCCACGCCGTGGAGCACTACGGGGTGCGGGCGATCGGCGTCACCCTCTCGCGCCAGCAGGCGGAGTGGGGACAGCGGGACCTCGAGGCCAGGGGCCTGGCCGATCGCGGCGAGATCCGCCATCTGGACTACCGCGACGTGCCCGAGACCGGGTTCGACGCGGTGTCGTCCATCGGGCTCACCGAACACATCGGCGCGCGGAACCTGCCGTCGTACTTCCGCTTCCTGCACTCGAAGTTGCGTCCCGGCGGACGGTTGCTCAACCACTGCATCGTGCGCCCGCACACCTACGACTCCCATCGGACGGGCCCGTTCATCGACCGCTACGTCTTCCCGGACGGCGAACTCGAGGGCGTCGGGACGATCGTGTCGGCGATGCAGGACCACGGGTTCGAGGTACGGCACGCGGAGAACCTGCGGGAACACTACGGGCGCACCCTCGCGGCGTGGTGCGCCAATCTCGACGCGCACTGGGAGGCGGCGGTGGCCGAGGCGGGCGTGCAGCGGGCCAGGGTGTGGGCGCTGTACATGGCGGCCTCCCGGCTGTCGTTCGAACGTCATGAGCTCGAGCTGCAGCAGGTGCTCGGCGTGAAACCCGACGCCGCGGGCGGGTCGTCGATGCCGCTTCGCCCGGACTGGGGGGTGTGAGCCGTGCGCGTGGCACCGCCCCGCATCGGTGCCACACCCGGCGCGGTGGGCGCACCGGACTACGCCTCCGCCTTCCGCGTGCCGACGGCGGCGGCCCGCAGGCGTTCGCCGCGGGAATGGACGCGTGCGGTGTTCGAGGGCGCGCCCGCGCCGTTGGCGCTGTTCGTGCGTTGGGGATGGCTGGCCGTGCTCCGGTTGCGCCTCAGTGAGGACCCCGAGGCGGTGGCGGGCTGGAGACCCACGACGCTCGACCCCGGCACCTCCGACGCCCCCGACACCTCTGAGACAGCCGGAAACTCCGACGCTGCCGCACTGGAGGCCGAATCGCCGCTGCTGGAGGCGTGCAACGTGGCGTTCGTCGACGACGACGGTGTCACGTGGGCGACCTACGTCCGGTTCCGTGGTGGCCTCGGCCGCGCGGTGTGGGCGGTGGCGGCGCGGATCCACCACGTCGTCATCCCCTACCTGCTGCGGCGGGCGGTGCGGCGCACGGAACGGGAGTGAACGGGACTGTCGGCCCGGTCGGCTACGGTGCCAGCGTGATCGAGCACCTGAGCATTCCCACGCCCGCAGGCGATTTCGACGCGATCGCGGCCGGTCCGCAGGACGGACGTCCGGTTCTGCTGCTGCACGGCTTTCCCGAGGCGGCGGTCGAATGGGAGCACCAGGTCGCTCGCCTGGGCGGTGAGGGCTTTCGCGCCGTGGCCCCCGATCAGCGGGGCTACTCCCCCGGCGTGCGCCCGGACGACGTCGCCGCGTACGCGATGGACGAGCTGGTCGGGGATGTCGTCGCGATGGCAGACGCGTTGGAGTGGCGGCGGTTCGACCTGGTCGGGCACGACTGGGGCGGTGCGGTCGCGTGGTGGACGGCCGACCGCCACCCCGAGCGACTGCGCAGTCTGACGGCGGTGTCGACGCCCCATCCGCGTGCGCTGGGTGCGGCACTCCGCAGCGACGAGGACCAGGCCCTGCGATCGCAGTACATGCGCGACTGGCAGAGTCCGCGCACCGAGGAGCGGATGCTCGCCGACGGCGGCGAACCGCTGCGCCGGATGTACGAGTGGAAGGTGCCGCGCGCCCGCGTGGACGACTACCTCGCACGGTTGTCCGAGCCGGGAGCGCTGACGGCGGCGCTGAACTGGTACCGGGCGCCCACGCCGCGGGACCGAATCGGGGAGATCACCGTGCCCACGTTGTACGTCTGGAGCACCGAGGACGTCGCGCTCGGTTCGACCGCCGCACTCGACACCGAGAACTGGGTGAGCGGGCCGTACGAGTTCCAGATGCTCGAGGACGTGACGCACTGGGTTCCCGAGGAGGTTCCCGAGCAGCTCACCGCGCTCCTGCTCGACCACCTGCGCAGGCACTGACCGCCTTCTCGTCGTCGAACACCACGCCGCCGGTCGTAACCGGATCGGAGCATGGTGTCCGTTTTTCCTTGCGTTCACGCGCGCGAGCGCACAGGATTTGAATTTCCTTCACGTTATCCGGCGGATAGGTGAACACATGAAGATGCGCGCGCTGGCACTGGTCATGACGGTGGCCGTCGGGTCCTGCCTGCTCACGGGAACCCCGGCCGCCGGGCAGCCGCCCCACGAGGGACGGGACAAGCCGCGCGCATCGCAGCCCTACCTCGTCGGACGCGGCGTCGCGGACGCCACCGGCGAGATCGCCGAGGTCGGCATGATGGGCTACGGCCGGATCGACCAGCAGGCGGCAGGTCTGCACAACCGGCTGCGCTCGCGCGCGTTCGTCGTCGCCGACCCGGAGACCTCGCAACGCGTGCTCATGGTCGTGGTCGACGCGGGCATGATCTTCGACAGCGTGCGACAGGAGGTCCTGCGCCGGCTCCAGGAGCGCTACGGCGACACCTACAACGAGAGCAACGTGATGATCACCGCCACCCACACGCACTCCGGGCCGGGCGGGCACTCCCATCACCTGCTCTACAACATCACCACGCTCGGCTTCCACGAGAAGACGTTCGGCGCGATGACCGACGGCATCGTCGAATCGGTGGACCGCGCGCACGCCGACCTGGCCCCGGCGTCACTCACGCTCACCCACGACGAACTCACGACCGCGAGCGCGAACCGCTCCCGTGAGGCGTTCGACCGCAACCCCGACGAGGACAAGAAGCACTTCCCCGACGCCATCGACCCGCAGACGTCGTTGTTGCGCATCGAGCGGGACGGCGAGCCGGTCGGGGCGATCAACTGGTTCGCCAACCACGCGACCAACATGTCCGGGGACAACCGGCTGATCAGTGCCGACAACAAGGGATACGCCGCCTACCGCTGGGAACGGGAACGCGGTGGCGGTGACTATCGCGGCGGGGCGAATCCGCCGTTCGTGGCGGCGTTCGCGCAGACCAACGCCGGCGACATCTCGCCGAACGTCGACCTGACACCACCCAGCACGCCGGAGGACTTCGACCGGACGGTCGCCAACGGCACCCAGCAGTACGAGGCGGCCGCCGCACAGCTGAACTCCCCCGGAACGCCACTGGCAGGCGGGGTCGACTCGCGGATCGTCTACGTCGATATGTCCGATGTGGAGGTTCGTCCCGAGTTCACCGGCGACGGGCGCACCCACCGCACGTGCAAACCCGCCGTCGGTGCAGCCATGGCGGCGGGCAGCCTCGAGGACGGGCCCGCGTTCCCCGGCTTCGACGAGGGGAACAATCCGTTCTGGGACACGGTGTCGCACTCCGTGCTGTACAAGGCGTCACCGAAGCTCAAGGCCTGTCAGGCGCCGAAGGGCGTGTTCGCCCCGATCGGCGCGATGAACCGCATCTACCCGTGGGTGCAGGAGAAGTTCCCCGTCCAGCTGGTGCGCATCGGGGACCTGTACCTGATCGGCGTTCCCGGCGAGGCGACGATCACGTCCGGACTGCGGCTGCGCCGCACCGTGGCCGAGGCGGTGGGCGCGGACCTGAGCAACGTGCTCGTGGCGGGCTACAGCAACGCCTACTTCCACTACCTGGCCACCCCCGAGGAGTACGACGCCCAGCACTACGAGGGCGGCAGCACCCTGTTCGGCCGCTGGCAACTGCCCGCGATGCAGCAGACCGTGCACGGGCTCGCGACTGCGATGCGCGACGGTGCCGAGGTGCCCATCGGCGACAAGCCCGCCGACCTGTCCGGCAGGCAACTGCGCCTGCAGCCGGGCGTCGTACTGGACACCCCGCCTCTGGGCAGGAGTTTCGGGGACGTGCTCGACCCGCCTGCCGAGTCCTACGCGGCAGGCGACGAGGCGCAGGCGACGTTCGCGGGCGCCCACCCGAGCAACGATTTGCACCGCGGCGGCACCTACCTCGAGGTGCAGCGGTGGAACGGGCGAGCGTGGGAGACGGTCGCCGACGACGGCGACTGGTCGACGAAGCTCGAGTGGAAACGGCACGGCGTCTCGTCGTCGCGGGTGACGATCAGGTGGCGCACGCCGGAGGACGCCGAGGGCACCTACCGCATCCGCTATCGGGGCAACGCGAAGAACGCACTGGGCAGGGTCACCCCGATCACCGGCGCGACCCAGGGATTCACCGTCCGCTGACCCGATTCGCCACCCCGAGGGCCCGCCGCCCGCACACGGGAGTGCGCCGGTGGACGACGAGAAGGTCGCCCCGTTCGGCCGCTGGACCGTCGCCCACCGCGTGCCATACCGTCACGGCGGGGCGCCATCTGAGTCAACGACGACACGGAGATGGCCATGGGCACATTGGAAGGCACGGTCGCGTTCATCACCGGCGCCGCACGAGGTCAAGGACGCAGTCACGCGGTGGCACTGGCGCGCGAGGGCGCCGACATCATCGCCGTCGACACGACCGCGAAGCTGGACACCATTCCCTATCCGCTCGCCACCGCGGCGGACCCTCGTCCAAGGCCGGACTGATCATGCTCATGAAGGTGCTGGCGAAGGAGCTGGCACCCCACGACATCCGCGTCAACACGGTGCATCCGACCGCCGTGGCCACGGACATGATCCTCAACGAGTCGCTGTACCGTCTGTTCGCGCCGGACGTGGACAACCCGACGCGTGCGGACTTCGAGAAGGCGGCCCAGGACCTCAACGCGCTGCCGGTGGTCACGCTCGAAACCGGAGGACGTCACCGAGCAGGTGCTGCACCTGGTTTCCGACCATGGCCGCTACATCACCGGCTCCACGCACCTGGTCGAGGCGGGCACCAACCTGTGAGCCCGGCATCAGCGGCGCGGTAGGCGCCTGACCGGACGCCGCGGTGCCGACCGGCGGAATGCCGAGGGCACCGCGGCGTCCCGGCGTTCCAAGGCCGCGGAGGGCCGCTGCTGCGCACCGGCCCCGGTCAGCGGCTGCCGGGCAGGAACTCCTGGAGTTTCGTCTTCGCGCCCTGCATCAGCACGTGCCAGGCGTTCGGATCGCCCTTGACGAGCGCCTGCGCGGTGGAGGTCATCTGCTCGAGCGTGGCGTGCGGCGGGATCGGCGGGACCTCGGGGTCGCAGTGCACGTCCAGCAGCGCCGGGCCCGTGCCGCCGAGCACCCGGTCCCAGGCCGGACCCAACTGGTCCGGGTCGTCGATCGTGAGGGTGTCGAAGCCGAGGGCGGCCGCGAACGTCGCGTACGAGACGTCCGGAAGCGACTGCGACTCCTCGAACTTCGGCGCACCGCCCATGGCCCGCAACTCCCACGTGACCTGGTTGAGGTCGTGGTTGTGGAACACGCACACCACGAGCCGCCGGTCGGTCCACAACTCGCGGTATCTGGCGACGGTCAGCAGTTCGGCCAGTCCGTTCATCTGCATCGCCCCGTCGCCGACCAGTGCGATCACGGGACGGTCCGGGTGGGCGAACTTGGCGCCGATGGCGTACGGCACGCCGGCGCCCATCGTGGCGAGCGTGCCCGACAGCGACGCCCGCATGCGCCCGCGGATCCGCAGGTTCCTGGCGAACCAGTTCGTCGACGAGCCCGAATCGCCGGTGATGATCGCGTCCTCCGGCAGCCGTGCGGACAACTCGTGCACCACGCGCTGCGGGTTCACCGGTTTCGCGGCGAGCATCGCCTGCTGACGCATGGTGTCCCACCACTCGGAGACGTTCGAGGAGATCTCCGAACGCCACGCCGCGGCGTTCTTGCGCCGGATCTGCGGCAGCAGGGCCCGCAACGTCGCCTTGGCCTCACCGACCAGGTTCACCTCGGTCGGATACCGCATGCCGAGCACGCCGGGGTCGAGATCGATCTGCACCGCCCTGGCCTGGCCGAACTCGGGCAGGAACTGGCTGTAGGGCATGTTCGAACCGACGATGAGCAACGTGTCGCAGTCGCGCATCATCTCGTAGGTGGGCCGCGTGCCGAGCAGGCCGATCGAGCCGGTCACGTACGGCAGCTCGTCCGACAGCACGTCCTTACCCAGCAGCGCCTTCGCGACACCCGCACCGGTCAGTTCGGCGAGCTGCATCACCTCGTGCGCGGCGTTGCGGGCGCCCTGGCCGACCAGCATCGCCACCCGTTCGCCCGCGTTCAGCACCTCGGCGGCACGGGCGATCTCGTCCTCCGGCGGCAGAACGACCGACCGGGGTGTGCTCGGCGGCCCGGACGGAACGTGCTTGAACTCGTGCTGCGGCGGGCTGTAGTCCTGCTCCTGCAGGTCCGCCGGGATGATCACCGCCGTGACGGTCCGCTCGCCCCACGCGGTACGCAGCGCACGGTCGAGGGCGTTGGGCAGCTGTTCGGCGGCGTTGACCTCGACGAGATAGTCGGACGCGACGTCCGACAGCAGCGCCTGGAGATCGACCTCCTGCTGGTAGCTGCCGCCCATCGCGGTGCGTGCGGTCTGCCCGACGATCGCGACGACGGGCACGTGGTCGAGTTTCGCGTCGTAGAGCCCGTTCAGCAGGTGGATGGCACCGGGGCCCGACGTGGCCATGCACACGCCGACGTTGCCGCTGAACTTGGCGTAGCCGACGGCCTGGAACGCCGACATCTCCTCGTGCCGGGACTGGACGAACCGCGGCCGGTTGTCGGCGTCGCCGAACGCCGCGACGATGCCGTTGATGCCATCGCCGGGATAGCCGAACACCTGCTCGACGTCCCATTCACGCAGTCGCCGCAGTACCTGGTCACCGACCGTTTCCGCCATCACGTCTCCCGTTGTCGACTCCTCGGGGCCGTCCCGGGGCTACCCACCGGGCGGCGCAGCAACCCGGTCGTACGATGAGGCGCGTGAAGCACATCCACGCGGGCAAGGTCAGGGATCTCTACGACGACGGCGGCGACATCCTGCTCGTCGCCTCCGACCGCATCTCGGTCTACGACGTGACCCTGCCGACCCCGATCCCCGACAAGGGTGCGCTGTTGACCCAGCTGTCCCGCTGGTGGTTCGACCGGTTCGCCGATCTGGTCCCGAACCACGTGATCTCGGCCACCGACGTACCCGGCGAGTTCGCGGGGCGCGCGCTGCGGTGCAGACCGCTGTCCATGGTGAAGGTGGAGTGCATCGCCCGCGGCTACCTGTCCGGTTCGGGCCTGAAGGAGTACCGCGAACGCGGCACCGTGTCCGGCGTCGCGCTCCCCGACGGACTGGTGGAGGGCAGCGAGCTGCCCGAGCCGATCTTCACGCCGACCACGAAGGCCTCCGAGGGCCACGACGAGTCGATCACCTTCGACGACGTGGTCGCCCAGGAGGGCGGCGAGACGGCCGAACGGCTGCGGGAGCTGACATTGGCGCTGTATCGCGCGGGTGCGCGGCACGCCGCCGAGCGCGGGATCATCGTCGCCGACACGAAGGTCGAGTTCGGCTGGGACGCCGAGGGCACGCTCACGCTCGGCGACGAGGTGTTGACGTCGGACTCGTCGCGGTTCTGGCCCGCCGACGAGTGGCAGCCCGGCCGTCCGCAGCACGCGTTCGACAAGCAGTTCGTGCGTGACTGGGCGACGTCCACGGGCTGGGACAAGACTCCGCCGGGACCGGAGATCCCGGCCGACGTCGTCGAGGCCACCCGCGCTCGGTACGCCGAGGCCTACGAACGCATCACGGGCCACAGCTGGACGGCCTGAGCACGGCCCTTGGCCTGAGCGAACAACTGGTGGCTACTCCGCCGCGGCCGGTGGCTCGGTGCCCCGTTCCCCGGACACCGGCCACTCGCCCCATCCCTGCACGTGTGCGAACGCGGCGATGACCAGCACGATCGCCGCGAGCAACACCAGGCCGAAGTTCAGCGTCACCAGGCCGAGCACGATCAGCACGGCCGCGAACAGGTCGAGGCCGCGGCGCAGCACCCGCGCACCCGCCCACCGGCGCGGCGGAGCCCCGCGGCCGAAGGCCTTCGCCAGTTCCGGGTCGTCGTGGTAAAGCCGGCCACCGATCCGTTCGAGTTCCTCGCGTTCGCGACGACTCAACATGGCGTTCCCCGTCCTCGCTTCACATCCGTCGGCGTCTTGCGACGACTACCCGACCGGCCGCGGCACAAACCCCGAGGTGTCGGCCCACACAGCGAGGAACCAGGGCCGACCGGACGTAACGCCCGGATGTCGCAATCGGCGCCGACCCGGCGTGTGCCGTGATCGCCCGGTAATGATCGCGCGCCGGTTCCGGAAACACGGCGTTCCTAGCGTGAGCGGCCGACGCGGTCGAACGCTTCCTGCACGCGCACACCGCCGCGTCATGGCCTCGGTCCCCCACGGAAGGCGAATCCGACGTGACATCGGCGAGCACTGCACTGCGGCGTGGCCGCGTTCTGCGCGCGGCGGCGCTGGCCGTCACCGCATCCGTTCTGTTGGTCTCGTGCGGCAACCGTGTCGACGACGCGGGCGACACGGCGGCGGAGTCCTGTGTGGACACCTCGGGCGACTCGGTCAAGATCGGGTTCGTCAACTCGCTGTCCGGCACCATGGCGATCAGCGAGAAGACGGTGCACGACTCGCTGCAGCTGGCCGCCCAGCAGATCAACGACGACGGCGGAGTGCTCGGCAAGAAGCTCGAGGTGGTCAGCGAGGACGGCGCGTCCGAGCCGACCGTGTTCGCCGAGAAGGCGGGCAAGCTGACCGGGGACGACTGCGTGGCGGCGTTGTTCGGCGGATGGACCTCGTCCTCGCGCAAGGCGATGCTGCCCGTGGTCGAGGGCGCGGGCTCGCTGCTGTTCTACCCGGTGCAGTACGAGGGTCTCGAGTCGTCGCCGAACATCTTCTACACCGGTGCGACGACGAACCAGCAGATCGTGCCCGCCCTCGACTACCTGGCCGAGCAGGGCGCGAAGTCGCTGTTCCTCGTCGGCTCCGACTACGTGTTCCCGCGGACGGCCAACAAGATCATCAAGCAGTACGCAGAGGCCCACGACATCGAGATCAAGGGTGAGGAGTACGCCCCGCTGGGCCACACCGACTTCTCCACGATCACGAACAAGGTGCGCCAGGCCGGCGCCGACGCGGTGTTCAGCACGCTCAACGGCGATTCCAACGTGGCCTTCTTCAAGGAGTACCGCAACGCGGGGCTCTCGGCCGACGACATGCCCGTCATGTCGGTGTCGATCGCCGAGGAGGAGGTCGAGGGCATCGGCAAGGCGAACCTCGAGGGCCAGCTGACGGCGTGGAACTACTACCAGACCGTCGACACGCCCGAGAACGAGAAGTTCGTCGAGGCCTTCCGCGCCGAGTACGGCGACCAGCGCGTGACCTCCGACCCGATGGAGGCCGCCTACACCTCGCTGTTCCTGTGGAAGGAGATGGTCGAGAAGGCCGAGTCGTTCGCGACCGACGACGTCCGCAGGGCAGCCGACGGCGTCACCGTCGACGCGCCCGAGGGCACGGTGACGGTCGACGGCGACAACCAGCACATCGCCAAGACCTCCCGCGTCGGTGAGATCGGCTCCGACGGGCTCATCCACACCGTGTGGGACTCGGGCGAGCCGATCGAGCCCGACCCCTATCTCAAGGGCTACGACTGGGCCGGCGAGCTGGCCGACGGCTGACGGGTTCGGTCTCGCGGGCCCGCCCTGACCACCGGGGCGGGCCCTCCCGGATGCGGAAAGGACGTTCGTGGACGCATTCTCCAGTCAGCTCTTCGCCGGTCTCTCACTCGGATCGGTGCTGCTCCTGGCCGCGCTCGGCCTGGCGCTGACCTTCGGCCAGATGGGCGTCATCAACATGGCCCACGGCGAGTTCATCATGGCGGGCGCCTACACCGCCTACGTCGTGCAGGGCGTCGTCGGCAACGCCGGGGTGTCGCTGGTGCTGTCGATCCCGATCGGCTTCGTCGTGGGCGGCGCGCTCGGCGTGGCACTCGAGGCGACGCTCCTGCGTCGCATGTACCACCGTCCGCTCGACACCCTGCTGGTCACCTGGGGCGTTGCGCTCATCCTCCAGCAGTTGGCGAGGGACATCTTCGGGGCGCCCAATGTGGACGTCCGGGCGCCGGCATGGCTGTCCGGCAACGTCGACCTCGGTTTCGCGCAGGTCTCGGCGGCGCGGCTGTTCATCCTCGTGCTGTCGGTCGCGGCGGTCGCCGGTCTCGGCGCGCTGCTCAAGGCGTCGTCGTTGGGCAGGCGCATCCGCGCGACCGTGCAGAACCGCGACCTCGCCGAGACGGTGGGCGTGTCGACCCGCTCCACCGATCGCTTGACGTTCTTCATCGGTTCCGGCCTGGCCGGGGTCGCAGGTGTCGCCCTGACGCTGCTCGGGTCGACGGGACCGACGCTCGGCACCAACTACATCGTCGACGCGTTCCTGGTCGTGGTGGCAGGCGGCATCGGCCAGATCAAGGGATGCGTGATCGCCGCGTTCGGGCTCGGGCTGATCCAGGCGACGTTCGAGTACTCCACGACCGCCAGCCTCGCGAAGGTCGGCGTGCTCGTGGTGGTCGTCGTGTTCCTGCAGGTCCGTCCACAGGGGATCTTCAGCGTGCGGACGAGGAGTCTCGTATGACGGGGAAGGCGGTGGGCGGGAACGTCCGGCGCAGCCTGCCGACGATCGCCGGTTTCGCCGGCATCGCCGTGGCACTGCTGGTGGTGGCTCCCTCGCTGCTGTCGGCGTTCCGGCTGTCGTTGCTCGGGCAGTTCGTGTGTTTCGCGATCGTGGCCGTCGGCATCGGACTCGCCTGGGGTCGCGGTGGCATGCTCACGCTCGGCCAGGGCGTCTACTTCGGCCTCGGTGCCTACGTGATGGCGATGCACATGAAGCTCGACGACGCCGGACCCGGTGGCGTTCCGGACTTCATGCAGCTCTACGGCAGCGGCGAGGTGCCGTGGTGGTGGGAACCGTTCCGCTCCCCGCTGGTCACGCTCGTGGCGGTCGTCGCGGTACCGGGGATCGTCGCGTTCGCCCTGGGGTGGGCGATCTTCCGCCGCCGGGTTCGCGGTGCCTACTTCGCGATCCTGTCGCAGGCGCTGGCCGCGGCGTTCGCGATCCTGCTGATCGGCCAGCAGACCACCACCGGCGGCACCAACGGCCTCAACGGATTCCGCTCGTTCTTCGGATACGACCTGTTCGACCCGGTCAACAAGCGGATGCTGTTCTTCCTCGCCTCCGCCACGCTCCTGGTGATGCTGCTGGCCGCCTGGCAACTGCACCGCAGCCGCTACGGAGAACTCCTGGTGGCGGTGCGCGACCAGGAGGAGCGCGTACGGTTCCTCGGCTACGACCCCGCGATGGTCAAGACGGTCGCCTACGTCCTCGCCGCGGTCATGGCCGGTATCGGCGGCGCACTGTTCGTCCCGATCGCGGGCATCATCTCGCCCGAGGACGTCGGCGTCGTGCCCTCGATCGGATTCCTCATCGGTGTCGCGATCGGCGGGCGCAGCACGCTCTTCGGCCCGGCACTCGGTGCACTGGCCGTGGCGTGGGCGCAGACGTCGCTGTCGGAGAGCTTCCCGTCGATGTGGACCTACTTCCAGGGCGCACTGTTCGTGTTCGTGATCGCGTTCCTGCCCGGCGGGCTCGCCGCACTGAGCGGACGCCGGCCCCTGCGCAGGCGACGACACGGAGGCGACGCGGACCCGACCGACGCGGCACCGGCTCGTGAGGAGGCCTCGGTATGAGCATGACGGCCGACTATCTCGAACTGTCCGACGTGCGCGTGGAGTTCGACGGTTTCCGTGCCGTGGACGGCGTGTCCATGACGGTGCTGCAGGGCGATCTGCGTTTCCTCATCGGACCGAACGGGGCAGGCAAGACGACCCTCGTCGACGCGATCACGGGGCTGGCGAAGGCCACCGGCTCGATCCGATTCGGACGGAGCGATCTGCTCGGCAGGCCGGTGCACCGGATCGCGCGGCTCGGCATCGGGCGCACGTTCCAGACCGCCAGCGTGTTCGAGGAGCTCTCGGTCCTGCAGAACCTCGACATCGCGGCCGGTGCGCACCGCGGCCCGCTGACCCTTCTCCGCGCCCGCACCGCGGTGCCCGCCACGGTCGAGGAGGCGCTCGAGACGGTCGGGCTCGCCGCGCACCGCGAACGGAAGGCGGGCGAGCTCTCACACGGCCAGAAGCAGTGGCTCGAGATCGGCATGCTGTTGGTGCAGAACGCGCGCGTGCTGGCGCTCGACGAACCGGTCGCGGGCATGAGCGCCGACGAACGGCAGGCCACCGGCGAGCTCCTGCACGCGGTGGGCGCCGACCGGACGGTGATCGTCGTCGAGCACGACATGGACTTCATGCGCGCGTTCGCCGACTCGGTGACCGTGCTGCACGCGGGCCGGGTGCTGGCCGAAGGCGGCGTCACCGACGTGCAGGCGGATCCGCGCGTCCAGGAGGTCTACCTCGGAACGAGCGGTTCCCGTGGGGAGGTGGCGTGATGCTCGAGCTCGTCGACGTCCATGTCGGGTACGGCCGCGCGACGGTCGTCCACGGAGCGAGCGTGTCGGTGCCCGACGGCGGCGTCGCCGCGGTGCTCGGACACAACGGTGCCGGCAAGACGACGTTGCTGCGCGCCGCCGTCGGCCTGCTCACCCCCACGTCGGGACGCATCCTGCTCGACGGCGTGGACATCACGCGCCTGCGCACCAACAAGCGGGTCCACCGCGGTCTCGCCTACGTGCCCCAGGGCCAGCAGGGCTTTCCCCAACTCACCGCGGCCGAGAACCTTCAGGTGGTCGCCGACGCCCATCCCGCGGCCCGCATCGACGACGTCCTCGATCTGTTCCCCGCGCTGCGGCAGGTGCTGGCGCGCAAGGCGGGACTGCTGTCCGGCGGGCAACGTCAGCAACTGGCGATCGCGCGGGCACTGCTCACCGGACCGCGCGTGCTGATCCTCGACGAACCGACCGAGGGCATCCAGCCGTCCGTCGTCGCCGAGATCGAGCAGACGATCACGAGCCTGACCGAGGCGGGCAGCCTGTCGGTGTTGCTCGTCGAACAGCACGTCGGATTCGCCCTCGCGGCCGCACAGCGGTACTACGTGCTGGCCTCGGGCCGCGTCACCTCGACCGGGGAGGGTGGCACCGAAGCGCACGACACGGTGCGCGCCGCGATGGCGATCTGACGGGACCTGCCGTGGTCCGCGTTCTCACGCGCTGGGGTCGAGACGGACGAACCGCACCTCGCGGCCGAGTGCGCGGTAGTCCTCGTCGCTGCCGTCCACCCGGAAGCCCATCACGCGGGCCAGCCGTGCGGCGAGCTTCGGATGCCGGCGCCCGTAGTCGGCCATCAGGTCCTCGCCGGTGTCGACGTCCAGCGGGGTGGCGCGCGCGGCGGTGCGCCTGCGCCCGCTCTGCAGCGTGACGTCCGGGTTCGCCACGACGTTGCGATACCACGCCGCAGCCGTGCCGAACCCGGAGCAGACGATCACCGCGTCGCCGTCCCTGCGCACGACCTCGAGCACGACGTCGCGCCTGCGCCCACTCCGGCGTCCGGTGTGCACCAGATACACCAGCCGCCTGCCCAGCAGAGCCCCCAGGCCCCGCCGATACAGCACGATCGGCGCCCTGGCCACGGCACGCCGCCACCCCGTCGGAGGGCCCTGGTCGGAGGTCCGTTCCATGCCGGGCACGCTACGCCCGATCGCTACCCTGGCAGGTATGAAACGCCCCGTCTCGCCGTTGCCGCAGCGCAACGGGCTCGACGCCGCCCGCGTGCGGCTCCCCATGGACGGGACGTGGACGACCGTGCGCGACCACCTCGTGCACCGGTTGCACCGGCTGGAGCCCGCCCGCATCGACGAGATGGTCGCGGCGGGGCGGTTCGTCACCGCGAACGGCCCGGTCACCCCGGACACGCCCTACGTGCCCGGCGACTTCGTCTGGTTCCACCGTGACCTGCCGCAGGAGGTGCCGGTGCCGTTCGACATCGGCATCGTGTACCGCGACGACGACCTGGTGGTCGCCGACAAGCCGCACTTCCTGGCCACGATCCCCCGCGGCAAACACGTGATGCAGACGGCACTGGTGCGCCTGCGTGACGAACTCGGCCTGCCCGAACTCAGTCCGGTGCACCGGCTCGACCGCGTCACCGCCGGGCTGCTGATGTTCACCGTCCGCAGACAACTGCGTGGTCCGTACCAGAACCTGTTCCGCGACCGTGCGGTGCACAAGGAGTACGAGGCGATCGCGCCCTACGACCCCGAGCTCACCCTGCCGAGGACGGTACGCAGCCGCATCGTCAAACGGCGGGAGGTCGTGACGGCCGAAGAGGTGCCGGGCGAACCGAACGCCGAGACCTACGTCGAACTCCTCGAGCACCGCGACGGACTCGGCCGCTACCGGCTGGTGCCCGCCACGGGCCGCACGCACCAGCTCCGGGTCCATCTCGCCTCGCTGGGCGTGCCGATCGTCGGCGACTCGTTCTACCCCGTCACCTACGAGACGGCGCTGGACGACTTCCGTAATCCGCTGCAACTGCTGGCGAAGGTCCTCGAGTTCATCGATCCGCTCACCGGCGAACGCCGCCGGTTCGAGAGCCGCCGCACACTGTCGGCCTGGCCCGGCTGAGCACGAACCCGCAACACGGGTACCTGGGGGTGCAACACGAGGCCCCGAAGGCGCAACACGGGCACCTGGGGGCGCAACACGAGGCCCCGAAGGCGCAACACGGCGCCTTCGGGAGCGCCGGTCAGTCGCGTTCGATGCGGTGGCCGATGAAGTCGGGGCCGGGGTGGGCGGAGCCCGAACCGTCGCGACGCGGTTCGACCTCCGGCAGTTCCACCGGGTCGCCCTTCCTCGACGCACCCGCAGGCCGCGGTCCGATCCACGCCACGGTCACCGCGTTCTCCCCCTTGAGGAAACGGTGCGCCCGCACACCGACCGTCGCACGCCCCTTGGCGGGGTACTCGGAGAACGGCGTCACCTTCACCGACTCGCCCGTGGCCGTGACCACGAACGGTGCACCGTGTTCGTCGTCGTCGGTGCGCACCGCGCCGAAGAACACCACCTCGGCGTCCCCGGACAGCTTCACACCGGCCATGCCACCGCTCTTGAGCCCCTGTGGGCGCACCAGCGAGGCCGAGTAACGCAGCAGGTTGGCCGCCGACGTGACGAAAGCCAGTTCCTCGTCGCCGTCGGTGAGCCACGCCGCGCCGACGACCTCGTCGCCGTCACGGAGGTTGATGACCTCGAACTCCTCGGACCGCACCGGCCAGTCGGGGGCGCACACCTTCACCACACCCGCCTTCGTGCCGAGGGCCAGCCCGGGGGAATCGCCGACGTGGTCGCCGATCGGCGCGAGTCCCACGACCCGTTCGCCCTTCTCCAGCGGCACCAGTTCCTTGGCGGCCATCCCCCCGCGCAGCGACACGGTGCCGGTCTGTTCCGGCAGTACGGGCAACGGCAGCACGTCCACCTTGAACGCCCTGCCCGCACTGGTCACCAGGATCACCTGGCCGCGCGCCGTCGTGCGCACCACGGCCTGCACCGCATCGTGCTTGACGCGGCCGTTGCGCCTGCGGCTCTCCTGCGCCTCCTCGGACTCGGCCGCCGTGCGCGCGACGAGCCCCGTGGCCGACAGGACGACGTGGCACGGGTCGTCGGCGACCTCCAGCGGGCCCGCGGGCTTCGAGGCGGCCAGTACCTCCTTGAGGTCGCCATCGATGAGGGCGGTGCGCCGCTCGGTCGGGAAATCCTTGGCGATCTTCGCCAGCTCCGCCGAGACGACCTTCTTCAGTTCCTTCTCGTCGTCGAGGATCTTCGACAGCTCGGCGATCTCGGCCCGCAGGCGCTCGTCCTCCTGTTCGAGGTCGAGCTTGTCGTACTTGGTCAACCGCCGCAGCGGCGTGTCCAAAATGTACGTAGCCTGGATCTCGGTGAGCTCGAACCGCTTCATCAGGCCTTCCTTGGCGGCCTTGGCGTTCTCGCTCTGGCGGATGAGCTTGATGACCTTGTCGATGTCGACGAGCGCCTTGAGCAGCCCCTCGACGAGGTGGAGCCGTTCCTCCCGCTTGCGCCTGCGGTAACGCGTGCGCCGCGTGACGACGTCGTAGCGGTGCTGCAGGAACACCTCGAGCAGCGGCTTGAGCCCCATGGTCTGCGGCTTGCCGTCGACGAGCACCAGGTTGTTGATGCCGAAGGACTGCTCGAGCGGCGTCAGCCGGTACAGGTCGGCCAGCAGGGCCTGCGGGTTGACGCCCACCTTGCACTCGATGACGAGCCGGGTGCCGTTCTCGCGGTCGGTGAGGTCCTTGACGTCGGCGATGCCGGTGAGCCGTTTCGTCTTGTTGACCTCGTCGGTGATGCGTTCGATGACCTTCTCCGGCCCGACGCCGTAGGGCAGTTCCGTGACGGTGATGCCCTGGCGCCTGCTGCCCTCGATCGGCCCGGTCTCCACGGTGGCGCGCATGCGCACGACCCCGCGGCCGGTCTCGTAGGCCTTACGCACCTGGTCGAGTCCGAGCAGCTGTCCGCCCGTGGGCAGGTCCGGCCCCGGCACGAACTCCATGAGCTTGTCGAGCGAGGCGTTCGGGTGGTTGATCAGCCACCGTGCGGCGGAGATGACCTCGCTCAGGTTGTGCGGGATCATGTTCGTCGCCATGCCGACGGCGATCCCCGACGTGCCGTTGACGAGCAGGTTCGGGAACGAGGCGGGCAGCACCGTGGGTTCGAGCAGCTCGCCGTCGTAGTTGGGCCGCATGTCGACGGTCTCCTCGCCGAGCTCGCCGACGAGCAGCATCGCCTCGGGCGACATGCGAGCCTCGGTGTAACGCGAAGCGGCCGGGCCGTCGTCCGGGGAGCCGAAGTTGCCGTGTCCGTCGACGAGCGGCACGTTCATCGAGAAGTCCTGCGCCAGCCGCACCATGGCGTCGTAGATCGCCACGTCGCCGTGCGGGTGGTACCGGCCCATGACGTCGCCGACGACGCGCGAGGACTTCACGTACGCGTGGTCGGGCCGGTAGCCGTTCTCGTTCATCGAGTAGAGGATCCGGCGGTGCACCGGCTTGAGCCCGTCGCGCGCGTCGGGCAGGGCTCGCGAGTGGATGACCGAGTAGGCGTACTCCAGGTAGGAGTCCTCGATCTCGGTCGCGAGGGAGTTGTCGTAGACCTGGGCGCCGGCCTGGTCGAACGCGGCCGGATCGACGCGGGTCGTCGGGTTCTTACGGCGTGCCATCGGGTTCTCCGGCTTCTGTCGGTCGCTTCAGCAGCGGCAGGGCGCTCGATACGGGGTGCGTCACGGCACCGTCAGATGTCGATCGCGGCGGTGTCGACACGTTCGGACGAGGAGACGAGCCAGTTCCGCCGCGGTTCGACCTTCTCGCCCATGAGCAGTTCGAGCGCCGCCTCGGCCGCGTCGGCGTCGTCGAGGGAGATCCGCCGCACCGCGCGGGTCGCGGGGTTCATGGTGGTCTCCCACAGTTCGTCGGCGTCCATCTCACCGAGGCCCTTGAACCGGGGCACCGGCTTCTTGATGGTCTTGCCCCGCGCCTCCAGTTCGGCCACCTTCTCCTGCATCTCGCGTTCGGTGAAGGTGTAGTAGGTCTCCTCGTTCTTGCCCTTGGTGACGACCTTGTGCAGGGGCGGCATGGCCGCGTACAGCCTGCCTTCCTCGATCACCGGCCGCATGTACCTGGCGAAGAGCGTGATGAGCAGGGTGCGGATGTGGGAACCGTCCACATCGGCGTCGGCCATGAGGATCACGCGGCCGTAGCGCATCGCCGACATGTCGAACGTGCGGCCGGTGCCCGCGCCGAGCACCTGGACGATCGACGAGATCTCGGCGTTCTTCAGCGCCTCGCCGAGTCCCGCCTTCTGCACGTTGAGGATCTTTCCCCGCAACGGCAACAACGCCTGGTACTCCGACACCCGCGCACTGCGGGCACTGTTGTGCACGAACACACCCGATTCCAGTGCGAAGTTGTGGTAGTGGTCCACGGTCAGGTCGTAGACGTCCTCGGTCTCGTCGAGGAACTCGACAGCCGCCACGCGATGATTGACATGCTGCGCCGCTTCCCGAAGTCGGCGGTAGTCGCCGTGGTAGTGCGCGAGCAGCCTCTCGAACCGGAGGCCCGTCCGCGCCGTGTCCAGCCGAAGCGCTTCGTACGCACCCTCCAGCTCGTCGTCCGACACGTCGAGGACGTTGGCGAGCCGTTTCAGCGCAGCGATCCGGCGGCCCTCGTTCTGCTGGGCGACCCTCTCCTGCTTCGGAACCGTCTCGACGTAACGAGCACGCCCCTCCTGGACCCGTGCGAGGTGACCGGTGTCGGGGTCGGACATGCGCACCTTCATGTGCACCGAATGCCGCAGGCCGAACTCGGGGTGGGCCTCGTGCCAGGCGGTCACCGTCCCGTTGGCAGGGCTGTCGAAGCCGTTCCGCAGGTTGTATCCGTCCGCGAGGTAGTGGGTGTAGACCCACTCCTCACGATCGTTCATCCACACGCGCTCGTAACCGTCGAGGTTGTCCCCTGCGGACTTGGCGGACACGGTGCGGTACAGCGGCATGAGCGAATCCCCGGCCACCAACTGGTCCGCACGCCGGTACGAACCGTTACGAAGCCGGAACAGATGGTCCGGGGTACACCGAACCGATTCGCCGTTGTCGAGCCGCACCCGCACGAGCTGCGCACCGCGTTTGGTCACCCGGGGTTCGACGAGCGGGGCGAGCACGACCCGCCCCTCGGCGTTCGTCGTGTAGCCGAAGTGCCTGATCCCCTGTGCCCAGTCATCGGCCAGCTCGGCGAACGTCTTGGCCCCGCCGCTGGCCAACGCGACGCGCGTGTCACCGGTGAAGCAGCCGAGGGCGCTGTCGCCCTCCACGAGGAACAGTTCGCTGCGGGCGATTCCGGTCGCACGGCAGTCGACCAGCTTCGGCGGCATCGCCGCGCCCTCGAGCGCCGTCTTACGCCGCGCCGCGTCCTTCTGCTGCTTCTGCGCGATGCGCACCCGCGAGGCGTCGACGATCTTCTGCAGGACGGTCTTGGCCTCGGACTTGGTCTTGCGGTGCTCGGTCCAGGCGCGGATCTCCTTGTCCACGATGCCCTGGATGACCTTGGTGATCCCGGCGGTCGACAGTTCGTCCTTGGTCTGCGACGTGAACTGCGGCTCGGGGATGCGCACGTGGATGACCGCCGTTATGCCCTCGGTGATGTCGTCGAGGGTCGGCGGATCCTCCTTCGGCTTGAGCAGCCCGCGGGTGCGCGAGATGGCGTCCTGCAGCGACCGCGTCAACGCGCGTTCGAAACCCTTGCGGTGCGTGCCACCGTGCACGTTGCGGATCGTGTTGGTGAAGCACTCGATGGTGCGCTCGTACCCGGTTCCCCACCGCAGCGCGACGTCGACCTCGGCCCTACGTTCCACATTGGACTGCATGACGCCGTTCTCGTCGGCGGCGTTCTCCTTGTAGGTTCCCTCGCCGGTGATGGACAGCGTGCCGCTCACGGCGCGGTCCCCCGTGGGCGCGAGGTACTCGACCATGTCGGTCAGGCCGTTGGGGTAGTGGAACGTCTCCTCGTCGATCGCACCGACCTCGCCGTCGGTCGCGGTGCGCAACACGTAGGTGACGCCCGGCACGAGGAAGGCCGTGTGCTGCAGCTTGGTGCGCACGTGCTCGACGTCGAGCTCGGCGCCCTTCTCGAAGTAGCGCGCGTCGTACCAGTAGCGGATCGAGGTCCCGGTGGACTCGCCGCGCTTCATCTTGCGCGCGACCCTGAGCCCGGATTGCGGGGTGAACTTCGCCTTCGGCCCGGGCCCGTCGAACACACCGGGAACGCCGCGGGCGAACGACATCTCGTGCACCTTGCCGCCGTTGCGCACCTCCACGTCGAAACGCAGCGACAGCGCATTGACCGCCGAGGCGCCGACACCGTGCAGACCACCCGAGGCCTTGTAGCCCGAGCCGCCGAACTTGCCGCCCGCGTGCAACCGCGTCAGCACCAGTTCGACGCCGGAGATGCCGGACTTGGCGTGCGTGCCGGTGGGGATACCGCGGCCGTTGTCCTCCACCTCGACGCTCCCGTCGGCGTGGAGCGTGACGACGACCCGGTCGGCGTGGCCAGCCACACCTTCGTCGGTGGAGTTGTCGACGATCTCGGCGAACAGGTGGTTGACGCCGCGGCTGTCGGTCGACCCGATGTACATGCCGGGCCGCTTGCGAACCGCTTCCAGTCCCTCGAGGTGGGTCAGATCGTCGGCCCCGTACAGGGTCTCGGCCGAAGCAGTCACAGGGTCGTCTCTCCCGGTCTCGTGATGCGGTGATGCCGTGCGGCACCCGTCCCGTTCCGTGTCCGCGTACCCGCATCGAGGCGGCGTGCGAACCGCTGGCACGCCCTCCGCAGGGCCGCCGGCGCCGGGCATGCTCACCGGCCCGACGGGAAGGCACCGTAGTGCAGCGTATCCGGATGGTCGGACATTCCCGCGCACGTGCCGGACTCCGGCCGTAACCCGGCCATAACGATGCCGCGACGGTCACCGCGCGGTGTGACTCACCTCATGTCGCGGCTCGCGGGTGCGGAAACGGCGTCATGCCTCGTCAGCCGGCTGCGACGGTGCCGGCTGCGCGAACTCGGCACGCACCCCGAGCAGACGCACCGGCCGGTCGAGTTCGAACCGCCCGAGCACCTCCAGCGCCGCGGTCTCGAGCTCGTCCGCCTCACTCGTGGGCGCGCCGAGCGACATGCTGCGGGTCTGCGTGACGAACGGGGCGAAGCGGACCTTCACCACCACCCTGACCGCGGGCCTCCCCTCGGCGACGACGTCGGCCGACACGCGCCGCGCCAGCTGCCGCACGGCACCCTCCAACGCGCCGCGGTCGGTGAGATTGCGCTGGAACGTCGTCTCGCGGCTGCGCGACTTCGGCACGTACGGCGTTGCCGTGACGTCCCGATCGCCCCACCCGTGCGCGAGCACGCGGAAGAACGGCCCCATGGTCGGGCCGAACCGTGCGGCGAGGTCGTCGCGATCGGCCGCAGCCAGCTGGCCGACGGTGTGGATACCCGCCTCGGCGAGCTTCTTCGTGGTACGCCCGCCGATCCCCCACAGCGCGTCCGGCGGGCGATCGGCCATGGTGGGCATCCATTCGCGTTCGGTGATCCGGTGGATCCCGCCCGGTTTGGCGAATCCCGTCGCGGTTTTGGCGCGCAGTTTGTTGTCGCCGATGCCGACGGAACATTCGAGCCCGGTGCGTTCCCGTACCGTCTGCCGCACCCGGCGCGCCAGCGCTTCGGGATCGTCGGTGTCGGAACCGAGAAAAGCCTCGTCCCATCCGGCGACCTCGACCACGACCGGAAGTTCCCGCAATACGGCCATGACGCGTTCGGACACCTCTTCGTAAGCGGCGACATCGGAGGGCAGGAACACCGCATCCGGGCATTTGCGGAGCGCGGTTCGCAACGGCATTCCGGAATGCACGCCGAATTCGCGCGCCTCGTACGAGGCGGTGGCGACGACCCCACGCTGTTGCGGATCGCCTTGTCCGCCGACCACCACGGGTTTGCCCCGTAACTCCGGGTGCCGCGCGACCTCGACGGCTGCGATGAACTGGTCGAGATCGACGTGCAGTATCCACTCCACGCCGATCAGTATGCGGCGAAATCGATACCCGGGGAAATCGTTCCCGCGGTTCACCTTTCGACCCCGTCAACGCGCGCAGGAATGTGGTACGGCGCACGTGACGGACGTCGCGCCACCGGGAAGCCCCGAACGGAACAACAAGTGGCCACGTACACGTTGACCCAGGTGCTCGCTGATTGCGACGCGTTTCCCGTGACTTCCCGTGCCGATCTCTTCGCGGGTGAGACGCGTGCCCGACATCGCCCGCGGAACGGCCGCGGCGATCTGGCGTCGACGTGACGGCAGGCGAGACGACCACGCCGCGAAAGGAGGGCGGCAGACCATGACCACACCAGAGAAGACCACGTTCGTCAGGGACACGTTCGACCGAACCCAGGATCTGGGCTGGGTCGACGACGCCGCCTGCCGCGACGAGGACCCGGAGCTGTTCTTCCCCGTCTCCGCCATGGGCCCCGGCGCTCAGCAGGCGGAGCAGGCCAAGGCCGTCTGTGCACGCTGCCCCGTCCGGGAGCAGTGTCTGAGCTACGCGCTGGAGTCCGGACTGGACTTCGGGGTCTTCGGCGGCCTCACCCAGGAGGAACGCCGGGAGCTGGCCCGCAAGCGGCGCGACCGGAACTCTCCGCACGCGGCCTGATCCGGACCGGCTCGTCGGGTGGTGGTCCCCCGGCACCACCCGACGAGCCCCCTTCGACACACCAGGTATCCCCCATCCGGAGGGAAATGTCCGGATATGCACCGATCCGCATGCACCATGGGACGACCCCCGACGTCGCCCCATGGTGCATATATGCATGCATAGCCGACCGGCACGCCGGTAACGAAGCGGCGCTGCGCTGCGATTCCAATCACACACGGCGCCGTGTGGCTATTCATAACAGGTACGCATCAACCTGGGTGATGTTCGATAACTGAGGTGCCTTACGGTGGGGAACCCGAACAGGCACAACGCGTGAAATAAAGCCCAGGCACTGGGGTCGGATGCGCTGAAGGTGTCGCTCTGCGGCGTTGTCACCTGATCAGTCGCACAAGCCCACCCCCGGGGTCCGGCATACCGGAAGGGGCACGTTTGACACAGCAGGTCACGACACAGGACGGCCAGGGCGCGTTCGCCGCGGCGACGGGTCGCAGCCTCGAGAGCGACAACGCCAAGCCCCGGTACATGGAGTACCAGCGCGAACTGATCCGGCCGTACGCCGGACGCTCGGTGCTCGAGATCGGCGCGGGCGACGGAGAGTTCGTCTCCGGTTACCACGACGCCGAGCGCTACGTGGTCACCGACGTCGACCCCGAAGCCGTGCAGCAGATGAAGGCCCGGTTCGCCGACCGCAAGGACGTCGAGGTCCAGCAGTTCGACGGCGACGGCAGCGGCCGCCTCGACGAGCCCGTCGAGACGCTGCTGGCGATCAACGTGCTCGAGCACATCGAGGACGACGCGGGTGCGCTGCGCAGCCTGTCCCGCTCGGTGACCCCCGGCGGCAAGATCATCCTGTTCGTGCCCGCCTACATGCAGCTGTACGGCGAGTTCGACCGCATGGTCGGGCACTTCCGCCGCTACACCCCGCGTACCGCGGCCGAGGCCGCACGCCGCGCGGGACTGTCCGTGGAGGTCTCCAAGCCGGTCAACTTCCTGGGCGCGTTCGCCTGGTGGGCCGCGGTGCGCAAGGGCGGCACGGGTTCGCCGAACCCGAAGCTGGTCTCGCTCTACGACCGCTACGTCGTGCCCGTCACGAAGGCCATCGAGAAGAACGTGCGCGTGCCGTTCGGCCAGTCGGTCCTGCTCGTGGCTCGGACGCCGACGGAGTCGTGACGCGGCACCGGCCGCTCCGGTCTCGCGACCCGGCGCTTCACGGCGCCTTTGTTTCACCGCGAGACAACAGAATTCACGGGATTCACTGCGACGCGGGCGGATTCGGCGGATCGGTTCTCGCCCCTCCCCGGCCGCTCCCGCTGCTACCGTTCGTGGAGTACCGCCCGGCTCTGCCGGCGCATCGAACGGGAGCGGAGGGGCACACCGCCGATGGAGATCATCACCATCGACACGCCGTCGCTGGGCGATCGCAGTTACCTCGTGCACGACGGGCGGGTGGCGTTCGCGGTCGACCCACAACGCGACATCGACCGAGTACTCGCGTTGTTGGAGGACCGCGGCGTCCGCCTGTCGCACGTGTTCGAGACGCACATCCACAACGACTACGTGACGGGCGGCCTGGCCCTGGCGCGGCTCACCGGGGCCGCCTACCACGTCAACGCCGACGATCCCGTCGGCTTCGAACGCACCCCCATCTCCGACGGCGACGTCGTCGAGGTCGGCTCGATGCGCGTCCGCGCGCTCGCCACGCCGGGGCACACCTTCACGCACCTGTCGTATGCGGCGACAGCCGACGGGGCGACACCGGTGGTGTTCACCGGCGGATCGCTGCTCTACGGCTCGACGGGCAGGCCGGATCTGCTGGGGCCAGAGCACACCGAGGACCTGGCACACGCCCAGCACGCCTCCGCGCGCAGGCTCGCCGAGGAACTGCCCGACGACACCCGGATCATGCCCACGCACGGTTTCGGCAGCTTCTGCTCGGCGACGCCGACGTCCGGGGACTCCTCGACGATCGGCAGGGAGAAGCAGGTCAACCCGGCCCTGACCGTGGACGAGGAGTCGTACGTCGAGTCGCTCATCGCGGGCCTCGACGTCTACCCGGCCTACTACGCACACATGGCGCCCGCCAACCTGGCCGGCCCCTCGGAGCCGGACCTGACCCTGCCCGACCGGGCGGACGCCGCCGAGCTGCGCAGGCGCATCGACGCCGGCGAATGGGTGGTCGATCTGCGCACCCGCACGGCGTTCGCGGCGGGACACGTGGCCGGCACGCTGAACTTCGGCATCGACGGTGGGTTCGCGACGTACCTCGGCTGGCTGCTGCCGTGGGGTACGCCGTTGACCCTACTGGGCGAGACCGTCGAGCAGGTGGCCGAGGCCCAGCGGGAGCTGGTGCGGATCGGCGTGGACCGACTGGAGGCCGCCGCGACCGGCAACGTGCGCGAGTGGGCGTTCGGCGGTGAGCTGCGCAGTTTCGAGACCGCGTGCTTCGCCGACCTCGCCCAGGTGCGTCACCACCGGCCCGTCGTCGTGCTCGACGTGCGGCGCCGTTCGGAGTGGGACGAGGGGCATCTCGACGACGCGGTGCACATCCCGCTACACGAGTTGCTGGACCGGATGGACGAGATCCCGGACGGCGAGGTGTGGGTGCACTGCAAGTCCGGCTATCGCGCGGGTATCGCGGCGTCCCTGCTGGACGCGGCGGGCCGGCGGGTCGTGTCGATCAACGACGACTTCGCCGCCGCTGCCTGAGCGTCGTCGAGGGCCACCGAGGCCACCAAGGCCACCGAGACCGTCGAGGCCACCGTGGTGGCACAGCAGGCGACGGGTGGATTGCCACCCGCATCCCACCCGGAGTAGGATGACGGTATGACCACCAGGGCTGCCGAGCGTGAGGACCGCGAGCAGCGCACGTCGCGCACCACGAAGGTGAGCGTCAGCCTGCCCACGGTCGACATCGCGTTCGTGGACCGCTACGCCGCCGAGTTCGAGATCGGTTCACGGTCCGCGGTGCTGCACAAGGCCATCGAGCTGCTCCGCGCGTCCCAGTTGTCCGATGCGTACGCGGACGCCTGGGACGAGTGGGAGTCCTCGGACGAGGCCGAGATCTGGGAGTCGTCCACCGCCGACGGCCTCGCGCACTGACGCCCATGCGGCGCGGTGACGTCTACCTGGCCGATTTCGAGCCTGTCCGCGGCACCGAGGCGAACAAGCGCAGGCCGGTGATCGTCGTGAGCAACGACGGTGCGAACGACACGGCCGCGCGGCTCGGTCGCGGCGTGCTCACGGTCGTACCGGTCACGTCGAACACGAAGCGGGTCTACCCGTTCCAGGTGTTGCTGCCCGCCGGGGAATGCGGTTTGCAGACCGATTCGAAAGCGCAGGCCGAACAGGTCCGGTCGATCGCGGTGGAGCGCTTCGGCGCCCGCCTCGGAAGGCTGACGCCGAAGCTGCTGCAACAGGTGGACGAGGCGCTGCGCGTCCACCTCGGACTGTGACGCGCCTCCGCGTGCCTACGCGGCTGCCGCGCCCGCCGTACCCCAGGCAGCGGCGTTCGAGGCAGACGTGACCGCGGCGGCTTCCGGCGCGGGCGACTTCCCGTCGGGGAGTTCGAGGAACGCCGCGCAGGAGACCGCGACGTACGCGCGTTCGGGAGCGCGGTAGGCGACCTCGGCCCACCGGTTGTCGGTGACCTGTTCACCGTCGGAACCGACACAGCTGTAGGTGCCGCCGACGACGTAGGGCGCGCACGGCTCCGAGCCGGACTGCACACAGGTGGTGTAGTTGTCGCAGGTCAGGGTCGTCAGTGCCGACGCGCCGACCTCCGGTCCGGTGCGCACGTTCAACCGGCACTCGTTCACCTCGGCGGCGTGGACCAGTGCGGGCCGGGCGCTCTCGTCCCGCTCGACGGCGGACGCGCTCTCCTGTGCGGATGCCGCGGTCGCCCCCGTGGCGGCGATGGTGGCCACACCTGCCAGCAGGACGGCGAGTCGCGACGGTCTTCTCCTCACCTGGATGCCTCTCACCTGGATACCTCCTCGTCGGCGTGCGAGGGTCGGCGGACATCGCGATCCGCCTCGCCCCGCGCGTGATCAACTGTCATGGTGGGTATCGGATGTGGTGGGGTTCCCCTCGATCGCCGAACCGGCTGGTTCGCCGGTTTCCCTCCGACGACCGAGGGGTACGCGCCAACGCCCGAGCCGACCGTCGACCACGAGAGCAGGAAACCGACTTGTCCTCCCGAACCGCCGAGTCCTCCGGACATGCCGACGCCGACGAGCCGGCGGAGGAGTCCGTGACCAACGGACCCGACGACCCGGCCGGCGAGCCCGACACACGCTCGGATCGGACGATCGTGCTCGGGCTCATCGCCGATCCCGACATGCCGGAGGCGATCGCCGATCACCTGGCCGAGACACTCCCCGACGAGCTCGGCGAGGGCTGGCGGATCGAGGTGGACGCCGACCCGGTCACGGCGTCGTTGAAGGGCACATCCGAGATCCTCGAGCAGACGGCGCATCTGTGCGATTCGCACGGCTGGACCTACGCCATCTGCATCACCGACCTGCCGGTGCGTTCGGAGGACGGCCCGGTCGTGGCGGACGTCGACCACGACCGCGGGGTCGCGGTCATGTCCGTACCGGGGATCGGCGGATTCCAGACCCGCAGGCGGATCCATCGCGTGGTGCGGCAGGTGCTGGACGACCTGCACGAGGACTACGGCGAGCGGCACGAGCCGGGCGAGTCGCACGTGGAGCACCGGCACGGCTTGAGCAGCGGCGTCATCCGCGGCATCGCGCCGATCCGGCGGAAGGTGGCGACGCTCGAGGACAGTCACCTCGACGTGCGGTACGTGACTCCGGGCAAACGCGGCGTACTGCGCCTGCTGTCGGGGATGGTGCGCACGAACCGGCCGTGGCGGCTCGTGTTCGGACTGTCGCGCGCGCTGGCGGCCGCGGTCGCGACGAGTGCGTTCGGACTGTCGTCGAGCACGATCTGGATGGTCGGCGACCAGTTGGACATCGGCTTCAAGATACTCACCACGTTCACGGCGATCGCGGCGTTGGTGATCTGGCTGATCGCCGCCCACGATCTGTGGGAGAAGCGCGACAACACCAGATCGGATCCGGAGCTGGCGCGGCTGTACAACGCCTCCACCCTGCTCACCCTCATCATCGGCGTGGTGGTGCTGCAGGTGATCCTGTTCGCCGTCAACTTCGCGCTGGCCGGGCTGATCCTTCCGGCCTCCCTGCTGACGAGCATGCTCGGCAGCGAGGCGACCGTCGGCACGTATCTGGCGGTGGCGTGGGCGTTCACCACGCTCGGCGGGATCGCCGGGGCACTCGGCTCGAGTCTGGAGTCCGACCAGGCGGTCCGTCAGGCGGCCTACGGCTATCGCGAGAGCCAGCGCCGCGCGGAGCACCAGGAACGCGAGCAGCAACGCGAGCGCGACGAGGAAGCGGGCGAAGAGGCGGCGAGACAAGCCGTCCGCGACCAGGCCACCGACGAGGAAAACACTGACGAGAAGAACGGTGACGGGGAACGCGCCGCCGAGGAGAACACCGCAGCGGAGAGCGCCGCACAGGAAAACACCGGCGATTCCGGCGAGCGAGCACGCGACGACGCGGCGGCCGATTCGTCGGACGGTCGGCAGCGCGAGGCGGGCTGACCGCACCCGCCGGGCGCGTGCTCCGTCGCAGGCCTACGCGTCGCCAGCGAGTCGGGTGATGGCCGCGGCGACCTGATCGCCGTCGGGGATCGTCGTGGGCGTGAGCACGAACTGCACGGCCAGGCCCACGATCATCGAGTAAACCACCGCGCCGAGCCCGTCGGCGGTGGCGGCATCGATCTCGCCGGCGTCGCGGTTGAGCACCATCGCGGCGAGTTCCACCCTGGCCTGTCTTCCTGCGTCCGCGAGGGCGTCCCGGATGTCCTCGTCGAACTCTGCCTGCCCGTACGCCTGCACGGTGGCGATCACCAGTTCACGATGCTCCGGCAACGACGCCAGCAGTTCCCGCATCGCCACCCGGAGCCGCTGCACCGGGTCAGCTCCGGCCGTCGCCCGCACGGCGCGTTCGATCATGTCGCCCCACTCGTTCTGCGCCTCGAGTGCGGCGAGGTTCATGAGCGCGTCCTTGGAGCCGAAGTGGTAGCCGATGGACGCGAGGTGCGAACCGGCCGCCGTGGCGATGTCGCGCGCGGTCGTGCGCGAGTACCCCTTCTCGACGAGGCAGCGCCGCGCGCCGGCCAGAAGATCCTCACGTTGGCTCATGGCGTACCACTATGCCGCCTCCGACCGGGGCTTCGACGAGGCGGCTCCGGGCTCCACGGCAATTGATGGCCTTGACCTGCTCGTTTTTACGTACGTACATCTTGCGCTCGATTTTGACGTACGTACAATCAAATGGCATGCGCACCGACTCCACCACCGCCCGCAGCTGGTGCGGCCTCGTGGTCCTGCTGCTGCCCGCATTGCTGACGTCGATGGACATCTCGGTGCTGTTCGTGGCGGCACCCGCGATCACCGAGGCGCTCGAGCCGACGTCGGGGCAATGGCTGTGGGCGATGGATATCTACGGCTTCGTGATGGCCGGACTGCTCGTCACGATGGGCGGGCTCGGCGACCGGTTCGGACGGAAACGCCTCCTGCTCGCAGGCGCCGCGTTGTTCGGTGTGGCGTCGGCGATCGTGGCCTACGCGCCGAACGCCGAGCTGCTCATCGTCGGCCGGGCCATGCTCGCGATCGGCGGCGCGACGCTCGCACCGTCCACCCTGGCGCTCATCCGCACCATGTTCACCGACGAGCGGCCACGCCGGATCGCGGTCGGCGCCTGGACCGTCGCGTTCTCCGGAGGATCGGTCGCGGGGCCGATCGTCGGCGGGATGCTGCTCGACCAGTTCTGGTGGGGAGCGGTGTTCCTCATCAACGTGCCGGTGATGGTGCTGTTGCTCGTGGCGGGGCCCGTGTTGCTGCCCGAATCACGCAACCCCACCCCGGCACCGTTCGACCTCGCCGGCGCGGCCCTGTCCCTGACGACCGCGCTGGCCGCGGTGTACGCGCTCAAACGGGTCGCCGACGGCGGGGCCGATCTCTTGGCCGCCGCGGCGGCCCTGCTCGCGCTCGCAGCCGGCGCCGGCTTCACCGCGCACTCCCGGCGCGCCGCCCACCCGCTGTTCGACGTCGGACTGCTGCGCAAGCCCCCGTTCGCGACGGCGATCGGTGCGAACACCGTCGTCGCACTGGCGACCACCGGTCTGGGTGCGCTGGCGTTCACATTCCTGCAGCTGGTGCACGGTCTGTCCGCATTGGAGTCGGCGCTGTGGGCGCTTCCCACCTTCGCGGGCGCGATCGCGGGCTCGGCGGCGTCTGCCGCGCTCGCGGGCCGGATGCCCCCACCGGTTCTCCTCGCGACCGGACTCACGGTCACCGCCGCCGGACTCGGCGTCGTCGCGTTCGGCGAGCCCGCCACATCACTGGGGGTGTTCCTCGCCGGCTACACGGTGCTGACGACGGGGGTCGGCATGACGGCCACCGCGGCGAACTCGCTCGTGCTGACGACGGCTCCACCGCAACGAGCCGGCGCGGCCTCCGCGCTCTCGGAGACGAGCACGGAATTCGGTGGTGCACTGGGGATCGCGACGTTCGGCACCGTCGCGAGCGCCGTCTACGCGTCGGGGATCGCGGACGCGGCGGCCGGCAGGGTTCCCGCGCACGCCTCCGACACGGTCGCCGCCACGCTCACCGCCGCAGGAGGTCTCGACGAGCCGCACCGCACCCTCCTCCGCGAGGAGGCGCTGGCCGCCTACACCGACGGGCTCACGGCCGCCGCGACGGCGGGGCTGTTCGCCGCGGCACTCGCCGCCGCGGGTGCGCTCACCGCCGGCCTGCGACAGCGAGAACCCTCCGGCGTCGCGCGCTGAGCGGCCTGCGACGCGAAACGGCCCGCCGCCGGGAATCCCCGGACGACGGGCCGTTTCGCGTGTGTCAGGCCGGGATCAGGCCTTGACGTCGAACCGGTCGAGGTTCATGACCTTGTCCCACGCCGCGACGAAGTCCTTGACGAACTTCTCGTTCGCGTCGTCGGCGGCGTACACCTCGGCCACCGCGCGCAGCTCCGAGTTCGAGCCGAACAGCAGGTCCACGCGGCTGGCGGTCCACTTGGCCTCGCCGGTCGCGCGGTCCTTGCCGACGAACTCGTCGGAGGCCTCGGTGGTGGGCTCCCACTCGGTGCCCATGTCGAGCAGGTTGACGAAGAAGTCGTTCGTCAACGTCTCCGGGTTGGCCGTGAACACACCGTTCTTCGAGTCCTGGTAGTTCACGCCCAGCACCCGCAGGCCACCGAGCAGCACCGTCATCTCCGGCGCGGTCAGCGTCAGCAGGTTCGCCTTGTCGATCAGCGCGTACTCGGCGGGCAGCGGGTTGCCCTTGCCGTAGTAGTTGCGGAAGCCGTCGTTGCGCGGCTCCAGGTGCGAGAACGACTCGACGTCGGTCTGCTCGGCCGTGGCGTCACCGCGGCCCGGCGTGAACGGCACCGTGATGTCGAAGCCCGCGGCCTTGGCGGCCTTCTCGACACCGACGACACCGGCCAGCACGACCACGTCGGCGAAGGACACCGGCTTGGCGAAGGACGTCTGGATCTCCTCCAGCTTCGCCAGCACCGGCTTCAGCTTCTCCGGCTCGTTGGCCTCGAAGTCGATCTGCGGCTGCAGGCGGATGCGGCCACCGTTGGCGCCGCCCCGCTTGTCGCTGCCGCGGAACGTCGACGCGGCCGCCCACGCGGTGGACACCAGCTGCGCCACCGTCAGACCCGAGTCGGCGATCGTCGCCTTCAGCTCGGCGACGTCGGCCTCGCTCGGCACGTAGTCCGGCTTCGGGATCGGGTCCTGCCACAGCAGGTCCTCGGCCGGGACCTCCGGACCGACGTAGCGGTCCTTCGGGCCCATGTCGCGGTGGGTCAGCTTGAACCACGCACGCGCGAAGGCGTCGGCGAACTCCTCCGGGTTCTCCATGAACCGGCGGGAGATCGGCTCGTAGATCGGGTCGAACCGCAGCGCCAGGTCCGTGGTGAGCATGCTCGGGTGGCGGTTGAGCTCACCGGTCTCCGGGTCGGGCACCGTGTTGTTGGCGATGCCGCCGGCCGGACGCCACTGCCAGGCACCGCCCGGGCCCTGGTAGACCTCCCACTCGTAGGCGAACAGGTTGTGGAAGAACCAGCCGCTCCACTGGGTGGGCGTGGGGCTCCAGGTCACCTCGAGACCACTGGTGATGGCGTCGCGGCCGACACCGGTGCCGTGACCGTTCTTCCAGCCGAGGCCCTGCGCCTCGAGCGGAGCGGCCTCCGGGTCGGGGCCGTTGTTGGAGTCGGGGGCGGCACCGTGGGTCTTGCCGAAGGTGTGCCCACCGGCGATCAGGGCGACGGTCTCCTCGTCGTTCATCGCCATGCGGCCGAACGTCTCGCGGATGTCGCGCGCGGCGGCCACCGGGTCCGGCTTGCCCTCCGGGCCCTCCGGGTTCACGTAGATGAGGCCCATGTGGGTCGCACCGAGCGGCTGCTCGAGCTCCCGCTTGTCCTCACCGCCGGAGATGCGCTTGTCGCTGCCGAGCCACGTGGTCTCGGAGCCCCAGTAGACGTCGTTGTCCGGCTCCCACGCGTCGACGCGGCCGCCCGCGAAACCGAACGTCTTCAGGCCCATCGTCTCGAGCGCGACGTTGCCCGTCAGGACCATCAGGTCGGCCCACGAGATCTTCTTGCCGTACTTCTTCTTCACCGGCCACAGCAGACGACGCGCCTTGTCCAGGCTGACGTTGTCCGGCCAGCTGTTGAGCGGGGCGAAGCGCTGCTGACCACCGTCGGCACCGCCGCGGCCGTCGCTGACCCGGTAGGTGCCCGCGCTGTGCCAGGCCATGCGGATCATCAGCGGGCCGTAGTTGCCGAAGTCGGCGGGCCACCAGTCCTGCGAGGTGGTCAGAACGTCGGCGATGTCCTTCTTGACCTCGGCGAGGTCGAGGGACTCGAACTCCTTGGCGTAGTCGAAGTCCTCGCCCATCGGGTCGGAGGCGGGCTGGTTCTTCGAGAGGATCTTGAGGTTGAGCCTGTTCGGCCACCAAACCGTGTTGCTGTCACCCTGCGTCGGGTGCGGCAGTCCCTGGTCGTGCAGGACGGGGCAGCCGCCCGCGGCCGCTTCGTTGCTCTCGGACAATGGAAATCCCTTCAGGTGGATCAGCGTTGATCAGGAACTAACTGCGGAACAGCCGGGGCACAGGCCCCAGTAGATGATCTCGGCCTCGTCGATGACGAAGCCGTGGTCGTCGGAGGCGTCCAGGCACGGTGCCTCGCCGACGGCGCAGTCGACGTCGGCGATGGCCCCGCAGGATCGGCACACGACGTGGTGGTGGTTGTCCGCGACCCGCGTCTCGTAACGCGCGACCGATCCCATCGGCTGGATACGCCGGACCAGGCCGGAGGCTGTCAACGCACGCAGCACGTCGTACACAGCTTGATGGGAGACCTCACCGAGTTCCGCACGCACCAGCCCGATGATCGAGTCGGTGTCGGCGTGCGGATGTTCGTGCACCACGGACAGCACCGCCACCCGCGGGCGGGTGACGCGCAGGGACACCCCGCGCAGCAGCTGTTCGAAATCCGTGGCTGTCGACACGGCCGGAAGTCTGCCGCAAAATCTTGAATCAATCAAGAATGACTCCCCGTGCGTCACCCCGCGGAACGAACCGCCGGCAACGGGTGCCGCCGTCGCGGCAGCGAAACCCAGCGATCCCCACCGATCCCCCGTGGTGGCGCCCGACACGCGGGACTGGCGTTCCCCTGCACGACTGCCGAAGTTAGGGTAGGCACAGTTAACGACTGTCCCCCGAAAGGCCTACTCATGCGTCGTGCCGTCAGCCCCCTGCGGGCTCTGCTCGCCGTGCTGCTCACCGGTGCCCTCGTGGCACTGACCGGCTGTACGACCACCGGCGACGAGTCGGCCGACTCGGGCGGTGCGAACCTCAACCCCTCCGCAGACGCAGGCCAGTTCCCGGTCACCATCCCCACCAAGTTCGGCGACGTGACCGTCGAGAAGCCTCCGCAGCGCGTCGTGGCACTGGGCTGGACCGACGCCGAGGTGGCGATGGCACTGGGCGTGCAGCCCGTCGGGGTCGCCGACTGGCTCGAGGTGGGCGGCAACGGACTCGGGCCGTGGTCACCGCAGAAGTACGAGCGGGCACCCGAGAAGCTCGGCACGCTCGAGGTCAACATGGAGAAGGTCGCGGCGCTCAATCCCGATCTGATCCTCGACACGCGTTCGAGCGGTGAGCGCTCGCGGCACGACAAGCTCAGTGAGATCGGCGTCCCCGTCGTCAGCCTCCCGAAGAACGCCGACGACTACCTCACCACGTGGCAGCAGCAGCTCGACATGATCGGCAAGGCGCTCGGCAGGCAGGACAAGGCCGAGCAGCTGCGCGACGACCTCGAGGCGAAGTTCGACCGCGTCGCGAGTGAGCACCCGGAGTTCAAGGGCAAGGAGATGGTGCTGGCCTCGCGTCTGCCGGACGCGTGGGGCGCCTACCTCGAAGGCGACGGCCGCGTCGAGTTCATGGAGCGGCTCGGGTTCGTCAACTCCCCGCGCGTGGAGCGCCAGCCGGGCGGTCGCGGGTTCTCCGTGCCGATCTCCGACGAGCGGCTCGACCTGCTGGACGCCGACCTGACCGCCGTGTTCCTCATCGGCGCCAAGCCCGAGGACGTCACCGGCGACCCGCTCTACCAGGCCGTCCCGTCGGTCGAGAAGGGCAACGACCTGGTGCTGAGCGATCAGGACATCTCCCTGGCGTTCTCCAGCAACTCGGTCGTCGGCCTGTCGTGGGCACTCGACGAGGTGGTGCCGATGCTCGCCAAGACCCTCGGCGACTGACCCGTGACACAGCTGCGCGTGCGGAACCCGGCGACGGCCGGGAAGGTCCTGGGCATCGGCGCGCTGCTGGTGGCGGCGTGTGTGCTGAGCCTCGCGGTCGGCACCAAGGACATCTCGCTCTCCACCGTGGTCGACGCGCTGACCTCGTTCGACCCGGAGAACACCGACCACCTGATCGTCGCCGAACGGCGCATCCCGCGGACGCTCGCCGGTCTGCTCGTCGGCGCCGCACTGGGGCTGGCGGGCGCGCTGATCCAGGGCGTCACGCGGAATCCGCTCGCCGATCCGGGCATCTTCGGCGTCAACGCCGGTGCCGCCCTGTTCGTGGTGATCGGCATCGCCGTGTTCGGCGTGACGAGCCTGACCGGCTACGTCTGGTTCGGATTCGCCGGGGCCGCAGCAGCGTCCGCGGTGGTGTACGCGATCGGCTCCCTGGGCCGCGGCGGCGCGTCGCCGTTGAAACTGGCGCTCACCGGTGCTGCGCTGACGGCCGCGCTGAGTTCGCTGCAAAGCGCCGTACTGCTCACCGACCCGGCGACCCACGACCGGTTCCGCTTCTGGCAGGTCGGCACGCTCGCCGGCCGCGACATGACGATCGTCTGGCAGGCGCTGCCGTTCCTGGCCGTCGGCATCGTCGGGGCGCTGCTGCTCGGGAAGGTCCTCAACGGACTGTCCCTCGGCGACGACGTCGCCCGCTCCTTCGGCCGCAACACGACGACCGACCGCGTGCTGTGCGGGGTGGCCGTGGTCGTGCTCGCCGGAGCCGCGACCGCACTCGCAGGCCCGATCACGTTCCTCGGGCTCGCGGTGCCGCACGTGGCGCGCATGGTCGCCGGGCCGGACTACCGCCGGATCCTGCCGCTGTCGATGCTGATCGCACCCATCCTGTTGCTGCTGGCCGACGTGCTGGGCCGCATCGTGGCCAGACCCGGCGAGGTGCAGGCCGGGGTCGTGACGGCGCTGCTCGGCGCACCGGTGCTCGTGCTGCTCGTCCGGCGGAGGAAGCTGGCTCGCCTATGACCCCGCCCGCGACGCCGCATCGGACATCACCGGGAACGCCACCGAGCACACCGGCATCTGTTCCGCCCGCTCCGTCCGGCGCCGAGTCCGCGAAGCCGGTACCGGCGGCCGACGTCGCACGCGTGGCTCGCGCCCGCGGACGCGAACGCCGACGCGCCCACCTCGTGACGGCCGCGTTGCTGGCCGCGCTTGTGGTCGTGTTCCTGGGATCGCTCTCGGTCGGCGACTTCCAGATCGGTATCCCCGATCTGCTCGCCGCGTTCGCCGGGGACAGCCTGCCGCGCATCGACTACGTGCTGTTCGACCTGCGACTCCCCCGCGCGATCACCGGCACGCTGGTGGGGCTGGCCTTCGGACTGGCGGGGTCGCTGTTCCAACGACTGCTGCGCAATCCACTGGCCAGTCCGGACGTGCTCGGCATCTCGGCGGGCGCGAGTGCCGCCGCCGTGCTGTGCATCGTCGCGTTCGGTGCGAGCGGGTTCGTCGTGTCGGCGGGCGCGTTCACCGGCTCGATCGCCGCGGCGGCGCTGATCTACGCGCTCGCCTGGCAGCGGGGCATCAACGGCTACCGGCTCGTGCTGATCGGCATCGGCGTCAACGCGGCCCTGTTGAGCGTCGTGTCGTTCCTGATGACACGCGCCGACATGACCGACGCCGAACAGGCGCTGCTGTGGCGCACCGGCAGCCTCTACGACAGCACCTGGGAGAAGCTCCTCCCGCTGGCAGGCTCGCTCGCGGTGCTGGTGCCGCTGGCGCTGGTGCTGGCCAGAGCACTGCCGACTCTGCAGCTCGGCGACGATTCGGCGCGCGGACTGGGACTTCCGGTCGAACGCTCGCGGATCGCGCTCCTGCTCACCGCGACCGGGCTCATCGGGGTCGGCACCGCGGCCGCGGGCCCGATCTCGTTCGTGGCGTTCCTGTCCGGGCCGATCGCCGCGCGACTGCTCGGCGGGGCCCGTCCGGGAGTCGTGCCGGCCTCGCTCGTGGGTGCGCTCGTCGTGCTGTGTTCGGATTTCGCGGCGCAGCATCTGCTCGGCACGCAGCAGTTCCCCGTCGGGGTGGTCACCGGCGCCGTCGGGGCCCCCTATCTGCTGTGGCTGCTGGCCAAGAACAATCGCGCGGGACGCGGAGCGTGACGGATGCCGCGCAGAACCGGTGACAGTGCAGCAGACGGGCACGGCAGCATGCGGACAGTGCAACACGCGGGCACGGCACCGCGCGGACAAGGCGGCACGCGGGTAGTGCAGGACAGGGGACAAAGATGAGTGAGAGCAGCGTGGCGACGGACAGTGCCCCCGACAGCGCGCACGGCAGCGCCCGGGACACCGCCGGCGACCGCGACGAGGCGGTGTCGCGCGCTGCGCATGCCACCACCGTGCACACCGAGGACATCACCCTCGGCTACGGCGATCGCACGGTGGTGGACGCGCTCTCGGTGACCGTGCCGCCCGGCGGGTTCACCGTCGTCGTCGGCCCCAACGCGTGCGGCAAGTCGACGTTGCTGCGCGGCATGGCACGGCTGCTGCGCCCGACGTCCGGCGCCGCGTACCTGGACGGCAAGAGCATCCACACGCTGCCCAGCCGCGAGGTCGCGGTCAAGCTGGGCGTACTGCCGCAGTCACCCACCGCCCCGGAGGGCATCACGGTGACCGACCTCGTCGGACGCGGCCGGTCTCCGCACCAGGGTTGGTTCGGCCGGTGGTCGGATGCCGACGAGAAGGCCGTCGCCGACGCGATGCGGGCGACCGACACACTCGAACTCGCCGACCGTTCCGTCGACGAGCTGTCCGGCGGTCAGCGCCAGCGCGTGTGGATCGCCATGGCGCTTGCGCAACGTACCGACGTGCTGCTCCTGGACGAGCCGACGACGTTCCTCGACGTGACCCACCAGGTCGAGGTGCTCGATCTGCTGGCCGACCTCAACCGCACCGAGGGCACCACGATCGTTGCCGTGCTGCACGATCTGAACCTCGCCGCTCGCTACGCCGACCACCTGGTCGTCCTGTCCGAGGGCAGGCTCGTCGCCGAAGGGGCGCCGCGCTCGGTCGTGACCGAGGACCTGGTGCGCGAGGTCTTCGCGATGCCGTGCCGCGTGATCGACGACCCGGTGTCGCTGACCCCGCTCGTGGTCCCCATCGGGCGCAATCATGTCGCGAGCGAGAGCCGAACGACCGGCCCCGCGGACGGCGACGTCCCGTCGCCCGCTGAGTCGACCGTCACCTCGGAATCCGAGCTGCGCGAGATCGTCGAGGAACCGGTCGCGGTGATCAGCGACAAGGCCGCGCCCGCGATCGACGCCGAGACACGGCGGTTCCTCGAGGCCTCACCGCTGTTCCTGTTGGCCTCGGGCGCACCGGACGGCACCGTCGAGGTCTCCCCTCGCGGCGACGAGTCCTGCAGTGCGCTGATCCTGGACGAGCAGACGATCGCATTCGCCGACCGGCCAGGCAACCGCCGGGTCGACAGCATGCGCAACATCCTGCGCAATCCGCACGTCGGCATGCTGTTCCTCGTTCCGGGTACCGAGCACACGGTGCGGGTGAACGGTACGGCCGCCATCAGCCGCGACGCCGAGCTGCGGGACCGATTCGCCGTGAAGGGAACGCCGCCGGAACTCGCGATCGTGGTCACCGTGACCGAAGTTTTCGTCCACTGTGGACGCGCGTTCAGTCGGTCGAAGCTGTGGGACACGGCGACGTGGCCATCGCCCGAGAGCCTTCCCACCGCCGGAACGCTGCTGAAGGCACACGCGGCACTTCGCGACGCGCGCCGCGCCGAGTCCTGACCCGGCTTACGGGAACCACGCGGATTGCACCTCATCGCCACAGCACCACGCGAGGCTGGTGTCGTCTGCCCACCCAGGGCCGGCGACACAGAAGAAGGGGTTCATCCATGCTCAAGAAGACCGCACTGACCGTCGGCGCCGCGGCGCTGCTCGCAGGCTTCACGGGCGGTACGGCCGCCGCCGCGCCCGAGGCCGAATCCTCCGCGGCCGGTACGCCCTCGGCCGCAGGGTGCACGGCGCGCTGGCACGGCGAGTTCACCGGCGGCCTGCACCAGCGGGTGCACCTGACCGCAACGGGCTGCGGAGTGACCGACGGGGTCATGGCCAGGATGGACCTGAGCAACGGCATGTCGACCGAATGCAAGCCGATGAACGCCGACGGTTACGTGTTCTTCGA
Organism: Prauserella rugosa; assembly: GCF_000719975.1. Lineage (GTDB taxonomy): Bacteria > Actinomycetota > Actinomycetes > Mycobacteriales > Pseudonocardiaceae > Prauserella > Prauserella rugosa. The sequence continues at coordinate 304,209 of NZ_JOIJ01000004.1, forward strand.
CGTTCCGTCCTTCGTGGACGCCACCGCGACGCACTGGTGCTGACACCGTCGGATCCGCAGAGCGCGTGCACCGAGCACGTACTCTGCGGATCCGGGAATCGCCGGAGACCTCGCGGCCGCGGCGGCACTCACGCCATGCTCAGCGCCGGGGCTCCCAACGGAACATCTTCGCCGCCAGGTTCGCGGCCACGAACACCCACGCGAGGGTCGGCGCGAGCAGGATCAGCGAGTCCGACAGCGCCGCGCCACCGTTCCAGGCGTTGAGGATGAGCTCGGTGGCCGCACCGCCGGGAAGCAGCCGCTTGACCAGCTCCATGTCCTCGGTGCCGGTGATCCCGATCCAGCTCGCCACGACGATGACGCCGATCGCCACGGGCAGCGTCGTGACCTGGGCGTGGTCGGGCGAGTTGGTCAGACCCGCCGTCGCCAGTGCGAAGCCGACCAGCATCGCGAGCGTCGCGACGACGGCCACGGCGAGGAGGACGACGTTCGCCGGTCCGCCTGCCACGATGCCGAAGACGATCAGCACTCCCGCGACCTGCACGGCCGCGAGTGCGGTGACCGGCAGCAGCAGTCCGCCGAGGATGCCGGCGTCGCCGATCGCCGTCGACCGGAGCCGTTTGAGGAACAGGTTCTGCCTGCGTGAGGCGAGCGTGGTCACCGACGTCGTGTACAGGCCGAAGGCTCCCACGGTGAACACCACGATCGCGGCGATGTAGCCGAGGCTGCCGAGGTCGGCGAAGATCTCGTGCCGGTAGATGAAGAACGCGCTGACCGCGATCGGCATGATGAAGCTGGTGACCAGCACCAGACGGTTACGGAAGAGCTGGACGAGTTCGCCGTAGGCGATGCCGAGCATGGAAGTACTCCTCGGTGAGATGGTCTGGACAGGCGTGGGGGGTGCTCAGTCGATGGCGCGGAAGACGTCGTCGAGGCGCGTCGGGCCTGCTTCGAGTCCGATGAGGTCGATGCCGTGGTCCTCGGCCCAACCCAGCAGCGTGTACAGGTCCTTCTGGATGCGGTGTGTCTCGACCCGGAAGGTTCCGTCGCCCTGCCGCTGCACGTGCAGCGGCAGGGCGGGAACGCCACCGAGCGGACGGGACGGAAGGCCGAAGCTGATCACCCCGGGCAACGTGCCCGTCAGTTCGGCGACCGTGCCCTCCCGGTGGAACACGCCCTGGTGCATCAGGCCGATCCGGTCGGCGCGCTGCTGCGCTTCCTCGAGGTAATGGGTGGTGAGCACGACCGTCGTGCCGTGCTCGCGCATCCGGTCGACCGCGTCCCAGAGCTCGTCCCGGGACTGGATGTCCAGACCGGTGGTCGGCTCGTCGAGCACGATCAGCTCGGGGGTGCCGTACACGGCCGTGGCGAAGTCGAGCCTGCGCTTCTCGCCGCCGGAGAGCTGGGAGACCTTCGTGCGGGCCTTTCGGCCGAGCCCGACGAGATCGACGACGCGGTCGACGTCGTCCTCCCGCCGGGTCAGCGAACCGATGATGCGCACCGACTCGGCCACCGTCAGGTCCGGGGAGAACCCGCTTTCCTGCAGCATGATGCCCATGCGCGGCCGCACGGCAGCACGATCGCGCGGGCTGTGGCCGAACACCCGCACGGTGCCTGATGCGGGTGCGCGATGGCCCTCGATGACCTCGAGCGTCGAGGTCTTGCCTGCACCGTTGGTGCCGAGCAGCGCGTAGAACTCGCCGCGCCGCACCTGGAAGGTGAGGTTCCGGACCGCGTGGAACTCGCCGTAGACGAGGTTCATACGTTCGACGTCGATGACGGGTGTGTCGCCTGTGGTGTTCATGGCTCCGAGTCCACTGCATGTCGCGGCGTGCGGGCAGTGCCGCGGTGTCATGACCTACCCGTGACATTTCCCAGTACGCACCCATGACGTGGCGTCACTGGCGGTGGCGTCCGCCGCACGAGATGCTGAACCCCAACCCGGCCCTGCGACCGACGAGGACACGTGACGAGTACCGACGACCGCAGTGACGCACAGACCAGGTTGCGCAAGCTCAACCTCACCGTGTTGATGCCACCGGTCGTGGGCGTCGGCATCCTGCTCATGATCGTCGACACCGAGACGTGGCTCGACCGCATCGTGTGCGGTGTCGGCGTCGCGGTGGCGGCGTACGCGTTCGTGCGCTGGGCCCACGGCGACATCCTGCGGGTGGCGGTGCCGTGCCTGGCCCTGACGACGGGTGTGTGGCTCTACGGCGCAGTGGTCTCCGACGCCCGGACGGCGTTCTTCTCGCTGCTCGTCGTCGGCCCGTTCGTCGCCTCCCGCATGCCCCGGCATCGGGTCGCCGCGACGGTGCTGCTGGCCCTCGGCGGCGCGGCGATCGGAGCGCTCCGACTGCTGGTGACGACCGAGGACGTGACGGGCACGCTGCTGGCCTACGTGGCCATCCCCGGAGGACTGCTGGCGCTGGCGACGCTGGCCGAGTTCCCCAACCAGCGGTTCTACGACGTCGTCGACGACCTGGAACGCGCACGCTATCGGGAAGCGGAACTCGCCGTCGCTGGCGAACGCATGCGCTTCGCCAGCGATCTGCACGACATCCAGGGTCACACGCTGCACGTCGTCAAGTTGAAAGCGGCGCTGGCCCGTAAGCTCGTTGCCACCGATCCGCAGCGTGCGGAAGCGGAGTTGCAGGAGATTCACGACCTGGTGGGAGAGACGATCACCCGCACGAAGGAGCTCGCCTACGCTCAGCGGCGGCTGAATCTGACGGCCGAACTGGAGAACGCGAAGAACCTCTTCGAGGCAGCGGGCATCGGGGTCGACGTCGACCGCGGCGAGGAACCCGCCCCCGCCGTGGGCGAACTACTCGGCCAGGTCCTGCGCGAGACGACCACCAACATCCTGCGGCACGCGCAGGCCGAACGAGTCCGCATCACGCTGTCGGCGGCGGGGATCACCATCGTCAACGACGGGGCTCAGGACACCCGGCCCGTGCTCAGTGGACTGGCGACCCTCACCGAGCGCATCGCCGACGCCGGCGGCATGCTGACGGTGCAGCAGCGGGACGGGCGGTTCGTCACGGCCGCAGAGTTCCCCACCGCACCGGAAGTGGCGGCCACGCCGGAGATCGGCACCTCCGCCGCGGCAGGCAGCGTCCGAACAGGCAGTCCTGGAACAGGCACCGGTGAGGAGGAACCGGCGTGACCACCGTGGTACTGGCCGACGACGAGGCGCTGCTGCGCAAGGCGATGGCGGCGCTGTTGCCGTTGGAGGGTGACATCACCGTGCTCACCGAGGCCGACGACGGCGAGTCGGCCGTGCGGGAGACCCTGCGACACCGGCCGGACGTGCTCGTCATCGACCTCGAGATGCCGGGCATGGACGGGCTGGGCGCGGTCGCGCGGATCCGCGAGGAGCTTGCCGACCAGGTGATCCTCATGCTCACGCGGCACGCACGGCCCGGAGTGCTGCGGAAGGCACTCAAGCTGGGCGTGCAGGGATTCGTCAGCAAATCGGCCGAGCCGGCGCACATCGCGTCGGTGATCACGACGCTGCACGGCGGCAAGCGGTGGATCGACCCGGACGTCTCCGCGCTCGCCGTGGTGGACGACTGTCCGCTGACCGACCGGGAGATCGACGTGCTGCGGGCCACGAGCGAGGGCTACTCGGTGGCCGACATCGCGGCACAGCTGCACCTCGCGGAGGGCACCGTGCGCAACTACCTGTCCACCACGATGCAGAAGACCCAGACCCGCACCCGGCACGACGCAGCGCGATACGCACGCAGGCGCGACTGGCTGTGATCCGCCACGTCCGTCACGGAACGGGTGTGACGGAACGGGATTCGCCCGCGCCCAGGACGGCCCGCCTCGGCGCATCACGGTTCGCGACTCGTCACCACCGGCGCCTGCGCACCACTACAGTCGGGCGGCATGAGTGATCAGTGCGTGTTCTGCGGCATCGTGGCCGGTACCGCGCCCGCGGTGAAGGTGACCGAGGACGAGACGACCTGCGCCTTCATGGACATCCACCCCGCGTCCGACGGCCATCTGCTGGTGGTGCCGAAGCGGCACAGCAGGGACCTGCTGGACATCCCCGACGACGACCTGTCGGCGACGGCCCGCACCGCAAAGCGCGTCGCGACGGCCGTCGTCGACGAACTCGGCGCCGACGGGGTGAACCTGCTGAACTGTTGTGGCGCCGACGCCTGGCAGACGGTCTTCCACTTCCACCTGCACGTGATCCCTCGCTATGTCGACAAGTCGAAGGACGGTCTGAGCCTGCCGTGGAAGCCGGGGGTTCCCGGCGACCGGCAGCTCCTCGACGACCTCGGCGGCAGGCTCGCCGCTGCACTGTCCTGAGGAGCACTGTCCTGAGGAGCACTGTCCTGACGAGGACTGTCCTGAACCGCTCCCCCGCGACGGCCGGCTCACCGTCCCAGCTCACCGTCCCGTGACACCGTCGATGAGTTCCCGGACGATGTCCGCGTGGCCGGCATGGCGGCCGGTCTCCTCGATCATGTGCGTGAGAGCCCACCGCACGCTCGGACCCTGCCGTGTCGCCTGTGGACGGGCAAGGGGCGCCGCGAGGTCGGTGCAGCCGTCGAGCACGGTGTTGGCCTGCGCCACGGTGGCCCGGTACCGCGCCACCACGTCGGCCACGGTGTCCTGCGGTGCCGCCGTGAACGTGGCCTGCCAGTCGTCCGGGGGCTGCCCCAGGAATGTCGCCCGTTCGACCCAGGCCAGGTGGTTGAGCAGTCCCACGAGGTTGGTTCCGGACGGCACGACGGCCGTGCGAGCGGCCGGTTCGGGCGCGCCGTCGACCTTCGCGGCGACCGACGTGCGCAGGTAATCGAGGAAGCCGCGCAGCACGTCGGCCTCGGACGAAGCGGTCCGTGGCGGCGGCGTGTCGCGGCGAGTGCGGGGCGACATGGCTCTCCTCAGGCGGGTGGCGGAACGGGACGACGCAACAGGCCGACAGCAGGACGGGGCAACGGCACGGCGGAGGACGGGGTGATGAGACGTCCCGTCATCGCGTGCGGCGCACGATCAGGACGTGGTCGGTCACCTCGGCGGTCACGCCACCGGGCCCGGTGGCGATCCGGGTCGGGGCGTCGGCGCGTTCGACCGTCCACTGTGCTGGGTCGAGTTCGAGACCCGCCGCGATCTCCCGCGGGGGCGGGAAATACACGTCGGAATCCCGGTTCCACGACCACGGTGCGGCCGAGCCGTGGTCGACGACGAGCAGCCGCCCACCCGGTCGCAGGCGGAAGGCGGCCGCCTGCAGCACGGCCGCGCGGTCGAGGTCGAACGGTGTGTGCAAGTAGTGCGCGCTGACCAGGTCGAACCGCCCACCCGGCACCCCGGTCCGCAGGTCGTGGCGTTCCGCCGTGACGCTCCGGTGCAGGTGGCGGTCGGCGGCGAGCTTGGTGAGCCGTTCGACGGCCACGGCGGAGATGTCGACCGCGGTCACGTGCCATCCCTGCCGGGCGAGCCAGATCGCGTCGCCGCCGGCGCCGCAGCCGAGGTCCAACGCGTCGCCGGGTTCGAATCCCGGGACGATCTCGGTGAGGCGGACGTTCGGCCGCGGCTGGGTGGTCCCGGCGTGCTGGGCGTGGATCTCGTTCCAGAAGGTCGTCTCGTCGGCGGCGGTCATGGGTACTCCTCTCGTCTCCTGCCGACGAGTCTCGGCACGCTCCCACGGGAGAAGCACGGGATCTTGCGGTTTCGGCAAGAATGCGCGGCCGGGTGCCACGCTGCGCCCTAGGCTTCGGTCATGGACGCCGAGACAGGCGAGGTACTCGAAGCCGTCGGGCCGCGGCTGCGCGCGCTGCGCCGACGTCGTGGGATCACCCTGGCCGATCTCGCCGTGCGGACCGGCGTGTCGGAGAGCACGCTGTCGCGCCTGGAGAGCGGACAACGCCGCGCGACCCTGGAACTGCTGCTTCCTCTGGCTCGTGCCTACGGTGTTCCGCTCGACGACCTCGTGGGCGCGCCGCGTACGGGCGATCCTCGCATCCACTTCACGCCCGTCCACCGGTTCGGCATGACGTTCGTTCCGCTCACGCGCAGGCCCGGCGGAGTGCAGGCGTTCAAGATGCTGATCCCCGCGGAGGCCGAACCGCCCGCGCCCGAACCGCAGGTCCACGAAGGATTCGAGTGGCTGTATGTCCTGAACGGACGGTTGCGGCTGGTGCTCGGCGACCGGGACCTGGTCCTGCCGGCCGGGGAGGTGGCCGAGTTCAGCACGGCGGCGCCGCACTGGCTCGGCACGGCGGACGGCAGGCCGGTGGAACTGCTCGTCCTGTTCGACCCGGACGGCAGGCGCACGCACGTCCACGCCGACCGCGACCGCTGACGGTCAGCGTGTGGACTGCGCCGCCGCGACGGCCGCCTGTACGAACCGGTCCATCAGTCGGTCGCCCGCCGCGGCCAGATGGACGATGTGTACCGCACTCGGCGGCGCACCGGTCAGCGGGAGGAACCGCACCGCCCGGTGGCTGGTGCGGCGCTGCGCGACCTCGGGCACGATCCCGATACCCCGGTCCGCCGCGACGGATTCGAGCCACTCGTCGAAGTTCGCCGTTTCCACGACGTGGCGCGGCCCCTCCCCGGACGGGAACGACCATGGTCCCGTGGTGCCACTGCGGGTGTTGACCACGAGCGGCCACGACGGCACGTCGGCCCAGTCAAGTTCGTCCCGCTGTGCCAACGGATTGCGTTCCGAGCACAGGGCCACCCGCGTCTCGTCGTACAGGTACACGGTCTGCGATCCCGCAGGGGCGCGCCGGACCTGACCACGAACCAGCGCGACGTCCACCGCGTGGTGCTGGAGCTCCTCCAGCGGGTCGTCGCACCGGACAAGCGTGACGGAGGCACCGGTCTCGTCCTCGAACCGGCGCATCGCGTCCTGGGCCCACGGATCGGGGAGCAGCCAACTGAAGCCGAGACGGAGGGTGCCGCCCTTGCGCGCCACCGCGAGCCCCTGCGCCAGCTCGCGCATGACGTTCTCGGCGTACGGGAGGAGATCCGCACCGGCCTCGGTGAGCCCGACCTGCCGGGTGGAGCGGTCGATGAGCCGCACCCCGACGATCCGCTCCAACTGCGCGACCGTGCGGCTGAGTGCGGGCTGGGTGATCCCCAGCTCCTCGGCGGCACGGCTGAACGACGCCCGCCGCGCCACGGCCAGCAGCGCGCGAACGTGACGTAGCTCTACCTCCACGTCGACCGCCCACCCCTCACGCTGCAGTCATGCATGTCAGACATAAAACCAGCACAGCAGGCATTTCACAACACGAGCGCCGCTTCATAGCGTCGATCATGTGAACACCGAGACCGACCGGCTCCCCACCACCGAAGCCCCGTGGATCATCACCCTGCGCGCCGCGGCGGCCCTCGCGGCCGCGATGGGCGTCGGCAGGTTCGCCTACACCCCGATCCTGCCGCTCATGGAGGCGCAGGCCGGGCTGAGTGCGAGCGCAGGAGCGTCGGTGGCCACCGCCAACTACGTCGGATATCTCGCCGGTGCCCTGGTCGGCATCGTCGCACCGGCCTTGTTGCGGTCCCGAACGGTGCTGCGCGGATCGTTGGTCGCACTCGTGGCGAGCCTGGCGCTGATGCCGGTCCTCACCGGCACCGTTGCGTGGGCGATTCTCCGCCTGGTCGCGGGCGTGGCGAGCGCGCTGGTGTTCGTCGTCGCGGCAGGCGGAGCGTTGGCGCGCTTGCGTGCGCATGCCCGTCACCTCGGTGGCTGGGTCTTCGGCGGCGTCGGCGGCGGTATCGCGCTGTCCGGCATGCTCGTCCTGGCGCTGCGCACCACCGGCGACTGGCAGCACGCCTGGTGGGCCTGCGCCGGGGTCACCGCGGTCCTCGGAACCGTTGCCTGGCGGCTGGCACCCGAGCCCGCACCCGCGGCGTCCCTGCCACAGGCAGCCTCCCCTTCGCCGTCCCGAACCCGGTGGTTCGTTCCGTTGTGGACGGCCTACACGCTCGAGGGCATCGGTTACATCATCGCGGGCACCTTCCTCGTGGCTGCGATCGAGGACGGCGTACCCGGCCCGCTCGGTGCGGGAGCGTGGATCCTCGTCGGACTCGCCGCACTTCCCTCGTGCGCCGTGTGGGCCCGTCTCTCCCACCGGTGGTCCGGACCCACCATGCTCTGCGCAGCTCTGCTGGCGCAATCGGTCGGCATCGCGCTGCCGGCCTTCGCCAGAGGGCCAGGACCGGCGCTGATCGCGGCCGTGTTGTTCGGTGCGACGTTCATGGGTGTCACCACGCTCACGCTGGCCGCAGGCCGGCACCTGAGCGGCCCCCGCGCCGTCGCCGTGCTGACCGCGGGCTACAGCACGGGACAGATCCTGGGTCCCGCGCTGGCGGCGCCCCTGCTCGACGGCGGCTACGGCGGCGCACTGCTGCTCGCGGGTGCACTCGTACTGGCCGCCGCCGTGAGCGCCGCCGCGGGCGCCCTCCGGTTCCCTCGCCTTGCCCACCCCTCCGCCTGACGACCGCCTTCGGAAAGGACCCGACGATCGTGCTCACCGACCTCGGCATCACCGTGCCCGTCCTCGCCGCCCCGATGGCCGGAGGCCCGACCACTCCCGAACTCGTCGTGGCCGCGGGTCGCGCAGGGTCGATGGGCTTCGTCGCGGGCGGCTATCGAACTCCACAGGCGCTCGCCGAGCAGATCACGCGCGTGCGCGGCGCAGGCGTCCCGTTCGGGGTCAACCTGTTCGTACCCGACCGGCGCCCTGTGTCCATTGAGGACTTCGATGCGTACCGCACCGCACTGACCCGTGAGGCCGCTCGCTACGGCGTCACGCTTCCCGACGCGCCGACCACCGACGACGACCACTGGGCCGACAAGATCGCACTGCTGCTCGACGATCCGGTTCCGGTCGTGTCCTTCACGTTCGGCCTGCCCGACCGCGCAACGGTCGACGCGTTGCGGGCGAAGGGCACCCTCGTCGTGCAGACCGTCACCTCACCGCACGAGGCGCGCCTCGCCGAGGAGTCCGGCGCACAGGCACTCGTCGTGCAGTCCTCGGCCGCCGGTGGACACTCCGCGACGTTCACCCCCAGCCGGACGCCACCCCCGCTACCCCTGCCACGACTGGTTCGCGACGTCGCGCACGCGGTCGAGCTCCCCCTCGTGGCCGCGGGCGGCATTGCCGGCCCGGCGGACGTGACCGCTGCGCTCCGCGCCGGCGGGCAGGCCGTGGCGGTGGGCACCGTGCTTCTGCGCACCCACGAGAGCGGTGCATCCGCGCCGCACCGGGGCGCCCTCGTCGACGCGGCCTTCGACGACACCGTCGTGACGCGCGCGTTCACCGGGCGTCCCGCCAGGGCGCTGCGCAACGAGTTCACCGACCGCATGGGCCCGCTCGCTCCGAACGCCTACCCCGCGGTCCATCACCTCACCCGCCCGTTGCGTACGGCGGCGACCGAGGCGGGCGACACCCGAGCGATCCACCTATGGGCGGGGACCGGATATCGCCACGCCAGGGCCGAGCCGGTCGCCGACACGCTCGACCGCCTCGCAGGCCAGGAGTGAGCTTCCGAGATTCCTACGCCGACTCCTACAACGCCGACGTCAGACCGCGAGCCCGGAGTACGGACCGTTCCAGCGGGCGGAAGACGAGCAGGTCGATCCCGACACCCACGATCAGGATGAGGAAGATCGCGGCCAGCACCTTGGGCATGTCGTTGAAGTCCTGCCCGTGGCTCAGGTACGCGCCGAGTCCCATGCCGAGCTGCGGCGAGATCGCGATCAGCTCGGCGGCCATCAGGGAGCGCCACGAGAACGCCCAGCCCTGTTTGAGCCCGGCGAGGTAGCCCGGCAGCGCGGCGGGCAGAAGGATGAACCGCGCGGCGTCGATCCTGCCCGCGCCCATCACCTTGCCCGCCCTCGGCAGCAGCGGCGGCACCTGATCGATGCCCGCCACGAGACCGTTCGCGATCGACGGCACCGAGCCGAGCAGCACGACGAAGTAGATCGCCGCGTCGTTGATGCCGAACCACAGGATCGCGGCGGGCACCCATGCGACCGACGGCAGGCTCTGCAGTCCGATGAGCAGTGGGCCGATGGCCGCGCGCACCACCGGCACGCGCGCGACGATCAGCCCCAGCGGCGTGCCGATGGCCACGCCTGCCAGGAAACCGAGCACGGCGCGGTGCACCGACGTCCACACGACGTCGAGCAGTTCGCCACTGCTGGCGGTGGTCCAGAACTCACCCCACACGTCCAGTGGGGCGGGAAGTTTGAACTCCGGCCACCAGGCGCTGGCCCACAGTGCCTGCCATACCGCGATCACGATCACGACCGTGACCAGCGGCGGCAGCAGCGACTTCGTCAGCCGCTTCCACAGCGGGGGACGGGTCGCCGCGGCCGGTGCGTCGAGCGCGTCGAGACCGGCGCTGACCGCGGCGAGGTCGGCGTCAGGCGGACTTGCGGGCATGGGTGCTGATCACCTCGCGCAGCTTCGCGTTGATCTCGTCGACGAGGTCGGGACTGTCCTCGTCCGGGGTGTCCTGCCATTCGCGCACGACGCGGCCGGGCCGCGACGACAGGAGCACGATGCGCTGGCCGAGGCGCACGGCCTCCCGCACGTCGTGGGTCACGAACAGCACAGAGGACTGCAGCTGAGCCTGGATGCGCAACAGCTCGCCCTGCATGACGTCCTTGGTCATGGCATCCAGCGCGGCGAACGGCTCGTCCATCAGCAACAGCGCGGGACGGTCCTCCGCACCCGTGCGGTGCGTGCTCGCCAGCGAGCGGGCCAGCGCGACACGCTGCCGCATGCCGCCGGACAGCTCGTGGGGACGCTTGCGTTCCTGCCCTTCCAGGCGGACGAGCTTCAGCAGTTCCGCGGCCTTCTCCCGCCTGCCGGTGCGCGGGAACCCCGCCAGCCGCAGGGCGAGCTCGACGTTGCGGCCCGCCGTCAGCCACGGCATCAGGGCCGGGTCCTGGAACATCACGGCGGGACGGGTGGTGTTGCGCGTGATCGTGCCGGTCGTGGGCGCGTCCAGCTCGGCCACGAGGTTCAGCATCGTCGACTTGCCGCAGCCGGAGGCGCCGAGGAGGCAGACGAACTCCCCCGGCGCCACGGTCAGGTCGACGTTCTCGAGCGCGGTGACGGCGTCGCGGCCGTGCCCGAACACCTTGGCCACGCCGGACAGCTGCACGGCGACGTCCGTCGACTGTGCCAGGTCCGGCTGGTCGAGTGTCACACTCATGCGGTTTCTCCCCTGCTGATCACTGCTCGGCCTGCAGACCGGCGGTCTCGATGGCTGGTTGCCCCTCGGCGTCGCGGAGTTCGTTGAGCAGGCGCAGATCGACGAAGCCCTTCAGATCCGCCTTCTCCTCGACGACGCCCGCGGTCACCGAGTCCTGCGCCAGTTGCGGGAAGGACGAGCTCACCGGGTCCGGCGAGAGGTCGAGGTTCGCGAACGCCCTGTCCATCACGGGCCCCGGCAGGTCGCTACCGGTGACCTTCTGGATTCCCTTGTCGACCACGTCCTGGGCCTGTTCGGTGTGCTCGCCCGCCCACGTCGTCGCCTGGAGCGAGCCCTTCACCAGCGCGCGGACCGTGTCGGGGTGCTGCTGGAGGAACTCGCTGCGCACCACCATCACGGTGGTCGGGAACTCGCCCCGGGGCCACAGGTCCTTCTCGTCGATGAGCACCTTGGCGCCCGCCTCCTCGACCAGGCGCGAGGACCACGGCTCGGGCAGCCAGCCCCCGTCGACCTCGCCGCTGCGGAAGGCGTCGAACGTCTGCGGGTTGTCGAGGTTGGCGACCTCCACGTCCCCGGTCAGGTTCTCGGAGTCGAGCCACTTCTTCAGCGCGACGTCCTGCGTGTTGCCCAGCGACGGGGTGGCGATCGTCTTGCCCTTGAGCTGGTCGGTGTCGGTGATCTCGGGGTCGACCACGAGCTGCGCGCCGCCGGAGACCGCGCCCGAGACGAGCTGGATCTGCCCCTCGGACTTGGTGAAGGCGTTGATCGCCGGACCCGAGCCGATGTAGCCGATGTCGAGCGAACCGCCGAGCAGCGCGTTGACCTCCTCGGTACCCGAGTTGAACGTCTGGGTGGTCAGTTCCGTGTCGCCGAGTTCGTCGGCGAAGTAACCCTGCTCGAGTCCGATGATCGCGGGCGCGTGCGTGACGTTGGGGAAGTACCCGAGCCGGACCTCCTCGGCGGGCCCCTGGTCCTCGGCCTGCGCGTCGGTGTTCTCGTCGGCACGCGTGCATCCGGTCACCACGACACATGCCGCCATTCCGGCGGCGACCGCGGACAGAAGACGGCGTTTCAGCGGCGAGCTCAACTTCTTCAGCCTTCCGATGGGGGACGGTGAGAGTGATAACGGCGACCGTGACAACAGCGGCGGGCCGTGTTTCTTTCGGCCTGCCACCGCAACGTTGACGGGCGTACCCGACGATCACGGCGACAACGACGAGCGTCGCATTTACTTTAACCGTTTTCCACAATCATCCGCGCCCCGGGACATGACTTGACCCGGGCGAAAAAATCGCGTAGTTGAGCGATTTCCGCCACCGAAGAAGTGAGCTTGGATTACTTTTAAATTATCGTAGAGAAATTAATTCCGGCCGCGCCGGGACCCACGCGGGGAACTGTGAACTCGGCCACGGACGGCCCGGGATTCGATGCCGGGCCCGATGCCGGATCCCATGCCTATGCCCGCGTCGGGGTTCACCGCGCGCCCGGTTCCGCGAGCCCCTCCGGTGCCAGGACGATGTCGAAGCGCGCTCTGGTCCACGTCGCCCCGCCCAGATCGCGGCCGTCCGGCGTCGGCGTCCCCGGCTGCTGCTCCTCGAACCGTTTCACCAGCGACTCCTTGACCCCGAACACCGAGTCGCCGATGTCCAGCTGCGGATCACCCTCGACGAAGATGTGCGTCACCAACGTGCGCAGCTTCTCCGCGGTCACCATGAAGTGCAGGTGGGCGGCGCGCACCGGGGAACGGCCCACCGCGTTCAGCAGCCGCCCGACCGGCCCGTCGTGCGGAATCGGGTACGGCGTCGGCGTCAGGCACCAGAACCGGAAACCGCCTTCGTCGTCCGAGAACAGGTGACCACGCCCGGCGACCCGCTCGTCGCCGTACTGAACGTCGTACAACCCGTCCTCGTCGGCCTCCCACACCTCGATCCGCGCGCCGGGCACGGGAGCGCCGTCGGTGTCGCGGACCGTGCCCTCCACCCAGCACGGCTGTCCGGGGGCACCACCCGCGATGTCCCCGCCCTGGCCGATGAACGGGGCGTCCTCCACGAAGAACGGGCCGAACACGGTCGCCTCGGTGGCGTCGCGGTAGGCCTCGTTGTTGACGGCAATCGTCTGCATGGATGCACCGAGCACATCGGACAGCAGGATGAACTCCTGGCGCTTGTCATCGGTGATGTGCCCGGTCTCGGTGAGGAACTCGATCGCCGCGCGCCACTCGTCCTCGGTGAGCCGTACATCGCGGATGAAGGCGTGCAGATGCCGCGTCAGCGAATCCATCACCTCGCGCATCCGCGCGTCCGGTGCGCCTGCGAACGAGGCCACGACCTCGTCGGTCAGCGCCTGCTCGATCCTGCTCTGGTCGGTCATCGGGTCGGGCTCCTCTCGGATCACGGTCACCGGCCGTCCGTCACGCCGCACCGGTGGTAGCCACGGACGTCGGGGGTCGGCCCGCCCACGCCGCGTCGAGGAGCGCGGTCAGCTCCTCCTCGCCGACGGGACGGGGGTTGCCGGGCGGTACGGCGGGCAGGATCAGCCGTGCTGCCTCGGCGACAGTGCCGGCTGCGGCCTCGGCCGAGTCGGCGGCGGCGAATCCGACGTCGCGCAACGCGTGCGAAGCGCCGAGCTCGGCGTACAGCTCGAGCAGCCCCACCACCGCGTCGTCGCTGCCCAGTGCCGCCGCGATCCGCTCGGACGCGTCCGGGGCGTAGGGACCGTTGAAGGCGAGCACGTACGGCAGCACCGCGGTGTGGGTCGCGGCGTGCGGAAGGTCGTAGGCCCCGCCGAGGACGTGGCAGATCTTGTGGTGCAGTCCGGAACCCGCCGAGGCGAACGCGACGGCGGCGAGGTAGGACCCGTACAGCATGCGCTCCCTGCCCGCCAGATCGCCCGGATCCGCGTGCACCGCACGCAGGCCGGCGGCGAGCGCACCGATGCCTTCCCCCGCGAGCACCCGGTCGACGGGGTCCACGCGCGGGGCCCACATCGCGTCGACGCAGTGGGCCAGCGCATTGCATCCCGAAGCCACCGACAGCGCGGACGGCAACGACAGCGTCAGTTCGGCGTCGTAGACGACGGTCGCGGGCAGCACGCGGTCGTCGCTGCCGGTCGTCTTGCGGGCCTGCTCGGTCAGACCCCACACGTTCGTCGCCTCGGAACCGGCGTAGGTGGTGGGCACGGCGAGGATCGGCAGTCCGGTCGTGAGCGCGACCGCCTTGGCCAACCCGGTCGCCGACCCGCCTCCGATGCTCACGATCAGGTCGGCGTCGACGTCGGAGGCCAGTTGCCGGGCCCGTTCGGCGTTCGCCACCGGCACGTGGGGCCGCACGTCGGAGCAGCGGGCGGCCACGTCCACCCCGGAGCTCACCCGCTGCGCGACCCGCTCGTCCCGGTCCGAGGCGACCAGCAGGACGCGCCGGGCGCCCAGTCGCGCGACCTCGGCGGCGACGTGCTCGGCGGCCCTGCCCGAGCCGAACAGGACCCGCTGGCCGAACGTGACGTGCTCGAAGTCGCCGATCATGCCTCGCCCTCGCGGCTCAGGATGCGGCCGAGCACCCGCACGAGTTCGCCGTCGGGGTCGTCGACGAGGTGCCGGCTGCGCCATCCGACGTGCTTGTCCGGCCGCACCAGGACCGCCCCGTCCTCGGCGACGCCGGCCAGCTCGGCCCAATCGAAGTACAGGTCGGTCACCTCCCTGCCGGGGCCGATCACCACCGCGTCCACCCGCACACCGAGCGCCTCACCCGCCTTCTGCGCGGCCGCGGCCCACGCCTCGCCCGTGATGCCCGTGAGCAGAGTGAAGCCCGTGTAGGACGCCAGATCGTGGGTGGAGAGCTTGCGCCTGCGATCGCCCACCCACGCGTGGGGAAGGCGGCCGCCGGGATACGTCGAGGGTTCATAGAACAGTTCGAGGTCCCGGGCCGGTTCGGGGCGCGCGGTGCCGTCGCCGACCACGGCCGTCGACGTGGCGGGGTCGTACCACTGCCCCATCTCGACGCCGTGGGCGTTGAACTCGTAGTTCTTCAGCTCCATCGCCTCGCGCACCGCGGCCCGCTTGGCAGCACCGTCTGCGGTGGCGTCCTTGCGCTCCTCGATCCGCGCGTGCATCTGCTCCGGTGTCTCGGCGGTGTCGAGTCCCAGCGCGGTGAACAGCGCACCGAACTCGCGTGCCGATCGGTTGGCTCGCACCACGATCTGCTTCGCGACCGGGGCCCGCTCGGCGGTGTAGGTCTCGAGCAGTCCCGGCCCGGCCTCCCCGCGCAGCACCGCGGCGAGTTTCCACGCCAGGTTGTAGGAGTCCTGAATGGATGTGTTGGAGCCCAGTCCGTTGCTCGGCGGGTGTTTGTGGACCGCATCGCCCGCGCAGAACACCCGGCCGCGCTGCAGCTGGGTGGCGTACTGCTCGTTGTTGCCCCACAACGAGATCCCGGTGATCTCGACGTCCAGGTCCGGGTCGCCGACGAGGTTGCGCACGATGCCGCGGGCGTCCTCCTCGGACACCTCGGTCGGCCCCTGCTCGATGTCGAAACCCCACACGATGAGCCACTCGTTCCACGGCCGCACCATGCGGACCAGGCCCGCCCCGATCCCGCCGACGTCGGCACCGGGCTGGATCACCCAGTACAGCACCGAAGGGCGGTGCCGGCACAGGTCGCCGAGATCGGCCTTGAACGTGATGTTCATCGACCCGGCGATGTCCATGCGCCCCTCGTAGGGCAGGTCGAGATCGGCTGCGACCGCCGACCGCGCCCCGTCGGCACCGAGCAGGTACTTCGCGCGGATCGTGTACTCCGAGCCGGTCAGCCGGTCGAGCACCCGCACGTCGACCCCGGAGGAGTCCTGGGTGTGACCGAGATACTCGGTGCTGAACCGCGTCTGCGTGCCGCGCATCGTCGCATTGCGGACCAGGATCGGCTCGAGATAGGTCTGCGGGATGTCGCAGTTCATCGACGGCGAGGCGAGTTCGTGGTCGGCGTGCCGGGCGGGGTGGTTGCCCCACGTGAGAATGCGGCCGATCTCCTCCCCCGCGATCGCCGTGCAGAACACCGTGTCGCCGATCAAGTGGTGCGGCGTGGCGTCGGCGAGCACCTCGTCCTCGATGCCCAGATCGCGGAAGATCTCCATCGTCCGCTGGTTGGTGATGTGCGCACGGGGCGTGTTCGCCGTCCAGCGGTACTTGGTGATCATCGTGTTCGACACGCCCAATGTGGACAGAAACAGGGCCGCCGAGGCGCCCGCCGGGCCCGAGCCGACGATCAGCACGTCCGTTTCGACCACCGCGGTGCTCGGCGGTGCGGTCTCGGCCAGTCCGTCGTTGAAGGTCACCATGGTCGCCGCCTTCGCTCTCGTCCTCCGGCCCCTTCGCCGGACGCTGCGCACCGACGGTGGCACGCCGCCGCCGCACACGGGCCGCGCAGAGCACACATGGCGGAAACGAGCAAAACCCGGGCCCGCCCGGTGTCCGCGTCTGCGCGGCACGGCTCATGCGGACGGCACGCGGCGCTCGGCCGACGGCGTGGTACCGAAGCGAGCGCGGTAACTGCGGGAGAAGTGCGCCGGGGAGCGGAATCCGTGCCTGCGGGCGATCTCGGCCAGCGACGTCCGGACGTGTGCCGGATCTCTCAGGAATCCGCGGGCTGCGTCGAGCCTGGCCGCCAGCACCGCCTGCGGCACGCTCTCCCCCGACCGCGCGAACAACCGCGACAACTGCCGTTCGGAAATGCCGACCGCACCGGCGATGCGGCCCGCCGACAACGCGGGATCGGCCAGCTGCGCCGCGATGAACGCGTGTGCGGCCGCGAGATGTCCCGCGTCGGACGGACGTCCGCCGAGGACCGCGGGCAGCAGGTCCAGCACGGCCGCCTCGAGCGTGTCCCACTCGGCCGAGCCGCGCAGGGCCGCCGCGACGGTCCTGACCAGCGCGTTCCCGTGCGGCGAGCCTGCACCGTCGCAGCCGAGGACCAGCGGATGCGCCAGGCCACGGCGGCCGGCGGACTCGCGCAGCACGTCCCGCGGCGCCTTCAGGACGAGTTCGGTCAGACCGTCGGCGAACGCGCGCCGGAACGGCTGGTCCGCGTCGCACACGAGCGCCTGTCCTGGTCCCACGTCCGCGCTGCCGTCGCGGTGTTCGAACCGGCCGTGGCCGGCGAGTGCGAAGTACACGACCACCCCGTCGGCCGGACTGGTCGCGATCCGCGCCGCGTCTCGCCCCACGACGTGGGGCGAACCGGTCACCCTCGCCAGCTGCAACCGCGGCAGGGTGAGGTTGACCTCGGCGCCCTCGAACCGGCCGTGACCGATCGGATCGGCACGCAGACCCACCAGCGAGCGTTCGTTGTGCTCCTCCCACGCGGCGAGCCTGCGCCCCTCGGGCACGTCACCGGTGTGGAACCGCGTCAGGCCGTGCACCCTCACCGGCGCCACCGCGCCACGACACCGCCGCCGCGGTCCGCGGCCTCGAGCCGCGCGGGCCGCTCGGCCAGCGCCTTCCTGCGGAACTGCGCCGGGGTCAGTCCGACCTCACGCTTGAACACCTGCCCGAAGTGCGACGCACCG
Organism: Prauserella rugosa; assembly: GCF_000719975.1. Lineage (GTDB taxonomy): Bacteria > Actinomycetota > Actinomycetes > Mycobacteriales > Pseudonocardiaceae > Prauserella > Prauserella rugosa. The sequence continues at coordinate 321,960 of NZ_JOIJ01000004.1, forward strand.
GCGAAACCCCAGCGGGCGCCGACGGCCGAGGCGGGCACCTGGGCCAGGGCGGGATCGGCGAGGTCGATCCTGCAGCGTTCGATGCGGCGTTCGCGGATCCGCCGCGACACGGTCGTGCCCGTGCCCTCGAACAGGGCGTGCAGGGTGCGCGGGGACAGGAAGTGTGCGGCCGCGATGCGTCCGGGATCGAGGTCGGTGTCGCCGAGGTGGGCGTCGATGTAGTCGAGGACGCGCGCGAGCAGGTCCTCGTCGGCCGGGCGCGCGGGACGATACTGCCCGAGTTCGCCGAGCAGCATCGTGCTCACGAGCGTCATCAGCGAGCGCACCGTGGTGTAGCCGTGCACGCCGAGCGACTCGAGGTTGCGGTTCACGCCCAGCACCGTGCTCCACACCGTGTCGGTCAGACCGGGTGCGCACGCGAGCGGACGGGCCGTGATCTCGGCCAGCGGGTCGTCGCGCCGGGAGCTGATCGCGGATTTGGGGAACCGGATGCAGGTCGACCGGTAGTCCTTGCCCACCGTGAGGGTGGCGGGACGGCCGGAGTCGTAGAGGGCGAAACACCCGGGCCGCAGGAACGCCACACGATCGTCCTGCGCGATGCGGATATCGCCGCTGAGCTGCAACGTCATGACGTAGTAGCCGGCGTCCTCGTCGCGGATCGTGCTGCGGTCGCGGTACGCCGCGTGCGGGGCCGACGTCATGTCGATGAAGCTCACCCCGTGCAGCCTGCGATCACGGACGGTGCCGCTGAAACGGTCGGGCCGGTCGCAGTCGAACTCGAACCGCATGACACTGCGGCGGACCTGGTCGGTCCAGGACGGGAACGCGACGGGACTCGGTGACGGCCCTGATACTGCGAAACGGTCGGTGAGCGACGTAAATGACATCGTTGTCATCTCCACGGTCCAACGTGCGTCGTTGCGGTCACGGTACCCAGCAACGCCGCGACACACCATGACCGCTGACCGGCAGCGGTGCCACGCCGCCCTGCCGGGACTGGAGCGTGCTGCGCTCTCGCGACACCGCCGTGCACGCGCGCGCCAGACACCGGCGAACCCGCGTTCCTACAGTTCGGCTCATCGGATCGGGCAGGGGTCCGTATCCGGGTTCGGGTCTCAACGGTGAGGAGCCAGCCATGACGTACGTGCAGGGATCGCACCACGTGACACTGTCGGTGGCCGATGCCCAGGAGGACGTCGACTTCCACGTCAAGGTCCTCGGCATGCGGTTCATCAAACGCACCGTGCTGTTCGACGGCGCGCTGCCGATCTACCACCTCTACTACGCCAACGCCGCGGGCGATCCGTCGAGCGTCGTCACCACGTTCCCGTGGGCGCAGGCGGGTTTCTACGGTAAGCGCGGGACCAACCAGGCGCGTGAGGTGCTGCTGTCGGTGCCCGACCATTCCCTCGACTACTGGCACGACAGGCTGACCGGCCACGACATCGAGGTGACCAACGTCGAGCGCTTCGGCAAGCGCAGGCTCGCGTTCCACCATCCGTCGGGCATCGAGTACGTCATGGTCGGTAACAGCGGTGACGAGCGCATCGGTCACCCCGGCTACGGCGTTCCCCAGGAACACGCGATCCACGGCATCCACGGTGTGGGTGTGCACATGGCCACGCCCGACCGAATGGTCGAGTTCGCGGGCGAGTCGTTCTTCGCCCAGGACGGGCTCACCGAGGAGGGCTCGGTGATCGGGCTCCAGATCGGCGACGCCAAACACGGCAACCACCTGGAGATCACCGTCAACCGCAGTGACGACCAGGGCACGTGGGGTTACGGAGCGGGCACCTACCACCACTTCGCGTGGAACCTCGACACGCTCGACAACCAGGACGCCGTGAAGTTCGAGATCGAGGGCCGCGGCTACACCGACATCTCCGAGCTCAAGGACCGCAAGTACTTCAAGAGCGTCTACGTGCGCACGCCGAGTGGCGCGCTGTTCGAGCTCGCCGTCACACATCCCGACGGTGGATGGACCTGTGACGAGTCGCCGCACGAACTGGGCACCCGATTCCAGTTGCCCGAACAGTTCGAGCACCGCAGGGAGGAACTGCTGGGCCGGCTCGAACCGATCGACATCTGAGGCGGGTGAACCTCGTGACGGCACCACACGAGAAGGACGGACACGACGTCACCGTCCGGCGTGGACAGTTCTGGATCCCGGGTGAGCGGATCGGCACCGAGCACGGCACCGTTCAGCGCGCTCCGATGTTCGTCCAGTGGGAGGCGCCTGCCGGAGCGCCGGCGCATCCGGTTCCGCTCGTGCTCATCCACGGCGGCGGTGGTCAGGGCACCGACTGGACCGGAACCCCGGACGGGCGTCCCGGCTGGGCGACCCGGTTCGTGGAGGCCGGTTTCGCGGTGTACGTCGTCGACCGGTGCGGGCACGGCCGGTCGCCGTACCACCCGGACGTCGTCGGGCCGATGGGTCCACCGTTTCCCTACGAGGCGGCGCGGGCGCTGTTCCTTCCGGACGAGGCCCGCTCCGACCAGACACAGTGGACGTTCGGCCGCGAACTCGGTTCCGAGCACGTCGACCAGCTCGTCTCACCGATGGGACCGCTGCCGGCCGATCTGGCCGAGTCCCAACGGCTGGATGCCGACCGGCTGGCCGCGCTGCTCGATCTGCTCGGTGAGGCCGTGCTCGTGACGCATTCGGCGGGCGGTCCTGTCGGCTGGCTCACGGCGAACGCACGACCAGGCCGTGTGGCCGGCATCGCGGCGATCGAACCGATCGGCCCCGCGTTCGCGGAGTTCCCCGGACTCGGCACCCTCACGTGGGGCCTGACCAGTGCGGAGATCAGCTGCGATCCACCGGCCGAGCGCCCGGAGGACGTACCCGGCAGGTCGATTCCCGGCCTCGACGGCACGCCGGTCACGGTGGTGACCGGTGGGGCGTCGGCGTTCGCCGGGTTCGCCCCGCAGGTCGTCGACTTCCTGACCGGCGCGGGCGCCGGGGCGAGCCTGCTGCACCTGCCCGACGTCGGGGTCACCGGCAACGGTCACGGCCTCATTTTCGAAGCGAACTCCGACGAGACGGTCAAGCCCGTCATCGACTGGATCCTCGCCACGACGGCACGTTCCTGACCTCCGGCGGCCCTGTCCGGCCGCACGTCGGCCGCTCGCGTGCCGGCACACCCCGCTGTCTCCGCACGCCGCCGGCACCCATCCACGCTCACGGCACAGAAGCCCACGCACAGAAGCCCAGGGCAAAGACGCTCACGGCACAGACAAGGATCGACATCATGAATCGACTGCACGTCAGCGACGAGTTCGACGCACTGATGGACCGGCTCGACGCGATCACCCCGATCCTCCAGGAGAACGCCGAGCAGGGCGAGGAACTCGGCCGCGTCCCGGACGAGGCCGCGAAGGCCCTGCACGAGACGGGAGTGTTCAAGGTCGGCATCCCGAAGGAACTCGGCGGGTACGAGTTCTCGCCACGCCAGGTGATCGACACGATCGCCAAGGTGTCCTATGCGGACGCCTCGGCGGGGTGGGCGTTCATGGCACTGCAGATGATCACCGGCACCACGGCCGCATACCTCGGCCCCGAGGCCGCGGCCGACCTGTTCCCGGACGTCGACGGCGGTGACTACGCCCTCATCGCGGGACAGGGCACCAAGCTCGGCACGGCCGTTAGGACCGACGGCGGGTACCGCATCAGCGGCCACTGGCACTTCGCGTCCGGCATCTCGATGGCCAGCCACATCCACACCGCCGCCTTGTGCGAGGAGACGGGCGAGGCACTGGTGTTCACGCTGCCCAAGGAGCAGGCGACGCTGGTCGACAACTGGGACGTGATGGGCCTGCGTGCGACGAGCAGCCACGACTACGTGTGCGAGGACCTGTTCGTGCCCGACACCCACGTCTACGGCATCGCCACCACCGACATCCGCCACGGCGGCACGATCTACCGCATGGGGCTGGCGAACATGTCCGGCATCTGCCACACGGGGTGGGCGCTCGGCGTCGGCAGGCGCATGCTCGACGAGATGCGGTCGTTGGCCGCCGCGAAGAGCGGAGCCCCGAACGCCTCGGTCGACACGCAGCAGTTCTACGCCGAGTACGCCCAGGCCGAGGCGAAACTGCGCTCGGCACGCGCCTGGGCGATGGAGGTGTGGGCCGACAACGAGGCCACATTGGACGCGGGCGAGCTGCTCAGCACCGAGCAGGAGACCCTGACCCGGCTGATGCTGAACAACACGACGTGGTCGGTGCACGCCGTCGGCCAGACGGTCTACAAGTGGGCGGCGACGGCGGCCCTGCGTCGTGGAACCCTCCAGCGATACTTCCGCGATCTGCATGCGGGGACCCAGCACGTCACGTCCGGTCCGGTGGTGCTGCAGAACTGTGGCAAGTTGCTCAGCGGCCTCGCGCCGAACGCGCACTGGGTCTTCCTGGAGTTGCAGGAGGCGCAGTGATGGAAGCACCCGGGGACACGCTGGCCGACCGGTTCGCCGCGGCGTTCCGGTCGCACCCGGCAGGCGTCGCGATCATCACGGCCGACGACGGTGCCGGTCCCACCGGCCTGACTGCGACGTCGGTGATCTCGGTGAGCGCGCGACCCGCGCTGCTGGCGTTCTCGTTGTCGGCCCGGTCGTCGGCCGCCCCGCGCATCGCGGCGGCCGGGGCCGTGGTCGTCCACCTGCTCGGCGCGGGCCAGGTCGAACTGGCCAAACGGTTCGCGACCGGCGGGATCGACCGGTTCGCACCGCCGTGCCGCTGGCACCGGCTCCCGACCGGTGAGCCCGTACTGTCCGGTGTGGACACCTGGCTGCGCGGGCGGATCACCGAACAGCTCACCGTCGGCGGGTCGACACTGGTCGTGGTGGAGGTCGACCACGTGCGTCCCGGCCGTGACCAGGACGTCCCGTTGGTCTACCGTGACCGCACCTGGTACTCCCTCGACGAGCAGGCGGTGATGACGTGACCGCGGCGATGCACGAATGGGGTGCGGATCCCGACCGGGCGGCGCTGGCCGTTCTGACCGTCCACGGCCGTGGGCAGGATCCGTCGTTCATGGAGGAGACGGCACGCCGGTTCGGGCCCGTGCCGGTGCGATTCTTCGCGCCGGAGGCCGAGGGCAACACGTGGTATCCGCTGTCGTTCCTGGAACCGGCCGAGCGCAACGAACCCGCGCTGAGCCGGTCGCTGCGGGTGCTCGACTCGGCGGTGGACACGCTCGCACGGGCCGGGTTTCCCGCGGAGCGGGTGGCGCTGTGGGGTTTCTCCCAGGGCGCCTGCCTCGCCTCGCACCTGGCCCTGACCGCGCCACGCTCGTTCGCCGGTCTGGTGTTGTTCACCGGCGGCTACATCGGGACGTCCCCTCCTGCGGTCGCCGGGGACGGCCCGCTGCGTGGGGTCCCCACGGTGATGCGCAGCATCGAGCACGACCCGTGGGTGCCGCGGTATCGCGTCGACGAGACGGCGGATCTGCTGCGCCGTGCGGGCGCGCGGGTGGACCTGCGCGTGGACGAGGGCGACGAACACATCATCACCGACGAGGCATGCGCCGCGGCCACGACACTGCTGACGACCGTGGCGAACGGCTCGGCCGGCACGGCCGCCGGCCACGCGACCTAACAGACGCCGCCGAGTTCCTTGCCGTACCAGACCTCGGCGTACGGGCCCTGGTTGTAGGGCGAGATCTCGGTGTAACCGTGCTTGACGTACAGCCCGCGAGCCTCGACGAGGTCGACGCGGATGTCCAGCACGATACGGTCGGCGCCCATGCGCTCGGCCGCCCGGTCGGCTTCGCCGAGCAGCCGTCCGCCGCCCCCACTTCCCCGCCACAGTGGACGGACGAACACCTTCGTGAGTTCGGCGGTGTGCGAGCCGAGCACGCGCACGCCCGCGCATGCCGCGGGTTCGCCGTCGTACCTGCCGACGAGGAAGACGCCGCGCGGCGGCACGAGATCGTCGGTCGGCGTCTCGGCCAGTTCCCGTTCGATCTCGTCGGCCGTCGAACGGCGCCCCTCGTGGAGGAGGCGGTACCGGTCGGCGACCTCGACGTAGTACTCCCGAAGCAGCGCGGCCGCTTCGGGAGTGTCCACCGACTCGGGGGTGACGGCCCAGGGATCGTGCTCGGTCATCCCGGAATCCTCGCCGCCACCCCCGACAATTCCTGCACCGCCCGGTTACTGCGCCGTCCGGTTACTGTGCCGTGACGGCGTCCGCGTTGTTGACGAGCGCGCTCGGCGGCGTCAGCGCCGAACCGGAGGCCACGGCCCTGCGGCGGGCCGCGGCCACCCCGCCGAAGCTCTCGGTGATGGCCGTCAGCCGGGCGGCGTGGTGGGCGACCGTCGACTCGTAGGTCATGCCGATGCCGCCGTGCAGCTGCACGATCTCCTCGGCCGCCGTGGTCGCCGCGTCGCCGACGAACACGAACGCGTCGTCGGCCGCGGCCTCGATCGCGTCGAGCTCGGCGGGCACCTCGCGGCCGTAGTCGTCGTAGGTCTCGAGCACGGCCGTGGCCCACAACGCCATCGAGCGGGCCAGTTCCACCCTGGCGTACAGGTCGGAGGCGCGGTGCACGAGGGCCTGGAAGGTCGACAGCGGCACGCCGAACTGCTTGCGGGTCTTGAGGTACTCGACGGTGTGTGCGAGGCCGGACTCCATCAGCCCGACCGCCTCACCGAGCACGGCCACCCGCGCCCGCGCGGACACGGTGCGCAGCACCGCGTTCGCGGCCCCGTCGCCGAGCGGCGTGGCCGGCACGGAGCGCAGTTCGAGCTGCGAGGCCCGGCTCCAGTCCGCGCTGCGCCCGTCGGAGCGCGTGATCCCGTCGGCCGCGGCGTTCACGACGTACACGCGCGTCTGCTCGCCGTCGGCCGCGGTCACCAGCAGCGTCGCCGCCTGGTCCGCGTGCCGCACGGGTGCCTTGACCCCGGACAGCGTCACCGACCCGTCGTCGGCGCGCGCCGCGGTCACCGACGGCAGGGCGCTCCACGGTCTGCCCGGTTCGGCGTGCGCCACGGCGATCGTGGTGCCCTCGGCGAGGGCGGGCAGCAGTTCCGCGACCTGTTCGTCGCTGCCCAGGGAGGTGATCAGCCACGCGGGCAGGAACGCGCCGTCGAGCAGCGGTTCCGCGGCCGCGTGCTTGCCGATCGCCTCGAGGCTCGCGTAGACCTCGACCGGTCCGGCACCGGCGCCGCCGTGCTCCTCGGCGACGACGAGCCCGGGAATGCCCATCTCCGCGAGGGTCTTCCAGACCCCGTCGTTCCAGCCGCGCTCGGACTCCGTCGCCTCCGCGCGACCTCCCGCCGCGTACCCGCGGCCGACCGCCGAATCCACGGTCTCGAACAGAAGTTTCTGGTCTTCGCCCAGTTCCAGGTTCATAGCCGGTTCCCTCTCAGAGGCCGAGGATGGTCTTGGCGATCACGCCGCGCTGGATCTCGTTCGATCCGCCGAAGATCGACAGCTTGCGCTGGTTCAGGTACTGCGCCGCCGCGACGGTGGCGGCCTCGTCGGCCTCCAGCGCGGATTCGGTCTCCAGCAACAGGCCGTCGTGGCCAGCGGCCTGCTTCCTGAGCTTGGTCAGCTCCTGCAGTACCTGCGTGCCCTCCATCTTCAGCAGCGACGACACCGGGCTGGCCTGGCCGTTCTCCGAGGCGGCCGTCACCCGCAGCTGGGTCGCCTCGAGCGCCAGCAACGCGGTCTTCACGCCGTGCATGGAGGTGCGGAACTGCGGGTCGTCGGCGAGCGAGCCCGTCTCGGTGGGGATCGACGTGGACGCGGCAGCCAGGTCGGCGAAGATGCGCTGACCCGTACCGACCTGTGCGATGCCGTTGCGTTCGTTGCCGAGCAGGAACTTGGCATAGCTCCAGCCCTTGTTCTCCTCGCCGACGAGGTTCTCGGCGGGCACGCGCACGTTGTCGAAGAAGAACTCGTTGACCTCGACGCTGCCGTCGACGAGCTTGATCGGGCGGCGCTCGATGCCCGGCGTGGTCAGATCGAGCAGCAGGAACGACAGGCCCTGCTGCTTGCGCGGGGCGTCCGGGTCGGTCCTGGCGAGCACGAACATCCAGTCGCCGTACTGGCCGAGCGTGGTCCACGTCTTCTGCCCGTTGAGCACGTAGACGTCGCCCTCGCGGCGGGCCGTGGTGCGCAGCGAGGCCAGGTCGGAACCGGCCTCGGGTTCGGAGAAGCCCTGCGACCACCAGATGTCGAGGTTGGCCGTGGCCGGCAGGAAGGTGCGCTTCTGCTCCTCGCTGCCGAACTCGGCGATGATCGGGCCGACCATGCTCACGTTGAACGCCAACGGCTGCGGAACGCCGGCGCGCTGCAGCTCCGAGACGTAGATGTGCGACTGCGTCGGCGTCCAGTCCCTGCCGCCCCATTCGCTGGGCCAGTGCGGCACGGCCAGGCCGTGGGAGTTGAGGATGCGCTGGCTGGTGACGATGTCCTCGCGCGTGGTCCGGTTCAGCGCGCTGCGCCTGCGGATGTCCTCCGGAATCTCCCGGAGGAACACCTCCCGTAGGCCGTCCCGGAATTCGCGGTCCGCTTCGGACAGCTCCAGATCCATGACGTCGGTGTCCTTTCTACGGCTTTCAGCGGTCCGCGCGCAGGGCGGCGAGGACCTCGGTGGTGCTCTCTCCGGCTCGCTCGGCGTGCCGTCGGAACCCTACGGGCGTGGCGGAGAAGTGCAGCGGGCTCTCCACGACCCGGACGGTGCCTTCCGTGGGGTGCTCCCTCTCCTTGATCAACCCGACCTCCTGAACATAGGGGTCGCCGGGCAGGTCCGCGATATCGACCACCGTGGCGTAGGGCACGTCGTGGGCCGTGAGGTACTCCTCCCACTCGGCGGTCGTGCGGTTCGTCGAGTTGGCCAGCACCTTCTCGACACCCGCGGTGAACACCTCGCGGTCGATCACCGGCGAGTCCCACGCCGGGTCGGCGGCCTCCTCGTGCAGGCCCGCCCCGACGAGCAGCGTGCGGACGGCCTCGTTGGTGTAGGGCACCGCGGCGATGGCGCCACCGTCGGCGGTGCGCATGGCCGCGTGGGTGCCCGACAGCGACAACGGGTTGCCGACATCGCCTGCCGGCGGCACGAACACCTCACCGGCGAGGTGCTCGACGAGGTTGACCGCGATCATCGCGTCGGCCATGGCGAGCGTGAGGTGCTGGCCCTCGCCGGTGCGCTGACGGTGGTACAGCGCGGCCAGCACGCCGCTGAGCAGGTACAGCGCGGCGGTCTTGTCGGCGATCAGCGTCGGGACGAACTGCATGCTGCCCGCGGCCCGGTTCTGCAGGCTGACCAGGCCCGACGAGGCCTGGATGACCTCGTCGTAGGCGGGCCTGCCGCCGCGGGAGGAGTCGGCGGCGAAGCCCTGCGCGTGGGCGTAGACCAGGCCGGGGCACCGTTGCCGCACCTCTTCGTAGCCGAGACCGAGGCGTTCGAGCGCGCCCGCGCGCATATTGGTGACGAACACGTCGGCGTCGGCGAGCAACGCGAGCAGGTCCTCACGTCCCGCCGGATCCTTCAGGTCGAGGCTGACGCTGCGTTTGTTGCGGTTGACCTGCATGTACAGGGGCGCCATCCCCGGCGAGCGCCCGGTGTTCGCCGGGGAGTGCCTGGCGACGTCGCGCAGCGGCTCGACGCGGATCACGTCGGCGCCGAAGTCGCCCAGAATCTGGGTCGCGTACGGGCCCATGACGGCAGACGACAGGTCGACCACGGTCACACCGGCGAGCGGCCCCTCTCCGGTCACAGCCTCGGATTCCGGCGGTTCGGACGAGGTCATCGCGCTCCTTTCCTCCTCACGATCGGCTCACCGACGACGTTAGGTAGCGGAGCGTGACGAGGGAATGACCGTCTGCCTCACGCTGGTATGTCCGCGGTGATAACACCGCGGTTACGCTGCGGGGTGTGGAGATGCATCACCTGCGGTACTTCCTCGCGGTCGCGCGGGAGCTGAACTTCACGCGCGCCGCCCGGTCGCTGAACATGTCGGTGCCGCCGTTGAGCCAGCGCATCCGCGATCTGGAACGCGAACTCGGTGAACCGCTGTTCGACCGCTCCACCCACCACACCCGGCTGTCGGCGGCCGGGGAGGCGCTGCTGCCGCTGGCCGAGTCGGTCGTGGCGGACTTCGACGCCATCCCCGGGCTGATCAGTTCGCGCGATCAGCGATGCGACGTGCGGCTTGCCGTGCCCGACGTGCTCAATCCGACGCACCGGCGCAACCTCAGCGCGTCGATCAGGTCGCTGGAGGAGCGGTTCCGGTTCACGATCCGCCAGCTGCCGTCGCTGGAGATGGAGTCGGCGCTGCTCAGCCATTCGCTGGACCTGGCGATCTCGCACGTGGGCACGAGCGACGACCGCCTGGCGACGGTGGTGCTGTACCGCGAGCCGCTCGGCGCGGTCGTCGACGCGAGCCATTTTCCCGGCAGGACGTCACTGACCCTGGCGGATCTGCGCGGTTTCACCTACATCCAGGGGCCACGGCACTGGGATCTGGGATCGCACCGCGCCGACCGGCTGGCCGCACAGGGCGTGGTGGTGGACAAGGACGCCCAGTTCACCGACACCAGCGGGCTGCTGGTGTTTCTGCGCAGCACCAAGGGATTCAGTCTCGCTCCGGTGGAGTCGGCGACGGCGCTGGCGCTCGACCCGGAGTGCACGGTCCTGCCCGTCGAGGACCTGGGCGCGACACTCACGACGTACCTGGTGTGGCGTGCCGCCGACGCGCGGTTCGAGCCGGTCGTGCAGGTACTGCGCCGAGCCCGCGACTAGCGAGCTCCATCGGCGCGACACACACTCCACTCCCCCAAACGCGTGTCGTCCGTTCGTGGACACCACCGCCATGCCACCGCGGCACCACGCATGGAGTCCACTGTGGTCGCTGCGTGCGGCATCGGCGCCGCGCGCAGCGAAAGGAGGTTTGCCATGAGGCACAACGTGAAACGGATTCTGGTCGGCATGACCGGGGTCGTCCTGGTGACCGTCGCCGGTACCGGTGTCGCACAGGCCCAGCCGCAGGCTCCTGCCTTCCAGGAACCGCCGCAGACCAAGCAGCTCGGCGGTACCGGCTACGCACCGCCGGGAGGGGCGTGGGGTCCGGTGTCGCAGAGCACGGATTACGTCCTGGGCTACCCCGGGACCGTGATCGACTACAGCTATCAGTCGCAGTCGGATGCGAGCCCCATCCACGCGACGGCCAAGCACTACACCAACGCCCAGGGCAGCGATCCGGGACCCGAGGCGTGGAGCGAGTTCGGAGCGGGCACGACGGGGCGCAGCGGTCCGATGGTGTGGGGCAACGCCGGCGCGTATCCGGCGATGCGGTTCCAGTCGGTGAACGTGCTCGGCGCCCAGGTGACCTGGACCGCAGGCGCGGGTGTGCCGTGAGGTGACCATGCGTAACAGCATCCGCCTGGGTGCGCTCGCCCTCGGCGTCGCAGCGGTGACCGCCTGCGGCGCCGAGGGGCAGCCGAGCGAATCCGCGCAACAGAACGCCGACGAGGTCGTGCGCCACTACATCGAACTTCGCAACCAGGGCGACGTCGACGGAATGCTCGCCCGATCATGCGGCGACCTCTACTCGTGGGGACGGGACGTGGCAGGCAAATCCCGGCAGGAACGACAGCAGATCCTCGCGGCGATGCGCCAACATCCCGTGCGCGTCGAATCGGTGACGATCGACCACGCCGACGGCTACCGTCTCGACGGCACCGTCACCGGCTCGGCACACACCCCCGCCGGCCGCCGCACCGACACCCAACACGTCACCGTGCGCCAATACGACGACGGTTACCGCGTCTGCGCCCTCACCGCACCACGAAAACCACACTGACCACCGTCGTCCGACGCTCGGCGGACGCCGCATCCGTCCCGCGTCCGGCCGGGAGCGGTCAGCCGCGGTAGACCATCTCAGTGGGGACGCTGACGTGCTGGTCGAGCACGTCAGCGGGGTTTGCGTCGAATGCGGATTCGGCCGCAGCCGGCACCGCGTCGGACATCACGTCGGGCGTCACGTCGTCGGACGTGGGCTCGTCCAACTCGACCGGGATCAGCTGGGCCACCCGGTCACCGTCGGCGGCTTCGTGCTGCATCATGGCTTCCTCCGCAAACTGTTCGTCGAGGTTCCCTGACTTCGAGGAGTTGCGACGTCGAGGGATTCAGCGCGTGCCTGCGGTGATCCGCCGGATCACGCGCTGATCTCCTTGCGCTCCCCTCCGCCGGTGATGGCGATCTTGCGCGGTTTCGCCTGTTCGGCGACGGGGATGCGCACGGTCAACACGCCCGCGTCGTAGCTCGCCTGCACCCGGTCGACGTCGAGCGTGTCCCCGAGGAACAGTTGCCGGGAGAACGTCCCACGTGGACGTTCCCCGACCTGGACGTCGTCGCCGTCGCGGTAGTTCGCTTCGCGCTCGGCCTTGACGGTGAGCACGTTGCGCTCGACGTCCAGGTCGATCGAGTCGGCAGAGACACCCGGCAGGTCGAACTCGACGACGTACTCGTCCCCGGAACGGTAGGCGTCCATCGGAATCGCGGCGGGACGCGTCGACGTTCCGTTCTGTCCGAAGAGCTGCTGGGACATGCGGTCCAGCTCCCGGAACGGGTCGGTCCTCATCAGCATGACCACCACCTCCTGTCCAGTCGTTTCGCCTCATACACCGCCCGCGGCCGCCACTCGGGCAGCCGGGACGTCACAACCAGAACCAGCGTTCGGAACCGAGGAATCACGGAAAGCCACCCCGGAGGCCGCGTGCCTCTACGGGGGCGTGAGATGTCGCCTGCTGGGCAGAAGGTCCATCGCCGTCAGCATCGTGAATCACTCCGAAACCGTCTGTCGACCGACTCCAGGTCATTCACCGCTCTACAAATTTTGTATCGACGACTGCAAACTCTGTCAACCCCGCGATTCAGGTCGACGACGAGCACTTTCACCACCCAACCGTCGACCCGGCGCAGCCGGCCAGTCCCGATCTTGACATGCACCGACGAAGACCCGAGATAATAGAAACGATTTTCATTTCTGGTAGCACGGTGGAGACCGTCACCATCGAAGGGATCCCATGAACGACGAGTACTCCGAGTCCGCCGAGTTCATCGACCTGCTCATCGAACCGTTCTGGACGATGCTGCGCCCCGTGCTCACCGAGGCTCTCTCACCGACCTCCCCGACTTCCCCGACGACCGCGACCTCCCCGACGACCGCGGTCGACCTCGGCGCGGGAAGCGGCCACGGCACCCTGTTGCTCGCACAGACGTTGCCGGTGCGGACGTGGTCGCCGTCGAGCCGTCGCCGGGGCTGCGCAGCGCCCTGTTGGCGCGCGTGCACGGCGACGAGGACCTGCGCACCCGCGTCACCGTCCTGCCCTCGTCGTTCCCCGACGTCGAGTTGCCGGAACGGTTCTCCGCGCTCATCGCGATGAACGTGCTCGGTCACTTCGACACCGCGCAGCGGGGCGTGTTGTGGTCGCTGCTGGCCGAACGCCTCGACCGCGGAGGTGTCGCCGTGGTGAACCTCCAGCCGCCCGCCGAGCCGGTACCCGTGCCCGAGTCCGTTGCCTCGACGGCCCGGGTGGGCAGGCTGACCTATGAGGGGCGCGCGAAGGCGGAACCGACCGGCGACGGCACGCTGACGTGGTTCATGACCTACCGCACGCTCGACGGTGAAACCCAGCTCGACGAGCGCACCGTGAGCTACCGGTGGCACCTCGTCGACGCCGACGGCCTGCGCACCGAGACGGCCGCACACGGGCTGACGCTCGCACCGGCGGGCGACCCGGAACTCGGCGTGTACACGATCACCCACACCTGAGGCCGCGACGACTGACTGGGCGCCGCCTTTGCGCGTGCGGTCAAACTCTCTTCAGTTCCGGACAACCGTCAGTGCTCCCCGCGGGCCGACACTGCCTGCAGCGACCGGAATCGGAGGGAGTTCGACGGTGAACACGCCCAGTACACGAACCGGCCACGAGACAGCGACACCGCGGGCACGGCGGACGGCGGCGTGGGCAAGCTTCGTCGGCACCACCGTCGAGTGGTACGACTACCACGTCTACTCGATCGCCTCGGCGCTGCTCATCGGCGACCTGTTCTTTCCGTCGTCGTCCGCCGTCGGAGGCATGCTCGCCGCGTTCGCGACGTTCGCGGTCGGATTCGTCGCCCGCCCCCTCGGCGGAGTCATCGCCGGCCACCTCGGGGACCGGATCGGGCGTAAACGCGTCATGCTGGCCACGCTGCTGCTGATGGGCGCCTCGACCACGCTGATCGGGTTGCTGCCCACCTACGCGTCGATCGGCGCGGCAGCCCCGGCCCTGCTGGTCGTGCTCCGGCTGCTGCAGGGCCTGTCCGCCGGTGGCGAGTGGGGTGGCGCGTCGCTGCTCGCGGTCGAACACGCGCCGGCCCACAAGCGCGGCCTCTACGGCAACTTCACGCAGCTCGGCACGCCCGCAGGCATGTTCATCGCGAACGTCGTGCTGCTCGCCGCCACGTTCGCGCTGCCCGACGACGCGTTCCGCGAGTGGGGCTGGCGCATTCCGTTCCTGGCCAGTTTCGTCATGGTGCTCATCGGTTACTACATCCGGCGCAGGACCGAGGAGAGCCCCGTCTTCCGAGAACTGCGCCAGGCCAAGGAGACCGCACGGGTCCCACTGGTGGAACTGTTCCGCGATCACAAGAAGCGCATGGTGATCGCCATCGGATCGTTCGTCGGCAACAACGCGTGCGGCTACGTGTTCCTGGCGTTCGTCACCGCCTACGGCACGTCGGAACTGGGGCTCTCCCGCAACTTCATGCTCGACGTGTTGCTCGTCGGCTGCGCCACCTGGTTCGCCAGCATGATCGGCTTTGCGAAACTGTCCGATCGCTACGGTCGGCGCCCGGTGTACCTGGGCGGATACCTCGGTATCGTCGTGTGGGCCGTGCCGTTCTTCGCGCTGCTCAACACCGCGGAGCCGGTGCTGGTGTTCCTGGCCGTCGTGGTTCTGACGTTCGGGCTCGCCGCGACGTACGGGCCGCAGGCCGCCCTGTTCGCGGAGCTGTTCCCACCGCAGGTCCGCATGAGCGGCAGTTCCATCTCCTACGCGATCGGCGCCTGCCTCGCAGGCGGGTTCTCCCCGCTGATCGCGACGGCACTGTGGGGCGCGGCCGGCAGTGTCTTCGCCGTGTCGGCGTTCATGATCGTGTTCTGCCTGATCAGCGTGGCGTCGGTGCTGGGACTGCGCCGGTACTCGTCGTCCCTTCCCGAACCCGACGGTTCCCACCGCCGGTTGTGATCCGAGAAAGGAAGTTCATGCTGCGCGACGAAGAGTTCGAACTCGGCCGGGACCTGCGGCGCCGGATGTTCGGCACGGCCGGAGCCGACGACCAGATCGAGTCCACCACCGAACTCACCGACAAACTGCAGGAGATCGTCACCCGCAACGTCTTCGGGGACATCTGGCAACGCCCCGAGCTCGACACCCGGACCAGGAGCATGCTGACGCTCGCGATGCTCGTCGCACTCGGCCGCACGCACGAGGTGCGAATCCACCTGCGCGGAGCGTTGGCCAACGGCGTCACGCCCGAGGAGATCAGGGAGATCATGTTGCACTCGTCGCTCTACTGTGGAATTCCCGCCGCCGTCGACGGAATACGCACCGCGGGAGAGATCTTCGCCGAGGACGGCGTGACGTTCGGGAACGCGTCATGATCCGCGTGGCGTTCATCGGTCTCGGTACGATGGGCGGCCCGATGTCGCGCAACGTCGCGGAGGCGGGTTTTCCCTTGCTGTTGCACGATGCCGACACCGAGCTCGCGCGGAGGCTGGCCGACGAGTACGGCGCGAAGGCCGTGGAATCGTCCGAGGACTTCGCCGACATCGACTGTGTCGTGACGATGCTGCCGACCAGCGCGCACGTGGCCGCCGCACTGACCGGCAGCGAACACCGGCGGTCGATCGCCGAGGTTCTCCCGGACGGTGCCGTCGTCGTCGAGATGAGCTCGTCCAATCCACTCGAGACGGTCGAGCTGTCCACAACCCTCTCGCACCACGGAGTGCGTCTGGTGGACGCGCCCGTCTCGGGGGCCGTCGAGCGCGCCCGCAGCGGCACGTTGTCGATCATGCTCGGAGCCGACGACGAGGAGGCGGCGTCGGTGGCGTTGTCGGTGCTCGACGCTATGAGCGAACGCGTGTTCCGCACCGGGGGAATCGGTACCGGGCACACGATGAAGGCGCTCAACAACTTCGTCGCGGCCGCTGCGTACACGGCCGCGTCCGAAGCGCTCATCGCGGGCGCGCAACGTGGTCTGGACTCGCAGCTGATGGTCGACATCCTCGACGCCTCCACGGGGCAGAGTTTCGTCACGAGCAATGTGCTCGGCCCGCACGTGGTGCAGCAGCAGCACGCATCCGGGTTCTCACTGCCGTTGATGACGAAGGACGTCGGCATCGCGTTGGAGGTCACGCGGGATGCGCTCGGTGACGCGCCGGTGTGCGAGGCGGTGCAGGGACGGCTCGCCGATGCGCTCGAAGCGCTCGGTGCGGTCGACCACACCGAGGCGTTCGAGCACTGGCGTCAACGCGCGAGTTCGCGGTAACGAGCGGGCGGCACCCCGTAGCGGCTTTTGAAGGTGCGGCTGAAGTGCGCCGCGTCGGTGAAACCCCAGCGCCTGCCGATGGCCGCTACGGGTTCGGCCGCCCGTTCCGGGATGGCCAGCTCGCGTCGGCACCGTTCGAGCCGCCTGCCTCGGATCCACGCGCTCAGGGTGGTGCCGTCGTTGCTGAAGAGGTTCTGCACGTGGCGGGGCGAGACGAAGTGCGTGGCCGCGATCCGGCCGGGTGAGAGATCTTCGTCGGCGAGGTGCTGGTCGATCCAGTCCTTGATGTCGGCCAGCGTGGGCGCGCCGTGCGGCTCGACATCCGTGTCGAGTACGTCGACCAGCAGGGTGGTCACGAGGTCGAGCGCGTTGTGGGTGAACCGCATCGCCTGCGTCTCCGACAGTTCGAGCACTGTCGCCCCGAGTTCGCGCAGGAACGGCACGACGAGCCTGCCCGCGGGGTCGTTCCCGTGGACCGGGAGCGCGGTGACGGCACTCAGTTGCCGGTCGGTGAGGTCGATCGCCGACCGGGGGAACGCGAAGACGAGGCAGCGGATCGTTTCGTCGAACGCGAGGGTGTAGGGCCGTGCGGTGTCGTAGATCGCGGCGTCGCCGGGGTGCAGGGTGGCCTGTCTGCCGTCCTGGACCACGAGGCCGGTGCCGGTCAGCTGCACGCTGAGTTTGAGTACGGCGGGGTCGCGCGGTGAGATCTGGGAGGGCGCGCGGATGACGCGATGCGAGTCGGCGGTGATCTCGGCGACGGACACGTGCCGTAGTGCGCGTTCACGGAGGGTGCCGGAGAAGGTTTCGCCTTGGTCGCTGACGAGGCGCACGGGGACGAACCGGTGCCCGAGCATCGCTTTCCATTCGTCGAAGCCACGGGCGTGGTGGATACCGCTGTCGTCTCGGCTGACGGACCGTGTCGCGCTGGTCATGGCCGCTCCTCGTGGGGACTGGCGGGTGCGTCGTTGCACTCGCCCTGCGAGCTTCGACCAGGCTACGCCGCAAGTCCAGCCGTACCCCCGCGCGAGCGCCCACGCCCGGGCACAGGAGCGAACAACCAGGACCTGCTCCAGCACCGGGATACACCCGCGGACGCGAAACCACCGGCCCAGGAGCGAAGCGAGAAGTTCATCGACGCCGTCATGCCGGACATCCGGGCCGATGGCTAGGTCGGCTCTGCGCGGGCTCATGAAGGAGCACCGCATCGCCGTGGGCGGTCGTGCGCTCAACGTCGCGGAAGGTCCCGACAACAGTCCGCCCGTGGTGCTGCTACACGGGCAAGCGGCGCGTTGACAGGACTTCCGGCGCGTGCTGCCCACGCTCACGAAACAGCATCGCGTGATCGCGATCGACGTCCCCGGGCACGGCACGTCCGAGCACCTGGACCACGACGAGTACACGTGCGTCACCGTCGGCGAGCTCCTCGCCGGCGTCATCGAGACGCTCACCGACGAGGCCGTCCTTCTGGCGGGGCACTCGTCCGGTGGCGTGCTCGCGCTGCGGATCGCGGCGGAGTATCGCATCTGGTTCCTGCCGCGAGCGGTCGACGTCTGGTTCGAGGGAATGGTCACGTACGACCCCGCATTCGGGAGCTCCTGGAACACGGGACGCTGGCACGAGGGCTTCGACACCGGCGCCGCACTGGCCGCCGTCCGCGCACCGACGACGCTGATCCACACGCGGTGGTGGCACGACAAGCACGGCACCTCATACGACGAGAACGGCGTGCTCAAGGCGGCGATGGACGTCGACGATGCCTCGCGCGCACTCGAGCGGCTCGCCGCCGCGGAGCTCGTGCTGATCTCGGGCGGGCACCTTGTGTACTTCGAGCGGCCGCGGGACTACCTCACCGCGCTCGCCGGGCTGGAGGTGCGCAGCGCGCGGCACCGCGAGTGATCGCGTTCGGCCATCCGCCGCTCGGTGGGCCTCGGCTAACGGCTGCCACCGGGCCCGTTCGCCATGGCCAGCGCGCTCACGGCGGCGGTCAGGGCGGATGCCGACGGTGTCGCCTCCGGCTCGATGAGCCACTGCAACGCCGTGCCGATGATGACGGCAAGGACGAGGGATCCGAGCTGCCGGCCGGTCTCGTCTACGGCGGCAGGCTCGATGTCGAGCAGCATCGCGGCGATGCTCCGACGGTTGCGCTCATAGGTCGCGGCGAGCTGCTCCTGCACCTCGGGCGCGAACTCCGCTTCGGCGAATGCATGCACGCTCGCCACGAGCGTGGCCCGCTGCTCGACGGACCCGGCGAGGAAGCCCTCGAGGAACTGCTCTAAGCGCGCGAGCGGCTCGGCCGCCCCCCAACCGACGCGAGCCTGCTCGATCGCGGTGCCCCACTCATCGAACGACTCGAGGACCGCGGCGTTGAGCAGTGCCTCCTTCGAGCCGAAGTGGTAGCCGATCGCGGCGAGATTCGCGCCCGATACAGCGGTGATGTCACGCGCCGTCGTACGCGAGTACCCCTTCTCGGCGATACACCGCTTCGCCCCGGCAAGGAGATCCTGACGCTGTCCCATACACCCGATCCTAACTCGAAGCCGTACATCCGTCTTGTACGTCTGTCTTGTACATATGTATCAGACGTGTGTACGGTGATCCCATGCCCCTCACGACACCCCTCGCGCAACTGCAGGCCGTCGAGGCGGACACCCACGGCCTCAGCGTCGCCGCGGTCGTCGGAGCAGCCGTGCTCGCGCTCGCCGCGGTCGGCGCCGGGCTCGCACTGCGCACCGTGACGACCCCGCAGTTCACCCACACCAAGGGATAACAGCTCCATGAGCAACGACAGCATCCGAGTCCCGCGAGTTCAGGCCTACGTCGGCGCCACGGTCATCGACGCCACGGGAGCGCCGCCGCGACCAGACCAGACCGTGATCGTCATCGACCGCGTGATCACGGCAGTGGGTCCGGCGAGCCACGTCCCTCTCCCCCGAGGGGCCGTGGTCCGCGACATCCGCGGCAAGTACCTGATCCCCGGCCTCACCGACATGCACGTCCACAGCGAGTCGGAGACCGACGACCCACGCCACTTCGCCAACCTGTATGTCGCGAACGGCGTGACCGCTGTGCGCGAGATGTGGGGCCGGCCACGGCTACACCAGATCCGTCAGATGATCGAGTCCAGCGAACTGCTCGGGCCTCGTATGACCATCGCCAGCCCGCTGCTCGACGGCAGCCCCGCCCTGTGGTCCGACGTCCCGGACACTCCGGTCGTCACGGTCGACTCACGTGCACAGGCGCGGCGTGCCGTGGCGGAGGCGATCGACGGCGGAGCGGACTTCATCAAGGTGTACTCCCGCCTGGGGTCGGAAGCCTATCGGGCCGTCCTCGCTGAGGCACAGCTGCGCGGGACCACCGTCGCCGGCCATCGGTCGGATTATGTGCCGTTCCCCGAGCAGATCGAGTCGGGACAGCGGTCGTTCGAGCACCTCTTCGGTGGCATCTGGCCGGCCGCATCCTCGGACATGGATCGGCTCGAAGCGGCCATGTCTCGAATCCAGACGTACCCCGAGTTCCACCTGGGCAGCTGGATCAAGCAGGTCAGCCGGATCGAGTGGGAGGCCGTCGCGTCCTACCGCCCTGCGAGGGCGGCGTCCATCTTCGAACGACTCGTCGCTGCGGATGTCGCCTACACGCCGACCCTCGCGGTCCACACGGTGATCGACCGGCCCGAGTCGATCCGACTCGACGACGAGCGGATGGAGTACATGGCGCCCGGCACACCCGACTCCTGGGACTTCCTTCGTACGGAGATCTACTGCGGGGGTCACCGTTCCCCAGCGGAAGCCGAGCAGCACCGCGAATTGCACGATTGGCGCCTGGCGACCGTGGGTGCCATGGACGAGGCAGGCGTCAGGCTGCTCGCCGGCACCGACTTGGTCGGCCCCGGGCTCTATCCCGGGTTCAGCCTGCATGTCGAACTCGAACAGCTCGTTGCAGCGGGCCTGACCCCGATGCGCGCCCTCCAGTGCGCCACGCTGGAACCGGCCAGGTTCCTCGGGCGCGAGCAGTGGGCGGGAACGGTGGAGGCGGGCCGCGTGGCCGACCTAGTGATCCTAGATGCGGACCCGATGAGCGACATCCGCAACACCCAGTCCATTCATGCGGTCATGGTCGACGGCTATCACGTTGACCATGCCGAGCGTGGGGAACTGCTGACGACCGCGCGACGGATCGCGAAGGGCGACCGATGAACCTCCGTCCGACACGCTCAGCCCATCGAGACACCGCGTGGTTCCCCCGAGAGGGCCATCCGCTATGACCGGCGCATCCCGCGGCGCCATCATTGATGCCCCCGCAGCACGTGTGCACGACATCCTGCTCGCTACACCGGAGCTGCCCGACTGGAATCCTGCCTTCGTACGGGTCGACGGCCCGGCGCGCGCCACAATCGGCGTCGAGTATCGACTGGACGTCATCCGGGGGCTCCGCGGCACCCTCACCTACACCCACATCGACGCCGAGATGATCGTCATGTCGTGGACAGTGGCGTTCCTGAGCGAGACCGGTGCGTGGACCCTGGCACCACACGCAACGCCGCACCAGACTCGCGTCACGCATGAGGTCGAGCGCCGCGGTGCGCTGGCCGCGATCCTAGGGCGGTCCCTCGACAGCCTTCCGGGGCTGCGGCTTGAACGCCTCGCGGAGCGAGCCGCCGCACGACCTACGACATGATGGCAGCGGCCCTTCCATCGCCTCGCAGTCGCACGCTCGTGCCGCGAGGCTGCCACGCAAGGAGCGACGAACCGTGACCAACCGGTCAAGCCCCGTCGATCTGGCGGCCTGGTGCGCGTACGCAGCGATCGCGGTCGCCTTGCCGACCGCACTGTGGCGGCTTCCCCTGGCCATGGGTGCCACGCTCGGCACGCCGGATGCCTGGCGCGAGCAGCAGGACATCCCGGGGGGAGGAACGTGGTACCTGCTCGTGCTGTCGGCCATGCAGCTCGTAGCCATCGGCTGCATGCTCTTGCTCGCGGTCGAGCCGAAGCAGGTGACCCCCCGCTGGCTGCCCGCTCGCCTGAATCGCGTCGTGCCGGCGGCCGTCGGCGGCGCCGGCCTGGCCGGTGCACTGGTGCTGGCTTTGCTCGTGACGATGTCGATCATCGCCTGGGACAAAGTCGACCCGTTCGCCGGCACTGCCTACGACGCCTGGGCATGGCTGTGCGCCGTCTGCTATCTGCTCGCCGCCCTCTGGCCACCGCTACTCGGCGTGGCCTCCATCGTGTACATCCGTCGCCACCGGGCTGAACCGTCCGCGGGTTGAGGACGCGAACCGGACCCGGCACCGCTGCACGGTCGTCAGCTCTAC
This sequence comes from Prauserella rugosa, assembly GCF_000719975.1. GTDB lineage: Bacteria > Actinomycetota > Actinomycetes > Mycobacteriales > Pseudonocardiaceae > Prauserella > Prauserella rugosa. The sequence goes on from NZ_JOIJ01000004.1 coordinate 343,811, forward strand.
GGGCCGTGAACCTCAAGGCACAACCTACGAGGGATCACCTACTGGCTCGTCGGCGATCGGCGGTGCCGCAGCCTGGGCAACACCCGCGGCCGCCACCGCAGCGAGCGCTCGTTCCAGGACCTGCAGGTCCTCCAAGGTCTCGACCTCGGTGACACGTCCCCAGACCAACGTCAGGAACTGGAAGACGGTGTTCTCGTACCGTGCGCCGTCAGGAAGCGCTCCCGAGACGTGAGAACGCACTGCGACGCGGGTACGCCACGGACCGCCAGGTACCAGCACCTCTTGCACATCGAAGTGAATGCCCGGGAGCAACTGCGTCGCTCGCTTCCACCATCTTCACTCGCCGGAACGCGTCGAGATTGGGCCACCAGCCGCAACGACTCCACTGCCTGGCGGGTGCGTCGTTGCACTCGCCCTGCGAGCTTCGACCAGGCTACGCCGCAAGTCCAGCCGTACCCCCGCACGAGCGCCCACGCCCGGGCACAGGAGCGAACAACCAGGACCTGCTCCAGCACCGGGATACACCCGCGGACGCGAAACCACCGGCCCAGGAGCGAAGCGAGTGTTCGCGGCTCTCACCGCTGCCTGTGCGAAATAATGTACCCCATCGCTTCGGGGGCTCTGCACAGGGGGTCCATCGGGGCGTCACCGGGGGTCCATGTGCCCGGTGACCGGCGCTGTCACGCGTGGTCGCGCAGGTGTGCGCTGATGGGGACGACCAGCGGGGTTCCTGCGACGGGGTCGGGCAGGACCTTCGCGTCGAGGCCGAAGACGTCGGACAGCAGCTGTTCGGTGAGTACCTCGCCGGGTGGTCCTTGGGCGACGATGCGTCCTTCGTTCATGGCGACGAGCGTGTGGGCGTAGCGGGCGGCGAGGTTGAGGTCGTGGAGCACCATGACGACGGTGGTGCCGCGTTCGGTGTGGAGGCGGTGGGCGAGGTCGAGGACCTCCACCTGGTGTGCGAGGTCGAGGTAGGTGATGGGTTCGTCGAGCAGCAGGAGCGAGGTGTCCTGGGCGAGGGTCATCGAGATCCAGGCGCGTTGGCGTTGTCCGCCGGACAGTTCGTCGACGACGCGGTCGGCGTAGGCGTCCATGCCGGTGACGGCGAGTGCGTGGGTGACGGCGTCCTCGTCGTCGGCCGACCATTGGCGGTACCAGCGTTGGTGGGGCTGCCGTCCACGTGAGACGAGGTCGCCGACGGTCAGTCCTTCGGGGGCGCTCGGGGTCTGGGGCAGCACTCCGACGTGCTTGGCGACCTCCTTGGTCGGCAAGCGGTCGATGCGCCGTCCGTCGAGCAGCACCGCTCCGCCGCGGGGCCGCAGCAGTCTGCCCATGCCGCGCAGCAACGTCGACTTTCCGCAGCCGTTCGGGCCGATGATGACGGTGATCTCGTCGTCGGCGACGTCGAGGTCGAGTCCGTCGACGACGGTCCGCTCGTCGTAGCCCAAGCGAACCGCATCGACCTGCAGGCGGCATCCGGTCATGCCCGGACCTCCTTACGCGTGCGCAGGAACAGGAAGATCAGGTAGGGGGCGCCGAGCACGGCGGTGAGCACGCCGACGGGCAGATCGCCTGCGACGAGCCGCACGCACAGGTCGGCGCTCACGGTGAGCAGCGCGCCGAGGATCATCGAACCGACGAGCGGTGGTTGCGGGGTGCGGACCAGGCGCAGCGCGATCTGCGGTGTGGCCAGCGCGACGAACGTGAGGGGGCCGGCGACCGCGGTGGCGACGGCGGCCAGCGCCGTCGCGAGCAGCAGCAGCGTGGCGCGCGCGGCGTCGACGCGGATCCCGATCCCGCGCGCGGTCTCGTCCCCGAACTGCAGACCGCCGAGGGTGTGCGCGGCGGCGAGGGTCACCGGCACGAGCAGGCCCAGTGCCAGCGCGACCGGTGCGATGGCCTCCCAGCCGACGCCTGCGAGGTTGCCGACGATCCACGTGGTCGCCCGCGTGGCGTCGTCGACGTCGCCGATCGTGAGCAGCCAGTACACGACGTTGCTGCCGATCGCGGCGAGACCGATCCCGACGAGCACCATCCGGTACCCCTCGATGCCCCGCCGCCAGGCCAACGCGTAGAGCAGGAGCCCGGCGACCAGACCGCCGCTCAGCCCGGCCAGCGGTACGCCGAGTTCGGCGGCGGCGCCGCTGACCTGACCGGCCGAGCCCCCGAGCACGATCACCGACACGGCACCGACGCCGGCTCCCCACGTGACGCCGAGGATGTCCGGACTGGCCAGCGGGTTGCGCGCGATCGTCTGGAACAGCGCACCGGCGAGGCCGAACGCGGCCCCCACGAGGACGCCCGCGAGCGTGCGCGGCAGCCGGAGGTCGACGATGATGCCGGTCTCGCGCTCGTCCCCTCCCCCGGCCAGCGTCCGCAGCACGTCGAGGACCTCGATGTCGGAGCTGCCCCTGCCGATGTTCACCGCGGCCACGAGCACGAGCGCCGCGAGGCACAGCACGGGAACGAGCACCGACCGCGGCCGGAACGCCCCGGCGACCTTCCCGGCGCGCACGTGCTTGCGGCCCGGCACGGGTGCGATGTCGCGCACGGCCCTCATATCTTGCTCAACCCCCGACGCCGGACCAGGTGGATGAAACCGGGCGCGCCGACGGCGGCCAGCAGGATGCCGACCTCCAGCCGGTCGCCCGCGACGAGTCGGCCGAGCACGTCCGCGGCCAGCACGAGCACGGCGCCGAGCAGTCCGGCGTACGGCACGAGCCAGCGGTAGTCGGGTCCGGTGATCGCCCGTGCGATGTGAGGTACGAGCAGTCCCACGAACGCGATCGGTCCGCACGCCGACACGGCGGCCCCGACCAGCAGCGTGATGGCGACGATGCCGAGGATCCGCGTGCGGCGCACGTCCCGGCCCAGCGCCGTCGAGACGTCCTCGCCGAGCGCGAGGCTGTTGAGCCCCGGAGTGTTCGCCAGCGCCAGGAGCAGGCCGATGAGCAGGAACGGTGCGAGCTGTCCGCCGACGGCCAGTTCCCGTCCCGCGATCGACCCGACGTGCCAGAACCGGTACATCTCCATGCCCTGCCGGTCGCCGAGGACGATGGCCGAGAGCAGCCCGTACAGCAACGCGCTGACCGCCGCGCCCGCGAGCGCGAGCGTCACGGGCGTGGCACCGCCGCGGACGGTGCCGAGCACGAACACGACGACGGCCGCGATCAACGCGCCCGCGAAGCCGAACCAGATGTAGGTACTCAGCGACGTGACACCGAACACGACGACGGCGAGCACCACCCCCAGCGCCGCTCCCTGGTTCACCCCGAGCAGACCGGGGTCGGCGAGCGGGTTGCGGGTGTGCCCCTGCATCAACGCTCCGCCGACGCCGAGCGCGATGCCTGCCAGCACGCCCAGCACGGTGCGCGGCACCCGCAGCGACCGGACGATGATGTCGTGCTCGCCACTGCCGGGTGCGACGAGCGCACGCCAGACGACATCGAGCGGTACGGGGTGCGCACCGTAGGCCAGGCTGGCCGCCACGGCGGCGATCAGCGCGAGGACCAGGGCGAACAGGCCCAGCAGCCGCCGGGTGCGCCGCCTCCGCAACGCGCCTCCGGCCGCGCTCGGCGGGGTCGCCGCGAACGTGGCGTTCATCGCGCCCGCTCCTTGCAGCTTTCCTTAACGACCCTTCCGCAAACCGCAGCGGTCGTTTATGGTCTCGAGGCCTGTTAGGGAAGCCTAACCGAATGAGAAAGGTAGGCAATGATGCGCTTGTCTCATCCACGGCGCACGGCCGGCACGGCTGTGGCCCTCGGACTCGCGGCGTGCCTCGGCCTGACGGCCTGCGCGTCGAACGAGAGCGCACCGTCCGGATCCGGGGAGCAGGGCGGGTTCCCCCGCACCATCTCCGACTCCATGGGCGAGGTCACCGTCGAGAAACAGCCGCAGAAGGTCGCGGCGTTGGATTCGAGCTACGCCGACGCGGCTGCCTCTCTCGAGACCGACGTCGTGGCGTACACGAAGTACCCGTCGTCGGACGGGCTGCCCGACTACCTCGGAAAGGACAAACGGTTCCTCGAGGGCGGCAAGGAGATCGGCGACCTGTCCGCACCGGACGTCGAAGCGCTGTACGACGTGCAGCCCGATCTGATCGTCTCGGCCAAGATCCGCCACGAGGCGATCCACTCCGAGCTGTCCAATGTGGCCCCGACGGTGTTCAGCGAGTCGACGGGCGCGACGTGGAAGGACAACATCCGCCTGCTGGCCAAGGCGCTCGGCAAGGAACAACTCGCCGAACGCAAGATCGGCGAGTACGAGCAGCGGGCACAGGCCATCGGCGAGGCCATCGAGAAGAAGGAGGGCTCGATGCCCACCTACTCCCTCGTGCGGTTCATCGAGGGCGAGCAGACGGTCCGGCTGTACGCCAGCAACTCGTTCCCGGCCATCGTCATGCGCGACGTCGGCCTGAAGCGGCCGAAGGGTCAGCCCGACACCACCGACGACATCTCCGTCGACCTCAGTCAGGAGGACATCGGCAAGCTCGACGCCGACCGCGTGTTCGTCTCGTCCTACGCCGACGCCACGCAGAAGGCCGCGGACCCGAAGAAGAAGTTCGAGTCGAATCCGCTGTGGAGCAAGCTTTCCGGCGACCTCACCGACGTCGACGACGAGACCTGGTACGTCTCGGTCAGCCTGCAGGGTGCGCACGCGATGCTCGACGACATCGCCGAGCAGTACGGCGTCGACCCGGCCAAGAGCTGAGCCGGCACCCGTCCGAACACGGCGATGGCGGGGTCGTGGACGTCCACGACCCCGCCATCCCCGCTGGTCAGCTGTTGGCGCCGGAGGTGATCCGGTCGAGCCAGCCGTCGCCGAGCTGGACGATCCGGCCCTCGTGCGTGACGGTCGGCGTGCTGAAGCCCTTGCCCTGCGGGCCTTCCTGGGCGAGCTTCGGATCCTTCGCGATCTTCTCGAACGCGTCGGTCAGCTGCTTGTCGTACTTGCCGTTGCGGATGCCGTCGGTGAAGGCCTTGCTCTCGATGCCGATGTCGCGGCCGAGCTGGATCAGCTGCTTGTCGTCGTAGCCGCGGGCGCCCTCGGCGGGCTGGTTCTCGAAGAGGCTGTCGTGGAAGGTGGTGAACTGGCCCTCGTCGGCGGCGAGCAGTGCCGCGTTGGCCGCGTCCAGCGAGTAGCCGGGCGGGTCGGAGGCCTCGACGAGCATCGGCACCATGTGGGTGCGCACCTTCAGTGACCCGTCGGCGACCTTCTGGTTCAGCTCGTCGCCGTACTGCTGGTAGAACGACCCGCACGCGGGGCACAGGAAGTCGGCGTAGACGTCGATGGTCGCCTCGGCCTGTGGGTTTCCGGTCTCCACCACGACGCCGTCGCGTTTCTCCGGATACTCCGACTTCACCGGCTGCGCGACCGGGATGCCCTGGCCCTGGGTCTCGTTCTTCGAGGCGTTCGTCCACAGCACGCCGCCGACGACCACGGCCGCGACCAGCACGACGACGCCCACGATCAGGCCGACGCGTTTGCCGCCACCGCCCGCGGCGCGCGCCTGCGCCACGACGTTGCGTCCCTGTTGCCGTTGTTGCTGCCGCCGCTTCCGCGCGGTCCGTTCCGCTCCGCCCACTGGGGTCCTTCCTCGCGTGTGCCGCCTCCTAGGCTACGTAAACCGGGTAAAACCCCTGTCCACCCATCCGGCCCCGTGAGGAGCGACACGAGCATGCGGCTGCCCGACCTCCCGGTGCGCAGCGTCCTGCCCGCCCTCGGACAGGCCCTAGACGAGCGCGGCACGGCCGTCCTCGTCGCCCCGCCGGGCACGGGCAAGACCACCGTCGTGCCGCTGGACCTCGCCGACGCCTGCTCGGCGAGCCGGGGAAAGGTCGTCGTCGCCGAACCACGGCGGGTGGCGGCCCGCGCGGCAGCCAGGCGCATGGCCGAGCTGCTGGGCGAGCCGGTGGGCGAGACGGTCGGGTACGCCGTGCGTGGTGAGCGGAGGACGTCGGCGAGAACGCGGATCGAGGTTGTCACGACGGGTCTGCTGCTCCGCCGGGTGCAGCACGATCCCGAACTGCCCGGCACGTCGGCCGTGGTGCTCGACGAGTGCCACGAACGCCACCTCGACGCCGACCTGCTGCTCGCCCTGCTGCTCGACGTGCGCGCGGGGCTGCGCGAGGACCTGCGCCTGATCGCGACGTCGGCGACGGTCGCCACCGACCGGCTGTCCGCGGTGCTCGACGACGCGCCCGTCGTCACCGCCCACGCCAGGACCTATCCGGTCGAGGTCCGCCACAGCCCTCCCGCGCGGGGCGAACGTCTGGAGACGTGTGTCGCGAGGACGATCACCACGGCGCTGCGCGAGGCCGACGGCGACGTGCTGGTGTTCCTGCCCGGCGCGGCCGAGATCGGGCGGGTCCGCAGGCAGCTCGACGTGCCCGGGGTGGACGTGCAGACGTTGCACGGACGACTCTCGGCGACCGAGCAGGACTCCGCACTGGCCGAGGGCCCGCGGCGCCGGGTGGTGCTCGCGACTGCGGTGGCCGAGTCGAGCCTCACCGTGCCGGGCGTACGGGTGGTGGTCGACGCGGGCCTGTCCCGGGTTCCGCGGGTCGACCACCGGCGCGGACTGTCCGGGCTCACGACGGTGCGCACCCCGCAGGCGGTCGCCGAACAGCGAGCCGGCCGTGCGGGCAGACAGGGTCCCGGTGTGGCGTACCGCTGTTGGCCGGAGCACGAGACGTCGAGCCTGCCCGCGTACCCGGAGCCGGAGATCCGCACCGCGGACCTCACGCGGCTGGCGCTGGAACTCGCGTGCTGGTCGACCCCGGACGGACACGGTCTGTCCTGGTGGGATCCACCTCCCGAGGGCGCACTCGCCGCGGGCCGACGCGTGCTCCACACGCTGGGTGCGGTGGCCGAGGACGGCACGGTCACCGCACGCGGCACCCGGATGGCCGCACTGGGCGTACATCCGCGGTTGGCGCGCGCCCTGGTGGACGGTGCGGTCGAGGTGGGCGCCGACACCGCCGCCGAGGTCGCCGCCCTGCTGGACGGAACGGGAGGCGACCGGCAGGCGGACGTGGAGCAGGCGCTGCGCGACCTGCGCCGATCGCGCTCACCCGAGGCGTCCCGCATGCGCAAGGAGGCCCGCAGGCTCGCCGGGCTCGTCACGGGCGAGAGCTCGAACACGCGTGAGGCGACGGACTCGAGCGTGGGCACGGCGGCCGCGGACGGGCAGACGCCCGACGTCGCCGCCGTCGTGGCGTTGGCGTATCCGGAGCGGCTGGCACGGCGCAGGGACGCCACGTCGAACGTCTATCTCATGGCCGGCGGCACCGCGGCCGAACTGCCTCCGGGCAGTGGACTGGCCGACGCCGAATGGCTCGCCGTCGCCGAGGCGACCCGCGAACCCGGACGTGCGCACGCCGTCGTCCGGCTCGCGGCGCGCGCCGACGAGGAGCTGGCCACGCGTGTCGCGGCACCGCTGCTGACCGACACCGACGAGGTGGCCTGGTCCGGTGGCGACGTGACCGCACGGTCGGTGCGCAGGCTCGGCGCGATCGTCCTGGCCGAACGAGCACTCGCGGCGCCCGATCCGCAGCGGGTCCGCGGCGCCCTGCTCGACGGACTGCACCAGGAAGGGCTCGACCTGCTGCGCTGGCCGGACGCGGCGACGCGGCTGCGGCAACGGCTGGGCTTCCTGCACGCGCGACTCGGCGACCCGTGGCCCGACGTGTCCGATGCCGCGCTGCTCGACCGGGCGGACGAGTGGCTCGAACCGGAACTGTCCACCGCCCGCAGCCGCGCCGACCTGCAGCGGATCGACACGGCGTCGGCGCTGCGGAGGCTCCTGCCGTGGCAGGCGGCGAGCAGGCTCGACGAGCTCGCACCGGAGCGGATCGAGGTGCCCTCCGGCTCGCACATCAGGGTCGACTACTCGGGCGAGGAACCGGTGCTGGCGGTCAAACTGCAGGAGACGTTCGGGCTGCGCGCCACGCCCACCGTCGCGGACGGCACCACACCGGTGGTGCTGCACCTGCTCTCTCCCGCAGGCAGGCCCGCCGCGGTGACCTCCGATGTGGACTCGTTCTGGGACTCCGGGTACGCCTCCGTACGCGCCGAACTCCGCGGCCGCTATCCGAAACATCCCTGGCCGGAGGACCCGCGCACCGCCCGGCCGACGCGCGGCACGAAACGGAAGGACTGACGCCCCGCACGCGGCTCAGGTGTAGAGCTTCCGCTGGGGACGGGCGGGCAACTGCTGGGCGAGGTCGTCGTCGTCCTTCTCGTGCAGGCCGAGTTCGACGGCCTCGCGGATCTGCTGCCGGTTCTCCCGCACGACCTCGGCGAAGAAGTGGTCGATGCGTTCGTCGGCGAGCACGTCGAGCACGATGCGGATCACGGTGTCGGTCACCGAGTGGACGACCTCGTCGTGGAACGGCAGCCGGGACAGCTTGCCGGTCTGCGGGTCGTTCCTGAGCTTCTCGGTGACGATCTCGCGCAGCATCTCCTTGTTCTGCCCCAACGACCGCGCGAGGTTCTTGGGATAGTTACCGGTCTCGAGGACCTTGACCACCTCGTCGAGCACGACGATGGTGACCGGCTTCTTGATGGCGTTGACGATCGTGGTCGAGTAGCGCTCGACGAGCTTCTGGGTGAACCGTTCGCCGAAGGCACGGTCGGCGGTGCGCGCGAGCCGCACGATCACGACCACGATGCGCAGCAACCGGAACCCGCGCAGCGCCGGGTGGGCGATCGGGATCATGCCGAGGATCTCGTACCAGCCGCGGACCGGGAACATCTTGTCCCAGCCCGCCTTGCGCCACCGCCACACGAACTCGACGAAGAACACGCCGCAGATGCACGCATCGACGATGAAGATCGTGTGCGCGGTGCGGTCGGAGACGTCGAAGAACAGGACGTAGCACAGCAGCGCCACCGAAGCGATCGCCAACGCGAGCATCGCCAGGTCGACGACGCTCACCCGGCGGCCTGCGCGCGGCGTTCCGGTGGTCATGGGCGCACATTGTGCCAGCAGTGATCACGCGTCGGCGGCCGCGCCGACCCGGACCAGGGAAAACCGGGCGTATCCCCCACGGCTTCCCGCGGTCATCGACGCCTGCGTCAGCTGGTCGTGGCGTGGACGAAGGCCAGCACCTGGGGCTGCGAGACGGCGTAGGCGGCCTCGTTGACCTCGGCCCCGTGGCTGAGCGTGTCGCTGAAACCGTGGTGGGCCTGCGGGTACAGGTGCACGATGCTGTCGGCCTCGGTGCGCGACTGCAGTGCCTCCTGCAGCGCGGCGAACACCTCGTGCGGAACGATCGTGTCCTGCCCCGGGTACAGCATCATCACCGGAGCCGAGATCCGCGACGCGTGCTCGACCGCGTCCAACGTGTGGTTCGCGGCGGGGGTCGCCGGGACCGTCGGGTGGTAGGCCACCACGTTGGCCAGGCGCTGTTCCCGCGCACCCAGCAGCAGCGCGAACCGGCCGCCGAGGCAGTAGCCCACGACGCCGACCTGCTCCAGCCCGAGCTCGCCGAACATGTGGTCCAGCAGGGTGCGCATCTCGGCCAGGCACGTCTCGTCGTCGAGGTTGTTCATCAGCTCGACCATCGTCTCGCGGGGCGTGTCGTCCATGCTCACGCCGTCGAAGGGGTCCCAGCTGAGCGTTGTGACACCGGCGGCGGCGAGTTCGTCGGCGAACTCGCGCACGCGCGTGCCGATTCCGGTGATCATGGGCAGCAACAGCATTCCGGCGCCCGTGGACTCGCGGGGAGCGGCCAGGTAGGCGTTCAGCCCGTCGACGCGGACGTTCGAGGTGCCGATCTCGTGTGCCATGGGTGCGAAACTAACCGCCATCCGCAGTGTCGCGACCGGAGGGGATCGATGACGACGAAACGCACGCTCGCACAGCAGCTGGACGGGCCGTTGCCCGCAGGCATCGACGCCCTTCCCGACGACCAGCAGCAGGTCCTCGCGGACGCGTTGAGTCAGGCGCGCCGGGCGCAGGCCGAAGCGCTGCAGAGTGCGGGCGAGAGCGCCTTGTCGCACATCCCCTTCTTCATCAGGCCCGCGGTGCGCAAGGCGGTGGGACTGTGACCGGTGCGCTGGAGCGGCTCGCCGCGCGGGCCGAGACCGTGAAGCTCGCGCGGGCGGTGGGCCAGCCGGAGGAACGGTTCGCGTTCCTGCACGACGTCCCGCCCGCCGACATCCGTGCGCTGCGGGACCAGATGACCGAGGCCCTGCACGGCGCACACCAGCCGGTGTTGCGCAAACTGGTGTCGGCATCGGGTCTTATTCCGGTCCCGGTGCTGGCCACGCTGGCGCAGAAGGCGTTCGGTCCACTGCTCAGCGCCAGGCTGGCGGGCATGCTGGACGGCGACCGCGGCGTGGCGATCGCGCAGAAGCTGCCCGCTCCGTTCCTCGCCGACGTCGCGGCCGAACTCGACCCGCGCCGCGCGGTGCACATCATCTCCGCGCTGCCCGCTGCCACGGTCACCGATGTCAGCAGGGAACTGCGCAGGCGCGAGGACTGGATCACGCTCGGCCGGTTCGTCGGCGGCGTACCCGCCGAGATCGCCGAGGCGGGACTGGCCGAGCTCAACGAACGCCAGGTGCTCGAGGTGGCCTTCGTGATCGACGACAAGTCGCAGCTGGGCACGCTCGTGGAACGGGTCCCCGGCGACCGCTACGACGCCTTCGTCCGCGCAGCCGACGAGTACGACCTGTGGCACGCGCTGTTCGACCTGCTCGCGCACCTCGACCCCGGTCTGCGGGCGACGGTCGTCTCCCGTGGTCTCGACGACGACCTGCGCGAGCGCGCCCGCACGCAGGCCGAGGCGCTCGGGGTGGCGAGCCTGCTCGACGGGTAGTGACCGCCGGCGGGTGAACGGCAGGCGGCTCGGCGGTGTGCAGTGCGGACGGCGTGCGGTGCGGACGGCGTGTGGTGCGGGCGGGGGTTCAGACCACCCGTGTGCCCGCGCGCCACACCGCCCACGTCAGCGGAACGCCCGGCCGGTAGGCGAGGTGGGTCGCCGACGGAGCGTCGAGCACGTGCAGGTCCGCGCGAGCGCCGGCCCGCACGACGCCGACCGCTCCGTCGCCGGTCTGCCCCGCCCGCGCGTCCGCGGGGTGTCTGCGCAGCGCCCGCGCGCCACCCGCCGTCGCCGCCCACACGGCCTCCCGCACCGTCATCCCCATCTGCAGCACCGCGATGGCCACGCAGAACGCCATCGACGTGGTGTAGGAGCTACCGGGATTGGCGTTGCTCGCGAGGGCCACGGTCGCGCCCGCGTCGAGCAGTCTGCGCGCGGGTGCCGGTGGCTGCCGGGTGGACAGATCGCATGCGGGCAACAGCGTCGCCACGGTGTCGGAGCCGGCGAGCGCCTCGACGTCCTCGTCGCTGAGGTACGTGCAGTGATCGACGCTCGCGGCGCCGTTCCGCACCGCCACCTGGACGCCGGGCCCGTGGCCGAGTTGGTTTCCGTGGACACGCACGCCCAGCCCGCGGGCACGGGCGGCACGCACGATGCGTTCGGCCTGCGCCTCGCCGAACGCCCCGCGTTCGCAGAACACGTCGGCCCAGCCCGCGTGCGGGGCCACGGCCTCGAGCATGTCCCCGCACACGAGGTCCACATAGGATTCCTCGTCCGCCCCCGGCGGCACCAGGTGCGCTCCGAGGTAGGTGACCTCGTCGGCGTGCCGAGCCGCGATGCGCGCCGCGCGCACCTCGTCGGCGACGGTGAGCCCGTACCCGGTCTTCGTCTCGAGATACGTCGTGCCCTGCCGGACCGCCTCGCCGACGTGGCGCACCAGCGTCGTCTCGAGGTCGTCGTCGGTCGCCGCCCGCGTGGCCTCGACCGTCGTGGCGATCCCGCCCGCCCGGTACGGCTCACCGGCCATGCGTGCCTCGAACTCGGCCGTGCGGTCGCCCGCGAACACCAGGTGCGTGTGGCTGTCGACCCAGCCGGGCAGCACGGCCCTGCCACCGACGTCGACGACGGAGTCCGCCGCGGGAGCCACGGGCGCGTGCCCGACCCACACGATCCGGTCGCCTTGGAGGACGACGACCGCATCCCGCACGAGGCCCAGCCCGGGATCGTTCGTGGTCAGCTCACCGATCCCGGTGATCGCCGTGGTTCGCCCGGTCACATCAGCCTCCCACTGACGCCTCCCACCAACCGCCGGATCTCCGCGGCCAGTTCGGCGGCGGGCCGTTCGATCCGGGTGTGTACCCCGTCGCGCACGATCGGCCGCCCCGCGACGTGCACGTCGGTGATGTCGGCGGCGCTCGCCACCAGTGGCACGCCGCCCGGCGCTGCCCCTGCGGTGCGCACCGACTCCAGGTTCACCGTGACGAGGTCGGCCTGCGCGCCCGGTTCCAGACCGCCGACGTCCGGAAAGCCCAGCGCCGCGTGATCGGTGGCTGCGGTGAGCAGTTCGTCGACCGTGAAGCGGCCGCGGGCCTCGGCGGCAAGACGCTCGTTCAGTTCGAGCGCCCCGAGCTCGGCGAAGGCGTCGACGACCGCGTGACTGTCGCCGCCGAGACACAACCGCACCCCCGCGTCGGCGAGTCGCCGCGCCGGTCCGATCCCGTCGCCGAGGTCGCGTTCGGTCGTCGGGCAGAAACAGACTCGCACCCGCGCGGACCCCAGTGTCGACATGTCGTTCTCGGTGAGGTGCGTGGCATGCACCGCGACGGTGTTCACCCCGAGGAATCCCGTGCGGTGCAACAGCTCCGTGGGTGTCTGGCCGTGGACGCGCAGGCATTCCTCGTTCTCCCCACGCTGTTCCGACAGGTGCACGTGCAACGGTGCGGTGGGTTCCGGGCGTCCTCCCGCCACGGGCCGCGCCTGCCTGGACCATTCCGCCACTGTGGACAGTGCCTCGGGTGGCACCGCGCGTACCGAGTGGGCGGCCGCACCGACACGGACATCGGGCCGCTCCGGCCGGAATGCGTCCACCCGTTCGGCCCACGACTGCGCGTCACCGTCACCGAACCGCAGCTGCACCCCCTCGAGCGGCCTGCCGGGCCCACCCGTCAGGTAACAGGTGTCGAGCAGGCAGATCCGGATGCCCGCCTCCTGCGCAGCCGCCACGAGCGCCGCGCTCATCGCGTTCGGATCGGAATATCGAGTGCCACCGGGCCCGTGGTGCAGATAGTGGAACTCGCCGACGCTCGTGTACCCCGCGAGCGCCATCTCGGCGTACACCGCGCGGGCGAGCCGGTGGTAGGTGTCGGGGTCGAGTCGGTCCGCGAGGTGGTACATCGTCGCGCGCCAGGTCCAGAACGTGCCGCGCTCTCCGTGGGTGCGTCCGCGCAGGGCGCGGTGGAAGGCGTGCGAATGGACGTTGGCCATACCGGGCACGGTCAGGCCCGCCAACACCGTGCCGCGCGGCGGGCCGCCCCGGTCGACCGCGGTGATGATCCCGCCGGAGACCGCGATGCGCACGCCTTCCGCCACCCCTCCGGGCAGCCAGGCGTACTCGCACCAGTACTCGGTCACCGGCACAGTCCCTCCAGGACGGTCGCGAGCGCCTCGGCGCCGGCGTCCACATCGGAGTCCTCGGCGAACTCCTCAGGGGCGTGGCTGACACCCGTCGGGTTGCGTACGTAGAGCATCGCGGCGGGCACGTGCGCGGCCAGCACCGCGGCGTCGTGCCCGGCCCCGGTCGGCAGCGCCGGTACACCTCCGGCCAGCGCCGACACCTCGTCGCGGAGCGCGGAGTCGAACACGACCTCCCCGGTCCAGGACTCCTCACGCACGGCCAGGCCACAGCCTTCCTCCTCCGCTGCAGCCCGGGCGGCGGCCTCGACGTCGGCCACCATCGACCTCGCCGCAGGGCCGCGGACATCGAGCCACACGTCAACGGCGGAGGCGATCACGTTGGTGCCGCCGGGCGTGGGCGTCAGCCTGCCGACCGTCGCACGCGTACCCGCGTGAGCGCGCGCGATGCGCCGGACCGACGTGACGGTCTCGGCGGCAGGCAGCATGGGGTCCCGGCGATCGTCCATCGGTGTCGCACCGGCGTGGTTTCCCTGGCCGGTGAACGTCAACCGCCACCTGCCGTGCGCGACGACCGTGCTGCCCACCGCGACCGCGGAACCGAGGTCGATCAGCCCACGCCCCTGCTCGACGTGCAGCTCCACGAAGCGTCCGATGCGCCCGAGCCTGTCCGGGTCGGCCCCGAGCCGGCTCGGGTCGAGCCCGCCCGCCTGCGCGGCCTCGGCGAACGTGACGCCGTCGGCATCGCGCAGTCCCGCCGCCGTAGCGGGGTCGAGTGAGCCGGTGAGGAGGCGCGAGCCCAGACACGGGATCCCGAACCGGCCACCCTCCTCCTCGGCGAACACGGTCACGGCCAGCGGTACCGACGGCGACGTCCCGCGGGCGCGCATGAGGTCCACGGCCGACAGTGCACTCACGACCCCGAGCGGTCCGTCGAACGCTCCTCCTCCGGGAACGGAGTCGAGGTGGCTTCCGGTGACGACCGCGCCGGGGCCCGGCTCGCCCCACCACGCCCACAGGTTCCCGTTGCCGTCCCGCTCTACGTCCAGTCCCCTGCGGCCTGCCTGCTCGACGAACCAGTCCCGCAACTCCTGCTCGGCAGGGTCGAACACGTGGCGGGAGTAGCCGCCCCGCGTGCGGTCCCTGCCGACGTCCGCGAGCTCGCCGAGCAGGCCGGACGCGGTCACGCCCTCGGCGGTCACGGCAGCATCGGCACGGTCAGGCCGCCCCGGACGGCGGCGTCGACGGCCTTGTCGTAACCGGCGTCGACGTGCCGCAGCACCCCGGTCGCCGGATCGTTGCTGAGCACCCGTTCGAGTTTGCGTGCCGCGAGCTCGGTGCCGTCGGCGACGCTCACCTGGCCGGCGTGGATCGATCGGCCCATCCCGACCCCACCCCCGTGGTGGATGGACACCCAGCTGGCTCCCGACGCGGTGTTCACGAGTGCGTTCAGCAGGGGCCAGTCGGCGATCGCGTCCGATCCGTCCATCATGGACTCGGTCTCGCGGTACGGCGAGGCCACACTTCCGGCGTCCAGGTGGTCGCGGCCGATCACGACGGGCGCCTTCAGTTCGCCTGCCGCGACCATGTCGTTGAACCGCAGCCCCGCCAGATGCCGCTCGCCGTGGCCCAGCCAGCAGATTCGTGCGGGCAGCCCCTGGAACGCGACGCGCTCGCCCGCCATGCGAATCCACCGCGCCAGCGAGGTGTTCTCCGGGAACAGCTCCAGCACGGCGCGGTCGGTGGCCGCGATGTCGGCCGGGTCGCCGGACAGCGCCGCCCACCGGAACGGGCCCTTGCCCTCGCAGAACAGCGGGCGGATGTAGGCGGGGACGAACCCGGGGAAGTCGAAGGCGCGCTCGTAGCCGGCGAGTTGGGCTTCCCCGCGCAGGGAGTTGCCGTAGTCGAACACCTCGGCCCCGCGGTCGAGGAATCCGACCATGGCCGCGACGTGCTCGGCCATCGACTCTCGGGAGCGGTCGGTGAACTCGTCGGGCTTCGCGGCGGCGTAGTCGTGCCAGTCGGCCACGTCGACGCCCGAAGGCAGGTAGGCCAGCGGGTCGTGGGCGGAGGTCTGGTCGGTGACGATGTCGACGTCGACGTCCCTGCGCAGCACCTCGGGCAGGACGTCGGCGGCGTTGCCGATCACGCCGACGGACAGGGCTCTGCGGTCGGCCTTCGCGGCCGTGACCCGCCGCAGCGCGTCGTCGAGGTCGTCGGCCAGCTCGTCGAGGTATCCCCCGTCGAGCCGTCTGCGGGCGCGTTGCGGGTCGCATTCGATGCACAGCGCCACGCCGTCGTTCATCGTCACGGCAAGCGGTTGCGCCCCGCCCATGCCGCCGAGACCCGCCGTCACGGTGAGCGTTCCTGCAAGGGTGCCGCCGAACCGTTTCTCCGCGACCGCGGCGAACGTCTCGTACGTGCCCTGCAGAATGCCCTGCGTTCCGATGTAGATCCACGATCCGGCCGTCATCTGGCCGTACATCGTCAGGCCCATCGCCTCGAGCCTGCGGAACTCGGGCCACGTGGCCCAGTCACCGACGAGGTTCGAGTTGGCGATGAGCACTCTCGGCGCCCACTCGTGGGTGCGGAGCACGCCCACCGGTTTGCCCGACTGCACCAGCAGCGTCTCGTCGGCCTCCACCGTGGCGAGCGTCGAGACGAGGGCGGCGTAGCTGGCGTGGTCGCGCGCCGCCTTGCCCGTTCCACCGTAGACGACGAGATCCTCGGGACGTTCGGCCACGGCGGGGTCGAGGTTGTTGCGCAACATCCGCAACGCCGCCTCGGTCTGCCAGTTCCGTGCGGTCGGGCTCGCAGGGGTCATGATTCCTCCACGGCGGTCAGCACGGCTCCGGATGCGATCAGCTCCTCGACGGCGGCGATCTCGGGCGCGAGATGCCGGTCGGGACCGGGCCCCGCGACGCGCGTGCGCACCAGGTCGCGCACCGCCGCGGTCACGGGCGCCGGACGCAACGGGGCACGCAGGTCCAGCGCCCGCGCTGCGGTGAGCAGTTCGATCGCCAGCACGGTGCGCAGGCCGTCGACCCCGCGGCGCAGCTTGCGCGCGGCCGACCAGCCCATCGACACGTGGTCCTCCTGCATCGCACTGCTGGGGATGGAGTCCACAGAGGACGGCGCGGCGAGCCGTTTCAGCTCGCTGACCACGCCGGCCTGCGTGTACTGGGCGATCATGTGCCCCGAGTCGACACCGGGGTCGTCGGCGAGGAACGCGGGCAATCCGTGCGATCGGGCGACGTCGAGCATGCGGTCGGTCCGCCGTTCGGCGATCGAGGCCACGTCGGCCACCGGGATCGCCAGGAAGTCCAGCACGTAGCCCACCGGGGCGCCGTGGAAGTTGCCGTTCGACTCGACCCGCCCGTCAGCCAGCACGACGGGGTTGTCCACGGCGGACACCAACTCACGGCCCGCGACGAGCTCGGCGTGCGCGAGGGTGTCCCGCGCGGCGCCGTGCACCTGCGGCGAGCAACGCAGCGAGTAGGCGTCCTGCACGCGTGTGCAGTCCGGACCGCGGTGGCTGGCGACGATCTCGGAGCCGGCCAGCGCCTCGCGTATGCGGCGTGCGGATTCGGCCTGCCCGGGGTGCGGGCGCAGGGCCTGCAGGTCCTCGGCGAAAACACGGTCGGTTCCCAGCTGCGCCTCGACACTCATCGCGGCGGTCAGGTCGGCGACGTCGAGGAGCCCGCGGAGGTCGTGGATCGCCATCGCGAGCATGCCGAGCATCCCGTCGGTGCCGTTGGTGAGCGCCAGTCCCTCCTTCTCCGCGAGCGTGAGCGGCGTGAGGCCGGCCTCGCGCAGCGCTTCGCCCGCGGGCCGCACGGCACCGTCGCGCACGGTGACCTCACCCTCGCCCATGAGGGCCAGCGCGACGGCGGCCAGCGGGGCCAGGTCGCCCGAGCAGCCCAGCGACCCGTACTCCGGCACGACCGGGGTGATGCCGGCGTTGAGCATCGCGGCGAGCGCGTCGGCCGTCTCGGGACGGACACCGGTGTGCCCGGTGGCGAGGGTGCGCAGGCGCAGCACCATGAGCGCGCGCACCACCTCGGTCTCGACGGCGGGTCCTGCTCCCGCCGCGTGTGACCGGATCAGCGAACGCTGCAGGTCCGCCCGGCGTTCCCGCGGGATGCTGCGCACGGCCAGGGCACCGAATCCGGTCGACACCCCGTAGGCAGGGCTCGGCGCGTCGGCGAGCGCCTCGACGTGCCCGCGCGCGCTCACCACGTTCTTCCTGGCCACGGCGTCGATCGCCACGGGCGCGCCGCCCCTGGCGACGGCGACGACGTCCTCGAGGCTCAGCGGCGCGGCCCCGATCACCACCTCGTTCGGCATGCCCCCATTGCACCGCTCCACGGCGACCGCATCAGCGCCGCAGCTACGATTTCCGTCTGGGATCCCAGACAGGAGCAGCCGCGATGCAGGACCACTCCCCCGCCGCGGGTACCGTGCCCGCGCTGCGCCGCGGGCTCGCCCTGCTCACCGCCCTCGCGAGCCATGCGGGCCCGGTGTCGGCGGCGACCCTGGCCCGGCAGCTGGAGCTGCCCCGCTCGACGACGTATCACCTGCTCGCCGAGTTGCAGGCCGCCGGGTTCGTCGTGCACCTGCCGGCCGAGCGGCGCTACGGCCTCGGGATCGCGTCGTTCGAGCTGGGTTCGGCGTACCTGCGGCGCGATCCGCTCGAACGGCTGGCCGGGCCGATCCTGCGCAGGCTCGTCGACGACACCGGCCACACCGCCCACCTGGGCGTGCTGCACGGCAACGAGCTGCTGTACCTGATCAAGGAACGGCCCGCCCAGCCGCAGACGGTCGTCACCGACGTCGGCGTCCGCCTGCCAGCTCACCTCACGGCCTCGGGAAGGGCGATGCTGGCGCATCTGCCGAAAGCGCAGGTGCGCGCGTTGTTCCCGGCCGCGTCGGCCTTCGTGCACCGCACCACGCGGGGGCCGGCGGGGCTGGCCCAGCTGCGGGCGACCCTCGCCGAGCACCGCAGACTCGGCTGGGCGGTCGAGGACGGGCACATCACCGCCGACTTCGCCTCCGTGGCCTACCCCGCTTTCGACCACGGCGGACGTCCGATGGCGGCGATCAGCCTCACCTTCCGCCACCGATGCGGCGACAGCGGCGACCCCACCGACGATGACGGGCCGGGAGACGGCTGCGGTGCGACGTGGCCCCAGCTGGCCGCCCGTGTCCGCCGCGCCGCCGACGAACTCACGAGCCGCATCGGCGGACGAGCGCTTCCGTAGCGCGGATTCGAGACCTTCCCGGACCGCCGGCCGGAGACGTGATCGGTCAGGCGCCGACCTTCTCGGGGAGCAGCTCCGCGGAGCCGGTGTCCTGCACCGGGCGCTTGCGCGGAGCACCGGTGCGGTGATGCGTGGCGTACAGCGTCAATCCGACGAAGGTGAGCCCGCCGACGAGGTTTCCCAGCACGGTGGGGATCTCGTTCCACACCAGGTAGTCGCCGACGTTGAAGTCGCCGCCCATCATCAGCCCGGTCGGGAACAGGAACATGTTGACGACCGAGTGCTCGAAGCCCATGTAGAAGAACAGCAGGATCGGCATCCACATCGTGATGACCTTGCCGGACACCGACGTCGACATCATCGCGGCGACGGCCCCGGTGGACACCATCCAGTTGCACAGCACGCCGCGCACGAACAACGTGAGCATGCCCGCCGCGCCGTGTTCGGCGTAGCCGACGGTCCGGCCTTCACCGATGCTGCCGAGCTGGACGCCGACGTCGGACGGGGCGGTGCTGAATCCGTAGGTGAGGATGATGGCCATCATCAGCGCGACCGTCAGCGCGCCCGCGAAGTTGCCGGCGAACACCAGTCCCCAGTTGCGCAGCAACGCCTTGAGGTCGACGCCGGGTCGTTTGTCGAGCCACGCCAGCGGAACCAGCGTGAACACGCCGGTGAGCAGATCGAAGCCCATCAGGTACAGCAGGCAGAAGCCGACGGGGAACAGCAACGCGCCGACGAGTGCGTTCCCGGTCTCGACGGTGATCGTCACGGCGAACGCTGCGGCCAGCGCGAGGATCGCTCCGGCCATGTAGGCGCGGATCAGGGTGTCCCGTGTGGACATGGCGGCCTTGGCTTCGCCTGCGTCGACCATCGCGGCCACGAACTCGCGGGGTTTCACATAGGACACGGCGGCACTCCTCACCGACACACTTCGGGGCGTCGTCTCGAGCGTGCAGTGTCGCCATCCGACATGTCCGTGCTGTGTCACCTCGTGAACATCACGTCACAGGCGGCGCACGGCCACTCCTGCGTCCCGTGCGGCCGAGCCTGCCTCCCCGTGCGGCGGGCTCGGGCGACTGCGGGGGCGGCCACTCGGGCATTTCACGCATACGGTCATGACGTGCGGATCTGTCCCGGAGGCGCCGAATTCCGGTACGCTCATGGCACCGCGTTTCACCGTTGTCGGGTCCGGCTATTCCCGGATCGGGCCGGCGAAGCGCAACCACGTTCGGTATTCCACCAGGAAGGACAATGGACGACAGTTGTAGTACCGGCACCCGGACCATGCCCGAGCCGACCGGAAGGTGGCTCACATGATCTGGGCCCTCAGTCTTCTGCTCGGAATCGTTGTCATCCTGGCGGTGATCGCCGCCAACGGTTATTTCGTGGCGCAAGAGTTCGCCTACATGGCCGTCGACCGCTCGCGGCTCGCGCCGAAGCTGGTGATCGCTCCGCGAAGCGTGCACTGGCCATCACCCGCCGTACCTCGTTCATGCTGTCGGGCGCCCAGCTCGGCATCACCGTGACCGGCCTGCTCGTCGGTTACGTCGCGGAACCGCTGGTCGGCCGCGCCCTCGGCACGGCGCTGGGCGGGGTCGGCGTGCCCACGGCGGTGGGCATCACGGTCGGCACGGTGTTGACGCTCGTGCTGTCGACGCTGGTGCAGATGCTCATCGGCGAGTTGTTCCCGAAGAATCTCGCCATTGCGGCTCCGGAACGGATCGCGCTGCTGTTGGCGGCGTCGACGACCCTGTATCTGAAGCTGTTCGGCTGGTTGATCTGGATTTTCGACGCGGCGTCGAACGCGTTGTTGCGGGTGTTGCGGATCGAGCCCGTGCACGACGTCGAGCATTCGGCGACGGCGCGCGACCTGGAGCACATCGTGGCGGATTCGCGCGCCAGTGGGGATCTGCCGGCGGATCTGTCGGTGTTGCTGGACCGGGTGCTCGATTTCCCCGACCAGGACGTGGAGCACGCGATGATCCCGCGTTCGCGGGTCGACGTGGTGACCGCGGACGAGCCGGTGGCCAGGGTCCGCGAGTACATGGCGGCGGGCCACACGCGTTATCCGGTGGTCGACGACGCCGACGACGTGGTGGGTGTCGTGCACTTGACGGATGTGCTGGCTCGGCAGTCGGACGATCCGGCGCCGGTGTCGGACGCGGTCCGCAAGCCGCTGTTGCTGCCGACGACGATGGTGCTGCCGGAGGCGTATCGACTGTTGACGACCACGCACAACGAGTTGGCGTGTGTCGTCGACGAGTACGGCGGGTTCGCGGGCATTCTCACCATCGAGGATCTGGCCGAGGAGCTCGTCGGCGAGTTGCAGGACGAGCACGACCAGGGCGAGCCGCCTCCGGTGACGCCGCAGGACGACGGCACCTGGGTGGTGGCCGGTGACCTGCATGTCGACGAGGTGGAGCGCGCCGTCGGCCACGACCTTCCCGACCTGGACGTGGAGACCGTCGCCGGCTTGGCCATTTCCGCGCACGGTTCGCTGCCCGAGCCTGGGACGACCGTGACGGTCGAGTTGCCGCGTACGCCGTCGGAGTTGGTGTTGGACGAGCCTCCGCAGCCGCCCGAGTTGCACATCGAGGTGTTGGAGGTCGACCGGCATGTGCCGTCGCGGCTTCGGTTGCGGCTCCGCACGGGTTCGGATCGGGTCGACGCGACCGGACGGGAGGAGAGCCGATGAGCAATCCGTGGGTCGTGGTCGCGGCGACGGTGTTGATCATCGTCTTGAGTGCGTTCTTCGTGGCGGTCGAGTTCGCGACACTCGGCGCGAAGCGGCACCGTCTCGAGGAGGCGGCGTCGTCGAGCAGGTCGGCACGGGCGGCGTTGCGCAGTTCGCGGGAGTTGACGGTGCTGCTGGTGGGGTTGGCCCTACCGGACTTGGGCGGGCAGCTGCATGTCACGGGGTGTTCGGGGCGGCGATGCTGGTTCTCGGGTCCCGCTGGCTGTCGACACGGCCGGCCGGGTCGCTGGCGTTGCTGTTGTCGAGTCTGCCGTTGGGCATCGTCTCGATCAACGAGTCGGCGAACCGCCTGGTGCAGCGCGTGGGTGTCGAGCCTGCGGACGAGGTTGCGGCGGGGCGGAGTCCGGACGATCTGCGCCAGTTGGTGAAACACTCCGTGGAGGCGGGAACGCTGGACGGGGTGTCGTCGGAGCAGCTGTCCGGTGCCTTGGATTTGCAGCGGGTGCGCGCGGGCGACATCGTGTCCGGCCCTCCCCTGACGGTCCCCGCCGACGCCACGGCCGCCGACGTGCGCCGCGCGGCGCGCGAGTCCGGTCATCTGCGCATCCTGGTCGGCGACGACGCACGCGCCGTGGTTCACGTTCGCGACACCCTGCTGCTGCCGGACGACGATCCGGTCGCCCCGGTGACCCATCCGGTGTTGGAGCTGGACGCCACCGTCCCGCTGTACACGGCGCTGACGCGTATGCGCGAGACGTCGCAGCACCTGGCCGTGGTGTCCACTGAGGATGGACGCCGCGTGTTGACGATCGCCGACATCCTGGGCCGGGTTCTGCCGGGCAAGGCCACGGCGGCCGACGCGGGCGTGTAGGGCCGACGACCCGCCACTCTTCGGCCGCAGGTTCAGAAGGGTGGCGGTTCGTCGGCCTCGCTGGTGTCACTGGGTTTCGGGATGAGGACGGGTCGGCGTCTGCCGGTGTAGGTGGAGCCGTGGGGTGTGGTGATGGACGAGGTGCCGTGGAGTGGGTCGTAGCGGGTGATCCACCCGGGCGCGTTCTTCATCCGATGATGCCGTCGACACCGTGGTGCGGTGTTAGCGGCGGAGGTGGGCCCGTTCTCAGCCGACCACTCACGCTGATGGTCGAGGTCGCAGTGCCGAGCAGGACGTCGACACCACGGCACCACGCATTCCCGGTCGCGCACCCGGACGAGTTCCCGAATCGCTGCATTGGGCCGTCGTCGACTACGACCCAGGTCCAGCGGCTGGCCGGTGGCCGGGTCGCAGACCACCTTCCGCCACACACTGTTGGCTGCGGCTTCGGGAACCTTCGCGCCGGGGTCGTTGCCGAGGAGGAGGTCGGCGGTGATGTCGGCCCGCAACTGGTCCAACGTGCGCAACTCGCCATCACGTCGTAGGCGGCGTGCCATCGCATCAACCCGCGCATAACACGCGGAAGCCACCTCCGACGGCAACTCGGCGGTGAGTCGAGAGTGAGC
>NZ_JOIJ01000005.1 GCF_000719975.1 Prauserella rugosa
GCCTGGCGCAGACAGCATCAATACCGAGCCCGGCAGGCCCACTACCAGCAACAATCCACCAGAGAACCATGACCATCACGATCTACGGCTGGAGTACTAGGCGACAACCTTGGTTGTCATACGCGCCGCCCAGTTTCGACGGTATTGTGTCCTTTCAAGGTGGCTCTTGTTTTCGTGAGACCCCACCCTCCCCTGGGGGGTGACCCCCGTTTGCCCTGGTCAGGACCGGTGTTCATAGCATCCGTGGTTGGCCACGATAGCGTTCCGGGTTTTTCAGAAACTATGGGCGACTAAACGGCAGCGATTTGCAGTTCGCCCAGCGTACGAGGGCGGTACTTCGGGCTACCCTTGGGCCTTTACAGATACCCCGGTCGTGTAAAGGCCCCTAATGTGGCACCGGGTGCCGCTAAGTGAGGACTAAAGGCGCCCTGAATTGCGGGGATGAAGAAGGAGATCTCGGACCTTCGAGAAGGAGATCACGGACCTTCGTCTGGCGTCTAGGAGGGCACTATAGCCCACTAGTCGAAGGGGATGACGAAAACCGTGGACAAGCCATTGAGAACCTGTCGGGATTGTGCGCTCAAAGCGCACACGGATGCCGACCTGGAGCGTTTCACGGCCGCCAAAGCTGCCCGTTACGGCCGTGAAAACCGGTGCAAACCTTGTACCGCCGCACGAACCCGTAGATACGCCGAGAAGAACCGGGAAGCCATCCGTGAGCGGCAACGAGCGGCTACCGCCGCTCGGGCCGCAGAGCGCCGGGCAGCAGCCCCTCCGAAGCCTCTTCGCGCCTGTTCCCGGTGCGGGCTCGAAGCATGGGAGTCGGATGGGCTGTCGCAGTTTGCGAAGGATAAGAACAACTCGACCGGTTACCGGAACCTCTGCCGAGAGTGCAACAGCGCAAACACCACGAAGTGGTGCGCTGAAAACAAAGACCACCGGAAGAATTACCGCGAGGCAAGCCCTGCCCGCCAGTCCGTCAATCGTGCCAACCAAAAGGCGCGAGAGTACGGCCTGACGGACCGCCTGGACCTGGACGAGGTGATAACGGCGTTCGGTCCGACGCCGTGGACGTGCACTTATTGCCTAGCGCCGTGTACCGGGCTTGATCACTTCGAGGCGTTCGCCAGGGGCGGCCGAAACACGCTGCGGAACGTCACCCCGTGCTGCCCAAGCTGTAACTATCGCAAGCGGGAGTTCGTCCGTAACGGCCTGCTTCGGTATCCCAACGGGTTCGCCGAGATGGTGAACGTGTTGAAGCCCGACGTCGACACTTAAGCCCCGGCTCCGGAGGGGGTCCTCCCGGACATTCTGGGCGTCCGCTCGGCCCCCTCGAAGTTTCAACGAGATCACGAACGAGGTGTTACCCAGTAGATACACCTTCTCGGGTGAACTTTAGGCGCTTTATGCCGCCGGGTACCCCGTGGCGGCACATACACGAAGGTGTAGGGGAAAACGAGAGCGCCCTTTGCGGCTTCGAAGACAACAGCCTATGCCCATAGGGGCCGCATGGGTGAACTTCAGCCGACCATGCCCCAAAGAAGACTCATTTCGCGGCCAGTTAAAGACGTAGGGGTAAAAGCCACCGGCGTTCGAGCGCGCCCCCTTTCCGCGCTCCGCCGGTTTAGGCGACCTAGCGCTGACTATCGGACGGCTCCCACGTCGGCGCTAGGTCGCCCCCGTTATGTGAAAGGGAACCAGAAAGGGAAACATACATGCCACGAGACAACCGCCTGCGCAGCTTGGTTCACCACGCGGTCGCTACAGGGAACCCGCCGTCCGCCGAGGAAATCGGGGATCTGGGTCTTCGCCCGGAAGACCGGCACCGCCTAAAGAAGGCCTTCAGCTCGCTAGCCCCCAGCGGCCACGAGCGAGCCGAGGGCGGACAGGCGATCCTCGCAACCTTCGAGGACCGCGTGCCGCCAATCGACGATCCGGATGAGCCGGTAGCGGATATTCTCGACCGGATCCCCCGAGTTTGACGGTGGTTAGGGGCGGCCTTGAGCCGGGCCGGTCTCCAAGGCTCTAGCCACCGTCATCTATTTGTCTTCCTGATTCAGCGCCCAGGAAGACCGGGCAGCATGTCAGCTACGCCCACGACGCCCCCGCTTCGCGGCGGGGGTGTCTCTTTTTGGCCACTCCCCGTATCGAGATGGAAAGGAGGTGCCGTTATGTACTGTCGCAACAAGCGTCACGACACCACGATAACCGGCCGAGATGCCGACGGGTCTTGCTCGGAATGCAGGCGCGATCGGGTACGACGTGGCCGCGATAAGACGGCTAATGCCGTTAAGGCCGCGAAGGGCCGTTGGGTCGACTTTGACGTTCCAACATCCGTATGGGTCGACAACAGTTTCCCTAATGTCCAGCAGCGAGAACACCGGATTGCTAAAGCCCTGCGGCTTGGCCGTAAGGCCGAAGCCGCGGGAGATCAACGGCTCGCGTGGAACTACTTTGTGTTTGCCGAAGCCGTCGGTCGCGGCGTGTTTATCCCAGACGAAGACCGCGTCTTAGCGGTTTTTGGGCACGCTATTTGAGCGTCTCCGTATCGCCCAGTACGCGTCCTGGTGTGATGAGCCGGACCCCCATTTCCGTATCACTCGGCCTGTTCTAGGCCGTCGGAAAAGGCGTGGTCAGACGCTCGACCTAACCGTCCTGTCCAATCTGACGGCCGGATTTTCTGAGTTGGCCCGTGATGGCCCACGTCGAACCCATCGGCCCAAGAAAGAGACTGAATGATTACCCTACCGCTGCTAGAGCTTCCCTCCGAAACGACGGCACGTCTACAGCGCGTCGCTAACGCCCACGGGATGACCGTGGAGGCCCTGCTCGCCGAGATCATCAAGGAATACGTCGAGGCGGGGTGGACACGCTGAAACTCGTCGTCTGCGAGGCCTGCCGTTTAACCCGTGCCGTTGATCCCCCAGACGGCTGGACCCGGCTTGAGGCCGGGTCCATCCACGACGCTACCGATCACACCGTCTACCCACACCTGGCGGCCTACCTAGCCGCCCTTGGACGCCCGGTTGACCATCTACGGCGGCCAGGATGGCCCTCGGAGGGTTAATGCCGTACATCCACCGAAACTGCCCTAGAGAACACCCGCACCCTTTTATTCTACGGTGTTCTGGGGCGACGTACAACGGTCAACGCATCACGGCGCCGCATGACATCAACGCCAACGCCTTTAGGCACCACGGCCGCGAATGCCGCCGTGGGCGGCCTCGGTGCCTACGGCGGGTGTGTGAGCACTGCCGCCTTTGGCACCGCGCCGCTCGTGAGCGGCACTACGAGGCGATTAACGCCACCCGGTCGGCCGCTGAAATCCGAAGGGCCACCCCTCGGAAGCAGTGCACCCAATGCTTTCAACGGCGGCCGTCCGCCGCTTTTCCGATTAACCCCCACACCAGTAGCGGCCTTAGCAGCCGTTGTTACTTCTGTCTACGAAGAAAGGGAAACTCATGACGAACTGCCGCCCCGCAGCCGACCCGGAACAGGCCGTGAGGCTGATCGTGAACACCTGGAGTCGCACCCCGGGTATTACTACGCCAGACGTGGTGACCCAGGCCGCCCAGGACTACCACGCTGCTGTCGAAACGGCGAGGAACATCCCCACGCCTGTCCCGACTGGCACAAGCGTTCTTGAGCGTGCCGAGCACGCGCTTAACGCCGAAGGCCTCCGCCAGGAAGCTAGGAAAATCGCCGAGGCCGACCTTAAAGCTACCTGCCGGGAGATTCGTGATCGCCTACAAGCCGCCGGGCTTGAGATCGAGCGGTACTTGGTCGATTTGATCAACGAACTGTTCGCCCAGGCCGACAAGGTTGAGCTGCCTACGCCGCTACCGGACGACACGCTGTCCAACGGGTGGAACCGGGCGGTACAGGTATACCTTCGCGGGGTGTCCCGCAAGACCCTAGGCGAACTGCACGACCTAAACGCCAGGATCACCGCCGCCCACCAGCTTCGCGGCCGCCTCGCGGCCGCCGGGGCGCACCCGTGCAA
The DNA here is from genome assembly GCF_000719975.1 of Prauserella rugosa. Taxonomy (GTDB): domain Bacteria; phylum Actinomycetota; class Actinomycetes; order Mycobacteriales; family Pseudonocardiaceae; genus Prauserella; species Prauserella rugosa. Next base: position 4,004 of record NZ_JOIJ01000005.1, read on the forward strand.
CAGCGACCCTGGCGGCATCGGCGGGGGTTACCAAGGTTGGCCGCTTATCGCCGCACCAGGCGTGCCGCCCATGCCGTCTGGAGACGGCCGGAGGATGCCCGAAGCGCTTGGTCTTGTAGGACACCGCATCACCTACGGACCTGAGGCAATTCGAGCCGTCACGACGGCGGAGGCGGCCCAGGAACGGCCGGGTGAGCTGGTCCCGCCGTTCTACCCCAGGTGGGGCGGGTAACACGGCTAAGACGCCGGGCCTAACGGCCCGGCGTCGCGCTCAACCCTGCGGGATGCGCGGCTCGGCCACCTCGACCAACGCGTTCGCCATATCGCATGCCTTCAGGTCGTCGATACCGCTCACCTGGATGTCAACGCGGGATGACTTGGTAACGCTAATGGCGATCGTGCAGCCACCGTTGCCCGCTGATTGGGCGTACTCTCGGCCGTTCTCGCTGGAGCGCTGGACGCCGCGACCAAAGTCGGTCATTTGGTCCACACCGCCGTTTTCACGAACAGCCACCGCCGTACTGGGAACGTCCTTGGTGCTGTGCCCAGGGTCACCGTCCCATGAGCACACCTGCGCCGTTCCAATGGTTTCGCGTGTGGGGCCACCTTTGACGGCGCCATGCTTGGCCACCTCTTCGGTAGTGAGGGCCGAACAGGGGTCGAACCCAGACAACGGACTCTCATCGGCGGCGGGTTGCGATACCGCCGAAGTCGGTCCGCCCTCGGCCTCTGGGGTGCCGTTTTCACCCTGAGAACAGGCGCCAAGAACGAACGCGGACGCGGTGGCAAGTACGACCAGGGGCGCGCGTGAGGACCGCACCGTGTTAACTCCTAGTTCCCGTTGAAGGTGCTTTGCTGCTCTGCCTCGGTCTCGCGGTAGTTGTCCATCGCGATCTTGAGGGCTTGCTCTGACTTCTGAAGGATGCCCTTTAACTGTTCCAAGACCGGCAAGATGCCCTGCGGGCCGTCGGCGCTTTGTCGGACGTGGTTAGCTACCTGCTGCGCGTAAGGCCCCGTACCGAGCTGCGGCTCCGCCGCGAGGACGCGGGCTTCTTTGAGAATCCCAAGGACGTCGTCGTAAGCCTCGATGAGGGCGTCTCTGATCGGCTTCGCTGCGTTCTCGCTCACACGGAACCCACCGCCTTTGGCGGATTCCAGCAACTGGCTGCTCTGGTTCTCAGCGTGAGCCATCTGCTTCGAGTCGAGAGGGTTTAGGTTGCCTAGCATCTTGCCGACCTGCGCCGTCTCGGCTGAACCGCCTCCGACGGGCTTTGGTGCGTCGAACTCGGGCATATGGTCCTCCCCCTGGTGACGTTGCGTCAGTGGGCCGTAACTCTAACGTGAGACGCGCTCGTCGCGGTCGCGGTTCCAACGCTGCTCGGAGGTCCGGAGGGCGGCCTGTGTATCCATGCTCACCATCGAGGCATACAGAACGTTGGATCGGGGCTCGCTGCCCACGCGTAGACGTAGCCCAGCATCGCTTACTAGCTGCGCCCGCTGCGCCCAGTCGGACCGCTGCCACGCCTCGGCGTACGTCTCCCCAGCCGGTTCCAACACCCACCCGGAGGGTCGCTGAGGCAGCTCTGACAGGCGCTCTCGTTCCGCTAGCAAGGCCTCCATCATACGGTCGTACTCGGCGACATCGTCGGCCGTGGTGAACTCAGCCCGTTGGTAACGGGCCGTTCGGAGATCGGTAATGCTGGCCTTCACCCGTTCCAGTTCGGCGGTGTGGTCCTCCCCGGGTATGAACCGGCGAATTTTGCGTTCAAGGCCCCCCGCGACATCAAGAAACTGCCACTCCAGTAGGGATTTCACGGTGTCTTCGTCGACCGAACCCCCACAGTTGGGCGGCCCGTCGGTTCGGGGTTTGCACCGATAGGTGACGTAGGTCTTCGGTCCGCTGGCAAGTCGGCGGGTCGCGGCATGGCGGTACGCCGGGCGGCCACAGTGCCAACACTCGACAACACCTACCAGCGGGTCGCCCTCGTGTGTTCGGCGCCGAGAGCCCGCCCGTGCCGCGATGGCGGCTTTTAGCTGTTGGTGCGTGTCGTGGTCAATCAGCGGCGGGGCGACCACCAATGGCAACCCATCGTCACCACGGACGGGGCGCCCCTTGTGGATCTTCTGCCCGAGTATTGCGGGAGATCTCAGAATGCCCGCAACAACCTCTCGACCCCAGTACCGAGGTGTTCCGTCTTTGGCGGTCGCACCCCGTGGGGGTGCGACCCCCTGGGCGTTCAGCTCACGGGCTATGGCGCCCATTGACGCACCCTCGATAGCTCTAGCAACCATCTGACGGACGATCGCCGAGGTATCCGGGTCGACCGCCAATACACGTCCTCGGCCGTCGGGGTTGTCTACGGTGCGGTACCCGTACGGGGCATATCCACTAGCCCGCCGGTTGGTCGACCGTAAGTAGCTCTGCGCCGACGTAACCCGCTCGGAGATACGCACCGATTCTAGGTGGGCGAACACGGCCGAGATGTAGGCCATAGCTTCACCGGTTGGGGTGTCGAGGTCTAAGGCATCCTCAGCGAACACCAGGCCTTTGCGATTGTCCTTTGCCCACCGGATTAGCTCGGATAGGTCGCTAGCAGACCGGACGGCCCGGTCGAGCTTCCAAAAGACCACCGCGTCGAACTCATCGGATCGACGTTGTAACCAGTCGCCTAGTTCCGGGCGCGCCATCGGCCCGTACGTCGTCGCGGAAACGTCCAGGTCCTCCGCCCAGCCGATGATCTCGTCCTGGCGGAACGCCGCCCAGCGCGTAATGATCTCCCGTTGCCGTTCCGGGGAGGTGGTCGCCTCGGTCATGCTAGATAGCCGTATTGCGCCAAGTAGTCGCATGGGGTTAGCCTAATGCAGACAACGTCAGGCTTTGCTATCTGGAACTCGTCGGGAAGTACCCGAGGGCTGCCGGTGCGGCGCTGTACACGCACAAGGCGTTCAACGTTCGCATCCTGACGTTCCTGGTCGCCTTCGCCGTGATGTGCTCGGGAATCACGTCGGCCTCGTCGGCCGCGGTGGCCTTCGGCGACACCTATCTCGCCGAGTTCATCACCTCACCGATGCCGCTCATGGCGATTCTGTTCATCGCGCTGCTCGGCGTCATCAATTTCCGTGGCGTCCGCGAGTCGGTGACCACCAACGTCGTGTTGACGTGCATCGAGATCGGCGGTCTGCTGATCATCATCGGCGTCGGCGCCTGGGCGGTCCTGAACGGCGCGGGTGAGCCGAGTCGCCTGGTCGAGTTCAACACCCAGGACCAGACCATGCTCGTGGCGATCACGTCCGCCACCTCGCTGGCATTCTTCTCGATGGTCGGCTTCGAGGACTCGGTCAACATGGCCGAGGAGACCAAGGACCCGGCACGCGTGTTCCCCAAGGCGATGCTCTGGGGCATGGTCATCGCCGCGACCATCTACATCTTCGTGTCGGTCACCTCGTCGCTGCTCGTGCCCGCAGGTGATCTCGAAGCCGCCGAGAGCGGAGCCCTGCTGAAGGTCATCGACATCGGCGCACCCGGCATGCCGCGGGAGATCTTCTCGGCCATCGGGCTGTTCGCCGTCATCAACTCCGCGCTGATCAACATGCTCATGGCCAGCAGGCTCGTCTACGGCATGGCGAACGAGCGCATCATCCCGAAGGTGTTCGGCACGGTGCACCCGTTCCGGCGCAGCCCGTGGGTCGCGATCGTGTTCACCAGCGTCATCGCGATGGTCCTGGTGTCCACGGTCGACATCGACGTGCTCGGCGGCACGACCGCGTTGCTGCTGCTGGTCGTGTTCGCGGTGGTCAACGTCGCGGTGCTGGCGCTGCGCCGCGACCCCGTGCCGCACAAGCACTTCCGCGCGCCGACGATCATCCCGGTGTTCGCCGCGATCTTCTGCCTGTACCTGGCCAGTCCGCTGTCGGGACGCCCCGCACGCGACTACGTCGTCGCGGCGATCCTGCTCGTCGTCGGCCTGGTCCTGTGGGGCGTCAACCACCTCGCCATGCGCAGGTCCAGCGAGGCCGCCACCGCCGACGAGTAGTGCCCGGGCGGCCCACGGAAGGTCGCCGAAAGCGGTGGCGACACCGCCTGCGGCGTCACCGCCGTCGGATCGAGTACGTCGCGGCATCGCAGCCGTCCACACCGACGGCCTGCACTGTCATGCCTGTCACCGTAGGCGACTACGGTGACAGGCATGGCCAATCCGACCGGGGAACAGTTCGAACTCGTCCGAGGAAACGCCCGCGCCGTCGTCACCGAGATCGGTGCCGGGTTGCGCTCGCTGACCATCGGCGGCAAACCGTTGGTCGAGACCTTCGCCGAGGACGAGAAACCGCCGAAGGGCGCCGGCCAGATCCTGGTGCCGTGGCCCAACCGCACCGCCGGCGCGCGGTGGACGTTCGACGGACAGGAACAGGAACTCGAGGTCACCGAACCCGCACGCGGCAACGCCATCCACGGCCTGGCCCGCCGCAAGGAGTGGGAACTCGTCGAGCACGCCGAATCGTCGATCACCTTCGGCTGCGACATCGGCGCCGACAAGGGCTGGCCCGTGCCGCTGCGCACCGGCGTCGTCTACGACCTCGCACCCCGCGGCCTCACGGTCACCCACACGATCAGCAACGAGGGCGACAAGGCCATCGGCGTCGGTGTCGGCACACACCCCTACTTCCGCATCGGCGACGTGCCCACCGACGAACTCACGCTCACCCTGCCCGCGAGCCGCGTGTGGCCGTTCGACGATGAGCGGCAGCTGCCGTTCGCCGACGAACAGGACGTCGACGGCACCGAGTACGACCTGCGCGGCGGCCGGATCGTCGGTGGACTGGACCTCGACACGGCGTTCACCGGTCTTGAGGCAGGCGACGACGGCAGGCACCACGTGTGGCTGAGCCACCACGACACACACCTGGACATCTGGTCCGACCCCGACTTCCGCTGGGCCCAGGTGTTCACCCCGTCCGACTTCCCCGGACGCGGCCGGGCCATCGCGATCGAACCGATGACGTGCCCGGCCGACGCGCTGAACTCGGGCATCGACCTCATCGCGCTCGAACCTCGCGAGTCGTGGAGCGGTTCGTGGGGCGTGCGGGTCGAAGGTTCGTTAGCGTAGCGAACTATGACTATCGCGATCACGAACGGATATGTGGTTCCCGTCGACGGCGACCCGATCGACGGTGGCACGGTGCTGCTGGACGGCGCCACGATCGCCGCCGTGGGCGCCGACGTCGACGTTCCGGCCGACGCCGAGATCGTCGACGCCGCCGGCGGGTGGGTGCTGCCCGGCTTCATCGACGCGCACGCCCACCTCGGCGTGCACGAGGACGGCGAGGGCTGGTCCGGCAACGACACCAACGAGATGACCGATCCGAACGGCGCACGTTTCCGCGCACTCGACGGCATCGACCCGTACGAGGTCGGCTTCGACGACGCGCTGTCCGGTGGAGTGACGAGCGTCGTGGTCAAGCCCGGCTCGGGCAACCCGATTGGCGGGCGCACCGTCGGCGTCAAGACGTGGGGCCGCACCGTCGTCGACATGACGTTCGCCGAGGACGTCAGCGTCAAGAGCGCACTCGGCGAGAACCCCAAGCGCGTCTACGGCGAGAAGGACAAGACGCCCTCGACCCGTCTCGGCGTCGCGGCGACGCTGCGCGAGGCGTTCACCAAGGCGCGCAACTACGCCGCACAGCGCGAGCACGCACGCAGCGAGGGCATGCCGTTCGACGTCGACCTGACGATGGAGACGCTCGTCGACGTCCTCGACGGCAAGCTGTACTGGGACCAGCACACGCACCGCGCCGACGACATCGTCACCGCCGTGCGGCTGGCCGAGGAGTTCGGGTACAAGCTCGTGGTCAACCACGGCACCGAGGGCCACCTGATCGCGGACTTCCTTGCCGAGCGCGACGTTCCGGTGATCCTCGGTCCGCTGTTCACCTCGCGGTCCAAAGTGGAGTTGCGCAACCGGTCGATGCGCACGGCGGGCGTTCTCGCGCGGGCGGGCGTCAAGCTCGCGCTGACCACCGACCACCCCGTGGTGCCGATCCACTTCCTCATCTATCAGGCGGCACTGGCGGTCAAGGACGGATTGGACCGGGACACCGCGCTGCGCGCCCTGACGGTGAACCCCGCCGAGATGCTCGGACTCGGTGATCGCATCGGTGCACTGAAGCCGGGTATGGACGCCGACGTCGCGGTGTGGTCGGGCGACCCGCTCGACGTCATGAACCGCGCGCGGCGGGTGTTCGTCCGCGGCCGCGACGTGTACCGCTTCGACGACACCACGGGCGAAGGCGTGGTGGCCGACCGCCGCTACCGCGAGTAGCCCCGCGGCCCGGCAGGCCGCGTGTTGCGTCCCCAGGGGCGCGTGTTGCGTCCTGGAGTGGCCGTGTTGCGGATTCGGGAGCCCGTGTTGTGGATTCGTGGGAGAGTGTTGCGGTTTCGGCGATCGTGTTTCCGATTCGCGTCATCGCCCGCGCCGACCGTCTCGCGTTGCATGGATGACGACGGTCTGCGCGGAGCACGGAGGTCGGTGGGCCATCCCCGGGCTGCAACACGGCGCCCGGAGTCCGCAACACGCGCCCCTGAAGGCGCAACACGGCGCCCCGAATTCGCAACACGCGCCCCGGAAGGCGCAACACGCGCCCCCGAAGGCGCAACACGGCTGGTTACGCCTGTTTCAGGGCACGGGCGATGACCATACGCTGGATCTGGTTCGTGCCCTCGAAGATCTGGGGGACCTTCGCCTCGCGCATGTATCGCTCCACGGGGAAGTCGCGCGTATAACCCGCGCCGCCCAGCACCTGCACCGCGTCCGTGGTCACCTTCATGGCGGCGTCCGTCGCGACGAGTTTCGCCACCGACGCCTGGCGCTGGAACGGCATCCCGCGGTCACGCCTGCGCGCCGCGTCGAGATACGTCGCCCGCGACGACTCGACGGCCGCCGCCATGTCGGCCAGCAGGAACTCCAGCCCCTGGTGCTCGATGATCGGCTTGCCGAACTGGGTGCGGGTCTTGGCGTAGGCGACCGCCTCGTCGAGTGCGGCCTGCGCCAACCCGACCGAACACGCCGCGATCCCGAGCCGACCGGACGCCAACGAGTCGAGCGCGATCCTCAGGCCCGCACCCTCCTCGCCGATCAGCCGTTCGGCGGGTACGGGCGCGTCCGCGAAGGTCATCTGCGCGGTCGTCGACCCGGTCAGTCCCATCTTGCGTTCCGGGGCGCCTGCGCTCAGTCCCGGCGTCGAGGCGTCCACCAGCAGGCAGCTGACGCCCTTGCCGCCGGAGGTCGGGTCGTCGGACGTGCGCACCATCGTCGTGTAGAAGTCGGCCTGCCCACCCGCGGTGATCCACGCCTTCGTGCCGTTGACGACGTACCGGTCGCCGTCGAGTCGTGCCCGCGTGGACAGCGCAGCGGCGTCGGAGCCGGCGTGCGACTCCGACAGCGCGTACGCGCCGAGCAGTTCGCCGCCGAGCATCGCGGGCAGCCACCGGTCCCGCTGCTCGTCGGTGCCGTAGTGGGCGAGCGCGAAGCACGACATCGTGTGCACCGACAGCCCCACGCCCACCGACATCCAGGCCGATGCGATCTCCTCGAGCGCCTGAAGATATGTCTCGTACGGCACCTCGCCGCCGCCCCAGCGCTCCGCATACGGCAGGCCCAGCAGGCCGGACTTGCCGAGCAGGCGGAACTGCTCGCGAGGGAACCGCTCGGCCTCCTCGTACTCGGCCGCGACCGGCGCGAGTTCCTCACGGGCGATCTCGCGGGCGAGTGCGACCAGGTCCTCGGACTCGGTGTCCGGCAGCAGGCGTTCGGCTGGCATGACGACTCCATCGACGAGCTCCCAAGGGCCCGATGGTTGCGTTCAACGCAACTATGGGGCCCTCGGGAGCCCTTGAACCAGTACCAGAAACAGTACTGTGGTGGCTTTGGCAGTACCATCATAGGCTCTGAGGATGGCCCCGAACCAGACCCGGCGACGAAACCGGCAACCGACCGCTCGTCAGCAGGCGTTGCTCGGCGAACTTGAGGAGCTGTTCCTCGCGAAGGGGTTTCTCGACTACACCCTCGACGACCTCGCCACGCACCTTCGCTGCTCCAAGTCCACGCTGTACGCGCTGGCCTCGAGCAAGGAGCAGCTCGCGGTCAGGGTGGTCACGCACTTCTTCCGCGGCGCCGCCGATCGCATCGAGGAGCGGGTCGCCGCGGCCGCCGACGCGCCGGCGATGATCAGGGAGTACCTCGCCGGGGTCGCCGAGGAGCTGGGCCGAGCCTCCGAGCGGTTCATCGCCGACGTCGACGCCTTCGAGCCCACGCGCGAGACCTACGAGTTCAACTCACGGGCGGCGGCGGGCCGGATCCGCGGGTTCATCGACACCGGGGCACGGGACGGTGTCTTCCGCGACGTCCACGGACCCTTGGTCGCCGAGTTCGCGGAGCTGCTCATCGAGCAGATTCAGAACGGAACGGTCCGCGAACGCAGTGGGTACTCCGATGCCGACGCCTTCGCGGCGCTGTCGGACCTGCTGCTGCGAGGATTGCGCGCGAGCTCGGACGTCGGCGACCCACCGGCAAAGAGCGGCCAACCGGGGAAGAGCGACCAACCGGCAAAGAGCGATCAAGTGGCGAAGATTGACGAACCGGGGAAGGGAGTCCGGCGATGATCGTGTCCGGTGGCGAGGCGCTGGTCGACCTCGTGCCCGCCGACGTGGACAAGGCGCTGCTCGCGCCGCGGCTCGGCGGTGGTCCGTACAACGTGGCACTCGCCGCGGGCAGGCTCGACGTGCCGACGGCGTTTCTGTCCCGAATGTCCAACGACCGCTTCGGGGACGCGCTGCTGCAGCGGCTGGAGGATTCCGGTGTGGACACCTCGCTGGTGCAGCGCGGCGACGAGCCGACGACTCTGGCCGTGGTGGCCCTCGACGACTCGGGTGCGGCGCGGTACAGCTTCTACACCGAGGGAACGGCCGACCGGCTCGTCGCCGACCCAGGGCTGCTGCCCGGGTCCACGACGATCCTCTCGCTCGGCACGCTGGGCATGGTGCTCGAACCGGGGGCGAGCGTCTACGAGGCGATGCTGCACCGCGAGGCGGCGAGGGGCGTGCTCACCGCACTCGACCCGAACATTCGCGCCGACATGATCGCCGACCCGGACGCGTATCGGGAGCGGTTCGCGTCGTGGTTGCCGAGCGTGCGGCTGCTGAAGGTCTCCGACGACGACGCCGAGTGGCTCGCCGGCGGGGTGGACGCCGAGCAGGCCGCCGCGAGTTGGCTCGACGCCGGGGTGGACGCCGTCGTGCTGACGCGCGGTGGCGACGGCCTGTCGGTGTTCACGGCCGACGGGGAGGTGGCGACCGCGCCTGCCGTGGACGTGCCGGTCGCCGACACCATCGGCGCGGGCGACACCGTGCACGGTGCGTTGTTGGCCTGGCTGGCGCGCAGGAACGTGGCGCAGCTGCCGGATCTGACCCCGGACGACTGGACGCAAGCGCTTGCGTTCGCGGCGCGCGCGGCGGGGGTGACGGTGTCGCGCAGCGGCGCCGAGCCGCCTACCTCGAACGAGTTAACGCCACGTCAAAACGCCAGCGTGTGAACCTTGTCGCAACGGGTCGCTGTGGGTAACGCCACGGCTGCGTAAATGCCCTTATCTGGACTAGCGTAAGGGAGCATTCGTACCCCAGCGGGGCGGTGCGACGAGGCTGAAGTGCCTGTCGCGTACACGCGGTGACCAGCAGAACCTGCGGTCGCCACCGACCGGCCCGTGTGACCGTGAGAGGCATGTGCATGTCCGACGCGACTGCGGCGCAGTCCGAGGGCGAGAAGGCCGTGCTCCGCCTTCCTGATGGCGAGCACGACTTCAAGGTTGTCCGCCCTGTCGAAGGCGCCCCCGGCATCCAGCTCGGGAAACTGCTGGCCCAGACCGGCTACATCACCTATGACCCGGGTTTCGTGAACACCGGGGCCGCGTCTTCCGCCATCACCTACATCGACGGTGACGCGGGGATCCTGCGCTATCGGGGATATCCGATCGAGCAGCTCGCCGAGCGCTCGACGTTCGTCGAGGTGTCCTACCTGCTGATCCACGGCGAGCTGCCGAACAAGCAGCAGCTGGAGGAATTCACCTCGAAGATCAACCGGCACACGCTGCTGCACGAGGACCTGAAGCGCTTCTTCGACGGTTTCCCGCGGGACGCCCACCCGATGCCGGTGCTGTCCAGCGCCGTCTCGGCTCTGTCCACGTTCTACCAGGACGCGCTCGACCCGTTCGACAAGTCGAACGTCGAGCTCTCGACCGTCCGTCTGCTGGCGAAGGTCCCCACGATCGCGGCCTACGCCTACAAGAAGTCCATCGGCCAGCCGTTCCTGTACCCGGACAACTCGCTGGGCCTGGTGGAGAACTTCCTCCGCATGACGTTCGGCCTGCCCGCCGAGCCGTACGAGATCGACCCGGTCATGGCCAAGGCCCTCGACCAGCTGTTCATCCTGCACGCCGACCACGAGCAGAACTGCTCCACGTCGACCGTGCGGCTCGTCGGCTCCTCCGAGGCGAACCTGTTCGCCAGCATCTCGGCCGGCATCATGGCCCTGTTCGGCCCGCTGCACGGCGGCGCCAACAGCGCGGTGCTCGACATGCTCGAGGCGATCAAGGCCGACGGCGGCAACGTCGACAAGTTCGTCGAGCGCGTCAAGAACAAGGAGCCCGGCGTTCGCCTGATGGGCTTCGGCCACCGGGTCTACAAGAACTACGACCCGCGCGCGAAGATCATCAAGAAGACCGCCGACGAGATCCTGTCGAAGATCGGCGGCAACGACGAGCTGCTCGACATCGCCAAGCGGCTCGAGGAGCGCGCGCTCTCGGACGACTACTTCATCGAGCGCAAGCTCTACCCGAACGTCGACTTCTACACGGGTCTGATCTACCGGGCCATGGGCTTCCCGACCCAGTTCTTCACGGTGCTGTTCGCGCTGGGCCGGCTGCCGGGCTGGATCGCGCACTGGCGCGAGATGATCGAGGACCCGGAGACGAAGATCGGCCGCCCGCGCCAGATCTACACGGGCGAGAAGGAGCGCGACTACAAGCCGCTCTCGGAGCGCTGAACCGCCTCGTCCAGTGCCCCCAAGGGCCCCTTAGTTGCTCCCACCCGTCGCCCACCGCCACCCGAACGGACACGCTCCGCGTGGCAGTGCTCGACAAAGCAACCAAGGGGCCCTCGGGGGCACTTTTCATGTCAGGCCGGCGGTTGTTCTGCTCACCAGGTCGGCGACCCGCTCACGGGCGGCGTCGGCGTCGGCGGTGACGAGGCCGAGCCGGGTGCGCCGGTGCAGGACGTCGTCGGCGTCGATCGCGCCCTCGTGTCGCACGGCCCATACGACCTCGGCGGCGGTGACGTCGGTGCCGTCGAACAGGGGCCTGCCGAGTTCGGGGTCGACCTCGCCCAGCGCGGCGACGCGGGGTGCCTCGGTGCCGTACTTGGCGACCAGTCGTGGCGGTGCGTCCACGGCGCCCAGCTGCGGTCTGCTCGCGGCGCCGAGCAGCGGAAGTCGCGCGGTGCGCGAGCGACCGGCCGGCAGGCCCGCCGTCCGGATCGCCGCGGTGACGGCGTCCTCGGCCATGCGCCGGTAGGTGGTGAGTTTGCCGCCCACCACCGTCAGCACGCCGCGGTCGGGATCCGTGAGGACGGCGTGTTTGCGGGACAGGTCCGCGGTGCTGCCGTCGGCCTCCAGCAGCGGTCGCAATCCCGCGAACGCGCCCAGTACGTCGTCGCGGGTCAGCGATCGTTCGAGCACCGAGGAGGCGACCGTCAACAGGAAGTCCACATCGGAGTCCGGAACGGCGGGGACGTCGTCGGGTGTTCCGTCGAGCGGCTCATCGGTCAGGCCCAGGTACACTCGCCCTCCGGGTTGGGGCAGCATCAGTACGAAGCGGTTGAGCTCGCCGGGAACGGGGACCATCACGGACGTCTCGCCGAGGCCGGTGCGTCGTGCGTCGAGTACGAGGTGCGTGCCGCGGGACGGCCGCAACCGCACCGACGGCAGCAGGGAACCCGCCCACACCCCCGTGGCGTTCACGACCTGCCGGGCGCGCAGTTCCACTGTGGACCCGCTGAGCCGGTCACGGGCGACGACGCGGTCGCCGTGCAGTTCGGTCGCCTGCAGCTTGGTCAGGATGCGCCCGCCGTGGGCCGCCGCCGTGCGCGCGATCGCGACGACGAGACGCGCGTCGTCGGTGAGGGCGCCGTCGAAGGCGAGCAGCCCGCCGCGCAGGCCCTGTCTGCGCAGCCCCGGCGCGAGCGCCAGTGCCTCGGCCGGCGGCACCGCGCGGGGTCGCGGCAGCAGGGACGACGGTGTGCGGGCGATCCTGCGCAGCGCGTCGCCCGCGTGCAGTCCGCCGCGCGTGAGCAGGCTCGACGCGCGGGAGTTCGCGCCGTAGGCCGGGAAGACCTGCGCCGTGGATCTGGTCAGGTGCGGCGCGGTGCGGGTCATGAGGATGTCGCGCTCGACCGCGCTCTCGTGGGCGAGGCCGAACTCGCCGTGTGCCAGATAGCGCAGGCCGCCGTGCACGAGCTTGCTCGACCACCGCGAGGTGCCGAACGCCAGGTCGTGTGCTTCGACGAGGGCCACCGACAATCCGCGGGACGCGGCGTCGAGCGCACATCCGACGCCGGTGACGCCGCCGCCCACGACGAGGACGTCGACCCGTTCGCCGGATGCGAGCTCGTCGAGTTCGCGCGTGCGTCTGCGGGCGGTGAGCGAAGCCGTGATCATGGTTTCAGAGCTCCTTCGAGCAGCTGGGCCAGTTCGCCGAGGAGCGCGGCAGCGTCCACGGCGGAGGCGCGTGGGGAGTCGGACACGGCGGGCCTGCGGGAGAGCACGAACGACTGCAGCACCAGCAGCAGCGCCCGCGCCTGCGCCGCGGGCTCGCCCGCACGGATCGAACCGTCGGCGTGGCCCTGTTCGACGAACGCGCGCAGGCCGTCCTCGGCGACACGCTGTGTCGCGCCGAGCCGTTCGGTGATGTAGGGCAGCAGGAGGTCGGCGTCGAGGTCGAGCACGGTGCGCAGCAACGGGTCGGTGCCGAGGCGCTGCACCGCGGTGACCGCGTGCTCGACGAGCCGGGAACGCGCGCTGCCGCCGGGGCCCGCATCGTCGGCGACGCCCTGGAGCAGTGCGCTGAACTCCCTCGTCATCAGGGCGGCGAGCACGCTGCGGACGTCGGGGAAGCGCCGGTAGACGGTCATGCGCGACACGCCCGCGGCCTTGGCGATGCCGGTCAGGGTGGTGCGCCGGACACCGTCGGTGAGGACGCACGCCCTGGCGGCGTCGAGGAGTGTGTCGTCGGAGACACGACTTCCGCCACGGGTGTGACGTTCTGGATCCATGTGTCACACTCTAGCGGTGACCGACAGCCTTGACCACCGACTCCGCGGGGCGTGGACGCCCGAAGGGGCCGACGCCGCACACCTCACCGACCGCGAGCTGCGCTGGCTCAGCCGCAGGATCGGTGACCTGACGCCGAGTGATCCCGTCGCGCCCGACTCGGCCATCGCCGTGCCGCCGTCCGGACTTCCCGGCGAGGCGCGTGCGCGGCTGGCCGAGGTCGTCGGACCGCGGCACGTCCTCGACGAGCCGCGCGACCGTCTCGAACGCAGCGGCGGGCTGTCCTATCTGGACCTACTGCGCAGGCGGAATCCGGCGTCCGGGATGCCGGTGCCGGACGCGGTCGTGCTGCCGGCCGATCCCGACCAGGTCCAGCGCGTGCTCGAGGTGTGCGTCGCCCACGACGTCGGCGTCGTGCCGTTCGGTGGGGGAACCTCGGTCGTCGGCGGTGTGACGGCGTTGAAGGGCGACAAGGACTCCGTCGTCGTGCTCGACCTCGAACGGCTCAACCGGCTCGTGTCCGTCGACCCGGTGTCGCACATCGCCGTCCTGCAGGCAGGAGTGCGCGCACCGGACGCCGAACGCATGCTGTCGGCCCACGGCTTCACGCTCGGCCACGTCCCGCAGTCGTACGAGCGCGCGACCATCGGCGGATTCGCGGCGACCCGCTCGGCCGGGCAGGCCTCGTCCGGGTACGGGCGGTTCGAGGACATGGTGTCGGGGGTGCGGCTGGCCACGCCGCGCGGCGAGTGGCGACTCGGCGTGGCGCCGGCCTCGGCCGCGGGGCCGGATCTGCGGCACCTGGCCATCGGCAGCGAGGGTGCGCTCGGGGTGATCACCGAGGTGGCCGTCCGTGTGCGCCCCGTCCCGGAGACCGAACACTACGAGGCCTTCGCGGTCGACGGTTGGGAACGCGGATGCGGCCTCGTGCGGCAGTTGGCGCAGCGCGGCCTCCTCGCCGACATCACCAGGCTGTCCGATGTGGATGAAACGCGGGTGTCCCTGCACCTGGCCGGCAGCTGGAAGACCGGCGTGCTGCGGCGCTACCTCGGTGTCCGCGGGGTCGGTGAGCCGTGCCTGCTCGTGCTGGGCTGGCACGGCGAATCGGCGAAACGCCGCAAGGACGCGATGCGGCTGCTGCGCTCGGGCGGCGCGGTCTGGCTCTCACCGGCACCCGCGCACGCGTGGCTGAGGGGGCGGTTCGGCGGGCCGCGTCAGCGGGACGCGCTGCTGGACGCCGGGGTGTGTGTCGAGACGCTCGAGACCGCGACACACTGGTCGAAGATCGGAACGCTCTACGACCGGGTGCGTACCGCGTTGCGCGGCGAACTTGGGGACCCGCTGATCATGTGCCACGTCTCCCATGCCTACGAGACCGGCGCGTCGCTGTACTTCACGGTGTTGACGCCACGTTCGACGCGCGACCCGGTCGGCCAGTGGCAGCGGGCGAAAACCGCCGCGTGCGAGGCCATTTCGGACGATCGCGTCGGCACGATCTCGCATCACCACGCGGTGGGTGTCGATCACGCGCCGTATCTCGAGGCCGAGATCGGACAGCTCGGCGGCGAGGTGCTCGCGGCAGCCAAACGTGCGGTCGACCCGACCGGGATCCTCAACCCCGGCAAGCTCATCCGCTGAAGGACGACGCGGGAAGCACCGTGACGTCGAGTCCGTGGCCCGGAGCAGGCGTCCCGGTCAGTGCGAGGGCCTTACGCTGTGGAAGTTCGCTCATCCGCACCGGTTCGCCGCCGACGAGCAGCGGCATCCGCCCCTCGGAACGACCGACGTAGGCGTACACCTCGTCGAGCACAGAGCCGTCCTCGAGGTGGATGCCTCCGCCGTGCAGCCGAGCCAGGTCGTAGGCCGATCCGCGTGCCTCGCACACGTCGAGCACGGCGACCTGCTCGGGCGTCGCGAACCACACGGCGTGCCATTCGGTGACGCCGGGGGCCGCCGCGAGCGTCGCGGGGCGTTGGCCGTCCCGCCCGCGCAGGCCGGCCGACCCTACCGCGGCCACGTCGCGGCACTCGGCCCTGGCGACGACGGCGGGCCCGGTCAGCCCGAGCGTGTCCCGCAGCCACGTGATCTTCGAAGGGCAGACGTTGGAACCGTAGGCGAGCACGGGAATCCGCGTCCCGCGTACGGCGGCGAGGGTCTCGGCAGTGAGTGCGTATCCGGTGCCGTCGTGGTGGACGTACGAGGTGGACGGCCGAGCACCCGGATACGGGTCCTCGGGATACTCGGCGTCGGTGAACAGCGGGTCGCGGGGCAATCAGCGCTCGCCCTCGATGATGTAGGCGACACCTCCGGATCCGCCCGCGACGTCGCCGTTCTCGTCGTGGCGCAGGGTGCGCTGCCAGATCGTCTCGAACTGGGCGCGGTCGTAGACGCGGCGTACCTGGTCGTTCGACGAGGACGCCGGGTCGTTGGCGATCACGTCGCCCTCGTCGGTGAAGCCGACGACCACCATGAGATGTCCCGCTGTTCCGTAGCCCGCTCCGTCCAGTTCGGACTCCAGGAACGACTGCGACGTGATGACCGGAATGCCGCGCGCGATGTAGCTCTCCAGCTCGGCCAGCGAGTGCAGCCGCGTGATGTGGCCCTTGAGGCCGTACTCGGACGCGTACGCGGTGTTGAACGGCCAGTTGCCCGTGCCCTCGTAGGCGTAGTCGTAGGTGTGCCTGGCGGCGTGGGCGACGCTCTTGTCCGGGTAGTCCGCCGGCAGCCACGACAGCTGTTCGTCGGTCGGCTTCGCACCCCAGTACTCGGCGACCATCGTCGTCGCCGTCGGGCTGCACCACGCCTCACCGCCACCGCCGTACTCCGGGTAGTTGCCCGCGTGGACGTTCTGCGCGTAGGCGGGCACGTCGAGTTCGACACCCCTGGCCTCGCCGGGCTCGGTGAGGGCCGGTTCGAACCGGTCGGGTACGTCCGAGGTCATCGCGCCGACCCGGTCGACGACCGGAGTGGCGTCGCTGCCCTCGGCGCGCAGCAGCGTGACCCGCAGTTGGTACGAGCGGAACGCGACCCCGTCCTTGGCGATCAGCGTGTCGGTGGAGACGGAGGCGTGCTCGTCGGCCTGGTTCTCGACACTGGTGCGCTCGATGTCCTCGTCGCCGTAGGCCCACTTGCCGAGCGTGAACCACTGGGTGTCCGCTCCGGAGTCGGTCGTGGCCTTGGCCTCCACCTCGATCCACGTGCCGCGCGGTGTGTGGGCGTTCCACGAGGCGATGAGCTCGGAGGCGTCGAACCCGGGTTCGTACGCCGGCGAGGTCCAGCTGCCGACCTCGTGGCCGTCGCGGCCGCTCTGCGGGTCGGCGAGGCGGAGGCCGTTCGCGTCGGCCCGCACACCGCTGCGGGTGCCGGTGGCGAACTCGTCGGCGGTCTCCCACGCGTGGTAGTCGATGGCTTCGTCCTCCGCGGACTTCCCTGGGCCGGCGGACGCGGCGGGGGAGCCTGCGGTGGCCGCCGGTTGCAGGATGGTCGATGCCGTGACGGCCGCCAGGAGCACCGTGAAGAGTCGTCCGCGCATGTCGGGGGATTGTTATGCCTCCACAGCGACCTGTAAACCGCGTTGCGCCATTCAGATCACACCGGACGATCCCGCCCCTCACCCGCAGTGACGCCCCCCGCACGTAAAAGCTCCCGAGGGCCCCATGGTTGCGTTCAACGCAACCATGGGGCCCTCGGGGGCTTGAAACCGTTGGGCTGGTCGGGGGTCGCCTAGAAGTGGCTGATGTCGAGCTTGCCCTCGGCGTGTGCGGCGCGAATGCGCTTCTTGTCGAACTTGCCGACGCTCGTCTTCGGCACCTCAGGCACGAACGTCCAGTGCTCGGGAAGCTGCCACTTGGCGACCTTGCCGCGCAGGAACTCGCGCAGCTCCTCGGCCGTGACCGACTGGCCCTCCTTGACGACGACCGCGACGAGGGGACGCTCGTCCCACTTCTCGTCCGGCACACCCACCACCGCGGCCTCCGTGACCGCCTCGTGCGCCATCACCTGGTTCTCCAGGTCGACCGACGAGATCCACTCGCCACCGGACTTGATGACGTCCTTCGACCGGTCGGTCAGCGTCAGGTAACCGTTCGGCGTGATCTTGCCGACGTCGCCCGTGCGCAGCCAGCCGTCGCGGAACTTCTCCGGGTCGGAGTCCTTGTGGTAGGCACCCGCGATCCACGGGCCCGACACCTCGAGCTCGCCCACGCTCTCGCCGTCCCACGGGACCTCGTTGCCGTCGTCGTCGATGAGCCTGGCCCGCACCGCGGCGGGGAACCGACCCTGGGTGTAGCGGTAACCCCACGCCTCCTCGCCGGTCGTGCCGCGCGGCGGACGGGCCACGCTGCCCAGCGGCGACGTCTCCGTCATGCCCCAGGCGTGCAGCACCGGAACGTCGTGGCGCTCCTCGAAGGCGTGCATCATCGACGGCGGGGCCGCCGAGCCGCCCACCACGACCTCGCGCAGGTGCGAGATGTCCTGCGGGTTGTCCTCCAGGTGCAGCAGCAGGCCCTGCCAGATGGCGGGCACCGCGGCCGCGTGGGTCGGCTTCTCGGCGGCGAGGATCTCGGCGATCGGCCCGGGCTGCAGGAACCGGTCCGGCATCACCAGCGAGGCGCCCACCATGAACGCGGCGTACGGCACGCCCCACGACATCGCGTGGAACTGCGGGACGATGACCAGCGTCGTGTCGGTGTCGGACAGGCGCATGCTGTCGGACATGCACACCTGCATGGAGTGCAGCCAGATCGACCGGTGCGAGTACGCGACGCCCTTCGGATCACCCGTCGTGCCCGAGGTGTAACACATCGCGGCCGCCGACCGTTCGTCGATCTCGGGCCAGTCGAACTCCGTGGGCTGCCCGGCGAGCAGCTCCTCGTAGGAGTGCACCTGGACGCCCTCGGGCGCCTCGACGGCGGCCGGATCGCCACCGGAGACCACCACGTGCCGGACCGTCTTCAACTCCGCCAGCGGCTTGTTCAGCAGCGGCACCAGCGAACCGTCGACGATGATGACGTGGTCCTCGCCGTGGTTGGCCACGTACACCAGCTGCTCGGGGAACAGCCGGATGTTCAGCGTGTGGAGCACCGCGCCCATGGACGGGATTGCCAGGTAGGCCTCGAGATGCTCGGCGTTGTTCCACATGAACGTGCCGACGCGTTGGTCGCCGGTCACTCCCAGGCCGCGCAGGGCGTGCGCCAGCTGCGCCGCACGTTTGCCCACCTCGCCGTAGCTGCGCCGGCGGGGTTCCGAACCGGTCCACGTGACGACCTCCCTGTCGGCATGGAGCCTCGATCCATGCTTGAGGAGGTCGGCGATGGAAAGGGGGGCGTCCTGCATCGTGCTCAACATTGAGACTCCCGGGGTCCGTCCTGAACTGGGCTTGGCGCGAGCCTAGCCGCCGATCTCGGCTCGGAGCAGTACCCGCGGGCGATATTCGTCGGTGCCTGCCGTGCGCGAGACCCGACCCAGCGGCACGCGAGCACATTCGGCAGGAACGTCCGAAACCGGGAAAAACGGCCATGCATAGCGGTCACGCCCAGTGGTCACCCTGGGGTGTGGGCTTTGACCTGCATGCCTCGGACGGGGGGTCATCGCGTGTCGATTTCGCGGACGCGGGGGTCTTGGCGTTTACTGGGCCCGTGGTAAGAGACGGCCTGGCCAGCGCTTGCTCGGGCAAGCACCTGGGGACCCGGGTTGTCGCCGCTGCACAAGCGGCACCCGAGAAGAAAGGAAAGGTACGTTGGCTCTGCCTACGTTGACTCCGGAACAGCGGCAGGAAGCCCTGGCCAAGGCGGCCGAGGCTCGCAAGGCGCGCTCGGAGCTGCTTGCGTCGATCAAGGACGGTTCGGAGAGCATCGAGAAGGTGCTGAACCGCGCGAAGGACGACAAGACGGTTGGGAAGACGAAGGTCACCCAGCTGCTCAAGGCCGTCCCCGGGCTCGGCGCCGTGAAGGTGGCCGCGCTTCTGGAGCAGGCGGGCATCGACCCTGACCGTCGGGCCGCCGGCCTCGGCGACCGTCAGCGCGAAGCCCTCATCAACGCTCTCAAGTGATGCGTGCGTCCGTGGGCGGCGCGCGCTGACGCGCCGTCCACGGACGGTCCTTCGACATCTGCACGCGCGCGTGCGACCGATCTCCGGAAGTTCTCCCGGAGCTGATCGGTGATTCGGCGCGTGCTCATTCGCTCGTGTCGAGTCCCATGGCACGGGCCAGCGTCGCGAATTTCGCCGACGTCTCGTCCAGTTCGGCGCGGGGATCCGAGTCCGGCACGATGCCGCCGCCCGCGTACATCCGCAGGTGCTTCGCGCCCGTGTCGGCGCAGCGGATCGACACCGCCCATTCGCCGTCGCCGTCGGCGTTCACCCAGCCCACCGTGCCCGCGTAGTAGCCGCGGTCGAACGGTTCGAGTTCGCGCACCAGTTCCCTCGCCGACGACGTCGGTGTCCCGCAGATCGCGGGCGTGGGATGCAGGGCCGCGGCCAGTCGCAGTGCCGTGACGTCGGGGTCGGCGAGTTCGCCGGTGATCCGCGTGCCCAGGTGCCACATGGTGGGCGTGCGTTCGAGTCGCGGTTCGTCGGGCACGTCGAGCCTGCTGCAGAACGGTCGCAGCGTCTCGGCGACCGCTTCGGTCAGCACCGCATGCTCCACGCGGTCCTTCTTCGAGCTCAGCAGCCGGCGGGCGTTCGCGGCGTCCACCTCGGGGTCGGCCGAACGCGGCATCGACCCGGCGTGCGGGTGCGAGACCACCTGCCTTCCATGACGGGAGACGAGCAGTTCGGGGCTCGCGCCGACCAGCACCCGCTCGCCGGGCAGGCCTGCCGCGAACACGTAGCCGTGCCGGTTGTCGCGCACGAGGTTGCCCGCGATCGCCTCGGTGGGCACCGGTTCGGTGAACTCGACGTCGAGCGCCCTGGCCAGCACCACCTTCCGCAGGTCACGCACGGCGAGCTCGGTGACGGCCGTGGCCACGGCGCTCATGTGGGCGTCCTCGGACGGCACGGCGCGGATGGCGGAGGGGGTGGGCACGTCGAGACGTTCGAGGCGGCCTGCGCCGGGGTGCGGCGGCCCTGCGCTGCGGAGCGTGGCCGGAACGACCATGCGGGCCGGCGTGCTCGATGCGGCGTCGAACGGCAGGACGCCGACCGCGGTGCGGATATCGGCCTCGTCGTCGGTGCTCGGGCCGCGGTGGTCGCGGTCGCGGAGGATGCGGGTCACGCGGTCGGTGAGGGCGTCCTCGTCGGTGTCGACGATCTCGGCCCCGATTCCCGAGGCGAGGAGGGTGCTCGTGTCGGTGGCGAGGAGAAAGTCCCCGTGCCGGAAGTCCTCGACCAGCCGCGCGGCGTCCATTTCGCTAGTGTCCCAGCGCCGCGGGGCTCCACCAGTTCTCTGTGACGTCCAGCTCCTCGCCGGTCAGCACGGCCACCGAGGCGTCGTAGCCCTCGCCGGGGGACAACGCGGCGAGCCGGGCGGTGTCCGGTGCGAGGGCGGGGTCCTCGGAGGACACGAGCCGGGGCGGCATGCCCGGCGCGGACAGCGTCAGGCTGGTGAGCGGGATGCGCAGGCCCTTGCCCGTGGCCTTCATGAGCGCTTCCTTGCCGGTCCAGTAACGGAAGAACTCCCGGGCACGGTCGGCGCCAGCCAGGCCGGAGACGGCGGAGCGTTCGGCGGGGCTGAGGGCGTATTCGAGGAGGCCGTCGTCGGCGCGGCGGGTCGTGGCCTCCACGTCGAGGCCCACCTTCGCGCCGGGCGTGAGGGCCAGGCCGATGCGTTCGCCGGAGTGGGAGATCGACAGTTCGAGGTCACTGCCCGGAACGCGGGGCGGGCCGTGCTGCTTGTCGCAGTCGTCGCAACTCGCGTCGAACACGACGTCGCGGGCGGGCCGGCCCAGGTGCCGCGCGACGACGGTCTTGGCCAGTACGCGCCCGGTGAGGAAACGCCTGCGGTCCGCGGGTTTGACGTACGCACCGAACCGGTCGAGCTCGACGTCGGTCAGCAGCTCGCGGTGTGCGGCGGTGTCGTCCACCGGGGTTGCCCACCACACGGAGCAGGTGATCATGCCCAAGAGAATAGCGGCGCGGAGCGCCTCGTTGGGGGGTTGGTGGCCGGGCGACGGGTGGGCATAGCGGCGCGGAGCGCCTCGGTGGGGGTTGGTGGCCGGGTGACGGGTGGGCTTAGCGGCGCGGAGCGCCTCGTTGGGGCCGTCCTCAGATGTCCTTGCCTTTCGGGGCTGCGCGGAGGTGGGCGCGTTCGCCCTGCTTGCCGAACAGGCTGAGGAATTCGACGGGTTCGCAGTCCGCCGAACCGAACCAGTGGGGCACGCGGGTGTCGAATTCCGCGGCCTCGCCGGGGGTGAGGGCCAGATCGTGTTCGCCGAGCACGAGCCGCAGTCTGCCGTTGAGGACGTAGAGCCACTCGTAGCCCTCGTGGGTCTGCGGGTCGGGTTCGGGTGGGGTGTCGCAGCCGGGCAGGACCATCTTGTACGCCTGGAT
This sequence comes from Prauserella rugosa, assembly GCF_000719975.1. Classification (GTDB taxonomy): domain Bacteria; phylum Actinomycetota; class Actinomycetes; order Mycobacteriales; family Pseudonocardiaceae; genus Prauserella; species Prauserella rugosa. The sequence continues at coordinate 25,859 of NZ_JOIJ01000005.1, forward strand.
CCCTCCCGGACGCCGCGTGAGCGGCAACAGCGTCATCCCGTGTCTGGTCACCGGGCGCAGGTGGACGCGTGGATCGCCGGTGGGTGGCGCGTCGACCAGCTCGTCGAGTGCGACGCCGTGCGCCTTGGCCAGCGGGAAGAGCAGTTCGAGGGTCGGCCGGCGGGTGCCGGATTCCAGGCGCGAGAGTGTGCTGACCGAGATGCCCGTCCGCTCGGACAGTTCCGAGAGCGTCAGCTGTTGCTGTGTTCGCAACGCCCGCAACCGCGGTCCGACGGCGTCGAGGGCCTGGCCCAGTTCCTCGTCCATACGCGCGAGTTTGCCACCTCGGCAAAGAACTTTGCCACCTTCTGTGGGGTTGGTGCACAGTCGCCGGTGGGAGCGATCCGCAGGCGAATGCGCCGGAAGGGACACGGAGGAGAGGGCAATGACAGCGCGAGGGGAAGACCGGAACGGGCTCTACGACGTCGTGGTGATCGGGGGCGGGGCGGCCGGGCTCAACGCAGCCCTGATGTTGGCCCGCGCGCGTCGCAGCGTGGTCGTGCTCGACGCGGGGCAGCCCCGCAACGCACCCGCCCACGCCGTGCACGGACTGCTCGGCAGGGAGGGCATGTCGCCGGCCGCGTTGCTCGAGCGCGGCCGCGAGGAGGTGCGTTCCTACGGCGGCGAGGTGGTGACGGCCGAGGTCACCGACGTGTCGGCGGGTGAGGACGGCCGGTTCACGGTGTCGGCCTCGGACGGGCTCGTCCACCGGGCGCGACGGGTGCTCGTGACGACCGGCCTCGTCGACGAGCTGCCGGACGTCGAAGGGCTGCGCGAGCGCTGGGGGCGGGACGTCGTGCACTGCCCGTACTGCCACGGCTGGGAGGTCCGCGACCGGGCCATCGGCGTTCTGGCCAACGGCCCGATGGCGTTGCACCAGGCGTCGTTGTTCCGCCAGTGGAGCGACGACGTCGTGTTCTTCACGCGCGGCACTGCGGTCCCGGACGAGCAGCGTGAGCAGCTGCTCGCCAGGGGTGTGCGGCTCGTGGAGGGCGAGGTCGAGGCGATCACGGTGGACGACGATCGCATCACAGGGGTGCGCATGGCCGGCGGCTCGACGGTCGCGCGGGACGTCGTCGCGGTGGGCACGCGGATGCTGGCGCGGGCGGGATTCCTCGCGGGGCTCGGCCTGCGCGCGCGGGAACACCCGTCGGGCGCGGGTGACCACCTGCCGGTCGACGCACGAGGACAGACGGACGTGCCAGGAGTGTGGGCGGCAGGCAACGTGACGGACCCGTCGGCGCAGGTCGGTGGTGCCGCGGCGGCCGGCGCGTTCACGGCCGCGCAGATCAATGGGGACCTCGTGCAGGAGGACACGCGGATCGCGGTGGCCGCCTACCGCGACCCGTTCTCGGCGGACGCCGAATCGCAGGTCGCCGAACTGGTCGCGGGCGACGCCCGGCACGGCCTCTGAGGACGGGCCCGGCCCCTCGGCACGGCTCGGCGTCTCGGCACGGCCCGGCCGCTGAGCAGGCCTGCTGGGCACACGAAGCCCCCAGGGCCCCGGTCTCCGGAGGTTCCGGTGTCGTCAGGACGCCGGAACACGGCCGGGTGTGACCGGGGTGCCCTGGGGGCACTGTGAAACCGGGCCGCGCGAGGCGGCGATGTACTGCTGGGCCGTGCGGTCAGGCCTTGGTGCTTTCCCTGATGGCTAGGGGCACACCTGCCAGGTCCTCCTCGTTGCAGAGGATCTTCAGGTTGTAGTACGGGTAGCCGTCCCGATCGTCGTAGTCGAGGTGGACCGCGATGACGTCCGCGGGTTCACCGAGCCACTGCTGTGCCTGCCGAAGCCATGCCGCGCCGCGCTCCAGAGCGGCGGGGAGATCGTCGTCTCGGAACTCGACGGGCCGGTAGGGCACATCGTGGATGTGATCCCGCGGATCGGCGGGCGTGGGAAGCCCGGGAGCGACTCCCGCGTCGTTGAGTTCCAGGTGGATTGTCTGTTCACTCACCCCACGAGCGTCCCTTAGCATCGCCTCCGGGGCAAGCGCCACCCCCGTCACGCTGCTGTTACCGCTGTCGCGGAGGCCCACCGAGCATGCCCCGTGCCAGGTCCGCGTAGTGCTCGGCCAACGCGGCGGCCGGCAGCGGACCGCGTGGCGAGAACCACCTGGCGACGCCGTTGCACATGTCCAGCAGCGCGAGCCTGGTCGCCGTGGGCTCACCGGTGGTGAACGTCCCGTTCCGCAGGCCGTCGTCGATCGCGTCGGCCCACAGCTTCTCGTACGCATCGCGGATACCGACGACGCCTCGTCTCGAGGCCGCCGAGAGCGCGTCGACCTCGTTGTCGACCACGCGTGTGCGTTGCGGTTCGCGGGCGTGCCTGGTGACGTGCAGCACCACGAGGCGGTCGAGTCGTTCGGCCGGATCGTCCACCCCGTCGAGCGTGGCGTGGGCGGCATCGAGCAGGCTCTGCAGCGAGTCCCGCATGATCTCGGCGAGCAGCTGCTCCTTCGTCGGCATGTAGTGGTACAGACTCGCCGACGACAGTTGCGCGGCCTCGGCCAGATCGCGGATGCCGGTGCCGTGGAATCCCTTGGTGGCGAACAGTTTGACCGCCGCGCGGTGCACGCGTTCCCTGCTGGTTCGCCCGGACGTCGCCTTGGTCACAGCCACGCCCCCTCCCTGCGGTCGTAGGCACCCGCGCGTTGGTCTCCCTCGCGCAGCCTGCCCTTCGCGACGCGTTCCGACGGAGTGCGCGGAAGACTATCCACAATGGACCAGTACCGGGGAACCTTGAATCGCGCGAGTTTCGTCTCGCAGAACGTGGCCAGTTCCTCGGGGGAACGGGACGCGGCGAGGACGACGTAGGCCTTGACCTCCTCACCCCTGAGTTCGTCCGGAACCGCGACGACCGCGGCCGATTCGACGTCGGGGTGCAGCAGCAGGGCCCGTTCCACCTCGTCGGCCGCGATGTTCTCGCCGCTGCGGCGGATCATGTCCTTGGTGCGGCCGACGTAGAACACGCGGCCCTGCTCGTCCATGCGCGCGATGTCGCCGGTGTGGAACCAGCCGCCGCGGAACGCCTCGGCAGTCGCGTCCGGGTCGTCGTGGTAGCGGTGCATCAGGCCGGTGCCGCGGATGAGCAGTTCGCCGTCGGTGCCGCGCGGGACGGGTACTCCGTGCTCGTCGGCGATCACGACCTCGCGATGGGCGGCCGGTCGTCCGATGCAGCCGCTGCCCACGAGTTCGTCGTGGTCGCCGGGATACATGCGGATGTCGCCGCCGGTCTCGGTCATGCCGAACGCCTCGTACCACGGCACTCCCCAGCGCTGTTCGAGTTCGGCGTGCAGCTCGGGGGGAATGGCCGAGGCCGTGATCGCCCGGACCCGGTGCTCGCGGTCCTCGGGGCAGGCCGGCATGCGCAACAACAGCGTCGGCATGAGGCCGAGACAGTAGAACCACGTCACTCCGTGGTCGCGCACCTTCTGCCAGAACGTCGAAGGGTGGAACCGGTCGAGCACGACGAGGGTCGCGCCAGAGCGCAGGCCCAACGCGACGTTCCACTGTGGATCGATGTAGTGGAACGGCTGCGCGGTGAGCAGCACGTCGTCGGACGTGATCGCGGGGAACGCCGTCGCCAGGTCGTCGGCGAGCGTCGTCCAGTAGCGGTGCGGAAGGACGCAGCCCTTGGGAGCGCCTGTGGTGCCCGACGTGTACTGGATGTTGGTCGGCGTCTCCGGGGTCGGGGTGAACGGATCCGGCGGCGGAGCCGGCGCGACCGCCGCGAGCTCGTCGGTGGTCACCACTGCACGCAGGGACGTGGCGGGTGCCACCGACCGCAGGACGTCGGCGAACTCCGGCGAGGCCACCGCGAGCGTCGCGCCGGAGTGGGCCACGACGTGCCCGCCGTCCAGCTCGCGGTATCCGGTGTTGACGGGGACGAGCGCCGCACCGAGCCGGGCGAGTGCCAGCCACAGCAACGGAAATTCCGGACGGTTGGCGACCATGACGGCCACCCGGTCGCCCGGCCGCACCCCGTGGGCGGCCAACGCGGCGGCGACCTCGTGGGTGCGGCGCTCGACGTCGGCGAACGTCAGCCGCTCGCCCGTGTGGTCGAAGATCCACGCGTCCTTGCCGGGCCAGCGCGCGGCGGCCGTGTCGACGAGTTCGACGAGGTGCTGACTCATCGCGACCGGAACTCCTCCTCGCTGCGGGTGACCTCGGGGGTGTGCTCGGTGAGCAGAGCGTGGGTGACCTCCAGCTCCAGCACGGTGTCGAGCGCCGAGTCGATGCCGTGGTCGAGTGCCCGCTTCGCCAGCGCCACCGAGCGGGGCGGTTTGGCGGCGAGCGTGGTCGCCAGTTCGATGGCCCGGTGGTGCAGCTCCGCGCGCGGTACGACCTCGTTGACCAGTCCGAGGCTCGCGGCCCTCGCGGCGTCGACGCGCTCGCCCAGCAGCATCAACTCCTTGGCCCTGAGCGGTCCGACCAGCAGTGGAAGCAGGCGCGAGGCCGCGCCGGTGACGCTCAGCCCCAGGCCTGCCTCGGGGAAGGCGAAGACCGCGTCGTCGGCCGCCACGACCAGATCGCAGCCGAGGGCGAACTCGGCGCCCGCGCCGATCGCGTAACCGTGGACCGCGGCGATCACCGGCTGGCGCAGGCCGCGCAGCCGCCTGGTCACGTCCTGGAGACGCTCCAGCCGGGCGCGGGAATCGCCCTCCGGGGCAGGCTCCTTGAGGTCGTGCCCCGCGCAGAACGCCCTGCCCGCGCCCGTGAGCACGACCGCGTGCGTGTCCTGCGAGGCGGCGATCTCGTCCAGCGCGGCGAGCAGGTCGTCGACGAGCTGCGGTGCGACCGCGTTGAGGCGGTCGGGGCGATTGAGACGGACGACGGCGACACCGGCGACGCCGTCGTCGGTGTCGAGTTCCACGGCTGGGGTCGGCATGGCCTCAACGGTAGCTCAGCCGATCAATCGATCGATAGACCCGAAGGGTGGCGGATGCCGGCTGACCTGTGCTGAACTGCATGTCATGCCGGTACGCGATGCAACGGTCGACGACGTCGAGGACATCTGCCTGCTCATCGAGGAACACGCCCGCTACGAGGGCAAGGACGATCTCGAGCTCGACCGCGGGGACATGGCCCAGTACCTGTTCGGCCCCGAGCCCAAGGCCTGGGTGGTGATCGCCGAGGTCGACGGGGTCACCGCGGGCATGGCCCTGTGCACCTGGACGTTCCCGAGCTGGGACGCCAGGCCCGGGGTGTTTCTCGACGACCTGTTCGTCAAGCCCGAGTTCCGCAGGCACGGTCTCGGCAGGGAGCTGATGGCAGAGCTCGGCAAGCGCACCAGCGGCCGCGTCGAATGGGACATGCAGGAGGGCAACGACAAGGCCGAGGCCTTCTACGCCTCGCTCGGCGGCAGGCCCGTCGAAGGCTGGATCAAGTACCGGTGGTGGCCCGAGGGTCGGTGAGCCCCGGACCGACGCGCGGGCCGGCCCTGCGTGCGGGGCCGGGTCCGCTGGGTGGGACGGGTGGCCGGAGGCGAATGGTCCTCGACCTGAGGATGCGCCGTATCTTGGTATGCATGGGTGACGATTCGAGTCGGCATTCGTCCTCGATCGAGGACTACATGCGCGCGATCTACGGCCTCGTCGAGCGCGGCGAGCCGGTGACGAACGCGTCCCTGGCCGGTCGGCTCGAGGTGAGCCCGTCGTCGGCGTCCGGCATGGTGACCAAGCTCGCGCAGCAGGGCCTCGTCGAGCACGTGCCGTACCGCGGTATCGACCTCACGTCCGACGGGATGCAGCTGGCCAGGTCGGTGCTGCGCAGGCACCGGCTCATCGAGACCTACCTGGTCTCCGAGCTCGGCTACACCTGGGACGAGGTCCACGAGGAGGCCGACCGTCTCGAACACGTGCTCTCGGACCGACTGGTGGAGCGCATCGCGGGCAAGCTCGGCAACCCCGTGCGCGATCCGCACGGTGACCCGATCCCCGGCGCCGACGGAAGCATCGAGGAGGAGCCGACCCGGCTGCTCGACGAGCTGCCCGCGGGCGCGGTCGGCCAGATCGCGCGGGTGTGGGACACCGATCCCGAACTGTTGCGGTTCCTCGCGGAGCGGTCGATCACCATCGGCGACCGGGTCGAGGTGCTGGAACGGCAGCCCTTCGGCGGTCCCGTCGTGGTGAAGATCGGGCCGCCCGCCGAGGCGGCGACCCATGCGCTGGGCACGACGATCGCCCAGGCCCTGTCGGTGACGGTCCACTAGCTTCCCCCGAAGTGGAAGGCCGAGGCCACGGCCAACGCCAGGAAGAGCACCGGGAACGCGATGTTGTGCAGTACGCGCATCTGGACGTGTACCGCGGTCGCGACCACGAAGAAGCCGATCAGTCCGAGGGATGCGAGCAGGCCGATGGGCGGTGCTCCGGCCAGGCCGACGATCAGCCCCACGACACCGGCACCCTCGACGGCCGCGAGGTGCGGCAACCACTTCCGGTCGATACCCACGGCGGCGCAGTTCTGCTGGACGAACCGCGCCCGCAGCAGCTTGGCGATCACCTCGACCGCGTTCGCGACGATGCAGACGATCGTCGCCACGAGCAGGCCGACGTCGAACGCGGCGGACAAGCCCATCGTGTTCCTCCCGGGGTGTGGTGCACTGGATCTGCCGTGCACGGTCGACTATCACCCCTCTTGACGTCACACCCGGGTGAAAGGTGACGCCGCTGGTGGAACTCGCCGAGCGCCGGAGCGTCCGGCAGCGCCGTCACCGCGCGGCGAGAGCGCCGAACCGCCTGCGCACGTCGGCCGTGGTGAGGCCGAAGTCGGCCAGCGAGTAGCGGTGCGACGGTTTCGCGGCTCCGGTCGTGGTGTCGGTGTGGAGCGCACGCATCGCCCCGCGCGCCTCGTCGGACAGCGGCAGCCCGAAGTGCCGGTAGGCGTCCTCGACGACGGCCAGCGGATCGGTGACGAAGTCGTCGTACCGCACGTCGAAGAAGCGTGCCTGATCGTGCCGCGAACGTTCGGTGGTGAACCGTTCGAGCGCGCGGGCCCACAGCTCGAGCTGGTCCCTGCCGATCGTCTCGCCGGTGAACGTCTCGGACCAGCCCGCGCTCGCCTGCGCGTTGAGGCTGCACACCGAGGCGATGGCGGTCTCCGGCTCACGATGGGTCTGGATCACCAGCGCGTCCGGGTACACGCGCAGCAACGCGTCGAGTGCCACGAGGTGGCTCGGGTTCTTCAGCACCCAGCGTCTGCCGGTGTCGGCCAGTCCGATGAGTTGCAGGTTCGCCCGGTGTCGCCGATACGCACCGGTCCAGTCCTGTTCGGACAGCCACTGCGAGTAGGACGGCACGTGTGCCAGACATTCGTACGACACCGAGCGCATCGACTGGCGCAACAGCTGCCAGCATTCCTCGACCTGATCGGCGGACATCGCGTGCACGCCCAGGAACTCCGGGTTGTCCACGTGGTACTGCTCGTAACCCGCCTGGATGCGCTGGAAGACCGGGTCGTCGGCCCACGTCGAACGCGGCGGACGCGGCTGCGGCACCTCGGTCAGCCAGACCTCGAGGCCCTGGTTCGCGGGATCGGCGGTCAGCAACCGGTGCAGTGCCGTCGTGCCGGTGCGGGGCAGCCCGGTGACGAAGATCGGCCGCTCGACGGGGACGTCGGCGTGTTCGGGGTGCCGCTTCCACGCCGCCTCGCTCAGCAGTCGTGCCATGAGTGCGCCGCGGAGGAACGCCCGTTTCACCTTGCGCCCCACCGCGGTCAGCGACGCCTCGCGGTCGTAGGCGTCGAGCAGCACGGCGAGTCCGTCGGTGTAGTCGTCGGTGCCGAAGTCGTCGAGCCCGGTGATGCGGCTCGCGGACTCGTGCAGCTCGTCGATGGTCGCGACCATGACAGCGCCTCCTCAGTGGTGGAACTCGCCCGCGTTGACGTCGAGACACTGACCGGTGATCGCGCGTGCCAGTGGCGACGCGAGGAACACCGCCGCATCGGCGATCTCCTCGGGTTCGGGAAGCCTGCGCAGGTCGGTGGCGGCGGCTGTCTCGTCGTAGATCTGCTGCGGGTCGACGCCGCGTTCACCTGCGAGGTGGGCGAAATAGGCGCGCAGCAGATCGGCCCAGATGTACCCGGGGGCCACCGAGTTGACGCGGACGCCCGAAGGGCCGAGCTCGCTCGCCAGGCTCTGCGACACCGACAACAGTGCGGATTTGGCCATCTTGTACGGACCGTAGAGGCTGCGCGCATGCCGCAGCACCGCGGAGTTGATCATCACCACGGCGCCGGAGCGCTCGGCGAGGCGCGGGGCGCACAGCCGGGTCAGGCGCAGTGCCGCGATCACGTTCACGTCCAGTGCGCGGCCGAGCGCGGAGACGTCGACGTCGCACAGATCCGCCATCGGCGGCATCGAGAAGGCGTTGTTCACCAACGCGTCGATCCTGCCGAACTCGTCCACAGCGGACTGGACGGCACCGGTGCAGGCGTCGTCGTCGGTGATGTCGGCCGCCGCGACGAGTGCACGCCTGCCGAGTGCGCGCACCTGCTCGGCGACCGCCTCCAGTCGCTGCTTGTCGCGCGCGAGGAGCACGACGTCGGCTCCGGCGTGTGCGCTCTGCACCGCGATCGCCCTGCCGAGCCCGGGGCCGACCCCCGAGACCAGCACGACCTTGCCGCTCAGGATCATCAGCCGAGCATCCTCGTCGCGAACTCGGTCTGCCTCCGCGCGATTCGCTCCGACCACTCGTCCGCGGTCACGCGAGCGCTGTCGTGGAAGGGAAGCCGAGCGGGCAGTTCGTCCACATCGACCACCTCGACGTCCGGTCCGTCGGCCGAGGTGAGGTCACGGTCGAGTCGCTGCCAGCGGATCTGGACGTAACCGCGCTCGTGTCCCAGCCGTTCCAGCCAGTTGGCGACGCCGGGGTCGCGCTCGCTGACGACGAACCGGATCCTGCCGTCGGGGTCCACGCGGGCCTGGTCGGCGGTCAGGCTCGTCTGGTGGTTGACGTAGTCCAGCGAGACGTACCACATGCTGCCCAGCTGGATGCCCTGGTACGGCGCTTCGGACCGGGGGACGGTGACGATCAACGCCTGGTCGTCGGAGAGCTCGTAGTGGCCTGCCGAGGAGAACTGGGTGGCGAGTCCGCCGGGCGTGCGCCGGGGCTCGGTCATCGTGTTCACGGGCAGGTTCAGGTAGAACCACTCGGGGAAGGCCAGGAAGGTCCGGAGCCTGCCGAGCAGCAGTTTTCCTGCCACCCCGTACCGCTTGGCGACCGTGTCGCGATCCAGTGGGGCAGGGGCCGTACCGAGGGTGTCGGCGCGGTGGATCCGCAACGTGCCGCGCTGCTCGCGCCAGTCGCCGTAGACCTCGCGCACGACGAGCATGGCCGCGTTCTCGGGGAGCACGACGTAACCGCGGCCGGCCTTGGCGGCGTCGGGGCCGAATCGGACCTCGAACGAGCCGTCGGCGGCGACGTCGAGCGCTCGATCGTCGAAGGCCGTGAGGCTGTCGGGCACCTCGACCGGCGTGTAGTCACCGGCCAGGACCTGGAAGCTCAGGTCACGCGTGGTGCCGCGGGTGCCGGTGACGACGTACTCGGCGTCGGGCCGGATGTAGGCGTGGAAGTACAGCGCGTCCGGGTTGTCGAGGCCCATCTTGGTGTAGGGCCCCGTCGACTGGACGAAGAACGGATGATCCCGCTGGTAGGCGCGCGCCAGGTGCAGACACGCCTGAATACTCCCGGCGAGGTAGTCGTACCCCTCGACGAGGTCGGCCTCGCCGCGCACGTGCGGCGCATCGGTGATGATCTTCTCGGCTTCGGCGATGGCATCGGCGAACGGCTGGGTGATCACCGCCACACTGTAGAACGTGTTCTACCTACTGGTCAATGTGTGTCCCGGAGGGATCGGCCCAGCGATTCGCCGTGAGTGTCAGGCTGGGCACGTCCTCGGTGGACACGCTCATCTCGTACAGCCGCAGGTATCCGGTGTGGCAGATTCGCCAGGTGCCGTCCGCGTCGCGCCGGTAGCGATCCCGGTAGAACGCGGACCCCTTGATGATCGTCGAGTACTCGGGTGCGATGACCGTGTCCTCGAACGACCACGTTCCGGTGGCCGCGTCGCCGTCGATGTCGATCTCGGGCTGACCGGCGGAGTGTGTCGTGATGATGGTGCCGCCGAGGTGGGTGCGGAGGAAGTCCAGGATCTCCGTGCGGCCGGTGAAGCTGAGCGAGGTGCCGAGTGCCGGCGTTCCGTACTCGGCGGTCGCGTCGGCGGTGAGCGCGTCGGCCAGTTCGTCCCACAGCTTCAGGTCGACGCAGCGGAGGTAGCGGTACTTGGCGCGCTTGACGTGTTCGAGTGCGACGAGGTCCATGGGGGCAGCTTCGCCTCTCGGCCCTTGTCCTGGCAAGAACATGTTCTCGGGTGGACCCCGTTGGCGGCTACCGGACCGGGCTTGCTTTGCTGGAACGATGACGACAGACGCACGATTCGCCGCGCAGCTCGCGGAGGCCGCGGGAAAACTGCTGCTCGAGGTGCGCGAGACGGGCGCCGACCTGGACCCGAAGGAGCTCGGCAAACGCGGTGACCAGCGGTCCAACGCGCTGCTGCTCGAGCGGTTGGCAGCCGAGCGCCCCGGCGATGCTGTGCTGTCGGAGGAATCCGCCGACGACGGCGCCCGGCTCGAGGCCGACCGCGTGTGGATCATCGACCCGTTGGACGGTACGCGCGAGTTCTCCAAGCCCGGCCGCACCGACTGGGCGGTGCACGTCGCGCTGTGGCAACGCGGTCGCGGCATCACCGACGCCGCGGTGGCGCAGCCGGAGTTGGATCTCGTGTACGCGACCGACGAGGCCCGCCTCGCCGACCGTGCGGGTGCGGGCAAGCTGCTGGTCAGTGAGAGCAGGCCGCCGTCGTTCGCCGCGGGCGTCGCCGCCGACGTGGGAGGCGTGTTGACCCCCATGGGTTCGGCGGGTGCGAAGGCCATGGCCGTGCTGCGTGGCGAGGCGGACGCCTATCTGCATGCGGGTGGCCAGTGGGAGTGGGATTCGGCGGCGCCCGCCGGCGTCGTCGAGGCGGCAGGCCTGCATGCGTCGCGTGTGGACGGTTCCCCGCTCGAGTACAACGCGGCCCACCCGTATCTGCCGGATCTGGTCATCTGCCGGCCCGAGCTGGCCGACGAGATCCTGGAGTCGATCGCCAGGCACTAGAACGGCGGCGGTGGCCCGTCCGGATCAGGCGTGTTGCGGCTTCGGGGGCCCGTGTTGCGGCCACCGGGGCCCGTGTTGCGGATTCCGGGGGCTCGCACTCAGCGGGCGGCGGCCCGGTTCAGTGTGCGTCCTTCGCGCCGATGATCTCGAGCGCGGCACGTTCCAGGGCGTAGTCGGGGTCGGCGGCCGCGCCCTTGACCTTCGCCACCTTAAACGCCAACACAACGCCGCCTGCTGCCAACACGGCGACGCGAAGTGCCAACACGGCGACGCGAAGCGCTAACACGCGCGCGCAGGATGCCAACACGGCGACGCAGGACGCCAACACGGCGACGCGGCGCCGGCCAACACGGTGTGCGGCCGGCTAGCTCAGGGCTCCCAGCTGCTCGAGGATCTGCTCGCCGTACTTGCCGAGCTTGTTCTCCCCGACGCCGTTGACGCTGCCCAGTTCGTCCATTGTGGACGGTCGGTCCATCGCGATCTGGCGCAGCGTCGCGTCGTGGAAGATGACATAGGCCGGTACGCCCTGTTCCTTGGCCTCGGTGGCACGCCAGGCGCGGAGGCGTTCGAACAACGGCTTGGCCTCGTCGGACAGATCCGCGTCGCGCGCGGTGGCCTTGCTCTTCTCGCGTGTCGTCGCTCGTTTCGGCTCGGTGCGCAGGCGCACCGTTCGCCCCTGGTACAGCACCTCGTCGCTGGCGGGCGTGGTGACCAGCGTGCCGTACTCGCCTTCCGCGGTGAGCAGTCCGCTCGCCAGCAACTGGCGGATCACGCCGCGCCACTCGGCGTCACCGAGGTCCGCGCCGACGCCGAACACGCTCAGCTCGTCGTGCCGGTGCTGGGTGACCTTCGGCGTCGTCTTGCCCCGCAGGATGTCGATGATCTGGCCCGCGCCGAACTTCTGGTTCCGTTCCCGCTTCAATCGCACCACAGTGGACAGCAGCTTCTGGGCGGCGACCGTGCCGTCCCACGACTCCGGCGGCGTCAGGCACGTGTCGCAGTTGCCGCAGGGCGTCGAGTCCTGGCCGAAGTAGGCCAGCAGCTGGACGCGCCGGCATTCGACGGTTTCGCACAGCGCCAGCATCGCGTCGAGATGGGTGGCCAGCTTGCGCCGGTGTGCCTGATCGCCCTCGGAGGAGTCGATCATCTTGCGTTGCTGCATGACGTCCTGCAGCCCGTAGGCCAGCCACGCCGTCGACGGCAGTCCGTCGCGGCCTGCTCGCCCGGTCTCCTGGTAGTAGCCCTCGACGGACTTGGGCAGGTCCAGATGCGCAACGAACCGGACGTCGGGTTTGTCGATGCCCATGCCGAACGCGATCGTGGCGACCACGACGAGGCCGTCCTCCCGGAGGAAACGGGCCTGGTGGCGTTCGCGGGTCGCCGCGTCGAGACCCGCGTGGTACGGCACCGCGTCGATCCCGTTGCGGACCAGGAATTCCGCGGTCTCCTCGACCGACTTGCGGGACAGGCAGTACACGATGCCCGCGTCGCCCCGGTGCTCGTCGCGAAGCAGTTGCAGCAGCTGTTTGCGCGGTTCGTTCTTCGGTGCGATGCGGTACTGGATGTTCGGCCGGTCGAAACTGGCGACGTGGTGCAGCGCGCCGTCCAGGCCCAGCCGCGACGAGATCTCCGCGTGCGTGGCCTTCGTCGCCGTCGCGGTGAGCGCGATGCGCGGGACGTCGGGCCAGCGTTCGTGCAGCTCGGACAGCGCGAGGTAGTCGGGCCGGAAGTCGTGGCCCCACTGGGACACGCAGTGTGCCTCGTCGATCGCGAACAGCGCGACCGAACCGCGGTCCAGCAGGTGTCGCGTGGAGTCCAGGTTGAGGCGTTCCGGGGCGAGGTAGAGCAGATCGAGCTCGCCGCCGAGGAACTCGGCCTCGGTGAGTCTGCGTTCGTCGGGGTCCTGGGTCGAGTTCAGGAAGCCCGCCCTCACCCCGAGTGCACGCAGGGCGTCGACCTGATCCTGCATGAGCGCGATGAGCGGGGAGATCACCACACCTGTTCCCGGACGCGCGAGCGCGGGGATCTGGTAGCACAGCGACTTGCCGCCACCGGTCGGCATCAGCACGAGTGCGTCGCCGCCCGCGGTGACGTGGTCGACGATCTTTTGCTGTCCGGGGCGGAACTCTGCGTAGCCGAACACGCGGTTCAGCACGTCGAGCGGGTCGCGGGAGGTCACCCGCGCGATCCTACGGAATCGTCCCGACAGGGCCCGACGACCCGACGTGGTCCTGATGCGTTCCCTTGAGGTGGTCTGCCGTTCCGATGTCGGTGGCAGCTATATCGCGTGCTCGGCAGATGATCCGCGAACTCACGCTTCCAGGTCAGCGACGCGTTCACTTCGCCAAGGAAAGCGACGCTCGTCGCAAACAGGTGCTTGACGTGGTCGACCTGGTGGCGCCGGAGGTCGTGATCTACGACAGCTCTCTCTGTGCGCGACGCCGGCAGCGTGAGGCGTGCCTGGAACACGTGGTCCGGGACTTGGCGAAGTACGGGTGCGAGCCTGTTGGTGATCGAATCCGACGAGTCGGTCGTGGCGCTTGACCGGAAGCTGCTGTTCCGATATGTGCGGCAGCTCGACTGCGACACGCTGGAGTATCGGCACTTGCGGGCGCGTGAGGAGCCACTGCTCGCCGTTCCGGATGCGCTGGCCTGGTGTTGGCACCGAGGCGGGCACTGGAGGAAGAGGGTGGCGTCGCTGGTGTCGGACGTGCAGCGGATCACCGAATAACGCGGCTCCGGCCATGGAAACGCGAAACCCGGCCCACCCACCGTCCGGAAGGCTGCCGGGTTCACTTCCCGAGCCTAGTGGCTCGCGCACCACGAATACTACGCAAGCAGGGCTCGATCGTCCAGCTGCCGCCGTTCCTCCGACGACCCGACGTGGGCTCACCCGAGCCGTACGAGTGCCCCGGTCTGCATGGCCGTCCACACCGCGCCGTCGGCGCCGATCGTGATCCCGTGCGGTTCGCCGCCGGGCAGCTCGTGGTGGGTGAACCGGCCGTCGCCGTCGACGTGCCCGAGGCGGCAGGCGGCCCATTCGGTGAACCAGCAGCCGCCTGCCGGGTCGGCGGCCACCGCGTGCGGGCGGGCATCCCGGTCGGGCAGGACGAACTCGGTGACGGCACCGTCGCCGGTCATCCGCCCCACCGCGCCCGCGCCGATCTCGGCGAACCACAGCTGCCCCGCACCTGCGTCGATGCCCACCGGCGCGGCACCGCCGGTCGGCAGGGGGTGGACGGTGACGTCACCGTCCACCGTCACCCGTGCGACGGCGTCGGCCTGGTTCAGAGGGCACCACAGTGCGCCGTCCGGGCCGGTAGTGACGTATGCGGGCATCGCGCCGGACGTGCCCAGCGGGAACGTGGTCAGGCTGCCGTCGGTGGCGATGCGCATCAGCGCGTCGGCACGCATGGCGGCGAACCACAGCGCTCCGTCCGGGCCGGTCGTGATTCCGTACGGCATGACGTCGCCGACCGGGAATCGCGTGACCGCGCCGTCGACGGTGACCCGTGCGATCGCGTTCGCCTGCCCGAGCGTGCACCAGAGTGCGCCGTCCGGGCCCGTCGTGATGCTCGTCGGCTGCGCGGACGTCTCGCCGACCGAGAACGTGACCTGCTGCCCCGAGGCCGACATCCTGCCCACCGCGCCGGCGCCTGCCATGGTGAACCACACCGCGCCGTCCGGGCCGGTCGTCACGCCGTACGGTCCGGAATCCGGGTCGGGCACGGGGAACTCGGTGATCTCCACGGTGTCGACGTTAGAGAAGGCGGCAACTCGTTTTCTCCTTCGGCGCGCCGTTCATCCAGGAGTGGGGCGATGTTTGCGCTGCGCCGAAAACTCCTGGGATCGTGCTCGGGGCCGGCGCAGGGGTCGGCCGCGATGTCCACGACGGGGGAGTGCCAGATGAGACGGTCGACTCGTACGATCCTCGCCGCCGCGGCGGCGGCCATGCTGCTCGGCGGGCTCGCGCCTGCCGCGCACGCCGCACCCACACCCCAGGACGAGCCCCAGCTGCTGCTGGTCCACGGACACGGCCGGCCCGACGAGGGCACGAACTGCAACGGCACGGGCGGCACCTGGGCGGATGCGCTGAACTACTTCGAGGGTGCGGGCGGTCTCGACCGCGACCGGATGACGACCGTCGCCTATTACGAGGGCAACGCCGCGGGCGGTCCCAACGAGGGCAACTGCGACGTCACGGTGTCCGAGGCGACCGCCGACACCAAGATCCAGGACATCGCGAAGGACCTCGCCAACTACGTCCACGACACCTACACGAGCAAGGGACGCTCGGTGAACATCGCAGCGCACTCGATGGGCGGCCTGGTCACCAGGGTGGCGCTGCTGGGCACGGCGGAGGGCTGGGACGGCTTTCCGTCGTCGATGAAGGTGGACAACGTCGCGACCGCGGGCACGCCGCACCAGGGTGTGGTGGAGGAGCGCGACGACGACACCGCGCAGTGGGACCAGATGGAACCGGGATCGGACTTCCTGAAGGCACTGCACGGCGAGGGACGGGAGCTCGGCGACGAGTGGACCGACGGCACCGACTGGACCGTCATCGGCTCGGACGCCGACGACGTGGTGAGCTACGACTCGGCCATCGACAAGGGCAACGCCACCGACCAGAAGTTCGGCTACGTCGACAACGGCAGCGCCATCGGCCACTCGGGCCTGCGCACGATCTCCGGCCCGCCGCACGACTACAACCTGAACTACTGGAACTCCTCCGGCCAGCACCACACCACGAACGGCTGGGCGCCGTTGAAGACGCTGTTCAAGGCCGCCACCGAGGACGGCGACGGACTGCCCTAGAGACCGCTGGCTCGCAGGTGCGGGGTCTGCGCGGCGAGGGTGTCGAGCTGCGCGCGGACGGCTTCGAATCCGGTGTCCTTGCGCAGGTCGAGTGCGATCGCGGCGGCGCGGTCGGCCGTCTGCGCGAACGACCGCTCCGCCGAGGTGAGCAGATCGGCGATGCGGCGCGGCGTTCCGGCGATCGCGTGGCCGTCCGGAGCGAGCCCGTCCCCGAGCTTGGCCAGGCGCAACGCCTCGCGTAGCTCGTCGTCGAGTGTGCTGCCGACGTCGGTGAGCCAGTTCCTGCCCGGTCCGTCCGGCAGGGTCGTGACGACGGTGTGGAACGACCGCAACGACGCGGCGCAACGTTCGTAGGACTGGGCCCAGCGCCCGCCCGCGAGTAGTCCGTCGTCGGTGTAGGGAGACGCGGGGCGTTGCGCGGCCCTGGCGGTGTCACGTTCGGCCGCGGTCGGCGTACGCAGCCACGATCGCGCGGCGTACTGGACGGCCACGCCGATCAGCCCGAAGACGACGGCACCGAACGGGACGCCGAGGATGAAAGCGCCCATGAAGTTCGCCGCGGGGCCGTTGTCGGTGGCCTCTTCGCTGGGGTTGATGGCCCACACCATGGCCACGACGGTCATCACCACCACGCCGACCACCGCGAGGACCGCCCAGCCCGCGCGTGCGACGGCATGGGTCAGCGGCCCGCCGCGCACGGCCATGCGGGCACGCCAGTCGTCGAAGCGTCCTGCCTGGTGTCTCGTCATCATCCGCCCCCGGTGTCCTGTCCTTGGACTGTAGAACTCCGGCTGCGGTTCCGGCACCGCGACGACGAACGCTCGTGCGGGACACGCGTGTCCTCGGACCCGCGTGTCCCGCCGGTGGTCGTCAGGCGGCGGCGTTCTTCAGCATGTCGAGGACCTTGGTCAGGCGCTCGGTGACCTCGGCGTCGGTGTAGGGGTGCGCCTCGGCGAAGCGGTTCGCCGAGCCCGGGATGTCGAGCGTGACGTCGTCGACCACCGTGCCGCCTGCGATCTTGGCCGACTTGCGCGCCTCGTCGTGGGCCCACACGCCGCCGTACTGACCGAGTGCCGTGCCGACGACCGCCACCGGCTTGCCCAGCATCGCCCCCGCCTGCCACGGGCGGGAGAGCCAGTCGATGGCGTTCTTCAGCACCGCGGGCATGGTGCCGTTGTACTCGGGCGTGACCAGCAGGAACGCGTTGGCGCGTTCCGCGGCGGCGCGCAGCTGGGCAGCGGATTCGGGCAGCGTCTCGTCGGTGTCGATGTCCTCGTTGTAGAACGGCACCTCGCCGAGGCCCTCGAACAGGGTCAGCGTGACGTCCGCGGGCGCGAGCTTGAGTGCGGCTTCCGCGAGCTGCCGGTTGTGCGAACCGGCGCGCAGGCTGCCGACGAGGGTGAGGATCTCAGCGGACATGGTGGGGCCTCCCGACGATGCGTTCCGTACGGAGTCGTACTGACGAGTCGGGATCATGTCATTCGGCGCGCACGCTAAACGGACCAGGGTCCACGTAGAGTGGTCCACGCAACCGTGCGTCGTGGGCCGAGGCGGGGAACGCCTGCGCAGAGCCGTCGACGGGACGTTATCGTCAACGGCTGTGCCCGAGCGACGAGTGCTGCCGCTGACGCCGATCGGCGAGGAACCGCGACTGCGCGCGGACGCCGTTCGCAACCGCGCCAGACTGCTCGCCGCGGCGGCGCGACTGGCCGAGGAACACGGCATCGAGCAGCTGACCATGGACGCCGTCGCCAACGCCGCCGCGGTCGGCAAGGGCACCGTCTTCCGCCGGTTCGGCGACCGCGTCGGACTGCTGCAGGCACTGCTCGATCACGTGGAAGTGCGGTTCCAGTCCGGATTCCTCCAGGGTGATCCGCCGTTGGGTCCGGGGGCTGCCCCGAGGGACCGCCTCGTCGCCTTCGGTGCCGAGGCGCTGCGGCACGACCAGGCCCACCTCGAGCTGTACCTCGCGGCGGAGGGGAAACCGGAACGTCGCTACCTCACGCCGTCGATCCGGGTGCGGCACACGCACCTCACGATGCTGTTGCGTGAGTCGGGCACGTCCGGTGACCCCGAGCTGCTGGGGCACACGTTGCTCGGCTATCTCGACAGCGCACTCGTGCGGCATCTCGTCGCCCAGCGCGGCATGTCGCTCGAGCGACTCGAGTCCGGGTGGGTGGACCTCGTCGACCGCGTCCTGAACTGACGACGGCCGCCGGCCCGCAGTCCGCGCCATCTCGGCCACGGATCCCGCGCCACAGGGCGGGATTCCGACCTCTATGTGTCGTTTGTCCGGTGTGGAGGGCGCCTGCGCCGCAGCGTTCACCCGGTACTTCCGCACGGCCACATTCCGTTCACGGCGCGCTGCTTGCCTGGCCGACGCACCCGACCACCCTGTTCCCAGGAGGTTCGATGTTCCCGCCACACGATGCCAACCCCACGTCCGGATCGGTGTCCCGCCGCGGTTTCCTCGGCGGTCTCGCCGGTGTCGGCGCGGGCGCGGTGCTGCTCGGCGCGTCCGGTTCGGTGTCGCCCGCGCTCGCGGCGCCGTCGCGGAAGCTGTCCGACCCCTTCACCCTCGGTGTCGCATCCGGCGACCCGCTGCCCGACGCCGTCGTGCTGTGGACGCGGCTGGCCCCGAAGCCGCTCGACCACGACGGCGGCATGCCCGGCCGGGTCGTCCCGGTGGAATGGGAGATCGCGCTCGACGAGAAGTTCTCGAAGGTCGTCAAGCGCGGCACCGAGCGGGCGATTCCGGAGGAGGCGCACACGGTGCACGCCGACGTGCGCGGCCTCGAACCGCACCGGGAGTACTACTACCGGTTCCGCGCCGGCGGTGAGCTCTCCCCGGCCGCCCGCACCCGCACCGCGCCCGCCCCGGGAAGCTCGCCGGAGGTGCACTTCGCCTTCGCCTCGTGCTCCAACTGGGAACAGGGCTACTTCACGGCCTACCGGCACATGGCGGCCGAGCGTCCGGACGTGGTCTTCCATCTCGGCGACTACCTGTACGAGTACGCCGCGGGCGAGAACGGCGACGTGCGCACCCACGCGGGCGACGAGATGAACGAGCTCGGCGAGTACCGCCAGCGCCACGCCCAGTACAAGACCGACGCCGACCTGCAGCTCGTGCACGCGGTGTCGCCGTTCATCGTCACGTGGGACGACCACGAGACCGACAACAACTACGCGAACCTGACGCCGGAGAACACCGACCCCGGCCAGGGCAACGGCAGCGAGGAGGAGTTCGCCAAGCGCAGGGCGGCGGCCTACCAGGCGTACTGGGAGCACATGCCGCTGCGCCGGTTCCGCAAGCCGGTCGACACGCACCTGCCGCTGTACCGCCGGTTCACCTACGGTTCCACGGCCACGTTCAGCGTGCTCGACTCGCGTCAGTACCGCGACGACCAGCCGTACGACGACGAGTCGCAGGTGTCCGGTCCGGACCAATGGAAGACGAACATGCTCGGCGACGAGCAGCACGAATGGCTCGAGAAGGGCCTGTCGGAATCGCGGTCGACGTGGAACGTCGTGCCGCAGCAGATCTACTTCGCCAGCATGGACGAGGTCGAGGGTGCGGACCCGGGCGGCTACAACGACGGCTGGGACGGCTACCGCGCCTCGCGTGACCGCATCCTCGGATACGTCGAGGAGAAGGGCATCGACAACGTCGTGGTGCTCACCGGCGACGTGCACAAGCACTGGGTCAACGACCTGCGCCGCGACTTCGAGAAGCCCGAAACCCCCGTGTTGGCAACGGAATTCGTGACGACGTCGATCACGTCGAACGGCGACGGCACGGGCACCAACGACCCGGGCGATGTCATCACCGCCGAGAACCCGCACACGAAGTACCACTGCGACCGCCGTGGTTACGTGTCCTGCCGGGTCGGCAAGGACACCTTCGCCGCCGACTACCAGGTGGTGGACTGGGTCGAGAAGGACGACAAGGCGCCGCTGCGCACCGACGCCTCGTTCGTCGTCGAGTCCGGAAAGCCCGGTGTGCAGAAGCGCTGAACGGTAAGCACGCAAACGCAGGACGGCTCGCCGCCGTGGTCCGGCCTTCCGGTCGGGCCACGGCGGCTGCCGTCGTCCCGGGTAGAGGTCCGTGCCGGGTGGTGGTTACTGCTCCGGCGCGAGTCGGCCGGCGACGACCGCCTCGCCGAGAGCGCTGATGCGGTGCAGCACGGTGTTGCCTTGGCGTTCGCTGACGACCAGGCCGGATTCCCGAAGCGTCGCCGTCTGCTTGCTGGCGCTGCCCACCGAGATGCCGACGCGTTCGGCCAGTCCGCTCGTGGAGTACTGCCTGCGAAGGGCGAGTAGACACGCCGCACGGTTCGGGCCGAGCAGCGACTCGAGCCGCCGCGGGTCGACCTCCACCGTCTGGCCCGTGGCCGGCGTCGCCGACGATTCCGCCGGATACACGAGTGTCGGCGGAAGTTCCGGGTCGATGAAGCTGATCGGATTCGGCCAGCAGAAGTGGCTCGGTACGAACGTGATGCCGCGTCCACCGAGGTGCAGGGTCTTGTCCACCGCGTAGCGCACCCGCAGCACCTCGCCGTCCCAGCCGACAACACCGGGAAGGGACGTCAGTGCCTCGCCGACGCCACCCCAGGCGAGCATGCGCTGTCTGCGGGCGCGCTCGGCCACGACATCCTCCCGCACGTGTGGCCACTGTGGACGGACGAGGAGTTCGTAGGCGCCGTGCAGTGCCGCCGCCAGATCGGCCAGTGCGCGCCGGTCGCCTCTTGCGAGTTCGCGGACCCACGGCGGAGCGGGGCGCCGGGCGAACACTCTCTGTGCCATGTCGCATAGTGCGGCGCCGGAACGCGTTCCTGGACCTGGTGGAGACTCTGCACGAGTTCCCACATGAGGTCGGGTTGGTCGGCGATGCGCACGCGCTGCAGATCCTCGCGCGTGAACACGACGCGTAACGTCATGCCAGTCTACCCCTTGAGTGCGGCATGCACGAGATGACGCCCGGCGCGCCACTCCGATGCGCGGCCGCTGTCTGCCTCCCCCTGCACGGCAGACAGCGGCGGGCGACGGATTCACGTTAGCGTTGCGGCATTAATGGGTCAATGTTTGGATTTACCATTAACCACATGGCCGAGCTGGGACCGCTGGTGGGGGAGCCTCTCGCGCTCGATCTGGTGAACACTCGAGCGCGACTCCCCGGGCAGGACCTCGACTTCTTGTCCGATCTGGCCGGTTTGCGTCGTTGGCTGGACTGCGAACGGGATCGGTTGCCCACGTTGCCGCCCTCGCTGATCGACGCGCCGACGAAGAAGGATCTGGCCGCGGTGCGTGAGCTCAGGGACCACGCGTCCGCGCTCATCGCCCGGGCTCGCGAGGGCAGGCGCCCCGCCGGGGCCGACCTGGCCGCGCTCAACGAGGCGATGCGGGCCGCGCCGGTCCGCCACGAGCTCTCCGCGGACCGGACGCTGCGGTCGGTCAGGGACGGCGGTCCCGGTACGAGGATCGTCGCCGAACTCGCGGAAGCGGTCGCCGGCATGGTGGCCGATCCGGCCGTGACCAGGATCCGCAACTGTGCCGCCGACTTCTGCATCCTGATCTTCCTGCCCTCGCATCCGAATCGGCGCTGGTGCAATCCGGCGGTCTGCGGGAACCGGATGCGGGTGGCCCGGTTCCACGAGCGCAGGAAGGCGGCGCTCGGCTGAGTCGTTCGTGCCAGGTGCGCACGGGGATTTCGGCGTAGGGTGGACCCGGCCGTACACCTCGGATCCGCGACGACAGAGGGCATTCATGGAGCTGGGTTTTCATCTTCCGATCTTCGACATCGACGGCGGTACGGAGGCCATCGCGGGCGAACTCGCCAGGGTGGGTCCGGCAGCCGAGGAAGCCGGGGCCACCTGGCTGTCCTTTATGGACCACTTCTTCCAGATCGAGCCGACCGGACTGCCCGCCGAGGCCAACATGCTCGAGGGATACACCAGTCTCGGTTTCATGGCGGCGAACACGACGACCATCAACCTCGGGCTGCTCGTGACCGGCGTGACCTACCGGCACCCCGGCCTGCTGGCGAAGACCGTCTCGACCCTCGACGTGCTCTCCGGAGGACGCGCGGTGCTCGGGATCGGTGCGGCCTGGTACGAACGCGAACACCACGGCCTCGGCGTGCCGTACCCGCCGGTGGCCGAACGGTTCGAGCGCCTGGAGGAGACCCTCCGGATCTGCAAGCAGATGTGGGACGCCGAGAACAACGGCGCGTTCGAGGGCAAGCACTTCCAGCTCGCCGAGACGCTGTGCATGCCGCAGCCGATCCGCACGCCCCCGGTCCTGATCGGTGGTGGCGGCGAGCGCAAGACGTTGCGGCTCGTCGCGCAGTACGCGGACGCCTGCAACCTGTTCGCCTCCTCGCCGGACGACGTGGCGCACAAGCTCGGCGTGCTGCGCAGGCACTGCGACGACGTCGGCAGGGACTACGACGAGATCCGCAAGACCGTGCTCGCCGGTTCGCCCGAGGCCACGCAGACCGGCCGGGACGAGTTCGTGCGCAGCATGTACCCGTACGTCGAGCTGGGCGTGCACGCGACGTACATCATGCCGCCCGCGGGCAAGCCCGCTCAGTGGATCGACGACATCGCGCCCGTCGTCCCGCAATTGGCCGACCTCGGGTGATCCTCACCCGGTGAGGGTCCGGGGCCGCCGAATCTCCGGGCGCCGGTGCGCTCGGGTGCGCAGCGTGGGGGATTCGGCGGCCCGGCCGGCGAGCAACGCGGCCAGGTAGCCCGTGATGGTTCGGGACGGCTCGTCGCGCAGCCTGGCCACGGCGGTGCGGATCGCGAGTGGCGCACCGTCCAGCGCGGCGATGAGCGCGCTCGTCGCCGCGGGCTCGGCCGCGACGCGTGCCGTGCCGAGTCCTGCGCACAGTGCGTCGCGGGTTGCGGTGTCGGGGACCGGGCCGATCCGCATCTCGGCAGCTCCGTCGCGGACCACCAGGTCGGGCATGCGGTGCCGGCTCGTCACCAGCACCGCGCACGTGCCCCCACCCGGCAGCAGGGGACGCACCTGGTCGGCGTCGGCCGCGTCGTCGAGCACCACGAGCAGCCGGCGTCCCGCCGTCAGCGAGCGGTACATCGCGAGTGCCTCGTCCGGGTCCTCGGGGATCGACCCGGTCCCGACGCCGACCCCACGCAACAGGCGGACGTGCGCGGCCTGCACCGACAGCGGGCCTGCGGTGCTGCCCCGCAGATCGAGATACAGCTGCCCGTCGGGGAACACATCCGCACTCGAATGTCCGAAGTAGACGGCGAGGGCGGTCTTGCCCGCGTCGGGGTCGCCGGTGAGGACGCGGCATCGCAGCTCCGGACCACGCGGCTCGGCGCGGGCCCACTCCGTCAGCGCGGAGAGCTCGGTGTCCCGGCCGAAGAAACCGGACGGGGCGTGTGGCAGCTGTGCAGGCACCACCGTGTCCGGGTGGGCGACCGGCCTTCGCCTGCGGGGAAGGCGCTTGGCCAGGTCCGCGATGGGCGGGGAGATGCCCAGCACGCGGTCGCAGGCGACGGCGAGTTCCACGGACGGGATCTTGGCGCCGTTCTCCACCTTGGACAGATAACCGGGGGAGAAATGCACCGCACGTGCGAGTTGACGCAACGACATGCCCTGCGCCGATCTCGCCTGTCGCAGCGCACTGCCGATGACGTTGTCCATCTCGTCCCCTGCTCTCCCCATGATCCGCAGCACGGAGAGTAGGCGAACATCGGACGAATCGGTGACGTGCGAACAACCCTCACCACTCACGGTGAGCAGCAGGTGACGATCAGAGTTCTCCGAGGTCGACGATGCCGTCCTGCACCGCGCGGGCGAGCAACGCGGCCTTCGTGGGTGCGGGTCTGCCCACGTTGGCGTATTTGAGCCGCACCCGGTCCAGATACGTGCCCACGGTCCGCGGCGTGATGTTCATGCGGTCGGCCACGAGCTGTTTCGACTCCGACTGGAACCACAGTTCGAGCACCTCGCGCTCGCGTTCCGACAGCTGAGGGCGCAGCGGCTCCCGGTTGGCCGCGATGGCGCCGGCGAGCGCGGGCGGCAGGTACGGGCGGTTCTCGGCCGCCGCGACGGTGGCCGCGACGAGGTGCTCGTGGCCCTCGGCCTTGGTCACGAACGCCGCGACACCGAGGTCCAGACACGACATCGCCACGTCCTGGCCGTCGCGCATCGTGTAGACGATCACGCGCCTGCCCGCGTCGACGAGCCGTCGCACGGTGTGCTGGTACGACGAGGCGGTGCCGTCGAGGTTGAGGTCGAGCACCACGACGTCGGCGGTGTCGCCGGGCGGGGACCACGCGACGTCGGGGGTGGTGCCTTCGGCGACGACCTCGATCGCGGGCGTGGCCTGGGCGTACCAGGCGCGGATGCCTGCCGTGATCGCCGGATGGTCGTCGATCACCACTACCGAGATTGCCATGACGTCTCCAACCAGAGTTGTCCGCCGCTCGTCGATTCGACGACCTCGACCTCGCCGGACCCGTCGCGGGGCAGCTGCAGGCCGGGTGCGTCGCAGCGCACGGCGACCCGCACGTGGTCCGGGGCGTGCAGGACGGTCACCTTGGCGTCCCCGTCCGCGGTGACGAGCGCCTCGGAGATCGGTCCCAGCAGGCCCGCTCGCACGTTGTCGGGCAGCGCTGTCGGGGCTCCACGCACGGTGAGATGCACCGAGACGCCGTGCCGTTCCGCGACGTCGATGATCCCTCCGAGTTCGTGGACGAGCCGGTCGCCGCTATCGGCGTGCTCGGCGAACAGCCTGCGCATTCGGGCCGCTTCGACCGCGCACCGTTGCCGGACGACGGGATCACGCGGGTCGAGCTCACCGTCGGCGAGCCCGCGCAGCAGCGGGATGGTCGCCTCGCGCAGGTCGGCGTAGCGGCGTTCGTGGTTGGCGGCCACGGCCGCGGCGGTCTCCTCCTCGATCCGCACCTGTTGTTCCTCGTCGGCGGTGGCCTGAGCCCGGCGCGCGATGCCGGCGAGCAGGTGCGACCCCAGCGCCACCGCGAACTGCAGGCCCAGTACCGATCCGAGGCCGACCCCGAGGTTCGCCAGTCCCGTCGTCGTGGGGTTCTCGGCAACGACCGGCACCGTGTAGAGCACCCCGACGGCGCCGAGCAGCAGGCCCGCCCACCGGGGCGGCAGGCCGAACAGCAGCACCAGTCCGTACCAGCCGATCAGTCCGAGCGACCAGTGCCCGGCACGCAATGCTCCCTCTGGCGGCAGATCGGCCGAGAGCGCACCCGCGCACGCGAGCAGCACGACGCACCCTCCGGCCGCGTACCAACGGGGTATCGACCGGCGCAGGGTGAGCGCGGCGGCCGCGCCGGCCCCCACGATCCCGAGCGCGACGTAGCCGCCGAGTTCGACCGGCGACATCGGGGTGGTGCCGACCAGCAGCGCGGCGTTGCTGCCGAACTGCACGACGAGCGCCACCGCCAGCAGCATCCAGCGAGCCGCGGCGACGAGCCTGCGCCGGACGTACACGGCGCTGCGCATTCCGAGGTCAGTCACGTGACCACGTCCATGTCACGCTGGTGCCCGCACCGATCGCGGAACGCACCTCGGCCCGCAGTCCGGCGTCCGCCGCGCGAGCACGGATCGACGAGGACAGACCCTGCCGGTGTGCGGGCACCGTCGCCGGGTCGAATCCACACCCGCGGTCGACGAGCTCCACCAGCACCGTGCCGTCCTGTTCGCGTGCCGACAGCCGGGGCCGGGTGTCACCGGAGTGGCGTCGCACGTTGGTCAGTCCCTCGCGCGCCCCGTGGAGGATGGCCAACGCCGGGCGGGCGGGCAGCACCAGCCGGTCGGGGGCCACGACGTCGACCTGGAGGCCGTGCTGTCCGCGGAGCGAGCGCAGCAGCGTGGCGAGGTCGACGTCGTGATCGGACGCCGCGGTCTGCGGCGCCAGCAGGTCCAGATCGCGTGCGGCCTGGGCGCGGAGCCAGGGGAACTCGTCGCCGGATTCGGTCGACACCATGAGGAACGTGGTGCTGGCGGTGTCGTGCAGCATCGCCAGGTGGGCGCGGTCGGCGGCGTGCCGTGCCTTGGCCGCCGCGGCCGTCGCCCGCCGCTGCGCGACGTGGTCGATGAGTGCGTCGCACAACCGGGCGGCACGCCGCAGCAACGACATCGCCACCCACGCCAGGACGGTCTGCGCCATCAGGTGCACTGTCTCGGGCATCGGCGCCGAGCCCTCGGCGATGACCGCCGCGGCCAGATACGACGTGATCGCGGCCGCGGCGATACCGACACTCGCGAGTGGCCGGTCCGGCCGTTCGAACCGGCACGCCGCGGCGGTGATCGACACCGCGGCCAGCACCCAGCCGCCTGCGACCTGCTCGTACGGCTGCGTCAGCTCGGCCAGGCCGAGTCCCACGGCCACGAGCACGTCGGCCGCGACGAACGTGCGGGGTGCGCGGTCGCGGTGCCAGGCCTGCACGAGAGGTACCGCGGTGGCCGCGGCGATCAGCGGCACGAGCACCTCACCGGCGTGACCGTGGGTGGCGATCAGGCCGAACGTTCCGCACACGCCGATGATCGCCGCCCGCAGCAGCGAGGCACCGCGGCGGAAGGCCGCCAGCAGATGGCGCTCACACGGACCGGGCTGATGCGCCTGCCCGAGCCCGTCTCCTCGCACGGAAAGAAGCTACCAAGGCGGCGTTTCCCAGGCGTCCTTTCCGCACGGGGCGGAGGTGAGCGTCACGGCGTCACGGGGTGCCGCCCACTCCGGTGGCGAACTCGCGGAGGCGGCCACCGGGGATGCGGGAGCGCAGCCGTGGCGTGTTGCGCCGGTGCTCGTCGGATCCGTCCCGCAGCCCCTCGAAGAACTCCGACAGCGCTTCGGACGCGCTGAACCGTGGTTGCCAGCCGAGTTCGCGCTCGGCGCGGGTGACGTCCATGAGCGGCAGGCGGATCACCGTGTCGAACAGCTCGGGCGAGGCCGGAACCGCGTGCAGGCGCCACGCCGCCGCGACCGCACCCCGTACGACCGACGCGGGAATCCGCACGGTGGAGGCGCCCAGCAGCTCGGCGAGCACGGTCGCATCGACCGGAGGTTGTGCGGCGACGTTGAACGCACCCGACACCGGGTTGTGGAGGGCGAGCCGGAACGCCTCGGCGACGTCGTCGGCGTGCACGGCCTGCACCCGAAGGCCCGGGATGTCGGGGACCACCGGAATCAACTCGGGCCGCACCAGACGTCCCGGCAGCAGCGGCCCCGCGAAGATCCGCCGCTGTTCGGCCGACGCGGCGCGCTGGAAGACGAACGCGGGCCTGATCCGCACCACGCGCAGTTCGGGACGGCGACATTCGAGGTCGTCGAGTACCCGTTCCAGGTAGGCCTTCTCCCGCGGATAGGCCGCCGACGGCCAGCCGTGGGTCGGCCAGGACTCGTCGACCGGTTCGTCCTTCGGCCCCGGCGAATAGGCACCCACCGAGGACGCGTGGACGAGCACCGGCACTTCGCACCGCGCGACCGACTCGAACACCCGCATCGCCCCGAGCACGTTGATGCGCCACGTGGTGGCCGGGTCGCGGGTCGGCTGGAAGGACCACGCCAGATGGACCACGGCGTCGGCCTCGGCGAGCACCGAGTCGAGCTGCGCGTCGTCTGCCGTCGCCAGGTCGAGTGGCACGAGGTCGAACTTCGGCACCGCGTAATCGGTCTCCCTGCGTGCGATACCCGTGATTGACGTGATGTCGGGATCGGCAGCCAGTTTTTCTACGACGCTCGTGCCGAGATTGCCCGTCGCGCCGGTTACGACGACGCGCCTCGGCGGGTTCTTCGCGGGTTGGTTCTTCGCGGGTTGGTTCATTGCGGCGAGCCTTCCGCGTAGACGTCGTGTTCGCGTGGGCGGAGGGTTCCCGATCGAGCGCTCCTCAATCGGTTACCGCAGAAACGGATTACGGCGAACCTCCCGCGGTCACCGCGGTCGTTTCGCGGCGTGCACGGACGGGCATACCGGCGTCACCGGTCCGTCACGAGTGGACAGCACGACCGGACGGCACGAGCGGGCGCAGTCCCCAACATCAGACGAGTGGGCAGAAGTATGTTCTTTCACAAGCAGGAATTGCATTTCCATGCCACACCCGACCAACCGGACGCGGTGTACGCCCGGAAACTGCAGGAGGTGCTCGGCGGGCAGTACGGCGAGATCACGGTGGCGATGCAGTACATGTTCCAGGGGTGGAACATGCACACGCCCGGCAAGTACCGGGATCTCGTCTTCGGCATCGGGTCCGAGGAGTTCGGCCACGTCGAGATGCTCGCGACGATGATTGCCCAGCTGCTGGAGAAGGCTCCCGTCGGCGTGACCGAGGAGGCCGTGCAGTCCGATCCGACGGTTGCGGCCGTGATCGGGGGAACCGACCTGCAACACGCGATCGTCGCCGGCGCCGGCGCACGTCCCGTGGACAGCATGGGCAATCCGTGGCAGGGCACCTACATCACCGCGAGCGGAAACCTGCTCGCCGATTTCACCGCGAACGCGAATGCGGAAATGCAGGGGCGAACCCAGGTGGCCCGGCTTTATCACATGACCGACGACGCGGGAGTGCGGGACATGATCTCGTTCCTTCTCGCCCGCGACACCATGCATCAAAACCAGTGGTTGGCCGCGGCCGCGGAGTTGCGTGACGAGGGCACCGAGAAGCTGCCCGTGCCCAGCAATTTCCCGCAGTCGAAGGAACACACACCGGTCTCGTACCAGTACCAGAACTTCAGCGACGGCCAGCGTGCGTCCGAAGGGTCGTGGGCATCGGGCGCGACTCCGGACGGCAACGGCGAGTTCAGCTATCACGACGGCCCGACGACCAGCGCCGAGATGCCGCCGCCGACGCATCCGGACGCACGGTTCTACGGCACCACCGAACTGCCCAACAGCGTCGAGAAGATGGCGGGCACCGCGCAGGACGCGATGAAGCGCGAGTGAGCGTGCCGTCCCGGTGTCCGTGGGGCGCAGTGGCCGGGCGCCCCACGGACACCGGGCCCCGGAAACTGGGTGACCGTCAGTACTCCACGGGCCAGTACTCCCGGGTGAGTGCTTCCGCGGTCAGTACTCCACGGGCACCAGGGAGGTGCGGCCGTCGCGCCAGGCGCCGAGCAGCCGGTCGGCGAGTCTGCCCTCCAGCAGGCCGGTGGCCTCGATCCCGAAGGCCACATCGGCCGCGAGGTCCGGTTCGTCCCGCAACAGCCCACCGACGACGTCCCTGCGCATGATCTGCTCGTGTACCGCGTCGGCCTCCACGTGCTCGGCGAAGAAGTGCACGCACGGTTCGGGTGCCTCGTGCCGTCGCAGAGCCGTGACCAGCCGCGCCGCGCTCGGAGCCGTGGTGATCTCCGCGGCCGCGAAGTGGCCGACGAGCGCTCCGCGCAGCCGCCGGTGCAGGCCGAACATCGACATCAGGTTGACGATCGCGAGCTGCTCCGCGGCGGCGACGTCGAGATAGTGCAGGTACTCCGACGACAGGCCCGCCGCGTCGAGCAGGTCGGCGAACAGGCGGGAGTGCACCCGGTCGCCGTGGCCACCGCCGTACTCGTCGAACTCGACCGCCACGAACGCGGCCTTCGCGTGGCCACGGAGCCTCGGCACCGCCCAGACGTGCGGATCGGCCTCCTTGAGGTGGTAGATCGAGCGGTGCACGAAGTACTCACGCAGCTGCTCCCACGTTCCCTCCCTGGACAGGTGGTGGGAAACACCGTCGCCCGGGACCTCCTCGACGAGCAGCTCCTCCAGCAACCCGTAGACGTCGTCGGTGCCGGACGTCGCCTCGCGTAGTGCGTCCAGGAAGACCGCTTCGAGCTCGGCGCGGAAGGCCAGCAACTCCGGATTCCACTCCCAGTCGGGCGAGACTCCGCGGAACCCCCGGTAGTGCAGCTCGTAGCACGTGTGCAGCGCCATGGCGAGATCGTCGCCGAACGGGTCGGCCTTCCGGGCCGACCCGGACGCCAGCGCGCGCGTGCCCGCGCCCGACAGCGTGTCGACGACGGCGGCCGACAGCGGGCCACGCGGACGCGGCAGGGTCGCGGACAGGGCGTCGGGCTCGGTGGCGGGCTCGGTGGCGGTCGGCTGCATACGGCTCCCGTTCGTCGGCTGCACGGCAGGACTGGTTTCTCGTGGCAGATCCTTCGGGGCTGCCACGGTGCACCTCGAGACTGTTGCCGTTTCCGCACCGGCCGAAACGCGATGTGGGCGAAACTCACGTGGGCGAGGTGATCCGTTTCGCGGCGCGGCGTCGGGAAATCCCTGGTGTCATGCGGATTCTGCGAGTTCCGGGCGTCTACCGCCCGCAAGGTGACACGTGGCTGCTCAGACGTGCGTTGCGCGACGCCCGCCTTTCGGAGTCCCGGCGCGTACTCGACATCGGCACCGGAACGGGTGCGCTCGCCGTGGCCGCCGCGGCGGAGCGAGCGCGCCACGTGACGGCCGTCGACGTCTCCCGGCAGGCCCGGTTGAACGCCCGGATCAACGCGCGGCTGCGCGGACTTCCCGTGCGCGTGGTCGGTGGTGACGCACTGGAGTGCGCCTACGAGCAGCCGTTCGACCTGGTGCTGGCCAACCCGCCCTACGTGCCGTCGTCCTCGGAGCGGGTTCCCGAGCGCGGCCTCGCCCGTGCGTGGGATGCCGGTGGGGACGGGCGCGCGATCATCGACCGGCTGTGCGACCGGTGTCCACATCTGCTGACGCCACGTGGGTCGTTGCTGATGGTGCAGTCCGAACTGTCCGATGTGGATGCCACGTTGCTGCGGCTCCGCGGCCTCGGCATGAAGGCCGCGGTGGTCGACAGGGAGACGTTGCCGTTCGGTCCGGTGTTGCGCGCGCGTGCCGACATGCTGCAACGTAAGGGTTTTCTCGCGCCGGGACAGCGGGACGAGGAGTTGGTGGTGATCCGTGCCGACCGAACCGAATGAACACCGGGCTCAGGACCGCAGAGCGGTGACGGCCGTCCGGGACGGTCCGCTGCTCGTGGAGGGGCCGGTCCGGATGACTCTCGAGGACGGCACCGTCGTCGACTCCGACCGGTTCGTGGTGGCGATCTGCGCGTGCCGCCGCAGCCGCAGGTATCCGTTCTGCGACACCAGTCACCGCCGCCGCGTGCGGCGCTGACCCGCGGCGTGGTCGTCACACGTTGCGCAGCACCGAGACGACCACGCCGAGGATGACGGCCTCGTCGCCGTCGATGACGTCGTAGTCGGGATTGCGGGGCTCGAGCAGCACGTGCCCACCCCGTTTGCGGTAGACCTTCACCGTCGCCTCGTCGTCGATCATGGCGGCGACGATCTGGCCGGAGTGTGCCTCGGGCTGGCGGCGGACCACGACGATGTCGCCGTCGCAGATCGCCGCGTCGATCATCGACTCTCCGCGCACCCGCAGCCCGAACACGGTGCCGCGGCCCGTGAGTTCGCGCGGCAGGGAGAGGGTGTCGTCGGCGTGCTCCTCGGCGGTGATCGGCGTACCCGCGGCGATGTCCCCGACGACGGGCACCGGCACCGATTCGTCCTGGGATTCCTGGTCGGCGGTGCCGCGCAGGAAGGTGCGGACGTCGACCGCGCGGGAGACCGAAGGGCTCCGCCGCAGGAATCCCTTCTCCTCCAACGCCGCGAGGTGCCGGGACACCGAGGACGCGGACCGCAGTCCGACTGCGTCGCCGATCTCGCGCGTGCTCGGTGCATAGCCGTAGCGGACCACCCAGTCGCGGATCGTCGCCAGGATGCGCTGTTGCCGCATGGGCAACGCGTTCGCGTCGAGGTCGCCGAAGAGGTCGTGATCGTCGTGGATGGTCACGCGCCGCATCGTAACCGCCGCTGATCACGAAGCGTGGCCTGCCCGGAGGAGGCCGGTTCGTCCGTGCCGCCCGGACGTTCCCTGTCCGGCCCTCCGCACCCACACGCGGGTGGCGCTCGTATGAGCGATGAAACGCCTTCCTGGTTCGAGGTTCGACGCCTGGCGAGATGTGTGTTCAACCGACTCCGTAGAGTTACCGATCGTTTATCAACTATGCGTATCGCTGAAAAACCAAACGCCGGCATTTGCATTCTTGCGTGCGGTTCCTGGTGGGTTCGACGCGCGGGGCGGTGGCATTAACGCCGCGGTCATGTTGGTGAATTTTCGACGTCCACGAGCGATCAAGGAATGCTGCTCACCTGCGAAAACTACTCGTGAGGTACGTCCGAAAGAGTGATGCGAAGTCCGGTCTGTCGGGCTACCTTGATGGAGGCGCGGTCAAGAAGGTGCCGCCGTTCTGTAGTGATCGATCCGTTCGGGGTTCCGGATCCGGGTGAGGTATCCAGGGCACCTTTGTCCACGGGGGAGAAAATCAATCTATGAGTCATGAGATCGTTGTCGGCTCCGGCGGTTCGGAGAGTGAATCTTCCGCACAGTACGCGCGTTTCCGCCGTATTCGTCATGGGCGCAACATCGAGATCTGCGAGGTGAGTGGAGAACTCGATCTGCTCACCGCCCCGCTGTTGAGCCGGGAACTGGCCGCGGCGGCCGAACGCCGGGTTCCGCATCTCGTGATCGACATGTCGGGTGTCGAGTTCTGCGCTGTCGCTGGAGTCGAGGCGGTGCTGCACGCGTGCAGGAGGGCGCAGGCCGAGGAGCGTCGTGTGCTGGTCGTCGGGAACCGGCAGGTGCGGCGGATCATGGGCCTGGTGGCGCCGGTCAACGCGGTGTCCTGGTACGACTCCGTGTGTGACGCGGTGCAGGCCGCCAACGGTGCGGGACGGGAGGTCGCGGCCGGAGGGCTCGCGTCGATGGACCTGGACAGCGCGCAGCGGGGACTGCGCCGCTACGTCGAGGCGGTTGCCGCGGGTTTGGGCGTCGAAGCGGCGTCCACCTGGTCGGACGTGGACGACGTGACCGCGACCGCCTACATCGCGCTCGACGGCCGGTTACCGGGTCTGCCCGAGCGAGAGGTGGCGCTCGTCTGGGACGGGCGCACCGGCTGGGCGCTCGGCGCGGAGACGCATTCCGGCGAGGACCTGCTCATTCGTGCCTGGTTCGGTACCGAGCCGCTGCCGGACCCGTCCGCGGTGGTGCGGTTCGTCGAGGCGTTGCGAGCAGGGAAGTCGGTGGGGCTCGACCGCCCCGCCGAGCCGAGCGCGAACCCGCACGCGGCCCGCATCATCCGCGCCCGGTTGCAGGCGGGCGCGTGGGCGCGCAGCGAACCGCGGCTCCACGACGTCGAGGTGCCGGAACAGCCGGACGTGCGGACCTCGGCGCTCAGGCCTGAGGGAGTCGGCTGAGCCGGCCCATCCGGGAAGGGGACGACGTCGGCTCGCAGGGTTCTTCGGCCCTGCGGGCCGGCGCCGCGTCGGCAGACGGCGGCCTCATGCCTCGCCGAGCTTGTTGCCCTCCGAGTCGTAGCGGTACCAGCCCTGTCCGGTCTTGCGGCCGAGATGGCCTGCCTCGACGCGTTCGGCCAGGCTGCGTTGTGGCTGGTCGGCCGGGTCGCCGGACTCGGCGTACCGGCCCTGTTTGACGGCGTGGCCGATGTCCAGGCCGGTCATGTCCTGCAGCTCGAACGGGCCCATGGGATGGCCGAGTGCCGTGCGGCAGGCCTTGTCGATGTCGCTGACGGAGGCGTATCCGCCTTCCAGGAGTGCGACCGCCTCGTCGCGCAGCGCGCCGAGGATGCGGTTGGCGACGAAGCCGTTGATCTCCTTGTTGAGCACCACGGCTTCCTTGCCGAGCCGTTCGACGAGTGCGACGGCCGCATCCATCGTCGCGTCGGACGTGTCCGGCGAACGCACCACCTCGACGCACTTCATCACCAGCGCAGGGTTGAAGAAGTGGAGGTTGCACACGCGGTCGGGCCGTTCGGTGCGTGCGCCGATCGCGGAGGGCACGAAGCTCGACGAGTTGGACGCGAGGATCGTGTGCGAGGGGCACAACGTGTCCAGCCGGGCGAACAGGTCCTGCTTGACCTCGAGCTTCTCGACCGCGGCCTCGATGACGACGTCGGCGTCGACGGCGGCGCCGTCCAGGTCGGTGGTCGATTCGAGTCGGGCGAACGCCGCATCGGACTCGGCCTGCGAGAGCCGACCCTTGGCGACCCTGCGTTCCATGACGCCGGTCAGGTTCGCGCGCGCCTTCTCCAGGCTCTCCTCGGCGATGTCGTGCAGGCGCACCCGGTATCCGGCCAGGGCGCACGCCATCGCGATCTGTGACCCCATCGCTCCCGCGCCCACCACCAGGATCCTGCCGTCGGTGGGCGTGTCGGCCGCGTTGTTCTCCACGTCAGTCAGCTCCTCGTCCGGGCGTGCCGCGCCCGCGGCGTCGTCGCCATCCAAGATCGACGCTAACACAACCCGGGGAGTCCATTATGGACAAACCGGGTGGCTCCCACCCGCCGTGGGAGCCACCCGGGGGAGCGTCAGGCGAGACCGCGCAGCCGGGGCAGCACGTCCTCGGTGAACTGGCCGAGGTAACGGCGCTGGTCGTGCCCGGGTCCGTGGAACACCAGGTGGTTGAAGCCGGCGTCGAGGTAGGGCTGGATCTGCTCCATCGCCTCGTCGGCGCTGGAGGCCACGATCCACCGCTTGGCCACCTGCTCGATGGGCAGCTCGTCGGCCAGCCGTTCCATCTCCTCCGAGGAGGTCACCGAGTGCTTCTGCTCGGGGGTGAGCGACAGCGGCGCCCAGAACCGGCAGTTCTCCAGTGCGCGTTCGGGGTCGCGGTCGTAGGACATCTTGATCTCGATCATCCGGTCGATGCCCGCGGCGTCCCGCTCGGCCGCGGCGGCGCCCTCGGCGACGGCGGGCTGCAGCTTGTCGGTGTAGAGCTCCATGCCCTTGCCGGAGGTGCAGATGAATCCGTCACCCGCGCGGCCCGCGTACTTGGCCACCACCGGCCCGCCCGCGGCGATGTACACCGGGACCGGGGTGTCGGGACGGTCGTAGATCTTCGCGTCGACCAGCGTGTAGTAGTCGCCCTCGAACGAGACGTTGTCACTCGTCCACAGCTCACGCATGAGCCGGACCGACTCGCGCAACCGGGCGAAGCGTTCCTTGAACTCCGGCCATTCGCGGCCCGAGACCGCGATCTCGTTGAGCGCCTCGCCGGTGCCCACGCCCAGGATCACCCGGCCGCCCGACAGCAACGACATGGTGGCGAACGCCTGCGCGATCACCGCGGGGTTGTAGCGGAACGTCGGGGTCAGCACGCTGGTGCCGATCTGCACCCGGTGCGTCCGTTCGGCGACCGCCGACATCCACGACAGTGCGAACGGCGCGTGGCCGCCCTCGTGCCGCCAGGGCAGGAAGTGGTCCGACACCATGACCGAGTCGAGTCCCTGCTCTTCAGCGTGCACCGCGAACTCGACCAGGTCGCGCGGCCCGAACTGCTCCGCCGACGCCTTGTAACCGACCTTCAGATCCATCGAGAGCCTTTCCCACCTAGACAACCGGCTGGCACAGCCCAACCTAATCGCCTCGCGGAGATCATGCGGGCCGTGCTCGTCGCCGGAGTTGCCGCGGCGTTGCTCACAGCAGCCCCGCGTCGCGGGCGAGGCGGACGGCGTGCGTGCGGTTGGCGGCTCCGAGCTTGCGGGACACGCTGCGCAGGTAGGCCTTGACGGTGTTCGGGGTCAGCCCGAGGTCTCGGGCGATGTCGTTGTTCGCGGCGCCGGTCGCGACGAGCCGCAGCACGTCGAGCTCCCGCGCGGACAGCACGCCGGCGCCCACTCCCGCCGGTTCGGCATGTCCGTGGGCGAGCCGGCGCAGACGGTCGGACAGCTGCTGCAGGCGTTGCCGTGCGGCCGGGTCGTCGACGCGGCCGATGGTGTCGTCCAGCTCCCTGCGCACGTCGGCCAGTACCCGCCCGTCACGTGCCACGGCGTCGTCGTAGGCGGCCATCCGCCTGCGGACCTCGATGCCCACGGCGAGATCCTGTTCGAGGCGGCGGACGTGTTCCACGGCGCGGTGCACGATCCGGTCGCCGAGGGCGACGTCGGCGCGCTGGGCGAGATACAGCAGGCCCGCAACGGCCCCGCCCGCCCTGATCGGCACGGCGAACGCGGTCTCGATGCGTTCGGGGGCGACGGCACCGTCGTAGGTGTGCACGATGTGCGCGGCGTTGAAGTAGTCGCGCACGACGACCGGCCTGCCGAGGGCCAGCGCCTTCCCTCCGACCCCGCAGCCGGTGCGGACCCGCAGGTCACGCAGGCTGTGGCCGAGGTGGCCGTCGAGATGCCGGATGGTGATCGCGTCGGCCGAGCCGGCCTCGGTACGCCCGCCGAACGTCAGGTCCACCCCGCACGAGGCGCGGAGCGTGCGCATGCTCGGGGCCAGTAGCCGGTCGAGCTCGTCGAGTGCGTCGGCCGGCGCGGCTGCGGAGGACACGGCCACCACCACCTCTCGTCGTCGAGATCGTCCCGTGCCCGTCGCCGGAGCCCGGGAACCGCGTTACCCACGGAAGAACGTAGCCGGAGCGTGGTGGGGTGGAGAAGCTCGGCGGGGAGCAGACATGCGACGAAGGAGTCGAGAACATGGTCAATCCGGGTCAGGCGGTGCAGGACGGCGGACAGGCTGAGTACGGGCAGGTCGAGTACGGGCGAGCGGAGTATCGCGCCGAGGACGCGTGCGCGGCCGAACTGCTGTGTGATCGGCATCCGGGCGAGGCCGTGGCGTTCCGGATCGTCGGCGACGACCTCAGCACACGGGAGTTGACGTTCGGCGAGCTGACGACCCGGTCCACGCGGATCGCGGCCGTGTTGGCCGAGCGCGGGGTCCGGCGAGGCGACGCCGTGGGCGTGCTGATGGGCAAGTCGGCGGAGCTGCCCGCGGTGCTGCTCGGCATCTGGCGACTCGGTGCCGTGCACATCCCGCTGTTCACGGCGTTCGCCAGGCCCGCGATCGAGATGCGGCTCGACGGCGGCGACGCCCGCGTGGTGGTCGCCGACGCCGACCAGGTCGACAAGCTCGACGCCGACGCGGGCAGGCGGGTGCTCCAGGTCGGCGGAGCGGTGCCGACGACCCCGGGACGGGAGCGCCTTGACGACGCGCTCGCGGCCGCGGACGACGCCCCGGCGGCGGAACCGGTTCGCGTCGGCGGGGACGGAACGCTCGTGCTGCTGTTCACCAGCGGCACGACCGGCACGCCCAAGGGCGTGCCCGTGCCCGTGCGGGCACTCGCCTCGATGGAGCGTTACCTGCTGGACGCCTTGGATGTGCGGCCCGACGACGTGTTCTGGAACGCCGCCGACCCGGGCTGGGCGTACGGGCTGTACTACGGCATCCTCGCGCCGCTGGCCCTCGGCAGGACGAGCATCCTGCTGCACGCCGGGTTCTCCCCGGCGTTGACGTGGCGGGTGCTGGAGACCTTCGGGGTCACCAACTTCGCCGCCGCTCCGACGATCTACCGCGCCCTTCGCGGTGAGCAGTCGGAGGCGGGCACGTCGGTGCGGCTGCGGTGCGCGTCGTCGGCGGGCGAGCCGCTGACGCCCGAGGTGGTCGGCTGGTCGTCGGACGCGCTCGGGGCCGAGGTGCGCGATCACTACGGCCAGACCGAGCACGGCATGGTCGTCGGCAACCTGTGGAAGCCGGAGCTCAAGGCCGATGTGGTGCCCGGGTCGATGGGGTTCGCCCTGCCGGGATGGTCGTGTGCGGTCCTCGCCGACGACGCCGACGAACCCGTTCGGCCGGGCACGGTCGGTCGCCTGGCGATCGATGTCGAGGGCAGCCCGATGATGTGGTTCGGCGGTTACGCGGGTGCCCCGGAGCGCACCGCGGAGCGGTTCACCGCCGACGGCCGCTGGTATCTCACGGGCGACACGGCCTACCAGGACGAGGACGGAAGGCTGTACTTCTCCTCGCGGGACGACGACGTGATCATCATGGCCGGTTACCGCATCGGCCCGTTCGACGTCGAGAGCGTGCTCGTCGGGCACGAGGCCGTGCTGGAGGCCGCGGTGATCGGCGCACCGGACGAGCTGCGGGGCGAGGTCCTCGAGGCCTACGTCGTGTTGCGCCAGGACGCGGAGCCGACGCCCGAGCTCGAGTCCGAGCTGCAACAGCAGGTCAAGCGGGAGTTCGCCGCGCACGCCTACCCACGGCGCGTGCACGTCGTGGAGACCCTGCCGAAGACACCCAGCGGCAAGATCCAGCGGTTCAAACTGCGCGAGCAGCACGCGGCGGAATGAGGGCGGGCCCCGCGGCGCGCTGTCGTCGCGGGGCGTCACCCGGCGCCGTGTGATCTCGGTCTCGGGAGGAGACTCGGGGTGATCACCGACCGATGCTGAGGGGCGCGTATGCACATCGACGACTGGCTGCAGGTCATCCCGCCGCTGGCGGTGTACGTGATGGTGGGTCTGGTCGTCGGTGTGGAGAGTCTCGGCGTGCCGATTCCCGGCGAGATCGTGCTCGTCAGCGCGGCGCTGTTGTCCTCGCGGTCCGAACTGGACGTGTCGTGGGAGATGATCGCGCTGTTCGGCGTGGTCGGCGCGGTCGTCGGCGACTCGATCGGGTACGCACTCGGCAGGCGGTTCGGCAACCGGTTGTTCGGCTGGATGGGCCGCCGGTTCCCGCGGCATTTCGGCCCGGATCACGTGGCCTACGCCGAACACGTCTTCGGGAAGTGGGGGCCGCTGGCGGTCTACTTCGGCAGGTGGGTGGCGATCCTGCGGATCTTCGCGGGGCCGATCGCGGGAGCGCTGCGGATGCGGTACCCGGTGTTCCTCACGGCGAACGTGCTGGGCGGGATCACGTGGGCCGCCGGAACGACCGCGGCGATCTACTACCTCGGCCAGGCCGCGGAGACGTTCCTCAAGCAGTTCTCGTACGTCGCGCTCGGTGTGGCCGTCCTGTTCGGACTGACCGTCGGCCTGGTGCTGAAACGCCGGATGAACACGCTCGTCGAACGCCACGCGGCCACGCGGCGCGCGGAGCAGGCGGGCGAGGAACCCGCCTGACCGTGGTCGTCACCGCATGCGTGGCAGGTGCTGCTCCCACGGTGCGGCCGTCTCGAGCTGCCTGCCCAACCGCAGCAGCAGGCCCTCGCTCGACAACCTGCCCACGAACTGGACGCCCATCGGCAGGCCGTCCGGCGTGCGGTGCAGCGGCAGGCTGATCGCGGGCCGCCCCGTGACGTTGGCCAGCTGCGTGTACGGGACCCAGCCGAGGTTGCGCTGGACCATCTGCTCGACGATGCCGGTGCGGCGCAGCAGGCTGATGCCCTTGACCCGCAGCAGGCCCTCGGCCGCCCACTGCATCGGCGCGGGCATGTTCAGCGAGCCGATGCGGATCGGTGGTTCCCCGAGCGTCGGGGTGAGCAGCAGATCGTGGTCGGCGTGGAAGCGGGCCAGCGCGGCGACGTAGTTCTTGCGGCGTTCCTGCGCGCCCTCCAGGTCGACGGCGGAGAACGACCGGCCGAGCTCGGCCATCACGCGCGTGTCCTGTTCGAACTTGTCGTCGCTCGCCCCGGTCTCGCGTTTGATGCGCGCGATCTCGGAGGCCTGGTGGACGAACCACACGGTGAGGAAGTCCTGGCCGAGCTGCCGGTCGTCGTGCGGCGGGTCGACCTCCTCGACGTGGTGTCCGAGCTCGGTGAGCAGTTCCGCGGCGTGTTCCACCGCCCGGACGGCCTCCGGATGCGGCTGCTCCCGCAGCGCGCATCGGGTCGTGTAGCCGATGCGCAGGGGCCCCGGCGCCTCGTCGAGTTGCTGCGCGAGCGGCCGGTCGGGCAGTGCGGGGGCGTAGGGGCTCATCTCGTCGGTCCCGGCCAGCAGGTCCAGCATGGCGGCGCTGTCACGCACCGTCCTGGAGATCACGCCCTGGGTGGCCAGACCGCCGAGCGGTTCGCTCTCGTCGGGGCCGGACGGCACGAGCCCGCGACCCGGTTTCAACCCCACCAGGCCGGTGCATGCGGCCGGGATGCGGATCGAGCCGCCGCCGTCGCTGGCACCCGCGACCGGCACGATGCCTGCGGCAACGGCCGCCGCCGACCCACCGGAGGAGCCGCCCGGGGTGCGGTCGAGTGCCCACGGATTACGGGTCGGACCGAACAGCGCCGGTTCGGTGACGCCCTTCGACCCGAACTCGGGGGTGTTGGTCTTGCCGAAGACGACGAGGCCCGCGTCCAGCCACCGCTGCACGACCGTGCCGGTGCGGTCGGCTTTCATGCCTGCGAGCGCGCGCGACCCGTCGGACGTGGGCTGACCCGCCAACTGCTGGTGCAGGTCCTTCAGTAGGAAGGGGACACCGGCGAACGGGCCGGTGAGCCGTTCGGTGACGCGCTGGTCGGCGTAGTCGTCGAGCCACGTGCAGATCGCGCCGATGCGCGGGTTCACCGCGCGGGCGCGGGCCCTGGCCGCGGCGAGCAGTTCGTCGGCCCTGACCTCACCGGAGTCGACGAGCTCGGCGAGGCCCAGTCCGTCGTATGCGAGGTAGTCCTGCTCGTCCACGTCTCACTCCGTTCGCATCGCCGGCCACCGTGCGCCCGGCAGCGTCGTCACAGTAGCGCTGCGGCAGGACACAGTAGCGCTGCGGCAGGACACGGCCGCACGGCAGTGTCCCGGCGGCCGTGTCGATGCGCGGCCTACTCGTCGTCGAGGTGCCCGTCGCGTTTGGCCTGGTCGACCAGCCGGCGCACGTTGTCGACGTCGCCGCAGTCCTGGTCGAGCAGCTCGGTGCGACGCGCCGCCCACTTCGCGCCGAGCTCCCTGCGGGTGCGCTCGGCGACCTCGGTGCGGGCCGGGCCGAGGATGCTCAGTTCTTCCTCGGCGAGGTGGTGCGCGACGAGGTTGCTGAGCTTCTCCACGGCTTCGACGAAGGTGGGCGTGTCGGTGCCCTTCAGCTCCAGTACGCGCAGCAGCGCCTGGTTGCCTTCGGCGTGTTCCTCCTCGCCGTGCTCTACCTCGTGCTGGCCGACGTCGTCGGCCTTGCGGCGCAGCACGGGGTAGACGAGTTCCTCCTCGGCGACGCTGTGCGCCACGTGGACCGCGGCGAACGCCCGCCGCGCCTCGTCCCGGTCGACGTCGCCCATGCGCAGCGCGCGCAGGATCTCTTCGAAGCGCCGATGGTCGTCGATGATGAGGTCGACGACGTCGCCGTGGGTCGGCCTGCCCAGATCGATCATGCTCACGGCGTCCTTCATACCGCGCGAGCGGCCGCCATGCACGCAGGTTCGCACCGACGTCGCTGTGAACCGACGGCGCCGTGCGGTCGACGGCTCGTGCGGTCGACGGGATTGTGCCAATGACGCTGTGCGGCCGCGTGGCGGCCCGCGGGTCCGTTCGGCTTCAGCCGCCGGTCGAGAACCGTTCGGCCGTCGCCGCCTGTTGTGCGACTCGGCGAAGTGCCAGCAACAGGGGCTCGGCCAACGCGGTTCCGAGCACGACGTAGCGGACCGCTTCCTCCGAACCCTCGGCGGGAACGTCGGCCACTTCGGCGGTCGCGATGTCCTTGATGCTCCTGAGATACGTCGACATCACGGCAGGCGGTACCTCGAAGCCCGCGTCGCGCAGGATCTCCAGTGCACGTGACACGTCGGCCAGGCGTTCCTGATCGCACGTCGCCACCGGAAGTCCGAGCCGTTCCACGAGTTCTTCGGCCTCAGCGCTGACCGGACTGCTGACCGGACTGTCGTAGGACGGCGTCACCGCCGCGTGGGCGGCGCCCAGCAGCGTGGGGGCATCCGGCGGCGGGTCGTCCAGCGTGTCGAGCACCTTGCGCGCACCGGTGATGCCGACGCCCGCGTCGATCAGCGCGCGGATCACCCGCAACCGCCGCACGTGGTCGCGGCCGTAGGACGCCTGCGTCCGCGACGTCCGTTCTCCCTGCGGGAGCAGTCCTTCCCGCAGGTAGTACTTGATCGTCGGGACGGGAACGCCGCTCTCTGCGGACAACTCGGCCATGCGCATCTCGTCACCCCTTGCTCTGGATAGTAGCACTGTCTAGTATTGGATACTGCTGCTATCCAATAGGCTGAGGGGAGTGGGTCATGGGAAAGGTTGCCAAGGGAAAGATCTCGCCGGGCCGGGTGACGCACGCGTACAGCGAGGAACTCGTGGTGTTCCACATCGGAATGACCCTCAATCGCTGGTGGCGACCGGACGTGTGGATGCCGGTCTTCCGGGCGTTCCGGCCCATGCTGCAAGAACTGTCCGCGGACGCGGATTCGGGGCTGCTGAGCTACGAGCTCCTCGTCGGGAGAAGGGGACCCTACGCGGTGCAGTACTGGTCTTCGATCGACAAGCTCTACGACTACGCGTCCGCGACCGACATGCGGCATCGTCCAGCCTGGTCACGGTTCAACGCGATGGCGAGGAAGGTTCCCGGAGCCGTCGGCATCTGGCACGAGACCTTCCTGGTGGAACGAGCCGAGAGCATGTACGTCGACACGCCGGTTTTCGGTCTGCCGGGGGCGACGGAGGTGGTGCCCGTGCAGACGCGGCACCGCCGGGCGCGCACGCGACTCGACGATGGCGCCACCGGGGTGAAGGACGGCTGACAGAATCCCCGGGGCGTCAGCGCTGAGCGTCGGTGCGCGGTGTGATGAGGCGCCCGGTGTAGCCGGCGTCGATGAGGCGTTGGTAGGCGGCGTGGACGTCGGCGGGGATCTGTTGGGGTGCGATTTCGCCGGAACGGCCCTGCAGGTCGAGGCGTTGGGTGTCGCCGACGAGCATGGTGGCCACACGGTCGGGTTCGCCGATGTGTTGGACGTAGGTGGCCAGGTCTTGTGGGGCGCCGGTGCAGAGGATGTCGACGCCAGGCCAGCGGTGGGCGGCGATGGCCTGGGCGCGGCGCTGTTGGTAGGGCCGGGAGACGATCAGCACGCTGCGGGGAGTGATGCCCTCTGCGGCCAGGAGTGTCCGGGTGTGGTCGATGTTCTGCACGGTGTTGGTGGCGCGGGTTTCGATGCGGATGGCCTCGTCGGGCACGCCGTGTTCGAGGGCGATCTCCCGGAAGTGCACGGCTTCGCCGCGGGGGAACCGTTCGACGGTGGTGGGCGCGTTGGCGCCGGTGAACACGACGAGTGGGAACAGGCCGCGGTGGTACAGCTCGGCGGTGTGGACGGCCACCCCGCCGTCGTGGCTGCCGAGCCCGACGGCGACGTCGACCGGACGCAGCTCGTCGTCGATGCGGTGGAAGCGCCAGAGCGTCTCCACGTCCGCTCGCACCGCGGAGGACCATTCGGTGGCACCGGAGAAGGCCACGGCCACCTCGCACTGATCGGGAACGGCTTCGAGGCACGCACCGGTGACCGTGCGTGCCTCGAAGCCTGTGGTCACCGGACCTGTCTGACGGGCAGGATAGCCAGGGCGCCGATCACGCACAGTACGGCCGCACCGCCGAGTAACAGCGGATAGTTGTTGCCCCCACCGGTGTTGACCAGTACTGCCCCGATCGCGGGAGCGATCACCTGAGGACCGGACATGGCGATGTTGAACACGCCCAAGTCCTTCGAGGAGTCCTCCGGATTGGGCAGCACGTCGATCACCAGCGCCAGGTCCACTCCCATGTAGACGCCGAAGCCCAGGCCGAGCACCGCCTCGGCGAAGTAGAAGTCCCCGACCGAGCTACTCCAGATCAGCAGCAGCATCCCCACTCCGAAGACCAAAGTGGACACCGCGATGAACACCTTGCGACGGCGCAGTTTGTCGGACAACCACCCGGCGCTCTGGGCTCCGAACATCACGGCGATGGTGTAGATGAGCACACCCGTGGCCATCACTTCGGTCGCTTCGGCGGCCGACAACGACAGTTCGTGTTGCAGGTACAGCAGCCGGAATGTCGTGAACATGTAGGAGGCGAGGGTCAGCAGGAACCGCGAGATCCACGCCCAGGCGAAATCCGGGTGTCGACGCGGGCTGACCCAGAACGTCATCAGGAACATCTTCCAGCCGGCCTCGCGGGCGGGCCGTTTCGGCAGCGGCCGGTCCGGCAACACGATCACCAGTACCGTCACCAGTGCGAACCCGACGACACCGGGGATCATGAACAGCATCAGCATGTCGTCGGTGAACATCCGGGCGACGTAGGTGCCCAGCATCGGCGCGACGTTCTGCATGATGCCGATCAGGCCGCTGACCCTGCCCCGCTGGAACATGGGCACGTGATCGGCGACCGTCGCCACGAATGCGGCCAGCGCGGCGTTGGCGAAGATCGACGCCAGGAAGAAGCCGACGGTCACCGTGGCGACGTTCTGGCCGAGGGCGATGATCAGCAGACTCGCCACGAGTCCGAGCATCCCCACCACCAGCCACGGACGGCGCCTGCCGAAGCGGCTGGTGGTGCGGTCGCTGATCCGGCCGAAGATCGGATTGGCCAGCATCGCGGCCACGGAACCGATGCTGGTGACGATGCCGAGCGCGGTGACCTGACGGTCGGCAGGAACGATGGTCTGGACCTTGATGGCCAGACTCACCATGATCGGCGTCATCAACGCCAGGAACAGGCCGAGCTGGGCGATGGCCATGGCACCGACCAGCAACGGGCGGGCCTTCTGGGTGGGTGGCTCGACCAGGACTTCACCCGGTTCGGCCCGAGGCAGCTTTCTCGCAGTGAGTGGCATGAGGTCTCCCTGTGCTGCCGAGTGGTTACGCCACTCGGGCCGGTGTGCTGAGCCGGCGGTCGATGCCGACGCGCCTGGTGTCTCCGGTGAGCTGGATGCTGCAACGCAGCCGGACGTCGGCGCTCGAGGCCCCGACCATCAGGCGGATCTCGCCCGGTTCGACGATGCGGTCGCCGGAGCGGCCGGTGTAGGAGGTGCGGTCGGCGTGCAGGCGGAACGTCACACGTTTCGTCTGTCCCGGTTCCAGCCGCACGGGGGTGAATCCGACGAGCTGGGTGACGGGCCTGGCGACCTGGGCCACCGGATCGTCGAGATACAGCTGGACGATCTCGGTTCCGGTGCGGTCACCGGCGTTGCGCACGGAGCACGCGA
Organism: Prauserella rugosa; assembly: GCF_000719975.1. Lineage (GTDB taxonomy): Bacteria > Actinomycetota > Actinomycetes > Mycobacteriales > Pseudonocardiaceae > Prauserella > Prauserella rugosa. The sequence goes on from NZ_JOIJ01000005.1 coordinate 70,761, forward strand.
TCTCGACCTCACCGTCCGTCGGAACGGTCTCGGCGCTGACGGTCAGCTCGTCGTAGGCGAACTCCGTGTACGACAGGCCGTGTCCGAACGGGAACAGCGGAGTGGTGTCCAGGTTGCTGATGCCCTCGCTGGAACCGCCGAGCGGCGGGTGCAGATAGGTGTTCGGTTGCGCGCCGGCGTCCGCGGGAATCTGGACGGGCAGTTTGCCCGCGGGCGTGATCCGTCCGGAAAGGACACCGGCGATCGCGGCGCCGCCCTCCTCGCCTGGCATGAACGCCTGCACGACCGCCGCCGATCGCGACGCAGCCCCGCCGAGTGCGTACGGGCGACCCGAGACCACGACGAGCACGACCGGAGTACCCACGGCCTGCACGGCCTCGGCCAATTCCGCCTGTACCCCGGGAAGTTCGAGATCGGGTGCGTCGCAGCCCTCTCCCGACGTCCCGCCGCCGAACATGCCCGCCCGGTCACCGACCACGAGCACGGCCAGGTCGGCCTCCTGCGCCGCAGCGGTCGCGGCCGCGAAGCCACTTCGGTCCTGCCCGGTGATCGCGCAGCCCTGCTCGTGTCCGATCGACACATCGGGAAGTTCCCTGCGCATCGACTCGACCAGCGACGGCACCTCGATGCCGAGCCCGAGGTCGGGATAGCGCGGAAGGACGTGATTCGGATAGGAGTAGCAGCCCAGAAAGGTCCGCGGGTCGTCGGCACACGGCCCGATGACCGCGATCGACCCGACGTCGGAGGCCAGCGGCAACGCGCCGGAGTCGTTGGCCAGCAACACCACCGAACGCTCCGCAACGCGCCGTGCGAGGGACCGGTTGGTGTCGGAGTCCAACGCGATCTCGTCGGTTCGGTGTTGCTCGGCGTCCGGTGGCTCGGGCGACCATCCGTCGTCGAGCAGTCCGAGCTCGAGCTTCTGCCGCAGTACCCGCCGGACGGATCGGTCGACGAGCTCCTCGGCGACGCGGCCGTCGCGGACCAACTCGTGCAGGGCGTCGCCGTAGCAGCGGGTGTCGGGCAGTTCGACGTCGATGCCCGCGGCCAGCGCCAGGGATCCGGCCTGCGGGGGGTTCTCGGCGACGCGGTGCATCGTCTCGAGGAAGCTCACCGACCAGTAGTCCGAGACCACGACGCCGTCGAATCCCCATTCGTCGCGGAGCACACCGGTCAGCAACGTCTCGTCGGAGCCGACCGGCACCCCGTCGACGTCGGTGTAGGAGTTCATCACCGAGCCGGCACCGCCCTCGCGTAGCGCCATCTCGAACGGCGGCAGGATCACGTCGGCCAGCTCGCGCGGGCCGATGGAGACCGGCGCGTGATTGCGGGCCCCGCGCGAGGCGGAGTATCCGGCGAAGTGCTTCAACGTGGCGACCACGCCCGCCGACTGCAGGCCGCGGACGTACGCGGTGCCGACGGCACCCACCAGGTACGGGTCTTCGCCCATCGTCTCCTCGACGCGGCCCCACCGGTAGTCCCGCACGACGTCGAGCACCGGGGACAGTCCCTGGTGGACGCCGACGGCGGCCATGTCCCTCCCGATCGCGGCCGCCATCTCCTCGATCAGCTCCGGGTCGAAGGTGGCGGCCCAGGCCAGCGACGTCGGATAAACACTCGCCCCGAACGTGGTGAACCCGGTCAGGCACTCCTCGTGTGCGATCGCCGGGACGCCCAGCCGGGTGTTCTCGATCAGGTGCCGCTGGCGTTCGGCGAGGATCCTGCGGCCCTCGGCAGCCGTGACCGGTTCGGTTCCGAAAACCCGGGTCAGATGGCCGATGCCGTGTTGGAGGGAGGCCTGCTCGTCGGTGCCACCCGCGAACACGTCCTGCATCGGCGCGACGTCGCCGCCGGTGTCCGCGCCGATCCACGCCGCGCCCAGCTGCGCGATCTTCTCCCGTAGCGTCATTGCGGCCATGAGTTCCTTGACCCGCTCGTCCGCGCTGCGGGTCGGGTCACGCCAGGGATGCATGCGACTTCTTTGTCGAAGAGGCCTGGGTGGGTTCCGATCGGACGGAACCACGCTTATTAGTTCAGTGGATGTACTAATTAAGTGAGAGGAGAGTCACAGAGCGAGGTTCGGCTGTCAATACATCGGGTGAGAAATCCCAGCTAAATCTGGCCCTGCGGGTAGGTCGTGGAGCAACTCCGGTGTCTGGGTCGCTCACGGTCTCCGATGGTCGATCGAGTTAGTTTGATATTCATCCTTATTCGAGAGGGGAAGCGGTGGGCGAGGCCAACGGGGCTCCGAAGGAGCGCGGGCCCAGTGCTGTCGGCGGCGATCAGGCTGCCGTGCGACGTGGCAACCTGGCCCGGGTGCTCGGGGAGATCCGGCAGCCGGGCACGCACTCCCGCGCGGCCGTCGCGGCACGGACCGGGCTGACGAAGGCGACGGTCTCCAGCCTGGTCACCGAGCTCATCGAGCGACGCCTCGTGCGGGAGAGCGGCAGGCAACAGGCGGGCAACGTCGGGCGGCCGGGACGGCTCCTGGAACTGGACGGCGGGTCGGTGGCGGCCCTCGGCCTGGAGGTCAACGCGAACTACCTCGCCGTCCGCGGGGTCGACCTGGCCGAACGTGTGCTGGTGGAGCGTCGGGTCGCCTTCGACGGGGCGGCGACGGATGCCTCGGAGCCCGTGGGGGAGTTGGCCCGGCTCGCCGAGGACGCGATCGCGCAGGTGCGGGGAGCAGGCGCGCTGCTCGCCGGTGTCGGGGTTGCCGTGCCGGGCCTGGTCGACGTGCCGACCGGCACGGTGCGCTACGCGCCGAACCTGTTGTGGCAGGACGTGCCGATCGCCGAGTGGCTTCGCCGTCGTCTCGACCTCGGCGCCGACGTCACGGTCGCCGTCGACAACGAGGCCAACCTTGCGGCGGTGGCCGAGTTCGGCAGCGAGGCCAACACCGCGTCCAACCTCGTCTACCTCACCGGCGAGACCGGCGTCGGTGCCGGTCTGATCAGCGACGGCCGTCTCCTGCGTGGATCGGACGGATTCAGCGGGGAGATCGGGCACATCCCGGTCGACCCGTCGGGGGCACGGTGCGGATGCGGGCAGGTCGGCTGCCTGGAGACCAGGATCGGCCTGGTCGCCGCCGTGCGGACGGCGGCGCCGGACCTGGCGGGGACCGCTCTCGACCCGGAGGAACTCGCGCAGGCGCTGCTGGAGCGGGCGGAGGCTGGTGAGCCGCGGGCGCTGGCCGGACTCGACGAGATCGGCCGTTGGCTCGGGGTCGGGATCTCCATCGCGGTCAACCTGCTCAACCCGGAGAAGGTCGTGCTCGGCGGCTACTTCGCGACGGTCTCGCCCTACGTCGTACCGACCGCGATGCGGGAGCTCCGCAGCCGTGCCGTGGCGGGACAGGCCGCGATCTGCCCCATCACCGCGTCCGCATTCGGGTTCACCGCGGCCGCACGTGGGGGTACCGGCGTGATCGCCGAGGAGGTGTTCCGCGACCCCTGGCGGGCTCCCCTCGGGGCCGAGGTCTCTCCGGCGCGTTCCGAGGACACCGCCTGATCGAACTCCCGGCGGGTGGCGACTCGTGCGGCCCGAGCTTTCCGGCAATCACCGGAATACTGTCGTGGCCTGGAAAAACTGCGCCCCCGGCAGGATTCGAACCTGCGACACCGGCTTTAGGAGAGCCGTGCTCTATCCCCTGAGCTACGAGGGCCTTCGCGACGGAGTCTAACCGTAGCCGGGTGAATGTTCGTAAGTGGACCATACACACGCGAACGATCACTTACTCTTGTCCGAACTACCCCCCGGTAGCACCTGTCTCCGACGGCGTAGAACCTTGTCCATCCCGTTCCCCCCTCCGGGAGGCAAACCGTTGATCACAGTCATGCTGGCCGACGACGAGGAGCTCGTGCGCCAAGGCCTGCGCGCGATGCTGTCCGCGGCGCCCGACATCGAGGTCGTCGGCGAGGCCGCCGACGGAAGATCGGCGGTCGAGACGGCGAGACGTCTGCGGCCCCAGGTCGCCCTGCTCGACATCAAGATGCGCCAGCCGGACGACGGCATCCGTGCGCTCCGCGCGATGCAGGGGCTGCCCGAACCTCCCCGCATGGCCATGCTCACCACCTTCGACGTCGACGAGTACGTGAGCCTCGCCCTGCGCTTCGGCGCCAACGGATTCCTGCTCAAGGACATCGAACCCGGCGTGCTCGTCCGTGCCGTGCGTGACCTCTCCCGTGGCGGTGCGGTCCTCGACCCCAGCGTGGCCGCCCGCATGGTCAACGCCCAGCGCGACGAGGCTCGCGCCGCCGCGCCGGCCCGCCGGCTGCTCGCCTCCCTGTCGGAACGCGAACGCGAGGTCGTCACGCTGATCGGCCAGGGCATGTCGAACGCCGAGATCGGCAGCAAACTGCACCTGTCCGAGGCCACCGTGAAGGGCTACGTGTCCGCCGTGCTCTCGAAGATCGGTGCCGCCAACCGCGTGCAGGCCGCACTCCTGGCCTACCGCGGCGGGCTCGTGGACTGAGGAGAGCCGCGCCTGCGTGACCGGCCCGCGACGTGACCGGGCCGACACCCGCGTGGGCACGGTCGTTCAGGTGTGTCTCAGGCATACCCGACACACTGGTTGCCATGCGCATACTCGTTGTCGACGACGACCGGGCCGTGCGGGAGTCGCTCCGGCGTTCCCTCGAGTTCAACGGCTATCAGGTCGACGTGGCCGGCGACGGTGCTCAGGCGCTCGACATGGTCGCCGCCGACCGCCCGGACGCGATGGTCCTCGACGTCATGATGCCCAGACTCGACGGACTCGAGGTCGCGCGCCGACTGCGCAGCACCGGCGACGACCTGCCCATCCTCGTGCTCACCGCGCGGGACGCCGTGTCCGACCGGGTCTCCGGGCTCGACGCGGGCGCCGACGACTACCTGCCCAAGCCCTTCGCGCTGGAGGAGCTGCTCGCCAGGCTGCGGGCGCTCCTCCGGCGAGCGGCCGCCGAGGCCGACCCCCAGGGCGCCGGTGCGCTCGTCTTCGCCGATCTCACCCTCGACCCCGACACGCGCGAGGTGCGGCGAGGTGAGCGCGACATCAGCCTGACGCGCACCGAGTTCACCCTCCTCGAACTGTTCATGACGTACCCGAAGCACGTGCTGACCCGCACTCGCATCCTCGAGGAGGTGTGGGGCTTCGACTTCCCCACCTCGGGCAACGCGCTCGAGGTGTACGTCGGTTACCTGCGCCGCAAGACCGAGGCCGAGGGCGAGCCGCGCCTGATCCACACGGTCCGCGGGGTGGGTTACGTCCTCAGGGAGACTCCGCCGTGACCGGACCCGTCCTCACCGGCGGATCCACCGACACCGGCACCGACCGTCCACCCCGGCGGATCTCGCTGCGCACCCGCGTCGTGCTGCTGGCCGCACTGTGCGTCGGCGGCACCGTCGCGCTCGTCTCGCTCGTCACCTACCTGACCGTGCGCGACAACATCTACGAGCAGTTCGACACCTCGCTCACCCAACGCGCCCACGCGGCCGCCGAGAGCGTGCCCGTCGTCTCCCGGTTCCAGAACCTCCCTTCGGCCATGCTCGCCAGCGGCGACATCCAGATCGGCCTGCTCGAATCCGGCGGTGGCATGGTCCTGCCGCAAGGCGGTCAGGAGCCGCCGTCGGGCAGGCCCGAAGCCGCGGTCGCGCAGGGCCAGGCCGAATGGTCGTTGCGCACCGACGAGGCGACCCACATGCGCGTCATCGCCGTCAGCTCGGGAGCAGGGCAGGCGCTCGTGCTGGCGCAATCGCTTGCCCAGACCGACCGAACCCTGCACGACCTCTCCCTGGTGCTGCTGTTCTTCGGCGGTATCGGGGTCGTCGTCGCGGTCGGTGCGGCCACCGCGGTCGCCCGCACCGCGCTCCGGCCCGTGCAACGGCTGACGTCCGCGACCGAACGGGTCGCGAGCACGATGGACCTGCGCCCGATTCCCGTCACCGGCGACGACGAACTGTCGCGGATGACCCAGAGCTTCAACACCATGCTCGCCGCGGTCGCCGAGTCGCAGGCGCAACAGAGCCAGCTGGTCGCCGACGCCGGGCACGAGCTGCGTACCCCGTTGACGTCGCTGCGGACCAACCTCGAGCTGCTGCTGTCGGCCAACAAGCGCGACGCACCGCCGCTCGACGAGCACGTACGCGCCGAGATCGAAAGCGACATCCGCGGCCAGCTCGACGAGCTCACCCAGCTCATCGGGGACCTGGTCGAACTGGCCAGGGATAGCGGTCCGCAGGAGATCGAGCGCGTCGAGCTCGTCGACGTGGTCGAACGCGCCCTCGACCGTGCCCGCCGCCGAGCGGGGGAGACCGAGTTCGCCGTGCACCTGGAGCCCTGGGAACTCACCGGCGACCCCGGCGTCCTGGAACGAGCCGTGCTCAATCTGCTCGACAACGCCGTGAAGTTCTCGCCACCCGGGTCGATCGTCGACGTGGCCCTTCGTCCGCTGGGAGACGGCACCGCCGTCGTCGAGGTCGCCGACCGTGGGCCCGGCATCGACCAGGAGGACCTGCCCAAGGTCTTCGATCGGTTCTACCGTTCGGCGGAGGCGAGGACCCTGCCCGGGTCCGGACTCGGCCTGGCGATCGTGCGGCAAGCGGCGCAACGGCACGGAGGCATCGCCTTCGCAGCGGCCCGAGAGGGTGGCGGCACCGTGATCACGATGCGCCTTCCCGGGACGGCGCCCGAACCGGGCTGACGTGGCGCTGACGTGGTGGTCCACGCGCGGGACGACCCCCGGGTTGTTCGATAATGTAGAATTTTGTGCAGTTAGGTTGATTTCCTGGGTATCGGCTCGCCCGGTGCCGGACGGCGGGAGACGAAGTGCTGGCGCGGCAGCGACAAGCGATCATCCTCGAGGAGGCGCGGCGTACCGGCGCGGTCCGAGTCAGTGACCTGGTCGAGCGACTCGGCGTCTCCGACATGACGATCCGCCGTGACCTCGACGTCCTCGCGGGCCGTGGCCTCGTCGAGAAGGTGTACGGCGGTGCGACGACGATCGGCGACCGCAGCACCGACGAACCGGGTTTCGAGGCGAAGTCCGTCCAGCAGCAGGAACACAAGGAAGCCATCGCCGCCCGAGCCGCCGAGCTCGTCAAACCCGGCAGCGCGATCGGCCTGTCGGCGGGCACGACCACCTGGACGTTCGCCCGCGCGCTCGCAGGGGTCGCCGACCTGACGGTGGTGACGAACTCGGTGCGCGTCGCCGACGTCCTGCACGAATCGCCGCAGCCCAATCGGACGGTGATCCTCACCGGTGGCGTGCGGACGCCCTCGGACGCGCTCGTCGGGCCGGTGGCCGTGCAGAGCCTGCGGAGTCTGCACCTGGACATGGTGTTCATGGGCGTGCACGGCATGGCCGACGGCCCCGGGTTCACGACGCCGAACCTCACCGAGGGGGAAACGGACCGCGCGCTCGTCGACGCCGCACGCAAGCTCGTCGTGTTGGCCGACCACACGAAGTGGGGCACGGTCGGGATCTCCACGATCGCCGATCTCGCCGACGCCAGCGTCGTCGTCTCCGACGACGAGCTTCCTGCCGATGCCCGCAGGACGCTGTCCGAGCACGTGGGCGGCCTGATGATCGCGGAGGTCCCGGCCCGCCGGGAGGAAGGCGAGTGAACAGTACGGTGCGCAAGACCTCGAATCGACTCGCGGACGGCCGGGAGATCGTCTACTTCGACGAGAACCCCGACGCTCCGGAACGCACGGCGCAGGACACGCGGGATCTTCCGCAGGTCTCGGCCGCCTCGGAGATCCGCCGCGACCCGCTCACCGGGGAATGGGTGGCGATGGCCGCCCACCGGCAGACCCGCACCTACAAACCGCCGGCAGACCTCTGCCCGCTGTGCCCGAGCGCACCCGGCAAACCCAGCGAGGTTCCGGAGAGCGACTACGACGTGGTCGTGTTCGAGAACCGCTTCCCCTCGTTCGCGCAGGGCGTTCCGGACGCGCCACCCGCGACGATCGACGAGGCGGGGATCGTGCCCGTCGCGCCGGGCAAGGGCCGCTGCGAGGTCGTCTGCTTCACCAGCGACCACGGCGGTTCGTTCGGGCAGCTCAGCCCCACGCGCGTGCGCACGGTCGTCGACGCGTGGGCCGACCGGACCGCGGCGCTGTCGGCTACCGACGGCGTGCGCCAGGTGTTCCCGTTCGAGAACCGCGGCGAGGAGATCGGGGTGACCCTGTCGCACCCGCACGGTCAGATCTACGGCTACCCGTTCGTCACGCCGCGCACCGAGCGCATGCTGCAGACCGCAGCCGCCTACCGGGAGCAGCACGGCAGGCACGTACTGGGTGACGTCCTCGCCGCCGAACGCGCTTCGGGCGAGCGGGTCGTCGCCGAGGGCGAGCACTGGACGGCGTTCGTGCCGCCCGCAGCCCGGTGGCCCGTGCAGGTGCAGGTCGTGCCGCACCGGCAGGTCGCGGACCTGACCGAGCTCACCGACGCCGAACGGGACGACTTCGCACGCGTCTACCTGACGGTGCTCGGCCAGTGCGACGCGCTCTACGACCGGCCGCTGCCCTACGTCGCCGGCTGGTACCAGGCGCCGTCGGACACCGACCGCGAGCTGTCCTGGTTGCACCTGGAGCTGCTGTCGGTGCTGCGCTCGGCCGACAAGCTGAAGTACCTGGCCGGCTCGGAATCGGGCATGGCGGTGTGGATCAACGACTCCACCCCCGAGCAGATCGCCGAGCGTCTGCGCACATCCGGTCGACAGGCGGTGTGAGCTGCGACGATCCCGGCTTTCGGCCGGCCGCGCACGCTGGGAACTCTGCGGGGAATCACATGTCTTCCCACAGGTGCGTTTCAGCGAGTTCTCAGGCCCATGGCTCATCATGAGGACATGAGCGAGAACGACCCCACCTTCGCGGACAACTCCCAGACTCCGTCGTCGGGCTTTCCCGCCCAGAACAGACCGGAGCAGGAGCAGGGCGCGTCCGGTGCGGCGCCCAGCCCGTGGTCGGCGGAGGGCGCCGCGCAAGCGCAGCAGCCCGCGCAGACCTTCGAGGGCGGGCACGCTCAGGACCCGGCGCAGGCCCATGACGCTGCGCAAGCGCATGATCCTGCGCAGCAGGGCGGCGCGCAGTCGCAGGCGAGTGGACAGGTCCCGCAGGATGATCAGCAACAACCCGCGCAGGCCTACGCGGCGCAGTCCCACGCCGGTCATTCCGGGGCTCCATCGCACTCGGAGCAAGCGCAGTACGGCAGTGGGTATGCGGGGCAAACGGGCCATCCTCAGCACGGCGAGCAGGGAACCAACCCGTACGCCGCACCCGGTCAGCAGACCTACCCCGGTGGTTACGGGACCCTCGGCGGACAACCGGGCGGTCAGATGGCCCCGGTCCAGGAGGGCCCGGCCCCGCGGAACGGGCGCGGTGGCGCCTCCAAGCTCATGGTGGGAGTGGCGGTACTGGCCCTGCTCGTGGGCGGCGGTGCCGGCGCGGTCGGGGGTTACCTCGCCGCGGACAGTTCGACCGGGACCACCGTCAACTCGCTCGACCAGGAACGGCCCGCCAGGCAGACCGGCAACGCCGAGGACGGCACCGCCGAGGCGGTCGCACAGAAGGTCAGCCCGAGCGTGGTCCAGCTCAAGACCGTCAGCAGCCAGGGGGCCGGCGAGGGATCCGGCTTCATCATCAGCGATGACGGCTACGTGCTGACCAACAACCACGTGATCGCGGGCGCCGCCGAGGGCGGTCAGATCCAGGTGGTGTTCAACGACGGTCAGACGGCCAATGCGTCGGTCGTCGGCCGCGACCCGACGACCGACATCGCGGTCGTGAAGGCCGAAGGCGCGAGCAATCTGCCCGCCGTCGAACTCGGCCGGTCCGACGACCTCCGGGTCGGACAGCAGGTCGTGGCGATCGGCTCGCCGTACGAGCTGGCCGGCACGGTGACCTCCGGCATCGTCAGCTCGCTGCACCGGCCGGTGTCGGCAGGCGGCGGTGGCGACCAGACCACCGTGATGGACGCGATCCAGACCGACGCCGCCATCAACCCGGGTAACTCGGGTGGTCCGCTCGTGAACATGAAGGGCCAGATCATCGGGATCAACTCGGCGATCTACAGCCCGTCCTCGGGGATGAGCCAGCAGGAGGCCGGCAACGTCGGTATCGGCTTCGCGATCCCGATCGACCAGGCGCGGCGCACGGCCGACGACATCATCGAGGACGGCCATGCGACACAGACCTTCATCGGTGCCACGGTCGGCAACGCCAGGCAGGGCGGCGCGGCCATCGCCGACGTCGAGGCCGACAGCCCGGCCGACAAGGCGGGTCTCAAGGGGGGCGACGTCGTGGTCAAGATCGGCGACCGCAACGTCGACGACTCGGACACGCTGGTCGCGGCGATCCGCACCAGGGCTCCGGGGGAGAAGGTCACGTTGACGCTCGAAGGCGGGCGCACCGTCGATGTGACGCTCGGCGGCCAGCCGGTCGATCCGAACTGATGACGCTCGGCCGCGGATCGCGGCCGAGACCAACCACCGCTCGAGGCGGCACGTGCCGTGCCGCGGAGGGTGTGGGACCACGCGCGAGCCGGTTTCCTCTTCCGTCCGGCTCGCGCGTGGTCGTGTGACGGCCCGCAGACGCAGCCGGAACGCGGAGTGAGGCTTACGCGGATCCGGCGAACCGACCACTACGGTAGGAGTCATGGAACGGAGTGCACAGCGGCTGGGCCGCGCTCTCGTGGTCGTGGTCGACGACCGCACCGCCCAAGGCGAGACCGACGACTCGATCGGCCCGCTCGTCACCGAACTGCTCGAGGAGGCCGGATTCATCGTCGACGGCTCGGTCGTCGTCCGTGCCGACATCGTCGAGATCCGCAATGCGCTCAACACCGCCGTGATCGGTGGTGTGGACCTCGTGCTGACGGTCGGGGGAACGGGCGTGTCGCCACGCGACGTGACGCCCGACGCCACCTCCGGCGTGCTCGATCGGCCGGTGCCGGGCATCGCCGAGGCGCTCCGGTCCTCGGGGCTGGCGGCGGGGGCCGTCGACGCAGGCGTGTCCCGTGGCCTCGTGGGCCTGTCCGGCAGCACGCTCGTGGTGAACCTCGCGGGCTCGCGGCCCGCGGTGCGCGACGGCATGGCGACGTTGTCGACCCTGCTGCCGTACGTGATCGGTGAGCTGTCCGGCCTGGACGGCGACTGAGACCGGTGGGCCGGCTGCGATGACCGAACCGGACGGGCGCGAAGGTGCCGACCAGGAATCAGGCGGTGCAGAACACCGGCGCGCTGCGCCGTCGCCTGCGCTTCGGCGCAAACTCGCCGAGGTGTTCGGTGACGTGCTTCCCGAGACCACGTCGGACGAGTGGGACCCGCGTCGCGGTTCCGGCTCGTCCGACGACTGGTACCGGGAGAACCGGCCGCCGCATCACGACCGGTGAAGCGCAGGATCAGCTGCGGTCGCCGACCTGACGCTCCCGAAGCAGGTCGCGGATCTCCGTGAGCAGCTCGGTGTCGGTGGGAGCCACTTCCTCCTCCTGACCGCGCTTGCGACGTTCCTGGAGCTTCTGGAACGGCAGCACCACCAGGAAGTAGACGACAGCCGCGATGATCACGAAATTGACCGCGGCGTTGATGACACTTCCGAAGTCGAGGAACGTGCTTCCGTTCTCCGACAGAACCCGGAAGCCCAGTCCCTGAGCCGCGTCGCTCCCGCCGATCGCGTTGATCAACGGCTGGATCAGACTTTCGGTGAACGCCGTGACAATCGCGGTGAAGGCGGTACCGATGACGACTGCGACGGCAAGCTCGACGATGTTGCCGCGCATCAGGAATTCCTTGAAACCCTTCAGCACGCTCCGCTCCCTTCCACATTGGACTTGAATGGCTACCGGAGCGTAACCGTCACGGGGCGGGACAACGACATCGCGGCGAGGTGTGCCGCGGGGCCCGGTTTCGCGGCGACGAGCACGAGTGGGCCCGCGCCGTTCGCCGTCCTCGCGGCGCCTTCTCCGGAGTCGGACGCGATGACCGACAACACGGGAACGTCGCTGGCCAGGACCTGTTCACCGCCGTGATCGGACGCATCCGGGCCGAGAGCGACGATGTCCACTCGGGACCCCGAATGCAACAGGGGAGCGATGTCCGCATCGCCCAGTCGGACCGGGACCGTGACCGTTCCCGCAGGCGTCGGCGCGAGGTCGGCGAGGCGGGAATCCGTGACAGGTTCACCCTGCCGAGCGACACCCACAAGGCGCTGGCCAGCGATTTTGTCCGGTTCCGCGATGGCGCCGTGCGGGCGGGCGGACGCGGGGAGTTCGACCGTGCGCACGTCGGCCGCCTTGAGCGTCGTGCCGAGTGCGACGTCTCGCGCGAATACCAGAGTCGGGCGGGTGGCGCCGTCCCCTGCGGTGGCGGGGTGGGCGGCCAGGACGGCCGCGAGGAGAAGAAGTGCGACGGCGACCAGTCTGCGCAGCGCCGGAAGTGGCCGCGCTCGAAGGGCCGCCGCCCATCGCGTCCCTATGCGCGTGACGTTCGTGGTCATCCACGCCCCCAGGTTCGTATCGGGCCGGGGCGGGTTCGCCTCGGCCCGATCGAAGCTAGGAGGTCGTCAACGCGGTCGGAAAGACCCGATTCGCGAGCCTGTGGACAACCGGGTCGTTGTGGACAACTCGGCTCAGCTGGCCGCCGGCGTCGACGCGGACGTGGAGGATGAGGAGGACGAACTCGACGAGTTCGACGACGACGTCGACGCGCTCGAGGAAGAGCTGGACGAATCCGAGCTGGAGGAGGTGCCCGATGACGAGTCGGAGCCGGACGAACCGCTGGACGACGCCGACGTGGTCGACGAGCTGCTCGAGCCGTTGCTCCCGGAACGGGAGTCGGTGCGGTAGAAGCCGCTCCCCTTGAAGATCACACCCACGGCTCCGTACAGCTTGCGCAGAACGCCCTGGCATTCGGGGCATTCGGTCAAGCTGTCGTCGGAGAACGACTGGACCACCTCGAACTGGTGGCTGCACTGCTTGCAGGCGTACTGATAGGTCGGCACAGGTGCTCCTTCAGGCGTTGGCACTCGACTCCTAAGAGTGCTAACGAGATTGTGCGGCATGACATTCCGCGGAGGCAATCAGGCCCAGGTCACACCGGAGACAGCCGACCGCGAAGCCCTCAAGTCACAGGCGTCGTCAGGCTGTGCCTGCGAGGGGAACCACGCCGTTTCCGGGGGTCAGCGCCGCCGACATGCGCACGTCGTGCGGCTCGGCGGGCAGGCGCTCCACGAGTTCGTCGTCCCGTACCACGGCGATCAGCCTGGCGTCATCACGGGCGAACACCAGCGATCGGTCGTAGTACCCGGCGCCTCTGCCGAGGCGGGCGCCGTGCCGGTCGACGGCGAGCGCGGGCACGAAGACGATCGCCGCGTCGCCGATCGCCTCGGCGCCGAGTCGCGGGCCACCGGGTTCGAGCACGCCGCGGTACGGCCCGGGAACGAGGCTCGACGTCCCGGTGTACTCGGACCAGTCCAGTGGTGCGCGTTCGTCCGGGATGACCGGCAGGAGCACGCGGGCGCCGGCCTCGCGCAGCACGTCGAGCACGCCGATCGAGCCGGGTTCGGTGCCGAACGGTACGTAGCAGCAGACCGTCGGCGCGTTCAGGTCGCCGACGAGCTCCCGGACGCTCGTGGTCAGCGCGTTCGCCTCGCTGACCTGCTGCTGGGCCGACACCGCCGCGCGTCCGGCCCCGATCCGCCGTCGCCACGCGGCCTTGTTGAGGTCGTCGGTCGAGCCGGAGCCGGTGTGCGGGTGCGATGCGTTCACGGCCGTCCTTTCCCAGGGCAGGTCCGGTATCGGTGCGGATGCCGGACTCGGCGGCGGTCGAGCGTCACGCGTACGGGAGTCTCACGCGAACGTCCGGTTGCCACCCGTCGTTATCAGCCTGTCATTGTCGGCCTGAATCGCTCGTTCAGGCTAGAGTTTGCGGCCATGACGGGTCCCATGAGTAACACCGCGTTCCGCACGGCCATCGTTCCCGCCGCGGGCCTCGGGACCAGATTCCTGCCGGCGACCAAGGCCGTCCCGAAGGAACTGCTGCCCGTGGTGGACACGCCGGGTATCGAGTTGGTCGCAGGTGAAGCGGCCGAATCCGGTGCCCAGCGCATGATCGTCGTGACCTCGCCGGACAAGCAGGCGGTGGTCGACTACTTCCGTTCCCGCCCCGAGCTCGAGCAGACCCTCGAGGCCAAGGGCAAGACCGCGTTGCTGGAGAAGGTGCGTAGGGCGCCGGGGCTGCTCGACGTCGAGGTCGCGATCCAGGAGGAGGCCCTCGGCCTCGGCCACGCGGTCGCGCAGGCGGCTCCGGCGCTGACCGATGACGACGACGCCGTGGCAGTGTTGTTGCCCGACGACCTCGTGTTGCCTTCGGGCGTGCTCAGCAAGATGGCAGAGGTGCGCGCCCGGTTCGGTGGAAGCGTGCTCTGTGCCTTCGACATCCCGAAGGAGCAGATCTCGCCGTACGGCGTGTTCGACGTGACCGACACCGACGACGGCGACGTCAAGCGGGTGCACGGCATGGTCGAGAAGCCGGCGCCGGAGGACGCGCCCTCGACCTACGCGGCGGCCGGTCGCTACCTGCTCGACCGAGCCATCTTCGACGCGCTCGACCGCATCGGCCCGGGCAGCGGGGGTGAGTTGCAGCTCACCGACGCGGTCGCCCTGCTGATCGAGGAAGGGCACCCTGTGCACATCGTGGTGCACCGCGGTGGCAGGCACGACCTGGGCAATCCGGGTGGCTTCCTGCGTGCCGCGGTGGACTTCGCCCTGCAGGACGCCGACTATGGCCCTGCGCTGCGTGACTGGCTGAAGGAACGAATCGAGACCGTCGACTGATGAGCGAACCCGAGCCGACCACCACGGTGACCGCCGTGCCGGACGTCCCTGCCGAGGAGTTCGTGCCGGTCGCCGAGCAGCTGAACCGGGTTCTGCACGCCGCAGTGCGGCCGAACCCGGTGCGTGTCGCGATCTCCGAGGCGCAGGGCCTGCCGTGTGCCGAGGAAGTGGTGGCCGAACAGGCCCTGCCCGGCTTCGACCAGGCCGCCGTCGACGGCTACGCCGTGCGGAGCGTCGACGTGCGTACCGCGGGCGAGGAACCCGTGCAGCTGCCGGTGGTCGGCGAGATCCAGGCCGGGTCCCGGCAGCCGCGGAGGCTGCAACCGGGCCAGGCCGTGCGGGTGGCCACGGGCGCCCCGCTGCCGACGCTGGCCGATGCGGTCGTGCCGACCGCGTTCACCGACGGCCACCAGGCGAAGGTGACGGTCCAGCGGTCCGTGCCGTCGGCCGGGTACGTGCGGCGGACGGGTGAGGACGTCCAGATCGGGGACGTCGCCGTGCGTGAGGGCGACACGATCGGCTCCGCTCAGGTTGGTCTGCTCGCGGCCGTGGGCAGGTCGAAGGTGCTCGTGTACCCGCGGCCGAGGGTGTCGATCATCTCGGTGGGTGACGAGCTGGTGGACGTCGACCGCACGCCGTCGGTCGGTCAGGTCTACGACGTCAACTCCTACGCGCTGGCCGCTGCGGCCAGGGACGCGGGAGCCGAGGTCAGCAGGGTCGGCATCGTCCCGCTCGACCCGCGGCGCCTGCGCGAGACGGTCGAGGGCAGGCTGCTGATGTCCGAGGTGGTCGTCGTCGCGGGCGGTGCCGGCGGTTCCACGGGTGCCGAGGTGCAGGCGGCGCTGTCGGACCTCGGTGAGCTCGACGTGCGCCGCATCGCCATGCATCCCGGATCGGTGCAGGGTTTCGGCAGGCTGGGCCCCGACGCCGTGCCGACCTTCCTGCTGCCAGCGAATCCGATGAGCGCGCTGGTCGTGTTCGAGGTGATGATCCGGCCCCTGATCCGCGCGGCGCGGGGCACGAAGAACCCGCACCGCAGGGCGGTCGACGCGCGCCTGCTGTCCCCGTTGGCCTCGACGTCGGGACGGGTCGGCTATCTGCGTGGCCGGCTGCTGCGCGACGAGACCAACGGCGAGTACCTGGTGCAGCCGCTCGGGACGTCGGGCGCTCACCTGCTCGCATCGTTGGCCGAGGCGAACTGCCTGATCAACGTCGACGAGCACGTCACCGAACTGCCGGCAGGTGAGCAGGTGAAGGTCACCTTCCTGGCCCAGCGCGCCTGACCGGATCGTCGGGTCGATGTCGCAGCGGCGCTGGGAATCGGACGGCGGCGGTGCGCAGCACCCGGGTTGGCCCGCGCGGCCCGATCCGCTGCGGGTCGACGGTTCCGTCGTGGCGCTGCGTCCGGTGCGGTGGCGCGACGCGGGCGCGTGGAGCCGCATCCGGCTACGGGACCGTGACTACCTCGAACGGTGGGAACCGACGTCGTCGGGCACCTGGGAGGAGCGCAACTCCGCGTGGGCATGGCCGTCGCAATGCCTGTCCCTGCGGTCGCTGGCCAGGCGTGGGCAGTGTCTGCCGTTCGTGATCACCGTCGACGGTGCGTTGGCGGGGCAGATCACCGTCGGCAACATCGTTCGGGCGGCGTTGCGTTCGGCCTGGGTCGGGTACTGGGTCGCCTCCGACCTCACGGGCCGCGGTGTCGCGACGGCGGCACTCGCGATGATCACCGACCACGCTTTCGGGCCGGGACAGTTGCATCGGCTCGAGGCGACCGTACGGCCGGAGAACACGGCCAGCATCCGCGTGCTCACGAAGGCCGGTTTCCGCCGGGAGGGCCTGTTCGAGCGATATCTCAACGTCGCAGGTTCCTGGCGGGATCACGTGGCGTTCGCCGTGACCGCCGAGGAAACCGGCCCCGGCCTCGTGGAACGACTCGTTTCCGCAGGTGCCGCGGCATACCTCCATTCGAGTTAGCCGAGCGCACTGCTGCTACCTGATCCGGTGACAGCAATCAAAGTTCGGTACGGCGCGTCTCCAGGTTTTCTGTTACTCGTGTGACTAACGTGGTGATTTGTCAGCGTGGAGACATAGAGCTTCGCGGGCGCCGGGAGTGGGGCGGCTCGAGGGCCGCTGCGGGGCAACGCGGACGACCAGCAGGTCGGGGAGGTGACGGGAGATGCCAAGCTCGTTGATCATTATCGGGCTCGCCGCGGCGTGGCTTGTCGTTCTCGTTCCCATGGTGGCGCGCAAGCGTCAGGAGGTCACACAGACCAGCGATTCCGCGTTGGCGGGTCGAATCGTGCGGAGCGGTACGCGAGGCAACGGGCGGAGGGATGTCGCCGTGTCCGGAGATGCGAACACACGTGAGGGCCGCGTCGAGGACGCCGACGCTCGCGACGACTACGACTACGACTACGACATGGACGACATGGACCCGGACATGGACGCCGACTACGAGGCCGACTACGCCGACGACCGTGTCGACCACCGTGTCGACCAGGCCGAGGCCGATTACGACGACGCCGGTGACGTGGCCGACGGTGCTCCTGTCGACGACCGCGACGTCCGCGACGACCGAGACGTCGACGACGCCGAACCGGTCCAGCGTCGCTACCGACCCGGCCGCGGTGGTTTCGACCCGGAGGCCGCGGAGATCACCGCGCGGGCCAAGTACGCCTACCGCCAGCGTGTCGTGTTGATCCTGCTCATCGCGGCCGTGGCGAGCGCGATCGTCGCCGCCGTCGTGGCGCCGATGCTGTGGTGGCTGCACGGTGCCGTCGACGTGGCGCTCGTCGGGTACCTCGGCTACCTGCGTCGTCAGGTGCGCATCGAGGAGGAGATTCGTCAGCGCAGGATGGCGCGGTACGCCGGGGGCGGGCGTCGGCCACGGCGTGCTCCCGAGCCCGAGCGGTACGCCGACTCCGAGTACGACCTCGACGACGAGTACGCCTACGACGAGCGCTTCCATGACGAGGACTCCGCGGTGGACCCTCGACCGGCGCGCAGGCCCGGACAGTCCGGCCCGCAGCTGGTGAGCGTCGAGCACCGCCGCGCACCGCGGCCGCCGCGCAACACGGTCGTCGTCGACATCGACGACGAGGACCCCGCGTTCCACGAACTCGGCGATCCTGGCGAACTGCCGTACCGCCGAGCCGTCGGCGAGTAGGGACCCCCCTGCTCCATGGGCTCAGCGGCCTTGCTAAGCTCATGGAGCTTCCTTAAAGGGGAGGCACCCTCCGGGGCTGTAGCGCAGTTGGTAGCGCGTCTCGTTCGCATCGAGAAGGTCAGGGGTTCGATTCCCCTCAGCTCCACGTACAGACGGCGAGTGCTCGTTAAGGGCACTCGCCGTTTTGCGTTCCGCAGGGATGTCGCAACACCCGGCGAATCCACGGCGGTCCTCTTTCGGCCGGGAGTGGTCTCGTCGACCCTGCAAGCCCTGGGCCCGCCGCCCTGCTCCAAAGGACCGGACCTCTCGCCGATCGGCGGTCGGGGACCAGGTCGCTGTCCCTCATCACCCGGACGGTGCGGGAACCGGCCAGGTCCCGGGCGCGTCCGAGTGGTGTTCCGGAGCCATTTTCGCGGAAACGGGCATGCGGACGTCCGCGAGAACGGAAACTGGAGCGCGGGAACCGCTAATCTGCAACAGCAGGGCGCCTGGATCGACGCTGAGGGGAAACAGATGAGCCGCCAATTCGACCCGGATCACATCGACGAACTGGCCAAGAAGGTCACGCAGCTCAAAGACGTCTGCATCGGCGCGCGTGGCGAACTGGGCGAGGGCGACTCCGACTCCGACTCCGGCGGCGCGTTCGGCTCCCTCAAGAACGCCGCCAGCGCAGGCGAGACGATCAACGGGTTCTACGGCAAAGTCAACGCCGAGCTGAAGGCCGCCGAGAACCTCGTCGACTCGGCCTCGCTCGCGCTGACCGAGGCGGCGCTGCGCATGCGCAACGACGAGGCCGAGGGCGTGCGCACCTTCGGTGGCGGCAGCCCCGAGCAGGCTTGATCGGAATTCGTGACGGAAGCCCAGGGGAACAACCGATGCCAACCGTAGAGAACCCGTCGACACTCGACGACCCTTCGCTCGACCGGCCGAAGGCCATGGACGACATCGACCGGCACGCGGAGCAGGCGAAACAGCTCAAATCCGGTGCCGTGAACCAACAGGCCAAGAAGATCGGCGGTGCGGGCGCCACCGCAGGCAACGTCGGCGACGATCTCAAGGCCTTCCGCGAGGACGTCCTGCGCGGCTGGGACGGCAAGGACGCCGAAGCCGTCGCCGAACACCTCAGCCAGCTCAGCAAGGCCAGTTACAAGGTCAGCGACAAGGCCGAGGCCGCGAGGAAGGCGCTCGCCGGCGTGTCCGAGATCCTCGCGGACGTCAAGCGCAAGGTCGCCCAGCTCGCTCAGGAGGCGGGGGAGAAGGACGCGGAGAACCGCAAGCTCATCTCCGCCGCCCGCGACCGCAAGAACAGCTCCGACGACGAGAACGACATCTCGTCGGCCGCCGAGGAGATCGAACGGCTCCGGAACCTCAACGAGCGGGACGCCAACGGCAAGAAGGAAGACATCAAACGGCTGCTCGACAACGCCGAGTCCGAGATCGACGAGCTCCTCAAACCGCTGGGCCTCGAGATCGAGGGCGGGTTCGTCGAACTCCTGCCCGCCGACTCCGGCGCGGCGTCCACGTCGGCCTCGAACGCCTCACCCGCACCGATCAACATGGCCGGCGGCGACGCACCCGCGGTGAGCAGCGGCGGAGGCGGCGGCAGTGCCGGTGGCGGCGGTGGAGCCGACTACGCCGCGTCCGGTGTCGCGCCGGGTGGGGGAACGCCGGGCAAGGTCAACGTCACCGGCGACAACCCGGCCGCGATCGCCGAGAGCGTCATGGGCAAGTCGGCCGCGCAGCTCATCGCCAGCGGCGAGCTGCCGATGAACAACGTGCCGACCAACGTGTGCTGCGCCAACTTCGTCACGGCCTGTCTGGAGAAGGCAGGCTGGATCGACTGGCACAGCGACAGCGTGTCCGACATGGCCGCCAAGCTGAAGGCGGACGGCTGGCAGTCGGTGCCGGTGTCCGAGGCGCCACCGGGCAGTGTCGTCATCTCCAACGACGGTGGACACACCGTGATGGTCGGCGACGGCGACCCGCCGTTCATCGGCTCCAACAACATCAACCCGGACGGTTCGCAGAGCATCAGCGCGGGCGGCGAGAGCGGCATGGTCGAGGTGCTCGCGCCGCCACCGGGACTGGTGGAACAGACGATGGGTAAGAACTAACCCGGTTCGCGACGCCCGGGTGCGGCCCACGCCGCGCCCGGGCACTGTCGTGTCGGCGGGCAGGTCGTGTCGGCGGACAGGTCGCGTCGGTGGGCAGGCGCGAGTCAGCCGGCTGAGGAGCCGAACAGCTCAGGCGGCACGGAGTGCTCCGCGGCCCAGTTCGCCCAGGCGACGTCGGTGGGCCCGATCGCACACTCGCGCAGCTCCCAGCCAGAGTTCTGCCCGTCCGGCGCCTTGACCAGCGCCACGTAGAGGTCGGACAGCTGGCCGTTCGCCGCCTGCCGCTCGAAGGCGGTGCCCGCGAAGTCCGGGCGGCCACCGTCGGGGTCGCGCATCGTGCCGAACAGCACGATCCACTGGCCGAGGCGGTCGAGCCGATCGACCGCCACCTCGACGCGATCGCCGACAGCCTGCTCCAGCGGAGCGACCGCGGTCCGGAGCGCCGGGACGCGGGCCGGGCTGTCGAGGCCGAGCGGGCGCGGGCCGGATTCTGTGGGCGGTGTGGTCATCGAACTGCCTTCCGACTGCCGGCCGCCGTTTCGGCCGACTTCTGACGCCGATCATGCTACCGCGGCGGCCCCGCCGCGTCCTGACTTCGCGCAACCCGCCGGACACGCCCCTGGCGTGAGGTGCCGGTCGCCGGTGCCGCGGAGGGCGGCGCATAGGGTCGAGCCATGGCTATGTCGGTGCGTGTCGCGGCCACGGAGGACCGGCCTGCGATCCTGTCGCTGTTGCGGTCCTCGCACGAGGACGCCGTTGCCGAGCAGGACCGCGGTGAACAGGGTTTCGTCGAAGGCGACTGGGACGAGTCGGCACTCGCCGAGTTGTCCGGCGGGCCGGGGATCTTCCTGGCCGAGGACGACGACACCGTCGTGGCGGCCGTGCTCACCGTCGACGGCGGCGACCCGGAGCGCTTCACGGGCCCAGCCCGTCGCGCCCTGGCCATGACCAAGAGCCTCGAGGGGCCCGTGCTGCTCTACGGACCCGTCGTCGTCGACCCGGGTTTCCGCGGTCGCGGCATCATCCGGACCCTGCTGTCGGGCATGGCGTTGATGCTCGGTGACCGCTACCCGACCGCGGCACTCTTCGTCGACAACACCAACGAACGCGCACTGCAGGTCCACCGTGGACTCGGCATGCGTAAGCACGGACGCTTCACACTCGACGACCGCTCCTACACGGTGTTCACCTTCGCACCGTCGGACTTCCACCCGAGACCGGCGAAGAAGCCGAAGAAGAAGTGATCCGGCGGTTGCGGATCTCCGGGGTGCTGGGCGAGTAGTCGCCACACGGGCCCCGAATCCGCAACACGAGCCCCTGGGGCCGCAACACGCGCACCTGGGGCCGCAACACGCGCACCTGAGCGCGCAACACGGGCTCCCGGGGGCGCAACACGCGCACCTGAGCGCGCAACACGGGCTCCCGGGGGCGCAACACGGGTCACGTCCGGGGACGTGGTCTGCGTCCGCGGCGGACGTCGATGGGCCGGTGGGTGTCCGCTGCGAGGGCGGGCATGGGTGCGGCGTCGGCGCGACTCGCGGCCCACTCGAGGATTCTCCGCGTCGCCTCCCGGGCCTTCTCCGGATCGTCGCCGAGTCCGATCAGGAGGTTCTCCGCGTGCGGGGCGAGGACCGTGGTGACCCCGTGGCCTTCCGTGCCGAAGAAGCCCGACATCTCCAACAGCACGAAACCGTGGATCGTGCTCCAGAACTGTCCGGCGATGGCGGTGGCGTCGTCCCCGTGGATGCGTCCGGCGTCGAGGGCGCGCTGCACGGCCTCCCGCAGCTGATCGAACGTCGCCGTCGCCTCGGCGAGGCCGCTGGGCGCGCCACCCGCGGTGAGGTCCTGTGCCACCAGGGCGCCGCTACCGAGGCCGGTCACGCCGAACATCAGGCGGTACCGCTGCGGGCTCGCCAGCGCGAACTCCCGGTAGGCGACGCCGAGCGCGAGCAGGTCGACCACGGGGTCGTCGGTGCGTTCCACCGCCGTCAGTGCCTCGCCGAACCGGATGAACGTCTGCCGCACGAGCGCCTCGTACAGACCGGCCATCCCGCCGAAATGCGTGTAGACGGTCGTCGTCGAGGCGCCGATCTCGGCCGCGAGCTTGCGCGCGTTGAGCGCCTCGGCCCCCTCCGTCTCGATCACCCGGAGTCCGGCTTCGATCAACCGTTCTTTCGTGCTCATGGTGGCCAAGTCTGTCGTAACTATGTTACACCTAGCAATGTAACAATGTTACGCACGTCGTGACCAGCAAGGAGGCTTGTCATGCGGACCCACGGTGAACACGCGGTCGTCCTCGGCGCCGGAATGGGCGGACTGCTCGTGGCCCGGGTGCTGTCGGAGCACTACGCGGCGGTGACGGTGCTCGATCGGGACGAGCTACCCGGCGAAGTGCACCCGCGACGCGGCGTCCCCCAGGGCGCGCACGGGCACACGCTGCTGCCCAGGGGTGGACAACTGATCGACCGGTTCTTCCCGGGGCTGCTCGCCGACCTCACCCGGCGCGGCGTACCCGTGGTCCGGGACTACCCCGACGAGATCCGGTTCGAGGTGGTGGGACATCACCTCCGCGGTGTCGCGCCGGGGCCAGGGGCGGAGATCCACGTTCCCAGCCGTCCGATGCTGGAGCAGCGCGTGCGCGAACACCTGACGCGACTGTCCAACGTGGAGGTCGTCGACCGTTGTGCCGTGGACGGACTCCGGTTCGACCGGGGACGCGTGACGGGGGTGCGGGCGACGTCGGCCGACGGCCAGTTGCACCTCGACGCCGACCTCGTCGTGGACGCACTGGGCCGTGGGGCGCGCACCCCGGCGTGGCTGGCGGAACTCGGCTATGCGCGGCCGGATGAGGACACGATCAAGGTCCGGGGCGCCTACACGAGCCTGCAGATGCGGATCGATCCCGGCGCGCTGACCGAGAAGATGGTGCTCATCAGCGCCACGCCGGCGCGGCCGAAGGGCATGGCGTTGTTCCGGCACGAGGACGCGATGTGGGACGTCTCGGTGTTCGGTGTGGGCGGGCGGAAACCGCCGTCGGAGCTCGCGGGAATGCTCGAGTTCGTCGCCGACGTCGCTCCGCCGCACGTGCTCGATGCGCTCACCGCGGGGGAGCCGTTGAGCGAGCCGGAATCGCGGACGTTTCCGACCAGCCGCTGGCGTCGCTACGACCGCATGCGCACCTTCCCCGAAGGACTGCTCGTGCTGGGCGATGCGGTGTGCAGCCTCAATCCGACGTACGGACAGGGCATGACGGTGGCCGCGATGCAGGCCGATGCGCTCGCCGCCACGCTGCGCGAGGGGACACACGACCTGCCGCGCCGATACTTCCGTGCGGCCGCCGGGCCGATCCGGGACACCTGGAACCTTGCCGCCGTGGCCGATCGCGCGATCCTCGGGAAGCAGACCGGGCCGCTCCCGTTGGCGATCCGTACGCTGGCCCCGTTCGGCGACACGTTCTTCGGTGCGGTCTCGCGCGACATCGCACTGCAAGCCAGGTTCCTGGAGGTATTCACGCTGTCCGCGCCACCGACGTCGTTGCTCACTCCGGGCACGGCGTTGCGGATGGTGCGTCCGCTGGTCCGGAACGGCAGAAGCCGCACCGAGGTGCCGTCCGACGAGGGGATCGCACCGCCCGACATCCCCGGTGTGCGGCGGCGGTTCGTCACAGCACGTGGGGTGCGGTTCCACGTCACCGAATCCGGTTCCGGAGTACCGGTGCTCGCCCTGCACGGGTGGCCGCAGCACCACTACGCCTACCGCGACCTGCTGGCGCACCCACCGCCCGGAATGCGCATCATCGCGCCTGATCTTCCGGGCTACGGCTGGTCGGGTCCCGCGCCGCACCGCTGGGCCAAGGAGGATGTCGCACGCGATGTGCTCGCGTTGCTCGACGAGCTCGGCATCGACCGGGTACTGCTGGCCGGGCATGACTGGGGTGGCTGGATCGGCCACCTGCTGACACTGCTTGCTCCCGAACGGGTGGCCGGGTTCCTGGCGTTGAACATCGCGCATCCCTGGCAGTCGCCGTCCGGCATGCGCAGGCACCTGTGGCGGTTCGCGTACCAGCCGGTGGTCGCCTTCGGTGGGGTACTTCTCCACCGTCGCACGGCGTTCGTCCGTACGTTGCTGCGGCGCGCCGGGGTGCCCGCGGCGGCGGCACGGGTCTACGCCGACGGACTTCGCGGTTTGGACAACGCCCGTGCCGCGGTCGACACGTACCGCACGTTCCTGCTACGCGAGGTGCCCGCCATGGCGCGGCGTCCGGAGCGGCGGAGGGCCACGGTGCCGATCCGTGCGCTGTTCGGCATCGACGATCCGGCGATCCACCCGTCGTTGGCCTCCGCCGCGACGGCCCGTGCCGACGACTACACCCTCGAACGCGTTGCCCACTGTGGTCACTTCATCACCGACGAACGTCCGGACCTGGTTCGCGCACGACTGCTCGACCTGGCGGCCGTAGTTCGAGGCCACCGCGGAGGCCGGGTGACGACTCCCGGTCCACCGGCGTGGTGATGTCCGCAGTCGTCTCCGTGGGGCCGTGCGGCCGGGGCCCATCGCACGGGGCCATCGCACAGGCCACCGTACGGGGCCGCACGGCCCCACGGAGCGCGATCAGAGGCTGATGCCGAGGACCCAGCCGCCGAGGGTGTAGACCCCCAGCGTCACGAGCACGATGGCGACGACGTTCAGCCAGAACCCGCCCCTGATCATCTGCCCCATGGTGACGTGGCCGGAGCCGAAGACGATGGCGTTCGGGGGAGTCGCCACCGGCAGCATGAACGCACACGTCGCGGCAAGCGCTGCCGGTACGACCAGCAGCATGATGTCCATGCCGAGGCCTGCGGCCACCGCCCCGAAGATGGGGACGAAGATGCTGGCCATCGCGGTGTTGCTCGCCAGCTCCGTCAGCAACAGCACGATCAGCACGGCGACGGCGACGAACAGGATCGTCGGGAGTACGTCGAGGTTCGTGACCTGTTCACCGAGCCACCCGGCGAATCCCGTTTCCTCGAACTGCTTCGACAACGCGAGACCGCCGCCGAACAACAGCAGGATGCCCCACGGCAGTTGCTTGGCGGTGTCCCAATCCATCGTTCGCACGCCCTTGCGGGCGGGGAGGATGAACAGCAGCACCGAGATCAGCATCGCGATCACGCTGTCCTGGGCGTAGGCGAGCCAGCCGATGGCGGCGTCGCCCATGATCTCCTCGTCGGCGAGCAACGGCGGGACGATCCACGCCACCGCGGCGCCGATGAACACGCCGAGGGCGTTCTTCTCACCGCGGGACATCGGGCCGAGTTCGTCCAGCTGCTGGCGGATGAGTTCGCGGCCACCCGGCAGCTCGGTGAGCTTCGGCCGGAAGATCACCTTGGCCAGCAACACCCAGGCGATCACCAGGAACACGATCGCGATGGGCAGGCCGAACAACATCCACTCGCCGAACCCGATGTTGATGCCCTGTTCGCTGAGGTAGCCGACGAGCACGGCGTTCGGCGGGGTGCCGATGATCGTGCTCAGCGAACCGATCGAGGCGGAGTAGGCGATACCCAGCATCAGCGCTGTTGCGAAGTTCGGGTCCCCTTTGCCGTTGCCCAGTTGCAGCACCAGGCCCAGCACCGACACTCCGACCGGCAGCATCATCACCGCGGTCGCGGTGTTGCTGACCCACATGCTCAGGAACGCGGTGGCGATCATGAAGCCCGCGATCAGCCGCACCGGGCTGGTGCCCACCAACAACACCGTGCGCAACGCGAACCGCTTGTGCAGGCCCCACCGCTGCATGGCCAGTCCGAGAATGAACCCGCCCATGAACAGGAAGATGATGTCGCTCGCGTACGGCGCGGTCACGTCGCCGATCTCCGCGACCCCGAACAACGGGAACAGCACCAGCGGCAACAGTGCGGTCGCCGCGAGCGGGATCGCCTCGGTGACCCACCAGGTCGCCATCACGATCGCGATTGCCGCTGCCGCTTTGCCGTCCGCAGACAACGTGTTCGGCAGCAGGACGTACAGCAGCGCGGCGAGTACCGGGCCGAGTCCCAGTCCGATCCAGCGCCTTCTGCTGGTGCCGGCGTCCGTTTCGCCGGTAGCGGCCGTGGCTTCACTGCCAACCTGTGACATCACACACCTCCTGAGTCGGTGCGCGAATCTACCGTGGAGTGCAACCTTTATGTCCCATTGCTGCCACTTTGATGTGGACGACCCGGTGTGCACCAGTCACATGCCCGCCGACGACGCACTCTGTTCTCGAGGCGTCACTCATGGTTGTGGTCGCATCGGCCGGTGCGCAGACCGTCGACGTCACCCCGGGCGCGTACCGCAGAACCTTCCGTCCGTGTCCGTGTCCGTGTCCGTGTCCGTGTCCGTGTCCGTGACCGTGACCGTACGGCCGGCGCTACCGCGGTGGTGCCACGCCGTTGTGCCGGAAGCGGCGCGCCCGGACGCGGCAGGCCGGGCACGCGAACGAGCCCGCCGTCGGCGGGCTCGGGACAGCGGAGCCGCAGGGCGTCTGGGTCCTAGGTGACGACGGGCGTGACGTGGAACAGGAGGCCCGCCATGGCACCGCCGATCAGCGGTCCGACGACCGGAATCCAGCTGTACGACCAGTCCGCGCCCTGACGGCGTCCCATCGGCAGCAACGCATAGACGATGCGCGGCCCGAGGTCACGTGCCGGATTGATGGCGTAACCGGTCGGGCCGCCGAGCGATGCGCCGATTCCGACGACCAGCAACGCGACCGCCAGCGGGCCGAGACCCGTCGGGGTGTTGCCGAACACCAGCACCACGTACACGAGGACGAACGTGCCGATGGCCTCGGTCACCACGTTCCAGTTCGGCGTGCGCAGCGCGGGACCGGTGGCGAACACGCCCAAAGTGCCCGAGTGGTCCTCCTCCGCGTCGAAGTGCTTCTTGTACGCCAGATACACCAGCACGGCTCCGAGCATGGCGCCCAGCAGCTGCCCGGCGACGTACACCAGCGCGTGCCACGGCGTTGCTGCGATGCCCGGCGCGAACTCGTTGCCCGCGATCCAGATGCCGGCCGTCACCGCGGGGTTGAGGTGTCCACCGGAGTACGCCGCGGCGTACACACCGGCGAACACCGCCAGACCCCAACCGAAGTTGATCAGCAGCCATCCGCCGCCGTAGCCCTTCGTCGTGGCGAGGCCGACATTCGCACCGACACCGCAACCCAGGAGGACGAGCAGTGCCGTCCCCATGGTCTCGGAAAAGAGGACACTCCCCATTGAGACTCCTTCAAGCCGGAAAAGAGCGCGCGACACCGCCGCGCATCGGGTGCCGATGCGCGTGCCGGGCGCTGTGGAAAGGAAAGTCAGGCGGCAGGAACGCGCGCCAGGGAAAGCGGGATCACCAGACGGTGTAGCCGCCGTCGACGACGAGATCGGTTCCGGTGCAGAAACTGCTGGCGTCCGAGGCCAGGAACGTCACGGCCGGGGCGATCTCCCGCGGTTCCGCCACGCGGCCCATCGGCGTGCCCTCGATCCACGCCGTACGCCATTCCTCGTTGTTCATACCGCGTTTGGTCAGTTCGGTGCCGACATATCCCGGTGAGACCGAGTTGACCCGGACGCCGCGATGCGACCATTCGCCGGCAAGCGATTTGGTCAGATGAACCACGGCAGCCTTCGCCGCGTTGTACGCCGACTGCGGCTGCGGGCGGTTGGCGATGTGCCCGCTCATGCTTCCGGTGTTGATGATGCTGCCGGATCCCTGCGCCAACATGCGCCTGCCTTCGGCGCGGCACGAGTAGAACACGCCGTCGAGGTTCACCGACATGACGCGGCGCCAGTCCTCGTCGCTCAGGTCCTCGCTCGGGTGGTTGTGCACGATGCCCGCGTTGTTGACCGCGACGTCGAGCGAACCGGCGGTGGCGACGACGTGCTCGACGGCGGCGTCGATGCTGGCCGAATCGGTCACGTCGGCCGCGACGAACTCCGCGCCCAGGTCCTTGGCGGTGGCCTCACCGATCTCGGCGTTGCGGTCACACACGAACACGCGGGCCCCGGCCTCGACGAGCCCCTGCGCGATCGCGGCGCCGATTCCCTGCGCGCCACCGGTCACCAGTGCGGTCCTGCCCTCGAGCGTGTACGGGTTCGTCATTTCGCCTCCCTGTTGATCGTCGACGGGCGCGCCGACGGTGCGGTGCTGACATCGCGGATCTCGTGCTCGCCGGACGAGAAGCCGATCACCATCTCGTCGGCGATTCCGGTGAACAGGCCGTTCTCCACGACTCCCGGGATCCAGTTGAGCTGCCCGTCCAACGCGACGGGGTCGAGGATCTTCTGCAGGTGCGCGTCGATGATGTAGTTGCCGCTGTCGGTCACCACCGGCTCGTCGCCGCGGGTGCGCAGCGGAAGCTCCGGATCCCGGTAACCGAGCTTGTCGAGCAGCCGGGCGACCGACCGCCGCGTCGATTCCCACGAGAACGGCACGACCTCGATGGGGAGTGGGAACGCGCCCAGCGTGTCGACCACTTTGGACTCATCGACGACGGCGACCATCCGGTCCGAGGCATCCGCGACGATCCGCTCCCACAGCAGGCACGCGCCGCCGCCCTTGATCATCGCTCCGTCGTGGTCGATCTCGTCCGCGCCGTCGATGGTCAGGTCGAGTCGTTCGACGTCGGCCAACGTCGTCAACGGCACACCCACCTCGAGGGCCAGATCCTTGGTCGACGTCGACGTCGGCACGCCGACGACGTCCAGCCCGTCGGAGACGGCCTCACCCAGCTTGCGGACGAACCAATGCGACGTCGTGCCCGAACCGAGGCCGAGCCTCATGCCGTCGGAGACGTAGGCGTCGATGGCGGCCGTGCCCGAGACCACCTTGGCAACGTCCTGGGAAGTACGTGGTTCCATGGAATTCCTGTCTACTCCGGACTGTCAGATTCGTGGGACCAGTTCGGCGAACCGTTCGATGACCGACTCGCCGACGCCGTGATGGCCCCATGCGACGTGTACGTAGTCCACGCCCGTGCGCCGAGCTGCCTCCGCGTCGATCGCCGTGTCGCCGACGTACAGCGCGTCGGCGGGGGACACCGAGAGCCGGTCGAGTGCGGCCTGCAGATGCTGCGGATCGGGCTTGCCCGCCGCCACCTCGTCGATGCCTACGACGGTGTCGACGTGCGTGCCGAGACCGGTGGACTCGAGGACCCGATGCGCGAGCCGGGACCGTTTGTTGGTGCACACGCCGATCGCAACGCCCTCGGCACGCAGCGCTGCCACCGCGTCGAGCGCATCGCGGTACACCGTGGTCTCGGCGACCGGGTCGACCGTGTAGGCAGCGGTGTAGTCGGCGAGGACATCATCCACAGCGGACTCCGGGCCCCTGACGAGTCCGACT
Organism: Prauserella rugosa; assembly: GCF_000719975.1. GTDB lineage: Bacteria > Actinomycetota > Actinomycetes > Mycobacteriales > Pseudonocardiaceae > Prauserella > Prauserella rugosa. The sequence continues at coordinate 100,214 of NZ_JOIJ01000005.1, forward strand.
GCCCTGGCGACCAGGCTTCGCGCGCCCTCACCGAGGATCCCGCGCACCTCGTCGGCCGTCACCGGTGGCAGGGACCGCCGGGACAGCGCGACGTTCAGTGCCCTGGCGATGTCCGGTGCACTGTCGACGAGAGTGCCGTCGAGGTCGAACACCGCCGCCTTGTACGTCCGCGTCATCACGCGTCCGCGGTGGCGTAGAGCGGACGGAGCCCGTCGTACAGCGCGCGGTGCCGCGCGAAGACGGCGTCGTAGGTGCGGGTGGCGTCGTCGTCCGGGACGAAGGTGCGCTCCACGCGGACGCCGGACACGGCCTCGTCCAAGCTGCTCCAGTATCCGACGCCGACCCCGGTCGCGAGTGCCGCGCCGTACGCGCCGCCCTCGGCCGCACCGGTGACGGTGACGGTCTCCCTGCCGAGGATGTCGGCGAGCATCTGGAGCCACAGGGTCTCGCTCGTCGCGCCGCCGGAGGCGACGATACGGTCGCACTCCAGGCCCGCCTGCCTGCAGACCTCGAGGATCTCCCTCATGTTCAGCAGCACGCCTTCCAGCACGCTGCGCGAGAAATGCCCGAGGTGGTGCATGGGCGTGAGGCCGATCCAGCTCGCCGACGCGTCGGGCGCCAGATTGGGCGAACGCTCGCCGAGCAGGTACGGCAGGAACAACAGCCCCTCGGCACCCGGTTCGATGTCCTTGGCGAGGGCGACGAGTTTCTCGAACGACACGGGGTCGGCGGTCGTGACCGGGGCAAGCGCGTCGCGCAGCCACTGGAACGCGCCTCCCGCGCTGAGGGACACACCCATGACGTGCCACCTGCCCGGTCCGTTGCCGCAGGAGACCTGAACCCGGCCGCTCGGGATGTTCGGGCAGTTCGCAGCCCCGCCCGCGACGATGCCCGCGGTGCCGATGGTGAAACCCACCGGGCCCGGATCGATCAGCCCCATCGCGGTGGTCTGGATGACCGCGTCACCGCCGCCGCCGTACACCTGCACGCCCTCTGGGATGTTCCAGCGCCGCGCCAACTCGGGACGCAACGCTCCCGTGGCGTCGATGGACTCGACCGCGTCCGGCAGCAACCCACGATCGATGTCGAGCAGTGCGAGCAGCTCGTCCGACCAGACCCGCTCGGCGACGTCGAACAGTCCCGTTCCGGAGGCGTCCGACACGTCCGTGACGTAGTTGCCCGTCATCTTCAGGCGCAGGTAGTCCTTCGGATTGAGCACGTGCGCGGTCCGCGCGAAGAGCTCGGGTTCGTTGTCCCGGAACCAGACGATCTTCGGCGCGGTGAAGCCGGGCAGCATCCGGTTGCGCGTCATGCGGATGAGCTCGTCGAGCCCGCCGGCACGGTCGGTGATCCAGTCGCACTGCGCGGCCGCTCGCTGGTCGTTCCACAGAATGGCGTGCCGCAGGGGCTCCCCGTCGGAGTCGAGCGCGGTCAGGCCGTGCATCTGCCCGCACAGGCCGATGCCGGCCACCTCCTGTCCCTGCCGGGGCAACGAGGCGGTCACCGCGGCGATCGCCTCGTCGGTCGCGCGCCACCAGTTGGCTGGATCCTGTTCCGCCCACCCCGGGCGGAGGTTGTGCACCGGGTAGTTCCGCGAGTGCTTGGCGACCACCTCACCCGATTCGGATACGGCGATGACCTTGCACGACGACGTGCCCAGATCGATGCCTATCAGCATGGTTCGACCGTCCTTTCGCGCCTCACTGCGCGTTGTGGCGAAGCCGGATGTGCTTGAGTTGCAGGTAGTTCTCGAGTCCTTCGGGACCGTGTTCGGAGCCGAAGCCGCTTTCGCGCCTGCCCCCGTAGGGCGCGTTGATGATTCCGGCGTCGACGTTGTTCACCGCGACGTTGCCGAAATCGAGGTCGCCGGCGAGCGTGAACGTCTCCGTCGTGTCGGTGGTGTAGGCGTAGGCGGCCAGGCCGCCGGGCGCGCCGTTGGCGCGGGTGATGGCGTCGCCGAGCTCGGTGAACCGCGCGACCCCCACCAGCGGGCCGAACGTCTCCTCGTGCATGACCAGTGCCTCGTCCGGGGCGTCGGCCACGACGGTCGGACGGAGGAACAGTCCGGGGGAGTCCGACTGTGGCGGCTCACCGCCCGCGACGACTCGCGCCCCCTGCGCGCGGGCGTCAGCGATGTGGTCGAGGGTGCGCCGGTAGGTCTCGGACATCGTCATCGCGCCGACGTCGGCGTCCGGCTCCGCGAGCCCGTCGGCGACGGTCAGGGCGTCGGCGGCTTTCGCCAGTCCCGCGACGAACTCGTCGTACACCCCGTCCTGCACGTAGATCCGGTTGATCGCGATGCAGATCTGCCCCGCGTTGCGGAAGGATCGCCGGGTGGCGCCCGTGATCGCGGCGTCGACGTCGGCCCGGTCGGTGACGATCATCGGGCAGCTTCCGCCCAGTTCGAGCGACAGCCCGGTGATGCCGCTGACGGAACGGTAGATCGCCTGCCCCGTGCGCATCGACCCGGTGAACGCGATCTTCGCGATGTCCGGGTGTTCGGCCAGTGCCTGTCCGGTCTCGCCGTCGCCGTACACGATGTTGACGACACCCGGCGGCATCGCCTCGGCGACACACTCCGACAACAGCTGGGCCGATCCTGGCGTGTACTCCGACGGCTTCAGCACGATCGTGCAGCCCGCGGCGGTTGCGCCGGCGAGTTTCCAGCCGGTGAGCTCGATCGGGTAGTTCCACGGCACGATGCCCGCGACCGGCCCGACCGGTTCTTTCTGCACGATGCTGAGGAAACCGGCCGTGTCGTTGGGGATCGTGCGGCCGGAGACGCGCTCGGCCTCCTCCGCGTAGTAGTGCAGCGCCGACACGAACTTGGTGACCTCGCCGCGCGCCTCGTTGCGTGGTTTGCCCTGCTCGCGCGTGATCGAGACGGCGAGCTCGTCGACGCGGGTCGCGCAGACCTCGGCCAGTCGGTGCAGGTGGCGGGCACGTTCGGCGGGAAGCGTCTTGCGCCACGTCGCGAACGCCCGGACCGCGGACCGTACGGCTGCGTCCACGTCGCGGGAGGGGGACCGCGGAGCCACGGCGGCCAGGTCTCCGGTCGCGGGATTGTGGCGATCGATCGGGTCGCCGCCGGCGTCCCGCCAGTCTCCGTCGACGAAGTTCCGGCAGGTGATCACGTCGGTGTGATGGTGCATGGTGCTGTGCCCGCTCTCATGGACGGCGGATCCGGGTGCGCTCACGGTGTCGGCTGACGTCGTGCGGAGCGCGGGGGATCCGTCGATTTGTATGATGATCGGACTTTAGCTGTGGCCACGCATCGGCCGCAACCCATTCGGGGGTAGTGGCTCAGGCGGGCTCGTCGCCTGTTCGGCCGGGCGCGAGGCGGTCGGCGTGGCGCATGATCCGCCGGAGGTGGTTCTCCGTCGCGAACCGCGCGCGGGACGGGTCACCTGCGGCGATGGCCTCGGCGATCTCGGCGTGCTCGCGCACGGTGTCGGTAGCCTCGGACGGATACGCGGGCCCCGAGGAGTACGTCTCGCGCAGGAAGCCGTTGATCGGCTTGATCATTAGCGAGAAGAACGGGTTTCCGCTGGCCTTGGCCAGGATCTCGTGGAACGACAGGTCGGCGTCGAGGAACTTCTCGCGCACGTCGACGTTGGCGGCGAGGCGGTCGTTCTCCGCGTGCATCGCTTCGAGGTCGGCCTCGTTCCGGCGCGCAGCCGCCAGTACCGCCATCTCGACCTCGAGCACGAGTCGCAGCTCCAGCAGTTGCTCGAAACTGCCTTCACTGAGTCGCAGCAGGAGTGAGTACTGGTCGGCGATCAAGCGGCCGTCGAACTCGGAGACGACCATGCCGCGGCCCGGCTTCACCGTGACGAGTCCTCGCTGGACCAGCAGTCGGGCCGTCTCGCGCACCACCGTGCGGCTCACGTCGAACCGTTCGGCGAGTTCGGCCTCCGTGGGCAGCCGCTCGCCGACGGGCAACCGCAGGATCTCGTCCTGGAGTGTGTCGGCGAGGGTTTCCGGAAGTCGCCGCCGGACGCCGTGATCGAAGCTCATAGCACGGTTCATAGCACAATTGTATGGCGAGCGTGTCATCGGTCGTCGTCTGTATGACGCCGTGTGTGCCCAGGTCGCCGTGCGAAAGGGGGACGCCCCTGGCGCGTCGGCCGGAATCCGTGAGCGGTCGGCGTCTGGTGTGGACGAGCATTTGTATGACAAACTGACCTTTGCTGGATCGACACGGCAGGGAAGGCACGCCTGTGAAGCTCACCGACTACGCCAGTACCGTCCTCCCGGACGACGCCGACAGTGCAACCCTCGTGGCGCGGGTGCACGATCCCGGAAGCGGGGGACCGTGCGTCGCCGCGGTGCGTGGCGACACGCTCGTCGACCTGACCGAGGTCACCCCGACCGTCGCGGACCTGTTGGATCGGCCGGACGCCGTCGACGTGGTGCGCACCGCGCAGGGTGCGCGCACCTGGTCGCTCGCCGACGTACTGGATGCGACCTTCGACGGTGACCGCACCCGCGCGCACCTGCTGGCGCCCGTGGATCTGCAGGTGCTCAAGGCCGCGGGCGTGACGTTCGCCCGCAGCATGATCGAGCGGGTCATCGAGGAGCGGGCGGCAGGGGACCTGCACCGCGCCGAGGAGATCCGCGGCAAGCTCGGCCAGTTGGTGGCAGGCCACATCTCGCAGGTCGTGCCCGGCTCCGCCGAGGCGGCGCGGGCGAAGGAACTGCTGGTCGCCGAAGGACTGTGGTCCCAGTACCTCGAGGTCGGCATCGGCCCTGACCCGGAGATCTTCACCAAGGCGCCGGTGCTGTCCGCGGTCGGTACCGGCGCGCAGATCGGCGTCCTGGAACGCTCGACGTGGAACAACCCCGAGCCCGAGCTGGCCGTCGTGGCGGATTCGCGCGGCGCGCCGATCGCCGCCACGTTGGGCAACGACGTCAATCTGCGCGATTTCGAGGGGCGCAGCGCACTGTTGCTGACCGAGGCCAAGGACAACAACGCCTCCTGCGCACTGGGCCCGTTCCTGCGGTTGTTCGACGACGGCTTCGGTCTCGACGACGCGAGCACGATCGACGTCGAACTGGAGATCACCGGCCGCGACGGGTTCACGCTCGGCGGCGTCAACCCGGTCAGGGAGATGAGCAGGGACATCCGCACCCTGCTCGAACACGCGCACGGCCGGCACCACCGGTACCCGGACGGTTTCGTGCTGCTGACCGGCACGATGTTCGCCCCGACCGAGGATCGCGACGTCCCGGGGCAGGGCTTCACGCACAAGATCGGTGACATCGTCCGGATCTCGTCCCCGCGGCTGGGCGCCCTGGTCAACGAAGTCAACACCGCCGAGGACGCACCGGACTGGACGTTCGGAATCCGGGCCCTGTACGGCAATCTCGCCGCACGCGGCCTGCTGTCCGGCGCGAGGGAACAGGAGGTTCCGGCATGACACGTGTCGTCGTCACCGATCACGCCTTCGGCGATGTGAGCGACGAGGCTGCGGTCGCCGAGCGGCACGGCGCCGAGTTCGCGGTGCACCAGTGCCGGACCGAGGAGGAGACCGTCGAGGCGGTGCGGGGCGCGGACGTCGCGTTCGTCAACTTCGCGCCGGCGACCAGGGCCGTCCTGTCCGCGATGGCCGACGGTGCGGCAGTGATCCGGTACGGCATCGGCTACGACAACGTCGACGTCGCCGCAGCGGCCGAACTCGGGATCACCGTGGCGAACGTGCCGGACTACGGCGTCGACACGGTCGCCGACCACACCGTCGCGTGCCTGCTGACGCTGTTGCGCAGGCTGCCCCGGTTCGACCGGGCCGTGCATCGGGACGGCTGGTGTGCTCCTCGCGACCTCGGGTCGGTGCCCGGGTTCGCCAGCACCACGATCGGCCTCGTCGGACTCGGGCAGATCGGGTTGGCGGTCGCCAAGCGGCTGGCGCCGTTCGGGTTCACCGTGCTGGCCCACGACCCCTACGCCGACCTCGATGCGGCCGCCGCCCACGGCGTACGACTGTCCGAGTTGGACGAGCTGCTCGGTGGGGCGGACGCGGTGTCGTTGCATGCGCCGTTGACCGCCGAGACCAGCAAGCTCCTCGACGCGGCGGCCTTCGAGCGGATGCGCGAGGGTGCGTTCCTCGTGAACACCTCCCGCGGCGGTCTCGTCGACCAGGAAGCGCTCGCCGACGCCGTCGAGTCCGGGAGGATCGCCGGTGCCGCGCTCGACGTGTTCGATCCCGAACCGCTCGCGACGGACTCGCGGTTGCGGGAATTTCCCGAGGTGTTGCTGACCCCGCATGCGGCGTTCTTCTCGGACAGTTCCCTCGCCGCGCTGCAGCGACTGGCGGCCGAGGAGGCCGACCGTGCGCTGTCGGGTAAACCGCTGCGGTGTCCGGTGCGGTGACCGACACTGTCCCGGCGGCCCCGGCCGCACAGTCGAACTGTTCCCATCGGCACGTCCCGACGGAAAGGTGATGTCGTTGAACCAGGGAGTCGATCCACGCACCGGACAGCCGGTCGGTGATCCGATCCCGGACACCGGTCCCGAGCAGGTGCGCAGCGCGGTGCGGCGCGCGGCCGACTGCGCCCCGCGGCTGGCCGGTATGCCCTACGCCGATCGGGGCCGGTTGTTGAACGCACTGGCCACGGCGTTGCGGCAGCATGACGACGAGCTGATCGAGCTCGCCGATCGCGAGACTGCTCTCGGCAGGCCGCGGCTTCCCGGGGAACTGGCCCGCACCGCGGCGCAGCTCGACATGTTCGCCGACGTGCTGAGGGACGGCGCCTTCTGCGAAGCGGTCATCGACCGGCCTGACGCGAACGCGGTGCCTCCGCACGGGGATCTGCGCCGCATGCTCGTGCCGCTCGGCCCGGTCGCGGTGTTCGCGGCGAGCAACTTCCCGTTCGCGTTCTCGGTGCTCGGTGGCGACACCGCGAGTGCACTGGCCGCCGGATGTCCCGTCGTGGTGAAGGCTCATCCCGGACACCCCGGTCTGTCCCAGCGGGTCGCGGACCTCGCGACGGAGGCCCTGGCGGAGGCGGGCGCTCCCGACGGAACGTTGAGCGTCGTGCACGGCTACGAGGCGGGGCCTGCGTTGGTGACCGATCCGTCGATCAGGGCGGTCGGCTTCACCGGGTCGACCGGTGGCGGTCGGGCGCTGTACGACCTGGCCGTCGGACGGGATGACCCGATCCCGTTCTACGGGGAGCTCGGAAGTGTCAACCCGGTTGTCGTCACCGAGGCCGCGGTCGAGGCGCGGGGCCGTGAGATCGCCGAGGGCCTGGCGGGTTCGTTCCGGTTGGGGACCGGCCAGTTCTGCACGAAACCCGGTGTGGTTCTCGTGCCGGCCGATTCCGGTTTCGATGCGCAGGTCGCCGACGTCGTGCGGCCGTCGGAACCCACCCCGATGCTCACCGCGCGGATGCGGGACGCCTACCAGGCCGGTCTCGCCGCCTTCACGGATGTGCCCGGCGTGCGTGCGGTGGTGGCCGCAGAGCCGCTGGACGCCGACGGCCACGACGTTCTCCCTGCGGTGCTGGCCGTGGACGCCGAGACCTTCGCCGCTCACGCCGACGTGTTGGCCGGCGAATGCTTCGGCCCGGTCACGGTGCTCGTGGAGTACCGCGACCGCGATTCGCTGCACCGGGCCCTCCGCGCCGTACCGGGCAGTCTCACGGGAAGCCTGCACGCCGAACCCGGTGACCCGGCGGCGGCCGACGTCGTCGCGACCCTGCGGGACGGCGTCGGGCGGATCATCGTCAACGGCTGGCCGACCGGCGTGGCCGTGACGTGGTCGCAGCACCACGGCGGCCCGTGGCCTGCGACCACCGATCCGCTCCACACCTCCGTGGGGGCCACGGCGATCCGGAGGTTCCTGCGCCCGGTGTCCTATCAGGACGTTCCGGACGAGCTGCTTCCCGCGGAGTTGCAGGACGCCAACCCGCTCGGTCTTCCGCGACGTGTCGACGGTGCCCTGACCTGACGAGGGCGGCCGCCTCCCCGTGCGCGTCTTGACACGTCGGCGAAGATGTGACGACGCCGGGACACGCGGAGGTGGCTGCGGTGTGGCGACGACGACGCGCGATCAGGGCCGCCGCGGCTGCTGCCGGGTTCGGTCGCGTGCTGCGCATCCACCGTGAGCGCAACGACAGCGGCGCCGCGCTCGGGCTGTGGATTGTCGCCTGCCTCGCCGTCGTGCCTGCCGCGATCGCCTCGATCGTCATGGCCACCGAGGAATCGGCGCTCTGGCAGTGGCCGCTGTTGGCCGCGTTCCTGGGGCTGCTGGCCGCATTCGGATGGTCGCATCTCGGTCCCGTGCACGGCGGAAGACGCTGGGTGGCGGTGGCAGAGGGCGGCGTCGTCGTGTGGGAACCGGAGGGGGTGACGACCCTCGAATGGCACCGGGTCGGCGACGTGCCCACCGCCACGTTCTCGGGCTCGATGGACCTGGCGACCGCGGTCGATCTCCGTGCCCCGGTCCCGGCGTGGACGTGGCGGAGGGTCGCCGGGCTCGGCGCGGCGTGCCTCGTGGCGGTCGCCGCCGTCGGGTTCACCGCGGTGCCCGTGCTGCGGTACGTCCTCGGGGTCCAGGCGCCGAGCGAGATCCACCACCTCGCGCGGATCTGCGACGGCGGGCCCGGATTCGACGTTCCCGCGTACGCGGGCCCTGGGCCGCATCCGGTGGTGGTGTTCGAGGGCGGTGCCGCCGAGTACACCTCGAGCGACGACCGGCCCGAGGCGGTGCAGCTCGTCGCGTGCGCCCGGCGTATTTCCGCGGAACCCGCCGCCACGGTGGAGCGTTGCGAGTACTACGGCGGGTTCGTACGCGAGCTGCGGGAGGCGCGCTATCGCGTGGAGGTCTACACCGCCCGGGACGGCGAGCGGGTGACCTCGAGGGTGCTCCGCGGTGATTCGCCGCGCGGGTGCGCCGACATGATCCACACCGGGCCGGACGAGAAGCCGGGCAGCCGGCCCGAGTACCGGGAACCGAGCCCGGAACGGTACCGCGAGCAGCTCGCCGGACTCGTCGGCAACCGGGCTGATATGTCCGGAAAGTGAACATCGGGCGTACCGGTCCGCGAGCGTGGTCCAGACCTCCTCGCTCCCGGTTCCGACTTTCTTTCGTGTTCGCCGTTTATGTGGGGTCTGTTCAGCTCTGTCCGGAAAGGTGGCACGTCGCCGGCCGACCGGCCGGCCACGTGGTCCCCGAGTCATCGGAGAGCAAACCCATGCGAGAGCGCAGAACCGTGCAGGCGGTGGTCGCGGCGTGTTCGGCCGTGGCGATCGCCGCGACGTCGGCGGCGATCCTCACCCCCGCCGCAGGCGCGCAGCAGGAGCAGGCCGACGACGGCGTCTACCGCGGCGAGGTCGAGGTCGTGCGCACCCCGTCCGGTGCCGCCGACGACAACGTCCTCACCGGCAAGGTGTTCCTCGACGAGAACCAGGACTCCAGCACCGACGGCAGCGAGCGCGGTGTCGAGGGTGTCGTGGTGTCCAACGGACGCGACGTCGTCACCACCGACAGCGAGGGCCGGTACCGGCTGCCGGCGTTCGACAACATGACCGTGTTCATCACCCAGCCCGACGGCTACCAGGTGCCGGTCGACGAGTACAACGTCCCGCAGTTCCACTACAACCACCTGCCCGAGGGGTCGCCGGACCTCGAGTACGGCGGCATCGCGCCCACCGGGCCGCTGCCGTCCGCGGTCAACTTCCCCCTCGTCGAGAGCGACGAGACCGCGGCCAAGGACCAGAGCTGCATCATCGCGGGCGACCTGCAGACCTACGACCGCACCGAGGTCGAGTACGCGCGCAAGGGCGCGATCAACGACATGGCGCAGCGCGACGACTACGCCAGCTGCGGTTCGCTGTTCATCGGCGACGTCGTCGGTGACGACCTGTCGCTGTACCCGGAGGTCAAGGAGCTCACGAAGCTCACCAACGGCCCGGCGCGGTTCCTGCCCGGCAACCACGACCTCGACTTCGACGCCGCGACGCCGGAGCATTCGTTCGACACCTACCGGTCCGAGCTGGCGCCGACGTACTACTCCTACGACGTCGGCGACATGCACTTCGTCGCGCTCAACACCGTCGAGTACCCGTGCAGCCCCAACGAGGACAACCTCGACGGGCTCGAGCCGCACTGCGACGACCCCGAAGGCGACCCGAGCTACAACGGCTCCATCGACGAGCAGCAGCTCGCGTGGCTGGAGCGCGACCTGGACCAGGTCGACCGGGACAAGCTGATCGTCGTCGCCTCGCACATCGGCCTGATCAACTACAACGACCAGGACAGCCCCGTGCACCAGGTCGACCAGGCCGACGAGGTGTACGAGCTGCTCAAGGGCCGCAAGGCCGTCGCCGTGTCCGGCCACAGCCACACGACGGAGAACATGAAGGCCGGTGACGCCGCCCAGGGTTGGAGCGACGTCCAGGGTCTCGACAAGCTGCCGTTCCCGCACATCACGGCGGGTGCCATCTCGGGTGACTGGTACTCCGGTGAGGTCACCGACGACGGCTATCCGACCGCCATCGGCAAGGACGGCGGCCGTCCCGGGCTGCTCACGCTCGACGTGAACGGCAACAAGTTCCAGGAGCGCTACACCGTCACCGGTGGTGACGAGCAGGTGCAGACGCAGCTCGGCATCAACAGCCCGACGTTCCGCGACTGGGCCGAGGAGCGCGAGGAGTGGAACGAGAACCCCGAGGGTGAGGCTCCCGAGCTGGACGAGCCGCTCGTGGTCGACTCCGACGACCTGGCGGGCACCTCGTGGCTGACCACCAACTTCTGGATGGGCGCCACCGGTTCGAAGGTCGACGTCAGCATCGACGGCGGGCCGGCGAAGAAGGCCACGCGCACGCAGGAGATGAAGGGCGAGGCGAAGAACGCGGGCCCCGAGTGGGCGGACCCGTACGCCGTCGCGCAGCAGCTCGTGCACGGCGGCAGTGTCGCCGACTCGTCGATGCACCTGTGGCGCTACGAGCTGCCCGCCGACCTCGAGGCGGGCGAGCACACCGCGGAGATCACGGCCACCGACTCGTACGGCCGTGAGTTCACCGACTCGCTGACCTTCGAGGTCGTCGAGTAAGCGGGCATCACACCGAACGCGAGCGGTCCCCGGCGGGAAGTGGATCCCGGCCGGGGACCGCTTGTGTGCACGGGTCGAGCACCGTGGACGACGCGCCGACGTGCCGGGTGGGCCGGAAGGTGCCGGTGACCGGGATGCCCTCGTCGTGCAGCAGCCGGGTCGCGCGGCGGATCCGTGCGTCGGTGTCGCCGCCGGTGTCGGCGAACACGAGGCCCGCGACGTTGCCGCTGTGGGCGATCTGCACGCCGGCGGCACCGCTTCGACGGGCGATGCGTTCCAGCGCCGGCAGTTCCGGCTTCGGCAGGATCCGCTGATTGTGGCGGGCGCTGGCGGTGCAGACCCTGCCCAGTCGCTCGACGTCGGATTCGGCCAGTGCGACGCGCAGCTCGGCGCGGAGCCGCTCGAACTCGTCGACATCTGCCGGGAGCGGCCCGCTGCCCAGTGCGAGCGTGTCGACGGGTGCTCCGGACCCGGTCACGCATCCGAGCACGGCCAGTGGCGGCAGCGCCGCCGCGAGTTCCTCCAGGGTCTCCGCCTCGCGCTGGGCGAACAGCCGCGGGCGCTGGTCGAACATCACGGGATCGCATGCGCCTTCGGCCAGCACCGCGAGCTCACCGATCCGCTTCGCGGGGAGCCGCAGCCCCAGGCAGGCCGACACCGCCCGGATCGCCGCCACGACGTCACTCGTCGACGAACCCATGCCGATGCCGATCGGGACGTCGCTCTCGATCCGCAGCCGCCCTCCGACGAGTGCCGACTCGCCTGCGTGTATCGCGACGGTCATCCGCGCCGCACGCAGCGCTTTGGTCCGGTCGGCGGGGTTGACCGTGAATCCGCCCCCGCGTTCGAGCCGGAACTCCGCGTGGACCCTGCGGTGCGGCACGGGCAACGTCACGAGGGCGCTGCGGGCGCGGCCGCGGTCGTCGAGGAAGACGCCCTGCAGCAGCTCACCGTGGTGGCAGCGAGCACTCGCCCGTGCGGCGGGCCGGTGGAGGTCGGACACGACGGGATCCTAATCGACGGGTCCAGTTAAAATGAAAACCATTTTCGACTAGGATGTGGGTCGACCCGGCAAGAGGAGTGACGATGAAGGTTCGCAAGTCCCTGCGCTCGCTGAAGCAGAAGCCTGGTGCCCAGGTCGTGCGCAGGCACGGCAAGGTGTTCGTGATCAACAAGAAGAACCCGCGGTACAAGGCCCGTCAGGGTTGAGTGCCGCAGCACAAGGGGCGGGGGTGCGGTCGCCGCGACCGCACCCCCGCCCCTTGTCACCGGGTCTGTTTGTTCGTCCTATTCGTCGCCGTAGCGGTGGTAGTAGGCCACCAGCCTGCGGGGGACGAGCTTGCGCTCGCCGCGCACCACGATCGGCACCAGGTCCGGGGCCTTCGCCTTCCACTGCGAACGGCGCGCCCTCGTGTTGGCACGCGACTTCTTGCGCTTGGGTACTGCCATTGCTCGGATCCTCTCGACTTCAGGTCTCGTTGCGTCCGTTGTAGACGGAGTCGGTATCGGACAGTTCGAGTTCGGTCTCGTCGCAGGGCTCTTCGTGCCACGTGCCGAACGGGTCGGGATACCGCGCCCACTCCTCGCGGCCCGCGGCGAGTTCGGCGTCGGTGAGCAGGGCGGCGCGCAGGGTGGCCTCGACGGTCTGCGGGTCGGCCTCGTGGGAGATGACGACGATCTCCTGGTCCCGGTCTCCGAAGAGCGGATCCCACCGCAGTGACGCGAGGGTGCGGCGCTCGGCGGACACGTCGTTCCAGTCGGGACCCTCCGGGGAATCCAGCCACGGCCCGAGGTGTCCGACGCCGAGGCCTCCGCCCGCGGACTCCAGCCACAGCGCGATGTCGGGCTGGCTCGCGATCCACACGCGCCCTCGTGCCCGCAGTACTCCGTCGAGCAGGACGTCGACGGCCTCGTGCAGGCGTTCCGGGTGGAAGGGCCTGCGTGCGGAGAACACCGTGACGGTCATGCCGCAGTCACTGTGCAACGGAGGCTGGCCCCGCAGGAGCGATCCGTGCGGGTCGTCGCCGGTGCCACGGCGGGCATGGGCGGGCACGGTCGCCAGCAGCGTGTCGAGGTCGGTCACGGCGAGGTCGAGGACGGGAGCCGAAGGGGCCACGCGTTCGAGGATCGCGTTCGTCCTGGCCGCCGACCACGCGTCGGCAGGCCTGCCCGCACACACGAGCACGTCGGCGAACTCGGCCTGGGCCAGCGCCACGTGGGCGACCGTGCGTTCGTCGTCCGGCGATCCGTGCAGGCCACGCTCGGCCATGGTGTCGTCGCCGGTGACGTCGTCGACGAACGTGGAAGCGTCGATGGCGGCGGTCACGGCCGTGATCTCGACGTCGTCGCCCACGGTGCGGTCGCCGACCACGACGTGCTCGATGGCCAGGCACACCTGCTCCGGGTCCATCGCCTCGTCCAGTTGCAGCACGACGCGTTCGACGCCGGTATCCGCGGCGAGGCGGCGCAACAGGGGCAGGAGATCCTCCCGCACGGTGCAGGCGACGCAGCCGTGGGCCAGTTCGAGCGTCGTGGTCGTTTCCTCGATGCCGCGTCGCACGGTGCGCAGCACGACGCCGGACGACACCTGGCGCAGGTCGTGATGGACAAGGGCGGTCGCCGGTTCGCCGCCGGCCAGGCGCAGCGCGACGTCGCGGTCGGCGCCGGGCGAGACGCCGCTGACGACGATCACGGGGGTTCGGTGCTGGGCGGTCACGACACCACACCCTAAACGATAGTGAAAACCGTTTCCAATAAGGGTAGGGTGGCTCTCGACATCACCGGATCCCGCTTCGGCTCGGTCGGGGGCCGCACCCAGGTGCCAGGTCGCACGCCGATTCGAGATCTGCACCCAGAAGCTCGAGGTCGCAGGCGGACTCGAAGTCCGCCTTCACGTGTGCGAGGTCGCGCCCCAGGTGTCCGGGCTGCACGCGGGCCCGAGGCCTGCACCGGAGGGTCTCATCAAGGGCCACGCACCTCGAGGAGGTTCTTCCGCCGTCTGCCGTGCGACGCGTCGGGCGAGCGGAATCGGCCGCTCTGCGTGAGGGTGGAGCTACGCACTCCCGTCAGCGGAAGGACACTGAGCATGACCAGCCCCTCGGATTTCAACCAGCGCACGATCGAGGAGTTCCGCGAGAACCACGGTAAGGTGGGCGGCCCGTTCGAGGGAGCGCCACTCCTGCTGCTGCACACGCTCGGAGCGCGCAGTGGTCAGCACCGCGTCCACCCGGTGATGTACCTGGCCGACGGCGACCGATACCTGGTGTTCGCGTCGAAAGCAGGCGCCGACACGCACCCCGCCTGGTACTGGAACCTGCGCGCGAACCCGCACGTGAAGATCGAGGTCGGCGACCTGACATTGGACGTCGAGGCGAGCGAGCTGGCCGAGCCGGAGCGCACCGAGAAGTATCGCGTTCAGGCGGAGCGGTATTCGGGGTTCGCCGACTACGAGCGCAAGACCGACCGGGTCATTCCGGTGGTCGCACTCGACCCCATCGAGCAGACCCCGTAGGACCTCGATCCGCGGGGTGCGGGGGTCAGGTGCGGTGCGGGGCACGGATCGCGACGAGCGCCGCCGCGGCCAGGGCGAGGCTGTAGGTGAGGTAGGTGGCCACGAGGCCGCCGGTGGTGGCCGTCGAGGTGAGCACGCCGCCGGCTGCACGGCCGAGCAGTCCGCCGATGGCCTCCGCCGTGATGACCGCGGTGGCCAGTTCGGTGGCGGTGAAACCGCTCGACCCGGCCGTGCTGGCCATGAGATACAGACTGGGATACGCCAGTCCGACGCCGATTCCGGCCACCGCCCACGCCACGACAGCGATCGGTACCGAGGGACCCGTCACCAGCACACTCGTCAACACGATCGTGCCCGCGGCCGCCAAGGTCAGACCCACCACGGGGAACCGTTGGCCGCTCCAGCGCCTGCGCAACGCGGTCGCGCACAGGCTCGTCACGCCCCAGGCCAGCGGTGCCGCGCTGAGCACGATCGTGGCGTGCCCGAGCCCTGCGGCGTATCCGTCGGTGAGCAGCACGGTGATGAGGCGGCCGGGCCGACAAGTGCGGGCAGAATCCACATGGCCGCGGACGCCGCGACCACGCGCTCGCGAACACGACTCGTGACGGCTGCGCCGAACTCCAGCGCGACGATACCGACGGCCAGCGCGACAGTCCGGCGAAGCGCCATGGAGGGCAAACTAACAGCGTCGCGCGGCCCTGTGGGGGAGTCGGCTGCCCGCGAGGCTCGCCCACAGGGCCGCGAGGCTCAGCCGCTGCCCGCGAGGCTCAACCACGGCCGTGAGACTCAGCCACCGATGTGCCGGACACTATCCAGCGGCTGGCATGGACGTGTAGGCTCGGAAACGGCGGGCCCTCCGCGCGCAGCCACATGCTGCGATCCACGTCGCATCTGACCGACGCCGCCGATCTCGTGGCCCGCTTCGGGCCTACTGATCCGAACCGACCTTGCGCTGCGGCGCGAATGGGCGAGTTCGCACATCTCGTACGCATGCGCGTACATCCATCGATCCGGTTGTCGTCAGACGCACCGGAGCTGAGGAGTTTCCATGTTCACTGACCACATTTCCGTTCGCATCTCAGGATCCGTAGTGACGCCGGTGAAATTCAGCCATCCGCCGGTTCCGGTGACGACGACAACGGGTACCCGAACCGACCGGGTACGCCCGGTTGTGTTCTCTTCAGGGACCCCCGCGCGAAAGAGGTGAACCGGTCCGATGACCGAACAGGCCGAAGCTTCGACCAGATCCGGAGAGTACGCCGCTCTGCTGAACGAGGTGAGGGACGCGGGTTTGCTCCGCCGTCGTTACCGGTACTACGCCTGGCGGATTGCGGCCAATCTGGCGGTGTTCGCGGGTGCGTGGGTGGCGTTCGCATTCCTCGGTGACAGCTGGTGGCAGCTCGGTATCGCCGCGGTGCTGGCTGTCGTCTTCGCGCAACTGGCCTTCATCGGCCATGACGCGGGACACAAGCAGATTTTCCGGACACGTAAACCCAACGACGTTGTCGGCACCGCCCACGGCGGACTGGTCGGCATGAGTTATCGCTGGTGGGTGAGCGGGCACAACCGCCACCACGCGAATCCGAACCACGAGGAACACGACCCGGACCTCGACATTCCCGCACTCGCGTTCACGAGCAAGCAGGCCCGCCTGAAACAGGGTTTCCTGCGGTGGATGGCCAAACATCAGGCCGTACTGTTCTTTCCGCTCCTTGCGCTGGAGGGGCTGAACCTGCACATCAACGGCATGAAGGCCGTGTGGCAGGGAAAGACCAAGGGCCGAAAGATCGAGGGAGCGCTGCTGACGGCCCACGTCGTCGCCTATCTGACCGCCGTGTTCCTGGTGCTCTCCCCGGGGATCGCCGTCCTGTTCATCGTCGTGCACCAGGTGCTGTGGGGAATCTACATGGGATGTTCCTTCGCGCCCAACCACAAGGGAATGCCGACCATGACGGGACAATCGGTCGACTTCCTGCGCAAGCAGGTGTTGACATCCCGGAACATCCGCGGCGGGTGGTTCACCGATTTCCTGCTCGGTGGCTTGAACTACCAGATCGAACATCATCTGTTCCCGAACATGCCGCGCCCGAACCTGCGGCTGGCCCAGCCGATCGTGCGGCGGTTCTGCGCCGAGCACGGAATCTCCTACAGCCAGACGGGTCTGCTGCGCTCCTACGGGTACGTACTGCAACACCTGCACGAGATGGGTGCACCGTTGCGCGCCGCCGACCGCGCCCGCGCGGCGTGACGTGGCTGTGTGGCGGGGCGGCGTGACCGGGTGGTTCGGTCAGCCGGACGTGTAGACGGCGAGGCGGTCGGCGAGCGCGTGCCGGTCGACCGCTGTCGCCGACCTCTGGCGCGGCACGGTTTCGTCGTGTCCGGACAGTGTTTCGGCGACCCACCGCGACACCACACTCGGAGCCGGGACGACATCGCGGGGCAGCTCGGCGATGACGATTCCGCGTTCGGCAGGTGTGGTTTCGACGGCGAGCGACCACCCGGTGCGCTCGTCCCAGATCAGCATCAGGTCGTTGCCAGGCAGGGACGGCCAGCGTGTGGACAGTCCGATGTATGCCGTGGCGGTGTCGCTGATCTCGAAACTCGTGCTCTCGGCCGGAATGTCCAGCTCGCGGGCCACAGCGCGCACATAGCCGTCCAAACCGCGGCGTAGAGCCGGGGTGCTGTCGGTATCGGTTTCCATAGCCGCTGCCTCGATCCTTCGGGGGTCGGCACACGAATGCGGCCGAGCCGCGCCTTTCCGGCCCCGAATGTCCCACGTTACGCCCCGCGATGGCGGATCGCATCGATGCGTTCAGGCGGTCGCGATGCGGTGACCCGGTGGATTCGCCGGGCCTAACGGCGGTACTGCTTTCCTGTGTACCGTTGAGGGTGTCGACGGCATTTCGCACGTGAGTGTCCAAGCCCGCGTCGTCCTCGACAGAGCTGTATGCGGCTGCGGCCGCGAGACTAGGAGCGTCGACATGATGTCGAGCCCGCGCACACCGACCATCTACCAACCGGCACGGGATGTCGCGTGGGTACCGAGTCGGGACGTGCGTTTGCGGATGAAGCAGGAGGCGCGCCCGACCGGGCACGTCGACGGTGCGTGGTGGCCTCGTTCCCGGGACCTCTCGGCCGAGCTTCCGGCGTTGTTGGCCGCGGTGAGCCGGCAGTGGGGCGTGTGCGAGCGATTCACCTACAACATGACGATGTGGGAAAAGGCCGCTCGCAATCTGATCGTCGACGGTGTTCGCGTCCGGTTGGACGCGTTCCGGGTCCAGCCGGCCGACATCGTCACGGTGGTCAGCGGCAGGAACAGATCTCGTTTGACCTTGCTCGTCGTTCCGCCCGAGTCCACACCGGCGGCGGCGCATGCGGCTCTGACGGCCGCTTCGCAACCGGGAAACACCGACAGCGTCGACGTTCTGCTGGGCCGATCGGAACTGTCCGACACGACATCGTCGACCGAGCGCTGGGAACAGGAAGGCGGACGAGTCCCCACCGACTAGGCTCCGCTCCGGATCCGCATGGTGAAGGAGGGACCGGTGCCGGGCGCCCGCGAGCGAATCACGCTGCCGGCTGATGTCGTGGGTCGAGCGGGGAATCTGCCTCCGCACTGCACGCGACACGGCCGGCCCGCCTCGCGCCGGAAAGACTTCGCGCTGCAGTCCACCGTGCGGCTGCGGGGCAACCGGTTGCTGTCCGGGAACGTGTTGTCCCAGGCCGACCGGTTGGCACAGCACGGCAGCAAGGTCAAGGTCACCGACGTCAAGGGGTGGCCACTGTGTCCGCTATGCGTGCGCACCCGGGCGGTTTGGATGACGCTGGCGTCGGCGCTGCTGTTCGGCGGCCTACTCGCGTTTCTCGGGGCGCTCGTCGTCGGTGCGTTCACCGAGGGTGCCTCGTGGTTGGCTGCGGTGGCGGCGATCGGGTTCGTCCTGTTGCCGGTGTCGGCGCTGCCGCTGTCCCGAGGTGCCATGAGCCGGGTCATCGGTGCGCGGACCTCACCCGACGGCCAGTCGGTGATCGTCGACAAGCCCAGCGCGGCGTTCGTTGCAGATCTGCCGCAGCCGCCTACCGGGTGACCGCGCTCCGGCGGACGCGCAGCCCGTCGAACGCGACGGTGGCCACGGTGTCGGCGAGGGTCTCGGCATCCACACCGCCACGAGGCCGGTACCACTCGACGAGCGAGTTGACCATGCCGAACAGCAGGCGCGCCGAGGTGGCCGGGTCGACGTCCGGGCGCAGGTCCCCGTCGGCGGCGGCCTTGCTGACCAGGTCGGTCACGATGTGGTCGAACTCCCGGCGGCGCGCCAACGCCGCCTTCTCCACCTTCGTGTTCCCTCGGATCCGCAGCAGCAGGGTCACGAACGGCAACCGCTCCACCAGCACGACCACACTCGCGCGCACGAGACGTTCGAGCTTGTCGATCGCCGGTCCGTCGACGTTGTCGAGCCGATCGGCCTCGGCGAACAACCCGTCCAGTGCGCGGTTGACCGCCAGCTGCAGCAGGTCGTCCTTGCTGCGCACGTGGTGGTAGATCGCCGACTTGGTGATGCCGAGCTTGCGCGACAGGTCCTCCATGCTGGTGCCGTCGTAGCCGCGCTCGTTGAACAGCTTGACCGCGACCGACAGCAGGGATTCGAGGTCGTAACCCGGTCTCCCGCGTCGAGGACGGCTCCGCTGTGCTTCGGTCATGATCGCATTGTCGCAGGTGAGATCACTGCGCCGGCCGCTGGTCGAGCACCCGGCGCAGTTTGCCGACCGACCGCTCCAACGACTCCGGATCGACCACGTCCACCCCCACGCTCACCCCGACGACGTCCTTGACGCGCGCGGCGACCTCCGCGGCCGCCGCGCTCCTGCGGTCCCGCGGAGTGTCGGGGTGCGACTCGACCAGCACCGTCAGATGGTCCATCCGGTCCTCGCGCGTGAGCCGCAACTGGAAATGCGGTGCGAGGCCGTCGGTGGCCAGCACGACCTCCTCGATCTGCGTGGGGAAGACGTTCACGCCACGCAGGATGATCATGTCGTCGCTGCGCCCGGTCACCTTGTCCATCCGCCGATACGCGGGACGTGCCGTTCCCGGCCGCAGTGCCGTCAGATCGCGCGTGCGGTAGCGAATGATCGGCAAGGCCTGCTTCGTCAGCGAGGTGAACACGAGTTCGCCGGTGACGCCGTCGTCGCAGACGTCGTCCTCGAGCGGGTCGACCACCTCGGGGTAGAAGTGGTCCTCCCAGATGTGCAGGCCGTCCTTCGTCTCGACACATTCCTGGGCCACGCCGGGACCCATCACTTCGGACAGCCCGTAGATGTCGACCGCGTGCAGATCGAGGCGTTCCTCGATCTCTTGCCGCATCTGTTCGGTCCACGGTTCCGCGCCGAAGATGCCCACCTGCAGCGAACTCGTGCGGGGATCGATGCCCTGCCGCTCGAACTCGTCGAGCAACGTGAGCATGTACGACGGCGTCACCATGATGACCTCGGGTCGGAAGTCGGTGATGAGCTGCACCTGGCGTGCGGTCATCCCACCCGATGCGGGGACGACCGTGCAGCCGAGCTTCTCGGCGCCGTAGTGCGCGCCGAGCCCGCCGGTGAACAGGCCGTACCCGTACGAGACGTGCACCTTGTGCCCCGGCCGTCCACCCGCGGCGAAGATCGAGCGCGCCATCACCGTCGACCAGTTGTCCACATCGGAGGCCGTGTAACCGACGACGGTGGGCTTTCCCGTCGTTCCGCTGGAGGCGTGGATGCGGCTCACCTGTTGTTCGGGAACCGCGAACATGCCGAACGGGTAGTTCTCGCGCAGGTCCTGTTTGGTGGTGAACGGGAACTTGGCGAGGTCGGCCGGCTCGCGGCAGTCGTCGGGGTGCACGCCGGCCGCGTCGAACTTCGCGCGGTAGAAGGGAACGTTGTCGTAGGCGTGCCGGAGGGTCCAGCGCAGGCGTTCGAGTTGAAGGGAGCGCAACTCGTCGATGCTCAGCCGTTCGGCCGCCGACAGGTCGTCGACCGCGGGGGCGGCACCACGTCGGCCGGCGGAGGCCGCGTGAACGTCGGGCACGTCGGGCACGTCGCTGTGCATGGCAGTCATGGGCGGGGTCTCCTCGGTGTGACGCTCAGTCTCGGATGCGGCCGACCGTCCGGCTTCGCCCGCGGAACTCGGCGACGACCTCGAGGCCGCCGGGGGTTTCGCGGTGCACGGTGACGTCGTAGATGCCGTTGCGGCCGTAGCGAGTGCGTTCCTCGGCCGTGGCGACGAGTTCGTCGCCCAGTCGCGCACTGGTGACGAAGGAGATCTCGGCGCCGGAGGCCACGGTGACGGGGCCGTGGCTGTTGCAGGCTGCGGCGAACGTGGTGTCGGCGAACAGAAACAGATAGCCACCGTGTGCGATGTCGTGCCCGTTCACCATCGGCGCGGTCACGGTCATCCGCGCCGTCGCGTGCCCGTGCTCGGCGCGGGTGACCTCGATGCCCAGCGCCGTCGACGCGGCGTCCGACTCGAGCATCGTGCGCGCCGATTCGGCGAGTTGCGCGGGCTGGGACACGAGGCTTCACCGCCTGTCGTACGCCCGGCGTCGTCGCCGGGAGCGCTGTCACGAGAGCCGGCCGCGGACGGCCGGAAGGGCACACGTCGTTACCGACCGAATGGACGGTAATGCCGGTGGCCTCCGAGTAAAGACGCGGGGCGATGCGGTGTCAAGAGCCGGTTCCGACGTGCGATCCGGAGTGGTCGGCGGGTTTCGCTCCCGCCGGGTAGCCGCTACGATCGGTTTTCCGACCGTTCGGTCGGTAAAGGTCGTTCGGTGGACCTGCTCGCACGGGACGGCTCGACGCATCGCTCAAGGACGAGGGAGCTGAGGTCCGCATGAGGATCCTGCGCAGTTACGTCGGCGGCCGCTGGCAGCAGGGCGACGGCGAAGGGACACCCGTGCACGACGCGGTGACCGGAGCCGAGATCGCCCGGGTGTCCTCGGCCGGGATCGACATGGCCGCCGCGCTGGAGTACGGCCGGCGCACCGGTGGTCCCTCCCTTCGCGAACTCACCTTCCACCAGCGCGCCGCGTTGCTGAAGGCGCTCGGTTCGTATCTGCGTGAACATCGGGACGAGCTCTACGCACTCTCGGCCCGCGCCGGCGCGACGCGCGGCGACGCGAAGTTCGACGTCGACGGCGGCATCGGCGTGCTGTTGGCCTACGCGAGCAAGGGCAAGCGGGAACTGCCCAACGACACCGTGTACGTCGAGGGCGACGTCGAACCGCTGAGCAAGGGTGGCGGCTTCGTCGCCCGGCACGTCGCGACGCCGCTGCGGGGCGTCGCGGTGCAGATCAACGCGTTCAACTTCCCGGTCTGGGGGCCGCTCGAGAAGTTGGCCCCCGCGTTCCTCGCCGGAATGCCGAGTCTGATCAAACCTGCCGGGCAGACGGCCTACCTCACCGAGAAGCTCGTCGAGCTCGTCGTCGGGTCCGGGATGCTGCCCGAGGGCTCGGTCCAGCTGGTGTGCGGAGATGCGGGCGACCTGCTCGACCACGTCACGGAGCAGGACGTCGTGTCGTTCACCGGCTCGGCCGACACGGCGCGAAAACTGCGTGCGCACCCGGCGATCGTCCGGGGCGCGGTGCGGTTCAACGCCGAGGCCGACTCGCTCAACTGCTCGATCCTCGGACCGGACGCGAAGCCGGGCACGGCCGAGTTCGACCTGTACGTCACACAGCTGGTCACGGAGATGACCGTGAAGGCGGGGCAGAAGTGCACCGCGATCCGGAGGGCGTTCGTACCGGCGGACCTGCTCGACGACGTCGCCGCGGCGGCGGCCGAGAAGCTGTCGTCGATCACCGTGGGCGATCCGGCCACCGCGGACATGGGAGCACTCGCCAGCCTCGAACAGCGTGAGGAGGTGCGGCGGTCGCTCAAGGCGTTGTGTGCCGCGGCGACCGTCGTGTTCGGCGATCCCGACCACGTGGACGTCACCGGAGCGGACGCCGAGCGCGGCGCGTTCCTCTCGCCGATCCTGCTCTCCGGCGATCCGGAACGCAGCGAACCGCACGAGGTGGAGGCGTTCGGGCCGGTGGCGACGTTGCTGCCCTACACCTCCACCGAACAGGTCGTCGACTTCGCCGCCCGTGGCCGCGGCAGCCTCGCGGGGTCGGTCGTGACCGGCGACGCCGCCTTCGCGCGCGAGGTCGTGCTCGGGGCAGCTGCGTGGCACGGCAGGCTGCTCGTGCTCGACACCGACGATGCGAGGGAGTCGACCGGCCACGGTTCGCCCATGCCGCAGCTCGTCCACGGCGGCCCCGGCAGGGCAGGTGGTGGCGAGGAGATGGGCGGCATCCGCGGCGTGCTGCACCACATGCAGCGCACCGCGGTCCAGGCGAGCCCCGCCGTGCTCACCGCGATCACCGGCCGGTGGACGCCCGGTGCGCCCCGCGTGGTGGACGAGGTGCACCCCTTCCGGAAATCGCTGGCCGAACTGCGGGTCGGCGACGCGGTCGTGGCGGGTCCGCGCACCGTGACGAGGGAGGACGTCGACCACTTCGCCGAGTTCACCGGCGACACGTTCTACGCCCACACCGACGAGGCCGCCGCACGCGAGAACCCGTTGTTCGGCGGCATCGTGGCGCACGGCTACCTCGTCGTGTCGCTCGCGGCCGGACTGTTCGTCTCGCCGGAACCGGGGCCCGTACTGGCCAACTACGGGCTCGAGAACCTGCGGTTCCTCACCCCCGTCAAGCCGGGTGACGCGTTGACGGTGACCTTGACCTGCAAGCAGATCACCCCGCGCGAGGGCGCCGACTACGGCGAGGTGCGCTGGGACGCCGACGTGACCAACGCCGACGGCGATTCGGTCGCCAAGTACGACGTCCTCACGCTGGTGGCGAAGGAGACGCGATGACCGTCATGGAATCGGCACCGTCCGAATCGGACCTCGAACGGCACTTCGAGGAGACGATCGGCAGGGACCAGCGGATCGAACCGCGGGACTGGCTGCCGGAGGGCTACCGGAAGACGATGATCCGGCAGATCGCCCAGCACGCCCACTCCGAGATCATCGGTATGCAGCCGGAGGGGAACTGGATCACCCGGGCGCCCTCGTTGCGCCGCAAGGCGATCCTGCTCGCGAAGGTGCAGGACGAGGCGGGACACGGGTTGTACCTGTACTCCGCGGCCGAGACCTTGGGCGCGGACCGGGACGAACTCACCGAGAAGCTGATCAGCGGACGGCAGAAGTACTCGTCGATCTTCAACTATCCGACGTTGACCTTCGCCGACGTCGGGGTGATCGGCTGGCTCGTGGACGGTGCGGCGATCTGCAACCAGGTTCCGTTGTGCCGCAGCAGTTACGGGCCGTACGCGCGCGCGATGATCCGCATCTGCAAGGAGGAGTCGTTCCATCAACGGCAGGGTTACGAACTGCTGATGACGATGATGAACGGCACCCAGCAGCAGCGGGACATGGTGCAGGACGCGACGAACCGGTTCTGGTGGCCGTCGCTGATGATGTTCGGTCCGCCCGACGACGATTCGCCCAACACGGCGCAGTCGATGGCGTGGAAGATCAAGCGGCACACCAACGACGAACTGCGGCAGCGCTTCGTCGACATGACGGTGCCGCAGGCCGAGGCGCTCGGGGTGACGTTGCCGGATCCGGATCTGGCGTGGAACGCCGAACGCGGGCACTACGACTTCGGCCGCATC
The DNA here is from genome assembly GCF_000719975.1 of Prauserella rugosa. GTDB lineage: Bacteria > Actinomycetota > Actinomycetes > Mycobacteriales > Pseudonocardiaceae > Prauserella > Prauserella rugosa. The sequence continues at coordinate 124,473 of NZ_JOIJ01000005.1, forward strand.
GACTGGGCCGAGCTGAAACAGGTCATCTCCGGCGGCGGTCCGTGCAACGCCGAGCGGATGGCCAGGCGCAGGCAGGCCCACGAGGACGGCGCGTGGGTGCGTGAGGCGGCCGCCGAACACGCACGGAAGCAGCGCGAACGAGCGGTGGCGGCGGCAACGGAGGAGGTCGGCGCATGAGTGGGGACTGGCCGCTGTATGAGGTGTTCGTGCGGGGCAAGCGCGGGCTCAACCACGTCCACGTCGGCTCGCTGCGCGCCGCCGACGACGACATGGCGCTGCATCACGCTCGCGATCTCTACACCCGCCGCAACGAGGGCGTCAGCATCTGGGTCGTCAAGGCCGGCGACATCGCCGCGTCCAGCCCGGACGAGAAGGACCCGTTCTTCGCTCCGTCCGCGGACAAGGTCTACCGGCATCCGACGTTCTACGACATCCCCTCCGACGTCCCGCACATGTAGGACGGGCGAGCAGACAGGAGAGGCACGCTCATGGCCTTCGACAACGCCTACGAGGCGCTGGCCGACGCCCACGACGACTCCCGCTGGGCGTTCGGCACCGGGTTCGAGGACCCGCTCTCCGGTGTGGACACCGGTCTTCCCTCCGGAGTGGACGGTCCCGATCTGGCGCAGTACTGCCTGATGCTGGGGGACGACGCGCTCGTGCTGTCGCACCGGCTGCAGGAATGGTGTACCCGCGCGCCCGAGCTGGAGGACGAGGTCGCGATCGCCAACATCGGCCTGGACCTGCTCGGGCAGGCGCGGCTGCTCCTGGCGCGGGCAGGCAGGGCCGAGAACGGACCGGGGGAGGACGGCTACGCCTTCTTCCGCGCCGAGCACGAGTTCCGCAACGTCCGGCTCGTCGAGGCAGGCCGCGGTGACTTCGCCAGGCTCGTCGCCGTCCTGTTCGTCATGTCGACATGGCGACTCGCGGTGTTCCAGCGGTTGCGGACCTCTGCTGATCCGGTGCTCGCCGCGATCGCGGGCAAGGGCGTCAACGAGCTGGCCTACCACCGCGACTACGCCGCGGGGTGGCTGGTGCGGCTCGGCGACGGGACGGACGTCTCCCGCGAGCGCATGCAGACCGCGCTGGAGGAGGTGTGGCCGTTCGTCCCCGAACTGTTCGACACGCACGAGGTCGAACGGCGACTGGCCGGGGTGGCGATCGATCCCGCGGACACGCGCGCCGAGTTCGACGACGTCGTCTCCCACGTGTTCGGTGCCGCCACCGTGGCGGTGCCGGACGTGCCGCCCAAGGCGGGCGTGGCGGGCGGAAAGGGGCGCGACGGCAGGCACACCGAGGCGATGGGCTACCTGCTCGCCGAGTTGCAGAGCGTCGCCAGGGCTCATCCGGAGGCGACATGGTGACCTCGGACGCCGCGAAGGCGGCACCCACCGCACGGGCGGTCGCGGAGACGGTGACCGACCCGGAACTGCCCATGCTCACGTTGGCCGACCTGGGCGTGCTGCGCGAGGTCACCGAGTCCGCGGACGGGGTCACGGTGTCGATCACGCCGACGTACACCGGCTGCCCCGCCATGGACACCATGCGCGACGACCTGGTGCACGCGCTCCGGCGAGCCGGGTACGAGCGAGTGGATGTGCGCACCGTCCTGCATCCACCCTGGACCACCGACTGGATCACCGAGCGCGGCCGCGCCAAGCTCGCCGAGGCGGGCATCGCTCCGCCCGGCCCGGCTCCCCGGAGGCAGGCGGGTCCGGTGCCGATCCGTCTGCACCCGCCCGAGCGCAGGGTGGCCTGTCCGCGATGCGGCGCGGCCGACACGGACGCGGTGTCGGAGTTCGGGCCCACGGCCTGCAAGGCCGTCCGCCGCTGCCGCACGTGCGGCGAACCGTTCGAGCACGTCAAGGAGATCTGAGTGACCGCTTCACCGACTCCACCGGCCGCACCGCCGCAGCTCTCGGCGACGCCGGTTCGCTCCCGGTTGCGTGGCGAGTTCCACACGTTGACCGTGGCCGACGTCGACCGGCTGTGCTCCGACGCCGTCGCGGTGACCTTCGCCGTTCCGCCCGAGCTGGCCGCGGCGTACGAGTTCCGCGCCGGTCAGTCGCTGACCCTGCGCCGCACCGTCGACGGCAGGGAGGAGCGCCGGTCGTACTCGATCTGCGCCGCCGAGGGCGACGCGCTGCGCATCGGTGTCCGCGAGGTACCGGGCGGGCTGTTCTCGACGTGGCTGGTGCGCGAGGTGCGGCCGGGTGACGAGATCGAGGTCTCCGCGCCGACCGGCACGTTCAGTCCCGGCACCCGCGCGGGCAGGCACGTGCTGATCGGTGCCGGGTCTGGCATCACGCCGCTGCTGTCCATCGCCGCGACCGTCCTCGAAGATCCAGCTGCCACGGTGACCCTGCTGTACGGCAATCGCCGCAGTGACACCGTCATGTTCACCGACGAGCTCGCCGATCTGAAGGACCGCTACCCGCAACGTCTCGAGCTCGTCCACGTGCTCTCCCGTGAGCCGAGGGAGGCCGAGCTGTTCACCGGCAGGCTCGAACCGGACAAGCTGCGCGCGTTGCTGGCACTCGTACCCGAACCCGGCGAGGTCGACCACTGGTGGCTGTGCGGGCCCTACGGCCTGGTCACCGGCGCGGGCACGTTGCTCGGCGAGCACGGCGTGGCAGGCGAGCGCATCCACCGCGAACTGTTCTATGTGGACGACGTTCCGCCCACACCGGTGCGGCATCCCGACGAGGCGGCCACGGAGGACGGCTGCGAGGTCACGGTGGTGCTCGACGGACGGCGCACCACGACCACGCTGGCCCGTGACGTCCCCGTGCTCGACGGTGCCCAGCGCGCACGCCCGGACCTGCCGTTCGCCTGCAAGGGCGGCGTGTGCGGGACGTGCCGTGCTCGGGTGACCGACGGTGAGGTGACGATGCGGCGCAACTTCGCACTCGAGGACTCCGAGGTCGAAGCGGGGTTCGTGCTGACGTGTCAGTCGCTGCCGGTCTCGGCCGAGGTGACTGTCGACTTCGACGTCTGATACGCCCTTTTCTCCACTCGTTCGGTCTACGTCGGACGGCCCGTGTCGCTGAATCGCGCCGTCGACCCTCGTGCGTGAGCGGTTATCGGCGTTAGTTTCTGGTCGAAACGATGTCGAATGGGTGAGGGGTTGACCCGGATGCAGATCATCGGAGCCGGATTCGGACGAACCGGTACCGCGTCCATGAAAGCGGCATTGGAGCACCTCGGCTTCGGCCCGTGCTACCACATGTTCGACGTACTCCCGAGTCCGCAGCGCACCGAGGACTGGCGTCGGGTGGTCGACGGCGAGGACCGGGACTGGGAACGCATCTTCGCCGGCTTCGGCTCCACAGTGGACTGGCCGGGGTGCACGTACTGGCGGGAACTCGCCGACACCTTCCCCGACGCCAAGATTCTGCTGACCACCCGCGACCCGCAGCGGTGGTACGACAGCGTGTACAAGACGATCTACGGCTACTACACGGCCGACGTCGACCCCGCGATGCCCGAGGAACTGTCGGCGAAGTTCAAACCGGTCGTGGGCAAGCTGATCTGGGAGGGCACGTTCGGCGGCCGGTTCGAGGACCGCGATCACGCGATCGAGGTGTTCGAGCGGCACAACGCCGAGGTTCGGCGTAGCGTGCCCGCCGACCGGCTGCTCGAGTACGAGGTCGGTTCCGGATGGCGACCGCTGTGCGAGTTCCTGGGCGTCGACGTGCCGGACGAGGAGTTTCCGCACGTCAACGACACCGGGTCGATGCCCGACCTGGTCGGGCGGATCACCCGCGATGGCGCGATGCCCTCGCCGTTCGGCGGCTGACGAGGCGGAGGTTCGTGGTGACGGTGACCCCGACGACCCAGACGATCCCGACGACCCATACGACCCGGACGACCCGCACGGTGGCGAGGCGGCGGACGGCAGCACCGGCCGCACTGGCGGCCATGCTGATCACAGCGGCCGGTCTGGTCGCACCACCGGCGTACGCGCAGGACGAGGCGGACTCGCGGCAGAGCGCGTGGCGGTTCCACACCGAGCCGGACCTGACCCCGCCGCGCATCAACACTGTCACGCAGGCGAACGGCACCGCGCCGGGCGAGATCTTCCTGGCACCGTTGCCCAAACAGGACGCGGCGGGTCAACCGGGCAAGCTCATCGTCGACGACCGGGGCGATCCCGTCTGGTTCGCACCCAACGAACCGGGCGTGGCGACCCAGGACTTCAAGATGCAGACCTACCGCGGCGATCCCGTGCTGACCTACTGGGAGGGCAACGTCGTCGCGCCGCCCGGGTACGGCGAGGGCGAAGCCGTGATCATGGACAGCTCGTACCGTGAGATCGCGCGGCTGCAACTCGGTGGCGGGCTCCAGGCCGATCTGCACGACGTCGTGCTCACCGAGCGGGGCACGGCGCTGCTGCTCGGCTACGAGAAGGTGGCGAGGGACCTCACGCCGGTCGGTGGCCCCGCCGACGGGTCGGTGTTCGAGGGCGTCGTCCAGGAGGTCGACATCGACAGTGGTGAGGTGCTGTTCGAGTGGCGCAGTCTCGCCGACGTCGGTCTCGACGAGTCCTTCCTGCCCCTGCCAGAGGATCCCTCGTCCACATGGGACTACTTCCACGTCAATTCCGTGCAGGAGGACGGAAACGACGGTCTGCTGATCTCCGCCCGCAACACGCACGCCGTGTACCGCCTGGACAAGAACACCGGGAAGGTCGACTGGCGGCTCGGTGGCAAGCGCAGCGACTTCCGGATGGGCGAGGGCACCACGTTCGAGTGGGCGCACGACGCGCGCAGGCGGCCGAACGGCACGATCACGCTGTTCGACAACGGTGCGCCGCCGAAGGATCGTTCCCGGGCGATCACGCTCGACGTCGACGAGAACGCCGGAACCGCCTCGCTTGCGGGATCGCTCGAGCGGCCGAAGGCCGCGCTGAGCCCGAACATGGGCAACTACCAGGCGATGCCGGGTGGGAAGGCGTTCGTCGGCTGGGGCGGATCGTCGGGTTACACCGAGTACCACGCCGACGGCTCGGTGGCGTTGGACGCCGAGATCGCCGACGGGATGAACTCCTACCGTTCGTTCCGCAAGGAGTGGACGGGCACGCCCACCGACGACCCGGAGGTCGCGGGCGTGGTCGGCCAGGACGGCCCCACCGGCGTCTACGCCAGCTGGAACGGTGCGACCGAGGTCGCGTCGTGGCGTTTCCTCGCCGGGGACGACCGCGGCAGCCTCGAGCCCGCGGGCGAGGTACCGCGAACGGGTTTCGAGACGAAACTCGACCTGCCCGCCGACGCCGATCCGGCGTACGTCGCCGTCGAGGCACTCGACAGTGACGGCCGCGTGCTCGGCAGGTCGCCCGCCGAACCCGTGGAGTGATCGCCCGCCGGGCGGGAGTGCGGCCTCGTCCCGCTGCGCTCCCGCTCGGCGGTGGATCGCTCACTTGCCCGGGGGCGGGAAATCCTGGATCGTCGCTCCGGCCGCCTGCTGGAGCTGTTTGCAGGCGTTGCCGTTGGTGTTGAGGCTGTAGGTCATGCGGATCGTCTCGACGGTCGCGAGCATGTCGGACTCGTCGCCCTGGAAGTCGCGGTGCTTCCACTCGATGCTGCACATGCTGCCGCCCGAATCACGGGTGTAGGCGGTGACGTCGCCGATCCGCACCGGCTTGAGGTCGTTGTAGCTGTTCTCGCCGAACGCGCTCGCCGGTGAGAGTCCCACGGTGATGGTGCCGCTGCCCTTCACGGCTTCCCAGCTGCACGAGTCCAGCCCGTCGGCGGCCGTGGACTGCACGACGCCCGCCGTCTTGGCCAGCGTGTCGCCGTCGACGAGCGAACACACGTCGACGAGGGCCGCGCTCTCGTCGGGCAGATCCCGTACCGGCGGATCGAGTCGCAGCTTGTCGACCGCGATGTCGAGGCCCGTGCTCAGCTGGTCGCACCAGCCGTTGTCGTCGCTGCCGTAGAGCTGCAGCTGGATGCCCTGCTGGGGCGCCGACGGCAGGGCGACGTACTCGGTGCAGCCGCCGCTGCTGTGTTCCTTCAGCACGTCGAGGCCGCCGACCTTCTCGCCGGTCCCGGACGCGCGGGACCGGTCGATCGTCGCGCCGAGATTGAGCGTGAGTGATCCACCGCCGATTCCGCCCTCGCCGTAGCGGCACTGGTGCAGATTCGTCGAGTAGGGCGACGGCTGGAGTGTCGAATCACCGAGCTGTGCGCCCTCGAGGACCTTGCAGGGATCGATGGTCCGCAGCCGGTCGACGCTGAGTGCCTGCGCCGCGGGTTCGCGCTGTTCGGGCTCGATCGCGATGCCCTCCACCGGTGCGAGCCCCTGCACCAGTGACAGCGCGATGACGCCGGCGAGGGCGACGAGCATGCCGGTCACCGCGGGCCAACGGCGTTTCGCGGGCGGGGGCGGCGGTTCGGGTGGCGGCAGGGCCAGGACGTGGCGGACCTCCGCCTCCTGCGCGTCGATGAGCTGCTGGACCGGCATCGGCCACGTCGGGCCGTCGTGGTCGATGGGACCGACCATGTCCAGCAGCTGCTCGGGCGTCGGGCGGGCGTCCGGGTCGCGGGCCAGACATGCCTCGATCACCGGCAGGATCTCGGGAGGAACCCCGTCGACCTGTGGCGGCTCGTGGACGACGTTGTACAGCGTCTGCGCGGCGGTGGAGCCGGTGAACGGGCCCTGCCCGGTGGCCGCCATGACCAGGAGTGCACCGAGGGAGAACATGTCGCTGGCTGCGGTGAGGTCCTTGCCCTCCGCCTGCTCGGGCGACATGTAGGCGGGCGATCCGACCACTGTGCCGGTGCTGGTGAACTCCGCACCCTCCGCGGCCCGCGCGATGCCGAAGTCGATCACCCGGGGCCCGTCGGAGGTCAGCAGCACGTTGCCCGGCTTGAGGTCCCGGTGGATCAGCCCCGCCCTGTGCACGTCGGACAGCGCGACGGCCAGGCCTGCGATGAGCCTGCGCATCGAGGGCACGGGCAGGGGACCCGCGGCGTCGATGGCGTCGCGCAGCGAGGGGCCCGCCACGTAGACCGACGCGAGCCACGGCGCCTCGGCCTCCGCGTCGGCATCCATGACCGCCGCCGTGTAGGCACCCGACACCCGGCGCGACGCCTCCACCTCGTGGGTGAAGCGCGTCCGGAACCCCTCGTCGCGCGAGAAACTCGGGTGGATCCGCTTGACCGCCGCGACCCTGCCGTCCTGGCCGAGGCACAGGAACACCTGGCCCATCGCGCCCTCGCCGAGCAGTGCCAGCGGGCGGTAGTGGCCGATGGGGTGTGCCTGTTCGGGCTTCAGTGGCTTCATGGTGTCGGCAGTCCTTCACGGACGCGTTCCGCGAGCGTGCGGGTCCGTTCGCAGGCCTGCTCGCTCGTGGTCTCCTCGTCGCCGGACGGCGGGCTGTACTCGACCGTGACGACCTGGGCGTAGTGCTCGGCGGACTCGCCGTGTGCGGGCGCCTGCGCCCACTCGATGGTGCAGTTGTTCAGGCCGGAGGAGCCGGGCCGTTCGTAGGCGTCCTTGCCGCCCACGGTGATCTTGCGCTCGTCGTTGTCGGCGGGGTCGCCCTGCACGCGCAGGCCGACCGAAGCCCTGCCACCCGCGTTGTACTGGCACTCGTGGAGGTTGTAGGTCTCCGTGGAGGGAACCTGCCCGAAGACCTCCTGCGCCTGTTCCGGCGCGAGCACGGTGCACGGGTCGACCTCGGCGAGCTCGGCGTACCCGGCCTCCCACGTGTCCTTGCCGTCGCGAGCCTTGCCGATGACCGTGCCCATGTGCTTCTTGGCCACCTGGCACGGTTTGAATCCGCCGGGCTTGTCGGTGAGCTTGCTGGCACGGATCTCGATGCCGTTGGTCGGCTGGTCCGGCAGCAGCGCCGTGACGGTGCACGTCGTCGGGTCGCTCTTGCGGCTGAGCGCCGTGAGCCCGGCGATCTCCTCGGTGGCGGAGTCGCCGCTCGACATCGCCTTGTTGCCGAGGTCGAGGCTGATCAACGTCTCGTCCCCGGCGCGGAAGGTGCATCCGGAGTAGTACGAGTCGCTGGAGATCTCGAGACCGGGCAGCAGCTTGCACGGGTCGAGTTTGCGCAGGGAGACCGGCGCCAGCGGGCCCGTCGGCTGTTCGGAGGTGGGCGTCGTTGCCGAGGCGGTGGCCGCGACCGTGGTCGCCGTGCCTGCCTCGGGTTTCGTCACGCCGATCAGCGCCGTCGCACCCAGTGCGGCGATCATGACGAGCGCGGCGACGGCGACCACGAGACCGCCTCGAGAGCGGGACAGGTCGGCGCCGGACATGACGGCGTCCACGTCGGCCTCGCACCGGGCGATCTCCTGCTGCACCCGTGGCGGCCACGGGTTGTTCGTGGGCGGCAGGCTGCCGATGAGCCCGCGCAGCTGGTCCGGCGTCGGCCGCTGCGCCGGGTCGCGGGCCAGGCACGGCGCGATGATCGGCATCAGCTCCGGTGGCACCTTGCTGAGGTCTGGCTCGCCGTGCACGACGTTGTAGAGCGTCTGCGGGGTCGTCTTGCCCGCGTAGGGACTCTCCCCGGTCGCGGCCATCACCAGCAGCGTGCCCAGGGAGAACACGTCGCTGGCCGTCGTCAGCGTGCGGCCTTCGGCCTGTTCGGGCGAGGTGAACCCGGCCGAGCCGACCACCGATCCGGTGCTGGTGAGCTCGGAGCTGCCCTCCACGGCGCGGGCGATGCCGAAGTCGATGACCCTCGGCCCGTCTGCGGCCAGCAGTACGTTGCTCGGCTTGAGGTCGCGGTGCACGAGGCCGGCGCGGTGGATGTCGGCGAGTGCGGACACCAGTCCGGCGGCGAGGTGGCGCACCGCGGTCGGATCCATCGGGCCCGCCTTGTCGACCGCGTCCTGCAGCGACGGCCCCGGGACGTACACCGACGCGAGCCACTGCTGCTCGGCGTCGGTGTCGGCGTCCATCACGGCCGCGGTGAACGCGCCCGACACCCTGCGGGAGGTGTCGACCTCCCTGCGGAACCGTTCGCGGAAGCCCTGGTCGTGGGAGAACGCGGGGTGGATGCGTTTGAGAGCGGCAGGCCTGCCGTCGGGTGCGACGGCGAGGTACACGCGGCCCATGCCGCCTTCGCCGAGCATGGCCAGTAGGCGATAGCGGCCCGCGTACTCCTGTTCGCCTTCCCCCAGGACCTTCATTACCGCGCCACGCCCGTCAGGCCGATCGCCTCACGCACCGACGACAGCACCCGTTGCGCGCGCTCGCGGGCCTGGTGCGCGCCCTCGGTGAGGACGGTGTCGAGTTCGCTGCCCGGTTCCATCAGTGCCTCGTACCGCTCGCGCAGCGGTGCCAGCTCGGCGTTGAGGACCTCGAACAGCACGTTCTTCAGCTCGCCCCAGCCCATACCGCCTGCCTCGAGGCGTTTGCGCGTGTCGGCGACGACGTCGGCGTGGGCCTCGGAGGCGAACTGTTCGAGGATCTGGAACGGAGCCGAGCTGTTCGGGTCCTTCGGTTCCTCGACGGGGGTGCTGTCGGTGGGGATCCGCCGCACCAGCTTGAGAAGCTTCTTCTCCGGCAGGAAGAGCGGGATCGTGTTGTCGTACGACTTGCTCATCTTGCGGCCGTCGAGCCCCGGCAGCGTCTGGCTGTTGCCGTCGTCGGGGATGATCGCCTCGGGGATCTTGAACGAGTAGCGCTTGCCGTACACGTGGTTGAAGCTGCCCGCGATGTCGGCGGCGTACTCGACGTGCTGCAGCTGGTCCCTGCCGACCGGCACGACGTCCGACTCCATGATCAGGATGTCGACGGCCATGAGGATCGGGTAGTTGTACAGGCCCATGTTCACGCCCGCGTCCGGGTCCTCGCCCGCTTCGACGTTGCGGTCGCGCGCGGCCTTGTAGGCGTGGGCCCTGTTCATGAGGCCTTTGCCGGTCATGCAGGACAGCACCCAGTTGAGCTCGAAGATCTCGGGCACGTCGGACTGCACGTAGAACGTCGTGCGTTTCGGGTCGAGGCCCGCGGCCAGCCACGTCGCGGCGACCGAGCGGGTGTACTGCCGAAGTTCCTCGGGGTCCCGCACGCTCGTCAGGGCGTGGTAGTCGGCGATGAAGTACACCGAGTCGTAGTCCTCGGCCAGTCTCAGCGCAGGCCGGATGGCGCCGATCAGGTTGCCGAGGTGGGGTTCACCGGTCGGCTTGATACCGGTCAAGGAGACCTTGGCTCCGCTGGTTACGGCCTGTGACATGGCTGCCATCCTACTGACCGGGGCGGTCGTGATCGTCGGAAGGCGTCAACTCGTGTGACGCTTCACCGACGGTCGTGGGTCGTGCGCGGCTGGTGGCGGCGTCAGGCCGGTTTCGGCGTGTCGCGGTCGCCGGTCAACAGATCGCCGAGGACGGGCAGAAGCTGCGGCCGTTTGGGCGTGAAGCCGTCGCCGGAGCAGCGTCCGGTGAGGTAGTTGACGACGCGGGTGCGTGCCGAGGGCAGGACCGATTCCCACACCCACCGGGCGTGGGCGAGCATGCCGGGGGAGTCGGGTTCGCCGGGGAGCGGTTCGAGCCAGCTCTTGTCGTACGGCAGCCCGAGCGCGTCGAGCGTGTGGCCTGCGACGCGGCGGTGTCCGTGTTCGCTGAGGTGCAGCCGGTCGCGGCCGAAGTAGCGCAGGTCGTGCACGGATTCGTCGGGCCACAGGTCGACCAGGCGTGCGCCGTAGGTGTCGGCGGCTTCGCGCATGACGTCGTTGAACGCCTCGATGCGGGAGCCCATCCAGCGCACGGCGGGGATGCGGTGGGAGACGTCGCTGAGGGTGAAGACGACGACGTCGGGTGCGATGTCGGTGAGCAGGCGCACCGCGGCGCGGACGCGTTTCGTCACGACCTCGGCCCGGTAGCCACGGGTGGTCATGAGGTCGTTGGCGCCGCCGAACAGGGCGACGAGGTCGGGTTCCAGGTCGGCGGCCGCGGGGAACTGTTCGACGACGATCTGGTCGAGGCGCCTGCCCCGGACGCCCAGGTTGGCGTAGCGCAGGGTGGGTTCGTCGGCGGCCAGTCGTTCGGCGACCAGGTCGGCCCACCCGCGGTAGACGGGGCGGCCGGGATACAGGTCGTCGAGACCTTCGGTCAGGCTGTCGCCGAGCGCGACGAAACGCTGGTACGTCATCTTCCGCTCACACCCCGTTTCTCTTCTCGACACCGTGGCAACCCAGTGTTCCAGTGTGGTTCGCGTTCTGCCGGGGTGTCGGCTGCGAGGGCGCGGGCGTTAGCGAGGTGTGACCTGAGCGGCCCCTGATCTGCGCGGGTCCCTGTGCGGTCGGCGCGGGTCAGCGGAAGACGGAACCTCCGAAGTAGTCGTCGTCGTCCGGTTCGTCGGTGTCGGCGGATGTGCGCGGTGGACGCCTGGTGTCGCGTTCGGGGCCGCGGTCTTCCGGGGTGGAGCCGGTGCCCGTGTTGGTGCCGGTCGAGGTGTTGGTGGCGGGGTCGTCGCGCGTGTCGTCGGTGTCGTCGGCGTCTTCGCGGGGTGTCGACGCGGAGCCGGGGACGGCCGGTCCGCCCGCTTCGATGATCTCGTCGAAGTCCTGGCCTTCCTGGATCATCGTGTAGGCGGCGCGCATGCCGTCGACGCCGTGTTCGAGTGCGGCGCGGACCTGTGGGTCGTCGAGGAATCGGCCTGCGGAGATGTCGTTCCAGGACAGGTCGCCGCGGTCGATGCGCTGCTGGAGTTCGCGGAGTTCGCGCGGGGCGGCGGAGCTGCGGGCGTGCTGTTCGATCTGCTGGATGTCCTCGGCGGACAGGCCGCCCTGGGAGGTGTTGCGGGACAGTTCCTTGGCGCCTGCGATTCTCTGGTCGAGGCCGACCTCGGCTTCTTCGAGCTGGGCCAGTGCTTCGCGGATCTGCGGGGTCTGCCAGGCGTTCGGGTCGGTCATGCGCTGCTCCCTTCCGGTTCGGGCGATTATGTCGGGGTTCGCGGTGACACGACAAAGGAGGCGGGCCGCGCGTGGCCGCGGTGTACGCAGTTGGGAGTCGGCTGGGCTCAGAACAGTGGCGGTTCGCCGGGTGGGCGCGGGGTGGGGACCGGCTGTCGTCGGCCGATCACCTGGCGCTATCCGTGTCGTCGGCCGACAGTCGTCGATGCTCGGCGTCCTCAGCGGTCCGATACAGCTCGCCCCAGGCGACGACCCGGACATCGTCGGTGTTGATCTGGGAAACGTCGGTGACGTCGATCAGTGGGCGGGCGATGAAAACGAAACAGGGGAAGGCGTCGATGGGGTCGACGGTGGCGCCTTCGAAGCGGGCGGCGAGGATCAGTTGGTCGACGTCATCGTGGGCGGCTGAGCGGAGTGTGGCGTCGACGAGAAGGCATTGTTTTCCCGTCGGGAAATGCAGGGTGCGGCGATAACGGCATTCGCGGACGGGTTGAAAGGTCCGGCTCTCGAGCGAGCTGAGATAGAGGGTCGCGGTCATGGTGGAGCTCCTGGGCTGTCCGTGTCAGAGATTCGGCATGGTGTGGTCGAGTCGGCCGGCGTTGTCGACGATCGCTCGGCCGCGCTGGCCGGTCGGGTTCAGTGAGAGTCCGGCGCGGGTGGTCATGACGATCGAGGGCTCCGGGCCCGGCTCCCCACGGCGATCGCATTGGCGGCGAGTGTTCAGTGTTCGCCCTCGCCGAGGTACTCCCAGGAGGCGAGGATGACGCGGTCGAACTCGGATGTTCCGGGCATCGGCCGTCCGTTCTCGTCGGGCGACGGGGGCATGACGTTCCGCAGGCACACCGCGGCGTGCATGCGCTGTGTGGGCAGGCGCAGCTCGTCGAGGGCCACATCGATGATCGCGGTGAAGATCTGCCGGTCGGTCGCGTCCCATTCGGGGGTGCCGTGCAAATAGCGGGCGGCGGAGTTGAGTGCTTGCGTGGTCGCATGGCCGGCTTCGTCCCCGGGGATGCCGCGGAGCAGGCGGAGCATGGCGTCGCGGTGGTCGCGCGCGCGGCCCCACACGTCGCTCAGTACGTGGAGCGCCTGAGCGGCCACCGTGGGGTCACGGTCGTCGAGATACCGCGCCACGACGTCGGTGTTCCGCGCCGGCGCCGCGACCATGCCGACGATCATCAACGCCCGGTACGCGTCGCTGCCCGAGAGCCCCTCTGCGAGCGACTCCTCGACGAGACCGATCTCGCGAGGAGTCAGCTCGCCGGCCTTCGCCTGCTGCAGTAACTGCTCGAGGTCCAGCATCAGGAGATTCTCGCCTTGCGTTCCTCGTGCGGCACCCACTGTTCCGTGTAATCGAGGAACCGGCTGTACCGGCTCAACCGGTCGGTGGTGTCGACACGGGTTTGTTCCTCGAGCCCCGGGTGCCCCAGTTTCCGCTCCATCGCCTGGATCTCGTTGACCACACCCTGCTGCGAGTTCGCCACTTCGGTGATGTGGTCGTACGGGGTGCCATCGGCCTTGCGTGCGACCACCTCGCCGCCGATCTCCCTACGTGCGGCGTCCAGATGACGGTCATCGAGCGCTTCGCCCAGGTTCCCGAGTTCGCTGCGCGTGGATTCGTGGCACTGCGGTGCCAACCCCAGTGGGTCGAGCAGCCGGTACGGGTTCGCCACGTAGCGGTGCTGATTCGGCCCGCCTTCCAGTCCCAACGGGTCGGCGGCGGTGTAATGACCCGCTGCCGGGTCGTAGTAGCGGAAGAAGTTGTAGTTGTCGCCGGTTTCCTCGTCGTGGTACTGGCCGGGGAAGCGGAGCGGGCAGGACGGTCCGGTCGTGAGCCGGGAGACGGCCTGACCCCACACGGTCGTCTGGTTGCGCCACGCGAGGTCGCCGTCCGGGGCGACCATCTCCATCGGGGTGCCGACGAGGTCGGTGACCAGGGCGTAGAACTGGCGATCCACCCACTCCTGCGACGCCGTCGCGGCCATCTCGGGCCGGCCCCGTTCGCGCTGCGTGATCGGACGGAACGAACCGGGGGCGAAGTCCCACGTCGTCACACCGTCCGCGGCGCCGCTGCCACGCACGGCCTGCTCGGCCACCGTGACACCGTCCCATGCGAACTCGACCGACTCGACCACATCGTCCGCATCGGACAGCCGGTGTTTGGCGATGCGCCTGCCGATCGGGTCGTAGACGTACCTCCACCTCGAACCGTCCGGAGTGGACACTGCGACGAGGTGGTCCTCGGCGTTCCACGTGAACGTCCACGTCTGCTGACGTCCGGACAGCGTGCGGCGGCTGCGCTGCACGACCCGGCCCTGCGCGTCGTGCCGGTAGACGGTGCCGCCCGCCCTGCGCACGATCGTCCCGGTGTACTCCCGCGGACCCTGCGACTCCGGGTTGCCCGCACCGTCCGGCGTCGCGGGCCACGTGCCGTGCGTGACGTTGCCCGCCGCGTCGTAGGCGTACTGCTCGGTCCAACCCTGGCCACGCACCGCCGTGATCCGGCCCGCGGCGTCCAGCTCGAATCGCCGCGAACCGCCGAGGTGGTCGTCGATCACCGCCAGGTAGCCGTCCTGGTGGTAGCGGTAGGCCCGCTGCTGCACCACGCGGGCGGCCCCGGTCGCGCGGTGCGGATCCACCGCCGTGATGGTCTGCGAGGCCAGCCGGTGGTTGGCGTCCCAGCCCTGTGCGATCGCCGCGCCGGCGTCGAGCTGCCGCCGGACCTCCCTGCCCGCGGCGTCGTAGGCGAAACTCATGGTGTTGCCGCCGCTGGTCAACGTGCGCGGTCGGCCGTCGGCGTCGTAGGCCCACGTCGACTCGGCGCCGCTCGGCGTGGTGCGGGAGATGCGGCGCCCCAGCACGTCGTAGACCGACCGCACCGCGGAGCCGTTGACCGTCTCGGTGAGCACCCGGCCGACCGCGTCACGTTCGTACCGCAGCTCGGCATCCGGCGACGCGGCCGACAGCAGCCGACCGGCCGCGTCGAACTCGTACGTCGTCACGGTGTCGCCGGCACGCTTCTCGACGACGTTGCCGAGCGCGTCCCTGGTGAACTCCACGCGCTCGCCCGCACCGTTGACCCTGGCGATCAGCTGTCCCGCCTCGTCGTGCTCGTAGCGCAGTTCGCGGCCGTTGAAGTCGACCTCCGACGTCAGCCTGCCCGCGGCGTCGTAGGTGTAGCGCCACACGAGGCCCTGCGGGTTGCGCACCGCGACCAGCCGCAGCGCGGCGTCGTGCGTGAACTCGAGTCGCGCGCCGTCCGGTGCGGTCTGCGCGACGGGCAGGTCGAAATGCCCGTACTGGGTGCGCGTCCGCTTCCCCACGGGGTCGACGTGTTCGACGACGTTGCCCTCGCCGTCGTAACGCCACCGCTCCGTCGAACCGTCGGGCAGCGTGCGGGACAGCAATCGGCCCTCGATCGTCCACGACATCCGTGTCGTGGCGCCGGACGGGTCGACAATGGACGACACCCGCCCGAAGACGTCCCGGACGTACCGGGTAGTCCCGCCCGCTGCGTCGACGACGTTCACCGGAAGGCCCGCCGCGTCGGTCTCCACCCTCCGCGTGTTGCCGAGGGCATCGGTGACGGACGTCAGAGCGCCCTTGCCGTCGTAGGTGTATCGCGTGATCGCGCCGGTGGGGTCGGCGAACGAGACGAGGTTGCCCGCGTCGTCGTAGAACCGCTGCCAGGTCGCCCCGTCCGGTTCGACGATCCGGGTCGGCAGGCCGAACGCGTTGTACTCGGCCGTCACCTCCGACCCGTCGGCCTGCGTCACCCGCGTGACGTTGCCGCGCTCGTCGATCTCGCGCCGGACCGTGCGTCCCAGCGGGTCGGTCACGGACAGCAGGTCGTTGTAGCTCGTCCACTGCCTCGTCGTGGTGGCACCGAGCGGATCGGTCTCGGTGACGAGCTGCCAGCGCTCGTTGAAGCCGTACGTCGTGGTCGCGCCCACCGCGTCGGTGTATCGGCGGATGCGGTGGGTGTCGTCGTATTCCCAGCTGCCCGTGAGCGCATCACCCGAACCGGAACTGGACGTGACGCGGCCCTCCGCGTCGTAGTGGTAGCGGTACCACTCGCCGTTACGGTCCGTCCACTGCGTGATCCGGCCTTCTGCGTCGTAGTCGAACCGCATGGCCTGCGACGACGAGTTGTACACCGCGACGAGCTGTCTGCGGTCGTTGTAGTCGTAACTGGCGACGGTGATCGGCGGGCCGGAAGGATTGGCCAGCCACAGGCGCGTGACGAGACCGTCGCTCGAGTCGAGACCGAGCCGGTAGCCGGCCGAATGCACGAGCTCGGCCGGAACGTCGCCGTCGTACCGGACGTCGATCCGGTTGCCGTTGCGGTCCTGAACGGACGCCAGCTGCTGGACGCGAGTGCCGGGCAGGAAGGTGAGTGTGCGCCCCGTCTTCGGCTGCTCGATGCGGTACAGGCCTTCCGCGGTGCACGACAGCGGCCACATCGAGCCCGCCGACGGCAGCACCGACGCCCCGCCCGGTTCGGGCCGCGGGTACTTCAGCCGCGCACCGTCCGGAGCGGCGAAGTACACCGCGTCGGGCTCCACCTCGATGCGCTGATCCACAGTGGACGCCCAGCTCCTGCCGAAGAACCGGCCGACGCGGTAACCCGAGAAGTGGGTGCGCTCGAAGACCAGGGTCAGCAGGCCGGGAAGTTCCAGATCCCGCTGGGTCATGAACATCTGGCCGGTCGCGAGGTCGACCGGGTCGCCGGAACCGGGAACGCAGTCGCCGGGCCGGGACTCGCTGTTCTCGTCGCCCGCATTGGCGGCCATGGAGTCCTGGGTTCCGGAATCGGAGGGCCTGCTTCCCGCCGGCGCACCGCCGGAGTCGGGTGCGCCCGTGGTGCCGCTGCCGGAGGTGCCGTCCTGCCTGGCGTTCGACCGCTCCTCGGCGAGACCGCGTGCGTTGTCCCGTGCACTGTCCCTGGCGTCCGCGTAATCGCCCGCGGCGCTGGACACCGACGTCGCACCGCTGCGGACATCGTCGACCCCGCCCTTGATGTCGAACGCACCCTGCACACCGGTGTTGCCTGCGTTGATGACGTCGTTGAGGTTGTTCGCCTCGCCCAGCTGTCCCAGTGCCGAACCGACGGACTGCACACCCTCGAGGACCGCCTTCGCGCCCTCGATGATCTTCTGGATCCCGTCGATGAGATCCATGATCGCGTTGTAGATCTGGATGCCGTCGTAGACGATCTTGACGGCTCGGGCCCAGCCGACCACCGGGATCGGCAGCATCGCCGCCGCCTCGATCAGCTTGTTGACGAGTTTCTCGATCAGTTCCAGCGCCTGATCGCACGCCCGCTTCGAGCCATCGGCCACTTTGGACAGTGCGATGCCGATGGTCTTGGCGACCTGGGCGTCCGCCTCGATGCCCGTGGTCCACAGGATGCCGATCTCGCGGTGGAAGCTGGTGGCGGCCGGTCCCTGCCACGCGGGCTGGAGCTCGGTGAGTCCGTTGTTGAGGTTGTTCCGGACGGCCTGCAGCGCGTCGCGAACGTTGTTCCACTGCGCGGCGCCCTGCGCGATCTTCTCGAAGTCGCCGGTGATGGGCGTGATGATCGACGAGACGAGGTCCTCGCCGACGACCTTCTCCCACACCCAGTTGACGGCCTGCACCTGGAACCCGGCGTCGGCGATGGCGTCCTCGACGGAGGAGCCGCCCTCGAGGCCGGGGTCGCGCTGCAGGAGGTCGCCGGGGGACTCGATGTCGGCGTAATCGCCCATCAGGCACCACCCGGGGTCGGCGGCGGTGTCGCGGAGTCGACCTTGTTGCCGATCGTGAGGATCTCCGACTGCGACTCCTGCTCATTGGTCTCGTACCGCTTGGCGGTGTCCTCGAGCTTGGCGCCGACCTCGTCCATCTTCTTCGAGGCGAACTTCAGCGTCTCGCCGTACAGCTCGACCACGCCCGTCACCGCGGGAGCGAGCAGCGCGAGCAGGCCGGTGTAACCGCTCGTGTCGCCGCCCTTCTCCCTCGCGTGTGCGGCGATGGTCTTGAAGTGCTGTGCCTGTCGCTCGGCGAGGTCGCGGTATCCCCGGATCTCACCGGGTTCGACCTCGTGGCCTCCCCCTGCCGTCATTGGCTCCCCACCCCAGTCGTGTGCCGAGTAGTTCGTCCGCTTCGACGGCCCATCCTCTCGCACGGTTCCTCGGGTGGGAAGCCGGATCCGCGGGTGGAACGCCGGCGTGCGCAGGTGGAGTGAACCTCCGCCCACCCGAACAGGTAGGGACCACGCGCGAGCGCCGGGCGAGACGCGAGCGTCGTGACCGGCTACTGAGGACGGTCACCGACGGCCAACGCCCGCCCGGCCTCGACCGCCGGGCAGGCCCCGGCCTACCGGGGACGCAGCACCTCGGTCAGCGCCGTCAGCACGTTCGGATCCTCGATGGTCGAGGGCACCGGTTCGTCCCGGCCGTCGGCGATGCCGCGCATGGTCTTGCGCAGGACCTTGCCGGAGCGTGTCTTGGGCAGTGCCTCGACGACCGACACGTCGCGGAACGCAGCAACGGGACCGATGTCGCGGCGCACCGCGGCGACCAGTTCGTCCCGCAGCTGCTGCTCCGGGATGTCGACGCCCGCCTTCAACACCACGAACCCGCGCGGCAGCTGTCCCTTGAGCTGATCGGCCACGCCGATCACCGCGCACTCGGCGACGGCGGGATGCGCGGCGAGCACCGCCTCCATCGAACCGGTCGACAGGCGGTGGCCCGCGACGTTGATGACGTCGTCGGTGCGGCCCATGACGAACAGATAGCCGTCGGAGTCGACGTACCCCGAGTCGCCGGTGAGGTAGTAACCCTCGTAGCGCGAGAGGTACGCGTCCTTGAACCGCTCGTCGTCGCCCCACAGCGTCGGCAGCGCACCGGGAGGAAGGGGCAGCTCGATGGCGATCGCGCCCTCCTGGCCCGCGGGCAGCCGCTCGCCCGACTGGTCGAGGATCTGCACGTTCCAGCCGGGCACGGGCATCGTCGCCGATCCCGGTTTCACCGGCATGGGCTCGAGTCCGCGCAGGTTGGCCGCGATGGGCCAGCCGGTCTCGGTCTGCCACCAGTGGTCCACGACGGGGACGCCGAGCTTGTCGTGCGCCCAGTGGTAGGTCTCCGGGTCGAGGCGCTCACCCGCCATGAACAGCGTCGTGAACCCGCTCAGGTCGTACTTGGCCAGCTCGGCGGCGTCCGGGTCGACACGTTTCACGGCTCGCAGCGCGGTCGGCGCGGTGAACAGCGCCGTGACCCCGTGCTGCGAGATCACCCTCCAGAACGCACCGGCATCCGGCGTGCCGACCGGTTTGCCCTCGTACAGCACCGTCGTCGCCCCGATGAGCAGCGGTGCGTAGACGATGTAGGAGTGGCCGACCACCCAGCCGACGTCCGAGGCCGTCCACCACACGTCACCGGGGTGGATGTCGTAGACGGCACCCATGGACCAGGTCAGCGCGACGGCATGGCCACCGCAGTCGCGGACGACGCCCTTGGGCTTGCCGGTCGTGCCGGAGGTGTAGAGCACGTACAGCGGGTCGGTCGCCGCCACCGGCACCGGGTCGGCGGGCGTCGCGGTCGCCATCAGGTCGTTCCAGTCCACGTCCCGGCCGGTGAGCTCGCACCGGCTCGCCTCCCGCTGCAGGACGACCACCCGATCGGGCTGGTGTTCGGTGGTGGCCAGCGCCTCCTCGATGATGGGTTTGTACTCGACCACCCTGCCCGGTTCGATGCCGCAGGAGGCCGCGACGATCGCCGTCGGCCGGGCGTCCTCGATGCGCGCGGCCAGCTCCTTCGGCGCGAACCCGCCGAACACCACCGAGTGCACTGCGCCGATGCGTGCGCACGCCAGCATCGCCACGACCGCCTCGGGCACCATCGGCATGTAGATGATCACCCGGTCGCCCTTGCCCACACCGAGCGAGGCGAGGCCACCGGCGAACCGGGCGACCTCCTCGGTCAGCGCCGCATAGGTGTACGTGCGCTGCGACGACGTCACCGGCGAATCCCAGATCAACGCGGGCTGGTCGCCGCGGCCGGCCTCGACGTGCCGGTCGAGCGCGTTGTAGGCGGTGTTCAGCTCGCCGTCGGGAAACCACCGGTACAGCGGTGCCCTGGAGTCGTCCAGTGCCTTCGAGGGCGCCTTCGTCCAGCTCACGCCGCGGGCGGCTTCGAGCCAGAAACCCTCCGGGTCATTGATGCTGCGCTCGTAGGTGTCGGCGTACGCGCCCATCGCGGCTCTCCTTAGTGCTCTGCGCTGAGTCCGGTGATTGTCGACCGTAGGACGTTGCATGTGCGCTGCACCAGAGCAACGCCGGGCGAGGTGCATGCGTCTATGTCTGGGGCGGCCGACATACTGTGTGCACCGGCACGGCCCGAACGCCGGGGACGTCATCAGCGACACGCACGAAGGAGCGAGAGGTGGAATCGATCGCTAGCTCGTTGCTGTCGCTGGCGTACCGGATCTTCCAGCCCGGGTTCTGCCCCGGCGACTGGGTGTGGGCCACGAGCATGGCGGGTCTGCTGATCGGGCTGTGGCCCGTGGCGGGCGCGTTCGTCATCGCCGTCGTGCGCAAGTTCACCGGCAACCGCTACGGCGGTGCGCCGCTGATCGCCATCGGCGCCATCGCCGTGGTCAGCGTCTTCGTGATGCCGTGGCTGCTCGCCAGCGGCGTCTCGAGCAGCTACCGGGACATCTTCGGCGGCGGCACCGGCGGGCTGACCCAGACCGACGTGGCCAACATGTCCAGGGAGTTCTGCTTCGTCGGGACGCAGACCGAGTACCTCGGCGGAGGGCAGAACGTCTACGAGACGCTGTTCTACCCGTCCGACAGCGCCCTGGCCTACGGCTACTACCTGGCCGGACTGGTCGGCCTGCCGATCCTCACGCTGCTGGCGATCATGCTGCTCGGCCGCGTGGCGCTGCGCCGGGGGCCGAAGTGGCCCGGCCGGTTCATCTGGGGCTCCTACGTCGCGTTCGTCCTGCTCTCGGCGGGTGTCGAGGCCAACACGGCCATCCACTTGTGGATCGGGTTCCTGCCCGCGGTCATCCTCGGCGTCATCCCGGTGGCGATCATCGGCCCGCCGAGCTGGTCGACCATCCAGAACTCCGACCGGCCACCGGAGCCGCGTCCGCAGCCGAGGCCCGAACCACGGCCCGAACCGGAGCCGGCCCCGCCGCAGCGGCAGTACGCGCCGACCGCGGTCGCGCCCTCGCCGCCCCCGGTCGCGGCGGCCGCGGTCCCGCCGGCCGCATCCACGGCGGGTGACGGCCGGTTCGAACGGATCCGGCGTCTCGGCCAGGGCGGTTTCGGCACCGTGTGGCAGGCCAGGGACACCCAGCTCGGCCGCATCGTCGCGCTGAAGATCGCCCACGTCACCGATCCGGACACCGAGGAGCGGATGCGCCGCGAGGCGCGGGCACTGGCGATGCTGTCGCACCCGAACTGCGTGCGCGTCTACGACCTGGTCGAGGAACACGACGGCCTGGCGCTCGTGATGGAGTACCTGGAGGGCAGGTCGCTTGCCGACATGGTCGACACCGGCGGTGCGCTGGACGACCAGGCGGCGGGCAGGCTGTGGGCCACGCTCGCGGGTGCCCTCTCGGCCGCCCACGAGAAGGGCGTGCTGCACCGCGACATGAAGCCGTCGAACGTGATCGTCGACCCGCAGGGTCTGCCGCACCTCATCGACTTCGGCATCGCCCGCAGCAAGAACGACGCCAAGCTGACGGCCACCGGCATGATGATCGGCACGCCCGACTACACCGCGCCGGAGACCGCCGAGGGCAAGGAGGCCACCCCGGCCTCGGACGCCTGGCAGCTCGCCGCGACCGTCAGTTTCGCCCTGTCCGGCCATCCGCCGCGGGGCACACGGGAGACCCCCATGGCCGCGTTGATGGCCGCCGCGCGCGCCGAACCGGCCAGCCATCTGCCCGCCCAGAGCGTGCACGCACGCCTGCTGCGCGCGTCGCTGGACCCGCAGCCGCGCAACCGCCCCACGCTGGCCGCGGTGGAGCGGGAGGTCCAGGGCTGGCTCTCGCGCATCGGCTCGTCCGCGGACGGCCCGGTGACGCGGATCGTGCCGCGCTCGCAGTGACCGCCCATCCGGCGAGGGTCCTGCTGGGCGCCTACACGGTCGTGTCGGCAGGACACCTGGTCGTGCAGCTCGCCGGGCCTGCGTGGTTGTCGCGGCCCACCCAGATGCTGCTCATGCCGTTGCTCGCCGCGTGGCTGTGGTGGGCCGCCCCGGCGCGTACCCGGCTCGTACGGCTCGCGACGGCGGCACTGGCGTTGTCGTGGCTCGGGGACTCGCTGCCCGCAGCCTTCACCGGTGATACGGCGTTCCTGGCGATGGTCGGCGGCTTCCTGCTGGCCCAGCTGGCGTACGCGGCCGCGTTCTGGCCGTATCGCCGGGAGTCGGCGGCAGGCACCCCGTTGGCCGCGGGCTACGTCGTCGCATTCGGGGTGTTGTTCGTGCTGTGCGCCCCGGGTGCGGGCGCGTTGGTGGTGCCCGTCGCCGTCTACGGCGGCTGTCTGACGCTGATGGCCGTGCTCGCCACGGGTGCCGACCGGCTGGCGGGAATCGGCGGGGCGGTGTTCTTCTGCTCCGACGCGCTCATCGCACTGGGTGCCTTCGCCGACTGGTACGACCCGCCGGTCGAGGGGTTCTGGGTGATGCTCACCTACCTGACCGGCCAGGCCCTGCTGGCCGCAGGCGTGCTGCGTCGCGTGCGGTCGGAGGCCGCCACCGGGTGCGCTGTCGGGTGACCCGAGTGGGCTGTCGGGCCACGCGGCCGCGACGCGGTCAGCGCCAGGACGGCAGCCAGAGCTCAGCGTTCCACCGGTCCGGCGTGATGGAGTCGCCGACGAGGATCGGCCAGAGCCACACGAAGTTCGCCACGACCAGTCCGGTGTAGAGCGCGACCACGAGCAGCCCCGTGCCGCGTCTCTCGAACCCGGCCTTCGCCCTGCCCAGCAGATGGCCCAGCACCAGCGTGAGGCCCAGTACCAGGAACGGTGCCATGGGCGTGGCGTAGAAGAAGTACATCTGCCGGTCGAGGTTGACGAACCACGGCAGCAGGCCCGCGCCGTAGCCGACCAGCACCGCGGCGTACCGCCAGTCGGCGCGGAAGATCATCCGCCACAGTCCCCAGCCGAGCACCGGAAGGGCGAGCCACCACATGGCGGGCGTGCCGATGAGCATCGTCGCCTGGACGCAGTCGCTCTGCCCGCAGCCGCCGACGTCGCCGCCCGCGTCGTGGTAGTAGAGCATCGGCCGCAGCCCCATCGGCCACGTCCACGGCTTCGACTCCCACGGATGCGGATCGCCCTGCGGCGTCGACAGGCTGCTGTGAAAGTCCAGCACGTTGAACGTGTAGAGCAGCAGGTTCTGCAGCGGCGCGGGCAGGAAACCGAACGAGTCGTCGCCGTTGATCTCGGCGTAGTGCCGGTCGGTGGCCGTCTCGCTCGCCAGCCAGGCCCACCACGTGCTCAGGTACACCAGCACCGAGATGATGCCGATGCTCCACACGGCCGGCGCCAGGTCGCGGCGCAGCATGCCCATCCACGGGCGGGCCACGCCTGCCGCGCGCCGGGCAGCGACGTCGAACGCGATCGTCAGCAGCCCGAAGGCGAGCACCCAGTACATGCCCGACCACTTGATGGCGGTCGCCAGACCCAGCAGGACGCCCGCCCCGAACCGCCACCAGCGAAAGCCCAGCCGGGGGCCGAAGGGCGTCTCGGCGACCCACCCTTCCCGGACGGCCACGGCCAGCCGTTCGCGCACCTGGTCGCGGTCGACGAGCACGCAGCCGAACGCCGCGACGACGAATGCCGCCTGGAAGATGTCCAGCATCCCCATCCGCGACTGCAGGTGCAGCACCCCGTCGCAGATGACCAGGATCCCGGCGACGGCGCCGAGCAGGGTCGAGCGCGTCAGCCGCCGTGCGATGCGGATGACCAGCAGGATGATGATCGTGCCCGCGATCGCGGCGGTGAACCGCCAGCCCCAGCCGTTGTAACCGAACAGCCACTCGCCGATGGCGGTCAGTTGTTTCGCCAGTGGTGGATGCACCACCAGCTCGTAGCCGTAGTTGTCCTCGTAACCACCGTTGCGCAGCATCTGCCACGCCTGCGGGACGTAGTGCTTCTCGTCGAAGACCGGCGACCCGCCGTCGGTCGGGTGGCCGAGGTTCCACAGGCGCAGGACGCCGCCGATGGTGGTGATGACGAGCGTGACCCAGAGCGCGCGCATCCGGTCGGCAGGCATGGGCGTGCCGAGCAGTGCGGCCTCACGGTCCGACGGCGGCGCCGCGTCCGCACCGCTGCCGTCGCCCATACCAGGGCGGGGACGGGTCAGAAGGGCGGTCACGATGGCCGATCCTACGGGCGGCGATGTGAAACGCCGTGTAGGCCGTGGCACGGGTGCGCTCGACGCGACGATCGTCGCCCTCGCCGGCCCGATAGCCTCGGTTCATGCCCCTGATCCTCGCCGGAACCCCACTCGGTGACCGTGCAGACGCCAGTCCCCGGCTCGCCGAGGCGTTGCGGGAGGCCGATGTCATCGCCGCCGAGGACACGCGCAGGCTGCGCGCGTTGGCCACGGCCCTCGAGGTGGCGACGACGGCCAGGATCGTCAGCTTCTACGAGGACGTCGAAGCGGAAAGGCTGCCGAAGCTGCTCGAGTCGGTCCGGGCAGGCGAGTCCGTGGTGCTCGTGACCGACGCCGGAATGCCGAGCGTGTCCGATCCGGGTTTCCGGCTCGTGGCCGCGTGTGCCGACGAGGACCTGCCCGTCACGTGTGTGCCCGGCCCTTCGGCCGTCACGACCGCCCTCGCGCTGTCCGGTATCGCGCCGGACCGGTTCTGCTTCGACGGCTTCGCCCCACGCAAACCGGGTGAACGGGCGAAATGGCTCGCCGAACTGGCCGAGGAGAAACGCACCACGGTGTTCTTCGAATCGCCCCACCGCCTCGCCTCGACGTTGGCCGACGCGGCGGAGGCACTCGGCTCGGACCGCAGGGCCGCGGTGTGCCGCGAGCTGACCAAGACCTACGAGCAGGTGCGGCGCGGCGGTCTCGGCGAGCTCGCCGAGTGGGCGGCCGACGGCGTGCGGGGCGAGATCACGGTCGTCCTCGCCGGGGCGGCGCCCCGCGAGGTGCGGGTCGAGGACCTGGTCGCCGACGTCGCCAGGCGGGTCGAGGCGGGCGAACGGCTCAAGGCCGTGGCCGCGGAGGTAGCCAAGGAGACCGGGGTGTCGAAGAAGGAGCTCTACGACGCCGTGGTGGCCGCGCGCGCGGACTGAGCGTCCGGCGTCGCCAGGAGCCGTTCGAGCGGGGCGGCCTTGTCGAGGCATTCGCGCCATTCGGCCTCGGGGTCCGAATCGGCCGTGATGCCGCCGCCCACGCCCAGTTCGACGGTGTCGCCGTGGATCTCGAACGTGCGGATCGCCACGTTCAGCTCCAGGCCCGCGACGGGGGAGACGAGTCCCATCGCGCCCGTGTACAGCCCGCGCGGGTGCTGTTCGAGGTCGGCGATGAGGTCGAGGGCGCGGATCTTCGGCGCCCCGGTGACGGAGCCGGGCGGGAACGTGGCGTGCAGCAGTGCCGCATCGCCGGTGCCACCGCTGCCATCGTCGGCGCTGGTGTCGCTGTTGCCGCTGCTGCCGTCGTTGGCGCCGTCGACGCCGCCGCGCCCGGCCGCGCCTCGGGCCAGGGTGCCGACGACGGTCGAGTCGAGGTGCCACACCCCGGGCGCAGGCCGCACGGCCAGCAGCTCCGGGACCCGCACGCTGCCGACCTCGCAGACGCGGCCGAGGTCGTTGCGTACGAGATCGGTGATCATCACGTTCTCGGCGACGTCCTTGACCGAGGCGCGCAGCTCGGCGGCGCCCGTGTCGTCCTGGGGCCCGCGGCGTGGGCGGGTGCCCTTGATCGGGGTCGAGCGCACCTCGGTGCCGTGCCGGGAGACGAACAACTCCGGCGACATGGACACCGCGCACCCCCACGGGCCGGACAGATACGCACCCCGCGCGGGGCTCAGCCTGCGCACGCCCTCGGCGAACAACGCCGCGGGGTCGCCGTCGAACCGGCCCGCGAACCGGGTGCACACGTTCGCCTGGAACAGCTCGCCCGCCTCGATGGCGTGGACGCACTCCTTCACCGCACCGCGGTGGATGTCGGCCTCTGGCCGGTGCAGCGTCGTGGCGCGCCATGTGCCGGGCGTGGCGGGGCGGGTAAGCAGGTCCTCGAACTCGGCGACCTCGGCTTCGCCGTGCGGGCGCAGCGATTCGAACCACCACCGGCCCGTCGCGTCGAGCCGCAGGACGTGATCGGCCCAGCCCCACACCGCGCGGGGCAGGGCGCCGCGACGGCCGGACGGGTCGGTCAGGTCGTAGGACAGGTACCCGAACCATCCGCCGCCGACGGCGCCCGCTGGCGTGCCGTCGGGCAGGTCCGCGTGGCCCGCCGACACGGCGAGCGCCTCGGCGGTGTCGTCGACCGGCTCCAGGCGGACCGACGGGGCGAGCACGGCGAGGGAACCGAACCAGTCGCCGGTGAGCGCGGCCGGTGGGGCGAGCCCGAGCGCGGCGGCGCGGCGATCCAGCGACGTCAGCACCTGGTCGGGCCGCAGTCGCGAGGTGAGTGCCGTTCGCTCGAGCCGCATGGCGGGCATTGTCACCCGGCCGGGTGCGGCCGTGCCCGGCAAAGGTGGCCAACGCGACCCACGTGGTCCCTACGCCCGCCACCGGGACAGCCGGCGCTCGGTGAGCACCAGGACCTGGTTGAGGGCCACGCCGAGCAGCGAGATCGTCACGATGCCCGCGTACATCTCGGGGACGAGGAAGCTGTACTGCGAGGCGTTGATCAGATAGCCGAGTCCGGCCTCCGCCCCGACCATCTCCGCGGCGATCAGCACCAGGATCGAACTTGCGCCCGCCAGCCGGATTCCGGTGAAGATCGTCGGCACCGACGCGGGAAGCACCACCTTGACGAACAGGGCCAGCGGGGAGAACCCCAGCGACCGCGCCGACTTGATCAGCAGGGGGTCGACGGTGCGCACCGCGCTCACCGTGTTGAGCAGGATCGGCCACGTGCAGGCGAACACCACGAGCGAGACCTTCGACAGTTCGCCGAGGCCCAGCAGAAGGACGAACACCGGCAGCAAGGCCAGCGCCGCCGTGTTCCGGAACAACTCGAGCAGCGGGTTGAGTGCCGCGTGGACGGGTCGGTACCAGCCGATGAGGATGCCCAGCGGAACCGCGATGACCGCGGCGACGACGAACCCGGTCAGCGAACGAGCCAGGCTGGCGCCGAAGTGCTCCCACAACTCGCCGGTTCCCGCGAGCTCGACGAGCGCCTGTCCGACCCGGGTGACCGGCGGCAGGAAGATGCTGTCGACGAGACCGAGCCGCGGTGCCAACTCCCACAGGAGCAGGAACGCCACGATCCCGGCCGAGCCGACGAGCGTCTGCCGAACGCGGCCGGTCGGGGCCTGCCGAGCCGAACCCGCATGCTTCGGACGCGTGATGACCTCAGCCAACGGGGACGACCTCCCCGGAGTTCTTCGCGTGCGCGGTGGCCGACTGTGTATCGCCGTGGGCGTTCTCCCCGCCACGCAGCAGGCTCCAGATCTCGTGCCGGTGGTGGGCGAACTGCGGTGTCGACCGGACGTCCGTGCCCGACGAACGGTCCGGCAGGTCGACGTCGACGACGGCCCGCACGGTGCCGGGGCGCGCGCTGAGCACCGCCACGCGGCTGCCCAGGAACACCGCCTCCTCGATGCTGTGGGTGATGAACACGATCGTCTTGCGCGTGCGCTCCCAGATGCGCAGCAGCTCCTCCTGCAGCACGTCCCTGGTCTGGGCATCGAGCGCGGCGAACGGTTCGTCCATCAGCAACACGTCCGGGTCGTAGGCGAGGCTGCGGGCGATGGCGACCCGCTGTTTCATCCCACCGGAGAGTTGGTCGGGATAGTGCTGTTCGAACCCGCCGAGTCCCACCAGGTCGAGGTAGTGCCGCGCGCGTTCGGCGCGTTCGCGGGCGGGCACCCGCTTGGCCTCGAGTCCGAACTCGACGTTGCCCTGCGCGCTGCGCCACGGCAACAGCGCGTACTGCTGGAACACCACACCGCGGTCGAGGCCGGGACCGGTGACGGGCCTGCCGCCGATGCGGATCTCCCCCGACGTCGGACGGTCGAGCCCGGCAAGCAGGTCCAGCATCGTCGACTTCCCCGAACCGCTCGGGCCGGCGACCACCGTGAGCTGTTCGGCCTCGATCCGCAGGTCGATCCCGCTCAGTGCGGTGACCTCCTCGCCGCTGCCTCGGGGATGGAAGGTCTTCGTCACGTCGTCGAACTCGATGGCGTTCATCGGTTCCTCCAGACCCCGGTTCAGGTCCGTGTGGACCGGTACGGGTTGAGTTCGTTGGTGTAGAGGCGGGTTGTCGGGATGTCGCGCAGGGTGGGCCGGGTCTCGGCGGCGCGTTCCTTCCAGAGGTCGAATTCGCGGTCGGCGATCACGCCTCCCGGTCCGGCGACGCCGGTCGACCGCCAGTACCGGATGGCCGTGGCGTCCTCGTTGCGATCGCGCCGGGCGATGATGCGGGCGAACCGGGCGACGACCTCGTCGCGGGGCCGGGTCTGCGCCCACCGCACCGCCCTCGCCGTGCCCGCGACGACGGCGCGCGCGGTGTCGGGCCGGGTCCGCAGGTAGTCGTCGCGCATCACGTAACAACCCGCACTGAACGAGCCGAGCAGGTCGTAATCGCTGAACACGGCCCGGATTCCGCCGCGGGCGAGTGCCTTCTCCCGGTGGATGTCGGTCAGCACGGCCACGTCCAGCTGCCCCGAGCGCAGGGCCTGTTCGGCGCTGACCGGTGGCACCACGACCAGTTGCACCGAGTCGATCTCCTCGGCGGTCAGGCCGGCGCGTTCGAGGTAGACGGCCAGCACGTCCTCGTGGTGCGCGCCGAGCGTGTTGACCCCGACCTTCTTGCCGATGAAGTCCCGTGGCCCTCGAACGGGACTGCCGGTGGGCACGAAGTATCCCGCCTCGGTGCGCGCATCGGCGCCGTAGTATCCGATCACCGACGTAATGGGGGCCCCGGCGGCGACGAGCCGGAGGATCGCGCCGTTGAAGGCCCCGCCGATGTCGATGTCACCGGTCACGACGGATTGGATGTCCTGGGGGCCGCTGGTGGTGTTGCCGATCCACTGAAGCCGGGTGTCGCCGAGGAAGCCGAGGTCCTCGGCGAGTTCGAAGTAGAGGACCTTGCCCGCCCATCCCTGGTAACGCACGGTGTTGGCACCCGCGGTCTCGGCACCGGCGGCGCAGCCGCCCACCGCGGCCGCGGCCGCCGCCGATGCGGCACCCGCGGCGTAGCGGAGTGCGGCGCGTCTGCTGAAGGGCCGGTGGCTGCTCACGATCGTCGCTTTCTCCGGTGCCGCGAGCGTGCAGTGTCCGGTATGGACGCTCTGCCCACTCGCGGCACGCGGGGTCGGTGGCTGGGTCGCCGGAAGGCGATCCGGGAGGGATTCAGGCCGGGGTGTAGGCCGATGCGTCGCCCTGGAGGGGCACGCTCGACCTGCCGTCGACGCTGACCGGGACGTCCCCGGCGACGGTCACCCGGTGCAGCCTTCGCGGGGTGTCGCCGAAGTCGGACACCGCGTAGTGCTGGGTGAGTCGGTTGTCCCAGATCGCGATGTCCCCGGGCGCCCAGCGCCACCGCACCGTGTTCTCCAGGCGCGACACGTGGTTCTGCAGGATCTCGAACAGGTGCCGCGAGTCGCTTCCGTTGTAGCCGGCGAACTTCTGGGCGAAGTGCCCGAGCAGCAACGTCTTCTCCCCGGTCTCGGGGTGGATGCGCACCACGGGGTGTTCGGTCCGGTAGACGGTCGAGGTGAACTGCTCGCGGTACCGCTTGGCCTGCTCGGTGACCGCCGCGACGGCGTGGGAGGCGCTGTAGTCGTAGTCGTTCGTGTGCACCGCCCACAGCTGCTCGGCCAGCTGTTTGAGCGAGTCGGGAAGGCTCTCGTAAGCCGACACGGTGTTGGCCCACGCCGTGTCTCCGCCGTACGGCGGCAACACGATGGCGCGCAGCAGCGAGAACGACGGTGGCGCCTGGACGAACGTGACGTCGTGGTGCCAGCTGTTGGCGCGGTTGCCGCGTTCGGCGTCGACGGGCAGCACGTTGGTGTTGGATTCGGCACCGGGCACGGTCGGATGCGCCGTGGTCAGCTCTCCGAGCCTGCGGGCGAATCCGGCCTGGAGGTCGTCGTCGAGGTGGTCCTGCCCGCGCACGAACACCACCTTGTGTTCCAGGATCGCCTGGCGTACCAGCGCGACGACGTCGTCGCTCGAATCCGGACGCAGTTCGACGCCCGTGATCTCGGCACCGAGTGATCCGGCCACCGGCTGAATGTCGATCACGTTGGTCTGGCTCGCGGTCATCGCTACTCCTTCTGGGGTTTCGGTGCGGGATTTCTCGTCCGTGCCGTGACGCGTGGTTCACCCGGCTGATCCACGATGTCGGAGGTGCCGGCTTTTCGATACACGTCGACCCGGAAAACGGGAAAATGGTTCGGCGAATACGGTTCGGTGAACGGGAAACCCTGTCGTCGTCGACAGGTGTGAAGGCGCCTGAACTCAGGGTGGCGACATCGAGAGTGCGGCGTCAACCGTTTCTCCCGGTTCCCATCAATTGGACGAGGAATCCTGGTTTCGCACAAATAAATGCGCCGAATTAATAACCGGCTGAAATTCCGTCGCCGGTGTCGGTGGGCGCGTGTCCGGCGGTGCGGTTACGTTCGGGGAATGGAGATCAGGGCGGTCGAGACCGAACGCATCGAGCAGGTGACCGGCGCGGGCACGGCGAATCGGACCGACGAGCGGTTCGCCGTCACCGCCACCGACCTCGGCATCCTGTGGGACGCTGGTGGTGGTCGCGTGTTCGCGCTCTTCGGCGACACCTTCGGAGCCGGCTGGGGCGGCCGGGGAGCAGGTCCCGGCAGCGCCGACTGGCGCAGCAACGTGCTCGCCTGGTCGACCGCGCGGGACCTGTCCGGCGGTCTGCCGTTCGACGGCGTCGTCGAACGGCCGGAGGGTGGCGCCGCCCAGGTCCTCCCGTCCGGCCGCAGGGAGGTCACGGTGATTCCCAACAGTGCGATCACCGTGGACGGCACGCACTACGTGCACTACATGTCGGTGCGGGAATGGGGACGGCCCGGCCATTGGCGGACGAACCACGCGGGGATCGCCGTCTCGACCGACGACGGGCGGACGTGGGACAAACCCCGATCGGCGCGCTGGAAGAACCGGGACGGGCGGAGTCGGTTCCAGATCGGCGCGTTCGCCCGCGACGCCGGCGCGGTCCATCTGTTCGGCACCACGAACGGCAGGCACGACGTGCCCTACCTGGCCCGCGTCGAACCGGCACGGCTTCTGCACGCCGATGCGTGGGAGTACTGGGACGGCCGCGACTGGCGGGACGACGAGCGGCACGCCGCGCCGGTGTTCGACGGCTCGGTGGGGGAGATGTCGGTCGGGTACCACTCGGGCTTCGGGTTGTGGCTGATGATGCACCTCGACGAACCGCGCAAGGGCATCGTGCTGCGCAGTGCTCCCTCGCTCACGGGACCGTGGAGCGAGGGAGAGGTCGTCGTGTCGGGCGAGGAGTACCCCGCGATCTACGGCGGCTTCCTGCACCCCTGGTCGCTCGAAGGACCGGAGCTGTACTACCTCGTCTCCCAGTGGGAGCCCTACAACGTCTTCCTCACCAGGACCCGGCTCGACGTCGGCTGACCGGGAGACGAGTACATCCGCCGGCAATGGTGGCGCAGGTGTACGATACTTGCTATGCAACCAACAAGTAAGATAGAGGACTGGGACTTGCTCGTTCGGCGGAGTGAGGGTGGGATGGCACCGCGGGCGCCGGAGCTGTCGGTGGCCTCTCGGCCGCGAGCCGAGCTCGCGGTGGGCGAGGTGCGGCTGACCGTCGAGCGCTTCCTGTTGACCGCGAACAACCGCACCTACGTCACGCTCGGCGACAGCGCTGGGTACTGGACGCCGTTCCCCGCGCCCGAGGGGTACGGGCGGGTGCCGGCGTGGGGATTCGCCGTGGTCTCGGAGTCGGCCCATCCCGACATCGCCGTCGGTAGCCGGTACTTCGGCCTCCTGCCGATGTCGACCGACCTCGTCGTGTCGCCCGAGGTGGTTCCTGGCGGATTCCGTGACGCGTCCCCGCATCGCGACCGTCTCGACGAGTACTACCGGCAGTACCGCTCGGCCGATACCAACGGCGGCGAAGGTGGTGAGCCGAACGTCGAGGCCTCCCTGCGCGTCCTGGCGTGGACGGTCTACCCGTCGAGTCTCGTGCTCGCCCACGAACTGCGCACCTTCGGTGCGGCTGCCGTCGTACTGTCCAGCGCGTCGAGCAAAACCGCCCTCGGAATCGCGGAACGGTTGCGGCGCTTCGGAATCCGTACCCACGGCATGACCTCGCTCGCGAACGTGGACTTCGTGCGCGGGTTCGGCGTTTACGACTCCGTTTCCACCTACGACGATCCGGCGGGCGTCGGTGATCCCGACGGGCCCGTCGACACCGTTTTCGTGGACATCACCCGGAACGTCGATGTGATCGCCGCCGTCCATCACCGGCTGGGAGGCCGCCTGCTGCGGTCGGTTCTGTTCGGCGGCACTCACGGGGGCGGTTCGGCTGCGCCCGGCACGTTGCCGGGTCCGACCCCGGAGCCGCTGTTCGTCCCCGAACGCCGGGCCGTGCTCAGGCAGCGGATCGGGGAAGAGGCCTACACACGGGAACTCGCCGAGGGGCAAGAACTGTTCCTCGCTCTCGCGGCGCGGAGCATGCGGGTCGACGACCGGGTCGGACCGGACGCCGCACGGGACGCGTTGAGCGAGGTGTTGGCAGGGCCGCAGGCTCCGGACGTCGTCACCGTGGTGCGTCCACAGCCGTCCTGAAACCGGTGTGTCGGCCCGAGTCGATCAGGACGTGATGCCGAGTGCACGGCGCCAGTAACCGCTGACGGACTCGCGCAGGTGGTCCGGGTCGACGGCGTCGGGATCGAGGAAGTACTGCAATGCAATGCCTCTGAGCTGTCCGGCCACGCCCACCGCGACGTCGGTCGGGTCGAGGTCGGCGCGTACCGCGCCCTCGGCGATGGCTGCCTCGACGTCGGCCCGCAGATCGGCGCGGAAGGCCGCGTCGCGCTCCCGGAAGATCGGCGTGAGCTCCGGCGTCGTCGCGGATTCCGCCCACAGTACGAGGAAAGCGCGGTTCATCACCGCGATGTCCGCCAACTGGCCGAGGTAGCCGTCGATGATGCGCAGCAGGCGGTCAGCTCCGGGAGGAACGTCTGTCAGTCCGGGGACGAAACCCGCCTGGGACGCGTGTGCGAGCGCCCTCAGCATGGCGCCCTTGGTACCGAACTGGTGGGTGACGATGCCGCGGCTGTAGCCGGCACGCTCGGCGACGTTCGCCAGCGTGACGGCCAGGACTCCCCGTTCCACGACGAGTTCGGCAGCGGCGGTCAGCAGCGCCGATTCGGTGTGCTCGCGTCGTTCTCGCTGGGTTCGCCGCGTCGGCGGAGAAGCGGGGCCCATGTCGGTAGACCATAGCCGCACGGGGTTCAGAGCAGCACGTCGGCCAACGTGAAGGGGTAGACGAGCGCCGACTCCGGTGCGAGCGTGCGGCTGCTGTGCTGATGGAGCCCGAGCCTGCTGTGGAACCAGCCGGGACGGCCGGGGATGCCGTTGCGGCGCACCAGCCACAGCACCACGTCGGAGTCGGCCCACTTGTCGGGATGGAACCGGTGCTGCCAGTCCTCGAACTCGGCCTGCACCAGCACGCGGCGGATGCCCGCCTCCCCGCGAAGTGTCTTGATCCACGTCTTGACGAACCGGTCGTCGATACCCGCCGCGCGCGCGTCCAGCGTGGGCGCGAGGACCCCGGGAGCGAAGGCGCCCAGGGGCGCGCCCGCGCGCACGACGTGCCTGGCCTGGTCGACGGCCCCACCCTGGCGCGCCAGATGCCGGATTCCCGCGTGCACTCCGGCATCCAGCGCGTGGGCGAGTTGCTCGGCACAGCCGTCGTCGACCCAGTTGAGGCTCTCGGTCACGGTGATCGACGCGAACGTGATCGCCCTGCCGCGCAGCGCCGCCCAGTCGGGCACCGACTCGCGCAGCGACAGGCTCACGCCCGTCGGTCCTGCCGGCTCCGTCACGGGGCACCCCATCCGCCTGCTGCACTGACGACGGCCCACTCTACGTGCGCAGATGCACGCCGGTCGGCCTTCGCGGGTGGCGTGTCGAGGCGCCCCGCAGCGGGGTCAGGCGTTCTCGCGGCGGAACGTCCGGGCGCCCCAGAACACGCACAGCGACATCAGCACGACGAGCACCACCGAACCGGTCAGCAGCGCATCGACCGAGAAGTCACCGCGGAATCCGGCACGGCCCGCGTCGACGATGTGCGTGAACGGGTTGATGCGCGAGATCGTGTACAGCCACTGAGGGGCCAGGCCGGTCGTGATGGGCACGAGAATTCCCGACAGCAACAGCACCGGCATCATCACCGCGTTGACGAGTGCGGGGAACGACTGCTCGTTCCGCAGGGTCAGTGCCACCGCGTAGGAGGCCGAGGCCAGCGTCACCGACAGCATCGCCACGATCAGCAGCGTCAACAGAATGCCGCCGAACGGTGCGGACAGGTCGAACACCAGGAACGCCAGCCCCGTGATGATGAGCGCCTGCACGACGGTGGTCAGCCCGTTGGTGAGGACCTTGCCCAGTAGCAGCGCCATCCGGCTGGCCGGCGTCACCCTGAGCCGTTCGACCACGCCGTTCCGCAGGTCGGCCAACAGCCCGAAGCCCGCGGTGGTGGCGCTGAACAGGGCGAGCTGGATGATCAGCGCCGGGGTGAGGATCGTCCAGCTGCTGCCGGGAGGGAACCCGGGTGTGTTGGTGACGATCCGTTCCATCAGCGGTCCGAACAGCACCAGATAGAGCACCGGCTGCATGACGCCGATCGCCAGCCACGCCGGATTGCGCAGCAGCAGCGTCGCGTCCCGCCGGAAGATCAGCCAGGTGTCACGCAGCATGGGTCTGCGCCTCCTTGTCGGTGTCGGCGGGCTGCGGCGTCTCGGCGTCGCGGAGGCTGCGGCCGGTGAGGGTCAGGAAGACGTCGTCCAGCGTCGGACGCTGCACCTGCATCGACTGCGTCGTGATGCCGGCGGCGTCGAACGCCCTGAGTAGTGCAGGCAGTGCGGTGTCGCCGCGTGGAACCCGGAACCGCACCTCACCGTGGGCGGCCGTCAGGTCGTGGGCGCCCTCGATGTCGCCGACGATCTCCGCGGCGCGGCCCATGTCGTCCTCGTCGACCCCGAGCACGACGCTGTCGCCGGAGACCCGTGCCTTCAGCGCGTCCGGCGTGCCCTCGGCGACGATCTCGCCGCCGTCGATGACCAGGATCCGATCGCACAACGCGTCGGCCTCTTCGAGGTAGTGCGTCGTGAGGAACAGCGTCACACCCTGGTCCGAACGCAGAGTGCGGATGTGTTCCCACAGGTTCGCCCTGCTCTGCGGATCGAGACCGGTGGTCGGTTCGTCGAAGAACACGAGTCCGGGCCGGTGGATGAGTCCGAGCGCGATGTCGAGCCTGCGCCGCTGGCCACCGGAGAGCGTCTTCGTCATCCGTTGGTCCAACCCGGACAGATCGAGCTGCTCGGTCAGCTCCGCGCCACGCGCGATCGCCTCGGCCTTGCTCAGCCCGTAGAGCCTGCCCTGCAGTTCGATCTCCTCGGCGACCTTGCACTCCGGTCCGGTGCCGCCGCCCTGGGCGACGTATCCGATGCGCTTGCGCACGCCGAGCGGATCGCTCAGCAGGTCGCATCCGGCGACCTGCGCCTCACCCGCGGTCGGCGTCAGCAGCGTCGTCAACATGCGCAGCGTCGTCGTCTTGCCCGCGCCGTTCGGGCCGAGGAAGCCGACGAGTTCGCCCTCGTCGACGTCGATGTCCACACCTTTCACCGCGTCCACCGTGCGGCCGCGGGACGTGAAGCGGCGTTGCAGGCCGCGTGCCTTGATCACAGAAACCCCTTGTTCACAAATGACCCCCATTGAAGAGATGCGCCGGCCAGTACGTGGCGCGCACGGCGTCGACTCTCCTCCTTCGGCCACGACTCGTCAAATTTGATTAGTTGGGTCGAAGTCGGTATAATGAGGAGTGTGAGCGCGGGTGCGTTCTGCTCGACAGCGAATTTCGCCGTCCGGGTGGCAGCCGCGGTCAGGACGGGTGCGCGGCGCCGAACTCGTGCGCCGGGTCGTCGGCCATCACGTACTCGCCCGCGCCGAGCCTTCCGATGAGCTCCCGGGTCCACTCCAGATCGGCGTCGCAGTGCGCGAGCCACAACCGGTAGAGCTCATTGACGTGCGCGGGCTGGCCCCACTCGCTGCCCTTGTCGAGCACGGCCGCCACGTTCGCGCGTTGTCCCTCCAACTGGGTGAGGCGGTACTCGAGCAACTCGACCGCCAGCCCGCGGGGCAGCGCCGTGATGAAGACCAGGGCCGCGGAGAATCCGAACGCGTTGCTCGAGGAGCCCTCGACGTTCGTGATCCGCTGCCGTAGGTCCCGCTGGAACTCCTGTTCGCCCTCGCCGGTCAGCGTGTAGGCGAGCCGGTCGGGGCCCTTGCCCTGCTCGATCTCGACCTGCTCCAGCAGGCCCTCGGCAGCCAACCGCTTCAGTGCGTGATAGATCGAGCCCGGCTGCACGTTGGCCCACTGGTCGGCCGACCAGGACAACAGCTCCCTGCGTACCTGGTAGCCGTGGGCACGGCCGTACATCCGCACCACCCCGAGCACGAGCAACCGCGTCGCCGACACCGCTACCGGCCTCCCCTTCTTTCAGCCCCGACTGTCGCGGCGGGCCGCCCGCCCCAGGGGCGCTCCGCGCCACGGTGTTCGCCCACCCGTCGCCCGACCAACCGCCCCCCAACGTGGCGCTACGCGCCGCAGTGTTCAATTTCTAGTATGAGCACCTCTGTGTTGACCGCGGTGGCCTGGCCTTACGCCAACGGTCCCCGCCACATCGGTCATGTGTCCGGCTTCGGCGTCCCCTCCGACGTCTTCTCGCGCTACCAGCGAATGGCCGGCAACCGGGTGCTCATGGTGTCCGGGACCGACGAACACGGCACCCCCATCCTCGTGCAGGCCGACAAGGAAGGCCTCACCCCGCAGGAGACCGCCGACAAGTACACCCGGCAGATCAGCCAGGACCTGCGTGGCCTCGGCCTGTCCTACGACCTGTTCACCCGAACCACCACCGGCAACCACGCCGAGGTGGTGCAGCAGATCTTCCTCGCGCTGCACCGCAACGGCTACGTCGTGCCGAAGACCACCACCGGTGCGGTCAGCCCGTCCACCGGGCGCACCCTGCCCGACCGCTACATCGAGGGCACCTGCCCGATCTGCGGCTACGACGGCGCGCGCGGCGACCAGTGCGACAACTGCGGCAACCAGCTCGACGCCGCCGAGCTGAAGAACCCGCGCTCGCGCATCAACGGTGAGACGCCGAAATTCGTCGAGACCGAGCACCTGTTCCTCGACCTGCCCGCCTTCACCGAGTCGCTCGGCGCGTGGCTGTCGACGAAGACCGACTGGCGGTCCAACGTCCTCAACTTCACGAAGAACCTCGTCGACGACATGCGCCCGCGGCCGATCACGCGCGACCTCGACTGGGGCGTGAAGGTGCCGCTCGACGGCTGGCGCGACCAGCCGCTCAAGCGGTTCTACGTGTGGTTCGACGCCGTCATCGGATACTTCTCGGCCAGCGTCGAATGGGCACGCCGCAGTGGTGACCCGGATGCGTGGATGCCGTTCTGGACCGACCCGGATGCGCAGTCCTTCTACTTCATGGGCAAGGACAACATCACCTTCCACGCCCAGCTGTGGCCCGCGTTCCTGCTCGGCCACAACGGTCGCGGCGACAAGGGCGGCGAGGTCGGTCCGTACGGGGCGCTGAACCTGCCCGGCGAGATCGTCTCGAGCGAGTTCCTCACCATGAGCGGCTCGAAGTTCTCGACCTCGCGCGGCACCGTCATCTACGTGGAGGACTTCCTCCGCGAGTTCGGTCCCGACACGCTGCGCTACTTCATCAGTGTCGCTGGCCCCGAGACGCAGGACACCGACTTCACGTGGGACGAGTTCGTGCGCCGCACCAACTTCGAACTCGCCAACGAATGGGGCAACCTCGTCAACCGCGCCATCTCGATGGCGCACAAGAACAACGGCGGCGTGCCCGCGCCGACCGCACCCGCGCAGGCCGACGAGGAACTCAAGGCACTGGCGCGCGGCGCGTTCGACACCGTGGGAGAGCACCTGCGCCGGTCGCGGTTCAAGCAGGCGGCGGGCGAGGCCATGCGCGTCGTGTCGGCGGCCAACAAGTACCTGTCCGACCAGGAGCCGTGGAAGCTCAAGGAGGACCCGGACCGCAGGGACGCGGTGCTGCACACGGCCCTGCAGGTCGTCTCCGACGCCAACGCGCTCCTGACGCCGTTCCTGCCGCACGCGGCGCAGAAGGTCCACGAGGCGCTCGGCGGCACGGGTGTGTGGGCGGCGCAGCCGGAACTGCACGACGTCGAGGACCTGGACATCCCCGGCCGGACCAATCCCATCCTCACCGGTGACTACTCGGCCGAGCAGGCCGTGTGGGAGTCGAAGCCGATCGAGGTGGGCCGTCCGCTGTCGAAGCCGTCGCCGCTGTTCGCCAAGCTCGACGCGAAGCTGGGCGAGACGGGTCCGGAGTGGGCACCGGTACAGAGCTGACGTCGACGCCACCACGTTGAATGCAACCGAGGGCCCCATGGCTGCGCTCAACGCGACCATGGGGCCCTCGGGAGCATGCACCCGGGTGCATTCAGGAGGGGTTATGAGCCGGAAGAAGGACCGTGACACCCCGCCGCCGGTGCCGGAGCGATTGCCGGCGTCCGTGGTGGACGCGCACACCCATCTCGATGCTTGCGGGGCGGACACCGCGGCCGACGTCGCCGCGATCCTCGACCGTGCGGCGGCGGCCGGTGTCGAACGGGTCGTGACGGTCGCCGACGACCTCACAGCGGCGCGCTGGGCCGCCGACGCGGCCACGTGGGACGAACGCGTGTACGCCGCGGTGGCGATCCACCCGACGCGGACCGCCGACTTCGGCGACCAGGAGAAGGCCGAGATCGAACGGCTCGCCGCAGGCGACCGCGTCGTCGCCGTCGGCGAGACCGGCCTCGACTACTACTGGGACTACTCACCGCCGGCAGCACAGCAGGACGCGTTCCGGTGGCACATCGACCTCGCCAAGCGCGTGGGCAAACCGCTGATGATCCACGACCGCGAGGCGCACGAGGACATCCTGCGCATCCTCGAGGAGGAAGGGGCGCCCGAGACGGTCGTCTTCCACTGCTTCTCGGGAGACGCCGACATGGCGCGCCGATGCGTCGACGCGGGCTACGTGCTCTCGTTCGCGGGCACGGTGACCTTCCGCAACGCGGCGGATCTTCAGGCCGCGGCCAAGCTCGTGCCGCCGGAGCAGTATCTGGTCGAGACCGACGCGCCGTTCCTGACGCCCCACCCGCACCGGGGACGCCCGAACGAGCCGTTCTGCGCCGCTTACACCGTCCACGGACTCGCCGAGCTGCGTGGTGAGCCGGTCGCCGTCGTCGCCGACGCCGTTCGGAGCAATGCCGAGCGTGTCTTCGGTCTCCCGTCGTCGCCGACAGTCACATCGGCGTGAACGGACTGCGACAAAGGTGCGCCCCCGAACGTCGTTCGAACCAGTGAGGCAGGTCACAAGATTGCGTGGCGTGTTTGCGCAACCCCCCGGCACCCGTTACGGTCCCGTGACCGTGCCGGTTGAGATCGACTGTCTCCGATCGGCATGCCCACAGTCACGTCGGTGTTCGTCGGGGACGACGCGACTCGCGCGGCAGCAGTCGTGCGGGATGCGTCAGGGGACGACGCTGACTGCGGGTGTCCTGGCCATGCGTGAAAGGGATAGACCCTGTGACTGGTAGCTACGGGCGCGCGGACGCGAGCTCGTCGTCGGCTTCGGCCGGCTCGACGGCTCTGCTCGACCGACCGAGCGATCCGGAGTTCTCGTCCGACCCCCGGATCACCCGGGAGGACATCCTCGCCGTTCTCGGCCCCGACGCCGACGCGATGATGGCCGAGGCCAATGTCGGTGTGGACGAACTCATCCAGCTGATCAACGCCGAGACCACGATGCTCCCGCCGATCGTGGACACCGGTGCCGCCACCGCGGCCACCGCTTCCGCGGACGCGGGCAGCGACGACACGGACGACAGCCTCGGCAGCGCCGTCAGGACCTGGAAGAAGCGCTTCCTCAAGGGGTCCGTTCTCGCCATGCTGATCACGCTCACCGGTGGCGGTGCGGCGGCGCTGGCGATGAACAAGAGCGTCACCCTCGACGTCGACGGCGAACAGCAGACCATCCGCAGCTACGGCGACACCGTCGGCGAGATCCTCGACGACGCGGACATCAACGTCGGCAAGCACGACGCGCTGTCCCCGTCGCCGCAGGCGGCCGTGGGTGACGGCGGCGTCATCAAGCTCGAGCGCGGACGCCACCTGACCGTGAAGGTCGACGGCGAGGAGCGGCAGCACTGGGTGCGTGCCACCAACGTCGGCGAGGCGCTCAACCAGCTCGGACTGGCCGACCTGCAGGAGAAGGGCGCCAAGCTCTCGGCTCCGCTCGGCAGTGACGTGCCGCTCAAGGGCATGACCCTCGAGGTCAAGACCCAGAAGAACGTCACCGTCTACGACGGCGGCAAGAAGCCGCAGAAGGTCACGACCAACGCGGTCACGGCCGAGGAACTGCTCGACGAGCTCGGCCTGCAGCTCGGGCCGAAGGACAAGGTCGAGAGCGGCCTGCAGATGAAGCTGACGGACGACGCCGAGGTCTACGTGGCCCGCACCGGCGTGTCCGTGGTGAACGAGAAGGAGCCCATCGAGCCCGAGGTCCGCACCATCGAGGACCCGGAGCTCGAGCAGGGCAAGGAGATCGTCGAGGACGAGGGCAAGGCCGGCGAGAAGCTCGTCACCTACCGCGTCACCAAGGAGAACGGCGAGGAGATCTCCCGCAAGGAGATCGACTCCAAGATCCTCAAGAAGGCCAAGGACAAGGTCGTTCGCGTCGGCACCAAGGAGCCGCCGCAGCCGCAGATCGCCGACGGCGCCGTGTGGGACCAGCTCGCCGAGTGCGAGTCCGGCGGCGACTGGTCGATCGACACGGGCAACGGCTACTACGGCGGCCTGCAGTTCGACAAGAGCACCTGGGACGCCTACGGCGGCGACCAGTACGCGGCCTACCCGAACGAGGCGAGCCGCGAGCAGCAGATCGCCATCGCCACGAAGGTGCGCGACGCCCGCGGTGGCAGCTACAGCGCCTGGCCTGCCTGCTCGTCGAAGCTCGGCCTGCCGTAACGAGGCACCGAAAGCACTCCTGCGCCGCCCGGTACCCCTCGCGGGGTGCCGGGCGGCGCTTGTGCTGAACTCGTCATCGTGACCGCTGAACCACCGGGCCTGCTCGGGCCCGCCGAGATCCGGGAGCTCGCGGGCGAGCTCGACGTCCGCCCGACCAAGAAGCTCGGGCAGAACTTCGTGCACGATGCCAACACGGTGCGCCGGATCGTCGAGCTGGCCGGTGTCGACTCCGGGGACGCCGTGTTGGAGGTCGGCCCCGGCCTCGGTTCGCTCACCCTGGGACTGCTCGGCACGGGTGCCGACGTGGTCGCCGTGGAGATCGACCCCGTCCTCGCCGGGAGGCTCGAACGCACCGCGCGGGCGCACGCGCCGGATGTGGTCTCCCGGCTCACCGTCATCACCGCCGACGCCCTGCGCATCGGCCCCGATCAGGTCGGTGCACCCGACTCGCTCGTGGCCAACCTGCCGTACAACGTCGCGGTGCCTGTGGTGTTGCACCTGCTGGCGCAGCTGCCCTCGCTGCGGAGGGTGCTCGTGATGGTTCAGACCGAGGTGGCCGACCGGATGGCGGCGGGCCCCGGCAGCCGGGTCTACGGGGTGCCCAGTGTCAAGCTCGCCTGGTACGGGACGGCGAAGAAGGTCGCTGCCGTGCCCCGCGCGGTGTTCTGGCCGGTGCCCAACGTCGACTCGTCCCTCATCGCCTTCGACCGGGGCCCCGAGCGGACAGGGGTGGACCGGGACGCGGTGTTCGCCGCCGTCGACGCCGCGTTCGCCCAGCGCCGCAAGACACTGCGCTCGGCGCTCGCCTCGTGGGCGGGATCGGCCGAGCGGGCGGGCGAGATCCTCACCGCCGCCGGCATCGATCCGCGCACCCGTGGCGAGCAGCTGGGCATCGACGCCTACGTCGCCATCGCCGCCGCGAGCGCAGGGAGCACTGGGACAGACCGGTGACGTCGGTGCGGCCGGCGGTGTGATCTACGCCCAGCAGCTTGCTATCACGTCGCCACATCATGTCTACTATGTGGGAATTCCATCCCGAGCGACCGAGAGACCTGGCTCGTCGACGTCGCAGCAACCTCCCTCGAGGACGGTGCTAACGCCAGGAGCGATGGAGGATCCACGATGTTCATCTCCGAGCTGCTCACTCAGCGCCGGGTAGTCGATCAGGGCCGCCGCACGGTATCCGCGTGTCGTCGCTGCCACTTCATGGCCTGACGGCCACCGCCTGACCGACCTTCCCCTTCCTCCCGACACACGGCGAGCCCGATCGCCGCGTGTGCCGGTGAGCCCTGAGCTGCTTTGGAGCTGTCTTGATCACCGTCGAGAACGTCAGCAAGTCGTTCCCCGCCTCCGCGTCCGACGCCGCATCCGCCGCGCCCGTGCAGGCCCTGCGGGAGGTGAACCTGGACGTCGACGCGGGTGCGCTGTTCGGCGTCGTCGGTGCCTCCGGTTCGGGCAAGTCGACGCTCGCCAGGTGCGTCGCGCTGCGGGAGCGGCCCGACCGCGGCGCCGTGCGCTACGACGGGCTCAACACCACGACGCTGGACGGCCGGAAGCTGCGCGAGGCGCAGAGTCAGGTCGCGGTCGTCGACTCGCGGCTGCGCCCCGAGCGGACTGTGGCCGGCAACATCGCCGCACCGCTCGAGCGGGTCGGCGTGGACGGCGCGCGGCGTCGGCAGCGCGTCGGCACGCTGCTGGACGTCATCGGACTGACCCGCGCGGCCGCGCAGGTGCCCGCGGACCTCACGCCGGGTCAGCAGCGGCGCGTCGCGGTGGCGCGTGCATTGGCCGGTGGTCCCGCCGTGTTGCTGGCCGACGACCCGACCGCCGGTATCGACGTCGAGGAGACCGGCGCCGTGCTGTCGGTGCTCGACCGCGCGCGCTCCGAACTGGGCGCGACCGTGCTGCTGATGACGCCGGACACGTCGGTGGTGCGCAGGGTG
Organism: Prauserella rugosa; assembly: GCF_000719975.1. Lineage (GTDB taxonomy): Bacteria > Actinomycetota > Actinomycetes > Mycobacteriales > Pseudonocardiaceae > Prauserella > Prauserella rugosa. The sequence continues at coordinate 167,780 of NZ_JOIJ01000005.1, forward strand.
TGCGACGACGTCGCCCTGCTCGACCACGGATCGGTCGTCGAGAGCGGCAACCTGCTCGGCCTCGCGGGCAAGCGGGGCAGCCGGATCGCCGACGAGCTGCTGCCCGCGGTCGAGACGTCTCCTGGCGAGGCGGCCCGGTTCGACGTGGTGGTCGACGTCGTGCTGGTCGGCTTCGCGTCGGTGGGCGCGTTGCTGCCGGAGGCGGCGAGTCGGTTCGACGTCGAGATCGGCACGATCGGTGGCGGGCTGACCCGCTTCGGCGACACGCCCGTCGCGCGGTTCCGGATCGGCGTCCGTGGCCAGCGTGCCGACGCGGCGCTGGCGTGGATCGCCGAGCGCGGCGCCCACGTCACCCACACCCTGTACGGCCTGCGGGGCGTCGCGGCCTGACCCAGGGGTCGCACAGGGCCCGGCGCCGGGCCCTGTCACGTGGGGTAGCGGTCAGGTCGCGTACGGCGCGGGTGCGGAGCGATTCGCCGCGCGCCTGACAGCGTCGGCGCGGGGCGCAAGTACCCTGGGCACGTGCTTGCCGTCGTACCGACTCCCGTGACCGTCACGGTGCCGTCCAAGATCAACGTGCACCTGTCGGTGGGCCCCGTGCGCGACGACGGTTACCACGAGCTGACGACGATCTTCCAGGCGTTGTCCCTGACCGACAGCGTCACCGTGTCGGCCGCGGAAACGCCGTCCCTGCACGTCACGGGCGAGGGCTCGAAGATCGTGCCGCGCGACGAACGCAACCTCGCGTGGCGCGCCGTGGACGTGTTGGCCGAACACACCGGCCGCTCCGCGGAGGAGCTGGGCAGCGTCAGTATCACCCTGGACAAGGGCATTCCCGTCGCGGGCGGCATGGCCGGTGGCAGTGCCGACGCGGCGGGCGCGCTGCTCGCGCTGGCGACGCTGTGGAAGCTGGATCTGTCCCGCGAGGAGCTCACGAGCCTGGCCGCACAGCTGGGCAGCGACGTTCCGTTCGCGCTGCACGGCGGGACGGCGCTCGGCACGGGACGCGGCGAGGAGCTCGTGCCGGTGCTGTCCCGGCACACGTTCCACTGGGTGCTGGCGTTCGCGCAGCGGGGACTGTCGACGCCGCGGGTGTATCGCGAACTGGACCGGCTCCGCGAGGTCGGCGATCCGCCGCCGGTGGGCGACCACGCGCCGCTGGTCGAGGCGATGGCGTGGGGTGATCCGCACCGTCTCGCGGAGCTGCTCGGCAACGACCTGCAGGCCGCCGCGGTGTCGCTGCGCCCGAACCTGCGGCGGACGCTGCGTGCCGGCGTCGAGGCCGGTGCTCTGGCCGGGATCGTCTCCGGTTCGGGACCGACGTGCGCGTTCCTGTGCGCGGACGGCGACGCGGCGGTGCAGGTCTCGGCGCGGCTGTCGGGTGCGGGCGTGTGCCGCACGGTGCGCGTCGCCAGCGGGCCGGTGCCGGGCGCGCGGGTCGTCGACCCGGACGACGGGGGCGACGACTCCCCGTGGCATCCGAGTCCCCCGCAGGCACACGCATGAGGATCGCCGAGTTCGCGTTCCCGGGGCCGCTGAGGGACGCGCTCGTGGCAGCCGTGCTCAGTGGCAGGAAGACGACCACCACGGCACTGCTCGAGGAATACCGCGTCGAGGGTGAGGCGTTGCCCCGACGCGGTGAGCGGCAGCGGGTCGTCGACTCGGACGGTGCGGTGGTCGCGGTGATCGAGACGACCGACGTGCGGGTCCTTCCGCTGTCGGAGGTCGATGATCGGCACGCCGTCGACGAGGGCGAGGGGCACGCGGACGTCGCCGAGTGGCGCGCCGCCCACGAGCAGTTCTGGAACAGCGACGAGCTGCGTGCCGCGCTGGGGCGTCCTGTCACCATCGACGACGCGACCCCCGTGGTCGCCGAACGGTTCCACGTCGTGGAGAGGTTTGTCTGACGCATGGCCAATCTGGTCAATCTCGAATCGGTGAGCAAGTCCTACGGCGTCCGGCCGCTCCTGGACGAGGTGTCCCTGGGCGTCGGTGAAGGCCAGCGCATCGGCGTGGTCGGCCTCAACGGCGGAGGCAAGACGACGCTGCTCGAGGTGCTCGCCGGGATCACCGAGCCCGACTCGGGGCGCGTGAGCCGCGTGCGCGACCTGCGCATGGGCGTGGTCACGCAGCGAACCGACCTGCCGGAGGGAAGCACGGTCGGGGACGTCGTGCTCGCCGGGTTCGAGGCCGAGCACGAATGGGCCTCCGACGCCCGCGTGCGTTCCATTGTGGACGGACTGGGGATCGCCGCCATCGGACTCGACACGGCCACGGCCAACCTGTCCGGCGGGGAACGCAGGCGGGTCGCGCTCGCCGCGACGCTCGTCGGCGAACTGGACCTGCTGGTGCTCGACGAGCCCACGAACCACCTCGACGTCGAAGGTGTGCGGTGGTTGGCCGACCACCTGCTGGCGCGCAGGTCGGCGCTCGTGGTCGTCACGCACGACCGGTGGTTCCTCGACACCGTGTGCGGGCGCACCTGGGAGGTCACCGGCGGCCGGGTCGAACAGTACGAGGGTGGCTACGCCGACTGGGTGTACGCCCGTGCGGAACGGGCCCGGCTGGCGCAGGCGGCCGAGGAGAAGCGGCAGAACCTCGCGCGCAAGGAGCTGGCGTGGTTGCAGCGTGGCGCCAAGGCGCGCACGTCCAAGCCGCGCTACCGCATCGAGGCCGCCGAGGCGCTGATCGCCGACGTGCCGCCCCCGCGCGACACCGTCGAGCTGATGAGTTTCGCCAAACGCCGCCTCGGCAAGACCGTGCTCGAACTCGAGGACGTCTCGCTCAGCGTGGGCGACCGGGTGCTGCTCGACCACGTCACCTGGCGCATCGGACCCGGTGATCGCATCGGCCTCGTCGGTGTCAACGGTTCGGGCAAGACGACGTTGCTGAAGCTGCTCGCCGGCGAACGCGAACCCGAGACGGGCAGGCGGATCGAGGGCAAGACCGTCCACTTGGCACACCTGAAGCAGGAACTGGACGACCTTCCTGCCGACCTGCGGGTGCTGCAGGCCGTCGAACGGGTGGCCGCGCGGGTGCAGCTCGGCAAGCACGAACTGTCGGCCTCGCAGCTGGCGGAGAAGCTCGGGTTCCCTCCGAAACGCCAGTGGACGCCGGTCGGTGATCTGTCCGGCGGGGAGCGCCGCAGGCTGCAGCTGGTGCGGTTGCTGATGGCCGAGCCGAACGTGCTGCTGCTCGACGAGCCGACCAACGACCTGGACATCGACACCCTCCAACAGCTCGAGGACCTCCTCGACGGCTGGCCGGGCACGCTGATCGTCGTCTCCCACGACCGGTATCTCACCGAGCGGGTGTGCGACACGGTCGTGGCCCTGTTCGGTGACGTCGGCATCACCGACCTGCCCGGCGGCATCGACGAGTACCTCCAGCGCAGGCAGAGCATCGCGTCGGCGCGTCCCGCAGCCGAGCCCGCCGGTCGCCCCGCCACGGGGGAGCGAGCCGAGGCCGCGTCGTCGGGAACGGCGGAGGCTCCGAAGCTGTCCAACGCCGAGTGGCGGGCCATCACGAAGGAGCTGGGCAAACTCGAACGCAAACTCGACACCCTCGCCGAGAAGGAGTCGACGTTGCACGCCGAGCTCGCCGAGGCCGCGACCGAACCGGACCGCCTGGTGGAGCTCACGGCCAGGTTGAAGGAGCTGCAGGCCGAGAAGGACGAACTCGAGCAGAAGTGGCTCGAGGCCTCCGAGGCGGTCGAGTGAACCGCGACGGCCGGTTCCCCCTCGGGTGTGACCCGCGGTTACAGTCACTGGCATGAGCCGGTTCGTGGACACGATGGTCGCCACCGCCGAAGCCGGTGGGCGGCAGCGGGGCATGGTCACGGGTGAGCCTTCGGAGCCCGTGCGCAGGACGTGGGCGGAGGTGCACGAGCGTGCGCGGTGCCTCGCGGGAGGACTCGCCGGAGGCGGGTTCCGTGCCGGCGGGGCGGTGGCCGTGCTCGCCGCGGCGCCGGAGCTGATCGCACCGACCGTGCAGGGCGTGTGGCTGGCTGGTGGCAGCGTGACGATGCTGCACCAGCCGACGCCGCGAACGGACCTGGCTCGGTGGGCCGAGGACACGTTGCAGGTGCTGCGGATGATCGGTTCCGACCTGGTACTGCTCGGCGAGCCGTTCGGCCAGTTGGCGCCCGTGCTCGAGCAGAACGGCATCCAGTACCGGACGATCGAGGACCTTCTGGATTCGGAGCCGATCGCCGAACCGGTCGCCGTCGACGAGGACGCGATGGCGTTGCTGCAGCTCACCAGTGGTTCCACGGCCGAGCCGAAGGCCGTTCGCATCACGCACGGCAACCTGTACACCAACATCAGCGCCATGGCGCGGCGGTCGAACCTCGACCCCGACAGCGACGTGATGGTGTCGTGGCTGCCGACCTTCCACGACATGGGCATGGTCGGGTTCCTCACCGTGCCCATGACCTTCGGGGTGGAACTGGTGAAGGTCACGCCGGTCGAGTTCCTGAGCTCGCCGCTGCTGTGGCCGGACCTGATCACGCGCTACCGCGGCACGATCACCGCCGCGCCGAACTTCGCCTACGCCATCGTGGGCCGCAGGCTGGCCAGAGTGGACGACGACGAGGCCTACGACCTGTCGACGATGCGGATCGCGCTGAACGGCGCCGAGCCGATCGACGAGACGGCGGTGCGGACGTTCACCGACGCGGGCGCACGGTTCGGCATGCCCGCCGAGTGCGTGTTCCCCGCCTACGGTCTCGCGGAGGCGACGCTGGCGGTGTCGTTCGCGCCGTTGTTCTCGGGGTTGACGGTCGACGTCGTCGAGGCCGACCCGCTGGAGAGCGAGAACCGGGCGGTGCCGGTGCCCGAGGGCGACGAGCGCCGCGGTACCGAGCAGGTGCGCGGATTCGCCGTGTTGGGCAGGCCGCTCGACGGTATCGAGGCGCGCATCGTCGGCGAGGGCGGTGCGGTGCTGGCCGAGCGCGAGGTCGGCGAGATCCAGCTGCGCGGTGAGGCGATCACGCCGGGGTACCTGACGGTCGATGGGCCGCTCGACACCCAGGACGCCGAGGGCTGGTTCGCCACGGGCGACATCGGCTACCTGGTCGACGGGCAGATCATCATCTGCGGCCGGAGCAAGGACGTCATCATCCTCGGTGGGCGCAACGTCTACCCGACCGATGTCGAGCGGGCCGCGGGAGCGGTCGAGGGCGTGCGCGCAGGCAACGCCGTGGCCGTGCGGATCGACGCGGGCACGCGCAGGGAGCGGTTCGCCGTCGTGCTGGAATCCAAGTCGGCGGGCGACGAGGCCGAGGAGGCCCGCATCGTCAAGGAGGTGACGGCCCGCGTGCGCGACGCGGTCGACGCGCGTCCCTACGCCGTCGTCGTCCTGCCGACGGGAAGTCTGCCGAAGACGCCCTCCGGCAAGGTCCAGCGCGCCGCCACGGCCGAGCAGTACCGCGACCGCATGGACGCACAGGCGTAGGCGACGTCAGCTGCGCTCGGCCCGCTGCGGCATCTCCGTGTCGGCTGGCCGGGTGTCGGCTGCCTCCGCGACGGCTGCGTCGGTGACTGCAGGGGACGTCTCGCGGGCCGCCGGTACCTCGTGCGCACCCCTGGTGACGCCGGTGCGGGTCAGCAGTGTGTCCTCGACCTTGTCGAGGAAGTCGTCGACATGCTTCTCGTCGTACCCGCGCTTGCCGATCGGCGGCCGTCCGAACTGGACGTGATGCACCTCCGCGGCCGTCAGGTCGTCCTCGTCGGACAGTGTGCGGACCACTCGGTCGAGCAGCGCGTCGACCTCGTGCTTGGCGTAGCCGCGCCTGCCGAATCCCGAGTCCGGGAACTCGGCGCCTCGCACGTCGTCTGCCGTGATCGCCATGACCTGCACCTCCACGTCGGTGTCCCTCGCGGCTATCCGTGATAGCCGGGGCGGCGACGTGGGGGAAGCGTCCCGACCGGATGCGACTCGATCAGGCGTATCCATCCGACCCCGTCGGGGGAGTGTCGGTGGTCGTAGTGACGCTGTGTGTGCAGCGAAGGCGGGGTGCGCGCAGGGGGTGCCGCTTGCGCGCGTCAGGATGCGTGAAACGTGTTCTGCGCGGCGGTCAGACCGCTTGCCAGCAGCTCCTCGACCGCGTCGGCGCAACGGTCGACGTTCAGTGCCAGCTCGCGGCGCTCGGTCGTGGCGAAATCCTTGAGGACGAAGTCGGCCGCGTCCATTCGGCCGGGCGGTCTGCCGACACCGAACCGCACGCGGTAGTAGTCCTTGGTGCCGAACGACTTCGTGATGGATCGCAGTCCATTGTGGCCGTTGTCGCCACCGCCGAGTTTCAACCGCAACGACCCGTACGGCACGTCCAACTCGTCGTGGACGACCACCAGGCCGCTCGCGTCGATCTTGTAGAACCGCGCCGCCGCGACGAGCGGACCGCCGGAGAGATTCATGTACGAGCGGGGTTTCGCGAGCACGACCTTGCGCCCGCCGATCCGTCCTTCCAGGACTTCCGCACCGCTCTTGTGGGCCTTGAACTTGCCGCCCACGCGGGACGCCAGTTCGTCGAGGACCATGAAGCCCACGTTGTGCCGGTTGCCCGCGTACCGGGGCCCGGGATTGCCGAGGCCGGCGAGCAGCACCTGCTCGCCGGCCCCGGGAAACTCGTTCGCCATGTCGTATCCGGACGACTCAGCGGGTCAGCTCTCGTCGCCACCCTCGGCGGAGTCCGACTCCTCCTCGACCACACCGGCGCCCTCGGCGTCGACCTCGGCCTCCATGGCCTCCTCGGTCGGCGCCTCGTTCACGGCGACGACCAGGGCCTCCGGGTCGGTGGTCAGCTCGGCGCCACGCGGCAGCGTGATCTGCGAGGCCTGAACCGAGTGGCCGGCCTCGGCGCCGTCGATGTCCACCTCGACCTGCTCCGGGATGTGGGTGGCCTCGACCTCGACCTGCACGGTGTCGAGGTCCTGGGTGACCAGCGTGCCGGGCGCGGCCGTACCGGTGACGACGACCGGGATGTCGACCGTGACCTTCTCGCCGCGACGCACGACCAGCAGGTCGACGTGCTCGATGTAGTTCTTCAGCGGGTGGACCGTGATGGTCTTCGTCAGCGCCAGGTCGGTCGACTTGGTGGTCGTGCCGGCGATGTCCAGCGTGATGACGGCGTTCTGGCCGTTGTCGCGCACGACGCGGGCGAAGTCCACGGCCGGCAGCGCCAGGTGCTTCGGGTCCTCGCCGTGGCCGTACAGCACCGCGGGGATCTTGCCGGCGCGGCGGGTGCGGCGAGCCGCTCCCTTGCCGAACTCGGTACGGGGTTCGACGGTCAGGCGTACCTCGGACACGGTGATGCACTCCTCGCGGTGGGGCCCTGGTGGAATGGGGCGTTCTTCTGGTCGAGCATTGCTGGCGGACCAGCGTTGGTCTCTTGTGGCTGTCCGGCGGCGAGTACCACGACGTGCGCACACGGGTGGCCTTCTCAAGCCGCCGCGTCGATCACGTCGGGCGCCGAAGAGTCCCTTCGGCCCCGCCTCGCCGAGACAACTCGCCCAGTGTAATGCAGCCGGATAGCGAGCTCTTGACCCCCTGCCCGGTCTGTGCAAGATGCCGGCCGCGAACGCGGAAGGGCCCCGCGAACAGCGGTCGTCGCCGTCGCGGGGCCCTCCTGTCGTCGGGTCAGGCAGGCGTCACGCGCTGCCGTCGAACAGGCTCGTCACCGAGCCGTCCTCGAAGACCTCCTGGATCGCCCGTGCCAGCAGCGGAGCGATCGACAGCACGGTCATCGTCGGGAAGCGCTTCTCCTCCGGGATCGGCAGCGTGTTGGTGACGATCACCTCGCGCGCCTTGGAGTTGGACAGCCGCTCGGTCGCCGGGTCCGAAAGGATGCCGTGGGTCGTGGCGATCACGACGTCCGACGCGCCCTGGTCGAGCAGCGCGTCGACGGCCTTGGTGATCGTGCCGCCCGTGTCGATCATGTCGTCGATCAGCACGCACAGCCTGCCCTTGACGTCACCCACGACGCGGTTGGCGACCGCCTGGTTCGGCTTGTCCGGGTCCCGCGTCTTGTGGATGAACGCGATCGGACGGTCACCGAGCTGCTGGGCCCACTTCTCCGCGAGCCGCACCCGGCCGGAATCCGGCGAGACGACCGTGATGTTGTGGTCGCTGTAGTGCTCGTTGATGTAGTCGGCGAGCACGTTCTGCCCGTGCAGGTGGTCGACGGGGCCGTCGAAGAAGCCCTGGATCTGCGCCGTGTGCAGGTCGACGGTCAGGATGCGGTCGGCACCGGCCGTCTTGAGCAGGTCCGCCACCAGGCGCGCGGAGATCGGCTCGCGTCCCTTGTGCTTCTTGTCCTGCCGCGAGTACGGGTAGAACGGGACGATGGCGGTGATCCGCTTCGCGCTGCCCCGCTTGAGTGCGTCGATCATGATCAGCTGTTCCATCAGCCATTCGTTGATCGGCGGCGAGAAGCTCTGGATGACGAAGGCGTCGGTCCCGCGAACGGACTCCTCGTACCGGACGTAGATCTCACCGTTCGCGAACGTGTGCACCGTCTGCGGGGTGATCGTCACGTTGAGGCTCTTCGCGACCTCTTCGGCGAGCTCGACGTGTGAACGCCCCGAGAAGAGCATCAGATTCTTCTTGGGTGTTCCGGACTTCGGACTCATGCTGGCGACTCCCCGTCGGTGTCGGTTTTCTCCTGGTCGGCGAGGGCCTGCTCGGCGGCCTTCGCCGCTGGGGTACCCGGCCTACGCCGTGGCACCCAGCCTTCGATGTTGCGCTGCGGAGCCCCCGACACCGCCAGCGCACCCGGGGGCACGTCCTCCCTGATCACCGTGCCCGCACCGCTGTACGCACCGTCCCCCACGTTCACCGGCGCGACGAACATCGTGTCCGACCCCGTGCGCACGTGCGAACCGATCGTGGTGTGGTGCTTGGCGATGCCGTCGTAGTTGACGAACACGCTCGACGCGCCGATGTTGCTCTGCTCGCCGATCGTCGCGTCACCGACGTAGGTCAGGTGCGGCACCTTCGTCCCGCGGCCGATGTCGGCCTTCTTCGTCTCGACGAACGTGCCGATCTTGCCCGCCTCGCCGAGTTTCGTCCCCGGCCGCAGATAGGCGAACGGCCCGACCGACGCGTCGTCTCCGACGACCGACTCGCTCCCGTGGGTGCGCACGACGCTCGCCCGCTCGCCGACCCGGACGTCGGTCAACGTCGTGTCCGGCCCGATCCGCGCCCCGGCGCCGACGACCGTCGCGCCGTAGAGCTGCACGCCCGGCTCGATGACCACGTCGCGGGAGAGCGTGACGTCGAGGTCGATCCGCGTGGAGGCCGGGTCCACGACCGTGACGCCCTCGCGCTGCCACCCGGTCACGATCCGCCGGTTCAGCTCCGTGCCCAACGTCGACAACTGCACCCGGTCGTTGACGCCCTCGGTCAGCCACGGGTCCGACACCGGCAGGCCGCCGACCGCACGTCCGTCGCCACGGGCGATGCCGAGAATGTCGGTCAGGTACAGCTCGCCCTGGGAGTTGTCGGTGGACAGGCGGGAGAGACCGTTGGCGAGCACCGCGGCGTCGAAGGCGTAGACACCCGAGTTGATCTCGGTGATGGCCCGCTGGGTCTCGTCGGCGTCCTTGTGCTCGACGATGCCGGTGACGGCGCCCCCGGCGTCGCGCACGATGCGGCCGTAACCGGTCGGGTCGTCGACCACCGAGGTGAGCACCGTGACGGCGTTGCCCTCGCGCTCGTGCTCGGCGAGGAACTCCGCGAGCGTCGCGGTGTCGAGGAGCGGCACGTCGCCGTAGGTGACCAGGACCGTGCCGGAGTCGCCTGCGGGCAGTGCCTCGAGCGCGCACTGCACCGCGTGGCCGGTGCCGCGGCGTTCGGACTGGACGGCCGTCTTCACGGTGCGCCCGATGGCGTCGGCCACGCCGTCGAGATGCGCGCCGACCGCCTCCCTGCCGTGTCCGACGACGACCACGAGTTCGTCCGGATCCAGGCCCGCCGCGGCGCGGACCGCGTGCTCGACGAGCGGCCGTCCCGCCAGGGTGTGCAGCACCTTGGGAAGGTCCGAACGCATACGGGTGCCCTCGCCGGCGGCGAGTATCACTGTGCTCAGCGGCCCGGTCACGGCACTCCTTGGATTCACCGGGGATTAATCTCGACCGGTCAACGATCCTACGTCGGTTCGTCGGCGTCCGACGTGGGGTCGTTCTTGGGTTCGGTTTGTGCCTCGTCACCGATTTGGGCGGATGTGGCGATCTGGTTTCCGCCACGGCGTTTCGCCTGGTACATCGAGGCGTCGGCGCGGGAGAGGACCTCCTCGGCACGCTCTCCGGCCCGCAGCGCGACGAGTCCGACGGACAGGGTGACCCCGTGTGACAGATGTCGCGGTAGTTCGTCGACCGCCGTTACCGCACGGTTCATCGCCTGGGTCGCGGCGTGCAGCGGAGCGCCGGGCAGGAGTGCGACGAACTCGTCGCCTCCGTAGCGGGCCACGATGTCGTCGCCGCGGAGCGAATCGCGCAGCGTGCTCGCCACGATCCGTAGCACGTCGTCCCCGTCCGCGTGGGAGCGCTGGTCGTTGACGCCCTTGAAGCCGTCCAGGTCGATGAGTGCCACCGCGAGTGGCTCGCTCGCCGAGGACGTGGCGTACCCGCGCAGTCGCTCGTCGAGTGCGCGGCGGTTCGGCAACCCAGTGAGCGGGTCCTGCAAGGCCTGCTGGGTGATCGCACCGTGCATCGCCGACAGGCGTTCGTGCTCGCGGCGGGTGTCGAGTGCGGCACTCTGCGACTCCCGCATGGACCACAGCTCCGCCTCGAGGGCTCCGGCGTAGTCGGCGAGCTGGGCCCGCGGGTCTCCGAGGTCGTAGCGGTCGGCGAAGCGGGCCAGCTCGTGGATGATGCCGATGCGCATCGACGGCTGGGGGTACTCCTCGGGAAAGTGCTCACGGTCCTCGAGGAGCAGCTCGAACGCTTCCTCCTGTTTGCCCACCGACTCCAGACACCGCGCCAGCGCGATGGACAGCAGCGGATTGTCGAAGGGGAACAACGGTGTCGCGCGCAACCGGCGCAGCCGATCGATGTGCGCCTCGCTGGGCGCGGCGAGGGCGAGCGCCGCGGCCAGCGACGCGACCTGTTCCACGGCCGCGACACCCGCCTTGCGGGGAAAGAGCGACTCGGCGAACGGTGCCTCGACCGCGATGGCCATCGATGCCGCGGTGCGGAACTTCTCGCTCGCCTCGTCGCTGCGTCCGATGCGCTCGAGCCGCAGACCCCAGCCGAGCAGCATCTTGACGCGGTTCATGAGCTGCATCGTGATCTCGTGGGGACCCGCGCTGTCGCGGACGGCCTGGTGAGCGCGAGTGATGACCTCTTCGGCGGCCTCGTAGACGCCGATCTGGTTCAACACGATCCAGCAGTCGTTGAGTGCGGTGGACAGCAGACGGTCCCATGCACGCCTGCCCAGTCCGAGTTCCTGCGACGGCGGGTCGTCGAGGAGCGCCAGGGCGCGGGCGATCTCGGTGAGTGCGGCGTCCTCGTGGCCTGCGAGGACGAGCCTGCGGCCGCGCAGGGCGTGGGCATCGGCCCTGAGCAGCGTGGCGCCGTGCCTGCGGGTGTGCGCCAGCATCTCGTCGAGCTGCTGCTCGGCCTCGTCGGTCTTGCTTGCCGTGATGAGCCGGGACAGGGCGGACGCACGCAGCATCTGCGCCACCAGAATCGGTTCCCCGCGCCGCTGTGTCTCCTCGAGCAGACTGTCGAGCGTCCGGATGATCTCGACCTGTTCGGGCTTACCGCTCCGTTGGACGCTGGCGATCAGTTCGCGAGCGCGTCCGAGCAGCCAGGCGTCGGACTTGTCGCCGAGTGCCGGGTCGGATATCTCGTGCTCCGTCACCCTCCCGGCGTGGAGCTCTTCGCCGTGCAGCGGACACACACCCCCTGGGCTGCTGGAATCCCGCTCTGCTCCGCCGCCAGGGCTCGAACCTGGACTGTCAGAACCAAAATCTGAAGTGCTGCCAATTACACTACGGCGGATCGCGCCTGGTCAGGATATCCACTGCAGGTTGCAGTTCGCGGGCAGGTCCGTCACGGGGGTTTTCGACTCTCCCCAGAGGGGAAACCTTCCTGTACCGTAACTTACGGTCTCGTAGGTGAGGTGACCCTTTGGGCGCGTTCGCCGTCCATGGCGTGCGGCGCCGGGGGTCCTCGTGGAAAGAAGTGACGTGCATGACGGCAACCCTGGATACGGACGAGACGCCAAGATCCGGTCGTAAACCCGTGCTCGACGGGCAGCGGACAGCCGGCGTCCAGTTCGCGGTCTACCTCGGTGTCCTGGCCCCGTTGGTGGCCTTGATCGCCGCGGTCCCCTTCGCGTGGGGCTGGGGCCTGTCCTGGGTCGACGTGGGCCTGTTCGTGGTGTTCTACGCCTTCTCCGGGCTCGGCATCACCGTCGGTTTCCACCGCTACTTCACGCACGGTTCGTTCAAGGCGAAGCCGTGGCTGCGCGTGCTGCTGGCCATCGCGGGCAGCTCGGCGGTCCAAGGTCCGGTGATCACCTGGGTCGCCGACCACCGCAGGCACCACGCCTTCTCCGACCGTGAGGGAGACCCGCACTCGCCGTGGCTGTTCGGCACCACACCGCTCGCGGTGGCGAAGGGCTTCTGGCACGCCCACATGGGCTGGCTGTTCGAACGGGACAAGAGCAATCACGAACGGTTCGCTCCCGACCTGCTCAAGGACAAGGCCATCAGCAAGGTCGACCAGCTGTTCTGGTTGTGGACGCTGTTGAGCCTGGTGGTGCCGGGCATCGTCGGTGGGCTGCTGACCTGGTCCCTGTGGGGCTTCGTCACCGCCTTCTTCTGGGCGGGTCTGGTGCGTGTCTGCGTGCTGCACCACGTGACGTGGTCGGTCAACTCGATCTGTCACATGCTCGGTGAGCGTCCGTTCAGTGCCCGCGACAAGTCGGCCAACTTCTGGCCGCTGGCGATCGCCTCGTTCGGCGAGTCCTGGCACAACCTGCACCATGCGGACCCGACGTCGGCCCGGCACGGCGTGAAGCGCGGTCAGATCGACATCTCGGCCCGGGTGATCTGGGCTTTCGAGAAGCTCGGATGGGCGCACAAGGTCCGGTGGCCAACGGCCAAGCGGCTGGAGAAGCTCTCGGCCGCGTGAGCGTGGACGGGTGCCTGTACGGTTCGGCGAATGGCAGGTCGACGGCGCGCTAAGCGGGAAGCGGCTGCCGCGGGGGCCCAGGCTGACGCCTCCGCGGTGCCGCGCGTGAGGATGACGGGAACGGAACGCAGGCAGCAGCTGCTGAACGTGGCCCGCACCCTCTTCGCGGAGAAGGGCTACGACGGCACGTCGGTGGAGGAGATCGCCCGGCGGGCGAACGTGTCGAAGCCGGTCGTGTACGAGCACTTCGGCGGCAAAGAAGGCGTGTACGCCGTCGTGGTCGACCGTGAGGCCCAGACGATCCTCGACCGGATGGTCTCCAGCCTCCACGGCGGCCATCCGCGGGTGATGCTCGAACAGGCCGCGATCGCGTTGCTCAGTTACGTCGACGAATCGCACGAGGGTTTTCGCATCCTTGTGCGCGATTCGCCGGTGGCGAGCTCGACGGGCACCTTCTCCACCCTGCTCAACGACATCGCCAGTCAGGTGGAGCACATCTTCGGCGAGGAGTTCTCCGCGCGCGGCTACGACGGGAAGCTGGCTCCGCTGTACGCCCAGGCGCTCGTCGGCATGGTGGCGCTGACCGGGCAGTGGTGGCTCGACGCCCACAAACCCAAGCGCGACGAGGTCGCCGCGCATCTGGTCAATCTGGCGTGGAACGGCCTGTCCCACCTCGAGCACAAGCCGAAACTGCGCGTCGCCGAATGACGCCGCGCGGCCCGTGCCGTCGCCGCCGAGGTGGCGGCGGATGCGGGCAACCGCGCTGACGCTCCCGGCGCCGACGACACCGCGTCTCCGAGCACGACGTAGGCTGGTCGGGAGAACCCAAGAGCCTGAGAACCCAACACCCTGTGCTCCACTTTTCGTGGGCACAGGTGTGTCCGCGTGTTCGCGTACAGGGGGAGTCTTTCCGTGTCCCAGCCGACGTTGGCCGGTCTCCTGTCGGCCGTCCTGCCCGATCCTGCGCTGCGTTCGGTCGTGGAGCGTGCGGGAGCACCGTTCGTCGACCTCGACGGCGCCCCGGCGACCCGGCAACTCGTACTCGCCGCGTTGGCCTCCGACCAGGGTGCGGGAAGACCGGTCCTCGCGGTCACCGCAACGGGGCGTGAGGCCGAGGAGCTGACGGCCGCGCTCGGCAGCCTCATCGGTGACGACGCAGTGGCGGATTTCCCTTCGTGGGAGACCCTGCCGCACGAACGGTTGTCCCCGCGCGCCGACACCGTCGGCAAACGGCTCGCGGTGTTGCACCGGCTCTCGCAGCCCGGTCAGGGCGGCCTGCGGGTCGTCGTGTCGACGGTGCGGAGCCTGATCCAGCCGATGGCTCCCGGGCTCGGCGACCTCGCGCCGATCGATCTGCGGGTCGGCGAGGAGCTGGACTTCGAGGGAGTGCTCGAGCGGCTTGTCGAACTCGCGTACACGCGCGTGGACATGGTCGAGAAGCGTGGCGAGTTCGCCGTGCGCGGCGGCATCCTCGACGTCTTCGCCCCGACGGACGAACATCCCCACCGCGTCGAGTTCTGGGGCGACGAGGTCAGCGAGATCCGCGCGTTCTCGGTCTCGGACCAGCGTTCGCTTCCCGGCGAGATCCCCGAGATCGTCGCACCGCCGTGCCGCGAGCTGCTGTTGACCGACGACGTCAAGGCCTGCGCCGCCGAACTCGCCGAAGAACACGCCGCGGACGCACAGCTGGCCGAGATCCTCACCAAGCTCTCCGACGGCATTCCCTCCGAGGGAATGGAAGCGCTGATCCCGGTGCTGTGCGACGGCGAGTTGGAACTGCTCACCGACGCAATGCCCGAGGGCACGCACGTCGTACTCAGCGATCCGGAGAAGATCCGTGCGCGGGCCGCCGACCTCGTGCGCACCGGTCAGGAGTTCCTGGAGGCGTCGTGGACCTCGGCCGCGGACGGCGGGCGCGCCCCGATCGATCTCGGTGCCTCGGCGTATCGCGCACTCGGTGAGGTGCGCACGCACGCGACCGACTCCGGCCGCTGCTGGTGGACCCTGTCCCAGCTGACGAGCGAAGACGACGTGGTGCACATCGGGATCGACAGTGCGCCCGGCTACCACGGGGAGATTGAACGGGTCGTCACCGATCTGCGCGCGCACACCGCGTCGGGTGGCGCCGCGGTCGTCGTCGTCGCGGGAAGCGGTACGGCCCAGCGTGCCGTCGAGCAGTTGTCGTCGGGCGACGTGCCCGCGACCCACGCGGAGACCCTCGACGAGCAGCCGAAGCCCGGTGTCGTCACGGTCACCTGCGGCGCGGTCACCGACGGCTTCGTCGCTCCCGACAGCGCCCTCGTGGTCCTCAGCGAGTCGGACATCACGGGGCGCGGCGCGACCGTCGCGCGATCGGGACGCGACCTGAACACCAAGATGCCCTCGCGGCGCAGGAATGCCGTCGACCCGCTGGCGCTGAAGGCCGGCGACTACGTGGTGCACGACCAGCACGGCATCGGCAAGTTCGTCGAGATGGTGCAGCGCACCATCGGCGGCGCCACCCGCGAGTACCTCGTTCTCGAGTACGCCGCGTCGAAGCGTGGCCACCCGGGCGACCGGCTTTTCGTGCCGACCGACCAGCTCGACGAGGTCTCCCGGTACGTCGGCGGTGAGCTGCCCACGCTGAACAAGCTCGGCGGATCCGACTGGAAGAACACGAAGGCCAAGGCGCGCAAGGCCGTCAAGGAGATCGCCGCCGAGCTGGTTCAGCTCTACGCCGCCCGCCAGGCCGCGCCCGGACACGCCTTCGGCCCGGACACCCCGTGGCAGCGAGAGCTGGAGGACGCCTTCCCGTTCGTGGAGACGAACGATCAGCTCGCCGCGATCGACGAGGTCAAGGCCGACATGGAGCGCAGCGTTCCCATGGACCGCGTGATCTGCGGCGACGTCGGTTACGGCAAGACGGAGATCGCCGTGCGCGCCGCGTTCAAGGCCGTCCAGGACGGCAAACAGGTCGTGGTGCTCGTTCCCACCACGCTGTTGGCGCAGCAGCACCTGAACACCTTCACCGAGCGGATGAGCACCTTCCCGGTGACGATCCGCGGCATGTCGCGGTTCACCGAGCAGGCCGACGCGGACAAGACCTTGGAGGAGCTGGCCGCGGGCGAGGTCGACATCGTGATCGGCACCCACCGCCTGCTGCAGACCGGTGTTCGGTACAAGGACCTGGGCCTGGTGATCGTCGACGAGGAGCAACGGTTCGGCGTCGAGCACAAGGAGCACATCAAGGCGCTCCGCACCCACGTCGACGTGTTGACGATGTCCGCTACGCCGATTCCGCGCACGCTCGAGATGAGCATGGCGGGAATCCGCGAGATGTCGACGATCCTGACCCCGCCCGAGGACCGGCATCCCATCCTCACCTACGTCGGCGCCTACGAGGACAAGCAGGTCGCCGCTGCGATTCGCCGTGAGTTGCTGCGGGACGGGCAGGTCTTCTTCGTCCACAACCGGGTGTCGTCGATCGAGAAGGCGGCCAAGCGGTTGCGGGAGCTCGTGCCGGAGGCGCGGGTCGTCACGGCACACGGGCAGATGCCCGAGCACCGGCTCGAGCAGATCATCGAGGGCTTCTGGCGGCGGGACTTCGACGTCCTGGTGTGCACGACGATCGTCGAGACCGGTCTGGACATCTCGAACGCCAACACCCTGATCGTGGAACGCGGCGACATGCTCGGCCTGGCACAGCTGCACCAGCTGCGCGGGCGTGTCGGACGTGGTCGGGAACGCGGCTATGCCTACTTCCTCTATCCGCCGGAGAAACCGCTGACGGAGACGGCTCACGACCGCCTCGCCACCATTGCCCAGAACACCGAACTCGGTGCCGGTATGGCGGTGGCGATGAAGGACCTGGAGATCCGCGGAGCAGGCAACATCCTCGGTGCGGAACAGTCCGGGCACATCGCGGGCGTCGGTTTCGACCTGTACGTCCGACTGGTGGGCGAGGCCGTCGACGTCTTCCGCCGGAGCGCAGGGGCCGAGCCCGTCGAGGACGAGGCGCCGACAGAGGTGCGGGTGGACCTTCCCGTCGATGCGCACCTCCCGCACGACTACGTGCCGGGGGAGCGGCTGCGACTGGAGGCGTATCGCAAGATCGCGGCGGCGACGGACCAGTCCGAACTGGACGGCGTGCTGGACGAGCTCGTGGACCGCTACGGCCAACCGCCGGAACCGGTTCGACGGTTGCTCGCCGTCGCCGCGTTCCGGCAGACGTGCCGCAAGGCGGGCGTGACGGAGGTGACCGTGCAGGGCAACACGATCCGGTTCACGCCGCTTCCGCTGTCGGATTCGCAGATGGTCCGCCTCAAGCGGCTTTACCCCAAGGCGACGTACAAGGCGGTCACGCACACGGTCTCGGTGCCGAAGCCGACCGAAGGACCCGCCGGTGGCCGTATCGGCGCGCCGCCGCTGCGGGACGAGGCACTGATCGACTGGTGCGCAAACCTCCTGACGTCGATGACCCAGCAGCCCGCAGCGGTCTGAGGCTGCGCGCGGCCCTCGTGCACCCGCACGGGGGCCGCGTGTCGTTCGAGGTGGCAACGTTTCGAACGTGTGCGCAGGGCGTGTGCTCGATTCGGTTCCGGCCATGAATCGACCCTAGCTGGCAATAGGTCAGGAAAAATCGCTACATGTGGGGACCCGATCGCGTTGCGAATGGACCGTTCGCACCGGGTTCGCTCACCACTCCCCAAGGTCTCAATGGCCCGGAAACCGTTGTGTACCAACAGGTTCCGCATGAACGTCGATTGTCAACACAGGGTCTCGGGTGTCATTTCAACCCTTTCTTCGCGACTTCCAGGGCTGCGATGATGAGGACTGCGCCCGCTATCACCGCGATCGGAGCCACGTAGGCGGCAGGAGTCTGCAGGTCTCCGAAAATGAGCCGGAACGGCCCGTTGTGGCGCCCGGCGATGATCCAGCCGGCCAGTGGAACCACCCCGAGGAGGATTCCCATGAACGCGACAAGTCCCTGTGCTCCGTCGAGCATCCGCGAGCGTGTCAACGCGGCCTCCTCGAGTCGGTACTGAAGTACAATGCAGACGCATTGTAAGGGGAGTGCGCGAGCCGTGGCAATGCGCTTGCATTGCTACGGTGGAGGCGTGCCGAGGAGAGTGGACGCCGAGTCCCAGAGAGCCGACATCGCCGCGGCGGTGCTCAGGCTGGTTGCGCGATCCGGCGTGGAGGCCGTAAGCCTGCGCGAGGTGGCGTCCGAGGCCGGCGTGTCGATGGGCCGTGTGCAGCACTACTTCCGTTCCAAGCAGGAGATGCTGTTGCACGGCATCCGCCTCGCGATGGGACGGATGGAGGAGCGGATCGCCGAGCGGCTCCGAGGCGTGCCCACGGGGGTGCCTGCGGAGCAGGCTCTTCGGGCTGCGATAGCGGAGGTGCTCGGCGACGACCCCGAGACGCGGCAGGTGATCAGGGCTTCGGTGGCGTACTACGCGCGGGCCCAGGAGGACGCGGAGGTAGCGGAGGTCATCTTCGGCGACGACCCCGAGTTGCGCCGCTTCGCCGAGCTCGCCATCGGGCAGGCGCAACAGGAGGGGCGGGCCGCGGCCGAGGTCGATCCGGCTCTTGAAGCAGAGATCCTCTGGTCGCTGGCCGACTCGCTCGGAACCAAAGTCGCTTTCGGGCAACTAGACGCGGAACAGGCCCGCGCCACGATGGATTACCACCTGCACCGTTTGTTCGGCCGAGCTCCGGACGAGGCGTGATACGCGTGTTCATGCTTGCGGAAGGTGCCAGGGTGTGTGCGAAGGTACGGCCTGTGATCCGGATCATGCGCCGTCCTGCCGCGTTGTTCACCGCCGCTGCTGCCCTCCTCGTTCTCGCCGGCTGCGGCTCGGGGCCCAGTCAAGTCACCTCCGCTGCGATCGTCGGACAGCGCTCGGTGCCGCTCGACGGGGTTCAGCAGGAGGTCCACTGGCTGCTCGACAACGTGCCGCAGATGAGGGAGGCGCAGAAGCAGCGCAAGCTCGACCTGTACGCGCGTGAGGTGGTTCGTGGGCGGGTCGTGCACGAGCTCGCCGAGATGGCGGCCGAGCGGGAGAACGTCCGGCCGGAGCAGGGTGAGGTCGACAGGCTCGTCCGCGGGAGTGGAGGCTCGGCCGAGGTCGCGCGTTCCGCGGGAGTCGCGCCCGATCGGGTTCGCGATCTGGCCTACGACCAGGTCGTGCTCCAGAAGTTGGCGGAGAAGTACATCGGCAGGCTCTCGGTCGAGATCACCGGCACCGTGATCACGCAGAGCGAGCCGGGCAACAGCGCCAAGGAACAGGCCACGGCGCTGGGGGAGCGCATCGCACAACAGCCGCAGCGCGCACAGGCGGTCGTCCGTCAGGGCGGTCATCAGCTGGTGAGCGAGAAGCTGGACTTCGCCGAAGCCCTCCAGAACGATCCGGAGCTCGCCACGACCGCGGTGTTCGGGGCGAAGGAGGGGACGGTCGTCGTCATCCAGCCGAGCAGGCAGCAAGCCGGTTGGCTCGTCGGTCTGGTGTCGGAGCGGCGTACCGACGGCACGGCACAACCGCTTCAGGGTCAGGTGAATCCCGAGTATCTGTACTTCGCCGGACTCCGAATGCTGCAGCCGATTGCGGAGGACGTCGGAGTGCGCATCAACCCGCGCTACGGGGTGTGGGACGAGGCAGCGCTGTCGCCGGCTCCGAACGAGGACGAGCTGACGGGAAGGCTGTTGCGGTCACGTACCGTGCAGTCATGACCTGGCGATCCGCAACGGTGGTGCTGTGCAGTCCGGCACTGCCGGACTTCCTTCCGGCCGCAGCGTTGGGCGTCGTGCGTGCTGCCGAGACCGTCTACGCGGCGGCAGGTCTGCCGGACTCCCTCCGCGTGGCGCTGGATGCCAAGCCCGCACCACACCCGGAGGAGCTGACGAAACAGAGCGGCGTGGTTCTCGTTGCGCCGGCCGCGCATGAGCCGGGCGCCACCGCACTGATCGAGGCGGGGGCCACGGTGATCGAGGCTCCGGCGCCTCCGCTCGTCAGGGCCGTCGAGGTGATGGATCGTCTCCGCTCACCCGGCGGGTGCCCCTGGGACGGGGCACAGACGCACGACTCGCTCCGTCGTTACCTCATCGAGGAGACCTACGAGCTTCTCGAAGCCATCGAGGAGCAGGACCGCTCCGCCATGCGCGAGGAACTCGGTGACGTGCTGCTGCAGGTCCTGTTCCACGCGAGGGTGGCCGCCGAGCACGAGAGCGACGCCTTCGACATCGACGACGTCGCCAAACACCTTGTCGACAAGATGGTGGGACGGCACCAGTACCTGTTCGCGGGTGTCGACCGCGTCGACTCCGCCGACCAGCAACAGGTCCGCTGGGAGGAGCTGAAACAACGCGAGAAACAGCGCGAGTCGCTTGTGGACGGAGTCGCGCTGGGCCAGCCCGCAGCGGCGCTGGCGGGCAAGCTCGGGCAGCGCACGGGCCGAGCAGGAGTTCCGTTCGATCTGCTGCCGGCTGAGGACGACGAGGGCGCGCGGTTGTTCCGGATCGCGGCCGCGGCCTCCCGTTCGGGTGTGGACCCCGAGGGGGCCCTGCGGGCCGTTGCGAAGGACTTCGCCGAGCGCCTGCGGGCGGCCGAGCAGGCCGCGCGCAGTGCGGGCAGGGATCCGGCAGAACTCGATGCCGACGGATGGCGGGAGTTCTGGCCGACCTCGCCCACGTAACCTGACCGAGTGAGCGAACGCCCTCCGTCGTCTACCCGGGGTGCCGGTGGTGAGCCGTCGTGGTCGTTGCCGGGACCCGCGCGATCTCGGCTGGCCCTCACGCTCGCGCTCGTCGCCACCGGCCTGATCCTCGTGTTCACCGTGGGCATGGAACGCGACGAGGAACCGTCCGCGGGCACGCCCGCCCCTCGACCCGCGCCCGAGTCGCGTCCGGAGTTCCGGAAGACCGTGCCGGCGGCTGCCACGGCCGCACCGGTGGACCGCCCGCAGGTGTCCGACGAGCAGGAGCTCGACACCTGGTCGAGAAAGGTCGAGAGTGCCACCGGCGTACCCGCCCGTGCCGCGGCCGCTTACGGCCGCGCCGAGATGTGGCTCCGTGGCGGAGAACCGGACTGTCACCTGTCGTGGAGCACACTGGCTGCCATCGGATACGTGGAGACCCGGCACGGAGAGGGCGGATCCGGCACGCCCATCCGTGCGGACGGCCGTCCCGTCGAACCGATCGTCGGGCCTCCGCTCGACGGGACTCAGGGACGCAGGAAGATCGCCGACACCGACAACGGCAGGCTCGACGGCGACGCGACGTGGGACCGCGAACTCGGGCCCCTGGGCTTCCTGCCCGAACACTGGGAGCGGTGGGCCGACCGCGCCACCAAGGACGGCCGCGCACCCGACCCGCAGGACATCGACGACGCGGCCCTCACCGCCGCACGTGTCCTGTGCGCTCAGGACCGCGATCTCGCGACGGACGAGGGCTGGTGGCGTGCCGTGCGGGCGTACCACGGCGCCGACGGTGCGGCCGGTCAGCGCAACCCAGGCGCTCCCGGCGACGGCCGCGACGGCTCCGGCGACCGCAACCCCGACGGGCGGGCCGATGACTACGTGCGTGAGGTCGCGACGCGCGCCGACACCTACGCACACCAGCTGCCCGCCGACCGCTGAGCCGGCTCAGGTGCCGCCCAACGTCAGTCGTGCCGACACTTCGCCGACCGCGTCCTGGTACTCGGCCTGGGGGTGCATGGCCGAGGCCATCCGCAGTTGGCCGAGCGCCTCGGCGAGCCTGCCCAGCCGCTGCAGCGTCTTGCCGAGCACGAACCGCGCGTAGTGGTCGGACGGGTCGTGCTCGATCACCTTGCTCAGCGCGTGCTCGGCCCTCCGCAGCTGCGCCGAATGGAAGTACGCACGCCCGGCGAGCAACTGCACGCTGGGTTTGTCCGGTTCGGCCTCGAGCACGGGTTGGAGTGCCTGGAGCGCGTCGAGTGGACGACGGCGTTTGACGAGGGCCTCCGCTTGGCGGAAGGCGTGGACACGGGATTCGCCGGCCTCGGCCGCCTGCTGGTCCGAAGGACGCAAAGGCCCTGCCGGAGGTGGATTCGATGGCGTCGAGTCACCCATGGTTCAACGACGGTACCCGCGTGCTGGGTGCTTATCGAGACCTTGACGCCGGCCTCGTTCGATGATCAACCTGGTGGCCCAGTGCGGGGGCGCGACAAGCGGCGATCATTCGTGTGGTGGACTAGCCCGCCATGAGCGACCCCGCGATGAAAGGCGAAGACCCGAGGTACCTCGGCATCGCGCCGTACCTCTACTACACGGACGCCACCGAGGCGGTGGAGTGGCTCACGCGCGTCTTCGGGTTCACCGAGAAGGTTCGCTACGTCGATGCGGCCGGTGAGGTGTTCCAGGCGACGTTGAGCGCGGGTGGGTCCGACATCCACCTCGCAGGCGTCGGCGACGAGTACTGGCCCGCGAAGGGCGTCGACGGACCGGTCGGCCAGCTGAACGTCGTGTACGTCGACGACGTCGACGTGCAGTTCGAGCGGGTGGCCGAGGCCGTGGGCGACTCGGTCGAGGTGTCCCGCCCCCAGGACCAGCCCTACGGGGCGCGGCTGTTCACGGTGCAGGACATCGGCGGCAACAGCTGGACGTTCTGGCAGCACATCTCCGACACCGTCGAACTGCCGGCCGGCTGGCAGCAGATCCGAGGGGACGAGTCCGCCGACGACGACACCGGCCCCGAATCCGGCGAGCAGCCTCCGGAGCAGTCGGCCCAGGTGAACGGTGCGGAGGGCACGCCTTCCGAGCCCGGCGACGCAGGCCCCGGCAGTCGCAACGAGGGCTGACACCCCAGCTGAGACGTACGCCACGTGCGGTCGGAAAAGGTATCTCCGCACGTCGGCACGCGCGTGCCTCCAACGGGTGATCCAGAACGCCCGATACGCTGCCCCCTAGGCGACTACGTTGAGTGCCGTCATGTCGGCACAACCGGGTGAGGAGCAAGTGTGGCCGTGATCGAGCAGGTAGGCGCGCGCGAGATTCTCGACTCTCGCGGCAACCCGACCGTCGAGGTGGAGGTGGCCCTCGACGACGGCACGTTGGCGCGGGCCGCGGTCCCGTCGGGTGCGTCGACCGGTGAGCACGAAGCCGTGGAGCTGCGCGACGGCGACACCAAGCGCTACGGCGGCAAGGGCGTCGAGCGCGCCGTGGCCGCGGTGCTGGACGAGATCGGCCCCGACCTGTCGGGTGTCGACGCCGTCGACCAGCGCATCGTCGACCAGAAGCTGTTGGACCTCGACGGCACGCCGGACAAGTCTCGGCTCGGTGCGAACGCCATCCTGGGTGTGTCGCTGGCCGTCGCGAAGGCCGCGGCCGACTCGGCCGACCTGGAGCTGTTCCGCTACCTGGGCGGCCCGAACGCGCACGTGCTGCCGGTTCCGATGATGAACATCCTCAACGGTGGTGCCCACGCCGACACCGACGTGGACATCCAGGAGTTCATGATCGCCCCGATCGGCGCCGAGTCGTTCCGCGAGGCGCTGCGCTGGGGCACGGAGACCTACCACGCGCTCAAGTCGGTGCTGAAGTCCCGCGGCCTGTCCACCGGCCTCGGCGACGAGGGCGGCTTCGCGCCGAGCCTGTCGAACAACCGTGAAGCGCTGGACATCATCGTCGAGGCGATCGGCAAGGCGGGCTACAAGCCGGGCCGTGACATCGCACTGGCCCTCGACGTCGCGGCGACCGAGTTCCACGCCGACGGCGTCTACAACTTCGAGGGTTCCAAGCGCAGCGCCGAGGACATGAGCGCCTACTACGCCGAGCTGGCCGACGCCTATCCGCTGGTGTCGATCGAGGACCCGCTGTCCGAGGACGACTGGGACGGCTGGGTCACGCTCACCGAGCAGCTCGGCGACAAGCTGCAGCTCGTGGGCGACGACCTGTTCGTCACGAACCCGGACCGGCTCGAGGAGGGCATCTCCCGTCGCGCCGCGAACGCGCTGCTGGTCAAGGTGAACCAGATCGGCACGTTGTCGGAGACGCTCGACGCGGTGGCGCTGGCGACCTCGTACGGCTACAAGTCGATGATGAGCCACCGTTCCGGCGAGACCGAGGACACGACCATCGCCGACCTGGCCGTCGCCACCGGCGTGGGCCAGATCAAGACCGGCGCTCCCGCCCGCAGCGAGCGAGTGGCCAAGTACAACCAGCTGCTCCGCATCGAGGAGACCCTCGGGGACGCGGCCCGCTACTCGGGCGACCTGGCGTTCCCGCGGTTCACCCCGGAGGACTGAGCCGACAGTGGCCGAACGGGGGAGAGCGCGCACACGACGCGGTGGGGGACGAGCACGCGGCTCGGCTCCCCGCGACCTGCGGTCGCCGCAACGCACCAGGCGTGGTGGTGACCGCAGGTCGGCTCTGCGCCGTTCGGCCGCGGCGCGGCACACGGCGGGTGCCGCGAAGGTGCTCGGCATGTCGACGACCCGGCGGGCCGCGGTCGTCGCGATCGTGGTGTGCGCGCTCGCGTTCACCATCGCCGTGCCGCTGCGGACGTACCTGTCCCAGCGGGCTGAGGTCTCCGAGCAGGAGGCCCGGCAGAAGCAGCTTCAGGAGCAGGTCGAGCGGCTCGAACAGCGGCAGGCCGAATTGTCCGACCCGGCACAGGTCGAGGCCGAGGCCAAGCGCAGACTGCGGTACGTGATGCCCGGCGAGACGCCTTACATCGTCCAGTTGCCCGGCGACAGGGGCGACGAGGCGCAGCCGGTGCGTGGCGAGGACGAGCCGAAGCGGAACACGGCGTGGTACGAGAACTTGTGGAATGGCGTGACCGAGGGTGAATAAGACCGAGTTCGAGCCCGTGACCGAGGCGGACAAGGCGATCATCGCCGAGCAGTTGGGCCGCCCGCCCCGGGCTCTGCGTGCGGTCGCGGCGCGGTGCCCGAGTGGGCATCCGAGCGTCGTCCAGACCAACCCGCGGCTGGAGGACGGCACGCCGTTCCCGACGCTGTACTACTTGACGTGTTCGCATCTCGCGTCGCTCGTGGGCGGCCTCGAGGCTCGCGGCGTGATGCGGGAGATGACCGCACGTCTGGACGAGGACGCCGAGCTCGCGGCGGCCTACCAGCGCGCACACGAGTCCTACCTGGCCGAACGCGACGCTCTCGACCCGCTCGGCCACGAGGTCAGCGCGGGCGGCATGCCGCGCAGGGTCAAGTGTCTCCACGTCCATCTGGCACACACGTTGGCGCGCGGTCCGGGTGTGAACCCGTTCGGTGACGAGACGTTGGAGCTGCTGCACGACCTCGGCTGGCCGAACGGACCGTGCGGGGAAGCTCCCGCCGGCGACGGCACCGACACCGACGATCGGACTGCGGCGGGGTAGCCCGTCCGGATCAACCTCGCGAGTAGGTTCGCGTTCGAGTGTGCGCACCGAGTGAACCGGGCATTCTGGCTGCGACATGTGCGTCGCCAGGTCGCGAGGAGGAAGCGTGGACAGACCACGCAGAGTCCGGTTCCGGGACAAGGCCGCATCGCTCGTGTTGGCGGCGTCCCTCGCGGTCGTGCCGGCGGC
This sequence comes from Prauserella rugosa, assembly GCF_000719975.1. Classification (GTDB taxonomy): domain Bacteria; phylum Actinomycetota; class Actinomycetes; order Mycobacteriales; family Pseudonocardiaceae; genus Prauserella; species Prauserella rugosa. The sequence goes on from NZ_JOIJ01000005.1 coordinate 193,439, forward strand.
CGTGATGGTGGGCGATCGGTCCGAACACGGCTACAACACGTGGACCGCGACTGCCGACGAACCGCGTGATTCGGGTGGCGCGAACACCGAGGGCAGGGTGGGTGTCGACGGCAGCCTGCCGTCGCCGCCCCAGCTCGAGGAGCTGGTTGTCGAAATGCCCTCCGCAGGTCCGCTGGGGATTCCCGGCTCGATGCTCAAGGCGTACCGGCAGGCTGCCGACCGTCTTTCGGGAGAGTCGTCCGGCTGCGGTATCGACTGGGCATTGCTGGCCAGCATCGGCCGCTCGGAGTCCAACCATGCGCGCGGCGGTTACGTCGACTCGCAGGGGGCGACCCGTGAGCCCATCCTCGGCCCGGTCCTCAACGGTGGCCCCGGGGTGGCCGGGATCCGGGACACCGACGGTGGTGAGCTCGACGGGGACACCACGTGGGATCGCGCTGTCGGCCCCATGCAGTTCATCCCCTCGACCTGGCGGAAGTTCGGCATTGATGCCACGGGAAGCGGTACGGCCGATCCCAACAACGTCCACGACGCCACGCTGGCCGCAGGCCGATACCTGTGCGCCGGTGGTCCGGACCTGCAGGACGATCAGCAGTTGCGGGCCGCGCTGCACCGTTACAACAACTCCCGGTCGTATGTCGAGACCGTGATCCGGTGGGCGCAGGCCTACCGCGACGGCGTGCTGCCCGTCCCGGACAGCGACGTCCCACTCGGCGTGCCGCCGGAGATCGTCGCAGCCGCACCTCGTCCGGAACCGCCGCAGACATCGACGCCGGACTCCACGCCGAAACCGGGGTCGGAATCCGACGTCGTCGCGGCACCCGGTCAAGGCTCTCCGAACGGCGACCGGCCAGGCGGAGGCGGCGACCAGTCTCGGCCGGGTGGAGGCTCTCCCGGAGACGGGGGCCCCGGCGATGGCCACGGACAGCCGGGCCCCGGCAACGGCAACGAACCCGGCAGCGGTAGCGGGAACGGAACCCGACCACCCGGGGGCGGTGACGGAAACGGCGATGGCAACGGTGACGGTTCAGGCAACCCGCCGACGTCGTCTCCCGGCGAGACGACACCTCCGGAGACACCGAGCCCGACCGACCCGCCGGACAGCACGACACCACCGCCTTCGGACGGCAATCCCACGCCGCCGCCTCCGTCGGACGGGAACCCGACCCCGCCTCCGCCGGATGGCAACCCGACACCGCCTCCGTCAGAAGGCCAGCCGACACCTCCGTCGACCAGTCCGGAGGAGCCACCGGAGTGCGTGAAACCCGGCGAGGAGCAGGCGGAACCGACCGAACCGACCGGGACCGAGGCCCCGAAACCCCCGCCGTGCCGGTGTCCGGAGGATGCCGACGACGCGGAGGCAGGCGAGACGGTCGACGACCCCGCGGAGTGCTGGGACGAGACGTCGACCCCTGGGGAGAGCCGGCCCACGTCCTCGACCCCGTCGGGGCGGCCCGCGGTGAGCTGACGGTCGATTAGTGTTGGCGCCATGCCTCGCGTAGCCGCCATCGACTGTGGGACCAACTCGATCCGCCTGCTCGTCGCCGAGCTGACCCGTCGCCACGACGGCAGTGTCGACCTGCGTGACCTGCACCGGGAGATGCGTGTCGTGCGACTCGGCCAGGGCGTCGACGCCACCGGCAGGCTCGCGCCGGAGGCGCTCGAACGCACCAGGGAGGCGCTCGCGGCCTACACGATCGCCGCTCGCCGCAAGGGAGCGGAGAAGGTGCGCATGGTGGCCACGTCGGCCACGCGGGACGCCGCGAACCGGGACGAGTTCTTCGCGATGACCCGTGAGGTGCTCGGCGTGGAAGCCGAGGTGATCACCGGGGACGAGGAGGCGCGGCTGTCGTTCACCGGCGCGGTCGGCGAGCAGGACCCCGACGACGGGCCGTTCCTGGTGGCCGACGTCGGTGGCGGGTCGACCGAACTGGTGCTGGGCACGTGGGACGGAGCGCAGGCGGAGATCCTCGGCGCGAAGTCGGTGGACATCGGATGTGTGCGCATCACCGAGCGCGCGCTGCCGAACGACCCGCCGACCGAGGAGGACGTCGAGGCGGCGCGCGGGGTCGCACGCGACGTGCTGGCCGAGGCGTTCGACGTCGTCGACGTCGCCAAGGCGCAGACGTGGATCGGCGTCGCGGGCACGGTCACGACGCTGTCGGCGCTCGCGCAGGACCTGCCCGAGTACGACTCGCAGGCCACGCACCTGTCGACGATGTCGCGCGCGACGATCGACCGCGTGACCGCCGAGCTGCTCGCAGCCGACCACGACGCGCGCGCCGCCAAGCCCGTCATCCACCCGGGCCGGGTCGACGTGATCGGTGGCGGCGCACTGGTGGTGCAGACGCTCGCCGACGAGCTCGGCAAGCGCGGCGGCCCGGACCGCCTGGTCGTGAGCGAGAAGGACATCCTCGACGGCATCGCGCTCTCGTTGGCCTGAGCCGGTCTGACGGCGACGTCAGGCATCAGGCCATCGTCAGACCATTGTCAAGTCGTCGTCACGGTGCCGTCAGGGTGTCGTCGTCGAACTCGGCAGGTGGCAGGTCGGCCACCGCCACCCAGCCCGAGGCGATGATCGCCGCCAGCGGGTCGTTCCAGAATTCCGGCCGTTCGTCGCCGGCCAGGTCGTCGGGGCGGATGGCGCAGACACGGCCGCTTCCCGGGCGATACATCACCAGCACCACGGGCGCGTCGTAGAGTCTCGCTCGTTCGATCGCGGAGCCGTAGGTCTCGGTGTCGAGGCACACCACGATCGTCGGCGGCGTCGTCTCCTGGTGAATACTCGCGAGCGCGTCGGCGCTGGCCGGTGTGCGGCACAGGTCCCTGATCGTCTGCACAGCGGCCTGGTAGTCGGGGTTCACGGTTCTCCTCACGCCTGCGCTGTCGGCGGCATGGTCGGTTCGGGGACGGGCCGGATCGCTGGCGGCGCTCAGCGCCGGGAGCGACGGCGCCCGGGCGGGACACGGTGGCCGGAGGTCGCGGTGCATGTGCGGACGAGGCGCGCGGTCACTGTCGGGCCGCTGCGCACGAACCGCCCGGTTCGCGTCCATCCGGCATCGGCCAGGACCGCGTCGACGGCTCGGCCCCACTCGTCCCACGTCGATCCGTCGGGCACGGTGAACCATTCGATCGGCGCCCGCGAGGCGTCGCCGACCGGCACGATCCACCCGGTGTCGGCGTGCGGTCCGTCCGTGTCGATCTGGAGCGTCGCCACGCACGCGGCGGTGCCTGCGGCGGAGACCGCGGCATCCGGCACGCCGACGAGCGTGTCACGGCTGCGCACAGTGAGGTTCTTTCCGGTGTTCGACGCGTAGGCGTGGAATTACAACCCATTCGATCCGGCGAATTCAATAACCTGTGACGTGAACTGTCAATGATGACGCTTTAATCTACGAACAAAGAATCTTCTGTGGAAACAATTTCGGCGTGCGATTGATTCGGCAGAAGTGGGCCTGCGGCTGCCGGAGACTCCATGGCTTGACGGGCAACCATAAGGTTGCCTAGCCTGCCCATAGGCAACCTTGTGATTGCGCATGGATGGAGGTGGGCATGGACGCGTTCAAGGCGCTGGCCGACCCCAGTCGCAGGCGGCTGCTGGACCGGCTGAACGCTCAGAACGGACAGAGCCTCCGCGAGCTCGGCGACGGCCTCGGCATGACGCGGCAGGCGGTCACGAAACATCTCGCTGTCCTCATCGAGGCGAATCTCGTGACGATCGTGCGCCATGGCCGAGAACGATTGCATTACCTGAATCCCGCGCCCATCAACGAGATCGCCGGCCGCTGGATCGGCAAGTACGACCGCGAACGACTCGACGCGCTCGAGGATCTGAAACGAGCACTGGAGGAGCCAGCGATGAGCAAGCCCACGTTCGTCTACGTCACCTACATCAAGACAACGCCCGAGAAGCTCTGGCAGGCGCTGACCGATCCCGCATTCATTCGGCGCTGGTTCGGCGGGATGAGTATGGAGTCCGATTGGAAGCCGGGATCGCCCATCATCGCTGTCGACCCGGACGGCACCCGCGTCGAAACCGGCGAGGTCGTGCTCGAATCCGAACCGGGTAAGCGGTTGTCCTACACGTTCAAGGTCACGGCCGAGGCGGGCAGTGCGTATGCCGAACTGGCCGAGGAGCCACCGTCGCGGGTCACGTTCGAGCTGGAACAGGACGGCGACACCGTCAAGCTCACGCTCGTCCACGACGATTTCGTCGGGCCCGAGAGCAAGGTGCTCGAATCGGTGCGGCAGGGGTGGCCGGCGTTCATGTCGAGTCTGAAGTCGTTGCTGGAGACCGGCGAACCACTGCCGTGAGGTGGTGCGATTCCGCGTGAGGGCAGTCGTCCGGCGCCGCAGCGTGTGGCCACGGCGCCGGACGGTGCGGTGCACGAGGTGAGCCCTGCGTGACGAGGACTCGCCACCGGGTCAGCGGTTGGACGCCGACTTCACGAACGCACCGAGGTCCTTGCCCTGCTGGATCCTCGACGGTTCGTGCACGTACATCATGTGGCCTGCCGGGTAGTACGCCGTCTCCACATTGGACCGCAGCTCGTCGGGGATCCGGAGCTGGGCGAGGACGTGCTCGGCCGCGTAGTACGGGGTGGCACCGTCGTAGTGGCCGAGCGCGACATGCACCTTCAGGTGCGGGTTCTCGCGCATCGCGCCGCTGAGCGACTCCACCACGGACACGGCCCTGCCCTCGAAGTCCGAGTACGACCAGGCCTTGTTGACGTCGGTCGAGAGGATCTCGTACGGCAGGTCGCTGACATAGTCGAGTTCGGCGCGGACGTAGTGGTTGAACGCGGCCGAGTAGGCGCCGATGATGCGCGACACCGAGGCGTCGTCGCTCATGTGCTCCCTGCCGCCGTCGGGCTCCCAGGTGGTGAACCGCCCGTCCATCCGGCCGGTCACCAGCCCCTCGTCCCGCAGCAGCTCGGTGAAGAAGCGCACGTGCTCGATGCGCAGGTTGACCCGGTCGACGTAGGACTCGGACAGGCCGGTCAGTTCGGCCAGCTTGGCGACGATCTCGGCGCGCTCCTCGCCGTCGAGGCGGGCGCCGCGTTGCAGGGCCCAGAGCAGGTCCCTCGACGCGAACTCCTCGGCCTCGGCCAGGACGTCGTCGAGTTCCCGGTCACCGTGTTTGCCGTGGTAGTGGGCGATCGCGGCGTAGGTGGGCACGAACAGCGTGTAGGGCAGGTCGTTGCCCTCGGTGAACCGGATCGTGCCCATGTCGAGCACCGACGAGATCAGCAGCAGTCCGTTCAGGTACAGGCCGTGGCGGCTCTGCAGATGTGCGGCGAGCGCGGCGGCCCGCAGCGTCCCGTACGACTCACCCGCGACGAACTTCGGCGAGAGCCAGCGCTGGTTGCGGGAGGTCCACAGGCGGATCACCTCGCCGACGGATTCCACGTCCGGCGTGAACCCGTGGTAGTCCGCGGGCTTCTCACCGCTGGCCGCGCGCGAGTACCCGGTCGACACCGGGTCGATGAACACGAGGTCGCTGTGTGCCAGCAGCGTGTCGGCGTTGTCGACGATTCGGTACGGCGGCGGTTCCGGGTCGTCGACGTCGCCCGAGACCACGCGCCGCGGTCCGAGGACACCCATGTGCAGCCAGATGCTCGACGAGCCGGGGCCGCCGTTGAACGCGAACGTGACCGGCCGGGTCGTGGGGTCGGCACCGTCCAACGTGTAGGCCGTCACGTACACCTCGGCCTTCGGCTTGTGGCCGTCGAACGCGCCGTCGGTGAGGACCTCCTTGCGCAGCACGACCCTGCCGGTCTGCGCCGTGTACGCGAGCTTGCGGCGTTTGACGGTGATCGAGTGCTGGGTGGTGACGAGGTCGTCGGTCGGCTCCGTGGCGCCCTCGGTCTCGGGTTTGCTGTCGGCTGTGTCTTGCGTGTCTGGCATGGGTACAACCTATGCCGATCGGTGCCTGCTCGTCCGGAGATCCACGGCCGGTTCACGCGTGGCGGAAAAACGCTCGGCCGTGCGCCGCGGTGACTGGGACGATGCGGCCATGCGCTTCGTCATGGCGGGCGTGACCGCGCCCAGTCACGTGTATCCGGGTTTGGGGCTGATCGCCGAACTCGTCGCCCGTGGTCACCGGGTCACGTACGTCGTCGGCGACCGACTGGCCGAGCTCGTGGCCGCGACCGGCGCGGAGGTGGTCACGCACGACTCCGTCATGCCGGGGGCCGACGAGCACTGGCCCGACGACGTCGGCGAGGCGATGCAGGTGTTCCTCGACGACGCCATGACCGTGCTGCCCGTCGTGCTGGGCATCGACCGGCCGGACGCGGTCCTCTACGACATCGGCGGGTTCGCGGGCCGGGTCGCCGCACACCGGTGGAACGTGCCCGCCGTGCAGCTGTCCACCGCCTACGTCGCGTGGGAGGGCATGGCCGAGGAGATGGCGGAGTTCGACGAACAGGTGAAGGCGTCGCCGTCGGGTGCTCGGTACTACGCGACCGTGCGCGCGTGGCTCGACGAGAACGGCCTCGGCCTCGACGCCGACGAGTTCCTCGGATCGCCGCCGGCGTGCGTGGTGCTGATCCCGCGGGTCCTGCAGCCCAACGCCGACCGGGTCGCCGACCGCTACGTGTTCGCCGGACCGTGCATCGATCCGGCCCGGCGCACCGGCTGGACGCCCGACCCGGGAGACGACCGCACGCTCGTCTACGTCGCGCTGGGCACGTCGTACACCCAGCGACCGGACATCTATCGGGCCTGCATCGACGGCCTGGCCGGCGACTACCGTGTCGTGCTCGCCACGGGGAAGGTCGACCCGGCGGAGCTCGGCCCGCTGCCCGACGGGGTGACCGCGGCGCGCAGCCGGCCACAGCTGGACGTGCTGGAGCACGCGTCGGTGTTCGTCAGCCACGCGGGGATGGGCAGCGCCGCCGAGTCACTGTGGTTCGGAGTGCCGACCGTGCTCGTCCCGCAGGCCGTCGACCAGTCGACCAACGCCGACATGCTCGTGTCGGTCGGCACCGGGGTGCGTCCCGCCGAGCCGTGGACGGCCGGCAGCCTGCGGGCGGCCGTCGACGAGGCGGCCGCCAAGGCAGGCCGTGCGGCGCAGGTGCGTGCCGAGGTACGTCGCAACGGCGGGGTGGCCCGTGCCGCCGACGCCGTGGAACGGCTGTCCGGCGAGAATGGCGTGCGTGGTGCGGACACTCGCTGACCTCGACCGAGAGCTGATCGACTGCCGCGCGTGCCCGCGGCTTGTGGAATGGCGCGAGCACGTCGCGGTGACGAAACGTGCTGCCTTCGCCGACGAGACGTACTGGGGCAGGCCGGTGCCCGGGTTCGGGCCTGCCGACGCGCGACTGGTGATCGTCGGCCTCGCGCCCGCCGCGCACGGCGCCAACCGCACGGGACGGATGTTCACCGGCGACCGTTCCGGCGACGTGCTGTACCAGGCCCTGTACGACGTCGGCCTCGCGTCGCAGCCGACGGCGAGCCACGTCGGGGACGGCCTCGAGCTGTACGGAACGCGGATCACCTCACCGGTGCACTGCGCGCCGCCCGCCAACAAACCCACGCCCGCCGAACGCGACACGTGCGGTGGCTGGCTCGCCGACGAGCTCGACCTCCTCGCGCCCACGATGCGCGCGATCGTCGTGCTCGGCGGATTCGGATGGCAGGCGCTGCTGCCGATCCTCGCGCGGGCCGGCTGGCAGGTGCCGCGCCCGCGTCCGGTGTTCGGCCACGCGGCGCACGTCGAGCTCGCCGGACCGGCGCCACTGCACCTCGTCGGCTGCTACCACGTCAGCCAGCAGAACACCTTCACCGGACGGCTCACCCCGGAGATGCTCCGCGGCGTGCTCGAGCAGGCGAAGACGCTCGCCGGGCTCGGCGGTTGACTCGACCGGAACTGGTCAAGGACGCGCTTGCGCGCGAGGCCTGGGAACGAGGGCAGTCGCTGCAGGCCTTCCTACTGGGCGTGTTGCAACGGCAGGCCGCGTTCAGTGGTAATCGGCAGCTGTTCGCGGAGATCGAACGGGATCTGACCGCGGGTGGCGCCGCGTGATCCGGATGTGGCAGTTGCGCGACGCCATCAGCGGATACGACGCGGCGTACGCCGCGTTGGCGCAGGCGCGTGGCATTCCGCTCGTGACCGCCGATGCGCGGCGTGCGCGCGCGGCCACCGGCCAGTGTCGCGTGGAACTGGTCGCGTAGCGTGGACGTGTGCCGGTGCGGCATCGAGCCCTGTGTGTCGAGCGCCCCGGTGGTCGGTTTCGTGGCCGTAAGGTGCCGGTCATGGCTGGATCGCGGGAGAGTCTTGCCGAGTCCGCTGTGTCACGACGACGCCGGGTCGTGGTCGTGGGGCTCACGCTCGTGGCGGCCGCATGCGCCGGCGTCGCGCTGTGGGGCATGCACGACCTGGTTATCGCGAAGCGTTGCTTGGACGGTGCTCTGTACCGCGACAGGTTCAACGGCGCGGCCATCACCCCGGACGCCTGTGTCATCGCCACCACGACGGGTTCGCCGATCCGGGTCGCGTTGAACGGGCCGTCGTTTGTGGGGACGCTGCTCGCGACGGTAGGAACGGTCGCCGCCGCCGTCGCGACGTTCGTCGCCGTCCGCCGTGTCCGCCGTGCCCACCGGGGAGCGTGATGGTTCGGCGGGCTCGTGTCGTGCTGGCCGAGTTGCTGACCGTGGTTCGTGGACGTCCGCCGCGGGTCGGCCGCGACCCTTGCGAGACCCCTTAGGTCCGTGTAAAGGTCCTGTCAACTGAATCGTTTGCGAGAAGTTGGCGACACCGGTCACACCTGGCCAACCCGGTGAGTGTGGGTTGCCGGCGAGTGGGAAACTGAACTCATGGCAGTCAAGTCGGAACCGACGAGGATCCTCATCCTCGGCGGCGGATACGTCGGCCTCTACACGGCGCTGGGCCTCCAGAAGAAGCTGCGCGCCAACGAGGCGTCCGTGACGATCGTCGATCCGCAGCCGCACATGACCTACCAGCCCTTCCTTCCGGAGGCGGCTGCCGGGTCCATCGAACCCCGGCACGTGGTGGTGCCGTTGCGCCGGGTTCTCCGACGCTGCCACGTGCTCACCGCCCGGGTGAACAAGGTCGAGCACGAGCGTAAGACCGTGACGGTCGAGGCGGCCGACGGGCACATCGAGCAGCTGGGCTACGACGTCCTCGTCGTGGCGCTCGGCTCGGTGCCGCGGCTGCTGCCGATCCCCGGTCTGGCCGAGCAGGGTATCGGCATCAAGACGGTCGGCGAGGCCATTTACCTGCGCAACCACGTGCTCACCAAGCTCGACGAGGCGTCCAGCACGCTGGACCCCGACCTGCGCAAGCGCTTGCTGACGTTCACGGTCGTCGGCGGTGGCTTCGCTGGGATCGAGGCGCTCGCCGAGCTCGAGGACATGACCCGCTTCGCGACGCGCTACTACTCGAACATCGAGCCGGAGGACGTCCGGTGGGTGCTTGTCGAGGCCGCGGGCCGCATCCTGCCCGAGGTGCGCGACACGCTCGGCGTGTGGACGGTCGAGCAGCTCGAGAAGCGCGGCATCGAGGTCTACCTGTCGACGGCGGCGAAGTCGTTCGAGAACGGCCACGTGGTGCTCTCGGACGGCACCGAGTTCGACAGCGACACCATCATCTGGACCGCGGGCGTCAAGGCGAACCCGGTCGTGGCCGGTTCCGACCTGCCCACCGACAAGCGGGGGCGGCTCGAGGCCACGGCGGCGCTGAACGTCGTCGGTCACTCGGACGTCTGGACCGCGGGTGACGTCGCCGCGGTGCCGGACCTGTCGCGCACGGAGGACGACCCGACGGCGACGTGCCCGCCGAACGCCCAGCACGCCGTGCGGCAGGCCAGGCACCTGTCGAAGAACATCATCGCGTCGCTGCGGGGCGGCAAGCCGACGGACTACTACCACAAGAACCTCGGCGCGGTCGCCGGTCTCGGCCTGCACAAGGGCGTGGCCGACGCGATGAAGATGAAGATCAAGGGCTTTCCCGCGTGGCTGTTCCACCGCGCGTACCACGTGCACGCGATGCCGACCTTCAACCGCAAGGTGCGCATCCTGCTCGACTGGGCGCTCGGTGGTCTGTTCCGCCGCGAGACGATCTCCCTCGGCCAGATCAACAACCCGAAGGAAGAGTTCACCCGCGCGTCGAAGTCCTGACCGCGCAGGCGTGAACCGCCTCACCGAAACCGGTCCCGGGAAGCTGTCCCGGGGCCGGTTTTCGTTTTCGTAACCTCCGTACCAGCGGTTTCGTTATCGGGCCCGCCGCGCGTGCGACGGCACGGGGCATAAGCTGCAAGAGCCCCCGTAGCCCAACCGGCAGAGGCAGTCGACTTAAAATCGATCAAGTGCGGGTTCGAATCCCGTCGGGGGCACTCCAAGGATGGCAACAGCTGAGGCGCTTCCGGCGTTGTCGTAGCGCAGTTCGAGGCGGAGGGCTTCGAACAGTCGTCGGGCGAGGTCGGCTGGCAGATCCTCGATGGCGTACAACCCGCGGTAGCCGGCGAGGACCCGCAATCGGGCCGGGAGCTGCTGAGTCCCCGCGTCACGTCGACATACGCGACAAGTATCCGCGGGGTTGACCTCGACCTCGTGTGGATGGCTACCCTGCTCGCACGAGTGACCACAGGGGTAGATGTGGACGGACCGGGCTATCACGTCGATGTCGACACGCTCGATCAAGCTGGAACCGCGATCCAGAAGGCCGTCGACGCGCAAGATAACTTCGAGTTGCGTAGTTTGACCGGTGAGCCGGAAATGTACGGTGATGAGCCGTTGCGCAATGCGCTGATGGATGTGTGCGTGCGCTGGAGTGACCGGATCGACGATCTTGTCGACGACGCCGACGAGATTGGCCGCGCGTTGAAGGCGTCGGCTCAGGCATACCGCGAGGCTGAACGTCAGGCCAAGGGGGCGCTGCCGGACGATCCGGCTGTGGATGTCGCCGATGGCTGAACTCGGTGAGACTGAGGATCCGCGGGCGCTGATCCAGGGCAACCCCGAGGCGATCGACAAGAACGTCACGGTCCTGAACAACCGTGGCACAGCAGGCCGTGAACGCCGCGATCGGTCTGCGCGCGATCGACACCGGCGCCTGGACCGGTCCGGCGGCCAACGCCTTCCGAGACGAGTTCTCCTACGAACCCACCAAGTGGTACGAAGCCGGCGACGCACTTACCTACGCAGGAGAGGTCCTCGGTCTTTACGCCGGAACTCTGCGCTGGGCACAAGGTCAGGCTCGCGAAGCCATCGAGCTGTGGAAACAGGCACAAGGGCAAACCGCAAGAGCGCAACGGGAGCACGATCAGGCCGTGGCCGAGGCCACGCGCCAGAACCAGGCCAACGCTGCGGCCGGTGACCCGACCTGTGTGACCGTCGAACCGTTCGCCGACCCCGGCGAATCCACCCGCCAGGCGGCTCGCGACACCCTGAATCGGGCACGGCAGCAGCTCAAGCAGGTCGCCGACGAAACGGCCCAAGCGCTTCGCGACATCACTCCGGCCGAAGAGGAAACCACTCTCAGCAAGCTCGGCCACGGCGCACTCGACATCGCCGGACTTATCCCAGGCGTCGGCGAACTCGCCGACGGCACCAACGCCGCCTGGTACGCAGGACAGGGCCGCTACACAGAGGCCGCCATCTCCGGCGCCGCTGCTATCCCGTTCGCCGGATGGGCCGCAACTGGCGGCAAAGCCGTCGACCGCGCCACCGACATCGCCAAAGCTGCCGGGCACGCGCCCGCGAAGTTCGGCCACGCCACCCACACCAACTACCGCAAGACATTCTTCGAGAAACACCCTGACCTCGAAGGTAAAGTCGTCGTCCACCACGCCGTCGAACAGTAGGCGAAACGCAACTACCCCGACTCGGGAATCACCGCAGCGGAGATGCACTCCTATGAGAATCTGCGCGGAATCCCAAAGGACGAGAACGCGACCCTGCACCTGAGTGAGATACGGAAAGAGTGGAACAGGTTCTACAAGCACAACCCTAACGCTTCCACGGAAAACCTTCTGGACTTCGCGACTCACATCGACAACAAGTACGGCGGGCGTTTCAACCCGCCGGTAAGGTGATCTTGATGGCCTACTACTCCCTGGAACCAGCCGCGCCTGGCGAACTTGGCGAGCGTGTAGTCATGGACGCGTCGGTCCACCCGCCACGCGTGACGCATGCCCACCTGCATCTCGACGGTTGGCTCAACGATGACCTGATCGAGGCGTACCCCTGCTACTTCGTCTCTGAGGCGCTGGCTGCTGCTATCCAGAACAGTGACCTTGGCGGCTACGAACTCCGCGACGTCGAGGTAACTGTCTCCGAGGACGCGCCCGACAGCGAGCGTGCTGTCATCCCCGGTATTCGCTGGCTCGTCGTCAGGGGTACAGCTGGCGTCGATGACCTCGGCGTCACTGCCATCGGCCAACTCGTCGTGTCTGATCGTGGGCTTGCCGTTCTGCAGCAGGGAAACCTCGACCATTGCGACGTCGAGGACTACACCACGGCCTGACGCCGAACCGACAGCTATCCAGTGCTTCGTGCCGCGCCTGTTGCGAGGCCGCTGAAGGGGTACGAAATACCTCGATGGGATCAACGTGCTCGCGTGAATGCGGGTAACCGAATCCCACACGGCGAGGTACGAGACGTGACGGGCCCGTGCTCGAGAATCGCGGCGCCTCGGGTCGTTGACCTGACTTTCTTCGTCGTGTTTGTACCGGTTCGATCGTTTGGCGTGGTCGATGGGCACGATGACGGCGTCTCTCGCGGCGCCGCCGGCAGAGTGCGGCGAGGATTGTGGGCGTCCACAAAGGTCGCCGTGTGTGTCCTGCGCGCGAAGGTTCCCGAGATGGGGTGCGATGTGATCAAGCCCCGTTGCTCACGCGAATACACGGGGCCGGACACGCGTTGTACCGGGCATGGCACCAACGAACGTACCCACGATCGCACTGAACAACGGCGTAGCGATGCCGCAGGTCGGTTTCGGCGTCTTCAAAGTCGGCGCCGACGAGACGGTGGCAGCTGTCACCTCCGCGCTCGAGGCCGGCTACCGCAGCATCGACACCGCTGCCGCATACGGCAACGAGGGCGAGGTCGGCAAGGCCATCGCCGACTCGGACGTCGCGCGCGAGGACATCTTCCTCACCACGAAGCTGTGGAACGCCGACCAGGGCTACGACGAGACGCTCAAGGCGTTCGACACCAGCCTCGAGAAGCTCGGCACCGACTACGTCGACCTGTACCTGATCCACTGGCCGATGCCGGACGTCGACCGCTATGTGGACACGTGGCGCGCGTTCGAGAAGATCCACGCCGAGGGTCGCGCGAAGGCGATCGGCGTGTCGAACTTCCAGCCCGAACACCTCGACCGCCTCGCCCAGGCGTCGGACATCGTCCCAGCGGTCAACCAGGTCGAGCTGCACCCGTACCTGCAACAGCCGGAGCTGCGCAAGTACCACTCCGAGCACGGCATCGCCACCGAGGCGTGGGGCCCGCTCGCGCAGGGCGGCGACGTCCTCACCGACCCGACCGTGACCGCGCTCGCCGAGAAGTACGGCAAGACGCCCGCACAGGTGGTGCTGCGTTGGCATCTGCAGCTCGGCAACGTGATCATCCCGAAGTCGGTCACGCCGTCGCGCATCAAGGCCAACCTCGAGCTGTTCGACTTCGAGCTCGACCGCGACGACCTCGGCACACTCAAGGGCCTCGACCGCGGCGAACGCGTCGGCGCACACCCCGACACCTTCCACGTTCGCTGACGACGCGCAGACACCGATCGATCCGGCTCCTTCGCGGGTATTCCGGCGTTCACCGCAACGTCGGAATACCCGCGAGGAGCGCGGCTACCGCCCGCTTCGTCGCGGGCACGAACTCCACCTGCATGGCGGCCAGCTCGGGATGGCGGTCGTAGGCCTCGCGCAGTGTCGGCGGTGGGTTCGCGGCCGGGTAGAACGCCATCGCGCACGCGGCCGCCGCCGTGACCACCTCGCTCGCCTCGGCTTCGGTGAGCTCGGCGGAGCACTCCGCGATCGCCACCGCCAGCTCGACGATCAGCCCGTGCATGGTGCGTTTGAACTCCGCCGCCGCCTCCACCCCGACGTTGTGCTCGAGCGAGGTGCCGCCCTGGCTGATCAGGTCGCACAGCAGCGGTCTTTCGCCGAGCGACTCGACGAGCGCGTCGACGATCCCCTCGCGCGGCAGCCGCAGCTTGACCTCGTCGACCCACTGCCGTCCGTGGACCAGTGAGAGCTCGAGGTAGATCTCCTCACGGGTGCCGAAGTAACGCACCACGTTCGACTTCGCGAAGCCCACCCGTTTGGCGATGTCGCCGAGGCTGACGTTGCGCACCCCGCGTTCGAGCGCGAGCTCCTCCGCCGCCGCGAGGATCGCCTCGCGGCGCTGCTGTTTCTGTTCCGGGCGCCTTGCCCGTACGAATGTTTCCTGATCCATGTCTCAGCGGAGTATAGGTAACCGGTTAAAGGAACGCTGTTCTCTTGTTAGCGGTACGGCGTTCTGTTAACTTTGCGGTACATCCACCACGACGAAGGAGACCGCGATGGCCGAGGTGCGCTTGCGCGTCAACGGGGCCGACCGACGGCTCGACATCCCCCCGCAGGTCAGCCTGCTCGACGCGCTGCGCGAGCACCTCGGGCTGCCCGGCACGAAGAAGGGGTGCGACCAGGGCGCGTGCGGCGCGTGCACGGTGCTCGCCGACGGCGAGCGGATCAACGCCTGCCTCGCGCTCGCCGTGCAGTACGCCGACCGCGAGATCACGACCATCGAAGGCGTCGATCACCCGCTGCAGGAGGCCTTCGTCCGCCACGACGGGTTCCAGTGCGGCTACTGCACCTCCGGCCAGATCTGCTCGGCGATCGGGATGCTCGCCGAGCACAAGGACGGCATGCCCAGCGCCGTCAGCGAGGACCAGCCGGCCGAGGGCGAGGAGCTGACCGACGAGGAGATCCGGGAACGCATGAGCGGCAACATCTGCCGCTGCGGCGCCTACAACGGGGTCGTCGAGGCGGTCGCGGAGGTCGTGCGATGAGAGCGTTCGACTACGTGACGGCCACGGACGTCACCACCGCGCTGCGCACAGTCGCCGAGAGGCCGGGCGCGAAGTTCCTCGGCGGCGGCACGAATCTCGTCGACCTCATGCGGGAGAACGTCGAGCGGCCCGACGTGGTCGTCGACGTCACCCGGCTGCCCCTGACCGGCATCGACGAGTTGCCCGGCGGCGGTGTCCGCGTCGGAGCCGGCGTGCGCAACAGCGCGCTCGCCGCGCACCCGCTCGTTCGTACGCGCTACCCCGTGCTCTCGCAGGCAGTGCTCAACGGCGCGTCGGCGCAGCTGCGCAACATGGCGACCGTCGGCGGGAACCTGTTGCAGCGCACGCGATGTCCGTACTTCTACGACACCGCGTCGCCGTGCGCGAAGCGCGAGCCGGGCAGCGGCTGCGGCGCGCTCGGCGGCATCACGCGTGACGCGGCGATCCTCGGGGTGAGCGAACACTGCGTCGCGACGCACCCCTCGGACATGGCGGTTGCGCTCGCGGCGCTCGACGCCGTCGTCGAGGTGGAAAGCATCCGGGGTACGCGCCGCGTTCCCGTGCTGGAGCTGTACCGGCCGCCGGGCGACACACCGCATGTCGAGACCGTGCTCGAGCGCGACGAGCTGATCACCGCCGTCGAGCTGCCCGCTACCGATGCGGCCCCGCGGTCCCGTTACCGCAAGGTGCGCGACCGGGCTTCGTACGCGTTCGCGCTCGTCTCCGTGGCGGCCGCGCTGCGCCTCGACGGTGACACGATCGGCGACGCACGCGTCGCGCTGGGCGGCGTGGCGCCGCTCCCGTGGCGTGCCGCCGAGGCCGAACGACTGCTCGTCGGCGCACCCGCCACCGAGGAGACCTTCGCCCGCGCCGCCGACGCCGAGCTCGCCGCGGCCACCCCACAACACGACAACGCGTTCAAGGTCGAGCTCGCACGCCGCACGATCGTGGCGACCCTGCGCGAACTCCGGGAATACGCCGCAGACGGGAGCGCCGCATGACCAGCACTCACCACACCACCCGTGAGCCCGTCGTCGGCGCACCGGTCGATCGCGTCGACGGGCCGGCGAAGACTACCGGCGCGGCGCGCTTCGCGGCCGAACACGATCTTGCCGGCCTCACCCACGCGGCACTGGTGACCGCGACCGCCAGCCGTGGCCGGATCACCGGCATCGACACCTCCGCCGCCGAGGCGCTTCCCGGAGTGGTGGCGGTGCTGACGCACCACAAGGCGCCGAAGCTCAACCCGCCGAAGCGCGTCTCCCCCGTCAACATGAGCACGATGGTCTCCGGTACGCAGGTCAACTACCTCAACACCGACGAGGTGCACTGGGACGGCCAGCCGGTCGCCGTCGTCGTGGCCGAGCATTCCCACGCCGCACGCGAGGCGGCCGCGCTCGTCGAGGTGACCTACGAGCGTCTTCCCGCCACCGTGGACTTCGCCGCGGAGCTGCCGAACGCCGTGCTGGACAAGGGAAACATGCTCATGCCCACCGGTGCGAAGAAGGGCGACGCCGACGCGGCACTCGCGGCGGCACCGGTCGTCGTCGACTCGGCGTACTCGACGCCGCAGCACCACCACAACGCGATCGAGCCGCATGCGACGACCGCCGTGTGGCACGGCGACGTGCTCACCGTCCACGACGCGACACAGAACATGGCGTGGCTGCGCGCGCATCTCGCGCTCCGGTTCGGGGTGCCGGAGGCCAAGGTGCGGGTGCTGGCGCCGTTCGTCGGCGGCGGTTTCGGCGGCAAGGGCTTCGCGTGGCCTGGTGTGATCCTCGCGGTGCTCGCCGCGCGGGCGACGGGCCGCCCGGTCCGGCTGTCGCTCACCCGCGAGGACGTCTACCGCACGGTCGGCGCGCGGACACCGTCGACTCAGCGCGTGGCGCTCGGCGCCGGTCGGGACGGGAAGCTCACCGCACTCGTACACACCGCGGTCACCAGGAAGAGCCCGGTCGGCGGTCAGCCGGAACCCGCCGTCACACCCGCGAACCACCTCTACGACGCCGCCAACATCCGTACGGGGCAGAGCTCGGTGACGCTCGACTGGATTCCGAACACGGCCGTGCGCGCACCCGGCGACGCGATCGGGTCGTTCGCGCTCGAGTCGGCGATCGACGAGCTCGCGCATGAGCTGGGTGCCGACCCGATCGAGCTGCGCATGCGTAACGAGCCCGAGCGAAATCCCATCGACGGCAAAAAGTTCTCGCATCGGATGCTGCGTGAGGCCTACGAGCTGGGCGCGCATCGCTTCGGCTGGGCCGACCGATCGCCGGAGCCCGGCACGACACGCGACGGCCGTTGGCTCGTCGGCACGGGCGTGGCGACGGCGTACCACCCGCAACTGCGTCTCACCGCGAACGTGACGGTACGGCTCGCCGCCGACGGCACCGTGACCGTCCGCAGTGGACTACACGAGATCGGCGTCGGCGCGGCGACCGTGCAGGCGCAGATCGCGGCCGACGCGCTCGGCGTGCCGTTCGACGCGGTGCACGTCGAGCACGGCGACTCGGCGCTGCCCGAGGGCGCGATGGCGGGCGGCTCGATGCAGACCTCGAGTGTCGCGGCCAGCGTGCTCGCGGCGTGCCGGAAGCTCACGCGGCGGCTCGACGCGCTGGCGCGGCGTTCGGGCACAGCGGGCCGGACGCCGGCCGAGGTCGTCGCCGCCGCGAAGGCGCCCTACATTGAGGCGGCGGTCGGTTCGGACACCAGGATCGGCAAGGCGGCGGGCCAGGCGCGGTTCATGGCGAGGACGGTGCGCGACATGCGCAGGTGGCAGAAGGCCGCATGTGGCGCGCACTTCTGCGAGGTCCGAGTCGATGCCGACACCGGCGAGGTGCGCGTCTCCCGGTGGACAGGTGCGTTCGACGTCGGCCGTGTCATGAACCGCAAGACCGCGGTCAGCCAGCTCCGTGGCGGGATCGTCATGGGCATTGGGATGGCGCTCACCGAAGAGGCACACGTGGACCCGCGCAGCGGCCGGATCATGAACCCGAGCCTGTCGGGCTACCACGTGCCCGTCCACGCCGACATCCCGCCGATCGACATTGCCTACCTCGACGAGCCGGACCCGACCATGCCGCTGGGTTTGCTCGGCATCGGCGAGGTGGGCATCACCGGTGTCGCGGCGGCGGTCGCCAACGCCATCCACAACGCGACGGGCAAACGCCTCCGCGACCTGCCCATCACCCCGGCCAAGCTCCTGTGAGGCGGCGCTCGTCTCAGGTGGGTGACTGCCGACGGGTCGCGGCCATGGTTCCGAGTAGCGCCATTGCTGTCGCGCTCGGTGTTCCGGGCTCGGCGTGGTAGACGACGAGTTCCTGGCCGGGGGACGAGCGGACGTCGAAGGTCTGCATGGACAGCGTGATCGTTCCGACGTCCGGATGCTCGAAGGTCTTGGTTTCGGCTGCCTTGCCCCTCGCGTCGTGCCGCGCCCACAGGTCGCGGAACTCCGCGCTCTGCTCGAGCAGCGTGGTGAGCACCGACCGGATCCTCGGATCGTCGGGCGCTGCTGCGTGGTTCAGCCGGAAACCCGCGACCGAGTTGGCCGCCACCCGGGGCCAGTCCACATAGAACTGCCGCGCACGGGGCGAGAGGAAGACGAGCAGCATCAGGTTGTGCTCGGGACCGAAATCCTGGAAGAGCGCGTCGGCGATCTCGTTGCTGGCGAGCACGTCGTAGGCCCGGTTGTAGATCAGCGCCGCGTTGTCGGGCCAGTTGTCCATCAGCCGTAACAGCGAGGGCTCGACCCGGTCGATCACGGCACGCGGAACCGCCGTGGGAGCAAGCCCGGCCAACCGGAAGAGGTGCGCCCTGCCGTCGTCGCCGAGGCGGAGCGCGACGCTGAGTGCCTCGAGGACCTGCGCGGAAGGGGTTCGTTCGCGTCCCTGCTCGAGCCGTACGTAGTAGTCGGCGCTGATCCCGGCCAGCGCGGCGACCTCCTCCCTGCGAAGACCGGGCACGCGGCGGTGACCGGTCACCGGCAGGTTCGCCTCGGCAGGCGTGACCCTGGCGCGACGGGTGCTGAGGTAGTCCCCGAGAGCGGAGCTGGCCATGAGGCCACGGTAGCCGCGGCGGCGCCGTCGGTCCTGGGTGTGTTGGTCCCATGATGATCGCGGCCTCCCACCCGGCCCGCTGCCGGCCGACGCTGGACCAGGTCAGCCGGTCACACGCGAACCGGCACACACGAACAAGGGAGCACCGTTGTCGACACCGGAACGGGACAGCAAGGTCGTAGTCGTCACCGGGGCGAGCAGTGGCATCGGCTCAGCGGTCGCCGAACGCCTCGCCACCGAGGGGCACCACGTCGTCGCCGTCGCTCGTCGCGCCGAGCGGTTGGACGAGCTGTCGGTCCGCATCGGGGACACCGCGGGCGGCCTCACCACCATGCGCGCCGACGTGACCGATCGCGTGGCCATGGAAAACGTGGTCGAGAAGACGCTCGCCGCGCACGGTCGTCTCGACGTCGTCGTCAACAACGCGGGGGTCATGCCGCTGTCGCCGTTGCGGGCCGGGCACGTGCACGAATGGGACCGGATGATCGACGTCAACGTGCGCGGCCTGCTGCACGGTATCGCTGCGGCCCTGCCCGTGTTCGAGAACCAGGGCGCGGGACATTTCGTCACCGTCGCGAGCGTGGGCGCGCACGAGGTCTCACCGACGGCCGCCGTGTACTGCGGAACCAAGTACGCCGCATGGGCGATCACCGAGGGGCTGCGTCTCGAAACGGACCCCGGAATCCGGGTCACCACGATCTCGCCGGGCGTCGTCGAGTCCGAACTCGCCGACACGATCACTGACTCGGAAGCGGCAGCGGCGATGCGGACCTACCGCGCACACACAATTCCGGCTGACGCCATCGCGCGTGCGGTGTCCTACGCGCTCGACCAGCCGTCCGACGTCGACGTGAACGAGATCGTGGTCCGGCCCGCTCAGCAACGTTGAGCGAAGGGGGTGGTGTCAGAACAGGGTCGCCGGCTCGACCGGCTCCGGTTCGGGCAGTGGGTCGAGGTCGGGCACCAAGGTGCGGACGTCGTCGTGGAAGCGGCGGGCCAACATGGGTGCGTCGCGGTTGTCCGGGGTGTGCAGGAAGACCGTCGGCGAGCGGCCCTCCCGCAGCCAGTCGGCGACGACGGTGGTCCACGGCTGCCAGCCCGCGGCCGTCTCGTCGACCGAGTCCCTGCCGAGGTAGCGCACGATGGGCCGGTCGGTCAGCGCGCGCGTTCGCCGGGGCAGGCGAGGTTTCTGTTGCCAGGCCTCGTGTTCCGCTTCGCTGGTGGGTGGGGCGGCGAACAGTAGCGTCGTGTCGAACGGCACCCATTCGGCGTTCGCGCCCGCGAGCGTGGTCTCGAGCCGGGACGCTGCACTGGCGTCGGTGAAGAACACCGGGTCGCGCACCTCCACCGCACGTGGAATGTCGGGCGGGAGCCTGCGCAGGAACCGGCCGAGCGCGTCAAGTGCGGGCGGGCCGAACGAGCGCGGCAGTTGCGTCCACAGCACTGCGCGTTCGGCGATCGGTTCGATCGCGTCGAGGAATGCGCGCATCTCGGTCTCAACGCCGACGAACCGGCGCTCGTGCGTGGCGCTCCTCGGCAGTTTCAGGACGAACCGGAAGTTGGGATCGGTCTGTGCCGCCCAGCCCGCGACGGTCGCACGCGTGGGTGTGGCGTAGAAGGTCGTGTTGCCCTCGACGGCGTTGCACAAGCGGGCGTAGGCACCCAGGCGCCTGCCGGCAGGCAGTGCGGACGGCAGGAAGCGTCCCTGCCACGCCTGATGTGTCCACATTGCACACCCGACATGAAGCCGTGGCACCCTCAGCTCCTTTCGGCCGCCCTTCGCGTGTCCCCGGTTCTCAACGCCAGCCGAGTTCCGGCGCCACGTGGGTGAGGACGCTCTCGAGGATATGCGCGTTGTAGTCGACGCCGAGCTGGTTGGGCACGGTCAGCAGTAGCGTGTCGGCGGCGGCGATGGCCTCGTCCTCGGCCAGCCGCTTGACGAGGACGTCGGGCTCGCCTGCGTACGAGCGCCCGAAGACGGCGCGGGTGTTCGCGTCGAGGTACCCGACCTTGTCCTCGGAGTCGCCCGCGTCGCCGAAGTACATGTCGTCGAGGTCGCTGACGATGGGGAAGATGCTGCGGCTGACCGAGACGCGCGGTGAGCGCTGGTGTCCTGCGGCTCGCCACGCCTCGCGGTAGGCCTCGATCTGTTTGCGCTGCTGGACGTGCAGCGGCTCGCCGCTCTCGTCATCCTTGAGCGTCGAGCTCTGCAGGTTCATGCCGAGCCGCGCCGCCCACTGCGCCGTGGCGTCGGAGCCCGAGCCCCACCAGATGCGCTCGCGCAGGCCCTCCGAATGCGGCTCGACGCGCAGCAGGCCGGGCGGGTTGGGGAACATGGGGCGCGGGTGTGGCCGCGCGAAGCCCTCGCCCTCGAGAGTCGCGAGCAGCGTTTCGGTGTGTTCGCGGGCCATGTCCGCGTCGGTCGTGCCCTCCCGCGGCTCGAACCCGAAGTAGCGCCAGCCGTCGACGACCTGTTCGGGCGAGCCGCGGCTGATCCCGAGCTGCAGCCGCCGGCCCGCGATGAGGTCGGCGGCCCCGGCGTCCTCGGCCGTGTAGAGCGGGTTCTCGTAGCGCATGTCGATCACGCCGGTGCCGATCTCGATACGGCTCGTGCGCGCGCCGATCGCGGCCAGCAGCGGAAACGGCGACGAGTGCTGCTGCGCGAAGTGGTGCACGCGGAAGTAGGCGCCGTCGGCCCCGAGCTCCTCCGCCGCGACGGCGAGCTCGATCGCCTGCAGCAATGCGTCCGAGGCCGAGCGTGTCTGCGAGTACGGCGCGTCGGACCAGTGGCCGAAGGACAAGAACCCGATCTTCTTCACTCCCCGTGCAACGCCCAGCGACGAGATGTTTGTTCCGCCGCACTCGTCAGGGCGACGGCGTCTCCGCCGGTCGGTCGCCGATCACGTACTCGCCACCGCACGCCTCGACCAGCGACGGCCCGAAGAGGGCAGCCGGAGTGTGGGCTCCCGGCCGGCCTTTGCCTGTCAGCAGGCGATGCGCGACCTCGGCGGCGACAGCTCCGGTGAAGATCTGGGCATCGCCCAGGCGCAGCCAGCTCTCACGGGTGGTGCCGTCCGGCCAGCGGACGTGAGCGTGTCCCCAGGAGTGCTCACGAGGTCGTTCACGAGCCCGCAGCCGTACCTGCGCGAACCGCCGCGTGGCGAAGGCCCGCAGGGCCGGGATCCTCAACAGCGCCGTGCCCAGGGGCAGCAACGCGCGGACGGGCAACGACGTCGGGGCCTCGCTCGACGCGGAGATCACCGAAGGGGCTCCGCTGGCGCGGCGGGCTGCGACGAACTCGCCGAGCGGCATGCTCGCGGTCCGCACCCGGGCGCCGTCGGGGAGCGTGAGCGACCGGACCGCACTGCCGAGCCGGGCCGGTCGCGCATCCTCACAGCGGCCACGGCGAACGCCTGCCACTCCGTCGACGAGCGTTGCGGCGAGAGCCTCGCCGACCGTGCCCTGTTCAATGCCGATGGAGGGCACCATGTCCACGCGCACGGAGGCGGCGGGAGGGCGCTGCCGGCACAGCCGGACGACGATGCTCTCCGTAGCGGCAACGCCGAAGCCCGCGCCGCTCACCAGCGTCCGACCGGTGCCCGCGGCTTCGCCGTCGACCTCGAGCAATGCCGAGATGGCCGAGATGTCATTGGCGAGGTCGACGTAATGCGTCGTGGGCAGGCACGCACGAGCGAGCGGCATTGCGGTCGCAGCGAACGGCCCGACCGTGTTGATCACGACCGCGGGCTGCCTGCGACGGATCTGCTCGGCGGCCTCGTCAAGGGAGGCGGAGACCAGCGTCGTGGCGTTGCCGACCTGCGCTGCGACGTCGGCGAGACGTGCGGAGTCGCGGCCGACCAGCACCGGCGATATTCCCCGCCGAACCAACTGTGCGGCGACCTCCCGCCCGCTGCGTCCGGTGCTGCCCAGCACCCATACCTCGTTACCCACAGCATGTGTTGCCACAGCGTGCTCCGATCGGTCGGTGATGACATGACGTGTCATCACCATACGCGGTGATGACACGTCATGTCATGAGTACGCTGTGCGCGTGAGCAGATGGGAGCCTGGTGCGCGGGAGCGCCTGGAGAGCGCTGCGCTCGAGCTGTTCGAGGAGCAGGGCTTCGCGGCGACGACGGTCCCGCAGATCACCGCGCGCGCCGGGCTCACGACGCGGACGTTCTTCCGCTATTTCACCGACAAGCGCGAGGTGCTGTTCGGTGACGCCGACGTCGCGGAGCTCGCCGCCGCGTACGTGGCGGAGGCGCCGGCTTCCCTGGCTGCCGCAGAGCTGGTCGTGCACTGTCTGGAGCGGCTGACGCAGGAGCGTTTCGAGGGGCGCAAGGAAGACCTTCGGCGGCGGCGCGACATCGTTCGTTCCGACGAGGGTCTGCGGGAGCGCAACCTGCACAAGCGTGCCGCGGCAAGCGATGCCCTTGCGCGGGAGTTGGCCGGGCGCGGTTTCGGCACCGCCGAGGCGACGTTGTGTGCCGAGGTCGGTGCGCTCGCCCTGTTCACGGCGATCGACCAGTGGCTCGAATCCGGCGACGACCGCACGCTCTTCACGCTCGTCCTCGGGGTCCTGGAATCGCTGGGTGTCGTCGTGGCCGGTTTCGGGGCCGTGCGCACGCGCCGGAGCTAGACCCCGACGGTCGGTGCGATCCAGTCGCCGGACAGGTCGATGTGGTCGGCGCGGCTGGTGTCGAAGTACCGCATGATCCGCTCGCGGAACAGGATGACGTGGCGGGTGGAGACGTCCTCGGCCGTTGCGGTGTCGCGGTCGCGGTATGCCCGCACGATCTCCGAGCGGGATGCTCCACCGGGCGACCTGAGGCGGCGACGACATCGGCTGGTCAGCGGTGGCCCCCGGCGAAGCGGTCGGTGGCGGCGATGATCGCCTCGGTCATGCTTCCGCCGCGGTGGCCGGTGTCGTCGAGGACGACGAGTTCGCTGCCCGGCCACGCGCGATGGAAGGCCCACGCCGTGTCGAGTGGGCCGCTCACGTCGTAGCGTCCGTGAATCAGCACGGCGGGTATGTCGTGCACGCGTTCGATGTTGCGCAGCAGCTGTCCGTCCTCGAGGAAACTCCCGTGCGACCAGTAGTGCGTCACGAGCCGGGCGAAGGCCAGTTGGAACGCCGGGTTGGCGACCGACAGGTACGGCTCGGCGTCCGGCGCCAGCGACATGTGCGTGTCCTCCCACTCGCACCACCGCTGCGCGGCCGCTGCCCGCACGTCGGGGTCGGCGTCGTGGAGCAATCGGTTGTAGGCCGCCGACAGATCGCCGTCGCGGTCGCCCTCGCGCACGCCGTCGCGGAAACGTTCCCATTCGCGCGGGAAGATCCGTCCCATGTCGCGCGTGATCCAGTCGTGCCGATCCCCGTCGGTCACGGCCGACAGGACCATGGCCGACACGCGCTCGGCGTGGCTCTGGGCGTAGGCCATGGCGAGCGTGACTCCCCAGGACGCGCCCCACACCAGCCAGCGCGAGATGCCCAGGTGCGTCCGCAGGGTCTCCATGTCGGAGACGAGGTGCTGGGTGGTGTTGGCCGACAGGTTGACGACCGGATCGGCCGCCGAGGGCGTGCTGCGGCCGGAGTTGCGCTGGTCGAACAGCACGATGCGATACCGATCCGGATCGAACAGGCCCCGCATGCCCGGCGCGCTGCCCGTACCCGGACCGCCGTGCAGGCCGACGGCCGGCGTGCCGTCGGGGTTTCCCGAGACCTCCCAGTACAGCGAATGTCCGTCGCCGACCTCCAGCATTCCTGTCGCATGCGGCTCGATCGGTGGGTAACGCCCGGCGCCGGATGTACTGCCCATGTCGCCATCATCGCGTGCCGGTAGGCCAGTGCAGAAGCCTCGGTGCACGGCACGTGGACCGCCGACGGGTCCGGCTCGAAGTCCCCCCTAACCTCACACGCGGCGATCCCATCGGAACAGCCGGGTCGCTGCGACGGCTCCCAGGGCGGTCCAGCCTGCCAGGACGCCGAATGCCGGCAGCGACGCCGACAGCGCGCCCCATCCGATCGCCGGGTCGTAGGCGAGACGGACGAGATCCATCAGCGCACCTCCCGGCGTCAGCAGTTGCACCACGTCGGGGCCGTCGGCCCCGCCCATGCCGCCCCAGATGACCGTGCCGAGCAGGAACAGGAAGAACGGCATCGCGGCCATGTCGGCCTGTTGGATCGTCGACACCAGTCCGGTCGTGGCGATGGCGGCCACTGTCGACATGGCGACCAGCAGCAAAATGGCGAGCACGAGGATGAGCGGGTTGTGGGGAACCGCCGGTCCGAACACCCAGACGATGCCGACGATGAGCAGGCACTGCAGGATGCCGAGCAACACCACCGGCGACGCCAGCCCGAGGATGATCGTGCTGTCGGCACATTCACTGGTGCGCAGCCGCTTCAGGTAGAGGTCCTCCCTGCGGGCGGTCAGGGTCAACGTGGTGGTGATGTACACGGTCATGCCGGCCATGAGTGCGATCTGCAGGGCGATCGGCAACGCCCAGCCGAGTGCGCCGAGCGTGTCCCGGCCGAAGACCACCAGCAACACGGCCATACCGATGGGAAACACCGTGGCGGTCCCGGCGACGGTCGCGTTCCGGCCGATCAACTTGGCCTCGGCGAGAAACAGTGCGGTCAGGCGAGTGCGGGCCAGAGCCATCATTGCGCTCCTGTGGGTTCGAGGTGGTCAGGTCAGCGCCGCTCGGCGTCGCCGTCGCGATCGACCACGCGGTGGAAGATCTCGTCGAGTGAGGCGTGATGGGCGCGGA
The DNA here is from genome assembly GCF_000719975.1 of Prauserella rugosa. GTDB lineage: Bacteria > Actinomycetota > Actinomycetes > Mycobacteriales > Pseudonocardiaceae > Prauserella > Prauserella rugosa. The sequence goes on from NZ_JOIJ01000005.1 coordinate 219,296, forward strand.
ACCGGCGCAACGACACCTCGTGGGCGCTGCGCCACTGCACGACCGCGGTCAGGTCCCGTTCGAGATCCGGTGTGCGCAGCCGAAATTGCCCCGCGTGGAGTTGTTCGACGTCCACCTCGCCCGCGAACGAGGGCAACGAACCGAGCGCGACGCCGGAAGGGAAATCGAACGAGATGTGCGCGCGTTCCGAAGAGAGCACGTCCACCAGACTCCCGGACACGGCGAGCTCGCCTTCGTGCATGATCGCGAGCCGGTGCGCCAGACTTTCCGCCTCGTGCAGGTAGTGCGTCGTGAGCAGCATGGTGACGCCGTCGGCCAACAGATCGCGGACGACCTGCCAGGCCGCCTCGCGGGACTCCGGGTCGAGCCCCGTCGTCGGCTCGTCGAGGAAGAGCAGCTCGGGCTTGGTCAACACCGCCAACAGCAGATCCAGCCGCCGGCGTTCGCCACCGGAGAGCTGCTTGACCCGCACGTCGCGGCGGTGGGCGAGACCGAGCCGTTCCATGGCCGAGTCCGCGTCCGAGGGCCTGCTGCTCAGCCGCTGCCAGAGTCGCACCGTCTCGGCGACGGTCAGGTCACCGGCGAATCCGCTCTCCTGCAGCATGATCCCGGCCCGGCGGTGCAGCTGCTTGCGGTCCTCGTACGGATCCATCCCGAGCACCCGAACCGTGCCCGCGGACGGTTTCCGTAGCCCCTCGAGTGTCTCCAGGGTCGTGGTCTTGCCCGCGCCGTTCGTGCCGAGAAGGGCGAAGAGCTCGCCGGTGCGCACATGGAAGTCGACGCCGCGGACGGCTTCGAACGTGCCGTACGAGCAACGCAGGTCGCGTACATCGATTGCCGTGTTCACGTCGTCGACGTTCGCAGCGGCGGACCGGTCCGCACCAGGGTCGTCGATCACCGATCCGCGTGCGTTTCGACGGGCGCGGTGATGACAGATGTCATGTCGGCGGGTCGTTTCCGCCAGGGACGGAAGCGCTGTCCCGTGTCGATGTGCCACTGTGAGCCATGCGAGATTCGCCGTCGCCGGAGGTGCCGAGCCCCGGCTGGATGCGCTGGATGCGTCGCTACACGTGGGGGACCTTGGGCGCGGCAGGCGCCGTGGTGGCGGTGATCCTGGCGCGCGACCTGGCCACCGCCCCGTTCGGTACGGCCAACCGGATCGCGCTGGGCGCGTTGATCGTGGGTCTGGTCGTGCAGCGTGCGCGGTTCGTCGGCTACGCGGCCCGAGGGGTCGACTTCGCAGCTCGCAAGCCGGTGGAGCAGATCCTCACGTGCAGCGTCGCCGTGGTCGCCTGGGCGCATGCCGCGCGGTACACGGACATGCCCGCGGTGTGGGCACTGCTGCCCGCCGCCGTCGGCGGGGCGAGCATTGTCAGCGCTCCGCACGAGTACCGCCGCAATCTCGGCGTGGGCCTGCTCGCGGCCACCGTTGTCACCGGTTCGCTCGCCCTGTCGTGGCGTCACCATCCGGAGGTCGAGTCGGCGTCGTTCTCGATCGTGCTGGCTGCGGTCGTGGTCGGAGCGTTCTTCGTCATCGACGTGGTGTCGGTGCGGTTCTGGGAGCTCGTGCTGGAACTGGACAAGGCTCGGGCCCTCGCGGCCGACCTCGCCACCGCGCGGGAGCGGCTACGGTTCGCCGCCGACCTGCACGACATCCAGGGCCATTCGCTCCAGGCAATCGTTCTGAAGGGCCAGCTGGCCGAACGGCTCGTGGGAACCGACGACGAGGCGGCGCGCAGGCATGCCGCCGAGCTGACCGAACTGGCGCGATCGGCCATCGAGGACACGCGCACGCTCGCCCAGGGGTACCGCGACATCGGCCTCGAGACCGAACTGCACAACGCCGTCGAGCTGATGACCGCCGCAGGTATCGACGTCGACGTCCGTGGCGATCCGGCGTCGATCCCGCCGCCCCTGCAGCGGGCCTTCGCGGCGCTCGTCCGGGAAGGGACGACGAACATACTGCGGCACAGTCGTGCGGCCCGGTGCACGCTGGAGATCGGGCACGCGGACCGGATGGTCCGCATGGCGCTCGGCAACGACGGAGTGCGGCACCACGGCGATGCGGACACGGGAGACACGGGCGACGGCGGAGGAAGTGGCGTGAGCGGACTGAGGGAACGGTTCGCGACGGTCGGCGGCGACGCCACGGCCGGGCGGACGGAGCACGATTGGTTCGAACTGAGCGGTTGGGCACCGGAACCGGAGGGCAGGCGATGATCAGAGTGGTGCTCGTCGACGACGAGGACCTCGTCCGGGGCGCGCTGGCAAACCTGCTCGAACTCGAGGCGGACATCGAGGTCGTGGCACAGGCCGGAGACGGAGCCTCGGGCGTGCGACTGGTCGAGGAGTGCACGCCCGACCTCGTACTCCTCGATCTCGAGATGCCCGGCATGGACGGCCTGACCGCCGCCGAGGCGATCACCACCCGGTTCGGCGTCCCGGTCGTGATGGTGACCAGACACGCCAAGCACGGGGTCCTGAAGCGTGCACTCAACGCCGGCGTCCGGGCGTTCGTGCCGAAGGTGACTCCGGCGGGGAAACTCTCGGAGATCCTCCGCGATGTGCACGCGGGTGGACGCTACGTCGACCCTGGCCTCGCGGCGTCGGCGCTGGCGGCCGACGTGTGCCCGCTCAGCGTCCGTGAGCTGGAGTTGTTGCGGCTCAGTCTCGACGGGTTGACCGTGGGCGCCATGGCCGAGGCGACCCACCTGGCCCCCGGAACGGTGCGCAACTACCTGTCGTCGGCGATGTCGAAGTTGGACGCCGACACGCGCTATGCGGCTGCGCGGAAAGCCTGGGAGGAAGGCTGGATCTGAACGCGGACGCATCCGCGGTGTGACGGATGCGCGCGCCGTAGATGCGCACGTTGATGGAGGCGATCGGCGACGGGGCCGGGCTACCGTCGGGCGATGACCGTGGAGCTGTCGCCGCCGGGTCCCGGCCGGATCAGCGCGTGCCGCATGGTTCAGCTCGCCGAACACGCCGATCCGCGAGGAAGCCTGTCCGTGGTCGAGGTCGGAGCGGACATCGACTTCGAGGTTCGGCGTGTCTATTACCTGTACCACCTGCCCGTCGCCACGGTACGCGGCGCACACGGACACCGTGATCTGCGCCAGCTGGTGGTCGCGGTGCACGGCGAGTTCGAGATCACCGTCGACGACGGCTTCGACCGGTGCCGGTATCGGCTCGACCATCCGAGCCGCGGTCTGTACATCGGGCCGATGGTGTGGCGGAACCTGATCAACTTCTCGCCGGGCGCCGTCGGTCTCGTACTGGCCTCGGCACATTACGACGAATCGGACTACTTCCGCGACTACGACGAGTTCGTCCGTGCGGCGAGGCGGCTGCGGTGACCGTCCCGTTCCTCGACCTCACCGGTGGCTACAACGAGCTGCGTACCGAGATCGACGCCGCGGTCGCCGGGGTGCTGCAGTCCGGCCGGTACCTGTCCGGACCACAGGTCGAGGGCTTCGAAAACGAGTTCGCCGCGTTCTGCGGCGCGGAGCACTGCGTGACCGTCGGCAGCGGCCACGCCGCGCTGGAACTCGCGCTGCGCGCGATGGGCGTCGGACCAGGGGACGAGGTCGTCGTTCCCTCGCACACGTTCATCGCGACGTGGATGGCCGTGTCGGCGACCGGAGCACTGCCGGTGCCGGTCGAACCGGACGCGTCGACGGCCACGATGGACCCGGCGCGGATCGACGCGGCCCTCACGGCGCGCACGGCGGCGATCGTGCCCGTGCATTTGTACGGGCACCCGGCCGACCTCGATGCCATCGACGCCATCGCACAGCGCCGAGGCGTGGCGGTGTTGGAGGACGCGGCTCAGGCGCATGGTGCTCGCTACCGGGGACGACGGATCGGCTCCGGCGGGAACGCTGCGGCCTTCTCGTTCTATCCCGGCAAGAACCTCGGTGCCTTCGGCGACGGCGGGGCCGTCGTCACCGATGACCCGCAGCTCGCGCGGCGCGTGCGCCTGCTGAGCAACTACGGCTCCGCGGTGAAGTACCGCCACGACGTACGCGGCACGAACTCCCGCCTCGACGAAGTGCGTGCCGCCGTCCTGCGCGTGAAGCTGCCGCACCTGGAGTCCTGGAACGCGCGCCGTGGCCGGATCGCCGCCCGCTATCTGCGGGAACTGGACGGCGCTCTCGCGCTGCCGGCCGTGGCCGGGTGGGCGGATCCGGTGTGGCATCTGTTCGTGGTCCGCACGCAGTTGCGCGAACGGCTGCGGCAGGTCCTGTCGGACCGCGGTGTGGACACCCAGATCCACTACCCGGTGCCCCCGCACCGCAGCGCTGCCTACGCGGATCATCCGGCGGCGTCAGCGCACCTTCCGGTCGCGGACGGCTTTGCGTGCGAGGCGCTGAGCCTGCCGATCGGGCCGCACCTGACCGATGACAACGTCACCGTCGTCGTCGAGGCGGTGACCGACGCGGTCACGGCCTCGTGCCGATGAACAGACCACGCCCGGACGGCCCTGAGGCGAGGTAGTCGACCGCACACCCAGCTGTTCGGAACGCGGTTTCGTACTCCTCACGCGTGAACAACGTGATGTGGTGTACGTCGACGAACGACGCGATCCCGTCCGGGCCGGCCACCACGTAGTGCACCTCGACGCGGCTGATGCGACCCTCCACAGTGGAGTGGGAGACGCGTGCGATGGTGCGCCCGTCCGACTCGACGACGTCACCGGCGACGTAGCCGGGAAGGAACGTGTCGGGAAACCACCACGGCTCGATCACCAGCGTTCCGCCGCTGGACAGATGTTCGGCCATGGCGCCGATCCCTGCGTTGAGCTCGGCGGTGTCGGCCAGATGCCCGATCGAGCTGAACATGCAGGTGACGACGTCGAATCGGGAGCCGAGAGAGAAATCGCGCATGTCCCCGTGGTGCAGCGGTACGTTCGGCAACGTTCTGCGGGCCACGGCGAGCATGTCCGCCGACAGCTCGAGGCCCTCGACGTGCGGGCAGAACTGCGCGAAGCGCCGTAGGTGTGCACCCGTTCCGCACGCGACGTCGAGCAGCGAACCGGCGCTGCCTCCGCGCCGGCGAACGAGCTCGATCACCGACGCCGCCTCCGCCGAGTGATCCTTGCCCCTGCTCGCGTAGAACCCGTCGTAAATCTCCGCCAACTCGACCGGGTAACCGCTCGTCATGCCGACCTCCCTGACCGAAGGACGAGTCGTTGCAGCTCGGCCGCGAGCTCGGCAGGGCCCGGCTGGTCCTCCATCTCGGCGCGGAGCCGGCGTGCGGCTTCGCTGAACTCCGGTTCGGTCAGCACTCTGCGCACGGCCTCACGGAGTGACTCGGTGGTGAGACCGCCGACCGGTTCGGTGAGTCCCGCACCGGTGTCGGCGAGCATGCGTGCCTTCAATGGCGCATCCCAGATCTCCGGGACGATGACCTGCGGGACGGCGTAGTGGAGCGCGGTTCCCCAGGTTCCCGCCCCACCGTGATGCACGATCGCGTCACAGTGGGGAAGCAGTGCGTGGAGTGGTACACGGTCGACCACGCGGACGCTGTCCGGAAGCCGGCCGAGCGTCTCCGCCTGCTCGGCGGTGAGTGTCGCCACGACCTCCACGCCCAGATCCGCCACCGCGTGGAGGAGCTCACCGGGTGGGACGGAGTGGACGCCCGCCTTGCCGTCGCGCGCCGAGACGCCGAGGGTGACGCACACCCGCGGAACGTCGGGAGGGTTCCGCAACCAGTCAGGTACCCGGGAAGGCCCGTTGTAGGGCACATAGCGGGTCGACAGCACGTGCTCGTCGGTCGGCAGCCGCAGGCTCGGCGGCTCCACCTCGATGGTCCAGTGTCCGAACGCGACGTCCTCGTCGAACGTGCACCCGTATCGGTGCAGCGTCCAGCCGAGCCACTCGCCGAGCGGGTCGTCGTGGTGTTCGGGCGGCATTCGATCGAGTGCCCCGAGCAGTGCGCGGCGCGAACGGCCGAGGACGTCGGCGCCCCACAGCAGGCGCGCGTGCCGCGCCCCGCACACCGTCGCGGCCACGCCACCCGCGTAGGTGAATGGTTCCCACAGCACCAGGTCCGGTTTCCAGTGTTGGGCGTACTCGGTGAGTTCGTCCACGAAGAGGTCGTTGAGCGGCGCGAACACCGTGGGGGTCAGGATCGTCCACAGCCCCAGGAGGTCCGCGAAATCCGGGGCGCCGTCGAGCAGATCGGTGAAGTCGATCCGCGGTGCGTTCCCCGGTTGTCCCGCCAACGCGGCTTGGTGCTCCCACACGGTGTGGTCCGAACCCAGCGGAACGGCTGTCAGCCCGGCGCCGGTGATCGTCTCGGCCAGACCGGGCTGTGCGGCCACACGCACCTCGTGGCCGGCAAGGCGCATCGCCCAGGCGAGCGGCACCATGCTGTGGAAATGGGTCGTGTGGTCGATGCAGGTGAACAGCACCCGCATCGGTCGCCCGGAGCTGTGCGTCACGCGACCTCCCATCGGGCGATGCGAGCTGCGACGGGGGAACGCCGATGCCACAACGGCTGCCTCAGCGCCAGATCCGGCCATCGCCGGCGCAGGGCGGTCACCCCGACGACCGCTGTGCGTTCGACCAGCGGAACGACGGTCTCGTAGGCGGGCTCGGCCGTGACGATCTCGCTCCCGTCCCGGACCGCTGCGGCGTCGACGACGACGTGATCACCGGCCGATATGCGTTGTCCGCCCAGCTCCACGTCGTCGTGCGCCACCCGGTTGAGCAGCCGCAGCGGCGGATGTTCCCGCATCGACTCCTGGACCGCGTCGCCGGGATCGGCGTCCGCCCGGTGAACCGCGTGTGCGATCAGCGTCGGGGTGGTGGCGAGGTACAGCACGAGCGCGCTGATCCGGCCCGCGACGTCGTCGGAGGACAGTGTCGGCGTCCACCGGGAGCCGAGTTCGCGTAGCGCCTGCGTCGCAGCCAGCGCGGTCTCCAGATGCGCCGGGGTGGACAGGGCGTCCGGAACCGCCGCCAAGGCACCACGATGTCCGTCCACCGGGCCGGTGCCGAAGATCTCGGCGGCCACGCGTGCGGCCAGCGGCTCGGCGAAGTCGGCCATCAGTTCACGCGGTGGGCCTTCGGCACCGTCGAGGAGTGCGTCGACGTGCCTGCGAATCACCTCGTCGCTGTCGGCCACGGCGCCGTCGCCGATGAGCAGACGGACGGCGGCGGCAGCTCGGGCGCGGGCGCTGCCTTCCAGCTGCAGGTAGGCCTCGTCGAACGGCATGACCTGCAGGTGCGATTTCGAACCGTCGGCACGCCGGACACCGAACGTCGCCGCACCGAGGACGCGGTCGGCGAGCTTGCGATCGGTACACAGCCAGGCGCCGATCCTGCTGCGGGACAATCCCTCGGCGGTGACGGTGCGCGGTCCGGAATGGGACCCCACGAGGATGCTCGCGTACTCGTCACCTGCCAACGACTCCTGCCACAGCAGGCTGCGGACGAGTTGCAACCGGTGGCCGAGTTGCGCTGCGGTCAGCGTGCCCATGTTCCGTTTCCGGCACGATCTCCCACCCACGACTCCAACAGCGCACAGGCCTCGTCGAGGCCGCGTTCGGCTTCGATCCGCGGTCCGATCCAGCGAGCACGGTCGCGGATCCGGTGATCCCCGAGCGTTCTGATCAGCGCGTCGTGCACGCGAGTGGTGGACAGCCTCGGTGCGGGGATCGGAGCGGGAGCCACGCCCAGTGCGGCCATGCGAGCAGCCCAGAACGGGTGATCGACGAAGATCGGCACCACGACCTGGGGGACACCCGCCCTGAGCACGGCGGAGCCGGTGCCGAATCCACCGTGATGGATGACCGTCGCCGCGCGAGGGAACAGCCAGGAGTAGTCGGCGTCGTGGATCCGGAGTACATCGTCGGGAAGTTCTTCCTGCGAGGGGCCGTCGACGACGATCAGCCGATGTCCGGTGCGCCGTACGGCGTCGGCCACCATGTGGAGGCTTCCGGGTGGATAGGCGGGCCACAGGCTGCCGAACGAGAGCACGATCGGTTCGGGCTTGCGCTCGACCGCCTCCACGAGCTCCGGACCAGGTGTCCAATCAGGACGATCCCAGTACCAGTAGCCCGCGAGCATGTGCCCGCGTGGCCAGTCGGCAGGAGCCGGCAGTACGTCGGGGCTCTGCAGATACAGGAACGCGCCCCGCCGTTCCAACTCGGCGAACGGCGTGCCGGTGCCCAAGGGCCGGAGGCCGAGGTCGTCACGGTAGGCGTTGACGATCGGGCGGGTCATGCGCCACTCCATCGCCCGCGAGATGCGGTGGGTGAGGCGGTTGTACCAGCCTCCGAGCGGCAGAGACGGTGCTCCCATGGCGGGGAACGCCGACGTGGGGGTACTCGGATACCAGGACACCATCGCCCACGGTGTCTCCGGCTCCGCGGCGAGGAAGATGTTCCGGTTGAAGCTCGAGCCGACGACGAGGTCGGCCCCCTCGTAGGCGGAACTGAGCCGGCTCTGCAACTGAGCCAGGCCCGCGGCAGCGGCCTTCGCGTCGGCGTTGGGCGGCCTGCGGAGCGAACGCAACAGGCGCGTCGCCGGAGACCGGTACCGCAGGGACTCGATGACCTCCGGCGACTCGAAGTAGTGCCTGGGGCTGCCGGGAACAGGATGGAATTCGAGTCCCGCCTCGGCCGTGAGCTCACGGAAGTCGGCGTGCGTTGCAAGGCGCACCTCGTGCCCTCGTTCGCGCATGGCCGAACCCAGCGCGAGGAAGGGCTGCACGTCGCCTCGGGAGCCCACGACGGCCATCGCGATGCGCACGATCTAATCGGCCTTCCGGTACACCGTGATGTAGCGTTCGGCACCCGGCCGGAGCGGCGATCGGTCCCAGTCGGCGAATCTGTCGACTTTGGTCAGACCGGCGAGGCGCGCCATGAGGTCCAGTTCGTTCGGCCACGCGTATCGGCTGGCCTCGGTGAAAGTGGACACCGACCCGGAGCCGATCACGGCGTGCACCTCGTAGAGCATCTGGTTGACGCTGTCGACCATGATCGTGTCGAGCATCAGTTTGTCCGGGGCGAGGTGCCGGGTTTGCAGCGTCGGTTTCGTGAGCTGGTGGAAGTAGGACGGTTCGGCGGCCTCGATGACGACCCGCCCGCCGGGCACGAGATGTGCCGCGGCGTTCCTGAGCGTTTCGATCTGCTGCTCACTGTCCAGAATCATGAACAGCGTGTTGCACACGATGTAGCACAGATCGAAGTTGCCGTCGATGAGGTGCTCGGAGAAGTCGCCCTGGACGGCCTTCACCGTCGACTCCGGGTCCCGCTCCCTCAGTTTCTCGATCATGCGCGCCGACGCCTCGATGCCGTGCACGGAGAAACCCTCCTGTGCCAGCGGAAGTGCGACGCGGCCCGTTCCGGGACCGAACTCGACGACGCGACCTCCCTCCGGAACGAGGGAGCCGAGGAACGACACCGTGTCCGCGGTCTCGTGGTGCGGGTACATGAAGTCGTAGACGTCGGCGAGTGCGTCGCCGTAGGCACCCGGGTTCATCGGGCCGGACATGACTCTTCGTCCTCCTGGTGAGTCGTTGCCGCGGGCGTGCGGATCCGGCCATGACCACCGCCGTCGACGGCGTGGAAGTCCGACAGGAACAGCATGCGTGGTTCGACGGTCCTGTCGTGCCCGGCGGACTGGGCGATGAGGAACTGCACCTGTACGGCACGGGGGTGATGGACCACCTGGTTGGTCGCGAAGTTCAGCAGAGCCAGGTAGGGGACCGTGAGCTGGATTCGCTCGGGTTCGGGGACCTGTTCGGTGGCCTTGAGCAGTTCGGATGCGACGTCGAAGAGAGCCTTCTCCATGCGACGTCCGGGATGCCACACCATCTGCAACAGCGTGCGGTTGATGACGACCTCCTGCTCCCGCCACGGCGTGAGCGTCCCGTCGTCGAGTTTGTCCCGGTAGAGCACGTTGAAGTCGTGCCGTGCGGGTGTCGGGGCGAAGAAGCGCCAGTTGGGGATCGCCATCGCGGTCGGGTCGATGCGCGTACCGAGCGCCAGCGGGCGGTCGGCCTGCTGCGCCACGGTCAGCGCGAACCATCCGGCGAGCGTCCCGTACAAGCCCCAGCGGCACGCGGTTCTCGTGATCGGTTTGCTCATGGTCGTCCATCTCCCCGTCTGGTTCCGGTCAGGGCAGGTTCGGTATGCGTGTCGCGCACCCAGTCGACGACCTCGGTCACCGACCGGGCGAAGCGCTCGTGCATGACCAGCGAGTCGTGTTTGGCGTCGGTGACGATCTCGTGGCGATGTACGTCCGAGAGCGTGGCCAGCTCCGCCTGCATCCGGCCGTGTTCCAGATCGGACGTCGCCTGCTGGCCCGCGGTGACCACGCCGAGCGGCATCGAGGACGGCATGACCGCGGCAGACGTCTCCTCGGCCCAGGACCTCTGCCACAGTGCGAACTCCCGGCGTGCTGCTTGCCACGGTCCCGGATGCCGCATGATCGCCGCGCTGACGTTGCGGACCGACTCGGGAAGCTCGGCGATGCTGCCGAAGCCGTTGTCGTCGAGTCGGCCGAGCACGGCACGCCGGTATGAGTTGGCGATGTTCTGCCTGACGAGCGGCATTCCCTCGCGCTGCATCGCCGAACGGGCGAGCTGGTCGGGATGGGAGGAATCGACCAGTACGAGTCCGGCGGTGTCCTCGGGGTATCGCGCGGCGAACGTCCGCACGAGCAGCCCGCCGACCGAATGGCCGACCAGGAGGTAGGGGCCGGGCAGCTCCAGGGCGTGAAGCAAGCGCATCGTGAGTTCGTTGAGCTCTGCGGCCGTGCGGGGTGGGGCGTGCTGGGTGCTCCAGCCGTTGCCCGGACGGTCGTAGGCGACGTAGGGCACGCGTCCGTCCAGTTCGGCCGTCAGCCACGCCCACTCGGTGCACGGGCAGCAGAGCGCGCTTTCGAAGACAACGGTCGGACCGGATCCGGTTCTGCTCACCAGCGCATGGAGCGTCTCGCGGCCCACGTCGACGAGTTCTCCGGGAGCCGGCGGCAGCTCGCGCGGAGCGCGTTCGCGCAGCACGCCGGCGATCGCCGTGGCTGCCCCTGCGGCCGCAGCGGCACCGAGCAGCGCGCGCCCGGCCCTGTTCATCCTGGCTCTCCGGCCGTCACGTGCTTGCGCTGGGCCACTCCGAGGGACCGGGAGAAATAGGCGACGGCGGGGTAGGTCGCCACGAACGACCAGAAGAACCTGTTCAGGCCCATGAACCGGGCGTTGCCGAGGTGGAAGGCCATGCCGCTGAGCAGGATGGCGCGGGCCACCGGCTTCGGTGCCACGAGTACCAGCGGGAACAGCGCTTCGGCGACCATCACGCCCCACGCGACCGCCTGTGCCACGAGCTTGCGGTCCTTGACGATGTCGTGGGCGAACTTGTCGCCGTAGGTCGTCGTCCGGAACACGCCGGTGATGGCCTCGCCACTGCGCCAGACCGGCGAGGTCATCTTGACCGAGCCCGACGTGAAATAGGACAGACAACTCTGCGCCGCGATGAAGGCCAGCGCTGCCTCACGTGCCCGCCGATCGTTGGGGTAGAGCTTCTCCAGCAGGGACACCGCGAAGTTGATGAACGCGAGGTGGTCCGAGCCGTCCATCCCGTAGTTGCTGCGCAGATTGAGGGCTGCGCCGCTGGCCGTCATGCCGGCAAGCGCGGCACCACGCCTTCGCCGGTTCGATCCGGGCACCAGAAGCCCGAGTCCGGACAGCAAGCGGGTCTGCACGACACCGACGACCTGGGGATACTTGAGTACCTTGCCGAGCTGTTTGCCGAGGCCGCGATTCAGCCCGAGCATGCGGGTGCGGGTGATCGGCCAGCCGAAGAGGCCCTTGTCGTCCAACGTGTTCGCGGTCGAGAGGAGCTCGGCGGAGCTGATGGTCGCACCGACCGCCGTCAACCATTCGACCTTCCGGAACGCGGCATCCACCTCGTCGACCGGAGGACGGCTACGCAGTCTCAAGATTTCCTCCGAAGATCCGCGGGCCTCCCTTGCGCAAAGAGCCCGGAGCTGCGCTCGACCATAGGGCGCGCCCGGGCAGGTCGGCGTCCTTCATACGGCTGGCATTGCGGTCGGGACGCTTCCTCCAGATGACTGAGGCCCACGACGATCGCGCCGGGGACGCGAGATTCCTACGAAGGATGCAAACCGTTCAAATCGCCCGTTGGGTCCGGCGCGTACCGCGCGTTGTACTGCGAAGACATCCGGCGGCGCGACCGTGCATGACTGTGGGCATCGAGCCCGGTACGCAGCGTTTCCACCGTTCGACCGAAGAACACGAGTACGACGTGCGTAGTTCGGCTACTGTGGGCGCTTCACGCAGAAGTCCTGCGTACGTCTTGTCAAGTGTTCGACCGAAAGTGAGGTCGCGTGATTGGTCTGGGGGTCATCGAAGATCGACCTGCGGGGGCGATAGAAACCGTATTCTCCTGGCTGCACGTCATGGATCTCGACCGCTTCAGAATTGCGATCAGGCAGGTGTCGCCGACAATCGACGACGCCATGCGTGCCGCGTCGCGGGAACGTCCTGACGTGTGGTTGCTCCGGGTGAAGGGCGGCATCAACGGCGCAGCGCTCCACGAGCTCTGCGGTGGCTCGGCGACGAAATCGATGCTCAAGCAGGTCGCCGTCGTGTGCGACAGTTCGTACGACGATTTCGGCAGTATTTTCTCGCACGGAGTTTCCGCGGTAGCTCTGATCGACGATTCGCCGTGGGAGATCGTCAGCGCCGTGCACGCCGCGGCGTCGCGGAAATTCTTTCTATCGGCGCGAATTCTGGACAAGTACCGGGATCAGCTGATCGGGTTCGCCACGGCACCGTCGTCGCGGCGACTGGATATCCTGACCAACCGCGAGCACGAGGTACTCGTGGCCTTGGCCGGTGGAAAGTCCAATTCGGAGATCGCCCGCGCGCTGTGCATCAGCCGAGCGACCGTGGGCTCGCACGTATTGAGCATCCTGCGCAAACTCGACGTCGCCAATCGCACGGAGGCGGCGGCCCTCGCGCACAAGCTCGGCCTGATGGACGAACCCAAAGCAGGCGAACCGGAGGTGAGTCGTGTCTCCTGACGGAGTCGCGCCGCGACTGCTGTTCGACGGTGACTGTGGATTCTGCACCAAGTCGGTGGCCTGGCTGGACCGCCGCGGGTTGCTCGGGTATCCGGCGGTGCCGTGGCAGAGCGTTCCCGCCGATGAACTACCGGTGCCCGAGGAACGGCTCACGACCGAGGTCGTTCTCGACCGCCCCGGCGGAGTTCTGGGAGGTGCCGATGCACTGGCCGCCACCGTGCGTGCGTCCGAGTCACGGCTCCGGATCGCCGGGACGCTGGTCGCCTTGCCCGGAGTACGCGCGCTCGCCCGAGCTGTCTATCGCGTAATCGCCCGGAACCGGTACCGGATGCCTGGCGCAGCCGCGGCGTGTGCGGTCACCAGGCCGAAGTGAGACGTTCGGCCGGGTAGTCGGACGAACGTCGCCCGGCTACCCGGCTACCCGGCTACTGGTCGAACCCCGGCATCACCATGATCGCCATGGCTCCGACGAGTACGGCCATCGTCTCCGCGGTCTGGGCGCTCACCGCCCCGCCCAATGCGTTGTCGTCGGCAATCTCCGCGAGTCGGCGCCGTTGGGCGTCGGTCAGGTCGAGTTTCTTGGCGAGTCCGCTGGCGTGGGTGATCGCGATGAGCAGGGCCGTTCGATCGTCCGGGGCCGCGGTGCCGTCGGCGGTATCCCGGATCCGGCTCATCGAACGCTCGCGCTGCGCCTCGTCGGGGTAGTGGTAGTCGAACGACAGGAATCCGAGTTTCTTCTCGGTCTCCTTGCGAAGCAGGCCGGTCTCGAGCAGGTGGGCCCGATGGTCGGAGAACGTGCTGAGCTGTAGTGTCAACCACGACGAGAGCTTCTGCCCCGGCCGCGTTTCCAACTCGGTGAGCAACTCGTCCATCCAGCCGATTCCGGTGGTGGAGGAGTCGGTGATGTACACCTTGCCGTCGTCGAGGCGAGCCCGGTCGCGGCAGGTGAGTTCCGCGATGCGTGCGACGGCGGTCGCGGTCGTCGCTGCGGTGTCGTAATGCGTTCCATCGCCCTTGTGCAGCAACAGGACGAATTCGTCCGCGAGCGTCACGGTGTGGTTGTCGGACGGCATGGCTCAGCTTCCTCGCCTAGGGAGTCGCGTGGTCGTACGCCGACGAACATACCGCAGTAGGCAGTGAATCGAGTGGTGTGCAACGAAAAATGGGCTACATCGTGGATGTTGCCACCGAAGTCATTAGTTACGTTCATGGTCGCGGAATCGGTTCCGTGTTATCGAGATAAGTGCGAGGAGTGATGTCATGAATCCGATCGAACAGGCCGCCGGCGCGGCGACGTCTGGCGAGGGCGGTCTGCGTCCGCTCGAGCGGGTCGAGCACTGTGCACCGGTACTCGGCACCCCGGCGTGGGTCACCGCGGCCGGCGTGCTCTACGTCGCGGGCAACATGGTGACGGACCTGATCGGCCAGGAGTCCCGTGTGGATGGCCAGGGCCAGGACCTCACCGGAAAGTCCGGCGCCGAGTTGCTCGACATCCGTCGCAGCGGCATGCGCGCCTGAATGCCGGTTCACGCGGGGCCCGCCGGACAACGGCGGGCCCCGTCCGCGCTGGCGGTCAGCGAACCTGCAGCGACGCGATGAGCGGGCCTTCCGGGCAGTGCACGTCGAACAGCGAGGTGTGTCCTGCCACGGCACGCATGGTCCTGGAGAGGACGGCACCGGAACCCGCGGTGCCGACGAGCTCGGACAGCCCGTACGCCAGGCGTTCGGTTCCCTCGCGCTGTCGTGCGGGGTCGAGGCAGAAGCGTGCGAACTCGCCCGCGGCATCGAGGACACCGGTGTAACAGTCGTGGTAGTTGGCGGCGATCCGTGGTGCGTCCTGCGCGGCGCTCCCGAACGCCAGGTCGGCGACGACGGGTACCGCCGCCTGGGCCGCGAGCAGCGTGATCGTGGCGGGGTCGAGGAACATCGGATCCTGGCGGCCGGCCGCGTCGCCGACGCTCAGCCAGCCGGCTCCCACCAGGGCGGGGCATCGGTATGCGGCCCAGCGCTCGGCGGCCACGTCGACGTGGCGGTGTGGCCGCAACGTCGCGGTGGACGTCCCGTCGGCGCGGGGAACGGCGCACTGCCACTGTCCCGGATCGGGGAGCTTGCGCACGTGATGTTCACCGGGAACGTGGCCCGGCGGTTCGTGGCTTCGGTCCAGGCGATACGGCTCGCCGATCGGGTCGGCTTCGGACAGACTGCTGGAGACCGCGCGTGCCGGGCCGGTCGCGTCCACGACGAAGGCAGCAGGTAGTGCGCGGGTGCCTTGCCCGTCGCGAACCTCGATGCCGGAGACGACGCCGTCGGCGTCCCGGATCGGACCGAGCACGTGCGTGTCCCGTCGTACCGTGGCACCGCACTCCTGTGCCCGCGTGAGCAGAAGCGCGACGAACGCGTCGTGGTCGACGTGGTAGCCGAACGGAAAATGCGCGTCGTCGGCGAGAGCCTGTCGCCATGCGGGTTCGCCGTTTCCCCAGTCCATTACCGACACTCGCGCGGGTGGGAATGCCGCGGCTCGCGCGGTGAGCCCGAGTTCGGCGAGCACGTGATGCACGCCGGGCGCCAGTACCTCGGCACCGGCCGAACCAGGGTTCGGCTGTGTGTCCACGACGACGACGGGGACCCCCCTGGACGCCAGACCCGCCGCGACGGTTGCACCGGCGATCCCCGCCCCGGCCACGACGACGGGTCGGTCGTCACGCACCGACGTTCGCCACCGATCGAGTCCGTCCCAGTGCGTGCAATTCGGACAGGAACACCATGGCCGGTTCGTCCTGTTCGTCGTAGCCGCCTGACATCGCGATCAGGAACTGGGTCCGTTCCGCGTCCGGGTGGTGCTGGCGCGAAGTGACGTGCGCCAGCAGCGTCAGGTAGGGAATCGAGAGCTGAAGCGTGGGATCGGGTTTGCCGTCGAGTCGATGCTGGTGCTCCTCGTCGTCGATGTTGCGCAACAGTTCGGCCGAGGCGTCGAACACCGTCTTCTCGGCGCGTCGGTGCGGATGCCACAGCGCATGCAGCAGGGTGCGCTCCTCGACGTGGCTGATCTCCTGCCACGGCGTGAGCGTGCCGTCGGTGAGCTGATCGCGCATGAGCAGGTGCTGGTCGTGCACGCCCGGGTTCGGTGCGAAGAACCGCCAGTCGGGGATGACCAGGCAGAGCTTGTCCCATGCGCTGCGCCTTCGGGGGTCGCGGTAGAGCTTCTGACCGACGACCGTGAGCCCGAACCAGGTGGCGAAGAGCCCGTACAGAGCCTTGCGGCCCAAGTTCGGCGGGAGTGTTCTACGGTGCAACGTTCGATCCTTCCGTGCTGGCCTCATGGACGTTGGCCCCTGCGGCGTCGGTCCGTGCGATGCCGGAGCCTGCGGGGGCGGACGCGTGCCTGTCCGCCAGCCGGTCCAGAACGCGGGACACGGCTTCGGTGACGACCGTCGACTGCTTCCGGTCCAGGACGAGTTCGAAGTGGTCGGCGTCCGCGGCGGTAGCGGCGAAGGCATCGGACGAGAGGGTGAGCAGCTCTTCCTGCAGTTTGCGATGCGTGATGTCGTTGCGCAGGGAACGTCCGGACACGACGACGCCCACCGGCACGTCCGGTGGGAAGGCTTCGGTGGCGACCTGCGCCGGATCGGCGTTCTTCCAAGCGACCAACTCGGCGGCCGCCGCGCGGTAGACGCCGGGCAGGTGCAGCCTCGCCCGTGCGTGTGCTGCGTCGGCGGTGGGCAGTTCCGTGAACTGGTCGTCGAGTTCGCGGCGGCCGAGGCGCAGGAACGCCTGCAACGCGGAGAGTTTGAGCGACTGCTCGAGCCAGGCCATGCCCCGGCGCTGCATCGACGACCGGCGCAACTCCTCGGCGTGCAGCGAGTCCGCGAAGACGACACCCGCGACGTGCTGCGGGTGACTCCCTGCGAAGCAGCGCACGACGAGTCCACCGAACGAATGGCCGACGAGGACCACCGGGCCGGTCACCTCCAGCGCGGTGAGCAAGGCTCGGAGTTCCTCGGCGAGGCGAGGAACGGAACGGGGCGCCGGGCCCGGCTCGCTCCACCCCGTGCCGGCACGCTCGTAGCTGATCGTCCGCGTCCGCGCCGCGAGGTCGCCCTGTACCCAGCTCCAGGATTGCAGTGGGGACACGAGTCCGCTCTCGAACACGACGGTCGGCAGGTCGCCCGCCGTCCCACGGTCGAGGGCATGCAACCGGTGCCGGCCGATCGGAATCATGCGCCCCGCCGGTGCGGAGGTGTTCGGTGCACGTCGAGTCATGGGTTCTCCCGTCCACGTCCGGCCGCGGGGCCTTGCTGGATGGCGTTCAGTCGTTGATACAGCGGACTACCGGCGAGCAACTCGCGATGTGTGCCCAGTGCTCGGACACCGCCGGCTTCCATGACCACGATCCGATCGGCGTCGACCACGGTCGACATCCGATGCGCAACGCTGATCACCGTGCATTCGGCGGAGATCCTGCGCAGGGAGTTGCGCAGAACGAGTTCGGACTCGGAGTCCAGATTGGACGTCGCCTCGTCCAGCAGCAGAACCGCGGGTCTGCGGACGAGCATTCGCGCGATGGCCAGGCGTTGACGCTGACCACCGGACAGGCCGACGCCGCTCTCGCCGAGCTCGGTGTCCAGGCCGCGGGGGAGGGCGCGGATCACGTCGGTGAGACCGGACAACCACAGCGCGCGCTCGATCTCCGTCGACGTCGCGTGGTTCTCGCCGTACACGAGGTTCTCCCCGATGGTGCCGCGCAGTGTGGTGCTCTCCTGCTGCACGTAGCCGACCAGGCCGCGCACGATGTTGACCGGGATCGCGTTGATGTTCTCGCCGTTGATGAGGATCCGCCCGCCCTGCACGGGGTAGAAGCGCATCAGCAGTTGCAGCAGCGTGGTCTTGCCCGAACCGGAGGGGCCCACGATCGCCGTGAGGCCGCGTGCGGGGACCGAGAACGACACGCCGCGCAGCACGGGTTCGTCGGGCTCGTACGCGAACCGGACTCGTTGGAACTCGACACCGAAGTGGTTGTAAATGACCGTGTCGCGGGACGCGAGCACGTCGTCGGGGTGCCGTGCCGTTGCCCCGGCGGGCGTGTGGGGGAGCAGAACGGACGGCTCCTGCGGAATGGAGGCGAGCTCGTTGATCCTGCCGATGGCCGCTCGGCCCTGCTGCAGCTGGCCGATCCCGATGAACAGGGTCATCAACGGCGACACCAGATAGAACAGGTACATGATGAACGCCGTCACGTCCGCGGCACTGATGGCGCCCGTCGCCGCGCGGCCCATTCCCGTGATGATCACCGCGGCGAGCGAGGCCTGCAGGCCGATGCTCATCACCGGCGACAACATCGCGTTGAGCGCGCTGACCTTGATTCCCGAACTCCGAGCGGCGAAGGCGACCCCGCCAATGCGGTTGCCCTCCAGCTCCTCGGCCCGGCAGGCCTTGACCGTGCTGAACGCACCGATCGCCCGTTGGAGATCGGAACCGAGGTCGCCGACGATCGCGCGGTTGTGCTGGGCCACGGTGCGGAGCCTGCGTGCGAGCAGGAGCGACACGGCGCTGGCGATGCCGAGCCCACCTGCCGTGACCCCGAGCAGCAGTGGGTCGATCAAGAACATGAGCACGATGCCGCCGACCACCATGGCGCTGTCGATGAAGATGCTGGGCAGGCTCTGCGCCAGTGCGATCTTCAACAGCGACGTGTCGGTGACGACCCGCGCCTGCACGTCACCGTGCCGCAGTTTGCCGAACGCGGTCACGTCGGCGTGCAACAGCTTGTCCAGCAGTGCGACGCGGGTGTCGTAGACGAT
Organism: Prauserella rugosa; assembly: GCF_000719975.1. GTDB lineage: Bacteria > Actinomycetota > Actinomycetes > Mycobacteriales > Pseudonocardiaceae > Prauserella > Prauserella rugosa. The sequence continues at coordinate 238,149 of NZ_JOIJ01000005.1, forward strand.
CCGTTCGCCCGTCCTGCCCATGCTGTAGGCCTGCACGGCGGTCAGTGCCGCCTCGCCGAGGAACAACCCGACGACGACGATGATGGGGACGAACAACCCGGCGTCCGTGCCGACCACACCGATCAGCTGGCCGATCAGGGCCGGTTGGGCGAGCCCTGCGGCCGCGGCACCGAGTCCGAGCACGATGGCACCGCAGATCTTCGGAAGGTGTCGTCGCGTGATCTCGCCGACCCAGTCGTGCGGGGTCGGCGACTCGGAGTGGGCCGTGCGGAACATGATTTCAGTCCGACCGGCTGCGGTCGGTCCGGCCGAGACCGCGGGCACAGTACGCGATGGCGGGATAAGTCCCGAGGAACGCCCACACGAACCGGTTCAGGCCCATGAACACGGCGTTGCTTCCGTGGAAGCCGGCACCGACCGCCAGCAGCGCGCGTGCCACCGGCCCGGGAGCCACGAGTACGAGCGGGAAGAGCGTCTCGCCCACGATGGTCACGTGACCGAGGGCGCGGGACAGTCGCGGGCGGTCGCGCAGGAAGTCGAAGGCGAAGCGGTGGCCGAACATCCGGGTGCGGAAGATGTCCCGCACCGCGGTGCCGTCGCGCCACACCGGTGAGATGGCCTTCGCCACGCCCGCGATGCCGTAGGACAAACAGGACTGTGCTGCGATGAACCACAGGCACGCCTGCCTCGCGCGCGGGTCGGAGGCGAACGCCTTCGACAGTGCGAGAGTTGTGAGCGAGATCGTCAACACGGTCTCGGACCCGTCCGAGCCGTACGGGCTGCGCGCGTGTACCGCGAAGTTGGTGGCAGCCAGGTAGGTCGCCGCCGTGTTCTTGCTCGTCGCCGAGGCCTTCGGGTTCATCAGCGTGGCCGCGGCGAGTACCCGGAGACCGAACAGTCCTTGGATGCCGGGCTTGTCGAAGAACACGCCGAGCACCTTCTCGGCACGACCCGTCATCCACCGGTAGCGCGTACGCGCGGTCTCCCAGCTCAGGAGCTCACCGCGGTCGAAATCTTTCGAGGAAGCCAGGTACTCCAGTGAGGACACGGCGGCGCCGAGCCCGGTGAGGGCCTCGACCTGCCGCAGTGCACGGTCCTGACGATCCCGGTCGATGTGGGCCCGGCGGGCGGGGAACAGGGCGGCTTTCGTCACGGTGGCTCGCTTCGGTAGGTCAGATTCGTTGTGACGCCGCGGAAAAACGGCACTTCTCCGCGGCGTCACGACTGCCGTACTCAGTTGATGCTGGAGACCCGCATGTCGAGCAGGTCGCCGACCGAGCCGTAGTTGGGGACCGGGCCGGTGGGCGTGACCTTGTCGGATCCGTGGTGCTCGACGGCGTCCGAGATGAGGCCGGCGGTGAAGACAGCCGCGGCGGCCGCCGTGTAGCCGGCGTACGCGGGCGTGGCCAGCACGGGACCGACGGCCGAGGTGACCTCGAGCGGGCTCAGCACGTTGTCGGCGTGCTGGTTCGCGAACGCTTCCACGTTGCTCATGGTTGCTCCTTAGACGCATGGATTGCACTTGCGCTGGAGAAGCTACGGAAACGCGTTGACGGCGGGCATCCATCGAAGTAAGGATCTATCGGAGCCGTGGAGAAGGTCGGCCCACGTTGATCAGATCAGGCCCGGCTGCGGACGGCCACCGAGCTGTGCATGTGCCACGGCCCGCTCGGCCCGCGGCGATACGAGGAACTCCCGCGCCAGCGTCTCGGCGTCGCGCCAGCATTCCTGCAGTGCGTGTCCGTTGTAGAGCGCCGAACCACCGGCTTTGCCGAAGGAGAAACGGATGGTTTCGATCGCGGTCTGGTATGTGTGCAGGGCAGCGGCGGCGAACGTGACACGGCGTGCGGTCGTCAGTGTGGTTCCGGATGCGCTGTCGGGAAGACGTGCGAGTTCGGTGTGGAAAAGTGCGCGTGCGGCTCGGAAATCCTGCACGGTTCGGTTCAGCTCGGTCTGGAGCAACGGTTCCTCCGCCATTCGGTGCACCGAGCCGAGTCGGGATCTGTGGCGCGCGGTACGCGTGATCTCGGTGAGCGCGCGGCGGGCGAGTCCGAGAAGTACGGAGGTTTCGGCGCACCGGGCCGTCACCGGAAGCAGGTGTCCCGTTCCGGGCGCGAACGCGTCGTGGACGGCATTCTCAGGCACGGCAAGCCCGGTTACCGACACGGTGCGCGGGTGCACGGAGAGCAGCCCGGCGGGCCGGTTCGTTCCGATGTGGACAGCGCCGCGTGGGACGAGTACCAGGACCGGTTCGGTCCCGATTCCGGCGATCGAATCGCGTTGTGCCACGAGCCCGAACCTGGACGCCGTTTCGGCACCGGGCACGCCCGGCCACTCCCCGTCGAGCACGTAGCCGCGCGGAGTGCGGACGAGTGTTCCGCCGGGGCGAAGGCATCCGGTCAGGGGGCCGTCGGACGTCGCGGGCCCGCCGACGACCGTTGCGAGCGTCGCCGATCTGGCCAGCAGCAGTCCGTTGCCCGCGTCGATACCGCCCGCCTCCTCGCAGGCGCGGTGCAGTTCCTCCCACGTGCATGCCGCGGCAGGACCCGGTTCGCCGGTGTCGTTCGCGGCTGGTCCCGTCGCCAGGAGGTCCGTCACGGGCGATCACCGCCGATGAACCGGACCGCGTTGCGCCGGACGACGTCGTCGCTGACGGCGAGATGCTGACCTGCGGCGACGATGTCTCGTTGGCAGCGCTCGAGTGCGGGGTTAGCCGCATGCGCCCCGAGGAGGTTGGCCTCGCCCACGATGCGTTTGGCCGTGTCGGTGACGTGGCGGAGCGCGAGTGCCAGGCGCGGATCGTCACGGCTCGGCGGGTTGGCGTCGTCGCCGAACCGTTCACAGTAATCGTCCACTGTGTGCAGTGCCAGAGCTCGGGCGGCGGCGAGGTCCGTCTCGAGCCGGGCGAGTTCGACGGCGACGTCGACGTCGTCAAGGAGTGGTGCGTTCCCGGCAAGGGCGGCGATCTCGTCGAGTGCGCGCCGGGCGATCCCCAGTGGCAGGCCGATCATCAGCACGCCCTGGATGTTGTAGGGGCTGAGCCGGTGTAGTCGTCCGCCACAGCGTGCTGTCGCGGAGAACAGCGGCGCAAGCCGTCGCGCCGGGACTTCGCAATCGGTGAGCACCAGGTCGTGACTGCCGGTACCGGCCAGCCCGGCGACGTGCCAGGTGTCGACGATCTCGGCACTGCGGCGGGGGACGACGGCCAGCATGGGTTCGGCGCCTCCTTCGGTCGGTACGGTGACGCCACCCATCAGCCAGTCGGCATGGAGGCAGCCGCTGTTGAACCGCCAGCGTCCGCTCACCCGGTAGGTGTCGGTTCCGGACGGCTCTGCCTGACCGGAGATCGCCGTCGAACCGGCCAGGATCACACCGCCGTCGCCGCCCGCGAACTCCTTCGCCACCGGCTCGTCGAACCAGGCGAGGTAGGCCGACTGATTCCCGATGAAGGTGCACCATCCGGCGGCGGCGTCGGCAGCGGAGAGCTCGGCAACGGTGTCGACGACGGTACGGAAGTCGTAGTCGCGTCCACCGAGGACGTCGGGGGCACCGAGCCGGAAGAGTCCGCCCGCACGGATCGCCGCGACACATCCCGCGTCGAGGGTCGCCGCTGCCGCGGAGTGCTCCGCACGGTCACGGAGGAACGGAGCCAACGCGCGGGCGACGGCCGCGGGGTCCCCGGCGTCGGCAATCGCGCGCATTCTCGTCATCACAGCGGCCCAGCGCACGAGCGCGGTGTCCGCGTCGGCCACTGCACGCCACACCGAATCCACGGCGGCTGGCAGCTCCCCGGTGACCTGCCAGCGCAGAATGCCGGTGCCGTCGTCCGCCTCGTCGACCCGCCAGCGCAGTGCGGGCGCTTCGGCGTCGTCCGGGGTCAGCGTTGCGACCCGGTCACGTGCGTCGGTCGCGACGGTGACCTCGGCACTCGCCTCCGGTGTGGTCAGCCGGTAGCGTGCGCGTTCCCACGTACCGTCGCCTCTCCTGCCCGCGAAGTCCACGGTGAACGCGCCGGCGAGGCCCGTCCAGCTCTGCGGTGAGGACAGCAGCAGCCAGGCCGATGCCGCGGGGGCGGCGATCGGGCGTTGCGACGTCGTGCAGCTGTCCATCGGCACGGAGACTAGGGCGTCGCGGACCCGTGTGCCTCAGTCATCCGAATGAGTTCCGGCCGGACGAGGATGGGGCCACCGCCGCGCACTCGCGGAGTCGGACCGGCAGGGCCTGCACCGACCGCAGGGTCTCCGACGGTTGCCAGCGGACCTTGTCGGCGGGGATGGCGAGTTCCAGGTCGGGGAACCGGTGAAGGAGGGCTTCGAGACCGGCGGTCAATGCCGCCCGGGCATGGTGGGCGGCCGGGCAGTGGTGCCGGCCTGCACCGAACGCGAGGTGCCTGCGCGGAGAGCGGTCTAGGTCGAAACGATGGGGACAGGGGTGGACGGCCGGGTCGTGGTTGGCGGCGCCGAGGGCGAACGCCACGAGATCGCCCCTGGCGATGCGCTGACCGCCGAGTTCGAGGTCCTCGGTGGCACACCGTTGGGCGCTGATGTTGTGCGGTCCGGTGAGCCGAAGCAGTTCCTCGAGCGCGGTGGTGATCTGTTCGGGATCGTCGTGCAGCGACCGCAACTGCGCGGGGTTGGTCAGCAGCAGGTACGTCGCGGTGGCGAGGAAGCTGTAGACGGTTTCGCTGCTGATCATGAGGAAGATCAGCAGAGCGCGGTTGAGCGAGTCCAGGTCGCCGACCCCGATCCGTGCGACGAGCGCGGACACGACGTCGTCGGCGGGGTCGTCCTGCCGAGCCACAGCTGTCGCTCGGAAGTGCGCGTTCAGTTCGGTCACGGCCGCCTCGCGGCCCGCGTCGTCCCGTGCGGACAGCCAGGCGTGTACGGCGCGGTGGAAGCGCTCCGGTTCGGTCACCCCGAGGAGATGACTGGACACCCGGATCGAGTAGGGCAACGTGTAGTGCTGCACGAGGTCGACCGGAACGTCGGTGTCGTCTATGCCGCCGAGCACGTCGGCGGCAATGGCACCGAAGGCACCCGCCTGCCGCGCCGCGTGGTCGGCCGACAGCGTGTCGCGTACGACCGAGGTCACGTCCCCCGTGAACGAGCGCAGGAACAGAGTCACCTCGTCCAGTTCATACTCGGCGGCCGGGGTGATCGTTCCGCGTTCCGAGAGCTGGCGGGTGCGCGCCGAGGCGATGAGGTCGGGATCCTTCGACAGCCGCCGATCCAGGAGACCCGAGGTGATCTCCGTGGAGCCTACGACGAGCCAGAACCGCGACCCGTCCCGCGCGTGCAACACGTGCACCGGACCGGAGTCCCGCAGCCGGTCGAAGAACGGGAACGGATCGCGGAAGAAGTCCTCGTCGACGGGCAGCAACGCGGTCACGGGCGGTTCCTCCTCGCAGTAGGTGACCACAGGGCGGCGGTCCGTGCCGCGCCGCTGCGGACGGTCCTCGTCAGTCGGTGAGAACGCCGGCGCGCGCGGCCGTCAGTTCGGTGACGGACGCGTGTTCGTGGATCTCGATCGCGGCGATGTGCGAGGTGCCGCCGGCGGAACCGCCCGCGGCGTCGACGATGGCCTGGTACGTGGTCGCGGTGAGAACGCCGGTGGTCACCTGTGCGATGTCGATCTGGGCGGGCGCTGCGCTCGAGATCGCGCCCGGCTCCACGTGGTCGGAGGCGTTGGCGGCGAGCGCGGCCGGTGTCGCGGTCGGCGTGGGGGTGGGCATGAGCGGCTCCGTTCGGTCACAGGACTCGGACATGGGGCTGCCGGGTTCGACGGCCCGTCCGAAGAGTACGAACGCCGTCGACGGCCCGGCATCCGTCGTGTTGCGGATTCCGATGCTCGTGCCAGGCGGTCGGTGATCGTCGTATTGACTATGCGGTTCGTCACCGTCTAACTTCCGTTGAAACGTTTCAACGGTGAGGCGGGTGCACATGCTCAATCGCAGGCAGTTCATCTACGGCGGAGCGTTGACGGGGCTCGCGGTGGTCGGCGGCATGGCCGTGCCGGCGCAGGCCGCGACGTCGGGCGGTGGTGTGAACCCACTGCGCTGGCCCGCCGCCGACCGGGAAACGCGGCCGTGGACCCGCTGGTGGTGGCTGGGCAGTGCCGTCACCGAGGACGGGCTGGCCCACGAGCTCGACCAGCTCGCCGACCACGGATTCGGCGGTGTCGAGATCCAGCCGATCTACGAGGCGCAAGGACAAGAGGATCGCATTCGCCGGTACCTGAGCCGCGAATGGTTCATCGCGCTCGACACGACACTCCGCCATGCGGCCGACCGCGACTTGGGCGTCGACCTGACGTCGGGATCGGGCTGGACGTTCGGTGGCCCGTGGATCGACGTCGAACAGAGCGCGGGCCGGGCGCTCGTCGAACACTGGGAGCTGCGCGGAGGTCAGCGGCTCGACGATCCGGTAAAAACGATTCATCCGCCCCATCCCGATCTGGTCGACGAGGAGAAGCTCTCCCGCCCCGACCTCCGGCCTCCGATGGCGCCGATTCCCGAACCCGAACTGGCCGCGCTCGTGGCTCGCGAGGTCGACAGCGGGGACACCGTCGACCTCACCGACCGGGTGGACGGCGATCGACGCCTGGACTGGACCGCACCACCCGGGCGTTGGCGGCTCACCGGCGTGTTCAGCGGCTGGGTCCTCAAACGCGTCGAACGCGCGGGGCCCGGCGGCAAGGGCCTCATGGCCGACTACTTCGACGCGTCCGCGATCCGTAGACACCTCGACCACTTCGGCGATGCCATCGGTGGCAGGCGGGGAATCCGCGCCCTGTTTCACGACTCCTTCGAACTCGAAGCCACCGACTGGACACCCGCCGCGCTCGACCAGTTCGCGCGGCTGCGCGGTTACGAGCTCACCCCGCACCTGCCCGAACTCTTCGACCAGCAGGCCGAGTCCGACACCCGGACCCGGGTGCTGTCGGATGTGCGCGAGACCTTCTCCGACCTGTTCCTCGAGTGCTTCGCCCGCCCGTTCACCGAGTTCAGCGGAGACCGGAACTGGCTCACCCGCAACCAGGCACACGGTTCGCCTGCGAACCTGCTCGACGTCTACGGCGCGGCCGACATTCCGGAGACCGAGTACACCGGCGGCGAGATCATCCCCGTCCCCGGACTGCGCCACGGTGCCGAGCCGCGCCCGCCCGTTCCCCTGGTGTGGCGCATGGCCTCGTCGGCGGCGCACCTGTACGGCAGGAAACTCGTCGGGGCCGAGACGATCACCTGGCGCGACGAGCACTACCACGTCTCGCTGTCCCAGGCGAAACCCGCCGTCGACATCCTCTTCGCCGCGGGCATCAACCACATCGTCTTCCACGGCACGACCTATTCGCCGCAGGACGCCCCGTGGCCGGGCGTCAACTTCTACGCGGCGACGCAGGTGCGGCCGGCGAATCCGTGGTGGCGGTACGTGTCCGAGCTGACCGAGTACATCACGCGCTGCCAGTCGATCCTGCAACACGGCAGGCACGGCAACGACGTGCTCGTGTACTGGCCGCAGCACGACGTGTGGGCCACCCCGACCGGTGGCGGCATGCAGGAACAGGACGGTGAGCTCGCCCCGGACTACCACTGGGAGGGCAGCGGCTGGATGTATCCGCATCCCAGTGGTGCCGACGAGGTCGTGGGCGGGCTGGAGCGCAGGGGCTGGCAGTTCGACTGGGCCTCCGACCGCCAACTCGCGGAGTTCCGGGGAAGTCACTCCGGTGTCTCGAATGGACAGTCGCGGTACGCGGCGGTGGTCGTTCCCGGTGCCGAACTGATGCCGGTCGACACGCTCGCCAAGCTCGTCGAGTTCGCGGCGGCGGGTGCGACGGTGGTGTTCGTCGGCTCGTTGCCCTCCGACGTTCCCGGGCTGGCGAAGCTCGAGGAACGCAGGCGGACATTGCGCGACCTGACCGGCAGGCTGACCGGCGCGGCCGGCGGCGGCACGCAGCGGGTCGGCAGCGGCCGGGTCGTGGTCACCGGCCGCGACGGTGTCGACGAGGCGTTGGCCGCCGCAGGGGCGGTCCGCGAACCGCTCGCGGACACGGGCCTGCACGTGCTGCGCCGTTACCACGACGAGGGCGCCGACTACTTCGTGGCCAACCTGACCGACGGGCCGGTCGAGGGCTGGCATCCGGTCGGTACGCCCGCCTCCTCGGTCGCGGCTCTCGACCCGCTGCGCGACGAACGCGGCAGTGCGCCGCACCGCCACAGGGGAGGGGAGAGCCAGGTGCACGTGTCACTGGCTCCCGGCGAGAGCGTCGTACTGCGCGCGCTGGAACGGCAGCGGATCAGCGCCCCGGAGTACCGCACACTCACGCCCACGGGCAGGCGGCACGACGTGCGCGGCGGCTGGAAGGTCGAATTCCTCGACGGTGGCCCGGAGGTGCCCGGACCCCGCACCATCGACGAACTCGTCTCCTGGACCGAACTGGGCGCGGCGGAGGCGGCGTTCTCGGGAACCGCCCGCTACACGGCGACGTTCCGCCTGGCGCCGGAGGAGGCGGGCAGGGAGTGGGCGCTCGATCTCGGCACGGTGCGCGAGACCGCGCGGGTCACCGTGAACGGCGCCGAACTCGGCGTTGCGTGGGCCATCCCGTTCCGCCTCCCGCTCGACGACGCGCTCCGCCCCGGCGACAACGTGCTGGAGATCGAGGTCACCAACCTCGCGGCGAACCGGGTCCGGGCCATGGCGCGCAACGGGACGCTGCCCGACAACTACTACATGAGCTGGCGGACGACACCGCCCGCCGAATGGGACGTGCAACCGTCCGGGCTGCTGGGCCCGGTGCGGCTCGTCGAGGTCGACCGGTAGCGCCCGACCTGCAGCGCCCGACCTGCCTCAGCACTTCTCCTTCGGGATGTAGCCCTGTTCGCAGGCGTACTCGAGCTGGGCCTCCCCGGCGGTGTCCTCGCGTCCGGCACCGCCGGGGTCGAGGTAACCCTGGTACTCCTTGCAGTCCGGGTTGAACTCGCCCTTGTCGAGTGCGCGCTGGCCGCAGCCCTGACCGCTGTCGGCACCGCCCCGCGGTTCCGGGGCGGACGGGGCCGACGAGGGCGCCTGCGACGTCGTCGGCTTCGGCGCGGGTTCGGTGCTCGGCTCGTCTGCGCACGCGGCCGTGGCGGCCAGCAACGCGACCGCCGCGGCGATCCTCACCCAAGTCCTCATCCGCCCATTGTGAACACGGCACGCGGCGCGATCACAGGCCCGGTCCCCGTGGCCGTGCGTACCGTCGTGCTGCGCACCCTTCGTGGTCGTGGTCATCGTCCACCTCGTCGACGGTTGCTCCGTCGGTTCGATGCGGCCCCGCAGACCGTGAACCCCTCAGGCGGGGGAGGCGTCTGCGCGCAGACGTGCGTACGACAGCTCCGCCCACACGGTCTTGCCGCCCGCCGACCGTGGTTCGACACCCCAGTCGTCGGCCAGGGCCGACACGAGCAGGAGGCCACGTCCGTGATCGAGCTCCGGCCCCGGACGCATCAGCACCGGGCGCCGCGGGTCGCAGTCCGACACCTCGATCCGCATCCGTCCTGCGGCGGCGTGCACGCGTAGCCGGCACGGCGGGCTGCCGTGCACGACCGCGTTCGTGACCAGCTCGGTCACCAGCAACAACGTGTTCTGGCGGGTCGACTCGTCGACCTCGGGCAGCGTGGCATCGACCGCGTGGCGGGCGTCGGTCGGACTCTGGACGCCCGTGTCCAGCGCGATGTCGATCAGGAGGGCGTCCGCCGCGACGCGGCTCTGCTCAATCATCATCGTCGGCCCCGTCGGCTCGATGCGGCCGTGAGCACGGCCGCGGATTGTTCACAATCCCGGTGTGCCCTGTGGCGGGCGTCGGTACACGCCCCGGGCCCGAACTTCTGCGACTACGACGGTTGAGTGACCCCCAGAAGGCTGGTTGCGAGACATCACCGCTGGCAGCGGGCATAGTGGAGGCCCGGCGAGGGGTGGAGGTGGTACGTGGTGAGCGTCGAGCGTGAGCTGAGCGGTCCGCTCAGTGCCGAGCTCGCCAAGGCCGTGCGGGCAGGCCAGCTACCCGTGAGTGCGTGGACGGCCGTCGCGGAGGTACTCGAGAGTCTTGACCCGAGCGTGCCGGTCGGCGACGTGGTCGCGTCGTTGGCCGACATACTGCCCGGGGACCTGGGTGAGGACTTCCCCGACGCGGACGAGGCGACCCGCGGGCGGCGCCCGCGGTATCACGGCGGCGCCGACCTCGAGGACGAACTGCCCTGGCAACGAGCCGTGCGGTCGCGAGCCAGTCCGTGGCACGCCGACATCGATCGCACGGCCTTCCTCGACGAGATCAGCAGAGCGTCCGCGACCTCACTGAACAGCGCGGAGATGCTCGCGCAGATCTGCGCCCTGGTGCACTCGCACCGGCTCGCCGACCGCACGACCGTCTGGCGTGCCACCGACGACGGGCTGCGCCGCACCTCTCCGCCGCGCGAGGACGGCGAGGCGGACCGGCCCGACGTCACGGCCCAGCAGGCACTCATCACCCGGCGGTCGGTGCGCACCGGAGGACACCGGCTCAGCGTGCCGTTGCTCGCGGGCAGGCTCGTGCTCGGCGTACTCGACCTCTCGCGGGAGCGGCGCGAGTTCACCGCCGACGACATCTCGCTGGCCCACGCCGTCGCAGGGCGCACCGCGCTCGGGCTGCGCAACGCCTACGAGTACGAACGCGAACACGAGCTCGCGCAGCGACTGCAGTACGCGATGCTGCCCACGCTGGCCACGCTCGACGAGGTCGACATCGCGGCCCGGTACCGCTCGTCCACCCGCGGCGTGCACATCGGCGGGGACTGGTACGACGCGTTCGCGCGGTCGGACGGCACCGTGGTCCTGACGGTCGGCGACGTCACCGGGCACGGTCTCGACGCGGCGATCGTCATGGGACAGCTGCAGAACGCGTTGCGCGCCTACGCACTGGAGGGGCACGGCCCGTCCTCGTCGCTCCGTCTCGTGCACGAGCTGCTGAGGGAAGGGCGCGGCTCGCTGTACGCCACGGCCGTCGTCGTCGAGATCCAGCTCCGCACGGGTGCCATCCGATGGGCGAGTGCGGGGCATCCTCCGCCGTTGGTGCAGGACCCCTCCGGCGAGGTCACGTATCTCGACGCCGACCACGGGCCGATGCTCGGCGTGGATCCGCGGTGCCGGATCCCCGAACACCAGCGGTCACTGGTCGCCGGCTCGTCGGTCGCGCTGTACACCGACGGCCTGATCGAACGGCGCACCAGCGACATCGACGCGGGCATGGCGCGGCTGGCGACGGTGTTCGAGCGCTGCGGCGCTGGCAAACCCGCCGAGCGCACCGAGAACGTGCTCCACCAGATGCTCGGCGCCACCGACCACGACGATGACGTCTGCCTGTTGTTGTGCCGGTGGAGCGGTCCGGCCGACCAGCGCCGAGCCGGTTAGATGAGCGGGCCGCGACGTGGTTCGCGGTCGGACTGCGTCACACGGGCTAGGTTTTTAGCTTAGGCTTGCCTATTTTGGTGGCCATGTCTTCAACGATGTCCCGCCGGAGCCTGCTCAGCGGTGCCGCTGCGCTCGCCGCGACCGGCTTCCTGTCGGCCTGTGGCCCCAATACCTCCGACGACGAGAAGGGCGGCGGCGGAAAGTCCGGGTGGTCGTTCACCGACGACCGCGGCGAGAAGATCAGCCTCGATCGCACGCCCACCCGCATCGCAGGCCTCAACGACGCGATCGCCTCACTGTGGAACTACGGCATCGTCCCGGTCGCCTCGTTCGGCTACACCGGCCTCGACGCGGACGTGAACTTCAAGGGCAAGGACACCTCGAAGGTCACCGAGGTCGGCACGACGTACGGCGAGATCAACCTCGTGCGTCTGCAGGCCCAGAAGCCGGACCTGATCGTCACGCATGCCTACCCCGAGGACGAGTCGGGCGAGGTCGACCCGGACAAGCCGCTGTACGGGTTCAAGGACATCAAGCAGCAGCAGGACGCCGCGAAGATCGCGCCCATCGTCGCCCTGTCCATGACCGGCTCGGCCGACAAGGTCGTGCAGCGCACCACGGAGTTCGCCACGTCGCTCGGGGTCGAGCGGGCGCTGCTCGACGAGAAGAAGGCCGACTACGACGCCGCGCGGGAACGCCTGAAGAAGGCCGCCTCGTCCGGGCTCACCGTGATGGCCGTGGCCGCCTACGAGACCGACGGCGTGCACATCGCGAAGGCCGAGGACGATCCAGCTCTGCGCAGCTACACCGAGCTGGGCGTGAAGTACCCCGACCCGGGCGGGGACCAGTACTACTGGCGGCAGGTGGCGTGGGAGAACATCACGTCGTTCCGCACCGACGTCGTCCTGTACTCGCTGCGGGCGATGAGCGGCGACGACATGCTCAAGCAGCCGACATTCGCGCAACTGCCCGCCGCGAAGGCGGGCCAGCTGTACCCGTGGGAGTTCAGCGCGATGGACTACGTCGCGCAGGCCGCCACCATCAACCGTCTCGCCGAGAACCTCGAGGGCGCGCGCAGGGTCGTGTGACGGCGCCCGAGCCCGGCGGCGTGAGTTCGCTTCGTGGACGGCCCGCCGGGGAGCCGTCCACGAAGCACACGGTCACTGCGAGGTGGTGTCCTTCGGCGAGGGCGAAGGAAGCGGGCCACCGGACTTACCCGTGTCGTCCGCACCCGAGCCCGACGTGGATGCGGCGTCGCCGCTGCCTCCGGTGGCCTTGCCGTCCTGGGCGGCAGGCCCGCCGGTCGCCGGCTTGACCGGCTGCACGGCCGGCCTCGTCGCCTCCGGGTCCGATGCCGCTGCCGAGCCGGTTGCCGCTGCCGAGCCGGATGCCGCCGAGTCGGATGCCGACGCCGAGCCGCCGGCCGGGGACGCCTCGGAGGCCTTGCCCGCGGATCCGTTCGTCTTGGCGGCCTGCGTGGCCCGCGCGGTCTTCGAGGCGTCGTACGAGCTCGTCAGCGATTCGGGCAGCTGGTCGAGTTCGGAGTCCTCGTCGTCGACGGGTTCGAGCGCCGACTCGCCCGCGTGCAGCGCCTCTTCGGCGGCCTTGAGCCGGGCCCGTGCATCGTTGCGGATCTTGGTGAGCCGCTCGACCACGCTGGTCGCCTCGCTCGTGCGCCGCTCGGCATCGGCGGTGGCGTCGTCGACGAGCTTCTTCGCCTTGGCGGTGGCCTCGTCCACGAGCCGCTTCGCCTCGGCGGTCGCCTCGGCGATGCGCCGCTCGGCCGCGTTCTTGCTGGCTTCCTTCGTGTCGGCCACGTGCTTTTCCAGCGCGGCCTTCTCGGCGGCCATCTTCTGGTCGAACTCGCGCTCGATCGTGCGGCGCTTCTGCTCGGCCTCGGTGTCGAGCCGCTCCTGACGCTTCGCCGCCTCCGCCGTCATGCGTTCGACGTCGGCCTTCGTGGCCGCGAGGGCGTCGGTGTGCTCGCGCTGCAACGCCTCCGCGTGGTTGTCGAGGGTCTCGACCAGCTTCATGTACCGCTCGTGGAGCTTCTTCGAGACCTCGCCGCTCTCGGCCCACGTCTTGGTGGCGGCCTCCTCGGCGCGGCTGACGATCTCCGCGGCGCGCGTGTTGGCCAGGTCGATCGAACGCTGCATGCGCTCGTCGAGGTCCTCGGGGCGCTCCGGCGGCTTCTTCAGCTCCTCGACCCGGTTCTGCAGGCGCGTCACCTCACGGCGCGCGTTCTCCAGTTCGCGTGATGCCGTCGTGAGCCGGGCATGCGCGTTGTCGCGGTCGGCGACGATCCGCTGGATCTGAGCCTCGAGGTGTTCGACGTACTGCAACACCTGAGTGCGATCGAATCCGTGCCACGCCTGGTTGAATTCCCGCCGCAGCGGCAGCAGCCGGTTGTCGTGCTCGGAAGCCATACCCAGACCGTACCCGCGAGCGGCCCGTGTGTGGTGACAGGACCAGGAGTGAACCGGCCGACATCGATCACCGGCGGCTGCCGTCACGGTCCGACGTGGACGGACGCGGTCGACCCGCTGGGCAAAACGGGCACGTTCGATCGGCAGGCTCAGACCGGTTCGGCGACGACGACCCGGTTCTCCTCGTATCCCGTCGCCCCGCCTTCCCAACGTCCGCCGCAGGTCACGAGCACGGCGCGGTGCCGTCCGCTCTGCCCGAACAGTTCGCTCGAGCGCGCGGGCACCTCGTTCTTGTGCAGGGTCAAGATCTGCGAGACCTCGTAGTGCCATTTCGTGCCGTCGGCGTCGGCCACGGAGACCCGATCGCCCACCCGCACGTGCCACAGCTCGGCGAACGGGCCCTCGCTGCCCTGCCAGTTCACGTGCCCCGCGAACACGCTCGCCCCGCTGGGCGCGTCGAGCCCCGCACCCCACCAGGTTGCCTCGTTGAGGTTCTCCGGCACCGGCAGGACGGCGTTCGGCTCGAGTTCCTTCCGCACGAGTGTGGCCGAGCCGCCGTCGGGCAGCCGGATCGTGCCGGGCTGCTGGCCGCTGGGTGCGGTCCGGACACGCTTCTGCCGTGGTTGTTCGGCGGGCTCGCTCCGCGGCGCACGCTCGGTCGTCGCGGGGCCCGGCGACGGTTCGCTCGGCCGGTCTGCTTGAGGCTGCTGGGTGACCTGCCGAGCCTGTTCGGTGGGCTCGGCACTGCCGGCGACGGCGTCGGTGGGCGGCATCAGCACCGCCGCACCCACCAACGCCTGCGCCGCCAGCACCGTGGCCGCACCGAACAGGTAGGCCTTCAACCGGACGCGCCTGTCGCTCATGTCAGCGCTCGGACTGACGGCGGTGCACGAGCACGCCCGCGGCCACGGCGACCAGCACGGCGAGCCCGCCCAGCCCGGCGAGCGCACCGACCGGTGTCGACGTGGTCGTCGCACTCTGGGCCACCGGCGGTCCCTGCTCACCTGCGGGGATCACCTTCGGCACCTCGTCGGGCTTGTTGTCGATCGTCAACGTCAGCGTCTCGCCGGGGCTGACCTCGCCGCACGCCGACGGCGGGTTGTCGGGATCGAACGCGTCCACGTAGCCGTTCGGCGGGCTGACCTCGACGACGCAGATCTTCTGCGGCGCCTGCAGGTCGTCGATCTTCGCCACGCCCGCCTCGCCCTCGGTGGTCACCACAGCGGGCTTGCCGTCCTGGCCCTTCAGCGGTTCGCCGTCGTCACCGACCGCGGGTGCCTTCTCGTCCTCGCCGGTGATGCGCAGCGGCACCCCGGCGATGCCCTTGCCGGACTCGGCGTCGACCTTCGTGACCTTCACCGATCCCGGGGCGTTCTTCGCGGTGCCGCTCGCGCTCGCGGTGAGCTCCTGCTCGCCTCCGGTGGAGACGACACGCTGGGTGTCGGCGGTGACGGGGTCCTGCACGTACGGCCGCGGCGCCGGGGCCGACAGCGACGCCGTCACCGACGGCTCCTCGGCGGTCGGCGTGACGGCGAAGGTCGCGGTCCCGTCCTCACCGGTCGTCACCGACGCGCGCTCGTCGCCGACCTCGGCGCCCTCGGCCGACAGCGAGATCGGGACGTTCGGCACGCCCTTGCCCGCCGCGTTCGTGACCGACACCGTCCAGTCGCCCGCCTCGCCGATCGTCTGCTGCTCCTCCGGCGCGGTGACCTCGGCCGTCCACGGGCCGCGGTTGGCGTTCGCGTCGGTGCGCAGGCGTTCCACGGCATCCTTCGCACCCGCGGGCAGCTTGCCGAACTGCATGTCGACGTCGTAGCCGATCTGGTCGAACGGCAGGTCGCGGTCGAGGTCGGCCGGCGTGCGCGGCGCGGCGGTCCACGAGTGCAGCAGGTGTGCGAGCGCGGCGGCCTCGTCGGCGTCCTGGGTGTCGCCGTAACGCAGCAGCAGGTACGAGATGTTGGCTGCGGTGTCCTCGGGGATCTTGCCGCCCCACTTGGTCAGCAGTTCGTCACCGGGCCGGTACTGCTCGCCGGAGTCGGGCGCCTTCAGCGCGAACGACACGCAGAACACCTGCTTGCCGCCGACGAGGTAGGAGCCGACCCAGTCGTGGTCGCGGTCCTGCCCGCCGTACGGCTGGCCCGGGGTGGTGCGGTGGCCGGTGCCTTCCTGCACCTCGGCCGAGGCCGCCGGGGTGACGACGACCAGCGACAACGCGGCCAGAACGACGGCCAGGCACAGGCGCAGCGCGACCGTGCCCGCCGATGCGGGCCGAGTGCGGGTGTCTGTGTTGCCTGTCGTGTCTGCGGTGACGGCGGCGCGCGTCGGCGACGAGGACGACGCGCGCGGGTTCGGAGCAGCGCTCGGGGTAGGCGCCACGGGAGTCCCCCTATGGTCTCGAACCCGCGAGAGTCGGGGTGTGCCGCGCCCCCAGAGGCGATCGCATGTCCACATGTCGGTGCCGACACCGCGACTCGCACGCGTTCGGTAATGGATCGGATACGGCTCGTGATCCTCGCGTGCGCGCCCGTGACCGGCAATCGGCCACTTGAGTGGACATCGGTTGCGACCCGCGATGAAATGTGCGTGGACCCAGCCACCCGTCACGGGGATACGTCGGTAAAGTCGACTTTACCGACCTACGGGAACCGGCCGGCGCGTGCGGTCGTTACACCCATTGCAAGGCCAGTAGATCCAGGAGGATCAGGTGCGAACCTCAAGTAACCCCGCCTTCCGCAACCTGCCGCAGGGTGCGGCGGCGCA
Organism: Prauserella rugosa; assembly: GCF_000719975.1. Lineage (GTDB taxonomy): Bacteria > Actinomycetota > Actinomycetes > Mycobacteriales > Pseudonocardiaceae > Prauserella > Prauserella rugosa. The sequence goes on from NZ_JOIJ01000005.1 coordinate 254,755, forward strand.
GGCGCCGTATGCGGGCTTCGAACAGCCCCAGGGCGGCGTCCCCGGCTACGGGACTCCCCAGGCTCCCTCGGGCGCGGCCGACCGTCCGATGACCGTCGACGACGTGGTGATGAAGACCGGCGCCAGCCTCGGTGTGACGCTGCTCGTCGGCATCATCACCGCGATCTGGGCCCAGTCGCAGATCGCGGCCGACTCGATGGGCGCGGTCACCGGCGCCATGATCGGCGGCATGCTGGTCGGGCTGGTTCTCTCGCTCGTCATCATCTTCAAGCAGATGACCAGCGCCCCGATGACGCTCGCCTACTCGGCGGCCGAGGGTGTGTTCCTCGGTGCGATCACCGGCGTGTTCGAGATGATCTACCCGGGTATCGCGATGCAGGCCGTGCTGGGCACTGCCGCGGTGTTCGTGGTGATGCTGGTCGTCTACAAGACCGGGGCCGTGAAGGTCACGCCGAAGTTCCAGAAGTGGATGATCGGCGCCATCGGCGGCGTCGCCATCCTGATGCTGCTGAACCTGGTGATGTCGCTGTTCGGCGTCAACATCGGCCTGCGCGACGGCAGCACGCTCGCGATCATCTTCAGCATCGTCTGCATCGGTATCGCCGCGTTCAGCTTCCTGCTGGACTTCGACATGGCCGACCAGGCCATCCGCCAGGGTGTTCCCGCCAAGTTCGCGTGGTACGTGGCCTTCGGCCTCATGACCACGCTGGTCTGGCTGTACCTGGAGATCCTGCGCCTGCTGTCGTACCTGCAGAGCGAGTAGGCACTCTCCCGCGTCCTCCTGCGAAAGCCGCTCGGCCCGTGACGGCCGGGCGGCTTTCGTATGCGCGCCTCGCGTGGGGCGGACGCACGGGCGGCGGTCGTCGGCACGTCGCCCGGACGGACACCGACGACCGCCGCGCGCGTCAGAGCATGCGCTTGGCGCCCGAGAACTCCTCGTCCACGTCCCAGTCCTGCCAGTCGACGATCGACACCGACTCGGCCGCGTTCGGCGCGTGGATCATCTTGCCGTCGCCGATGTACATGCCCACGTGGTGCACGTTGCCGACACCGCCGGGCTGGGCGAAGAACAGCAGGTCACCCGGCTGCAGGTCGGCGACGTCGACGTCCTGGCCGACCTCGGCCTGCGCGGAGGCGTCCCGGGGGATCGACACCCCGTGCGCGCGGTGGATGCTGTAGGTGAAGCCGGAACAGTCGAAGCCGTACGAGGACACGCCCGCCCACAGGTAGCGCAGCCCGAGGAACTGCTTGCCGGTCTCGACGAGGTCCGCACCGATCGGGGCGGGCGGCTGCCCGCCCTGGTCGTAGACGTCGACCGCGTCCTGGTCGAGCCACGCCGCCGACCCGTCGGGCAGCGCCACCCGCACCGCGCCCGGCGTCTCGGCGAGCACCGGAAGACGCGTGTTGAAGCTGATCTCCGACAGTGGGCGCGCGCCCGTCGGCGAGCCCGTCAGCCACGTCCGGTCGTCGGTGACCTGCGCCCACGGCCGGGTGTCGGTCAGCGTGTCGAACCGGTCGCTCTCCACGAGCTGCTCCACCGGAACCCAGCCCGGGTAGCCGCGGTCGTCGCGGGGAGTGTCCTGCTCGGCGACCACGACGTGCGCCCAGTCGCCGGAGACCTCGGTGACCTCGACCTCGGATCCGAGGACGGCCTGCGTCTCGAGCTTGCCGGTCAGCCAACGCCGCGGCTCGGTGTCGGCCAGGTTGCGGTTCCACCGGTCGAGGTCGACCGGGTTCGTCAGCGCCGGTGCGTCGATCGGCCGGTCCAGTCCGGGCTCGACCCACAGGGTCGCCGCGGTGACGTCGACGAACGCGTGGTCGCCCGGCTCGAGGCCGTCGGGAGCCGCGGTCGCGGTCCCCGCACTCGCGCACAGCAGCGCGGCGCCGAGCAGGGCCACGGTCGTTCTGCGGAGCGTCATTCGTGTTCTCCTTTCACCCAGGGAGCAAAACCGATGCCGGGGCCGCGATGCAGCTGCATGTCGGCGCCGTGGAGGGTGTAGCCGCCGGTCAGGTGGGGGTCGTCGATCCACTCGGCCGAATCGAGATCGACGAGCGTCACCGCGGGGTGCGCGGCGGCGACGTGAGCCGCCGCCGCGATGGAGATCCGCGGCTCCATCATCGCGCCGACCATGCAGTCCATCCCCGCTGCTCGGGCGATGTCGGCGACGGCCATCGCCGGTCCGATGCCGCCGCACTTGGCGAGCTTGATGTTGAGCAGGTCGGCGGCCCGACGCTGCACGATCTCCAACGCGCTGCGGGGAGTGGACACCGATTCGTCGGCCATCACCGGCACGTCGACGGCAGCCGTCACGGCGGCCATGCCCAGCAGGTCGTGCTTGGCGACGGGCTGTTCCACGAGCTCCAACGGGATCCCGGCGTCCTCGATCGCCCTGATGACGCGGACCGCCGACTTCACGTCCCAGCCCTGGTTGGCGTCGAGGCGGAACCGCACGTCCGGCGCCGCCTCCCGCACCACCCGCAGTCGCTCGAGGTCGGCGCGCCAGTCGTTGCCGAGCTTGATCTTGAGGACGTCGAAGCCGTCGGCCACCGCGTCGGCGGCCGCCTTCGCCATCCGGTCCGGGGTGTCGAGGCTGACCGTCATGTCGGTGCGCAGCACGGTCTCGGCGCTGCCACCGAGGGCTTCGGCCAGGGGGACGCCGAGTGCGGTGGCCCAGGCGTCGTGGAGCGCGACGTTCGCCGCGGCCTTCGCGGCGGCATTGCCCACGCACGAGTCGGCGATCGCGTCCTCGTGGTCGCGCAGCCCGTGCAGCTCGCCCGCCGGCGCGGTGAGCGCCTGCTTCACCGGGCCGGCGAGAACCGCAAGCACCGACTCGACCGATTCGCCCGTGACGCCGAAGGATTCGCCGGCCGAACCGTGTCCGACCGTGCCGTCGGCCAACTCGATCTCCACCAGGACGCCCAGCATGGTGTCGACACGTCGACGGGCCGTGATGAACGGGCGGGCCAGCGGGGCCGAGTAGCGCCGCGCCCGCAGGTCCATGACAGCGGCCGGCACGTCAGATCACCCCCAGGACGTTCACGGTCGCCAGGCCGATGAACGTGCCGGAGAACGCACCGATGAGGGCGAACAGCACACCCACGGGCACCATCTGCCGGTGGAAGGCGCTCGCGACGACGGGAGCCGACGCCATGCCGCCGAGGTTGGCGGTGCTGGCGACGGCGAGGTTCGACAGCTCGACCTTCGCCAGCTTGGCGTACACCGCCAGCACCGCCGCGTGCACGACGAGTACGACGATTCCGATCAGCAGGTACAGCGGCGCTTCGGCCAGCGAGGAGAAGTCCGAACCGGAGGCGATGATGCCGACGATGACGTACAGCATCACCATCGCGAGTTCCGACGATCCCGCGGTGCGGCCGAACCGGGTGGAGGCGATGACGAGTCCGAGCACGCTGACGATGAGGATCGTCCACGTCGTACCCGTGACGACGTCGCCGAGTTCGGGCAGCAGACCGCCGACCCACGTGGCGACGGCCGAGGTGAGCAGGCTGAAGCCGATCAACGTCATCAGCGACGTCAGGTCGATCTGCCGTTCGTGCTCCTCGACGGCGTGCTCGTCGAAGGCGACGGTCCTTGCCTTCGTCCAGCGGTTGAACCGTTCGGCGAAGCCGACCGAGCCGAACATCAGCAGCAGCCACACCGAGTACAGCACCGTGTCGACGATGAGCACGTAGCCGACCAGCGACTGCGGCGCATCCACAATGGACTGGACGGCGACGAGGTTCGCCGACCCTCCGGTCCACGACGCGGCGAGTGCGCCCAGTGCCTTGTAGGCCTCGGAGTCCAGCGCCGCCTGGAACACGGCGAACGCCACGACGAAACCGAGCGCGATGCTCAGCGCGGCGACGACGAACGTGAGCAGCAGTTTCGGGCCGAGCTTGATGATCTTGCGCAGATCGCACTTGAACAGCAGCAGCAGAATCATCGCGGGCAGGAGCGCGTCCTGGACTGCGCCGCCGGTGGTCTCGATCGACTCCGACTCGCCGAACACGCCCACCGTGTTCAGCAGTGCCGCGCCCAGGTACAGGAGCACGAATCCGGGTACGTACTTGAGCCATCGGTACTGCCTGCGCTGGGTGACCCAGACGATGACCGCGGCCAGGCCGAGCAGTACACCGAGGTAGAGGAATCCGTCCGTAATCATCGTCGCGCCGTCGTCGTCCTTTCCATGTCACACACAAAAAAAGTCGGAAACACGTGCGGCCATTGCTGGTCGCATGTGTTTCCGACTGGGTCCGGCCCGGTCAAGGGCCAGGCAATCGCTGGGTGCTACGGAGTGGTCAGCCCGCGGCGAGTCCGACGGCGCTGCGGTACTTGGTCGCTGCGTGGTGGAACGCCGCGATCAACGCCCGCTGCGACGAACCGTGGTACCGCGCAGCGATCCGCTCCGTGAGCAGACCTTCGTCCGTGATGCGCTCTTCGGCGAACAAGCTCCTGACGAACCGGTTCGTCAGTGCCAACGTCGCCGAGCACTCGGCATCAAGGATTCGGTGGGTGTCCGGCTCGATCTCGAAGGCGATGAAGAACAACCCGTACTGGCTGGTGATCGGATTGTTCGAGGGAGCTTTGGCCTCGCCCGTGACGAAGACCGATGAGGACATGGCGAGACATTAAGACAGGGCCGCGGGTTCCCGGTAGCCCCTTCAGGTACCGCCGGGCAGACGTTATCCAACCGTCACCTGCCCCCGCAGGCACGTGATCACGCACCGTGCGCGCAGGAGTTGGCTCGGGATGTCGTCGAGGGAGGCCGGGTCGGAAGTGCCGAAGTCACTCCCGACCCGGCCGCGAACCGTGGAGACGTCAGCTGAGGCGTTCGAGGACCATGGCCATGCCCTGACCGCCGCCGACGCACATGGTCTCGAGGCCGAACTGCTTGTCGTGGTGCTGCAGCGAGTTGATGAGCGTCGAGGTGATGCGGGCGCCGGTCATGCCGAACGGGTGGCCGACGGCGATGGCACCACCGTTGACGTTCAGCTTGTCGAGGTCGATGCCCAGGTCGCGGTAGGACGGGATCACCTGCGCGGCGAACGCCTCGTTGATCTCGACGAGGTCGATGTCGCCGATGGACATGCCCGCGCGCGCGAGTGCCTGCTGCGAGGCCTCGACGGGGCCGTAGCCCATGATCTCCGGCGAAAGGCCGGACACACCGGTCGAGACCACGCGTGCCAGCGGCGTGATGCCGAGCTGCTTCGCCTTGGTGTCGCTCATGATCACCAGTGCGGCGGCGCCGTCGTTGAGCGGGCAGCAGTTGGCGGCCGTGACCCGGCCGTCGGGGCGGAACACCGGCTTCAGTCCGGACACGCCCTCGAGGGTCACGCCCGCGCGGGGGCCGTCGTCGGAGTCGACGACGGTGCCGTCGGGCAGCGTCACCGGCGTGATGTCCTTGGCCCAGAACCCGTCGGCGATGGCCTTCTCGGCGAGGTTCTGCGAGCGCACGCCGAACTCGTCCATCTCCTCGCGGCTGACGCCCTTGACTCGTGCCAGGTTCTCGGCGGTCTGGCCCATGGCGATGTAGACGTCGGGCAGCTGGCCGTTCTCGCGCGGGTCGGTCCAGCTGTCGGTCTCCTTCTCCGCGGTCGCGGCGGTGCGCGCCTCGGCGTCGGTGAACAGCGGGTTGTGCGTGTCCGGCAGCGAGTCGGAGTTGCCCTTGGCGAACCGCGAGACGGTCTCGACGCCCGCCGAGATGAAGACGTCGCCCTCGCCGGCCTTGATGGCGTGCATGGCCATGCGGGTGGTCTGCAGGCTGGAGGAGCAGTAGCGGGTGATGGTGCATCCGGGCAGATGGTCGTAGCCGAGCAGGGTCGCGACCACGCGGCCCATGTTGAACCCCGACTCGCCGCCCGGCAGACCGCAGCCGAGCATCAGGTCGTCGATGTCGGCGGGGTCGAGCTGGGGCACCTTGTCGAGTGCGGCCCGCACCATCGCCGCGGTGAGGTCGTCGGGCCGCATGTCCACCAGCGAGCCCTTGCCGGCCCTGCCGATGGGGGACCGGGCGGCGGAGACGATCACGGCTTCGGGCATGGCGGACACTCCTTCGGATCGACCTAAGCGGATGCTCATGCACATCCTGCCTCGCCGAGGGGCCCCTGGCCAGCGGTGCCGAGGCACATCACGTCACCGGCACCCACAGGCAGCGCCGTGGTGATGCGCAGCGCCGGTGGGGGCGGCGCCGGTGGGGGCGGGGCCGGGACGACGGGCGGCGCGGGAAACCGGTACGGCCCCGCGCCACCCGTCGCCGGGTCAGCCCGCCGGGGTGATGCGGCCGTCGCCGCCCTCGGGGTACTGCTCAGCGGTGATCCGGCCGTCCAGGCCGTCGGTGAGGTAGCCCTCCACGGCCTGCTGGTAGGTGGTCTCGACGGAGGTGAAGTCGAGGTCACCGAAGGGGTAGCCGTCGCCGCCACGGGCGGAGAAGTCGTTCGTGGCGACGGACACGGGGGCGCCTTCCACGACCTCGCCGTCGGAGACGATCGTCGTGCCGTCCTCGAGCGTGACGTCCTGCACGCGTTCGCCCGGCTCGATGATCTCGCCGGTGTTCTCGTCGACGACCTGCGCCTTCGCGTTCTCGTCGTAGGTGAAGCTCAGGCCGGCGACCTGCATGAACGCACCCGACGCGCTGGGCAGGGCGGCCACGCCGCGTTCGAGCAGCTGGCGCAGCGTCTCCCTCGGCACCTCGGGCACCACCGCCACGAAGTTCGAGAACGGTGCCACCTCGTAGGTGTTCAGTGCGCTGACGTCGCCTGCGGGCAACGTGGAGTCGTTGCGGATGCCGCCGCCGTTCTGAATGCCCACCTGCGGTGCCGCGACGCCGAACTCCTCCGCCTTCTGCCTGCCCGCCCAGAGCAGGCCGTCGGCGACGAGGTTGCCCAGGTTCGTCTCCCTGGAGCGGACGTTGTTGCGGACCCCGTCCAGCGGCACCTCGCTGGTGGCGACCGTCGTGGTCGACAGTTCCTCCAGGTGCTGCGCCACCGGCTCCTCGACCTCGGCGCGGATCTTCTCGTCCCCGTGCACGGCGTCCGGCCCGACACCCGACACGCGCACCGGCCCGGTCTCGTCCTCGTCGACACCGATGACGTCACCGCGCCAGTTGAAGTTGAGCACCAGCCTGCCGACGTACTTGTAGTCGCCGGTGGTGGTGACGACCGGGACGCGCTTGCCGTCGGCGTCGTCGGCGTACAGCGGGAAGTCCCGCTCGGCCTCGTCGCCGGGAATCAACCGGTCGTGCTCGCCGGCGAGGATCTCCCCTCCGCCGGCACCGACGACCGCGTCGACGCCCTTGAGCTGGGGAACGAGCTCGAGCTCGTTGTCGATGTCCTGCAGGTGCGACACGAGCAACACCTTGTTGATCCCGCGGTCGGCGTAGTCCTCGGCGAGCGCGTTGGTCAGCTTCGCCATCTCGGGGTCGACCTCGACCTCGCGCGGACTCGACAGGGACGGCAGCTCGGGCGTCGTCAGGCCGATCAGGCCGATGCGCTGGCCGTGGGTGCGCAGCACCTTGCTCTTGACGATCGTGCCGTCCTCGGCGTGCGCGGCCAGCGACGGTTCACCGGAGACGTCGACGTTGGTGCTCACGTGGTCGAGCGAACCGTCGAACTCCGAGATGAAGTCGGCGAACACCTCGGGACCGAAGTCGAACTCGTGGTTGCCGATCGTCGTGGCGTCGAAGCCGATGCCCTCGACGGCGCGGGCGTCGTAGAACGGCGCGCCCTCCTCCTGGCTGGCCGAGAACTCCGGGCCGGCGAGGAAGTTGTCGCCGCCGGACAGCGACACCTCACCGCGCCACAACGCCTGGCCGCGCGACGGCCAGCCGGTGACGGCCTCCTTGCGCAGGTTGTCCATCACGGTCGCCATGCGGGACGCGCTGCCGTACGGGTACTGGCCTCCGTCGACGATCTCGCCCTCGTCGGTGCCGTCGCCGTCGGTGCCCAGCAGTGCCGACTCGAGGTCGTTGCTGAACAGCACGTTGAGGGTGAACGTGGGGACGTCGTCGATCAGACCGGCGCGCGGGCTCGGTGCGGCGCCCGCGACGCCGCCGGACACCAGCAGGGCTCCGGTCAGCGCGGTCGCGGTGGCCGCCTGCGCGGCCCTGGCACTGCGGCGCGACCGTCTCGGCAAGGCTTTCACGGCGGGGACTCCTCGAGATTCACATAGTGGTCGAAAACGACTCGAGCCAATCACAGTGGTCCTTTTCGGACAATGAAATCCCGACGAACGATGTGGAACAGGTGCTCGCTGGCTACTCTGACGGCATGGAATTCGCCGAACACGTCATCGACCTCGTGGGCAACACCCCGTTGGTCAAGTTGAACTCCGTGACCGACGGAGCAGGCCCGCTGGTGCTCGCCAAGGTCGAGTACGTCAACCCCGGCGGCAGCGTGAAGGACCGGATCGCGCTGCGCATGGTGGAGGCCGCGGAGGAATCCGGTGAGCTCAAGCCGGGCGGCACGATCGTGGAGCCCACGTCCGGCAACACCGGGATCGGGCTCGCGATGGTCGCGCAGCGCAAGGGCTACCAGTGCGTGTTCGTCTGCCCGGACAAGGTCAGCGAGGACAAGCGCAACGTGCTCGAGGCCTACGGCGCGCGCGTGGTCGTCTGCCCGACCGCCGTGCCGCCCGAGCACCCCGAGTCGTACTACAGCGTCTCCGACCGGCTCGTCACCGAGATCGACGGCGCATGGAAGCCCAACCAGTACGCCAACCCCCACAACCCGGAGAGCCACTACCACTCGACGGGCCCCGAACTGTGGCGTCAGACCGAGGGGCGCATCACCCACTTCGTGGCGGGGGTGGGCACCGGCGGGACGATCTCCGGCACGGGCCGCTACCTCAAAGAGATCTCCGAGGGCCGGGTCAAGGTGGTCGGCGCCGACCCGGAGGGTTCGGTCTACTCGGGCGGCAGCGGACGTCCCTACCTTGTCGAGGGCGTCGGTGAGGACTTCTGGCCCGAGACCTACGACCGCGACATCGCCGACGAGATCATCGACGTCTCCGACGCCGACTCGTTCATCATGACGCGCAGGCTGGCCGCCGAGGAGGGCCTGCTCGTGGGCGGCTCGTGCGGCATGGCCGTGGCCGCCGCGGTGCGGCTCGCCGAGCGGTGCGACCCCGACGACGTCATCGTCGTGCTGCTGCCCGACGGGGGTCGCGGCTACCTCGGCAAGGTGTTCAACGACTCGTGGATGGCCTCGTACGGGTTCCTTCCCCCGGACTCGACCGACGCGACCGTCGGCGACGTGCTGCGCCGCAAGGACGGCACCCTTCCCGACCTCGTGCACACCCACCCGCACGAGACGGTCGCCGAGGCCGTGGCGATCATGCGCGAGTTCGGCGTCAGCCAGATGCCGGTCGTCAGCGCCGAACCGCCCGTGATGGCCGCGGAGGTCGTCGGCGCGGTCAACGAACGCGACCTGCTGGACAAGCTGTTCGGTGGCAAGGTGGCGTTGGCCGACATGCTGCAGGACCACATGTCGGCGCCGCTTCCCACGATCGGCGCGGGCATGTCCATCACGGCCGCCATCGAGGCGCTGACCTCGGCCGATGGTGCTCTGGTGTTGGAAGGTGGCAAGCCGGCGGGCGTGGTCACGCGGCAGGACCTGCTGGCGTTCATCTCGGGCCGGGAATGACCGCGCACCACTGTGGCGCACCGCTGGCCGGGGCGTTCCCATCCACGACGGGCCGCATCCGCTAGCGTGTGCGCGAGCTAGAGACAAGAAGGTCCTCGTCAAGGGGGTTCAAGCCCACATGAGTGCTCCGCAGCCACCGAACCAGCCCGGGGGTGGCGAGCAGCAGCCGCCCCAGGGGCCGCCGAGTGGTTCCCAGCCTGCCCAGGACGGCCCGTTCGAGTCGGCAGAGCCGACCCAGGTCGTGCAGCCAGGACAGCCGGACCAGGGTGGTCAGCAGCAGCAGCCGACCGACCAGCCCGCCGACCCGGGTGGCGAGGCGACCCAGGTCGTCCAGCCCGGTCAGGCACCGCAGCAGCCTGCCGACCCGGGTGGCGAGGCGACGCAGGTCGTCCAGCCTGCTCAGCCCGGCCAGCAGCCGCAGCAGCAGGGGCCGGGTGCGGAGTCGACGCAGCTGGTTCCGCCGGACCAGCAGCCGCAGGCTTCCATCCCGTACGCCCCGCCGCCGAGCGCCGCGGACAACCCTGGCGCGGTGAACCCCCAGGGCTACGGTGCTCCGCAGGGGCAGCAGGGCTTCGACCCCAACCAGGGTCAGCAGGGCTTCGGTGCACCGGGGCAGCAGCCGGGTGGTTTCGACCCGAACCAGGGCCAGCAGGGCCTCGGCGCTCCCGGGCAGCCCGGTGGATTCGACCCGGCTCAGGGCCAGCCGCCGCAGGGTGGTTTCGGTCAGCCTCAGCAGGGCTTCGGCCCGCCCCCGGGGCAGCCGGGCGGCTTCGGTGGACCGCCTCAGGGCCAGTTCGGCCAGCCCCAGCCGGGCGGCCAGCAGGGTGGCGGTAACCCGATCATGGCTTGGATCGCCGGAGGCGTCGCGGCGCTGTTCGGCTTGATCGCATTGATCCTGACGTTCATCGATCTCGGCGATGTCAGCGATCTGTCGGACATGGTTGGCGAGAATGTCGACGCCTTCACCGAGCAGTCCGGTATGTCCTCTCCGGGGACCTTGACGTTCTACCTCATCATGATCTTGCTCGGCGCGCTCGTCGGTATTGCGGGTGGTGCGCTGCTGGGCTTGGCTGCGATGAAGCGTGGAATCCTGAAGATGATCGCGCCGATCTCTCTCGCCGCAGGCGGCTTCCTGATCCTGCTGTTCACCATCCTGCTGTGGATCGGTGCAACACCGAAGGGCGAGATCGTTGAGCGGGCTGAAGCACAAGGTATCGAGGTCGACACCATCAGTGGTGGCGCGATCCTGTATCTGCTTGCCGGCTTGCTCCTGCTCGGTCTGGGCGGTGCGTTGTTCGTACCCGCCATCGCGAAGTTGCTCGGGCTTGGCGGGGACAGCGATCCCGGTCAGCCCGGCGGTTTCGGTGGACCCGGGGGCTTCGGTCAGCCTCCGCAGCAGCACGGCCAGCCCGGCGGTTTCGGTCAGCCCGGTGGGTTCGGCCAGCCGCAGCAGCCCGGTCAGCCGGGTGGGTACGGTCCGCCGTCCGGTGGGTTCGCCCAGCCCGGTGGCCCGAACCCCCAGTCCGGCGGTTTCGGTGCTCCCGGCCAGCCTCCGCAGCAGCCGGGTCAGCCCGGTGGCTACGGCGGTCCGCCGCCGCAGGGCCCGCCTCCCGGCCAGCCGCCCCAGTGGTGAGCCGAGCCTGAGTCACGTCAACTCCTCAAACGACACGATCCCCGCAACTCCCTGAAGAACAGGGTGTTGCGGGGATCGCTAGAACCCGCCACCTGCGGCCGGGGCGTCGGCGTGTCCGCGGCAGGCCACGGCCATAAGGTGGGCTCATGTCTCAGGAACCCGCACCCACCGGCTTCTCCACGCGTGCCATCCACGCAGGCCAGGAGCCCGATCCGCGCACCGGATCGGTCATCGTGCCGATCTACCAGACCTCGACGTACGCCCAGGACGGCGTCGGCGGCACGCGCGAGGGCGACTACGAGTACTCCCGCACGGCCAACCCGACGCGGACGGCGCTCGAGGAAGCACTCGCCGCGCTCGAGAACGCGCGGCACGCGCTGGCGTTCGGCTCGGGCATGGCCGCGAGCGACGCCGTGCTCCGCACCGCTCTCCGCCCCGGCGACCACCTCGTGCTGGGCAACGACGTCTACGGCGGCACGTTCCGCCTCATCGACAAGGTGCTCACCGGCTGGGGCGTCACCTACAGCGTCGCCCACCTGTCCGATGTGGACGCGGTGCGGGCGGCGATGCGCCCGGAGACGAAGCTCATCTGGTGCGAGTCGCCCACCAACCCGCTGCTCGGCATCTCCGACATCACCACGCTCGCCGAGATCGCCCACGAGGGCGGCGCGAAGCTCGTCGTCGACAACACCTTCGCCACGCCGTACCTGCAGACCCCGCTCGACCTCGGCGCCGACGTCGTCGTGCACTCGACGACCAAGTACCTCGGCGGGCACTCCGACGTCGTCGGCGGTGCCGTCGTCACCGGCGACGACGAGCTGCGGGACCAACTGTTCTTCCTGCGCAACTCGGCCGGTGCGGTGCCGGGTGCCTTCGACGCGTGGCTGACCCTGCGCGGACTCAAGACGCTGTCGGTGCGCATGGAACGGCACTGCGACAACGCCGAGCGGATCGCCGCGATGCTGCAGAGCCACCCGAAGGTCTCGCGCGTGTACTACCCGGGGTTGTCCGAGCACCCCGGCCACGACGTCGCGGCGAAGCAGATGCGCCGATTCGGCGGCATGGTGTCGTTCGACCACGCCGACGGGGAGCAGGCAGCGCTGGACGCCGCCGCGGGCACCCGGCTGTTTGTGCTGGCCGAGTCGCTGGGCGGGGTCGAATCGCTGATCGAGCACCCCGGCCGCATGACCCACGCGTCCGTCGCCGGTTCGCTTCTGCAGGTGCCGGCCGAACTGGTGCGCCTGTCGGTCGGTATCGAGGACGCCGAGGACCTCGTCGACGATCTGCGGCAGGCGCTCGGTTAGTCAGGCGACCCCGGTGGGGTCACGGCCGGTAGTTGCGCGGCTCTTCGCTGTGCTCGGTCGGGCCCTGCCGGTCGCCTGGCCGCACGCTCGGCAGGTCGTCGCCGTGCACGCAGCCGCCGATGAACTCGATGTGGTCGGCGTGGCGGATGTACTGGCCCTGGTCGCCGCACGAGGCCTGGCCGACGGTGAACACCGCGGCGCCGGTGAGCGCCAGCGCCGACACGACGCCCGCGAGCAGCGGGGTGACACGGCCCTGCGAGCGAGCGCCTCGCGATGCCGTCGGCCGTGCCATGCTGTTCCTCCGCTGAGTGGAATCGTCCCCCTGGTGCAAGCGCCAGGATACCCAATCCTCACGCGGCACATACACGCAAGCTCCGAAGTCGAAAGGGAGACCCCCACCGCATGTCCGCCACGCGGCTCGTCGACGTCGATCGCATCCTGCAGGCACGGGACCTGCTCGCCGGAATCGTGCGGACCACACCGATGGAACACGCACGCGAGTTCTCCGACGCGTTCGGCGGTCCGGTCCACCTCAAGTGCGAGAACCTGCAGCGCACAGGCTCGTTCAAGGTGCGGGGTGCGTACACGCGCATTCACGGGCTCTCGGCCGAGGAACGCGAGCGCGGTGTCGTGGCGGCCAGTGCGGGCAACCACGCCCAGGGTGTGGCGCTCGCCGCATCGCTGGTGGGCACGGCCTCGACGGTGTTCATGTCGCGCAAGGCGCCGCTGCCCAAGGTGGCGGCCACCCGCGGCTACGGCGCCGACGTACACCTTGTCGGTGCGGCGCTGGAGGAGGCGTTCACCGCGGCCATCGAGTTCGCCGAACGCACCGGAGCGGTGTTCATCCACCCCTTCGACCACCCGGACATCATCGCCGGACAGGGCACCGTCGGACTGGAGATCCTCGAGCAGGTTCCCGACGTGCGCACGGTACTGGTGTCCACCGGGGGCGGCGGACTCGTGGCGGGCGTGGCCAGTGCCGTCAAGGCACGCAGGCCGGACGTGCGGCTGGTCGGCGTGCAGGCCGATTCGGCCGCGTCGTTCCCGCCCTCCCTGTCCGCGGGCGAGCCGGTCGCGCTCGAGGCCACCCAGACCCTCGCCGACGGGATCGCCGTGGCGAAACCGGGGGAGCTGACGTTCCGGCACGTGACGTCGCTCGTCGACGACGTCGTCACGGTGACCGAGGAAGGCCTGTCCAGGGCGGTGCTGAACTGCCTCGAGCGCAGGAAACTCGTCGTCGAACCGGCGGGCGCCGCGCCCGTCGCGGCGCTGTTGGAGCACGTGGGAGCGTTCGAACCGCCCGTCGTGGCCGTGCTGTCCGGCGGGAACGTCGACCCGCTGCTGTTGATGCAGATCATCCAGCACGGCATGACCGCGGCGGCGCGCTACCTGTACGTGCGGCTGTGGGTGCCCGACCGGCCCGGTTCGCTCGCGGGTGTCGTCACGCGGCTGAGTGAACTCGGCGCGAACATCGTCGACATCGAGCACTCCCGCATCTCCGGGCGACTCGGCGTTGGCGAGGTGGAGGTGGCGCTGAAACTGGAGACGCGAGGCCCGCAGCACTGCCAGGACGTCATCGCCGAACTCCAGCGTGCCGGCTACACGGTCGACGCGGCCGACCACTGACCGGAGGGTGAGCGCCCCGGCGGCGCCGCGCTCGGTGGGAGCGGACACCGCCGGGGCCTTCCCCTCCCCAGCCCCCGTGGAAGCGGGCTACAGGTTGCCCCTGCGCTCCTGTTCCCGCTCGATGGCCTCGAACAGTGCCTTGAAGTTGCCCTTGCCGAAGCCGAGCGAACCGTGGCGTTCGATGAGTTCGTAGAACACCGTCGGGCGGTCGCCGATCGGCTTGGTGAAGATCTGCAGCAGGTAGCCGTCCTCGTCGCGGTCGACGAGGATGCCGTGTTCCTTGAGCGTCCCGATCGGCACGCGTACCTCGCCGATGCGGGTCCGCAGCTCGGGGTCGTCGTAGTACGAGTCGGGCGTCGACAGGAACTCCACGCCCGCCGCGCGCATCTCGGTCACCGTGGTGATGATGTCGTTGCACGCCAGCGCGATGTGCTGGCATCCGGGGCCGCCGTAGAACTCCAGGTACTCGTCGATCTGCGAACGCTTCTTGCCGACCGCGGGCTCGTTGAGCGGGAACTTGACCCGGTGGTTGCCGTTCGACACGACCTTGCTCATCAGCGCCGAGTACTCGGTGGCGATGTCGTCGCCGACGAACTCCGCCATGTTCACGAAGCCCATCACGCGGTGGTACCAGTCGACCCAGTGGTCCATCTCGCCCAGCTCGACGTTGCCCACGCAGTGATCGACGGCCTGGAACAGTCGCTTCGGCGCCCCCTCGCGCCGAGTGACCGTGGGCTCCTTCGCCACGTATCCGGGCAGGTACGGCCCGTGGTAGCGGGACCGGTCGACGAGCGAGTGCCGCGTGTCGCCGTAGGTCGCGATCGCAGCCGTGCGCACCGTTCCGTGTTCGTCCGAGACGTCGTGGGGTTCGGACAGCACGATGGCTCCCTGCGCGCGGGCGTGTGCCACGCAGCGGTCCACATCGGACACCTCGAGTGCGAGGTCGGTGACGCCGTCGCCGTGCTTGCGGTGATGGTCGAGCAGTGGCGAGTCGGGACGCACGCCGCCGTTGATCACGAAGCGGGTCGACCCGGAGGTGAGGACGAACGACTTGCGCTCGGTGTCGCCGGTCTCCGGGCCGGAGTACGCGACGAGGCGCATGCCGAACGCGCTCTGATAGAACCACGCCGTCTGGGTCGCGTTGCCGACCGTGAACACGACGGCGTCCATCGCCTTCACCGGGAACGGGTCGGCCGAGTCGTCGTGGTCCACCAGGCCCACGAGCTGGCGCAACTGGTCGTAGCTGGTGTCGTCGAGCGCTGGATTCGTCATGACGAGAAGCATGAGTGCGCGCGGTCAGAGTGGACAACAGTTCGCCGCAGCACTGGACAACATGCGCACCGGCCTCGACAGTTGATCGGTCAGAGTGAACAGAATGCCCAGGAGGTCGGCGGTGGAACTGGACGCACTCGACGCCCGGTTGCTGTTGCTGCTCACCGACGCGCCGCGGATCGGGGTGCTCGAATGCGCGCGCAGACTCGGCGTCGCGCGCGGCACGGTGCAGGCCCGCCTCGACCGCATGTCCGCGAGCGGCGTGCTCACCGGGTTCCCGCCCGAGCTGCAGCTCGACGCCGTCGGCTACGGGCTGACGGCGTTCGCCGTGCTGGAGATCGCGCAGGGCAGACGCGGGGAGGTGGCCCAGGCCCTCGCCGCGATCGACGAGGTGTGCGAGGTCCACGCGACCACGGGACAGGGTGACCTGTTCGTCCGCATGGTCGCCCGCTCCAACGACGACCTGCAGCGCGTGATCGACGACGTCGTCGGCGTTCCGGGCGTCCTGCGGACGTCGACGTCCATCGCGCTGTCCACGCCCGTCGCGCCCCGCGTCCGGCCGCTGCTCGAACGCATCGCCCGCGGCGAGCGGTGAGCGCTCACCCGGCGATCTGCTCCAGATAGCGCGCCGCCGACCGCTCGACGACCCGCTTCGCCTCGCCGAGGACCACCGCGTCCCACCACGCGCCGTAGATGTGGTCGAACTCGACGTCGGCCAGCAGCTCGGCCGCGCGGCGCACCACGCTCGGCCGCTCCGGGATGTGGTTGGGATAGCTGTACATGAACGCGACCAGTTCGCGATTCGGTACGACCTGCACGATGTCGCCCGTGCACAGCGCACCGCGGCCGCCCGCACCGTCGCGCCAGTGCAGCACGGTGCCGCCGTCGAAGTGCACACCCAGGTTCAGCAGTGTCAGGTCGTCCGCCAGCCGGAGCGTGTCGCCGTTCCAGAAGCGGATGCGCTCGCTCGGTCTGCCGACCCAGTGGCGATCCCGTTCGTGCAGGTAGATCGGGACGTCGAACTTCTCGGCCCAGTCGACCATGGTCGTGTAGTAGTGCGGGTGACTGATGGCGATCGCCGTGATCCCGCCCAGTTCGTCGACGTGCCGGACGAGGTCGTCGTCCAGGTAGGCCACGCAGTCCCACAGCACGTTGCCGGACGCCGCAGGCACGACGAGTGCACGCTGGCCGATCGCGAATCGTTCGCGGGTTCCGACGCCGTACACGCCTGGCGCCTGCTCGCGGGTCTCCACCGTGTAGCCGTCCTCGCGCAGTTGCCGCAGGCTCGTCCACTGCTGGCCGGACGGCGGCACGTACTGGCGTTCGTCCTCGCAGATCGGACAGTCGCTACGGGGGCTCGCGTACTGGGTCCCACAGGTGACACACAGCGGCAGGTCGGCGCTCATGGCTCCAGCGTCGCAGAAACCGAACGCCGGCTCTCCGCGAAGACCGCCAGGGACGACGAAACGGCGCGCCCTGGCCGAAGCCGGGCGCGCCGTTTCGTGGTCACAGAATCGCGAGTGCTCAGCTCGCGCTGTAGGGCACCGCCTTGAGCAGCTTGACCTTCTCGGTCTTGCCGTTGGGCAGCGGGTACTCCCGCGTCTCGCCCTCCTTGGCACCGAGCAGGGCGGCTCCGAGCGGCGAGTCCGGCGAGTAGACCTCGAGGTCGCCTCCGCCGCCTTCCTCGCGCGTTGCGAGCAGGAACGTCTCGGAGTCGTCATCGCCGTCGTACTGGATGGTCAGCACCATGCCGGGCTCGGCGACCCCGTTGTTGGTCGGGGCCTCGCCGACTTTCGCGTTGCGCAGGAGCTCCTGCAGGTGACGGATGCGAGCTTCCTGCTGGCCCTGTTCCTCACGGGCGGCGTGGTAACCACCGTTCTCCTTGAGGTCGCCTTCCTCGCGGCTGTCGTTGATCCTCGCGGCGATGACCGGACGATTCTCGATCAACTCATCGAGCTCGTTCTTGAGCCTGTCGTAGGCATCCTGGGTCAGCCAGGTCACCTTGGTGTCGCTCACGGTCACCATCTCCTCCTAGCCTGCCGAACCTGGGTATACAGGACGGCCGCCACGCACCGGGCGTGGTTCGAAATAAAGGAAAGACACGGCCCCTCCAGGACCGTGCCGATGGTGCAGGCTACCACGAAACGGCGCGCGGATGCTGCCGAACGCAATTGCGCCCGGGCATTCGGCGCCTCGTTCACTCCGTTGGCCGCTAGGGGCTTGACAGGTACTCGGGAATATCGTAGCTGCAGCCGTAGACGTCGGCGGTCACGGGTCGGCCGATGCTCTGGATCACCGTCGACATCCGCCCTTGCTCGGGTGGGACGAGGATCTCTTTTCGTCCGCTTTCCTGGCCGGACAGGTTCCTCGCTCGTACAATGCACACCGCTTCGCGCGCCGGGTCGTCCCTGGTGACGTCGACCGTGATCTCCACGGCGTTGTTCGGCCGCTCCTCGTATCCGATGCGCTGCGCCTCGATCGGCGCACCCGCGAGGTTCTGATACCCGATGTAGGCCGCGACGCCGCTCGCCACCAGTGCGACCGCGGTGAACGTCCACGCCTGCCAGCGCTTCAGCTTGGTCCTCGGCTTCTTCCTGGCGCGGCCGTACCGGTCGGCGATCCGGTCAGTGCCGGACTCCGTGCCGGTCTCGGCGGAAGTGGGCTCCTCGGGCAAAACGGAGGCCTCCCGGTAGGGACTGTCGTGGGTACCAGGAAGATGGACGTCATCCCCGGCGTTACGAGTATCGGGGGACCGCTCACGCGCGGGAGCTCCGGGGTCGGAGAGCGCGGGGCCGGTGGGCCTGGCCGGGTCCGGTGTACGGCGCGGTGCACACGGGGACCGGTGAGCGTGAGCCCCCGGCGAGCAGTAGCGCAGGCGAGCAATGGTGACGGTGACGGCACAACTGGTGCGAGAGGGGTCTGGTCGGGCATGACTGGATCGGACAGAGCGGAAACGATCGACGCCGCGAGCAAGGGCCTGCGGCTCATGGCCGTGCACGCCCATCCCGACGACGAGTCGAGCAAGGGTGCGGCGACCATGGCCAGGTACGTGGCCGAAGGCGCCGAGGTGATGGTCGTGACCTGCACCGGAGGTGAGGCCGGCGACGTGCTGAACCCCGCGATGGACCGTCCGGAGGTGCACGAGCACATGGACGAGATCCGCCGCGAGGAGATGGCCAAGGCCGCCAAGATCCTGGGTGTGCAGCACCGTTGGCTCGGTTTCGTCGACTCGGGACTGCCCGAGGGTGACCCGCTTCCCCCGCTGCCGGAGGGTTGCTTCGCGCGCGTGCCGCTCGAGGAATCCACCGAGGCGCTGGTGCGCGTGATGCGGGAGTTCCGCCCGCACGTCGTCATCACCTACGACGAGAACGGCGGCTACCCGCACCCGGACCACATCCGTACCCACGAGGTGTCGATGGCCGCGTTCGAGGCCGCCGCCGATCCCGAGCGCTTCCCCGAGGCGGGGGACCCGTGGCAGGTGCTCAAGGTCTACTACGTGCACGGCTTCTCGCGGGCGCGCATCACGGCCTTCCACGAGGCCCTGCTCGAGGCGGGGCAGGAGTCGCCGTGGGCCGAGTGGCTCGAGCGGTGGGACCCCGACAAGCCCGACGTCATGGAGCGCGTCACCACGCAGGTGCCCTGCGCCGACTACTTCGAGCAGCGGGACGACGCCCTGCGCGCGCACGCCACGCAGATCGACCCGAACAGCCGCTGGTTCGCCGTCCCGCTGGAGATCCAGCGGGAGCTGTGGCCGACCGAGGAGTACGAGCTGGCACGATCGTTGGTGGACAGCACGGTTCCGGAGGACGACCTGTTCGCGGGCGTCCGGGAGAAGGTGAGCTCATGACGTTGTCCGCGGCGATGGCGACCCCGGCGATGGCGGCGACCTCCGTGCTCGCGCAGCAGCAGGACACCGGTGGTCAGGGTGAGGACTTCGGCAAGTCGTCCCCGGTCGGCCTGCTGTTGATGATCGTCTTCCTGATCGCGGTCGTCTTCCTCGTCCGCTCCATGACCAAGCACCTCAAGCGGGTCCCCGCGAGCTTCGACACCGAGGAGGCCACGGACTCCGGTGACGCCGGCGAGGGTGCCGACGTCGCCGGGGGCGCGGACGCCTCCGACGGCTCGGAGGCTTCCGGCGGCGAAGGGCAGACCTCTGCGCAGCGCACGGCCGTCTCGACGGCACAGGCGGACAAGCCCAAGGCCGAGGATTCCTGACCGCACGTCAGGCGAACAGGAAGGCGTGGCCGGACGGCAGGCGCACGGGGGTCAGTGCCGTCGGCGCGCGCTCGGACATCCGGATGACGGTCGTCCATCCGGGAGGGCCTGCGCCCTTCGCGCGGAACGTCGCCCACGACAGCGCCACGCCGAGGTACTCGCGGTAGAACCGGGCGGCGGCGCTCGGCGTGGTCGACGTGTGCAGCATCCTGCCCGGCGTGCCCGGGCTGCCCGGCGGATGTGACCAGCCGGCGAACCTCCCCGGCTGCCAGAAGGACACGGCGGCGCCGAACGGATCGACGACGGTGGCCAGCTCGCCCAGGTCCGCGATGCTCGAGGGTGGGACCACGGATGCCGCTCCGGCGGCCACGGCGCGCCGGTGGGTCTCACGGGTGTCGTGGACTTGCAGGTAGTAGCTCACGTGCGGTGGCGTGCCGTCGGGGTGAACCTCGCCGTCGAGCGCGCTCAGGCCGGCCACCCAGTGTCCGGAGAAGCGAGCCTTGCGTGCGGTGGCCGCGTCGCGGTGGTCGTCCGGGTCGGGCAGGCATTCCCAGTCGAGAGCGGCGCCGAGTTCGCGCCCGGTCGTGTCGAGATCGGGCGTCTTGATGTCCATCCAGCAGAACTCGCCTGCGCCCCGCATACCTCAGCATGACGTGTCCGATTCGCTCCAATCAACCGGAATGGTGCGTTCGTGCCGGGCGTGGACCGGGGCTACCACAGCGTCAAGGTCGACGCGTGCCTCGACCTCGCGGAGGCAGAGCTGGCGGTCGCTCGGGTGGAGGCGGTCGGGGAGAGGTGAGACCCTGTCGACCATGGCCAACCGTCTCGCCCACGCGACGTCCCCGTACCTGCAACAGCACGCGGACAACCCGGTCGACTGGTGGCCCTGGTGTCCGGAGGCTCTGGCCGAGGCGGCCGAGCGGGACGTGCCCATCCTCCTGTCGGTCGGCTACGCCGCGTGCCACTGGTGTCACGTCATGGCCCACGAATCGTTCGAGGACGACGAGATCGCGGCGGTGATGAACGCCAACTTCGTCAACATCAAGGTCGACCGCGAGGAACGGCCCGACATCGACGCGGTGTACATGTCGGCCACGCAGGCGATGACCGGCCAGGGCGGCTGGCCGATGACGTGTTTTCTCACCCCGGACGGGAAACCGTTCCACTGCGGCACCTATTACCCGCCCGCTCCCGTGCACGGCATGCCCGCGTTCCGGCAGGTGCTGGACGCGGTCGCGCAGGCGTGGTCCGACCGGCGGGACGAGCTCGCCGAGGGGGCGGGCAAGATCGTCGCGCACATCGCCGAGCAGTCCGGCCCGTTGCGTGAGCAGACGATCGACGAGGAGGCACTGACCGCGGCGGTCGGGAAACTGCGCCAGGAGACCGATCCCGGTTACGGCGGATTCGGTGGGGCGCCGAAGTTTCCGCCGTCGATGGTGCTGGAGTTCCTGATCCGGCACTACGAACGGACCGCGAACCCGGCCGCCTTGTCCATTGTGGAACTGACCGCCGAGGGGATGGCCCGCGGCGGACTCTACGACCAGCTCGCGGGTGGCTTCGCGCGGTACTCGGTGGACGGACGCTGGATCGTCCCGCACTTCGAGAAGATGTTGTACGACAACGCGTTGCTGTTGCGCGTCTACACCCACCTGGCCCGGCGCACCGGGCACGAGGGCGCGACGAGGGTGGCCACGGAGACCGCCGAGTTCCTGATGCGCGAGTTGCGCACCCCGGAGGGCGGCTTCGCGGCCTCGCTCGACGCCGACACCGACGGGGTCGAGGGGCTGACGTACGTCTGGACGCCCGCGCAGCTGGCCGAGGTTCTCGGGGACGAGGAAGGGGCGTGGGCGGCCGAGACGTTCGCCGTCACCGAGGAGGGCACGTTCGAGGAGGGCGCCTCCACCCTGCAGCTGCCCGCCGACCCGGACGACACCGAACGTTGGCAGCGTGTGCGCGAGACACTGCTGCGTGCCCGGGACCGCCGTCCGCAGCCCGCGCGCGACGACAAGGTCGTCGCCGCGTGGAACGGGCTGGCGATCACGGCACTGGCCGAGGCCGGGGTCGCGCTCGCCCGCCGGGAGTGGGTGGACGCCGCCGCCGAGGCGGCACGACTGCTGCTCGACGTCCACGACGTCGACGGCAGGCTCCGGCGCAGTTCGCGCGACGGCACGGTCGGCGACGCGGGTGGAGTGCTGGAGGACTACGCGTGCACCGCGGAGGGGCTGCTCGCGTTGCATCAGGCGACCGGCGACCCGGAGTGGCTGACCGAGGCGACCCGCCTGATCGACGACGCCGTGGACCGCTTCGCCGCCGACGCGCCAGGAGCGTTCCACGACACGGCCGACGACGCCGAGGAACTGATCAACCGGCCGTCCGACCCGACGGACAACGCGACGCCGTCCGGCGCCTCGGCGTTGGCGAGTGCCCTGCTCACGGCGTCCGCGCTGGCCGGACCCGACCGGGCCACGCGCTACCGCTCGTTGTGCGAGAAGGCGGTCGCCCGCGCCGGTGCGCTCGTGATGCAGGTGCCGCGGTTCGCGGGCAACTGGGCCGCCGTGGCCGAGGCGATGCTGAGCGGCCCGTTGCAGGTCGCCGTCGTCGGCGACGGGGAGGGGCGCGACGACCTGCTGGCCACCGCGGCCCGGCGGGTGCCAGGCGGTTCGGTGGTCCTCGCGGGAACGCCCGAGGACGGCGACGTCCCGTTGCTGGCCGACCGGCCGCTCGTCGACGGGGCCGCGGCGGCCTACGTGTGCCGGGGCTACGTGTGCGAACGCCCCGTCACCACGAGCGAGGACCTCGTCCGAGCCCTGGCGCGCTGACCGGAGCAGCCGCGGTGACCGGGCGGCGCGGGATGTCTACTGTGGAGCGACCATCCGGTGCGGGTCCGCATGTCACAGTGCATTCGGCGGGTTCCTCGGGCAGGCTGGCGACATGAATCCCCTGACAGAGGTCCTCGACGGCAGGTGGGCTGAGGTACGTCGTGACGTGCGCGCCCAGATGGAGAACTCGGCCCAGCCGCAGGACTACGGCCTCGACCGCGAGCAGCACCGCGCGCAGGTGCTCGACCAGCTGCACGAACTGGCGCAGACCGGGCGTCCGCAGCTCGGCTTCCCCGCCGAGTACGGCGGCAAGGGCGACATCGGCGGATCGATCGTCGCCTTCGAGATGCTGGCGCTGGGTGACCTGTCGGTGATGGTCAAGGCCGGCGTCCAATGGGGCCTGTTCGGCGGTGCCGTCGAGCTGCTGGGCACGCGCCGGCACCACGAGCGCTACCTGCGGCAGATCATGGATCTCGAGCTGCCGGGCTGCTTCGCGATGACCGAGTACGGCCACGGCTCGGACGTGCAGAACCTGCGCACCACCGCGACCTACGATCCGGCCACGCAGGAGTTCGTGGTGCACACGCCCGACGTGTCGGCGCGTAAGGAGTACATCGGCAACGCCGCGAGGGACGGCCGCATGGCTGCCGTGTTCGCGCAGCTCATCACCGGTGGGGAAAGCCGTGGTGTGCACGCGTTCCTCGTCCCGATCCGCGACGAGGACGGTGGTGCACTGCCGGGAGTGACGATCGAGGACTGCGGGCACAAGGCGGGCCTGAACGGGGTCGACAACGGCAGGCTGACCTTCGACCAAGTGCGGATTCCGCGCACGGCGCTGCTCAACCGGTACGGCGACGTCGCAGAGGACGGCACGTACTCGAGCCCGATCGAGAGCGACGGCAGGCGGTTCTTCACGATGCTGGGCACGCTCGTGCGCGGCCGCATCAGTGTCGCGGGCAGTGCGGGCAGCGCGACGAAGCGCGCGCTGGCCATCGCGGTGCGCTACGGCGACCGGCGCAGGCAGTTCGAGAAGCCCGGGACCGACGACGAGGTCGTCGTGCTCGACTACCTGGGTCATCAGCGCAAACTGCTGCCCGCGCTGGCCACGACGTACGCGCTGCACTTCGCGCAGGAGGAACTGGTCGCCGCGCTCGACGAGCTTCAGAACACGGCCGAACCCGACGAACGCGCGCGCAGGGAGCTCGAGTCGCACGCCGCGGGGGTCAAGGCCGTGGCGACGTGGCACGCGACCTCGACCATTCAGGCCGCGCGCGAGGCGTGCGGCGGCGCCGGATACCTCGCCGAGAACATCCTGCCGCAACTGAAGGCCGACACCGACGTGTTCACCACGTTCGAGGGCGACAACACGGTGTTGCTGCAGCTCGTGGCGAAGGGCCTGCTCACCAGTTACAAGCAGGAGGTGCAGGACCTGCGCCCCATCGAGACGGTCCGGTTCCTCGCCGAGCAGGTCGTCGACGTGGTGATCGAACGGACCTCGGCGCGCAAGGTCATCGAACGCATCATGGACGCGTCCCCGCGACGCGACGACGAGGACTCGCTGTACGACCGGGCCTGGCAGATCAGCATGTTCGAGGACCGCGAGGAGCACGTGCTCGACAGCCTGGTCAAGCGGTTGCGGCGGGCAGGCAGGGACAACGGTTTCGAGGTGTTCAACAGCGCGCAGGACCACGTGTTGCGTGCCGGGAGGGTCCACGTCGACCGGATCGTGCTCGAGGCGTTCGTGGGCGCGATCGACCGGTGCACCGACCCCGACACGAAGGCCCTGTTGGAGCGGGTGTGCGATCTGTACGCGCTGGCGAACATCGAGGCCGACCGCGCCTGGTTCCTCGAACACGGGCGGTTCACGGCCCAGCGCGGGAAGGCCGTCGTCGCCGCGGTCAACGAACTGTGCGCCGAGCTGCGTCCGCGTGCCCGTGAACTCGTCGACGCGTTCGCCGTGCCCGAGCGGTTCCTGCGGGCGCCGATCCTCGCCGACTGATCACGTCCGGTTCGCCGCGCCGTCAGTCGCGGGCCTGTGACGGCGGGATGCCGTACAGCCGGCGGTAGGCCGCGGCGAACCGGCTCGCACTCGAAAAACCCCACCGGGCGGCGACCTCGCTCACCGTGGCCGACGGCGCGGTGACGAGGTCGGCGTGGGCTCTGCGGAGCCGGATCTCGGTGAGGTAGGCCGTCGGGCTCGAGCCGACCCATCGGCGGAAGCCCTCCTGGAGCCTGCGCACGCTCGTGCCCGCGACGGCGGCCATCTCGCCCGCCGTCCAGGCGCGGGCCGGGTCGTCGTGGAGCTGGTCCAGCAGCCGCCGGATCGCGGGCGGCCGCGCCGGAGGTCCCGTCCCGCCTTCCGGCACGGCGGCGAGCAGGAATCCCGCGGCGACCGCGCCGGCCAGCTGTTCGCGGACCGGGCCGACCGAGAACGCGGCCGGGTCGTGCAGGTTCGCCGCGAGACTGCCGATGAGCTGATGCCACGACCGCGGCGTGCCCGCGGCGACGTTCAGCTGGTCGGGCAGCTCCGCGCGCAGGCCCGTGCGGTCGCCGCCCAGCACGCGTTCGGCCTCCCGATCGAGCCACCGGCTGTCGAACTTGACGCCGAGGACCGTGCACGTCGCGTCCCAGTGGCTGATCAACGAGGGTGTGTCGGAGCGGAACACCGTGCCCTGGCCGGGCACGGACGTCAGCGTTCCGTGTCGGCCGCGGCTCTCCAGATGCCCGGTCATGGGCAGGTTGATCTCGTAGGCGCCGGGATAGTCGCATTCGATGCTGACGTCCGAGCCCCAGCCGACGTGGCCGATCAGCACCGGCCCGAGGTCGAGTGTGTGCAGCGTGAGGCGCGGCTCGCGGCCGCCGCCGAGGGGCCGGAGCTCGTGAGGGAAGTACGCCTCCGCGACCTGCTGGGACGCGGTGTCCCAGTCCCGCGGTGCGCGACCACGCCGTACGCGCATGGGCGCTGAGGGTACTTGAGGCACGCGTCACCGACCAGCCGCGCAATCGGTGTCGTGTCCGTGCGAAACGTGTCGTCGGGGCGCTGCGGACCGCCTTACGGTCGGCGCCATCCCGAACAACGACGTGGGAGGAAGCGGCGATGACGACCACCGAACGGCCCGACCTGTCCTGGCTGGACGACGTCACGATGACCGATCTCGAACGCAATCCGTACGCGACGTACGAGCGGCTGCGCGCCGAGGCGCCGCTGGCGTACGTGCCCGTACTGGGTTCGTACGTCGCCTCGACCGTGGACGTGTGCCGCGAGATCGCGACCAGCCCCGACTTCGAGGCGGTCATCACGCCCGCGGGCGGCCGCACGTTCGGCCATCCCGCGGTGATCGGCGTCAACGGAGAGGTGCACCGCGACCTGCGCTCGATGGTCGACCCCGCACTGCAGCCCGCCGAGGTCGACCGCTGGATCGACGACCTCGTGCGGCCCATCGCGCGGGGATTCCTCGAACAGTTCGAGAACGACGGGCAGGCTGAGCTGGTGTCGCAGTACTGCGAACCCGTCAGCGTGCGGTCGCTCGGCGATCTGCTGGGGCTGCAGGACGTGTCGTCCGACAAGCTCAGGGAGTGGTTCGCCAAGCTGAACCGGTCGTTCACCAACGCGGCCGTCGACGAGAACGGCGAGTTCGCCAACCCCGACGGCTTCCGCGAGGGTGACGAGGCCAAGGAGGAGATCCGTTCGATCGTCGACCCGTTGATCGACCGGTGGATCCAGCACCCCGACGACAGCGCCATCTCGCACTGGCTGCACGACGGGATGCCTCCCGGGCAGACGCGCGACCGCGAGTACATCTACCCGACGATCTACGTGTACCTGCTGGGCGCGATGCAGGAACCGGGCCACGGCATGGCCTCCACCCTCGTGGGCCTGTTCAGCCGTCCCGAGCAGTTGGAGGAGGTCGTCGACGACCCGACGCTGGTGCCGAGGGCCATCGCCGAGGGTGTGCGGTGGACCTCGCCGATCTGGTCGGCCACGGCGCGGATCTCGACGAAACCGGTGACCGTCGCGGGCGTCGATCTGCCCGAGGGCACGCCGGTGATGATGTCGTACGGCTCGGCCAACCACGACACCGGCCAGTACGAGGCACCCACGACCTACGACCTGCACCGGCCGCCGTTGCCGCACCTCGCGTTCGGCGCAGGCGACCACGCGTGCGCGGGCATCTACTTCGCCAACCACGTCATGCGGATCGCGCTCGAGGAACTGTTCGAGGCGATCCCGAACCTCGAACGCGACACCCGCGAGGGCGTGGAGTTCTGGGGTTGGGGTTTCCGCGGACCGACGAGTCTGCACGTGACGTGGGAGGTGTGACGTGACGTTCGCGGTCACCGTCGGCGGGCGCAGCGTCGAGTGTGCCGGTGATCAGGCGTTGCTCGACGCGTGCCTGCGGGCGGGCGTGTGGATGCCCAACTCGTGCAACCAGGGCACGTGCGGCACCTGCAAACTGCACGTGGTCTCGGGCGAGGTCGACCACGGCGACTCCCCGGAGGAGACGCTCACCGCGGACGAACGTGCCGCGGGGATGACGCTGGCCTGTCAGGCGCGGCCGCGGGGCGACGTCGAACTGCGGCCGCAGGGTTCGGCCGCGGCGAAGGCGGTGAACCCGTTGCGCGACCTGACCGCCACGGTCCTCGAGGTGAGCGACATCGCGCGGGACACACGGCGGATCGTGCTCGGACTCGACGAGCCGTTGGCCTTCGACGCGGGGCAGTACGTCGAGCTCACCGTGCCCGGTTCGGGCGTGCGCAGGCAGTACTCGCTGGCCAACACGGCCGACGAGGACAAGGCACTGGAACTGCACGTCAAGCTGGTTCCGGGTGGTGCGGCGACGGAAGGGTGGCTGTTCTCGGGGCTCGCCGCGGGCGAGGCGGTCGAGGTGTCGGGGCCACTCGGCGATTTCCGCCTGCCGGACGAGGCGGACGACGTCGGGGCACCGATGGTGCTGATCGGCGGAGGCACCGGTCTCGCGCCGCTGATCGGTATCGCGCGAACGGCGCTGCGCCGACACCCGGATCGGGACGTGGTGCTGTACCACGGGGTTCGCGGTGAGTCCGAACTGTACGACCTGGCTCGTCTGTCCGATCTGGAGCGAGATTACGCGAACTTCCGGTTCGTGCCGGTGCTGTCGCACGAGCCGGCGGACGGATATCGCGAGGGGTTCCCGACCGACGCGTTCGTCGAGGACATCCCGAGCGCCCGCGGATGGTCCGGCTGGCTGTGCGGACCGCCCGCGATGGTCGAGGCGGGTGTGAAGGCGTTCAAACGACGTCGCATGGCTCCGCGGAACATCCACCGGGAGAAGTTCACGCCCGCCGACGCGTAGCCGGTGTCGGGCACTCGTCGTGTCGGGATCAGCGAGTGCTGCGGAAGTTGTCCGCGGAGACCTGGATGGAGTTGCCGTCGGCGAAGTCGACGGCAACTCCATCGGGCTCCCACCGGACGTGCTGGACCCGTGGTTCGGAGTCCCCGAACTGCACTTCGACCGGGTAGTAGTACGTGTCCGCGTCGGGGCCGGAACATGCCGGAACCTGCTGCGGTCACGCCGGTGATCGTTCCACGGCAGCCGGTCGGCGGCCCCCGGGGTCGCGGGCGCCCGCGACCAGCGGGCGGCGCGACGTTCCCGGGGAAGTGGTGCACGGTCGTGGGGTCTTCGTGCCAAGATCCGGGCATGCGCACGCGTGCCGACAAGAACCATCCGTCCCCGGTACTCACCGGTGAGCAGGTTCGCGCCATCCTCATCGAGCGCAACGCCGAGCTGGGCGGCGCAGGCGGTGCGCTCGGCGGCCAGGCGGGCGGCGGGCCCGCGGGGCGTCGTGGTGGTGCTTCCGGCGGTCGCATGGGCGGACGGCTGGGCGCACGGCTGTTCACGCGCCTCACCGGCCTGACCAGTGCGCTCGCGGTGCCGTGCCGCGACGATGCGGTCGCGCGGGTGCGTGAGGTGCTCCGGCCGCTGCCGTACCCGTACGCATCCGCGTTGCCGGAATCGACGTCACCGCGCGTGCTCGGCGGGCTGGTCGGCGCGGGCGCCTTCGGCATGAACACGGCGGTGGTACAGGTCGTCTGGTACCCGGGCAGGGCCGAGGTCACGGCGCACGCCCTCGAAGGGATCGTCGATCAGCGTACGGCCGCGGGTGCCATCACCACGCTCGACGACGCACTCGCCCCGTTCCGCCGCATCGGTTAACGCCCGGTCGCGGCGACCACGACGAGCACGAACGCCGCGGTGAGCACGGCGACCCTGACGTGGTGCAGGCGGTCCCATCTGCGGTGTTGTTCCCGCCAGTCGGGTGGGTAGTTCTCGGCCGTCCACGTCCTCGACCTGTTGTTGATCGGGACGAGCAACGTCACCGACATGACGACGCTCGCGGCCAGGAGCACGACGGCGGCTGCGGCCACCACGGACGAGGTCGATCCCCAGGTGGCGACGCAGAGCGCGGCGGTCGAGAGCAGCGCTCCGACGTACCAGAACGGCATGGTGCGACCCAGCAGGCGGCCGCTGTCGGCGCGCGCCGCGAGCGCTGCGTCCGGGGGCAGGCGCAGCAGGACCGGATTGACGACGACCGCGACGGCGAGTTCGACCCCGACCATCAGGCCGACGACGGTCGCGGTCACCACGGCGAGTGTCGGAGTCACGGCAACCCCTTCGGTGAGCCTCTGCCTGGGTCGAGTTCCGCCTCAGTCGAGCTCGATCGGTTAGCAGTGCTAGGAAATCTAGCACTGCTAGACTAGGCCTGCCCGTCGTCCACCGCAAGGAGGGCCGATGCCCGACAGCGTGACCCGGCGCCGTCGCGCCGACGAACGGCGACGCCAGATCCTGGACGCCGCACGTGCGAGGGCCGACGCCGAAGGGTGGGCGGCGGTCACGACGCGACACCTGGCCGACTCGATCGGCTACTCCCAGCCGGTGCTCTACGGCCACTTTCCCGGCGGTAAGGCCGAGATCATGCGTGCGGTCGCGTTGGAGGGGTTCACCGAGCTGGCCGAGCTCTGTCACGCCGCCGTGGGGCGCAGGACGGGCAGGTCCGCGGTCGAGGCGGCGGCTATGGCATACCTGGACTTCGCCGCGGAGCACCCTGCGCTGTACGAGGCGATGTTCCAGCTGCCCATCGACGCGCGGTTCGCCCGCGACGACGCCGAGGCCGAGCTGCGTGCCGGCTTCTCCGCGCTCGCCGACGTCATCGGCGACGACGGGGACGGCACCGCCACCGAGGTGCTGTGGGGTGCGCTCCACGGCATGAGCCTGCTCGAGCGGGCGGGAAGGCTGCGCGACGGGCAGCGCCGCGAGCGGGTCGCCGATCTGGCCGCCCGCTTCTGCCCGTGACGGTCCACGGCCGACACCGGCGCCGCCGGTGTCGGCCGGCTTCTCAACCGGCCCCGGCCGGTGCGGTTCTGCTCAGCCGGTAGGACACACCGTCGCTCGCCGCGTCGTCGGCGAGGAACTCGAGTGCCTGGCGGGTCGCCGGAAACAGCGCCTCGGGGACCTCGGATGCGGGAAACCATTGCCAGGTGCGGAAAACGTGCGGTTCGAGCACCTGCGGCTCGCCGCGCGTGGCATCCGCGACAGCCACCGCTGTGGCCGTGACGTCCTCGCCGGGAGCCAACACGAGGCCGACGACCTCGGCCGATTTGGCGGTCAGGCCCGTCTCCTCGGCCAGTTCGCGCACGGCCGCCTGCTCGAAGCTCTCGCCGGGATCGACGGCGCCGCCTGGCAGGCACCACACGACCGGCTCACCGTGCTTGGCGCGCAGTCCGAGCAGCACGCGCCGCTGCTCGTCCCGTACGACGACGCCGACTCCGACCGTGCCGTTCCCGCTCGCCATGCGCGCAGGCTACCGCGCCCGATCACGGGCGGGCCGCCGCGGACGAGTCGCGATCAGTACAGGACGAGCCAGATCGCGATGTAGTGGCAGATCGCCGCCAGCACCGTGCAGGCGTGGAAGAACTCGTGGTAGCCGAACGTGCGTGGCCAGAAGTTCGGCCACCGCGTGGCGTAGAAGATCGAACCGACGGTGTAGAGCGCGCCGCCGACCAGAAGCAGCACCAGCGCGGCGACACCGCCGTTGACGGCGAGCTCGGGCAGGACGAACACCGCGACCCAGCCGAGCGCCACGTAGATCGGCACCCCGAGCCATCGGGGCGCCTTCGGCCACAGCATCTTCAGTGCCACGCCTGCCACCGCCCCCGTCCACACCACGGTGAGGACGACGTACCCGGTGGGTTGCGACATCGCCAGCAACGTGAACGGGGTGTAGGTCCCCGCGATGAACAGGAAGATCATCGAGTGGTCGGCGCGCTTCATCCACTGGTAGCCGCGAGGGCTCCAGATGTGGCGGTGGTACAGCGCGCTCACGCCAAACAGACCGAGCACCGTGGCGCCGTAGACCGACGTCGCCAGTGCGGCGAGGCCGGACACGGTCGACGCGGCGAGCGCGATCAGCGTTGCGCCCGCGGCGACGGCCCCGAAGAAGCTCCAGAAATGGAGGTGGCCGCGGAGCCGTGGGCGGTCTTCGACGGACTTCGACGGACGCGGTTCGGTCAGGGTGCTCACCCTTTCAAGGTTACGGATCCGTAGGTGGCGTCTGCATCCTCGAGCAGTGAACGTCACGTGGCGGCCCCGCCACCCGATCCACGTACGCCGTGATCCGGGCAGGCGTACGCTGCCTGGACGTGAGTCTTCGGTCGTTCGCCTCCAAGGTCGTGTACCGCCTCTACTCGTGGCGGCTGCAGCAGCAGTCCGCGGGGAAGCATCCCCGCCACATCGGCATCATTCTCGACGGTAACCGCAGGTGGGCCCGTGAAGCGGGCTTCACCGACGTCAACGGTGGTCACCGCGTCGGCGCCAAGCGCATCGAGAACTTCCTGACGTGGTGCAGGGAGGCGGGCGTCGAGGTCGTCACGCTGTTCCTGCTCTCCACCGACAACGTCCGCAACCGTGCGAACGAAGAGGTGCAGGCGCTGCTGCAGATCATCCCGGACGTGGTCGACGAGCTGGCCGCGCCGGGCAATCCGTGGCGGCTGTCGATCGTCGGCTCGCAGGAGATGTTGCCCGCGGAGGTCGCGACCAGGCTCACCGCGGCGGCTCAGCGCACCGACGGCAGGAAGGGCATGGTCGTCAACGTCGCGGTCGGCTACGGGGGACGGCAGGAGATCGCGGACGCCGTCCGCAAGCTGCTCCGCCAGCACGCCGACGAGGGCACGTCCATCCGGGAGCTCGCCAAGATTCTGGATGTCGACCATATCTCCGAACATTTGTATACTTCGGGGCAGCCGGACCCGGATCTCATCATTCGGACGTCCGGAGAACAGCGCTTGTCCGGTTTTCTGCTGTGGCAATCGGCGCACTCCGAATTCTGGTTCACCGAGGCTTATTGGCCGGCATTTCGCCGGGTCGACTTCCTGCGCGCGTTGCGGGACTACGCGGTGCGGAATCGACGATACGGAGGCTGACCGGGCGAGGGGCGGACCGTCGGTCGATGACGCGCCGATTGTGGGTCTTGACCTGCGTCGATGGTGAGTGCTAGGCGGCTGTGGATCACCGCCGAGGGGCATGGATCTTGTCCTCGCGAGGCCGGAACTGGTATAGCGCGATCGCGTTCGTAATGGCGACGAAACCGTTGGGCTTTCCCGGTGAAGAAAACGACGTCAAGTCCCGGTCCCGGTGACTTTCGGTATCGATCACCGGGTCTCGATGTCCCCGCACCGGCGTTCACATGACAAATCGGTGAATCACCTGCCTGGCTGCCTGCATTCGACGGCGTGCGGCGGTAGCTTCGCGGGTGACGGACCACGAACCGATGTGGTTCGTCACGGGAGGCCCTGGTCGTGGCAGTGGAACAGCGAACGGCGAAGCCGTTCAAGCGCACGAGGGGGCCGGCACCGGGCCCTCGTGGGCGCGTGACCTGACGTTCCGGCGTCGGATCAGCGACCAGCCAGGGCAGTGCCCGGCCCAGCGAAGTGCGGGCGTGGTGCCAACGCCCCTGAGGGAGATGCCGTCGTGACTGCGCAGCGTTTGCCCCGAGATGCCTCCGGCCCCGCTACGACCGGCGCCCCGGGTTTCGAACCCGACGCCGCAGGATCCCCAGGTCAGCCCAGGACTTTCGTACTCGACACGTCCGTGTTGCTGTCCGACCCGTGGGCGATGACCAGATTCGCCGAACACCCGGTGGTCCTGCCGATCGTGGTGATCAACGAGCTGGAAGGTAAGCGGCACCACCCCGAGCTGGGCTGGTTCGCGCGGGAAGCCCTCCGGCTGCTCGACGACCTGCGCCGTACCCACGGGCGCCTCGACGCGCCCGTGCCGATCGGTGACGCGGGCGGAACGATCCACGTCGAGCTCAACCACTCGGATCCGACGGTCCTGCCGCCCGGGTTCCGCACCGAGGCCAACGACCACCGCATCCTGGCGTGCTCGCTGAACCTGGCGAAGGAGCGCGAAGGCGCGGTCACGCTGGTCACCAAGGACATTCCGTTGCGGGTCAAGGCCGGTGCGGTCGGCCTGACCGCCGACGAGTACCGCGCCGAGGAGGTCACGCCGTCCGGGTGGACCGGCACGGCCGACCTCGACGTGCCGCAGGAGGCCATCGACGAGATGTTCTCCTCCGGTTCGGCCGACCTGTCCGACTTCGGCGTGCCGGACGCGGCCGAACTGCCGTGCCACACGGGTCTGCGACTGCTCGCGGGCACGACCAGTGCGCTGGGCCGCGTGACGCAGGACAAGCAGGTCAAGCTCGTCCGCGGCGACCGCGAGGCCTTCGGCCTGCACGGGCGTTCGGCCGAACAGCGCATCGCGCTCGACCTGTTGCTCGACCAGGAGGTCGGCATCGTCTCGCTCGGCGGCAGGGCGGGCACCGGTAAGTCGGCGCTGGCGCTGTGCGCGGGACTCGAAGCGGTGCTGGAACGCGGGATGCACCGCAAGGTCGTCGTGTTCCGCCCGGTCTACGCGGTCGGCGGGCAGGATCTCGGCTACCTGCCGGGGTCCGAGAACGAGAAGATGCAGCCCTGGGCGCAGGCGGTGTTCGACACGCTCGGCGCGCTGGTGAGTCAGGAGGTCGTCGACGAGGTCCTCGACCGCGGCATGCTCGAGGTGCTGCCGTTGACCCACATCCGCGGCCGGTCGCTGCACGACTCGTTCGTGATCGTCGACGAGGCGCAGTCCCTCGAGCGCAACGTGCTGCTCACGGTGCTGTCCCGCCTCGGTGCGGCCTCGCGGGTGGTGCTCACCCACGACGTCGCGCAGCGGGACAACCTGCGCGTCGGTAGGCACGACGGGGTCTCGGCGGTGATCGAGAAGCTCAAGGGGCATCCGCTGTTCGCCCACGTCACGCTGACGCGCTCGGAGCGTTCCCCGATCGCCGCCCTGGTGACCGAGATGCTGGAGTACCACGGCTGACCCCGGCTTTACGGCTCCCGAGGGCCCCATGGTTGCACTCAACGCAACTAATCTTCCCTTCGCGTGGAACGACCCGCGAAGGGAAGAAAAGTTGCACTCAACGCGACCATGGGGCCCTCGGGTGCATTACCAGCCCGTGGGCAGGGGGCGTCCCTCGGCGAAACCGGCCGCGGACTGGACACCGACGACGGCGCGCTCGTGGAACTGCTCCAGTGTCGTCGCGCCCGCGTAGGTGCACGCCGACCGCACACCCGCGGTGATCGAGTCGATGAGGTCCTCGACGCCGGGCCGTGTCGGGTCGAGGGCCATCCGCGACGACGAGATGCCCTCCTCGAACAGGCTCTTGCGCGCCCGCTCGTACCCGTTGTCGGTGCGGGTACGGGCGCTGACCGCGCGCTTCGAGGCCATGCCGAAGGACTCCTTGTACGGGCGGCCCTGCTCGTCGTAGCGCAGATCGCCTGGCGACTCGTAG
Source organism: Prauserella rugosa (assembly GCF_000719975.1). GTDB lineage: Bacteria > Actinomycetota > Actinomycetes > Mycobacteriales > Pseudonocardiaceae > Prauserella > Prauserella rugosa. Next base: position 289,134 of record NZ_JOIJ01000005.1, read on the forward strand.
GTGCCCGCGAACCACGAACCGACCATCGCCGCCGACGCGCCGGCGGCCAGTGCCAGGGCCACGTCGCGCGGGTGCCGCACGCCGCCGTCGGCCCACACGTGCTTGCCCAGCGCCCTCGCTGCCTCGGCGCACTCGCGCACGGCGGAGAACTGCGGACGGCCGACACCGGTGGCCATCCGGGTCGTGCACATCGCACCGGGGCCCACTCCCACCTTCACGACGTCGGCGCCCGCGTCGATGAGGTCCCGCGTGCCCTGGGCGGTCACCACGTTGCCGGCCACGACCGGCACGCCGGAATCGGTCGGGAGCACCGAACGGACGGCCTTCAGCGCACTGAGCATCTTCTCCTGGTGGCCGTGCGCGGTGTCGACGACGAGCACGTCGACACCGGCCTTCACCAGCGCCTCGGCCTTCGCCGCGACGTCGCCGTTCACACCGATCGCCGCGGCGATGCGCAGCTGCCCTTCGGCGTCGGTCGCGGGCCGGTAGATGCCCGCGCGCAGCGCAGCGACCTGTGTGAGCACGCCGGTGAGCCGGCCGTCGGCGTCGACGCCCAGCGCCAGCCTGCCGCCGTGTTCCTGCAACTTCTCGAACACCTCACGCGGCGGGGTGTCCATGGGGCAGGTCAGCACGTTCGGCTCGAGGATCTCGCCGAGGCGTGCGAACCGGTCGACCCCGGTGCACGCCTGTTCGTCGACGATGCCGACCGGCTTGCCGTCCGCGTCGACCACGGCGACCGCGTGGTGGGCACGCTTGCCGACCAGGTTCAGGGCGTCGGCCACCGCGTCGCCGGGCGTGAGCACCAGCGGGGTGTCCCACACCGTGTCCCTGCTCTTCACCCATGCGGTGATGTCGGCGACGGCCGTGGGGTCGACGTCCTGCGGCAGGACCACCAGGCCGCCGCGCCGGGCGACCGTTTCGGCCATGCGGCGACCGGCGACCGCGGTCATGTTGGCGACGACGAGGGGGATCGACGTTCCCGTGCCGTCGACCGTCGAGAGGTCGACGTCGAAGCGGGACTCGACCGCCGACCGGCTCGGCGCCAGGAAGACGTCGTCGTAGGTCAGGTCGTGAGCGGGCCTGTGGCCATCGAGAAACTGCACGAGACTTCAGCGTACTGGACGAGCCGGGAGAAAGCGGGTGCCGCACTCGTCAGGCGCGTTCGCGAGCCATGGCCGACAGTCTGCCTGCCAGGCGTTCGGCGGCCTCGCGCAGCTCGGGAGGGTCGAGGATCTCGCAGTCGAACGGCAGGCGGGCGATGTGCAGGGCGACCCAGTCCAGGTCGTCGCCACCCGAGACCAGCAGGCACCGTCCGGGCGATTCGGGCGTGAGCTGGGCGGCCTGCGGCGGCACGTGTTCGGCCACCCGGTCGACGTCGGCGTGGACGAGCACCCGTGCGACGTGCCGGTACGGCGACGACGTGACCGACCGCTGGACGAACGCAACCGGATCCGGGTGCTCCCGCGGCCGGAACCGCCACGTGGTCGCTTCGACGTCGCGCATCCGGTCGAGCCGGAAGGTGCGCCAGTCCTGCCTGTCGACGTCCCACGCCATGAGGTACCAGCGCCGGCTCGTGGCCACCATGCGGACGGGTTCGACGGTGCGGGCGCGCTCCTGGCCGCGCATCGTGGTGTAGCCGAACCGGGCGCGGACGCTGTCCCGGCAGGCTCTCGCGATGGTCAGCAGGACGTCTGCGTCGACCTGGGTGCCCGGAGCGACGAGCGTGTCGGTGGCGGCGTGCACGGCGCGCACCTCGCTGCGCAGCCGGGGCGGCATCACCTGGTCGAGCTTGGCCAGCACCCGCACCGCTGCCTCGCCGGTGCCTGCGACGGTGCCGCCGGAGGCCACGCGCAGCGACACCGCGGTGGCGATGGCCTCGCCGTCGTCGAGCAGCAGCGGCGGCAGGCGGGTGCCCGCGCCGAGCTGGTAGCCGCCTCCGACGCCCGCCGTGGCGTGCACCGGGTAGCCCAGGGTGCGCAGCCGTTCGACGTCGCGGCGCACGCTGCGCTGCGTGACGCCCAGCTCCTCCGCCAGCTGCGAGGCCGTCCACGTCGGCCTGCGTTGCAGCAGTTCCAGCAGCCGCAGCACCCGCTGGGTCGTCGCCTCGACGGTCATGGGTCCGATCGTGGCACAGAATGCGGACCGAATCTGTCCGCATTCACTGTCAGAGTGCTCGTATGACCGACAACGCGCTCCTGCTCGACCAGATCACCTGGCACTGGGACAACCAGGCCCGCACACGGTTGGAGGGACTCACCGACGACGAATACCTCTGGGAACCGGCGCCCGGCGCCTGGAACGTGCGCCCGCGTGGCACGAGTACCGCGCCCATCCAGGGCGGCTCGGGTGCGATGACGATCGACTTCGCCGTCCCCACACCCGATCCGCCGCCGGTGACGACGATCGCGTGGCGACTGGGACACGTGATCGTCGGCGTGCTGGCGATGCGCAACGCCGCCCACTTCGGACGTTCCGCCACCGACTACAACGCGTTCGAGTACGCCGCGACGGCCGGCGAGGCGCTCGCCCAGCTCGACGCCGAGTACGCCACCCGGATTGCGGGCGTCGAGGCGTTGGGCGAGGACGGGCTCGCGCGCCCGTGCGGTCCGGCCGAGGGCGAGTTCGCCGACAGTTCGATGGCCCGCCTCGTCCTGCACATCCACCGCGAGCTCATCCACCACCTCGCCGAGGTCGCCCTGCTGCGCGACCTGTACCTCCGGAGAACCGCATGACCGCCCGAACCCTGCAGATCACGATCGACGCCGCCGATCCCGAAGCGCTCGGCACGTTCTGGGCCGAGGTGCTCGGCTACCGGCAGATGGACCCGCCCGGCGGTCATGCCACCTGGGACGAGGCACTCGCCGCGATGGGTGTTCCGGAGGAGCGGTGGAACGACGCCAACGCGATCGTCGATCCCGAGGGCCACGGCCCGCGAATCTTCCTGCAACGTGTCGACGACGCGAAGACGGCCAAGAACCGCCTGCACATCGACGTCCGTGCCGCCGAAGGGCTCGAGGGCGACGCGCGGATGGACGCGCTGGAGGCCGAGGCGGCGCGGCTCGTGACGCTCGGCGCGAAGCGACTCGAACGGTTCGAGCCGGCACCGCCGCTGGGTGCGGGATGGATCGTCATGGCGGATCCGGAGGACAACGAGTTCTGCCTCGACTGAGGGCGACGGTCGGCGACGTGGTCCACGGATCCACCCGGAAGCGGGCTCCGTGTGGACCCGCTGCGCAGCAGGGACGCTCGGGGCGTGACAGCGGCGTTGCCGGCTGGTTTCCGCTCGTCGCTCGCCGCGCTCGACGTCTGGCCTCGGCGCGGGTTGTGCGTTAGGAAGGCAGACGGAACCCGCGCGGAAGGGCGGTTCGACCGAAGGAGGCCTCGTGGACGTCGTCGACTACACCCCGACCCCGGAGCAGTACGCGTGGACGTTCGGGGGTGTCGCACCGTCGCACCGGATCAAGCCGGGAACGCTTCTGCGACTGTGGACCGACGACGCCTTCTGCGGCCGCCTGCGCGACGTCACTGACCTGCCCAGCGCGTCGCTGAACATGCCGTACGTCAACCCGCAGACCGGACCGTTCCATGTGGAGGGTGCCGAGCCGGGGGACACGCTGGCACTGCACATCGTCGACCTCACGCCCGCACGCGGGTGGGGCGCCTCCACGACGATCCCCCTGTTCGGTGGTCTCACGGGTACGGACCGCACGGCGCTGCTGCAGGACCCGCTGCCCGAGCAGACGTGGATCTACGAGGTCAACAGCGACCGTGGCACGGTGGAGTTCGCCGCGCAGTCGACGGACCTGACACTCGAACTGCCGATCGCCCCGATGCTCGGCACGGTCGGCGTGGCACCCGCGGCGGGGGAGGCGCGGTCGTCGCTCGTGCCCGACGTCTTCGGCGGAAACATGGACACTCCGGAGATGAAACCCGGCGTGACGTGCTACCTCGGGGTCAATGTGGACGGAGCGCTGTTCTCCGTCGGTGACGGGCACTACCGCCAGGGCGAGGGCGAATCCTGCGGTACGGCCGTGGAAGGCGCCATGCACGTGACCCTGCTGGTCGACCTGATCAAGGGCGGTGGTCCGGCGTGGCCGCGCATCGAATCGGACGAGTACCTCACCGTCATCGGCTCGAGCAGACCGCTCGAGGACGCGTGGCGGGCGAGCCAGGTGGACATGATCCGCTGGCTCGGCGAGCTGTACGGCCTCGACGCCATGGACGGCTACCAACTCGTCACGCAGATCAGCGAGTCGCCGCTGGCGAACGTGTGCGACGCCAACTACAGCGCCGCCACGAAACTCCCCAAGACTCTGCTGCCCGCCGCAGACCCCTACGACGCCATGCACCGCAGCCTGCGGGAGCAGGCCGCGGCACTGTGACTTTCGGTGGCACTGTGATTCCGATGGTGCTGTGAGGCCCGGACACACCGACGATACGGAGGAGAACGCATGGACCTGGGACTCGAAGGGCTGAAGGCGCTCGTCACCGGTGGCACCAAGGGAATCGGCGGCGCGATCGTGCGCACGTTGGCCGGCGAGGGCGCATCGGTGTCGCTGTGTGCCCGCACGGAGTCCGATGTGGACGCCGCGGTCGCGGAGCTGCGGGGCAAGGGATGCACCGTCACCGGCGGCGCGGTGGACGTGGCCGACGCCGACAGCATCACCCGGTGGGTCACCTCGAGCGCGGAGGAACTCGGCGGGGTCGACATCGTGGTGGCCAACGTCAGCGCGCTCGCCATCCCGGACAGCGAGGAGAACTGGAACACCAGCTTCCAGGTCGACCTGATGCACACGGTGCGGACCGTCAACGCCGCCATGCCGCATCTCGAGCGCAGCAGCGCCGGCTCGATCGTCACGATCTCGAGTGTGTCCGGCCGCGAGGTCGACTTCGCCGCCGGTCCGTACGGCACGTTCAAGGCGGCGATCGTCCACTACACGCAGGGCCTGGCCCACCAGCTGGCCGGCAAGCCGATCAGGGCGAACAGCGTTTCTCCCGGCAACACGTACTTTCCGGGCGGCATCTGGGCGAGCAACGAGGAGAACAACCCCGAGTTCTTCGAACACGCGTTGTCGCTGAACCCGACCGGCCGCATGGGCACACCGCAGGAGGTCGCCAACGCCGTGGCGTTCCTGGCCAGCCCCGCGGCGAGCTTCATCACCGGCACCAACCTCGTCGTCGACGGCGCGCTCACCCGCGGCGTGCAGCTCTGACGTCGCGGGTCCGGGGTGCGGGTCGGGTGACCGGTCAGCCGCGGAGCATGGCGCGGACGGCGTCGATGGTGTCGGCCTCGCCGGCCTCCTTGTCGGGGCGGTAGCGCACGACGCGGGCGAAGCGCAGCGCCACGCCGCCGGGGTAGCGCGTGCTCGTCTGCACCCCGTCGAGTTCGATCTCGACGACGAGTTCCGGACGCAGATAGACGGTCCAGTCGTCGCGAGACCGTTGCAGCTCGGGGAAGTGCTCGGTCTGCCAGGCGAGCAGTTCGTCGGTGAGGCCCTTGAACGTCTTGCCCACCATGATCGGTTCGCCGCCGTCCGGGTCGCGGGCGCCCAGGTGCAGATTGGACAGATAACCGGTGCGCCTGCCATGTCCCCATTCCGCGGCGAGGACGGCGAGGTCCAGCGTGTGGGAGGGCTTCACCTTCAGCCACGCGCGCCCGCGCCTTCCCGCGGCGTAGGGCGAATCGGGGTCCTTGACCATCACGCCTTCGTGTCCTGCCGCCAGCGCCGCGTCGAGCAGCGTCGCCGGATCGTCGGGGGCAACCTCGCCGGGGATCACGTGCTCCCCGGCGACCTCGTGCAGCGCAGCGCGGCGCTCCCGCAGCGGTGCATCCAGCAGGTCGTTGCCGTCCACGTGCAGGCAGTCGAAGAAGTACGGGCGCAGGAGGAGCTCGCGGACCTGCTCGTCGGCGGTGCTGCCGAAGCGGCCCATCGTCTCCTGGAACGGCCGCGGCCGCCCGTCGTCGGTGAGCGCCAACGTCTCGCCGTCGAGGACCACGCGCTCGCACGGCAGGGATCGGACGAGGTCGGCGAGTTCGCCCACCGAGCGGGTGATCTCCCGCAGCGTCCTGGTGTACACGCGCACCTCGTCGCCGTCGCGGTGGACCTGGATGCGGGCACCGTCCATCTTGTACTCGACGATCGGTTCGCCGAGCCGGGTGACGGCGTCGTCGAGCGACTCGGCCGGTGAGGCGAGCATGGGACGCACGGGCCTGCCGACCTCGAGGCGGAACCGTTCGAGCGCGTCCGTCCCGCCGGAGGCTGCTGCCGAGGCCGTCACCGCGAGGTCGCCCGAGAGCATCACCGCACGCCGCACCAGGTCTGCGGGTGCCTCCGTGGCCGCTGCGATCGCCTCGATCATCACGCCTTCGAGTGCACCCTGGCGCAGCTCGCCGGTGAGGAGCCGGACGAGGAAGTCCTGTTCCTCGGTCGTGGCGCGGGCCAGCAGGTCGTGCAGTAGCCGGGTGCGCCGGGACGTCGAGCCGCTTCCGCTGGTCGAGGCGATCTCGCCGAGCGTCCGGTCGACCTCGGCGACCGTCAGCGAGGCCGACGGCGCGGGCGCGCGACGGAGCTGGGCCAGGGTGCGCCAGCCGACCCCGATGCGGCCCTGGGTTGGCCTGCCGGTCAGGAACGCGACGGCGGCGGAGAGTTCGTCGGCGGGTGCGTCTCCGAGGAGCCGCGAGAGCGCCGCGGTCTTGGCGTTGCGCGACCGCGTCGCGGCCAACTCGGCCGAGGTGTCGACGACGTCGTGGAGCTGCATGCCGACATCATCGCGCGCGAGCCGGTCCCCGCGCTTGCCGTCGCGTCCCCGGCAGGGGCCTCCGTCGTGGTCTGCGATGGGGCCTGCGGTGCGGTCTGGGCCGCGGCTGTGCGAGGCGGGCGCAGGGCCAGTGGTACCGCGGCGAAGCAGACGAGCAGGCCGGCCAGACCCGTCACGGTCACCGGCTCCCCGAACATCACCAGTGCCGCGACCATCGTGGTGGGCGGGGTCAGGTACAGCAGGGTGGACACTCGGGTCACCGATCCGCGGCGGACGTTGAGCCAGTAGAACCCGTAGCCGCCGAACGTCGACAGCACCACGAGCCACGCGATGACCGGCCAGAAGCCGGCGGCCGTGGGCAGGGCGGTCGATCCTGTCGCGGCCGCGATGCCGGCGAAGCAGACCGTCGACGTGGCCGACTGGATCAGCAGTGACTCACCGAGGGGCAGCGTCGAGGGGAGCTTGCGTTCGGCGAACGTGCCCGCGACGAGGCTGAGCATCGCCAGTAGGGGCAGTGCGTACGCCAGTGGCGTCGCTCCGCCGCCGAGATCGCCCGACACGACCAGTGCCACCCCACCGAGGCCGATCGCCAGCCCGAGCCACTGCCGCGGCGTGGTGTGCTGCCCGAGCAGCGGCCCCGACAGGGCCGCGGCGACCAGCGGCTGGAGCGCGGCGATCAGCGCCGACGTGCCCGCCGGTACGCCGAGCTCGGCGGCGAACACCACCCCCGAGAGGTAGCCGGCCTGCGACAACAACCCGAGCACCGCGTGCACGCCGAGGTCCCGAACGGTGATCCGGGTGCGCCGCACGAGTAGCCACCACAGCGCGAGCAGACCGGTGACCACGAGGAACCGCCAGAACAGCAGCGTCGTGCTGCCGGTGATCTCGGTGCCCATGGTCGCGCCGACGAAGCCGGAACTCCACATCAGCACGAACCCCGCTGCGAGTCCGACGTCGGTTCCCGTCACACGCACGAACGCCTCCCAAGTAAACAGACCGGTATATCTACCTGTACTAGACAGATCGGTATACCGTCAATCGGAGAAGTCGGAGACAGGATGGAGTAGGGTTGGCTCATGACGGAGCAGGTGACGTTGACGCCGGCGGCGGAGCGGGTGCTCGAGGTCGTGGAGAAGTTGTTCTACGACAACGGGATCCACGCCGTGGGGGTGGACATGATCGCCGCGGAGGCGGGTGTCACGAAGAAGACGCTCTACGACCGGTTCGGGTCGAAGGACGCCATCGTGCGGCTGTATCTGCAGCGCAGGGACGCCCGCTGGCGCGAGCACGTCACCGCGGTCGTCGAGCGGCCCGGGCGGTTGGGCCCGAAGCGCCGCATCCTGCTGATGTTCGACGCGCTCGAGTCGTGGATGGCCGCGGAGAACCCCCGCGGTTGCGCGTTCGTCAACGCGCTGGCCGAACTGCCCGACCCGGCGCACCCCGCACGCGAGGCCATCGACGACGAGAAACGGTGGGTGCTGGACTACTTCCGCACGCTCGTGCGCGACGCGGGGGTGCGGAACCCGCACAAGCTCGCCGCGTCGCTGTTCCTGCTCTACGACGGCGCGATCGTGTCCGCCTCCTACGGTGTGCTGCCCGACGCGGTCTCCCACGCCAGGGACGCCGCCGCCCAGCTGCTCGACAGTGCCCTGTGACCACTGCCCTGTGACCACGGGGCACCCCGAAGACTGGCGCCGTGACGACGCGGGTCGGTGCGGATTCAGCCGAGGCGGGCCTGCACGCCGTCGAGGATGACCTCGAGGCCGAACGCGAAGATGTGCTCGGGATTGGCCGGAGCCTGGAACTCCTGGCCGACCGTGCTGCCGACGCGGTCGGAGACCGGCAGGTGTTCGTCGCCCATCACCTGCTCCAGCACGGGCGCCACGGTGTGCCACCATTCGGCGTCGGACATCCCGGAGCGGTTGGCCCTGACGTGTTGCACGTGGGTTCGCGCGTTGTCGGCGACGTGGCCGAGGATGAGGGTCAGCACGCTGTCGATCTCCACATCGGACAGTCCGATGCCGTCCAGTGGGCGCAACTCCGTCTCGTACTTGCGCATGACACCGGGGCCCAGGTCCGGGCGCGGTGATCGCACCTCGAGCAGCCACGGGTGCCGGGTGTAGAGCTCCCAGTTCCTGCGGGCCACGAACCGCATCGCCTCGCGCCAGTCGCCCGCCCGTGCCGCTTCGTCCAGGTCGGCGTACATCTCGGCGTAGACGGAGTCGGTCATGAGTGTTGTCAGGTCGTCCTTGCCGGGCACATAGCCGTACAGCGACATCGCTCCCACGCCGAGGTGTTCGGCAACCTTGCGCATCGAGACCGCCTCGAGTCCGTGCGCGTCGGCCAGTTCGATGCCGGCATCGACGATCGCGGGCACGGTGAGGCCGGAACGGCCCGGCTTGGGGTGGTGGCCCCAGAGCAGATAGATGCTGCGGGCCAGGTCGGCGACGGGGGTCCCTCGTGCCACGTGCGGTTCCTTCCCATGGCGTTTGCGCTTGGCCGAACGCTACCGTACGGTGTTACGTACGCCGTACGGTAAAGCGTACGGAACGGGAGGAGATCATGTCAGCGACGACCACGAGCGGTGCGTACGCCATCGACTGCACCGGCGTGCGGAAGACCTACCGCGGCAGCGGGGAGCCCGCCCTCGACGGCTTCACGCTGGCCGTGCCGCGGGGCTCGGTGCACGGACTGCTGGGCCACAACGGTGCGGGCAAGACGACGGCGGTCAGGGTGATGAGCACACTGACGCGGTGCGAAGAGGGATCGGTGCGCGTCGCGGGCCACGACGTCGGCGCCGATCCGTCGCGGGTGCGCCGCAGGATCGGTCTGGTGGGCCAGTACGCGGCCCTCGACGAGGACCTGACCGGCAGGCAGAACCTGGTGTTGTTCGGCAGGCTCGCCCGGCTGCGGCGCGCGGCCGCGGAGGCCAGGGCGGGTGAACTGCTCGACCGCTTCGGTCTTGTAGGCGCGGCCGACCGGCGCATCGCGACCTACTCGGGTGGCATGCGCAGGCGGCTGGACCTCGCGGTTGCGCTGATCGTCGCTCCTGAGGTGTTGTTCGTCGACGAACCGACCACCGGCCTCGATCCCGCCGCCCGGCGTGAGGTGTGGGAGGCCGTCCGCGGCCTGGCCGAGGCGGGGACGACCGTGCTGCTCACCACGCAGTACCTCGACGAGGCCGACCGGCTCGCCGACCGCATCTCCCTGATGGCCCACGGCCGCGTCGTCGCCGACGGGACACCGGACGAGCTCAAGGCACGCATCGGCGACGACGTCATCGACCTGGCGGTGTCGGATGCCGGCGACCTCGATCGGCTCGTCGAGCTGGCGGCACCGTGGTCGAGCGGCGACGTGCACGTCACCGGGACGACGGTGAGCGTTCCGGTGCTCGACCGTGCCGACGCGCTGCTCGGTATCGCCGCGGCCGCGTCGCGAGACGGCATCGCACTCGGCGACCTCGCGGTGCGCACGCCGACGTTGGACGACGCGTTCCTGGAACTGACGGGTGCGGCCGTGGAGGGCTCGCACGACGACGGGGATCGGACCGGTGCGCAGACCCGGGAAACGGTGGGAAAGGAGGTGTCGGCATGACCGTGCACGTGATGGACAGGGGCACGCGGCCGGAGGGATGGGTGGCCGGCATCGGTGACGTGCTGACGATGACGGCGCGCGAGTTGCAGCACTGGCGCAACCGGCCGGGTGTCGTCGTGTTCGGGTGGCTGTTTCCCGTGTTGATGCTGGCCATGTTCGTGGGCCTGCTCGGCGGCGCGCTCGGCATGTCCACCGGCGGCTCCTATGTGGACTACCTGATGCCGGGCGTGCTGGCGATGACGATGTTCTTCGGTCTCGAATCGACGATGACGGCGGTGTCGCTCGACGCCTCGCGCGGGGTGACCGAGCGGCTCCGGTCGCTGCCGATGTCGGGAGCCTCCGTCCTGGCTGGACGGTGTGTCGTCGACGTGCTCAACTCGCTCGTGGGGCTGGCGATCGTCGTCGCCGCGGGACTGGCCTTCGGCTGGCGGCCCGATGCGGGCGTCGGCGCGTGGTGCGGCGCGCTCGGGCTGCTGGTGTTGCTCCGCGTGGCGGTCCTGTGGATCGGAGCGTTCATCGGCCTGCGCGTGCGCAACCAGGAGTCGGTGAGTGCGGTGCAGGTGGCGGTGTGGCCGGTGCTGTTCCTGTCCGGGGTGTTCGTCGACACGTCGACGATGCCGGCGTGGCTCGGTGCGGTCGCCGAGGCCAATCCGCTCACCGCGACCGTCGTCGCGGTGCGGGAGCTGCTCGGTTCCGGCGTGGCAGCGACGGGAGCGTCGGATGCCGGAGCTTCGGGTGCCGGAGCGGCGTCGTGGGTGGTCGAACTCGCACCGTGGCCGGCACTCGGCTGGCCGGTGTTGCTGATCGCGGTGTTCCTGCCACTGTCGGCCCGCACGTGGCGCAGCCTCGGCGGCTGAGGGTCGCGCGCACTGTGCTCGCGGGCTCGGGAAATTGGGCCCTGGTTCGAGAGGTGCAATCTTGGAGCGTAGTCGGAATGCAATTCGGGCAGTGCAATTGTTGGGATGAATCGGCCTCTGAGAAATTTCCGATCGTGTCACGGAACGGTCTGGCTGCGCCGAAACATCCAACCCTTCACGAATTCGCCCCGTTGTTTGGGACCGTCAACGCCGTCTGAACGCTGATTCGAGGTGGTGGTGCATCAACGCCGCGGCCTCGGCGGCCTCGTGCCGGCTGATGTGTTCCACGAGCTGCTCGTGCTCGTCCAGGGCTGTCTTCCATCGCTCGTCGTGGCGCAGCGTGGTTGGGGCGATGCACATCGACTGCACGCCGTACTTCCGGTTGGTCTCGAGCAGGAAGGGGTTGCCGCTGGCCTGCCAGATCTGCTCGTGGAACTCGTAATTGATGTTGCGACGGGTGACCGGGGAGGGGTCGTCCAGGTTTCGCTGCTCGGTCACCGAGGCCTGGAGCCGCATCACCACGCTCTCGCTGCGGCGCATCGCGGCCAGCCGGGAGGCCTCGGACTCGAGGACCGCGCGCATCTCGTAGAGCTGGCCGGTCTTCTCCTCGTCCCACACGGTCACCCTGGTGCGCCGGCCGTGGCGTTCGGCCAGTCCGTCGACCACCAGCCGGGCGACCGCCTCCCGGACCGGGGTCCGGGAGGTGCCGACCAGCTCAGCCACTGCTCGCTCGTGGAGGTCGTACCCCTGTTCGAGCGAGCCGTCGAGGATTTTCGAGCGCAGCTGTTCGTAGACCACGTCGACCTGGGGGCGGAACGTCACGCAGCCGCGCTCCGTCCGGCGATCCGGCCGAAGACGATCCCGGCTGCCAGGCCGGATCCGCCGGGGTAGTTCTCGCTGAAGAGGCCACCGAGCGCCTCGCCACAGGCGAAGAGCCCAGGGATCGGCGAGCCGTCCTCCTTCAGCACCCGGGCCTGGGAGTCGCCCTTGAGTCCGCCGAAGGTGAAGGTGATTCCGCAGGTGACCGGGTAGGCGTAGAAGGGCGGTTCGGCGATCCGGTTGGCCCAGTTCGACTTCGGCGGTTCGGTGCGTGCCGCCCGACCGTCCTTCACATTGGGGTCGAACTCGGCGGAGGTGTCGATGGAGGCGTTGAAGGACTCCACCGTCTCGGCCAGACCGGCCGGGTCGATGCCGGCCTCCTCGGCGAGCTCCTGCAGGGAGTCGGCCACGTGCTCGCCCACCCCGGGTACTTCGTACTCCTGAGGTCGCAGCATGGGGCGCAAAGGTGCGTCGAAGATCTGCCAGGCGATGGCACCGGGCTGCATCAGCACCTCCTTGCCGTACTTGGCGTAGGTCAGGTTCCGGAAGTCCGCACCCTCGTCGAGGAATCGCTTCCCGTGGCGGTCGACGATGATACCCAGCGGATAGCTTTGCCGGGTGAGGCGGTTGGTGACCTCGTAGTTGGACTCGTTGTCCTCGTAGCCGGCATCCCACTGGGTTGCGTGACAGGAGGACCAGTCTCCGCCCTTGGCTGCGCCGAGTCGCAGGGCTTCCCGCAGCATGGTGCCGGTGTTGAAGGGGCTACCACGGGTGACGGCGTGGTGCCATTCGGCGCCCATGTGCTCGGCGCGCATCTCCTTGTTGGCCTCGAACCCACCGCTGCCGAGGACGGTCGCTTCGGCGCGGACGATGTGCTCCTCGCCGTCGCGTTCGAAGGCCACGCCGGTGACGGTTCCGTCCTCCACGAGGAGCTTCACCGCTCGGGCCTCGTAGAGGATCTCGATGCCGGTGGCCTCCGCGATGCGGAGATGGTCGCGAATGAGGCCCTCACCCCCGTCGACGTTGCCGACGTGCAGCCCGCCCCAGAACAGGTACCCACCGCCGGGGGTCTCGTAGGCCTGCCGCTCGTACATCAGGCGGTACCGCATCCCCTTCGCCTTGAGCCACCGCATATCGGCCGAGATGTTCGAGGTGAGGATCTCGGTCATGTCCGGGTCGTTGCGTCCCAGGGTGACCTTCTTCAGGTCCGCCGCGTAGTCCTCCTTGGGGTAGGGCGGCACCTCGCTGCGGCCGTGCCGCTCGTCGGGTTCCACCAGGTCCTTGAGGCTCTCCAGTCCCTCATGGGTCATCCGGGTGGCCCCGGCGGTGAAGTAGCTGTTGCCGCCTGCTTGGGACTTCGGGGCTGCTTCCAGCATCAACACCTGCCTGCCGGCCTCCCTGGCTGCGTGTGCTGCGCACATTGCCGCGTTTCCCGCGCCGACGACGAGGACGTCAGTGGTGTAGGTAGACATTTACACTCCCTTGGTATGCCAAAAGCCTGTTCAGCATGCCAACGTTTGGACTGGAACTCAACAGGCACGTATGTCCCTGCAGGGCAGGGAGTGAGGGGAGAGGGTTGATCTCCGAACCGGAACGCCCGCGCGATCGGCAGTGGGTTGGGGTGGCGCGGCTCCTTGTGGGAGCAGTCGTGGTGGGCGGTCTCTTCGAGTACCTGGGGATTCCGGCGGGGATGCTCCTCGGCAGCGCGATCGGCGCGGCCCTGGTCAATCAGCCCGGTATGCCGCGCATGCGTCCGGTGGCCTTCCCCCGTGCGCTGCGCCAGACGGGTCTCGTCGCCATCGGTGTGGTGAGCGGGGTGATGCTCACCGTGGACTCTCTGGCGAGTACCGCTGCCGTCGCGCTACCCGTGGCGGGGGCCTATCTCGCCCTGGGCGTCGTCAATCTGGTCTTCATCACGCTGCTGATGTCTCGCTACAGCGTCGATCCCGCCACGGCCGTGCTGACTGTCACTCCCGGTGGGCTGAGCGAGGTCAGCTCGCTGGCCATCGACAAGGGCGCCCGGCTCGGGGTCGTGCTCACCGTCCACGCGGTGCGTCTGTTCGCCCTCGTCTTCCTGGTGCTCCCGGTCCTGCTGGCGGTGCTCACCTGATGGGGCTGGTTTCCCTGCTCGCCGTCTTGGCCGGTTCACTGGGAGCGGCGCTGGCCTTCCGCTGGGCTCGCGTTCCGCTGTGGGCGCTGACCGGAGGGCTCGTCGGTGCGGCCGCCGTCAACCTGGGCCTGGGTCTGGAGGTGGAGGCCCCCAACCTGCTCGTGTTGGGGGCGAAACTCCTGATCGGCACCGCCATCGGGGCCAGTCTGAGTCCCGACGTCTTCCGCCAGTTCATGCGCTTCTTCGGACCGGGGGTGCTGGCTGTGACCACCGTTCTCGCGGTCGGAGTCCTCTTCGGCTGGGGCTTCGCCGCGTGGGGTCTGATGGAGCCGGGGGAGTCCATGTTCGGGCTGGTGCCGGGTGGCGTCGGGGAGATGGTGGCAACTGCGGCGTCTCTGGGGCTCGACGGTGCCGTGGTCACCGGCGCCCATATGGTCCGGCTGTTCACCGTCGTGCTGAGTCTCCCCTTGATCCTCCGGGCTGCCGAGGCCATCCACCGGCGACGGATCGCCGGCACGGGCAGCGATCAGGCGGAGTGAGGCCCGGTCCTCGCGCCTGGGGACGAACGCGTCTCTGATGGGACAGAAGGCGTGAAGTCCTGCCGGACCAGTTCCATCAGCACCGAGCGGAAGGCCACCTCGGCCGGGGAATAGACGCGCTCCTCCCGTTGGGCGAGCAGCACATTGCGTACCGGGGCTTCGTCCCCCAGCGCCAACACCCGGATGTCCGGGTGTTGGATCGCGATGGCGCTGCGCGGGGCCATCGCCACTCCGATTCCCACGCTCACCATCGCTTGAGCTTCCTGGTAGTTGTTGGCGTAGAGAGCGATCGACGGCCGGAAGCCCGCCTTCTCCGCCGCCCGCTCCAGGACCTCCACCACGGGGTGGCGGTTGGCGCGCACGATCCACGACTCGTCGCGCAGCTGTGCGAGGTTGATCTGGTCCTGGTCGGCCAAGGGATGGCGCTTCGAAACCAGGATCACGGAGTCCTCCCGAAACAGCTCCTGAAGACGCAGTCCTTCGATGTTGATCGGCTGCCACGGGTACTCCCACAGGAAGCACAGGTGGGAACGCCCCCGTTCGAGATCTTCCAGGAGTTCGTCGAAGCGTCCGCTGGAGACCGTGAGATCGATGGCCGGATAGCGCGACTTGAACGTCTCCAGCACCCGCGGCAGGAACGAGGCGGCCATCGTGGGAAAGGCCCCCACGATCAGCGAGCCTCGGTTGCCTTCGGCCAGATCGCGAAGGTCCGCTGCTGCCGCATCCAGTTGCCGTAGCACCTTGCGTGCGTGACTGACGAGGATGTGCCCCGCATCGGTGGGGATGATGCCGCGAGGGCGACGGCGTACCAGCGGGTGCCCGGCCTCTCGCTCGAGCTTCTTGAGCTGTTGGGACACCGCGGAAGGGGTGTAGCCGAGCTCGTCGGCAGCCGCGGTGATGGAGCCGGTCTCTGCAACACGCACGAGAACTTCGAGCCGTTGTGGGTTCAGCATGACACTCCACTTAAGTGGACATTCACGGAGCTTCCCCTTTTGTAAATCTGCTTTATCTGACTGCTCAGAGGCTATGTGCAGGGTCCGAGCGGACGCAAGGAACGTGGACTTCACCACTGCCGGGTGAAGCATCGCTTAAGCATCCATCAAATACTCAACATTGTTTTAATTCGCGGGTCCTGTGAGGCTGTGCGGCGATACCGGACATTGTGGAAAGGCACCTGATGCAGATCTCGGCAAGCTGGGTCCGAGGGGGGACCAGCAAATGTTGGGTGTTCGAGAAGGAGCACATCGAAAGAACCGGTTTGTCGGCCGATGAGCTGCTCCCGCGCGTCTACGGAAGTCCGGACCTACGGCAGATCGACGGAGTCGGAGGGGCCACGTCGACCACGAGCAAGGCGGTGATCCTTGAACCGTCCGCCGATGACGACCTCGACGTGGTGTACACGTTCGCCCAGGTCGGCATCGAGGAGTTCAAGGTGGACTGGGGCAGCAACTGCGGAAACTGCTCGGCTACCGCGGGTCTGTACGCACTGGAGCGTGGCTGGGTACAGCCCGCCGAGGATGTGACATACGTCCGGACGTTCAACACCAACAGTGGTCAGAAAGTGGTTCAGCGGATCCCTACCCCGGGGGGCGCCCTGCCCGCCGAACCGAGCGCCATCATCCCCGGCACGGTCTACCCCGGCCACGAGGTCGGTCTGGGCTTCGTCGAACCGGGAGGGAAGACCACCGGCAAGCTTCTGCCGACCGGGGCCGGCACTGATGTGCTCACCGTCGATGGCGTCGACTACCCCGTCTCGATCGTCGACGCGGGGGCTCCGGCCGTCATTCTGTCGCCGGAGACTGCCGGTCTCGCCGGGCTGCCGCATGCCGAGTGGGCCGGGACGGCGATCACCGAGAAACTCTCCGTGCTGGACAAGATCCGCCGAGCCGGTGCCGTCGCCATGGGGCTTGCTCTCACCCCGGAAGCGGCCGAGCGCGCTGTCCCCAAGCTCGGAATCGCAGGCCCTGCCGAGGATGCGGACGCCGATATCGAGGTCCTGATGCTCTCGATGGGGAAGCCCCACCCGGCCATGCCCATCACCGGCAGCGTGGCAATGACGATGGCGGCCTTCACCGAAGGAACGTTCCTCCACCGGGCAGCGATGTTGGGCCGTACGAACGGAAAACTGCGCTTTCGTACCCCGGCCGGGATCATCGTCACCTTTGCCGACGACTTCGGCGGCGAGCTCGTCGTCGGTGCCGACCGCACCGCCCGCACCCTGGCCGACGCCACTCTGTACATTCCCGACCCCCCGCTGGAGCACGTCGCGTAGGTGCGGCGTACTTCGCTGATACGAACCAGGAGATGCAATGGTGCATCCGATCTCCCGACGGAACTTCCTCATCGGTGGCGCACTCGGCGTCGCCGCGGCCGGCCTCGCCGGATGCGCCCCGCCGCAGGCCGCTTTCAAGGCTTCTGGGCCCGGGGTAGTGGATGTCGTCATTCCCTACGCCGCCGGTGGTGGAACGGACACGTGGGCTCGCTTCGTCACCCCGTACTTCGCCGAACTGCAGAAGAACGTCTCCCGGTACCAGTTCGAGAACATCGCCGGCGGTGAATCCGTCACGGGCACCAATGCCTATGTCGAGGCGGGGGTGAACGACGGCCGGCACATCCTCGTCAGCTCCGGAACCACGTACCTGCAGGGGATGTTGGAGCACGGGAACGTCGAGTTCGACTTCCGGAAGATGGTGCCGCTGGTGCTGCACGGCACAGGAGGGATCCTCTACTCCAACGCCGCCAGCGGTATCCGCTCCATGGAAGACCTCCTCGAAGCAGGCAGCCGTGTCAAGATCGGCGGAATCTCAGCCTCCGGCCTGGACCTCGTCCCGCTGCTGGCACTCGAGGTCCTGGGCGCCACGGTCACCGGAGTCTTCGGGTTCGAGGGCAGAGGACCGTCGCGCCTGGCACTGGAACGCGGCGAGACCGACATCGACTTCCAGACCACCTCCACCTGGCTGGGTCCGCTCTCGTCGATGGCCGAGTCCGGCGACATCCACCCGTTGTTCTCGGTGGGTGTGCTCAAGGACGGCAAGGTCGTCCGTGACCCGAACATGCCGGATGTGCCGACCCTCGAGGAGATCTACCGCGATCTCCACGGTGAGGCTCCCAGCGGTCTGGCCTATGAGGCCTATCAATCCTTCGTCACCCCGGCGTTCTATTACCAGAAGGGATTCTGGTCGAACGCGGGAACGAGCGACGAGCTCGTCGACGCATATGCGGAGATGGTCGGGAAGCTCAACCGGAACCAGAAGTTCCTGGACGAGGCGGCAGGAGCCCTGGGTGGCTACGAACTGCAGCCGGGCCATGGCAACGCCGAGATCTTCCGCAAGGCACTGGACATCAGGCCGGCAGCTCTCCGCCATGCCAAGAGGTTCCTCACCAACGAGTACGGAGCGGTCCTGGGCTGAGCCCGCTGCCGCGCACCGATCACGCGGCTGCTCGACCGCTCGTCATTCGTACCAGCTGTCACGCCGCAACCCGTTAGTACTTTAAGGACAACAGATGTTAGAGGCAGCCACTGCGGCCTTGTCCAGCTTCGCCGATCCGGCGATGCTGCTGTACCTGGTCGTCGGCGTCGTCGTCGGACTGGTCATCGGCGTCATTCCCGGCCTGGGGGGTACGGGAGCCGTCGCGGTCCTGATGCCCTTCGTGTTCGTGCTCGAGCCGAACCAGGCGATCGCCATGATCATCGGTGCCGTCGCGGTGGTGCACACGTCCGACGTCATCACATCGGTGGTGCTGGGCATCCCCGGTTCCGCGTCGGCGGCGGTGTTCCTGCTGGACGGCCACACGATGGCCAAGGAGGGCGAGGGCGGCCGCGCGCTCTCGGCCAGCTTCATCGCATCCACAATCGGCGGCATCATCGGCATCATCGGACTCACCCTGGTCGTCCCCGTGGCGCAGCCGGTGGTCACGGCATTCGGATCTCCCGAGATCTTCATGCTGATCGTGCTGGGCATCTTCCTCACCGCCATGTTGTCCAAGGGCAACGTCGTCAAGG
Organism: Prauserella rugosa; assembly: GCF_000719975.1. Lineage (GTDB taxonomy): Bacteria > Actinomycetota > Actinomycetes > Mycobacteriales > Pseudonocardiaceae > Prauserella > Prauserella rugosa. The sequence goes on from NZ_JOIJ01000005.1 coordinate 307,815, forward strand.
GACTGGTGGTCGCCGCCTTCGGCATGCTCCTGGGCATCGTGGGAATGTCCCCGATCTCGGCGGAATACCGCTACACCTTCGGCTCGGAGTATCTGACCGAGGGCATCGGCCTGGTCGCGGCCGCACTGGGGATCTTCGGCGTCGCCGAGATCATCCAGCTGGTCGCCAAGCGCAGCTCGGTCGCGGACCGGAACGTCAGCCTCGGCAAGGGCTGGGGCCGGGGCGCCCGCGACGTCGTCAAGTACAAGGGCGACGTGCTCCGTGGGTCGGGCGTCGGTGTCGGCGTCGGTATCCTGCCCGGCGTCGGAGCGACGGCCGGGGCGTGGCTGGCCTACGGGCAGGCCCAGGCGATCGGAAGCCGCCGCAAGGGCGCGCGTTTCGGCCAGGGCGACCCCCGTGGGGTCATCGCTCCTTCGGCGGCGAGCAACAGTATCGAGTCCGGTGGTCTGATCCCGACCCTGCTGTTCGGCGTGCCCGGCGCCGCGCCCTTCGCGCTGCTGCTCGGCGTGCTGCTGATGTTCGGCATCCAGCCGGGGCCCGACCTGATCGAACAGGACCTCGACCTCGTCTACTTCATCGTCTGGTCCTTCGCCATCGCGTCGCTCATCGGGGCGGTCCTCGCGTTCTTCATGGCCCGGCCGCTCGCCCGGCTCAGCTTCGTCAGCTTCCCGGTGCTGGCCGCCGCCCTGATCCCGCTGCTGTTCATGAGCGGGTTCCAGGAGCCGCTGAACCTGGGCGTCTTCTACACCATGTTGCTCCTGGGCATCATCGGCTGGCTCTGCAAGGTCTGCGACATTCCGCGGGCCCCGTTCCTGATCGCCTACGTGCTCGCGATCCCGTTGGAGCGGTACTACTACATCACCGTGTCGGCCTTCGAACCCACGGAATGGATGACCCGGCCGTTCGTCGTGATCGTCGCGCTGTTGCTCGTCGTCACCGTCTGTGTGGTGGCCTACCGCAACATCAAGGCCAAGAAGTCGTCGTCGGACGAGGACGAGGACGAGGACCCGGCGGCCACCACCAATGAGGACGGCATCCATGTCCCGCCCTTCGTGGGCGTGGCCGTGACCGTCGGTGCGCTGTTGTTCTTCGTCGCCGCCTTCATCCTGGCGGCCGACTTCACGCCGAACGCCCAACTCTTCCCGTATGCGGCCAGCATCCTGGGCCTCGGACTCGGCGCGATAGCGCTCGTCAACGACATCCGGCAGATGCGCAGGGAGGGCGGTCCCGGGCGGATCGAAGGAGCGTTCAAGGCCCAGCTGCGAGTCGTCGGAATCTCGATTCTGTGGCTGTTGGCCTTCGTGTGGCTGGTGTTCCTGGTCGGCATGTACGTCGGCACGGCCGTGTTCGCGCTGGCCTTCCTCCTCGTGGTGGCTCGGATGAAGCCGTATCTCGCGGTGATCTATGTGGCCGCGATCGTCGGGGCGCTCTATGTCCTGGAGGAGTTTGCCGAGCTGATGGCCCCGGTCGGCTGGCTCATGTAGGAAAGGCCGCCGGAGTCCTGTGTGGACTCGCGGTATCGGGGGCCGCCCGCGCGGGCGGCCCCCGGCCGGTTCACTTCCCGCCGCGGGCCATGCGCAGCACGTCGAGGGCCTCGTCGAGCTGCGCCTCGGTGAGTTTGCCCTGCTCGATGTAGCCACGCTCCACGACGACCTGCCGGATCGTCTTGAGCTCGGCCAGCGCCTGCTTCGCGACGGCCGCCGCCTCCTCGTAGCCGATGTAGGCGTTGAGCGGCGTCACGATCGACGGCGAACCCTCGGCGTAGGCCTGCGTGCGTTCGGTGTTGACGGTCACGCCCGCGAACACCTTGTCCGCCAGCAGCCGCGACACCGCCGCGAGCAGCCGCGCCGACTCCAGGACGTTGCGCGCGATCACCGGCAGGTTCACGTTGAGCTGGAAGTTGCCCTGTGAGCCGGCGAACGCGACGGCCGCGTCGTTGCCGATGACCTGCGCGACCACCTGCAGGGTCGCCTCCGGGATTACCGGGTTCACCTTGCCGGGCATGATCGACGACCCTGGCTGCAGATCGGGCAGCGCCAGTTCGGACAGGCCGGTGCGCGGACCCGAACCGAGCCAACGCAGGTCGTTCGCGATCTTGTTCAGCGACACGGCGACGGTGCGCAGGTGACCCGAGGTCTCGACCACGCCGTCCTGGGACGCCTGCGCCTCGAAGTGGTCGCGGGCCTCCACGAGGGGAAGGTCGGTGACCTTCGCCAGCTCGTCGGCGACGGCGGAACCGAAACCGTCCGGTGCGTTGAGACCCGAGCCGACGGCCGTGCCACCGATGGGCAGTTCACCGAGCCGCGGCAGGCCGCTGCGCAGCCGCTCGATGCCGAACCGCACCTGTGCCGCCCAGGCGCCGGCCTCCTGGCCGAGCGTGATCGGCACGGCGTCCATCAGGTGGGTGCGGCCGGACTTGACGACGTCGGCCCACTCGGCCGCCCGCTGCTCGATGGTGGTGGCCAGGTGCTCGAGCGCGGGGATCACGTCGGTCAGCACCGCTTCGGTTGCGGCGACGTGGATCGTCGTGGGGAACGTGTCGTTCGACGACTGCGAGGCGTTGACGTGGTCGTTGGGATGCACGTCGCGGCCCAGCGCGCGCGAGGCCAGCGTGGCGATGACCTCGTTGGCGTTCATGTTCGACGACGTGCCCGAGCCGGTCTGGAACACGTCGATGGGGAAGTGCTCGTCGTGCTTGCCCTCGGCGACCTCGTCGGCCGCGCTCGCGATCGCCGCGGCCAGGTCCGCCTCCAGCACGCCGAGCCGGGCGTTCACGCGCGCGGCGGCCGCCTTCAGCAGGCCGAGCGCGCGAATCTGAGCCCGTTCGAGCGTCCTGCCGGAGATGGGGAAGTTCTCCACGGCGCGCTGCGTCTGCGCGCGGTACAGGGCGTCGGCGGGGACCCGCACCTCGCCCATCGTGTCGTGTTCGATCCGGAATTCCTGCTCTGCCATGTCCCCAGTCTGCTCCTGCGACGGCCGTGCGCGCCCGGTGTCCTCGCGCACGTTCGGGTGGGCGGGCCCGCGATGTTTCGACGGCCGCACAGGGGCGCCGTGGGTACTACGATCATGGGCGCGGCACCCACCAACGGCGGAAAGGGCGGTGAGCCCATGGGGACGCCTTCGGACGGTATCGACGTCGACGTGCTGATCGTCGGCGCGGGACCGACGGGCCTGTTCGCGGCCTACTACGCCGGCTTCCGCGGGCTGTCGGCGGCGGTCGTCGACTCGTTGCCCGAGACCGGCGGTCAGGTCACCGCGATGTATCCCGAGAAGATGATCTACGACGTCGCCGGTTTCCCCGCGGTGCGTGGACGCGACCTCGTCGACGGGCTCGTGAAGCAGGCGTCGCAGTGGAACCCGCACTACCTGTTGGGACGCAAGGCCGAGACACTCACCGAGAGCGGCGACCGGTTCGTCATGACGCTCGCCGGTGGCGAGGCCGAGGAGACCGTGCGGGCGCGGGCGGTGCTGATCACCGCGGGGATCGGCGAGTTCACCCCGCGCCCGCTGCCTGCGGGGGACGGGTGGCTCGGCAACGGGATGGTCCACTTCGTACCGGTCCTCGACGAGCATGCGGGCAAGGACGTCGTGGTCGTCGGGGGTGGCGACTCGGCCTTCGACTGGGTGCTGGCGCTGCACCCGATCGCGCGCAGCGTGACGCTCGTGCACCGCAGGGCGAAGTTCCGTGCCGCGGAGTCGATCGTCAACGAGGCACGCGAGGCGGGCGTCCGCATCATCACCGACGCCGAGGTCACCGAACTGCGTGGCGACGAGCACGGGCTCGCCGACGTGACGGTGGAGATCAAGGACCCCGAGACCAAGGAGGTCCGCCAGGAGGTGCTGCCCGCCCAGACGGTCGTGGCGGCGCTGGGCTTCACCGCCGACCTCGGTCCGATCGAGAACTGGGGGCTCGAAATCCACCAGCGGTCGATCTCCGTGGACTCGACCATGGCGACGGCGCGCAAGGGCATCTACGCGGCGGGCGACGTCGCGGCCTATCCGGGCAAGGTGAAGCTCATCGCGACCGGGTTCGGCGAGGCCGCCACGGCCGTCAACAACATCGCCGTGGAGATCGATCCCGGCGCCCACCTGTTCCCCGGCCACTCGAGCGGCTGAGCCAGGACGCCGCATGGCAGGTCAGCTCTCCAGCAGCTCCGCCCACCGCTTGAGCCTGGTGGCCCACGCGTGGTCGCCGTCGGCGCCGGCGAGTGCTTCGGCGCGCGCACGCAGGTGGACCCACTCGGCCGCGCGGTCGGGGTCGAGGTTCGCCGCGGCGGCGTAGCGCTCGACCCACGCACGTGCCGTGGCGGCCTCGGGCGGTGCCGGTGCGAGCGGATCGATCAGCGCCCACACGTCGGCGTGGCGGTCCCCGCGCACGGCGTGCGGGTCGATCACCCGCCATCGAGAGCCGTGGCGCACGGCGTTGGCGCCGTGGAGATCGGCGTGGAGCACGACGTCATCGTCCGCCGGTTCCAGCAGGGGTGACGGACCGAGCAGCCGTCGCCAGTCCCGGGAGTAGCCGCCGCCGATGTGCGGGACGGACGCCGGAGCGGGTCCGGACGCCGCGTGCAGGCGGCCGGCCAGTTCGCCGAGCACGTCGAGTCGCTGCTGCCACGTCAGATCGACCGCATCCAGCGGGGTCCCCGGTCGCAGCCGTTCCAGTAGGAGCGTGAACCCGTCGTCGCGGATGTCGAGCAGGTCGGCCGCTGCCCCCGAACGGCGCCACGCCGTCAACGCCGCGGCCTCGGCGGCGAGGTGCACGTCATCGGGGTGGCCGCGCGGGTGGACCTTGAGCACGACGTCGCCGGAGGCCAGGACCAGCGCGATGTGCCCACCGGTCAGCGGTGTCGCGTCCCGCAGGCCCCACGCCGCGATCGCCGCCTCGGCGCGCGTGCGGACGTCGTCGGCCATGGCCTGCACGTCCGCGTCGGGCCAGTAGCGTCGCCACCGCAGCCGCAATGCATCCACGACATCCGTCATCGCCGGTCAGGCGGGACTGGGCGCGATCACGCGGCGATCGTCTCGTCGATCCACGTCCGGTGAGCAGGGGCGGAGGTGTAGATCGACGGTGCCGTGCCGCACACCGCGTCGTCGTTGCCCGCGCGGCTCGACATGCCGATCAGCCGCCAGCGATCGCCGTCGCGCACGATCTGCGGCCCACCCGAATCGCCGTAGCAGGCGCCGCCCCCGTCGGGGTTGCCCGTGCACACCTCGGACCGTGCGGTGAATCCCGCGGCACATCGATCGTCCTGGACGACCCGGGTGTCCAGCTGCTGCAACATCACCGGGGACTCGCCGCAGCCGTCCTGCGCGCAGGTGCGACCCCAGCCGAGCAGCCTCGTCGCGGTGCCCGGCTCCGCGGACTCGGCGATGTCGATCGGTGTCGCCGTGACCGGCTCGGCCAGACGTACCAGCGCCAGGTCGTTCGGCGAACCGGGTGCCGTGTACGAGGGGTGCACGACGAGCTCCGCAGGCTGGGCGACCTCGCCGCCCTCGGTGCGGTCCGCGCTGCCGATCCTCGCCGTCAGCGTGTCCGCAGCGACCCCGTCGACGCAGTGCGCGGCGGTCACGAGCCAGTTCGACCGGATCAGTGACGCGCCGCAGAAATGGCCGTCCCCGTCGGCCAGCGACGTCATGAACGGATAGGTCTCGTCGGTGGGCGTGCCACCCACGACGTCGGGCTGCACCGACGCCTGCGCCGAGTTCGACACCGCGGGTGCGCACGCGAGGACGAAGGCCGCCGCGACCGCGGCGGCCTTCCCGAACAGCCCGCGCATCAGGGCAGCGGAGCCGACACGTCTTCGCCCTCGTCCGAACCGTCGAAGTCGACCGACGAGTACGAGCGCAGCTTGTTCAACCGGTGGTAGCCGTCGATGAGCCGCACGGTGCCTGACTTCGAGCGCATGACGATCGACTGCGTCGTCGCGCCGCCCGCGCGGTAGTGCACGCCACGCAGCAGGTCACCGTCGGTGATGCCGGTGGCGCAGAAGAACACGTTGTCGCCGCGTACGAGGTCGTCGGTCGTCAGGACCTGGTCGAGGTCGTGCCCGGCGTCGACCGCCCGCTGCCGCTCCTCCTCGTCCTTCGGCCACAGCTTGCCCTGCAGCTCACCACCGAGGCACTTGAGTGCCGCGGCGGTGATGATGCCCTCCGGCGTGCCGCCGATGCCCAGCAACATGTCGACACCCGTCGTCGCGCGGGCGGCCGCGATGGCACCGGCGACGTCACCGTCGCTGATGAACCGGATGCGCGCACCGGCCTCGCGGACCTCCTTGACGAGCGCCTCGTGCCGCGGGCGGTCCAGGATGCACACCGTCACGTCCGAGACGCTGCTCTGCTTCGCCTTCGCCACGCGGCGGATGTTCTCCTCGATCGGCGCCGAGATGTCCACGACCCCGGCGGCCTCCGGCCCGACGGCCAGCTTCTCCATGTAGAACACGGCGGACGGGTCGAACATCGCCCCGCGCTCGGCCACCGCCAGCACGGCCAGCGCGTTCGGCATGCCCTTGCTCATGAGCGTCGTGCCGTCGATCGGGTCGACCGCGACGTCACACTCGGGGCCCTCGCCGTTGCCGACCTCCTCGCCGTTGAACAGCATGGGCGCTTCGTCCTTCTCGCCCTCGCCGATCACGACGACGCCCCGCATGGTCACGGTGCCGATCAGCTGGCGCATCGCGTCGACGGCTGCGCCGTCCCCGCCGTTCTTGTCGCCCTTGCCGACCCAGCGGCCCGCCGCCATCGACGCCGCCTCGGTGACCCGGACGAGCTCCATGGCGAGGTTGCGGTCGGGCGCCTCGCCCCGTCTCGGCGTGCTGGTGGTCATGCTGCCTCCCGGGGTGGGTGTCGCGGAGATGCGCGGATCGGGCGATGATCGGCGCATCGAACTGCTTACAGTCTGCGCGAGCCTGCGTTCATGGAGTTGTCACGGACGTCACTGAGCACTCACTCCGGAGTGTCCCGCCTGCCCGCCCGGCTCCTCGGCGTCCGCGTCGGCGGTGTCGTCCGTGTCGTCCGTGTCGTCCTCAACGGTAGCCAGCGCGGCCTCGATCCGCTCCCGCGCGCCCGCCAGGTGGGTCTCGCACAGCCGCGCGAGACGCTCGCCACGTTCCCAGAGCGCGAGCGACTCCTCGAGCGAAAGGCCGCCCGCCTCGAGTTCGCGCACGACCTCCACCAGCTGGTCCCTGGCCTGCTCGTAGCCGAGGCCTGCCAGGTCGTCGGGGGTGTCGCCACCGGATTCGCTCACGTCGCGCTTCGCCTCACGTCTCGATGCACACGGCCGGGGCCGACACTATCGCGTGGTCGCCGAGACGGCGCCGTCGGTGACCCGGACCCGCAGTTCGGTGCCCGGCCGCACCTGGTCGACCGAACGCAGCACCTTCAGCTCGCCGTCGTCGTCGGTGTACTGGACCACGGCGTACCCACGCTCCAGCGTCGCCGACGGTCCCAGCGCCGTGAGCCGGGCGCGCGACGAGGCGAGGGCGCTCTGCTCGTGGGTCAGCGTCGTCATGATCGCCCTGCGCGCGCGTTCGACGTGCAGTTCGACGTCGGCGGCTCGCCGCTCGACCGGACCGTGCGGATCGGCCAGGCACGGACGGCTGCGCAACTGGTCGAGCTGCCTGCGCTGGCCGTCGACCCAGCCGTGCAGCGCGCGGCGTGCCCGGTCGCGCAGCTGGTGCACGCGTGCCGTCTCCTCCTGCACGTCGGGCACGACGGCCTTCGCCGCGCCCGTCGGCGTCGAACACCGCAGGTCGGCGACGTGATCCAGCAGCGGCGAATCGGGTTCGTGCCCGATGGCGCTCACGACCGGAGTTCCCGCGGCGGCCACCGCGCGGCACAGTGTTTCGTCGGAGAACGGCAGCAGGTCCTCGACGCTGCCCCCGCCACGGGCGATGACGATGACGTCGATCTCCGGGTCCGCATCCAGAGTGGACAGTGCACGCACGATCTGCGGCACCGCGCGTGCCCCTTGGACGGCCGTGTTGACCACCTGGAACTTCACCGCGGGCCAACGGTTCTGGGCGTTCACGAGCACGTCGTGTTCGGCGGCTGACGCCCGCCCGGTGATCAGGCCGACGCCACGGGGCAGGAACGGCGGGCGGCGCTTGCGCTCGGGTGCGAACAGTCCCTCGGCGGCGAGCAGCTTGCGCAACCGCTCGACCCTGGCAAGGAGTTCGCCGATCCCGACGGGCCTGATCTCGCTCGCACGCAGGCTCAACGTGCCGCGGCCCAGCCAGAACGACGGCCGCGCGTGCACGACCACGCTCGCGCCCTCGCGCAGCGGCGGGTCGATCGAACGCAGCATGCGCTGCTGGCAGGTGACCGACATGGAGACGTCGGCGGCGGGATCGCGCAGCGTGAGGAAAGCCGTCTGCGTGCCGGGCCGTGCCGAGATCTGCGTGATCTGCCCTTCGACCCACACCGAGCCGAGCCGGTGGATCCAGTCGGCGATCTTCCTGGCGACCGTTCGCACCGGCCACGGATTCTCGGCCGTCGACGGCCCCGACGAGTCCGAGCGGCCGTCGGAGGGGCGTGCGTCGGTGCTCACGACGTGCCTGCCTCCGAGGAGCCGGTGCCGCCGGTGGACTGCGAGCCGTTCTCCTCGGCGGCCGACTCGGCCCGCACGTTGGCGATCCGGCGCGTCAGCATCCCCGTGAACGAGGGGCGGTTCTCGTGGTCGCGTTCGTAGCCGAGCAGTTCCTCGAGCTCGTCGGCGGAGAACGAGCGCAGACGTGAGCGCAGCTGCGGCAGGCTCAGGTCGTCGTAGTTCGCCACGCCGGCGGGGCCCGTCCCCGAGGTGCCGCCGCCTCGCGCGTCCGTGGCGTCTCGGGCGTCGGTGGCCCTCGGTGTCTGCGTGCCGCCGCCGGTCACGTCGCTGGCAGAGGCGGCCGTGGCAGGCGTGGTCGTGGCAGGGGTCGTGGTGGCCGCGTCGCCGGCGTCCGGGACCTCGGCGCTGTCGAACTCGCCGTCCGGGTGCTCCTGGCCGAGTGCCTGCGACTCGGCGTCCCACGGGTCGTCGAACGTCGCCTCCGCGCCCGGCTCCGATCCCGCGGCGCCGGGCGCGGCCTCGACGCCGGACCCGGGCACGTCGTCGTCCTCGTCGAACGTGGCCCAGTTGGGCTCGTCCTCGACCCCACGGAACGCCGCCAGCGCGTCGTCACCCTTGATGGCCAGCTCCGTCACGTGCTGCTGAACCCTCATCGACGTCTGCAGCACCTGGCTGGCGACCGTCACCGGCAGTTCGGTGAGGTGTTTCGGCAGGTCGCGCACCGTGTCGGCGGTGGCGGCCGCGAGTCCGGCCGCCACGCGCACCGGGAACGGGAAATGCTTCATGGGGCAAGCCTGCCGCACATGACCCCTCCTGCACAGCCCCGCCCCGCCCGTGTGCGTGTCGCTCGTCCCAGCACGGCCGCGCACGGTGTCGACGGCACGCCGACGGTCCGTACCCTGAACGGTATGAGTGCAGCCAGCCCCAGCGGTGACCAGAACGGCAAGCGTGTGCTGCTCGCGAAGCCGCGCGGGTACTGCGCCGGTGTCGACCGTGCGGTGATCACGGTCGAGAAGGCGCTCGAGATGTACGGCCCGCCCGTGTACGTGCGGAAGGAGATCGTCCACAACCGCCATGTCGTGGACACCCTGCGCGAACGGGGCGTGATCTTCGTCGACGAGACCACCGAGGTGCCGGAGGGCGCGCTCGTCGTGTTCTCGGCCCACGGAGTCTCGCCCGCGGTGCACGAGGAGGCCGAGAAGCGGAACCTGCGCACCATCGACGCCACGTGCCCGCTGGTGACGAAGGTGCACAAGGAGGTCAACCGGTTCGCCAGGGACGACTACGACATCATGCTCATCGGCCACCACGGCCACGAGGAGGTCGAGGGCACGTCCGGCGAGGCGCCCGAGCACGTGCAGCTCGTCGACACCCCGGAGGACGTCGCCCAGGTGCAGGTGCGCGACCCGTCCAAGGTCGTGTGGCTGTCGCAGACGACCCTCAGCGTCGACGAGACCATGCAGCGGGTCGACCAGCTCCGGGAACGGTTCCCCGAGATCGCCGACCCGCCGAGTGACGACATCTGCTACGCCACGTCGAACCGCCAGGTCGCGGTCAAGGCGATGGCGGCCGAGTGCGACCTCGTCCTGGTCGTCGGCTCGCGGAACTCCTCCAACTCGCAGCGGCTCGTCGAGGTCGCGTTGCAGGCGGGTGCCAGCGACGCGCACCTGATCGACTACGCCAGCGAGGTCGATCCCACCTGGCTGGACGGCGTGGAGACCGTGGGCGTGACCAGCGGTGCGTCCGTCCCGGACGTGCTCGTCATGGAGCTGCTGGACTACCTGGCCGGCCGCGGCTGGGAGGACGTGCAGGAAGTGACGACCGCCAACGAGAAGATCTCGTTCGCACTGCCCAGGGAGCTGCGCACCGGGCGTGAGGACAAGCGCAGCAGCGTGCGCTGACCTCCGGCGCCTTCTCGCGCCGAACGCGCCCGCCGCGAACAGCAACGAGCCCGCCCGCCCCACGACGGGGCAGGCGGGCTCGTGTCGCCTGTCAGGCTTCGTCGTCCCAGGGACGCCGGGGCGGCTGGCCGCGCCGCGGCGGACGTTCGCCGGGCGGCGGCTGCTCCCCGCGAGGCCGCTGCGGGCGTTGCGGACGCTGCGGCCGGGCAGGGCGTTTGGGGCCGGGGATCGAGTCGGGCCACTCCTCGACGCGCCGCTTGCGCTCGGCGGCATCCGGTGGCGTTCGCGGCCTGCGGCCCTCCCGCGGCGGCGCCTCGCGTCCGGGCGGAGGAGCGTCGGCAGGACGTGGCCTGCGTGGCGGGGGACCGTCCTCGGGGCCACGGGGGCGCCGCGCCGGTGGTTCGCCCGCGGGACGCTTCCTGCGGGTCGGCTCACCCCGTCCGGCGGGGCCCTCGGGCTGGTCCTCCGGAGGACGTGGCCTGCGGGGACGGTCCGCCGGAGCGTCCTTGCCGCCGCGTTCGTCGGGGGTGAGCGCTCCCGCTGCCGCGGCACCAGCGACACCTGCCGCGCCCGCCGCGGCCGCACCCTTCACGGCCTTGTCGCGGCTCCCGGAGTCCGACGTGGACCTGCCCTTGCCGGACCTGGCCTTGTCTGCTGTGGCCTTGTCGGACTTGCCCTTGGCAGATCCCTTGTCTCCCTTGTCACTGCCCTTGGTGCCGCGCTTGTCGTTCTTGCTCGGAAGGTCGGGGTCGCGCTCGCGATAGATGCGATACACCCCGAGCGCCACCGTCAACGCGGTCGCGATGGCCATCACGGGGAAGCTGTTGATCAGCGGCGTGCTCACGGCGAAGACGTTCGCCAGCGTGTCGTTGCTCTCCGGCAGGGACGACACGGTCAGCACGATCACCGGCACCGTCACGGCCATGACCAGCGGTGGCTGGACCATCGGGCCGAACAGGTTGCGCCGCTGCACCGTCGCGACGGCTGCCAGGCAGCCGACCAGGTAGATCAGCTGGAACGGCAGGCCGAGCCCGTCGGTCAGCAACGTGGCCAGCACGGCGCCGACGACAGCCGTGCCCAGGGCGAGCAGAACGGCTCCCCACCAAGGCAGACCGCGCCGGGCGCCGATGACCGGACGCTCTTCCCAGGTGATGGGCGCGTCCTCGTTCGCGGCGTCAGGATCGCTTCGGCGATCTCGTGTGGCGGTCACAGCGCAACACCGTAGCTTGTGGATGCGGTAAAGCTGTTACGGATCCTCAACCTTGTCCGCATCGAGGACCGAGCGGGTGAGATCTCCCACATGCAGCGCTTCGGTGTGAAAGCGGTATGAACCAGAGTCCTCGGTTCAGCCCGTGGCCGTCTCGTCGCTGTTGCGGATCGCCGGAACGGGAGCGGGGCTCGCTGCCGTCTCGGTGAGTGGGGACACGGCCGTGCGGAAGTTCTCGAGCGCCTCGAGTTCTCGTTTCCGGGCGGACAGGAACCGCTGCAGATGCGTGCTGGACAGGTTCACGGCATCGACGGCGCCCGTCGCGGCCCGGTGGGCCGACGCCGCGGAGGCGCGGACCTGTTCCACGTCGTCGAGCAGCGTCCGCTCGGTCGCCGCGAACATCGCGGCCGAGGCCACCACGGCGAATCCGGTGGGGCCGCAGAGGAACACGCGTCGGTCGAGCATCCAGCGCAACAGTTCCGGATCGGTGTCGAGCGCCGCGACGACCGCGGCGTCGGACGGCACGAACATCACCGTGCCGTAGATCGCGTCCGCCCACCGCTGGTAGCCCTTGCCGGCCAGCTCGGTCGCCCGGGAACGCAGGTTGCGCACATGCACGCGCAGGGCGTCGATGCGTTCGTCGGGGTCGTCGGTCTCGACCGCCTCGGCCCAGATCGCCAGGCTCGCCTTCGCGTCGACGGGAACGGTGCGGTCGCCGCCGACCCGCAGCACCATGTCCGGCTTGGCCGCACCGCCTCCCGCGAGGTCGGTCTGGAGCGTGTAGTGCAGGCCCTCCCGTAGTCCGAGCGCTCGTGCGGTCTCGACCAGCACGTGCTCGCCCAGTTCGCCCCTGCCGCTGATCGAGGCGAACGCCACCTCGTACCGGCGCAGCGCCGCCTGCTGCCGGTCCAGCTTCGCCCGTTCGGCATCGACCTGCCTGGCCGCGGCGTCGGCCCTGCGCATGCCGTCCTGGTACAGCCGCCACAGCACGGCGACCGCACCTGCCAGCAGCAGTGCGGTGATCGTGGCAACCGCGGCGAACACCGTCGAAGCCAAGGCGCATGCTCCCGTCTCGTTCTCGTGCTTGCGGGCGTCGTGCGGAAAAGGATGGCGCACACCCCTGACAGAAACCGTCCGAGCACGATATGCGAACGCACGTTCGAGTGACACGCCGGGTGGGCGTGCGGGGTTCTGTCGGCCACGGGTCCTAGCGTTGATCGCGTGCGCATGCTCCATACCTCCGACTGGCACGTGGGACGGACGTTCCACGGCGCGGACCTGCTCGCCGAGCAGGGGGCGATCCTGGGCCACCTCGCGGACCTCGTGACCGCGGAGGCGGTCGACGTCGTGCTCGTGTCCGGTGACATCTACGACCGGGCCGTGCCGTCGGCCGAAGCGGTGCGGGTCGCGACGAAGGGGCTGCGGCGGATCAGGGACGCGGGCGCGCGGTTGGTGCTGACCTCGGGCAACCACGATTCCGCGGCACGGCTCGGCGCGTTCGCCGAGTTCGCGGCCGCAGGCGGACTCCACCTGCGCACGACCGTCTCCGGTATCGCCGACCCGGTGCTGCTGCCCGAGGAGGCCTCCGAACCTGCCGTGGCCGTGTACGGCATTCCTTATCTGGAGCCGGAAACCGCGCGGCACGCACTGGGCATCGAGGGACGCGGGCACACCGCGGTGCTGACCGAGGCGATGCGCCGCGTCCGCGAGGACCTGGCGACGCGGCCGAGTGGGACGCGATCGATCGTGCTCGCCCACGCGTTCGTCACCGGGGGCATGGGGTGCGATTCGGAACGCACCATCGCCGTCGGCGGGGTCGAGCAGGTGCCCGGTTCGGTGTTCGAGGGGATCGACTACGTCGCGCTCGGCCATCTGCACGGTGCTCAGGTGCTCGACGAGCGGCTGCGGTACTCGGGAAGCCCGCTGGCGTACTCGTTCTCCGAGATGTCACAACGCAAATCGGTGTTTCTGTTCGATGTGGACGAAAGTGGCGTCAGCGGGATCGAGCGGAGGTATCTGCCGGTCCCGCGGCGACTCGCGACGCTGCGCGGCACACTCGAGGAGCTGCTCACCTCGGCCGAGCACGACGACGTGACCGACTGTTTCGTGTCGGCGACGCTGATCGACCGCGTGCGTCCCGTCGACGCGATGCGCAGGCTCCGTGAGCGGTTCCCGTACGCCGTGCACCTCGACTGGGAACCGGAGGGGCGGAAGGAACCCGTGCTGAGGTACGCCGAGGCAGTTCGCGGCCGATCCGATGTGGACATCGCGAGGGGCTTTCTCGACGACTGCCGCGGCGCCCCGCCCAGCGAACGGGAGGACGCGTGGCTCGTGGCCGCGCTCGAGGCTGCGGGCAAACACGATCCGGGTCAGGACGGTGAGCCGGCATGAGGTTGCACAGACTGGAGGTCTCGGCGTTCGGCCCGTACGCGGCCCGCGAGGTCGTCGACTTCGACGCGCTCGGTGCCGACGGGCTCTTCCTGCTCCACGGCGATACGGGAGCGGGCAAGACGACACTGCTCGACGCCGTCGCGTTCGCGCTCTTCGGCGAGGTTCCCGGGGCGCGCGCGGAGGTGAAGCGGTTCCGCTGCGACGTGGCCGACCAGGCGACGCCGACCGAGGTGGTCCTCGAGCTGACCGTGCAGGGGCACCGGTTCCGGATCGCGCGCAGTCCCGAGTACGAACGGCCGAAGCGGCGCGGCGAGGGCACCACGAAACAGCCGGCGAAGGCGTCGTTGAAGTGGGTCGACGAGCCGCCGGGCGGGCACTCGGCGGACGGCGTGACCCGTATCGACGAGGTTGCGCGGGTCGTCACCGACCTGCTCGGCATGACGGCGCAGCAGTTCTTCCAGCTCGTGTTGTTGCCGCAGGGCGAGTTCGCGCGCTTCCTGCGTGCCAGGAACGAGGACAGGGAGGAGCTGCTGGGCAAGCTGTTCGGCACCGAACGGTTCGGTGCGGTCGAACAGTGGTTCGTGGAACGCAAGCGCAGCAGGCGCCGTGAGCTGGACGAGCGCAGGCAGTCGGTGCGGGAGTGGCTCGCGCGGATCGGTCAGGTCGCGCGCGAGGACCCGCCCGAGGACGACGACACGGGGCCCGGAGCGTGGGTCGACTGGGTCGACGAGGTCCGCAAGCGCGCGGCCGAAGCGGTCGTGGAGGCGAGGGCTGCGGCCGACGCGTCGGCGAGGGCCCGCGAGGACGCGGCCGCGGTGCTCGACCGGCGCAGGGTCGTGGCCGAGCGGGTGCGCAGGGTCCGAGCGGCGCACGAGAGCCTGGCCGGTCTCGAGAAGGAGGCCGACCTGCGCGGCGAATGGCGCGCCGAGCTGGCAGCCGCGCGCCGGGCGGCATCGGTCGTCGAACTGGCCGCCGAGGTCGACCGGCAACGCACCCGGGTCGAGCGCGCCGAGGACACGGACGCCGCCGCTCAGCGGGCGCTGGCCACGCTCGGCGTGACCGACGCCGAACTCCCCGAGGTCACGTCGTTGCGGGCACGTGCGGGTGAGGTCCGCGAGGAAGCGGGCGCGCTGGCCGGGCTCGTCGACGAGGCGCAGCAGCAGGAACGCGATCGGGCCCGGCTGCAGGACCTCGTCGAGACGGCGACCAGGGCCACGGCGCAGGCCGCCGCGTTGGGTGAGCAGCTGGAGGGCCTGCCCGACCGGACCCGCAGGCTTCGCGCCGAACTCGACGCGGCGAGCGAGGCATCGGTACGTCTCGACACCGTGCGGGCCCGCGAGTCCGATCTCGCGGAGCTGCTCGCGGAAGCCGAACGGCTGCCAGGGCTCGAACAGGAGGCGGCCAGGACGCGGGAGGCCGAGCAGGCCGCCGTCGACGCCCACCAGAGTGCCCGCGAGACCGTGCTGGACCTGCGGGCGCGGCGGCTCGCGGGCATGGCCGCGGAGCTGGCCGGCGAACTCACCGACGGCGCGCCCTGCGCGGTCTGCGGGTCCACGACGCATCCCGATCCGGCGACGGCGGGTCATCCGGTCGGCGAGGCGGAGGAACAGGCCGCCACGGACGCGGAACACCAGGCCGAACAGCGCAGGCACGCCGCGGCCGCCGCGCGCCACGAGGCTGAGGCGTCGCTGGCCGCGGTGCGGGAACGGCTGGGTGAGCACACCGCCGAGTCGCTGCGTTCCGAACTCACCGGTGTCCGTGAGGAACTGGTCGCGGCCTCGGAGTCGGCCGCGCGCAAGGAGGAACTGGAGGCCGCGGTCCGTGCCGCGGAGTCCGAGCACGAGGACCTGACGGCACGCCGCACCGAGGCCGAGAAGCGTGCCACCGCGGCGGAGGAACAGCGTCGCGCGCTCGCTGAGCAGGTCGAGCAGCGCACCGCACGTCTCGAGGAGGCCGCGGCAGGCTTCGCCGACGTCGGCGCGCGGCGGGGGCACCTGACCGAACTGGCCTCCGCCCTCGAGGCGCTCGCCGACGCGCGCAGCGAACTGCACGCCGCTCGCGTCCGCCTGCAGGAGCAGGAGGAGGCCGCGGTCGCCGCGGCCCGCAAGGCGGAGTTCGCCGACGTCGACGAGGCCCGCGCGGCCGCGCGCTCCGGGGAGCGGATCGCCGAACTGGAACGGCTCCTCGCCGAAGCGGAACAGGCCGAGGCCGCCGCGCGGGCGGTGCTGGCCGAACCGGAACTGGCCGACGTCCGTCCGGACGACGTGGTCGACGTCGAATCCGCACGCCAGGCTGCCGAGGAGGCGCGCGCCGCGGCGGAACGCGACGCGGCGACGCTCCAGGCGTGCACCCAGCGGGCAGGGGATCTCGACGCGCTGGGCGAGCAGCTCGGCCAGGCCCTGCGCGAGCTGGCTCCCGTGGAGGAGGAGTACGCGGAGCTGGAGGCGCTCGCCGACGTCGTCAACGGCCGCGGGCAGAACACCCGCCGCATGTCGCTGCGGTCCTACGTGCTGGCCGCGCGGTTGGAGGAGGTGGCACTCGCCGCGACCGCGAGGTTGCGGTCGATGAGCCACGGTCGCTACTCGTTCGTGCACTCCGACGACCCGGGCAGGCGCAACACGCGCGGTGGACTGGGGCTCGACGTGCTGGACGACTACTCCGGACTCGTGCGGTCGGCGAAGACGTTGTCCGGAGGGGAGTCCTTCCTCGCGTCGTTGTCGCTCGCGCTCGGGCTGGCTGACGTCGTGGCGGCCGAGACCGGCGGTGCGCTGCTCGACACGCTGTTCGTCGACGAGGGTTTCGGCACGCTCGACGGCGAGACCCTCGACGTGGTCATGGACGTGCTGGACGACCTGCGTGCGGGTGGGCGTGTCGTCGGCCTGGTGTCGCATGTGGAGGAACTGCGTCAGCGCATCCCCACCCGGCTCCGGGTGCGCAAGGGCAGGGGCGGCTCGACGCTGCTGCTCGAAGGTGGCCTCGACGGCGACATCGGCGTGGCCTGACTCGCGCCTGCGAGGCGATACTTCACTGGAGTATCAGGTCCGAGCGCGTAGGTTCCCCGGCAATGAATTCTGACGGCACCGAACAGACGAACGCGACCGTGGCCACCGACCCCGAGGACGCCCAGGGCACCGGCCAGGACGGCGAGCAGATTCGGGAGGGCAATTCGGAGCACGGCGGTGACCGGGACGTCGCCCCGGAGGGCACGCCGCAGGAGCCGGACTCGGAGTGGCTGCTTCAGCCCGCCGCGACGGTTCCGCCGACGGCGGCTGCGGGATCCGGCAAGGGTTCCGGCTCGGGCGTGCTCGGCGGCATCGCCGTGGTGAGCACCGGACTCGGACTGAGCTCGCTCATCGGCAACCCGCTGAGCGAGATGCTGCGCGCCCGCCAGGAGATCATGGGCCAGATCGAGGCCGGTATGGGTGGCGCAGGCAGTGACCAGATCGAGTCGTTCTACGGCGCGCCGTGGCACACCACCGCGTTGGTCAACGGGGTCATCGCCCTCGTCGCGGCCGTGATCGGGGCCGTCGTGCTCCTCGTCCACACGCGACGTTCCGACGCACGTCCCTGGGTCACGGCACTGGCCGTGGGCGGGCTGGTGCTCGGCCTGATCGGGCTGGTGCTCGCGGGCGGCATGTATCTCGACCTGTTCGCCTCGCAGCCCGAGCTGCCCGCCGCGCCTCCGATGGCCCCCGGCGGCTGATCGGCCGGACGCTCACCCGTCGCTCTCGTGGTCGAGCAGCCAGCGTTTGACGTCGACGCCCCAACGGAAGCCGCCCATCGCGCCGCTGATCCGCAGCACGCGGTGACACGGCACGAACAGGGCGCAGGCGTTGCGTGCGCAGGCCGACGCGGCCGCGCGGACCGCGTCGGGCCTGCCCGCGAGCGCGGCCAACTCGGTGTAGGTGACCGGCTTGCCCGCGGGCACGCTGCGCAGCACGTCCCAGGCGTGGGCGAGGAACTCGCCGGCGCGCTGACGCACCGGGATCGGATCGACGGCGTCGAACTCGCCCGCGTGGTATCGGCGGACCGCGGTGGTGACCTCGCCGAGATCGCGCGTCCGGCGGAGCTGCCCTGCGCGCAGCGAGGGGGACACGATGCTGTGCAGGCTGTCCACATCGGAGGTCCAGCCGGAGGCGAGGACCGCGCCGTCTGCGGCCACGATCGCCGTGAACGGTCCGATTCGGGTGTCCAGAGTGGACCAGTGGGCGGTGGTCATCGGGCTCGCTCCTCCTGGATGACGGTGTCGGTTGCAATGGCCGGAGTTGCAGTGGCCGCAGTTGCGTCGGCGGCTCGCCACAGGTGCATTCCTGCGTAGGAACGCCACGGACGCCAGGCCGCCGCACGGTCGGCGAGGGTGGTGACGTCGATTCCGGCTGCCGCGGCGCCGCGGCGCAGCACGAGGTCACCCTCGAGCAGCACGTCGGGGTGGCCGAGCGCGCGCATGAGCACGTAGTCCGCGGTCCACGGGCCGATTCCGGGCTGGGCGAGCAGGTCGGCGCGCAGTCGTGCGGGGTCCCGCCCGGCGTGGACGTCGAGGTCGCCGGAGGCGAGTGCACCCGCGACGGTGCGGATCGCCTCGACCCTGCGCCGTGGTCCGCGCAGCGCGTCTCCCTCGTGGCCGGCAATCACTTCTGCGGTGGGAAACAATCGGGACGGGCCGTCGCCGGGCAGCGGCTCGCCGAGCCGGGCCACGAGCCGTCCCGCGGCGGTGCGTGCGGCCGCGACGGACACCTGCTGGCCGAGCATGGCGCGGATCAGCAGCTCCGGGCCGTCGACCGCGCCGGGCACGCGCAGTCCCGGTGCCGCCTCGACCAGCGGAGCGAGTGCCGGGTCGCGGGCCAGCGCCGTGTTGACGGCGAGCGGGTCGGCGTCGAGGTCGAGCAGTCTGCGCACGCGGGCCACGGCGCCGGACAGGTCGCGCACGTCGGTGAGCCACACGCGGCAGTGGACGTGGGTGTCGTGGGGCGAGAGCGTCACGCGGCCGGGTCCGTGGGGCAGGCGCAGCGTGCGGCTGTAGGTCGTCGGGGTGAGCTGTTCGACGCCGTCGACGGCACGGGCGGCGAGGAACGCCAGCAGGCCCTCGCCGTCGAACGGGGGCCGCAGCGGAAGACGCAGCGTGAGCGTCGTGCCGACCTCATCGGCCCCGTTGGGCTCCGGTTCGCCGCGTCGGGGTGTGGCTCGGGCGCGCAGGTCGGACGGTGTCATGGCGAAGACCTCACGGATGGTGTCGTTGAACTGGCGCACGCTCGCGAATCCGGCGGCGAAGGCGACGTCGGTGAGCGGCATGGTGGACCGTTCGATCAGCAGTCGCGCCGCGTGGGCCCGGTGGGCGCGGGCGAGGGCGAGCGGTCCGGCACCGAGTTCGGCGCTGAGCACTCGCCCGAGCTGCCGTTCCGAGTAACCGAGCCTGCGGGCCAGCCCGGGCACGCCCTCGCGTTCGACGGTGCCGTCGGCGATGAGCCGCATGGCCCTGGCGGCGAGGTCGGCGCGGACGTTCCACTCGGGCGAGCCGGGAACGGCGTCGGGCAGACAGCGGCGGCAGGCGCGGAAGCCGCGGGACTGGGCGGCCGCGGCGGTGGGGAAGAACTCGACGTTTCCGCGCTTCGGCGTGATAGCGGGGCACGACGGACGGCAGTAGATGCCCGTGGTGCGCACGCCCGTGATGAACTGGCCGTCGAACCGGGCGTCGCGGGACGTGACGGCCGCGTAGCAGCGGTCGCCGTCGCGCCAGATCGCGGTGATGCCGGTGTCGGTCATGACGTCGATCCTGCCACCAGGTCACAGGAGTGACTCGCGGAAATCGGACGCGGCGACGCGGGCTCGTCCCCGGCATGCCGAGCCGCTGTGGGGCGGCACGTACACTCACGAGTCGTGAGTTTGACCCTCGGCATCGTCGGCCTGCCCAACGTCGGCAAGTCCACCCTGTTCAACGCCCTGACCCGCAACGACGTGCTCGCGGCGAACTACCCGTTCGCGACGATCGAGCCCAACGTCGGTGTCGTGCCGCTGCCGGACGCGCGGCTCGACAAGCTGGCGGAGATGTTCGGCTCGGCGAAGACGGTGCCCGCGACGGTGTCGTTCGTCGACATCGCAGGCATCGTCAAGGGCGCGTCGGAGGGTGCGGGACTCGGCAACAAGTTCCTGGCCAACATCCGTGAGGCCAACGCGATCTGCCAGGTCATCCGCGTGTTCGACGACCCGGACGTGACGCACGTCGACGGCACGATCGACCCGACGTCCGACATCGAGACGATCAACACCGAGCTCATTCTCGCCGACCTGCAGACGCTCGAGAAGGCGCTGACACGGATGGAGAAGGAGGCGCGCACCAAGAAGGAGGCGCGCCCAGCCTTCGAGAACGCGAAGAAGGCCAAGGAGATCCTCGACTCCGGGCGGACGTTGTTCGCGGCGCAGAAGGAGGTCGACTTCGAGCTGCTGCGCGAGCTGAGCCTGCTGACGACGAAGCCGTTCCTGTACGTGTTCAACGCCGACGAGGGCGTTCTCACCGACGAGGCGAAGCGTGCTGAGCTGGCCGAGACGGTCGCGCCCGCCGACGCGGTGTTTCTCGACGCGAAGGTCGAGGCCGAACTCCTCGAACTCGACGACGAGGAGGCGGTGGCCGAGCTGCTGGAGTCGGTCGGCCAGGACGAGCCGGGGCTGAACGCGCTCGCCCGCGCCGGATTCCACACCCTGGGTCTGCAGACGTACCTCACGGCGGGCCCGAAGGAAGCGCGCGCGTGGACGATCCCGCAGGGCGCGACGGCGCCGCAGGCGGCGGGCGTCATCCACACGGACTTCGAGCGTGGCTTCATCAAGGCCGAGGTCGTGTCCTACGACGACCTCATGGCTGCCGGCTCCATGGCCGATGCCCGCGCGGCAGGCAAGGTCCGCATGGAGGGCAAGGAGTACGTCATGCACGACGGCGATGTGGTCGAGTTCCGGTTCAACGTGTGAGCTGAATCGGTCAGCTATCTACCCGAAACCTGTCCTGGCCGTGTCAGCAGGCCGTTACGCTAGGCTTCCGTTGGCCTACCACGTGATGGGGAGCACTGGGGCATGACAGACAACGCGGGTGACACTGCAGCCACGGGTGCCAACCCCTGGGACAAGTCACGTTCGCGGTCAAGGGCGACAAGGGCACTGCGACAGCGGACGGCTGGGTCAACGAGGCAGCCGGACCCGTCGGGGGCTTCCTCATGGACCTGGAGACCGCCGAAGGCCTGGTGGCTAAGGCGGACTGGATCGTCGATCAGCTTGAAGAGCAGGCGACGATTGCCCGAGAGCTGACCTCCACGCAACCACCGGCTGAAGACCCTGGAAGCGTGCACTTCAACAACGTTGCGGTCCGGATGTTTGAACTGGGAGCGGACAACGTGAAGGCGCAGTGGGAGCACGCCCGGGCGATTGCCGAGAAGCTTCGGAAGGCCCTGAACGTCTACAAGGAGTCCGACGAGCAAGCGGGTACGGACGTGAAGAACGCCGGCGGCGGCGACGGAGGGGGGCTGTACAACTGATGAAGCGGGTACTTGTAACCCTGGCGGTTGGATCGCTGGCGGTACTGGCCACGGCCTGTTCAACCGAGGACGGCCAGGCAGAGCCCCAAGGCTCCCCTACTGCTGAGGCTTCATCTGCGCCCGCTAGCAGTGGTGCACCCTCTGAGCTTCCGCACAGCGGTGCACCTGCGGTCCACAACCCGTTGCCTGAGTCGGTCGTATCCGGCGACCCGTGCCAAGCGCTAACGCCAGAGCAGGTCAAGACAGCTCTAGGTGACGGAGTGTCGCAAGGTCAGCGCAGTGACGTAGAGGAACTGGGCGCCCGCTGTCGGTGGAGTCATAGCTCCAATCAGTCGGCCATCACTGTTGGGTTCCAAACGGAAACCGGGCAGGGACTCAGTGCCGTCTATGCCAACACTCAGCCCCGTATGCCGGTCTTCAACGAGATTGACCCAATCGAGGGCTACCCCGCCGTGGAGTTCAAGGAGAGCGACACGGACCCGATGTGCACCACCATGGTGGGCATTGCGGATGAGTACGCGATCTCCGTCAGTGGCACGCTCGGCGCGGATGCCGAGCAAGAGGGCAAGGACTCCTGTAAACCGGGTCAGCAGGTCGCTAGCTGGGTGGTTGCCAACCTGAAAGCTCAGTCCTAGGTGTACCCGGCCATCACGTTGGTTGCAGGCGGCTGGTTGGGGGTTGGTCTGCGAGTGAGGTGTGGGGGCGAAACGTCTACAAGGAGTCCGACGAGCAAGCCGGTGCGGATGTGAAGAACGCCGGGGGCGGCGACGGAGGGGGCTGTTCAACTGATGAAGCGTGTACTCACGGTGTTGGCGGTCGGTTCGCTGGCGGTACTGGCCACGGCCTGTTCTGCCGAGGGGGCTGCTGAAGGGGTGTGTGACATCTGAGTTCGCTTGCCGAGAGGTGGGCGTGGAAGGATGTTGTTGTGCCCAAGCCGTATCCCCGTGAGTTCCGT
>NZ_JOIJ01000006.1 GCF_000719975.1 Prauserella rugosa
CCGCGGATCCTGCGACAACATCGCATCCAAAATCGTGTCACTGATCGCGTCACAAATCTTGTCCGGATGACCCTCGGTCACGGACTCACTGGTGAACAGACGCTGGACGGGCACGGATGGCACCTACCTCTCGCTTCGGTCAGGACGCCTTCACCCTATCGGCGGCAGCACCCGTTTCCTGGAATGTGAGACGTCGCCGGTCACCCCTGGTCGGCGACAGGGTCCGCGGCGTCGGCCGGGTCCACCCCGAGCAGTCGAGCGGCGGCGTCCCACACCGTGGCCGCCAGCTCCGACTTGGCGCCCAGCGGGATCCGCTCCTCGGCGCCGTCCGCGGCCAGCAACCACCCCGTATTGTCCTCGGTCTCGAACGCCTTGCCGTCCCCGACGGCGTTGACGACGAGCAGGTCGCAGCCCTTGCGCTTGAGCTTGGCCCGCGCATGGTCGAGGACACTGCCGTGGGGGTCCCCCGTCTCGGCCGCGAATCCGACAACGATCTGCCCGTCGCGGCGGTGCTGGACGAGATCGGCGAGGATGTCGCGGTTCCGGGCGAGTTCGATCACCGGATCCGGGGCGTCGTCGCTCTTCTTGATCTTGTGGTCCACCTCGCCCACGGGCCGGAAATCCGCGACGGCGGCGGCCATGACGACGACGTCGGCATCCCGCGCGGCGGCATCGACCGCGGCGCCCAGTTCGGCCGCGCTCGACACCGGAACGAGGTCGGCACCGGCGGGTGCGGGCAGGGCGTCGGTGTGCGCAGACACGAGCGTGACGTGCGCGCCGCGCTGCGCGGCCACCCGCGCGAGCGCGTAGCCCTGTTTGCCGGACGAACGGTTGCCCAGGTGGCGGACGGGGTCCAGGCGTTCGCGGGTGCCGCCGGCGGAGACGACGACGCGGCGGCCCTCGAGGTCGCGGGGCAACGCGTCGCCGCGGGCCAGCAGGAGCCGCGCGAGGTCGACGATCTCGCGCGGGTCGGCGAGCCTGCCCTTGCCGCTGTCGACGCCCGTGAGTCTGCCGGAGGCCGGTTCGGCCACGACGGCGCCGCGCGACCGGAGCGTGGCGACGTTGTCGCGGGTGGCGGGGTGCTCCCACATCTCGGTGTGCATGGCGGGAAAGAACGCCACGGGACACCGGGCGGTGAGCAGGGTTCCGGTGAGCAGGTCGTCGGCAAGCCCGTGGGCCGCCTTGGCGAGCAGGTCGGCCGTCGCGGGCACGACGATGACGAGGTCGGCATCCTGCCCGATGCGCACGTGCTGCACCTCGGGCACCGCCGTGAAGACCCCCGTGTGCACGGGATGACCGGAGAGGGCTTCGAACGTGGCGGCCCCGACGAAGTTCAGGGCTGCCTCGGTCGGCACGACACGGACGTCGTGGCCGGTTTCGGTGAGTCCGCGCAGAACCTCGCAGGCCTTGTAGGCCGCGATGCCACCGCCGACCCCGAGAACGATCCGCTTCATATCAGTACGTCCTACGGCCGAGGGCGGCGGAAAGCAACGTGCGCGTCGACACGCGGCCGCGCTCCACACCGCCCGGTGCGACGGTTCGGCCCACCCCGGACACGACGCGGCCCGGCTCGGGTACCCGCGATGCGGTACCCCGAGCCGGGCCGTGGACGCCGTGGAAGGCCGGCCGAGCCGTCGTCACTCGCCTTCGGTGTGCTCGAGAAGGCCTGCGTGGATCTCGCGGAGCGCGATGGACAGCGGCTTCTCGCGCGGACCCGGCTCGACGAGCGGGCCGACGTACTCGAGCAGGCCCTCACCGAGCTGCGCGTAGTAGTCGTTGATCTGGCGCGCACGCTTGGCCGAGTAGACCACGAGCGCGTACTTCGAGCTGACCTTGTCGAGCAGGTCGTCGATGGGCGGGTTGGTGATGCCCTCGAGCTGCTCGCTCTGCGGGCCCAACGTGAACGCGGTCACTACTGCTCCGAATCTGCGAAAGCGTCGGTGTCGGGAATCAGTCGGAAATCAATGGGCACCGGGCGGCACCCCGGGTCAGTCCGGGGAGCCGGACGCACCGTTGACCAAGTCTAACAACTCGCGTGCGGCCGTCTTCACATCGGCATTGACGACCTGCGCGTCGAACTCGCTGGCAGCGGCCAGTTCGCGCTCGGCCTCCCCGAGACGGGCCTGCACGGCCTCGATCGCCTCGGTGCCGCGCCCGGTCAGCCGGTCGACCAGCTCGCCCCACGACGGCGGCAGGAGCATGACCAGCTGCGCGTCCGGCATGGCCTGACGGACCTGCCTGGCGCCCTGGAGTTCGATCTCGAGCACGGCCGGCCTTCCGGCCTCGAGGGCCCGCTCCACCGGCTCGCGGGGCGTGCCGTAGCAGTTGCCCGCGAATTCGGCGTGCTCGAGGAAGCGGCCTTCGGCCACCATCGCGTCGAACGTCGCACGGTCGACGAAGTGGTAGTGCGCTCCGTCCACCTCGCCCTCGCGCGGTGCGCGCGTGGTCATCGAGATGCTGAAGAAGATGTCCGGGTCGAGGGCACGCAGCTCACTGACCACACTCGACTTTCCGACCCCGGACGGGCCCGATACGACGGTGAGCCGGCGCCGGGCGGTCGTGCCCGACACCGGCTCACCGGATGCCCTCCGGCCGCCGCGCACGCCGGCCTGGTTCGAGCCGCGCTGTCGCTGCTCGCTCACTCGCCGCTGAACTCGGCGAGCAGCGCCTTGCGCTGCCGTTCACCGAGGCCACGCAGACGACGGCTGGCCGCGATCTCGAGGCGCTCCATCGTCTGCTGCGCACGTACCTTGCCCACGCCCGGCAGAGCCTCCAGCAGAGCGGAGACCTTCATCTTGCCGAGCACCTCGTCCTCGTCGGCCTGCTTCAGCACATCAGCGAGGGTCGTACCGCCGCGCTTGAGCCGCTCCTTGAGCTCCGCGCGGGCGCGACGGGCGGCGGCGGCCTTCTCCAGCGCCGCAGCACGCTGTTCCTCGGTGAGCTGGGGAAGTGCCACGTTTTCCTCCGGTATTACTCAAAATTCTGGGTGGGTGTGGCGACCGTACCCACCCCTGACCTGGACTCACAATGCGGGGGTGAGCGCTGAATGCGGGCCTGTGAGACCCGGGAAACCCCGGGACCGTGCGGCCTGCCGGCGCCCGGCGTGCCACGACTGGAGGCCGCGGCACGCGACCCGGGAAGACCCTACCCGTGGCGTCCTCCCCGATCGCCACAAGCCGGAAAACCGCCTCCCGGGCGGCGGACACGATGACACCACCTACCCCCGCCGCGCCATCTTGGTGAACAGCCTAGTGCAAGATCAACATCCCGGTAGACCTGGGGATCGGTTCGCGTACGCTAACCGGACGCGGGCCGGCCGGCCCCCACTTCACCCCACGGCGCACCGGCCGTGATCCGCCTCAGTTCGGCCTGGACGCCGCGCAGCCTCTCCCGCATCGAAGCCGGGTCGGGCCCGGCCCGCAGCAGGTCGCGGGACGAGGCCGGAAGCACCGCCGGCAGGGCCGTTCCGAACACCGCGGAGAGATCCTCCGCGGTGGCTCCCTGCGCCCCGAAACCCGGCGCGAGAATTGGGCCGTTCAGCCCAGCGAGGCGAAGCTCACCCGGGACGTTCGTCGCACCGACGACGACGCCGACGTCACCGACCGGCTCCGCTCCGGCGTTGCGCTCGGCCAGCTGATCCACAATGGACTGGGCCACCGAGATGCCGCCGGCGTCGGCGGTCTGCACCGCCCGCCCGTCCGGATTCGACGTGCGGGCCAGCACGAACACCCCCCTGCCGTGTTCGGCCGCGGTGGCGAACGCCGGTTCCAGCGCCCCGACACCGAGGTAGGGCGAGACCGTCACCGCGTCGGCGGCCAGCGGTGCCCCCTCGGACAGGTACGCCTCGGCGTAGGCCGCCATCGTCGAGCCGATGTCCCCGCGCTTGACGTCGAGCAGCACGAGCGCGCCCGCCTCGCGGCACCGCGCGATGACGCGTTCGAGGACCGCCACACCCTTCGCGCCGTACGCCTCAAAGAAGGCCGACTGCGGCTTGACGATCGCGACGTGCTCGGCGAGGGCCTCCGCCGCGGTCAGCGCGAACCGTTCGAGACCGCTCGCGTCGGCGGGCAGGCCCCATTCCGCCACCAGGCCGGGGTGCGGGTCGATGCCGGCGCACAGCGGCCCGCGCGCGGTGATCGCGCGGGCCAGCCGTGCCCCGAACCGTTCGCTCACGAGGAGGCCCGCAGTGCCGCCTGCAGCTTCTGCAGGGCACGCACTCCCACGTCTCCCCTGATCATCGCCTCGATGCCGTGCACGGCCGCGGAGGCGCCCTGCACGGTCGTGACACACGGGATGCCGCGGGCCACGGCCGCGCTGCGGATCTCGTACCCGTCGATCCGCGGTCCGCTGTTGCCGTACGGGGTGTTGATGACCATGTCGACCCCGCCGTCGAGGATGAGCTCCACG
Organism: Prauserella rugosa; assembly: GCF_000719975.1. Taxonomy (GTDB): domain Bacteria; phylum Actinomycetota; class Actinomycetes; order Mycobacteriales; family Pseudonocardiaceae; genus Prauserella; species Prauserella rugosa. The sequence goes on from NZ_JOIJ01000006.1 coordinate 4,408, forward strand.
ACGTTCTTCTCCCCCGCGTCCGCACCGGCGGCGACCGCGGGAGTCACGGCGTCCTCGTGCTGCTTGCGCACGACACGGCAGGACACGCCGTTGCGGCGCAGCACCTCGGCCGTACCCTCCGTGGCGACCACCTCGAAGCCGAGGTCGGCGAGCCGCTTGACGGGGAACACCAGCGACCGCTTGTCCCGGTTGGCCACCGACACGAACACGGTGCCGCTGGTGGGCAGCGATCCGTAGGCACCGGACTGCGACTTGGCGAACGCGGTGCCGAACGCGGTGTCGACCCCCATGACCTCGCCGGTGGACTTCATCTCCGGGCCGAGCAGCGAGTCGACGCCGTGTCCCTCCGGGGTGCGGAAGCGGTGGAACGGGAGCACGGCCTCCTTGACCGCCACCGGCGCGTCGACCGGCAGGTCTCCGCCGTCACCGTCGGCCGGCAGCACGCCGCGGCCACGCAGGTCCTTGATCGACGAGCCGGTCATGATCAGCGACGCCGCCTTGGCCAGCGGCACGGCGGTCGCCTTCGACACGAACGGCACCGTGCGGGACGCCCGCGGGTTCGCCTCGAGCACGTACAGCACGTCGTCCTTGAGCGCGTACTGCACGTTCAGCAGACCGCGGACGCCCACACCCCGCGCGATCGCCTCGGTCGAGCGGCGCACCTGCTCGAGGTCCGTACGGCCCAGCGTGATCGGCGGCAGGGCGCACGCCGAGTCACCGGAGTGCACGCCCGCTTCCTCGATGTGTTCCATCACGCCGCCGAGGAACAGCTCCTCGCCGTCGAAGAGGGCGTCGACGTCGATCTCGATCGCGTCGTCGAGGAACCGGTCGACCAACACCGGGTGTTCGGGCGTCACCTCGGTGGCGCGCACGATGTAGTTCTCGAGCGAGGGCTCGTCGTAGACGATCTCCATGCCCCGGCCGCCGAGCACGTACGAAGGGCGCACCAGCACGGGGTAGCCGATCTCGTCGGCGATCTGCTTGGCACCCTCGAACGAGGTGGCGGTGCCGAACTTCGGCGCGGGCAGGCCTGCCGAGGTGAGCACCTCGCCGAACGCGCCGCGGTCCTCGGCGTGGTTGATCGCCTCCGGCGGCGTACCGACCACGGGCACGCCCGCGTCGGCGAGCCGCTGCGCCAGGCCCAGCGGAGTCTGCCCGCCCAGCTGGACGATGACGCCCGCGACCGTGCCCGACTCCTGTTCGGCGCGCACCACCTCGAGCACGTCCTCGAACGTCAGCGGCTCGAAGTACAACCGGTCCGAGGTGTCGTAGTCGGTCGAGACGGTCTCGGGGTTGCAGTTGAGCATCACGGCCTCGAAGCCCGCCTCGCGCAGCGCCAGCGCGGCGTGCACGCACGAGTAGTCGAACTCGATGCCCTGGCCGATGCGGTTGGGCCCGGAGCCGAGGATGAGCACCTTCGGCTTGTCCGGCTGGGGCGTCACCTCCGACTCGGCGGCGGGATCGGACTCGTAGGCCGAGTAGTGGTACGGCGTGCGCGCCGCGAACTCGGCGGCGCACGTGTCGACCGTCTTGAACACCGGGTGCACGCCGAGCCGCTGGCGCAGCGAACGGACCCCGGCCTCGCCCGCGAGTTCGGGGCGCAGCGCCGCGATCTGCCGGTCGGACAGCCCCGTCCGCTTGGCCCTGCGCAGCAGCTCGCCCGACAGCACCGGGGCGTCGCGGACCTCGGCCCCGACCTCGCCGATCAACGCGATCTGGTCGATGAACCACGGGTCGATGCCGCTGGCCTCGTGCACCTGCTCCGGCGTGGCACCGAGCCGCAGCGCGCGCTCCACGGCGTAGAGGCGGCCGTCGTGCGGCGTACGCAGTTCGTCCAGAGTGGACTCGAGCGTCGCGCCCTCGGGGTCCGGGCTGGTCCAGAACCCGACGCGCTTGGTCTCCATCGACCGCATCGCCTTGCCCAACGCCTCGGGGAAACTTCGCCCGATCGCCATGGCCTCGCCGACGCTCTTCATCGTCGTGGTCAGCTCGGGATCGGCGCCGGGGAACTTCTCGAACGCGAACCGCGGCACCTTCACCACGACGTAGTCGAGCGTCGGCTCGAAGCTCGCCGGGGTCTCGCCGGTGATGTCGTTGCTGATCTCGTCGAGCGTGTAGCCGATGGCGAGCCGCGCCGCGATCTTGGCGATCGGGAACCCGGTGGCCTTCGACGCCAGCGCCGAGGAGCGGGACACGCGCGGGTTCATCTCGATGACGACCATGCGCCCGTCGTCCGGGTTGATCGCGAACTGGATGTTGCAGCCGCCGGTCTCCACGCCCACGGCGCGCAGCACGTCGATGCCGACGTCCCGCATCCGCTGGTACTCGCGGTCGGTCAGGGTCATCGACGGGGCCACGGTGACCGAGTCGCCCGTGTGCACGCCCATGGCGTCGACGTTCTCGATCGAGCAGACGACCACCACGTTGTCGTGGCCGTCGCGCATCAGCTCGAGCTCGTACTCCTTCCACCCGAGCACGCTCTCCTCGATGAGCACCTCGGTCACGGGGCTCTCCTCGAGCCCGAGCGCGGCCAGGCGCTCCATCTCCTCCTCGGTGTGCACCATGCCCGAGCCGAGACCGCCCATGGTGAACGACGGGCGGATGACGACGGGCAGGCCGACCTCGGCGACGGTCGCGCGGACCTCCTCCATCGAATGACAGACCGCACTGCGGGGCACGTCCCCGCCGACCTGCCGGACGATGTCCTTGAACTTCTGCCGGTCCTCACCGCGCTGGATCGCGTCGATGTCGGCGCCGATGAGCTCGACGCCGTACTTCTCGAGCACGCCGTTGTCGTGCAGGGCCACGGCGCAGTTCAGCGCCGTCTGCCCGCCCAGGGTCGCCAGCAGCGCGTCGGGTCGTTCGGCGGCGATGACCTTCTCGACGAACTCCGGGGTCACCGGCTCGATGTAGGTCGAGTCCGCGAACTCCGGGTCGGTCATGATCGTGGCCGGGTTGGAGTTGACGAGGCTGACTCGCAGGCCCTCCTGGCGCAGCACACGGCACGCCTGGGTTCCCGAGTAGTCGAACTCGGCCGCCTGGCCGATGACGATCGGCCCCGAGCCGATCACGAGCACGTGCTCGATGTCAGTGCGCTTGGGCATCAGTTCCGCGCCTCCATGAGCGAGACGAATTCGTCGAACAGCGGGTCGGCGTCGTGGGGCCCCGCCGCCGCTTCGGGGTGGTACTGCACGGAGAACGCGGGCACATCGAGGCAGCGGACGCCTTCGACCGTGTCGTCGTTCGGGCAGTGATGGCTGATCTGAGCGGCACCGAACGGCGACTCGAACCGCTGGCCGGGTTCGCCCTCGAGCGCGAACCCGTGGTTCTGCGCGGTGATGGCGACCCTGCCGGTGGCGGCGTCTATCACCGGGATGTTGAGGCCCCGGTGGCCGTACCGCATCTTGTACGTCCCGAGCCCGAGCGCGCGGCCGAGGATCTGGTTGCCGAAGCAGATGCCGAACAGCGGGATCTCCCGCTCCAGCACCGACTTCGTCAGCTCGGTCGCGTGGTCCTGGGTCTGCGGGTCGCCAGGGCCGTTGGACAGGAACACCCCGTCGGCCTCGACCGCCAGCAGATCGTCCACCGTGGACGATGCGGGCAGCACGTGCACCTCGATGCCACGCTCGGCCATCCGCCGCGGCGTGTTCGACTTGATCCCGAGGTCCAGCGCCGCCACCCGGAACCGGGCCTGGCCCGCCGCGGGCACGACGTACGGCTTCGCCGTCGTCACCTCACCCGCGAGGTCGGCACCGGCCATCGCCGGACTCGCGGTCACGGCCTCGATCATCTCGTCCGGTCCGGCCAGGCCGTCGCCGGAGAACACGCCCGCGCGCATGGCGCCGTGCTCGCGGATGTGGCGGGTGAGCGTCCGGGTGTCCACATCGGAGATACCGACGATCCCCTGCGCCTGCAGCTCGTCGTCGAGACTGCGCGTCGCACGCCAGCTCGACGGGCTGCGCGCGGGATCGCGCACCACGTAACCGGCGACCCAGATGCGCTTCGACTCGTCGTCCTCGTCGTTCCACCCGGTGTTGCCGATCTGCGGCGCCGTCTGCACCACGATCTGCCTGCGGTAGGACGGGTCGGTCAACGTCTCCTGATAGCCCGTCATGCCCGTGCAGAACACGACCTCGCCGAGCGTGGAACCCTGAGCACCGTAGGCGGTGCCCCGGAAAATGCGGCCGTCCTCGAGCACGAGTGCGGCCGGTGTACGTGTGCCGGTCATACCTGGGCACCTCCCTTGACCTTGTCGATCCACTCCGGATACACGCCGCGATCGTCCGCGCGGAAGCCCGTGTCGACCTCCACCGCGTCGTCGCCCTCGCCGGCACGCCAGGTCACGATCAACAGGCTGTCGGTGCCCATGACCTTGCCCGCCATGCCCTTACCGGTGGCCACCGCGGTGATCGCCGCGCGCGGGATCCAGAACCCGGGCATGCCCGCGCGGTCGACGTCGATCCCGTCGGCGTGCAGGCGCAACGTCGCCGGCCCGCGCAGCCCCGCGCCGCGCGTCACGATGCGCTCCTGCCAGTGCCCGGCGTACGTGGTCGCCACGTACAGCCCCGTCGTCTCCAGCTGCGGCGCGCCCGGATCGGCAGGCCGCTGCGGGAACGGAGGGATGCGCACGCTCTGCGTCCGCGCCTGTCGTCGCCAGCCTCGCCACATGCCGTAGACGCACAGCAGCAGCAGCGCGACGAACACCAGCGTCAGCAACAGCCTGTCCATCAGTCACTCTTCCCTTCACGTGCCGTGATCCGCCCACGCAGCAGCGTGGCCGTCACCACGGCCGGCAGTCGCATCCCCTCGAACGGGGTGTTCTCGGAGACGCTCGCGAACTCCGCTCCCCGCACGGTCCACTCGGCATCCGGGTCGACGAGAACCAGGTTCGCCGGCTCCCCTTCCGCCAACGGCCTGCCCTGGTCGGGCAGCCGCGCGATCTCCGCGGGCCGCTCACTCATCACCCGCGCCACGCCGCGCCAGTCGAGCAGCCCCGGCCGCACCATCGTCTGCGCCACGACCGACAGCGCCGTCTGCAGTCCGAGCATGCCCGGCCGCGCGGCACCCCATTCGCAGCACTTGTCCTGCTCCGCGTGCGGCGCGTGGTCGGTGGCGACACAGTCGAGCACACCGTCGGCCAGCGCCTGGCGCAGCCGGTCGACGTCACGCTCGGCGCGCAGCGGAGGGTTGACCTTGTTGACCGGGTCGTAGGTCTCGAGCCGCTCGTCGGTGAGCAGCAGATGGTGCGGGGTCACCTCGGCGCTGACCTCGACCCCGAGCTCCTTCGCCCAGGTCAGCACGTCCACGGTACCCGTCGTGGAGACGTGGCAGATGTGCAGTCGAGCACCCGCGTGCCTGGCCAGGATGCAGTCCCGCGCGACGATCGACTCCTCCGCCGACGACGGCCAGCCCGCATACCCCAGCCGCGAGGCACGCTCGCCCTCGTGCGCCTGCGCGCCCTGGGTCAACCGCGGCTCCTCCGCGTGCTGCGCCACGACCACACCCAGCGCCGTCGAGTACTCGAGCGCCCTCCGCATCACCAGCGGATCGGCCACGCACACCCCGTCGTCGGAGAAGACCCGCACCTGAGCCTCCGAGGCGGCCATCGTGCCCATCTCGGCGAGCCGCTCCCCCTTCAGCCCCACCGTGACCGCACCCACCGGGTGCACGTCGACGAGCCCGACCTCCTCGCCACGCCTGCGCACATGGCCCGTGACGAGCGCGTTGTCGGCGACCGGGTCCGTGTTGGCCATCGCGAACACCGCCGTGTACCCGCCCAGCGCCGCGGCCCGCGAGCCGCTCTCGACGGTCTCCGTGTCCTCGCGGCCCGGCTCCCGCAGATGCGTGTGCAGGTCGACGAACCCGGGCAGCAGCACCTGGCCGCGGGCCTCGATCCGCTCCGCCGACTCGGGCGCCTCCACCGTGCCCGGCGCACCGATCTCGGCGATCACGCCGTCGGCAACGAGCACGTCCACCGGATCGCCCTCGCCGTACGGCCGCGCGCCCGTGATGAGAACGTCCGCCTGCCGAGTATCAGACATGGTGGTCTCCATCTCCTGCGGGACACCCTCCCCTACTGCGGCGGAGAAGCGTGCCGCAGCGGGGGCCCATCCCGGTCGACCCCCATGTCCAGAAGAAGCAACGAGTATCAGACATGGTGGTCTCCGTCTCCTGCGGGACACCCGCACCCGGTCGACCCCCATGTCCGGAAGAAGCAACGAGTATCAGCCATGGTGGTCTCCGTCTCCTGCCAGCAAGTGGTACAGCACCGCCATCCGCACGTGGACGCCGTTGCGCACCTGGTCGGTGATCGCCGCCCGCGGGTTGTCCGCCACCGACGAGGCGATCTCCATCCCACGCAGCATCGGCCCCGGGTGCAGTACCACCGCATGCTCGGGCAGCATCGCCAACCGCTTCTCGTTGAGCCCGTACGCCACGGAGTACTCCCGCGCCGACGGGAAGAACCCTCCGTGCATCCGCTCCGCCTGGACGCGCAGCATCATCACCGCGTCCACGGTGGGCAGTTGCGAATCGAGGTCGTAGGCGGTCGTCACCGGCCACTGCTCGACGCCCTGCGGCAGCAGCGTCGGCGGCGCCACGAGCACCACCTCGGCGCCGAGCGTGGCCAGCAGGTGCACGTTCGACCGCGCCACCCGGCTGTGCAGCACGTCGCCGACGATCGCGATGCGCCTGCCCTCGATCGCGCCGAGCCGTTCGCGCAGGGTCGCGGCGTCGAGCAACGCCTGGGTCGGGTGTTCGTGCATGCCGTCGCCCGCGTTGACGACCGCGGTGCGCGTGTCGGCGAGCCAGTCACTCAGCCGCTGCGGAGCGCCCGAGGCCGGGTGCCGGACGATCACGCAGTCGGCGCCGGCGGCCGACAGCGTCAGCGCGGTGTCGCGCAACGATTCGCCCTTGCCGACCGACGAGCCGCCCGCCGAGACGTTCACGACATCGGCGCTCATCCACTTGCCCGCGATCTCGAACGAGACGCGGGTGCGGGTCGAGTTCTCGTAGAACATCGTGATGACCGTGCGCCCGCGCAGGGTCGGCAGCTTGCGGACCTCACGTCCGAGCAGGGTGCGCTTGAGTTCGTCGGCGGTGTCGAGCACCGCCGTGGCCTCGTCCAGGGTGAGGCCGTCGGTGCTGAGCAGATGTTGCATCTACTGCCCCCTGATCAGGACGGCGTCGCGGCCGTCCGTTTCCGCCAACAACACCGACACGTCCTCCGAGCGTGACGTCGGCACGTTCTTGCCCACGTAGTCCGCGCGGATCGGCAGTTCCCGGTGTCCGCGGTCGACCAGCACGGCGAGCTGCACGGCGCGGGGACGTCCGTGATCGCGCAGGGCGTCGAGCGCCGAGCGGATGGTGCGACCGGAGAACAGCACGTCGTCGACGAGGACGACGATCCGGTCGTCGATCCCGCCGGGCGGCAACGCGGTCTCCTCGAGCGGGCGGGTGGGCTTACGGCGCAGATCGTCGCGGTAGAGCGTGACGTCGAGGGCGCCGGCGGGAACGCTCACGCCGGAGAACTCGGCGATGCGCGCGGCGAGCCGATCGGCGAGTGGAGTCCCGCGCGTCGGGATACCCAACAGGACGGGCGGTGGCGGCAGGTCATCGGAGCCGGCGGTGCCGGCGCCCCCTTCGGGAGACGCCAGAGCGGTCTTCTCGATGATTTGGTGCGCCATTCGAGCGATGGTGCGCGCGACGTCGCCGGCCGAGAGCAGCTCGCGCTCGACCGGATCCGCCGCACCACGGGGTGGTGCCACGGTGAGAGCTCCTTTCCCGCCTCACGGGACGGGTCTTTAAAGGATGTCGAACCCCTACTTTAGGAGGTCCGGCACAGACCGTAGCAGCCGTGACGCGCTACCCGATCGAGTGGTCCATCTGTGGCAAACAACTCACCGGGTGCGATGACCTCCTTGACCTGGTGACGACAACGCGTAACCATTACTCTGAGTATTCGACTCACGAGTTCCCTGTCGGTCAGCCGGGCCGATCCGGGGCGAAGAAACGGAGAACCACCACATGGGCGATTACGCCAAGGCGCTCGGGGCCAAGCTCCGCGGTATCCGCCAGCAACAGGGCCTGTCCCTGCACGGAGTCGAGCAGAAGTCCGGCGGCCGCTGGAAGGCGGTCGTGGTGGGCTCCTACGAGCGGGGCGACCGCGCGGTGACGGTCCAGAAGCTGGCCGAGCTGGCCGACTTCTACGGCGTGCCGGTGGTCGAGCTCCTGCCCGAGGGTCGGGTCCCGTCGGGCGCGGAACCCGCGACGAAGATCGTGATCAACCTCGAGCGGCTCCAGCAGCTGCCCGCCGAGAAGGTCGGGCCACTCGCGCGCTACGCGGCGACCATCCAGAGCCAGCGCGGCGACTACAACGGCAAGGTCCTGTCCATCCGGACCGAGGACCTGCGCTCGCTGGCGATCATCTACGACATGACGCCGGGCGAACTGACCGAGCAGCTCATCGACTGGGGAGTGCTGCCGCCGGAGGCCCGTCCCTCCAAGGAGGACTGAACCGACGAAACCGCCTGGGCCGCGAACGGCACCAGGCGGTTTCGTCGATCCGGGCTGTGCGAGCCGGGGTCGCCGCGGGTCAGAGGACGGCGCGCAGCCGGTCGGCGATGCCGCCGATCCTGCCCAGCACGCCGTTGATGAACCGCGGCGAGTCGTCCGTGGACAGTTCCTTCGCCAGGCCGACGGCCTCGTCGATCGCCACGGGGTCGGGCACGTCGGCCGACCACAACATCTCGTAGACGCCGACCCGCAGGATCGCCAGGTCGACGGGCGGCATCCGCTCGAGCGTCCAGCCCTGTGCGTGCTCGGCGAGCAACTCGTCGACCCGCTCCTGATGCGCGTCGAGGCCTTCGACGACCGAGTACGTGTAGTCCGCGACCACGTCGACCTCGGGCGAACCGACGTGATCCCGCAGGACGGCCGCGGGGGAGATCTCGCGCTGCGCCGCTTCGTACAGCAGTTCCACGGCACGGCGCCGCGCGGCGCGGCGGCTGATTCTGCCGCCGCGCCGGGACGAGGACTCGGAGCTCACCGCGGTGCTCACACGCGGCCGAGGTAGCGGCCGTCGCGGGTGTCGACCTTGATCTTCTCGCCGGTGTTGACGAACAGCGGCACCTGCACCTCGGCACCGGTCTCCAGCTTGGCGGGCTTGGTGCCGCCGGTGGAGCGGTCGCCCTGCAGGCCCGGGTCGGTGTGCTCGATCGTCAGTTCGGCCGAGGCGGGCAGCTCGACGTAGAGCGTCTCGCCCTCGTGCTGCGCGACCTGCACCTCGCTGTTCTCCAGCATGAACTTCGCCGCGTCGCCGACGATCTCCGGCGACACCGACACCTGGTCGAACGTCTCGCCGTCCATGAAGACGTAGTCGGTGCCGTCGTTGTACAGGTAGGTCATCGTGCGGCGGTCCACCGTCGCGGTGTCGACCTTGGTGCCCGCGTTGAAGGTCTTGTCCACGACCTTGCCGGAGAGCACGTTCTTCAGCGTCGTGCGGACGAACGCGCCGCCCTTGCCCGGCTTGACGTGCTGGAAGTTCACGACAGACCACAGCTGGCCGTCCAGGTTGAGGACCATGCCGTTCTTCAGGTCGTTGGTGCTGGCCACTGGTGTGAGTTCTCCTGTGTCGGGGTCGGGCCGCGCGCTTAGACGACCACGAGTTCCTTCGTGCTGAGGGTGAGGACCTCGGGAGCTGACTCCCGCACGACGAGCGTGTCCTCGATGCGGACTCCACCTCGGCCGGCGAGATACACGCCGGGCTCGACGGTGACCGCCATACCGGCGGCCAGTGTACCGGCGGCCGTCGTGGCCAGACTCGGAGCCTCGTGAACCTCGAGGCCGACGCCGTGACCCAGGCCGTGGAGGAACTCCGCGCCGCGCCCCGCGTCGGCGATCACGCGGCGCGACGTGGCGTCCACCTCGGCGGTGTCGGCGCCGGGAACGGCCGCGGCGACACCCGCTTCCTGCGCGGCGCGGACCAGGTCGTGGATCTCCTTCTGCCACTCCGCCGGTTCGCCGAGCACGACCGTGCGTGTCATGTCCGAGTGGTACCCGTCCACGGTCGCCCCGAAATCGGCCTTGACGAGATCGCCCATGCGCAGCACCGCGTCGGTGGGCCGGTGGTGCGGGATCGCCGAGTGCGCACCCGCCGCCACGATGGACGGGAAGGCCGCGGCCTCGGATCCCTCGTCGAGCATGCGCGCCTCGAGGTCGCGGGCGACGTCGCGTTCCGTCCGGCCCGGCCGCACTCCCCCGACGGCGAGCAGCGACGCCCACGCACGGTCGGCGGCCGCGCACGCCCTCCGCAGCGCGTCGATCTCGACCTCGTCCTTCACCTCACGCAACCGCTCGACCAGTCCGGGGCTCCTGCGCAACTCCGACTCGCCGGTGACCTCGTCCAGGTCCGCGGCCTGTTCGACACTCACGTACTGGCTCTCGAACCCGACCCTGCCGTACCGGCAGCGGTCGCCGCCCACGGTGGCCGCGAGCGCCCGTGCGCTGGCCCGGTCCACGACCGTGGTGAGGTCGGGGACCTCGGAGGCGGCCTGCGTCGTGTAGCGGCCGTCGGTGCAGAAGACGGTGTCCTGCTCGCCGCCCGCGTGGAGCAGGAGTGCGGCGTTCGAGCCGGTGAAGCCGGTGAGATAGCGGATGTTGCGCAGGTCGGTCACCAGCAGCGCGTCGAGGTCGGCGGCGCCGACGAGCTCGCGCAGTGCCGCCCGGCGGCGGGGATGCGCCTCGGCCTGCGAGCCGGGAGAGGATACGGACATAGCGAGCAGCTTAGGAGCGAGCGTCTCGGGTGGGACCGGCCGGTTGCCCCGTGCGGTTACAGTGACCCGATGGCGCCCTGGGTCCTTCGCACACTCGGCATGGCGGTGCTGCATGCCGCCGCGGCCGTCGCACTCGCCAAGATCGCCGTGTTCCAGCCCGGCGACACGACGTTCGCCCGCGCCGCCGCGCTCGCCCTGCTGGTGGGGGCCGCCGCGCTGTGGGGCGCGCTCGACGGCTGGACTTCGCGCCCCGACAGCGGGCGCACCTGGTTCATCGCCGGACTGGTGGCCGGGCCGCTGGCGGGCGTGCTGAGCGTGATCGGCAAGGCGGCGCTGGTCGACCAGACCGGCACCGGTGAGCTCGGCGCCGCCCTGACCGGCGGAGCGGCGTTCACGGCGCTGCTGGTCATCGTGCCCGCGGCGGTCGGACTGCTCGTGGGCGGGCGGCTGCCCCGGCCCGGCGGCGATCTGGACGACGACCCGGAGGAGACCGAGCAGGACTCCCGCACGGGCGATTCGGGCACCGGCGACTCCGGATCCGAGACCACCGGCCGCACCCGTCGGTCGGGGCGCACGCGTACGCGGTCCCGCCGGCACCGCGCCACCGCCGGCCGCGACGCCGACCCCGAGGGCAGCGGCGCAGGCAGTGTGGACGGCGCAGGCAGTGTGGGCGACGCGGACGGTGTGGAGGGCGATGCGTGGAAGGCGCCCGCGGTCGCCGAGATCCCCTCCGGCCCCGATCCCGCGCGCGCCAAGCCCGACGAGCGGGAGGAGACCGTGATGACGGCGAAGCCGCGGCCCTACCGTCATCCGCGGCCGAGCCCGCGCACCCCACGCGGCACCGACGACACCACACGCTGACCCCCGCCGACGGCCAGAGGAAGCCGTGCCGGGCGCGCGGCGGGGTCCTCAGGAGCCCAACGTCGAACCGAGCGCGTAGGAACGCCACTCGTCGGAGGTGATCTCCTCCACCTCCGAGCCGTTCAGCTCGAACGCGTCGGCCGCCCCGTCGGCGACCGGCCAGATGGTGCGGCCGACGAGGAAACCCCTCCCCTCGGGCGATTCCACGGCACGCGCTCCGGCGGGCAGCCGTCCCGCGACGGCGGTGCCGGCGAGGGCCTCCGGCCGCTCGTCGACCATTCCGGACGTCAGGGCCTCCGCCACCGACCTGCGTTCGACCCGCAGCACGCGCCCGTCGGCGACGACGTCCATCGTGCGTTCCGGCGACGGCATCGTGAACCCGTCCAGCGCGGCGAGCGCACCGTCCTCGGTGCCGCATCCGTCGAACCCGGTGGCGTCGACCCCGAACCGCCGCAGGTCGGTGGGCGCCTTGGCCTTGCCGACCCGCGTGGCCTGCACGACGTCGAGCGGCACGCGGCCACAGGGATCCTCGGGCGAGATCCGCGCGTGCCCCTCCGGTGTGCGCACCAGGCCGGGGCCCTCCTCCCACGGGACCGACAGCACCACCGGTTCGTACGGCCGGGCGGAGAAGTCGCGGTTCCAGAAGGTGAGCGTGGTGCCGTCGTCGGTTTGGTGCGCGATGGCGAAGGCGTCCATGGCGTCGATCCACATCAGATCGGCGCTGAACGCGTCGACCACCGAGTGCTCGCGGGGCGCCTCGGGGCTGTCGACGTCGGCGAATCCGTCGGGGCCGAGCGCCTGCACGGTGCCGGAGAAGGTCGGCTCCTGTGCGCGCAGCACGAACTGCCCCGCCCCGTTCCACCCGGCCGCCGCGCCCGTGGTGTCGGTGAACATGAGGTAGAACCAGCCGTCCACGTGCACGGCCGCGGGCTGACCGGCGCCGTAGGTGTTGTCGCGGGTGGTGTCGTGCGCGGCGCGCACGATCGGCTCGTCGACCCGCTTCCACGTCCGGCCGTCGGTGCTGGTGGCCAGGCCGACGGCGTTGCCGTGGTCATGACTGCCCGCGGCGCCGGTGTAGTAGAGGTAGTACACCCCGCCCACGCGGATCACCGAGGGATCGCACGTGTGCTTGCCGTCGAACGAGCCCGGCGACCCCGACAGCACGGCCTCCGGGATACCGCCGCCCGGCGCCCGGAAGGGGCCGTCGAGGCGTGCCGACTGCGCGTGCAGGATGTCATCGCCGGCCGGCCGCGCACTGCCGTACTGGCTGCACCACCACATCCGCGTCGTGTCGCCGTCCTGCATGACGGTGGGGCCGTAGTTGTACGGTGCGTCGGCGCCTCCGGCGGCGACCACGCGGTGACTGCGCCGATCGCGATCGGTCTCGAGGCGCACCGGGTCGGTGTGCTGGGTCTCGGCCTGCGGCCGGCCGGAACCTCCGCCCAGGGGATCGCCCGCCATCTCGGCGTCGCTCGGCGTGCACGAGACGACCAGGGCGGCTCCGGCGAGCGCGGCTCCCACGGACACGCCGCGGCGGCCACGACTCCGCCGGCCGACCGGAAGCCGATCGTCGGTGGGCAGGTCGGGCGAGAGCCGGTCACCGCGACCGCGTCGCGGTCTCCGACCACGGCGTTCGTGCATGGCGCCGACCAACCTCCGTCCCTCCCCCGACGCTCGCGCGCCTCCCCTGCCGCGGCACGCGCCCTCACGCGGGTGGACGCTCAGTGTACGACCGACGTCACCCGGTCGGTGATCACGGTTGCTTCGCGAGCCACTCCAGTGCCAGGCGGTAACCGTCGACGCCGAATCCGGCCAGCACACCCGTCGCGATGTCGGACAACACGCTGTGGTGCCGGAACGACTCACGGCGGTGGACGTTGGAGATGTGCAGCTCCACGAGCGGGCCCCGCAACTGGGCCGCCGCGTCGCGGACCGCGATCGAGTAGTGCGTCCACGCGCCGGCGTTGAGCACGACCGCCGCGCCCAGGTCCGTCGCCTCGTGCAGCCACCCGACCATCTCGCCCTCGTGGTCGGTCTGGCGCACCTCCACATCCAGTCCGAGTTGCTCACCGGTGGACGTGCAGAGTGCCACGAGGTCGTCGTGGGTCGCGGACCCGTAGACGTCGGGTTCGCGGGTGCCCAGCCTGCCCAGGTTGGGCCCGTTCAGGACGAGGACCCTCACAGCAGCAGCCCTCCGCCGCCCGTCGAGGGCTGGTCGTCGGAGGCGATCGCCGAGTAGGCACCCGCCAGCAGCGCCGGGTCGGGGCCTTCGAGCCTGCCCGGCTTGGCGAGTCCGTCGAGCACGACGAACCGGAGCGTGCCGGAACGGGTCTTCTTGTCCGAACGCATGTTGTCGATCAGTTGCGGCAGCGCGTCGGCGTCGTAGCGCGTCGGCAGTCCCAGTGCGTGCAGGACGGTCGTGTGCCGATCGGCGGTGGCGTCGTCGAGCCTGCCCGCGAGGCGGGCGAGTTCGGCGGCGAACACGAGTCCGACGCTCACGGCCGCACCGTGCCGCCAGCGGTACCGCTCGCGCCGCTCGATCGCGTGGCCCAGGGTGTGGCCGTAGTTGAGGATCTCGCGCAGGTCCGCCTCGCGCAGGTCTGCCGACACCACGTCGGCCTTCACCTGGATCGCCCTGCGCACAAGTTCGCCGAGCACCTCGCCCTGCGTGTCGACGGCCGCGGCCGGGTCGGCCTCGATCAGGTCGAGGATCTGCGGGTCGGCGATGAAACCCGCCTTGACGATCTCGGCCATCCCCGCCACGAGCTCGTTCGGCGGCAGGGTGTCGAGCGTGGCGAGGTCGGCCAGCACCGCGGTCGGTTCGTGGAACGCGCCGACGAGGTTCTTGCCCGCCTCGGTGTTGATGCCCGTCTTGCCGCCGACCGCGGCGTCGACCATGCCCAGCAACGTCGTGGGCACGTTGACCAGCCGCACGCCGCGCATCCAGGTCGCCGCCACGAAGCCGGCGAGGTCGGTGACCGCTCCCCCGCCGAGTCCGACGACGACACCCCTGCGGTCCAGGCCCATCTGACCGAGCACGTCCCAGCAGAAGTCGGCGACCTTCAGTGCCTTGCCGTCCTCGGCGTCCGGGATCTCGACCCGATGCGCGTCGAGACCGGCCTCGGCCAGTTCGGCGCGGACCGCCTCGGCGGTCGTCGTCAGGGTCGGCGGGTGGATCAGCGCGACGGTGGAGGCGTCGTGGACGGTGTTGGTCAGCTCGCCCAGCAGGCCGCGGCCCACCAGGACCTCGTAGGGCCGCCCGCTGCGCACCCCGATGCGGACCGGATCGCTGGTCATCACGTGCTCCTCACAGTGCTCGGGTCCGTGCTCGGGTTCCCACCCGAGCTCCGGTGGCGTTCGTCGATGCAGCGCAGTGCCTCGGCGGCGATGTCGTCCGGGGTGCGCTCGTCGGTGCTCACCTCACAGGTGGCGACCTCGCGGTACAACGGCAGCCGGGCGTCGAGCAGGGCCTTGTAGGTGGCGCGGGGGTTCACGCCCGCCAGCAGCGGACGGGCGCTCGACAACCCCGTACGGCGCACCCCCTCGGCCATGCCCACGTTCAGGAAGACGACGGTGTGCTCACGCAGCCGTGCGCGGGTGCGTTCGGACAGGATCGCACCGCCGCCCAGGGCGTACACGCCGTCGTGGTCGGCGAGGGTCGCGGCGATGGTGCGCTCCTCGATGGCCCGGAACGCGTCCTCGCCGTCCTCGGCGAAGATGTCGCTGATCGTGCGGCCCTGGCCGGCCTCGATGTCGGCGTCGGCGTCGGCGAACGCCACGCCGAGCCGCTCCGCCAGCACCCGGCCGACGGTGGTCTTGCCGGATCCCGGCGGTCCCACGACGACGATCGGTCCGTCCGTCCCACCCGTTGCGCCCATCGCGCCCGTTGCGCCCGTTGCGCCCATTGAGCCCATTGCGTTCAGCGCTTCCACCAGTCGTCGAGTCCGGCCACGTACGCCTCGGCGTTGCGCTTGGCCTCGGCCAGCGAGTCGCCGCCGAACTTCTCGAGCGCGGCGTCGGCCAGCACGAGCGCGACGACCGATTCCAGCACCACGCCCGCGCGCGGAACGGCGCAGACGTCGGAACGCTGGTGGATCGCCACGGCCGGTTCGCGGGTCTCGACGTCCAGTGTGGACAGAGCCTTGGGCACGGTCGAGATCGGCTTCATGGCCACGCGGACCCGGAGCGGCTCGCCGTTGGTGATGCCGCCCTCGAGCCCGCCCGCGCGGTTCGAGCGACGGGTGACGCCCTTCGGACCGGGGCCCGGGTCGATCTCGTCGTGTGCCTGGCTGCCCCACCGGTGTGCGGTGGTGAAGCCGTCCCCGACCTCGACACCCTTCATCGCCTGCACGCCCATCAGCGCGCCGGCCAGCTTGGCGTCGAGCCTGCGGTCCCAGTGCACGTGCGAACCGAGCCCCGGCGGCAGGCCGTAGGCCAGCACCTCGATGACGCCGCCGACGGTGTCGCCCGCCTTCCGCACCGCGTCGACCTCGGCGACCATCGCCTCGGTGGCCGCGTCGCCGAAGGCGCGCACCGGGCTCTCGTCGATGGCGGCGAGGTCGTCCGGTCCGGGCAGCTCGCCCTCGGGCGCCTCGGCCGCGCCGATCGACACCACGTGGCTGATCACCTCGACGCCGAGCAGCTGCCGCAGGAACGCGCGGGCCACCGTGCCGAGCGCGGTCCGGGACGCCGTCTCCCTGGCGCTGGCCCGCTCGAGCACGGGCCGTGCCTCGTCGAAGCCGTACTTCTGCATCCCGGGCAGATCGGCGTGACCGGGCCGTGGCCGGGTCAGGGCCTCGTTACGCGCCAGACCTTCGAGGGAGGCGGGATCGACCGGGTCGGCCGCCATGACCTTCTCCCACTTCGGCCACTCGGAGTTCTCGATCTGCACCGCGACAGGCCCGCCCTGGGTCCGGCCGTGCCGGACGCCGCCGAGGAACTCGACCTTGTCGGTCTCGAAACCCATCCGCGGGCTGCGTCCGAAACCCAGCCGCCTGCGGGCGAGCTGCTCACCGATGTCGTCCGTCGTCACCTCGACCCCGGCGACCATGCCCTCGAGAATTCCGGCGAGAGCCGGGCCGTGCGACTCACCTGCGGTTATCCAGCGCAACACACCGCCGATCCTGTCACGTCGCGGCGAGGTCACCTCAGAGGCCCTCGGCTACCCGATGCCCGATGTGACCACCCCCATTTCCGCACCCGTTCCCGCGCCGGGGAAGGTCGCCACCAGGCACGCGCCGAGGAGCAGGCCGGGACCGTGCGGCACCCCGCCGTTCCCGCGGGCGGCGACCAGGCAGAACCGCCATCCCGCGGTCCGCACCGCGCGGACTACCCGCGCCACGGCCGCGGTCGTCGCCACCGCCAGCGTGACCAGCGAGGCCAGGCAGGCCGCGACGACGAGCGCGGGCCATCCGACCGCACCGAGCGCATCGCCGAGGGCCGCCGCGAGCTTGACGTCCCCCGCGCCCAACGAGCCCGGCACCACGAACCGCACGAGCAGATGAGCACCGGCGAAGGCAACCACTCCAGCCACGGCGCCGACGACGAGGCCGGTGTCGACGCCGTCTCCTGGTCCGCTCACCGCGGCGACAACTACCGCTGCCAGCACCAGCGGGACGGCGGGCAGCGTCACCACGTCCGGCAACCGCCGGTACCGCAGGTCCGCAGCCGCCAACGGCACCGCCACCGCGGTGACCACGAGCGGAACCGGCAGCCACCACCACGGCAGCCCGCCCACCGCGGCACGCCATGCCAGCCACGCCCACACCGCGCCGGTCGCCACCACGCAGAGCCCCGGCGGCACCGCGGCCGGACTCCGGGATCGCGCCAGCGCCAGGCACACCGCCCACGCCGCGAGCGCACCGCCCACCGCGAAGACACCGACCCCGGGCACCACGGCACCTGCCGGAACAGTGCTCGCCGAAACAGTGCTCGCCGAGGCGGTGCTTGCCGGGACGGTGGTTGCCGAGACGCTTGCCGAAACGGTGCTCCCGACGAGGCCGCTCACGTGTTCGCTCATCACGCAGCACAGCCTGCGGTTCCGCGACGACCAGGGCAAACGGCCCGCGTCGCGAGATGCACCGCGCCGTGCGCAGCGGCCCCGAGGATCACCCGTGCGGCTCAGCCGCAGCGGCGTGAACGGTCCGTTCGCGCCGCCCGCTCCGCACCCGCTCGCTGAACGCGGGGCGACCCGGAGAGTTCAGTCGCATCGGACACTCAAGCTCCGAGGGCCCTCGAGCGCGTCACAAACTCGACAGAACTCGACCGCCTCGAGCGATCAGGCGTTCCAGGTGAACAGCTCGTCGCCAGGGCGCACCGTCGCCCCCGTCTCGGCGGTCGCCAGCGCGCTCTGCTCGGCGTCGAGCGCGATCACCGGCACGATCGGCGCGTACCCAGCCGCGCGCACCGCCGCCGGATCCCATCCGACCACCGGCTGCCCCGCGCGCACCCGCTCGCCTTTGACCACGTGGAGCGTGAATCCCTCGCCCTGCTGTTTCACCGTGTCGATCCCGAGGTGCACCAGCACGGCCCTGCCGTCGTCGGCCGCGATCACGAAGGCGTGCGGGTGGACGGTGGCGAGCGTGCCGTCGATCGGAGCGACGGCGTCGGCGGGCCCGTCCTGCGGTTCGACCGCGATTCCGGGCCCCACCATGGCCTGCGCGAACACCGGGTCCGGCACGTCGGCGAGGCCGGCGACGGTGCCCGCGACCGGGCTCTGGACGGTCAGCGCCGCGGTCACAGCAGGTCCTGGATGTCCTCGGCGATCGTGTCGGCCTCGGGGCCGACCACGACCTGCACGACCGTGCCCGCCTTCATCACGCCGTGCGCGCCTGCCTGTTTGAGCGCGGCCTCGTCGACGACCGAGCCGTCTTCGAGTTCACAACGCAGCCGCGTGATGCAGCCTTCGATCTCCACCACGTTGTCCGCGCCGCCGAGTGCCGCGAGGATCTTCTCCGGCCTGTCGTCCGCCATCGCGGCCTCCCTGCTGTTCGAATCCACTGTTCGCGTGTGACCTGGTGTCGCGACGTCCCGTGCCATGGACCGGTCGGATTCCGCGTCGCCGCGGGCGCCGCCGGTACGGGTCCATCTTCCGTACGAACGGTAACGGCTTGACACCCGGTCGTGCGACGGAGCATTCTCCCACCTCGACCGAGTGGTCTAGACCGGAACGTACCACCGCAGCGACGCGGAACGCCGATACCGAAACGCTCACGGTGGCGCCGGTTTCCCGCTAGTCTTCCGCCCCAGGCCGTCCAGCCGGACGACCCGAGGCGGACCCGCCCCGACCGGCCGCACACGGAGGACGTCATGAGCGATCGCGCGAAAGGCAAGCGCCCGGGCCTCGCCGGCCTGCAACGTTTCGGGCGCAGTCTCATGCTGCCCATCGCCACGCTTCCCGCAGCGGGCCTGCTCAACCGGCTCGGCCAGGACGACATGCTCGGCCGCTGGGATGCGACCTCGGGCATCGCCGAGGTCATGGCTGCGGCAGGCGGTGGCCTCTTCGACTGGCTGCCGCTGCTGTTCGCCGTCGGTATCGCGGTGGGCTTTGCCCGCAAGGGCGACGGCTCCACGGGCGTGGCCGCCGTCGTCGGCTTCGTGGTCTTCAGCAAGGTCGTCCAGGTCTTCGCACCCATCGAGGAGATCGAGGGCTACTACGAGCAGACCCCGGACGGCGTCGTCGAGCACACCGAATGGTTGCTGCAGCCGATCAAGTGGCCGTTCAGCGTGCTCTCGGGTGTGGTCGTCGGACTCGTGACGGCCGTGTTGTGGCAGCGGTTCCACCGCATCAAGCTCCCCCCGTACCTGGCGTTCTTCGGCGGGCGCCGGTTCGTGCCGATCATCAACTCCGTCGTGCTGTTGCTGATCGGCGTCGTGTTCGGGCTGGCGTTCCAGGTCATCGACGCCGGCATCCAGAACGTCGGCGAGGCCGCGACGAGTGACGCCGTCATCGGCGGCGGTCTCTACGGGCTGCTGAACCGCCTGCTGATCCCGATCGGCCTGCACCAGCTGCTCAACGTGCCGCTGTGGTTCATCTTCGACGGCGGCGACATCAACAACTTCTTCGCCGGCGACCCGAATGCCGGCGCATTCATGACAGGCTTCTTCCCGATCTTCATGTTCGCCCTGCCCGCCGCGGCACTGGCGATCTGGCAGACGGCCAAGCCGAGCCAGAAGAAGGTCGTCGGCGGCGTCATGATCTCCGCAGCGGCCACGGCTTTCCTGACCGGTGTCACCGAGCCGATCGAGTTCGCGTTCATGTTCGTCGCGTGGCCGCTGTACCTGATCCACGCCGTGCTGACCGGTACATCGATGATGCTGGTCAACGCGCTCGACATCCACCTCGGATTCTCGTTCTCCGCCGGCGGGATCGACTTCCTGCTCAACGCCGGGGCCACGGCCGCCAACAAGGCGTGGCTGCTGGTCCCGATCGGCCTGGTCTACGCCGCGATCTACTACGTGCTGTTCCGGTGGGTCATCACGAAGTGGAACCTGCGCACGCCGGGCCGGGAAGAGGACGAGGGCTCCGGTACGGACGGCAGCGACGACGACTCCGACCGCTCGGGCTCCACCTCGTCCAAGGTCGACGCCGGGACCACGGCCGATTCCGCCGCGCAGACCGGTGACGCGCCGGGCGGCGCAGCCGGAGACGGCGTCAGCAGCTGACGGTCGCCCACGACCACCGCCGAACACGTGTGCCTGGCTCTGGCCCGCGCACACCGACGAAAGGAACACACGTCATGCCGCAACGCCGGGTCACCGTGGGCTCGACGGTCGGGCTGCACGCCCGTCCGGCCGCACTGGTCGCGAAGACCGCCGCGGCGCAGCCGGTCACGGTCACGATCGCCAAGGACGGCGGTGACCCGGTGCCGGCGGGCAGCATCATGAACCTGATGACGCTCGGCGCGCAGCACGGCGACACGGTGGTCGTCGCAGCCGAGGACGCGACGGGCGCCGACGAGGCGGTCGAGGCGGTGGCCGACCTCGTCGCCCGCAACCTCGACGACGCCGCGGGGGACAACGCAGCAGGTTGACGACGCAGGGACTCGAGGCGCGGCCCTGCCAGGCCGTGGCCTCCACCCGCTGCCTAGGGTGATGCGCATGGACAGCCTGCGGTTGATCGAACAGTGGCCCGTTCCCCACGCGGCGACGGCGGTCGTCGGTGCCGACGGGACCGTGCTGGGCACACACGGCGACACGACGCGGGTGTTCCCGCTGGCATCGGTCACGAAGCTGCTGACGGCCTACGCGGCGCTCATCGCCGTGGAGGAGGGTGTCGTCGACCTCGAGACGCCCGCGGGCCCGGACGGCGCGACGATCCGCCACCTGCTGGCGCACACCGCGGGCCTGGCGTTCAACGAACACAAGGTTCAGGCGCCTCCCGGCCAGCGCAGGCTGTACTCGAGCTCGGGTTTCGAGCAGTTGGCCGACGCGCTCACCGAACACTCCGGGATCCCCTTCCCGCAGTACCTGTCGGAGGGCGTGTTGCAACCGCTCGGTATGACGAACACGACGTCGACCGATTCGCCGGGCGCGGGTTCTGCGTCCACGGTGGACGACCTCGTGCGGTTCGCCGCGGAGCTGCAGTCTCCGACGCTGATCGCCCGCTCCACTCTGGACGAGGCGACCTCGGTACAGTTCCCCGGCCTCAACGGAGTCCTTCCCGGACTGGGTCACCAGAAGCCGAACGACTGGGGCCTGGGTTTCGAGATCCGGGACGGCAAGAGTCCCCATTGGACCGGGGCGCACAGTTCGCCGCGCACGTTCGGCCACTTCGGACAGTCGGGCACGTTCCTGTGGGTCGATCCGGACGCCGGGGTCGCCTGCATCGCGCTGACCGACCGGGACTTCGGCCCGTGGGCCGTCGAGGCCTGGCCTGCGTTCACCGACGCCGTGCTGGACGACCTGCCGACGAGGAGCTGAGGCGCTCACCGATCCGGGGCCGAGACGACACCGTCTCGTGACCGCGGTCCACTCCGCTTCCACTAACATCGGCCGGGACCGTGCACCGAGGCCACGGCGGAAACGATGGAGGTGTCGGGCGACGTGTCGAGTATCCGGTTCACGGCAGCGACACTGGCGGGATTGGGCGCATTCCAGACAGGACTGGCTGCGGGAGCACCGTGGGGACACATGGCCTACGGCGGCAGCCATCCCGGACGCCTACCGACGAGACTGCGCACGGTCAGCGCAGTCGCCGCGGCCGGATACGGCGTTGCCGCCGCCCTCGTCGCGACCGAGCGCGGCACCGTGACCAGCCGTCGCATCGGCCTGACCTGTCTCGCCGGTTTCCTGGGCTTCGGCACAGCACTCAACGCCGTGTCGCCGTCGCGCACCGAGCGGATCTGGGCTCCGGTGTGCGCGGCCACCGCAGTCGCGGCGTGGCGGGCACGCCCGCCTGCCTGACCACCTGCGATCAGCCGGCCGTGGCCTCCTCGGCGGCGCGTTCGGCGGCCTTCTCCTCGCGCCACTTCTCGTCGTCGGCACCGCGGCGCCAGTAGCCCGAGATCGACGTCCATTCCCTGGCCACGCCGCGCTCGCCGAGCAGCTGCCTGCGGATGTCGCGGACGAAGCCGGCCTCGCCGTGGACGAAAGCATGGACCTGGCCGTCCGGCCACTCCGCGTCGCGCACGGCGGCGGGCAGGTCGTCGCCGCGTGAGCGGTGCAGCCACCAAATGCGCGCGTCGGCCTTCGTGACCAGGGGTTGCTGTTCGGCCTCGTCCTCGACGAGCACGTACACGTGGGCGAGAGCGCCGTCGGGCAAGGCCTCCAGCGAGGCGGCGATCGCGGGCAGCGCACTCTCGTCGCCGACGAGCAGATGCCAGTCCGCCTCCGCCGATGGCGCGTATCCACCGCCTGGCCCGACGAGCAGCACGTCGTCACCCGGGGTCAGTGTCGCAACCCACGGACCGGCCAGGCCCTCGTCGCCGTGGTACACGACGTCGAGCACCAGCTCCCTGGCAGCGGCGTCGAACGAGCGCACGGTGTAGGTCCGCATCCGTGGGCGCTGTTCGGGCGACAGGTCGGCGAGATCGAGTGGATCCGGGTAGGTCACCCCGTCCGGCGCGAAGAGCACCTTGACGTAGCTGTCCGTGCACTCGGTGGACCGGAAGGCCGCGAGACCCTCACCTCCGCAGACGATCCGGATCATGTGCGGGGTGAGACGTTCGGTCCGCAGCACCTGCGCACGCATCACCGGCCTGCTGCGTCCCTGCCGATCGGCCATCTGACACTCCTCACCTCGTGGACGTCCTCACAGGTAAGGCTAACCTTCCGATCACCCGCTCGCAGCAACGCCCGTCACGGCCCGTCACGATGTGGCCGACGGAGCGGGCACCACCTCGGCGACAGCGCCTCTTGACACTATGCCAACAAGGTACGACTGTGTCCGCATGACGCAGTTCGACTACGACGTCCTGGTCATCGGCTCCGGCTTCGGTGGCAGTGTGAGTGCCCTCAGGCTGACGGAGAAGGGCTATCGCGTCGGGGTGCTCGAAATGGGCAGGCGCTTCGCCGATCACGAACTTCCCAAGACGTCGTGGCGGCTGCGCGACTACCTGTTCGCCCCGGCCCTCGGCTGCACGGGCATCCTCCGCATCACCCCGCTCAAGGAGGCCTTGATCCTCTCGGGCGCGGGCGTGGGCGGCGGTTCGCTGGTGTACGCCAACACCCTGTACGAACCACCGGACGCGTTCTACGGCGATCCGCAGTGGTCACACATCACGGACTGGAAGTCGGAACTGGCGCCGTACTACGACCAGGCCAAACGCATGCTCGGCGTGAATCGGTATCCCGGCACGACGCCCGCCGACGAGGTGATGCGGTCGGTCGCCGAGGACATGGGGATCGCCGACACCTTCGGGCCCACCCCGGTCGGCGTGTTCTTCGGCCAGGAAGGGACCAAGCGCGGTGTCACCGTGCCCGATCCCTACTTCGGCGGTGCCGGACCGCAGCGGCGCACCTGCACCCACTGCGGCGAATGCATGACCGGATGCCGGCACAACGCGAAGAACACGACGGTGAAGAACTATCTGTATCTGGCCGAACAGGCCGGTGCGACCGTCCATCCCCTCACCACCGTGACGGAGGTGCGCCCGCGTCCGGGCGGTGGCTACGCCGTGCAAACCACGACCACCGGAAAGCCGTGGCGGAAGCGGACCTTCACCGCCGAGCAGGTCGTGTTCTCGGCGGCGGCGCTCGGCACCCAGCGGCTTCTGCACGCGATGCGCGACCGCGGGACGCTCCCCCATCTGTCCAGCCGCGTCGGCGTGTTGGCGCGCACCAACTCGGAGGCGATCCTCGCCGCCCGTTCACTGGGTGAGGGCACCGAGTACCACCGCGGCGTCGCGATCACCTCGTCGATCCATCCCGACGCCGTGACCCATGTCGAACCGGTTCGCTACGGCAAGGGCAGCAACCTGCTCGGCCTGCTCGGCGCCGTGCTCGTCGATCCCCGCCCCGGCAGGCCACGCTGGTGGTTGGGGCTGAAGGAGATGTGGCGCCAGCGCCGCAACCTGCCCAAGCTGCACAACCCGAAACGGTGGTCGGAGCAGACCATCGCGCTGCTGGTCATGCAGACGCTCGACAACTCCGTCACGACCTACACCAAGCGGGGCAGGCTCAAGACCAAACAGGGCATCGGCGAGCCCAACCCGACGTGGATCCCGGCCGGGCACGAGGTGACCCGGCGCGTGGCCGACAAGATCGACGGGATCCCCGGCGGCGGATGGAACGATCTGGCCAACGTGCCGCTCACCGGGCACTTCATCGGCGGGTGCGCCATCGGCGACTCCCCCGAGACCGGTGTCGTCGATCCGTACCAGCGGCTGTACGGCCACGAGGGCCTCCACGTCGTCGACGGCGCCGCCGTCTCGGCCAACCTGGGCGTCAACCCGTCGCTCACGATCACCGCGCAGGCCGAGCGGGCGATGGCGATGTGGCCCAACAAGGGCGAACGCGATCCACGGCCGCCGCTCGGCGCGGACTACCGGCGCATCACCCCGGTGGCGCCGAGGAATCCGGTCGTTCCCGAGGCCGCCCCCGGCGCGCTGCGCCTGCCCCTGTCCCCGGCGTGAGCGTGGTCGGCGTGCGAAACTGCACCGCATGACCGCCGGATCCGCGCCGAAATGGCGAAGGCTCGAGCCGGACCAGCGCAGGGAACAGATCTTCGCCTGCGCGGCCGAACTCTTCGGCGAACGCCCGTACGCGGCGGTGTCCACGGCCGACATCGCCGCCCGCGCGGGTGTGGCCCGTGGCCTGATCAACCACTACTTCGGCACGAAACGCGAGCTGTACCTGTCCGTGGTGCGCCGGGCGCTGACGTTGCCGCCGTCGGCGGTGGCGACCCTTCCCGACGGGCCGTTGGCCGAACGCACCGACGCGGCCGTCGACTGGTTCCTCGACATGGTCAGCAAGCAACAGAAGACGTGGCTGGCCGCGATCACCCCGGAGGGCATCGGCCGCGACGACGAGGTCGAGCGGATTCTCGACGAGGCCGACCGGGAGGCCGCCACGCTCGTCCTCGAGGCCATGGGGTTCGACCGGTCCGACGCGCGCTGGGAGCAGCTCGTCGCCGTCATCCGCACCTATGCGGGCATGGTCAAGGCGGCCAGCAGGGAGTGGCTGGACCGCGAGACGCTCAACCGCGACCAGGTGCACACCGTGCTCTCGCAGGTGTTGCTCACGCTCGTGTCGGACGTGATCCCGCGGGCCAGGCAGCAGGCTGCTAGCGATAGCTGACGAGGTCGGCCGCCGGTCCGTCGAAGTGGCCGTGTTCGTTGAACGAGATCAGCGTCGTTCCACCACGTCCGGTGGCGACCTTCGTGATGCCCGCGTTCACGGCGACCCTGCTGTAGGGCACCAGATGCGTCTCGGGCGTGCCGAGCAGCAGTCCGCACAGGGTCGCGATCACGCCTCCCGAGGTGAACACCACGGCCTGTTCGCCCTTGCCGAGCGAGGCGGCGACGTCGGTGAGCGCGGCGCCGACCCTGGCGCGGAACGCGGGCCAGCTCTCGGTGCCCGCGCCGGACTCCCCCGCGGCCACCCACGCCGTCAACGCCGATTCGAGGACCTGCTGGAACCCCCGCGGGTCGCTGGCGTCCTGGTGGCGGCCACCACCGTAGGCCCCGAGGACGCCGGCGTCGGAGTACTCGTCCCAGCGCGCGTCCTCCTTCAGCACGGCACCGGGTGCGCACTCGGCGAGTGCGAGTTCGGCCGTCGCCCGCTGCCGCGACAGCGATCCGCACCACGCGTGGTCGACGCGCACGTTCCGGCGAGCCAGTTCGGCGCCGACGAGTCGTGCCTGCCTCCGGCCGAGGTCGGAGAGCCGGTCGTAGTCCGCGGTGCCGAACGAGGCCTGTCCGTGCCGTACCAGGAAGATCGCGCCCATCAGACGAGCCTGCGGAACACGCCGACGGGCAGTGCCTTCAGCAGCACCGACAGCGGCGTCCACGGCCACGAGGGCACGTACGACACCGCGCGCTCGGACTCGATCGCCCTGACGAGGGAGTCGGTGCCCCGGTCGGCGTCGGCGACCAGCGGGGTCCGCCCGCCCGAGCGCGACGTCATCTCCGATTCGATGAACCCGGGAAGGACGGTGCTGACCCGGATCGGACTGCCGTGCACGTCGGCACGGATGCCGTCCGCCAACGCCGAGACCCCCGCCTTGGAGGCGCCGTAGGCCGTCATGTTCCGCGGCATGCCGCGGATCGCGCTGAACGACGACACGACCACCAGATGTCCGGCGTTCTGCTCGCGGAAGATCTCCATCGCCGCCTCGCACTGCGCGAGCGCGGCGACCATGTTCGTCTCGACCGTCTGCTTGTTGGCCTCGAAGTACCCGCTGCCGACCGGCTGGCCCTTGCCGAGCCCCGCGTTGACGACGACGCGGTCGAGCCCACCCAGTTCGTCGCGGAACGACCGGAACACCGAGAAGACGTCGTCGTGCCGGTTGACGTCCAGTCCGGCGGTGGTGACCCGGATGCCGGGGTGCCGCTCGGTGAGTTCGGCGGCGAGTGCGTCGAGCCGCTCGGTGCGGCGCGCGCACAGCGCCAGATCCCTGCCTGCCGCCGCGAAGCGTCGCGCCATGCCTTCGCCGAGCCCGGAGCTGGCTCCCGTGATGAGAATCCTCGTGCGGGTGGTCATTCCGGCACTCTGCCACGGACGCGGCGGTCATGGCCGTGGCGGTCGCTACACCGCCGGAGCCCGGCGCCCCAGGGCCGCCCGCCCTCGCACCCCGGACCGGCGGCGCCCCGAAACGGCCGATGGCCCAGCGCGGCACGCGCTGGGCCATCGGTGAATCGCCGTGAGCGGCGGGATCAGGAGCAGCTCACTCCTGGCCCGTGTTCAGCAGCAGGTTCGGCGTCTCGCCGGTCGGGTTGCTGATCGCACCCTCGGTGGCCGAGGAGGTGAGGGCCTCCGAGACCTCGGCCGGGGTGGCCTGCGGGTTGTCGGCGAGGTACAGCGCCGCGGCGCCGGCCACGTGCGGGGCCGCCATCGAGGTGCCCGACATGGTGGTCTCGCCACCGCCCATGGCGGCCGAGGTGATGTCCACGCCCGGGGCGTAGAGGTCCACCACGGAGCCGTAGTTGGAGAACTCGGCCTGGGCGTCGTTCTCGTCCGAGGCCGCCACCGTGATGGCGGACTCGACCCGCGACGGCGAGCCGTTGCCGGCGTCGGCGCTCTCGTTGCCGGCTGCGGCCACGAAGGTCACACCCGCCTCGATGGCACCTTCGACGGCGGTGTCGAGAGCCTGGTCGGCCGTGCCGCCGAGGCTCATGTTGGCCACGGCCGGACCCTCGGCGTTCTGGGCGACCCAGTCGACACCGGAGATGACGCCCTCGGTCGTGCCCGAGCCGTTGGCGTCGAGCACGCGCACCGGAACGATGCTCGCGCCCTTGGCGACGCCGTACTCGCTGCCCGCGACCGTGCCGGCCACGTGGGTGCCGTGACCCTGCTGGTCGTCACCGTCGCCACCGCCGTCGACGAAGTCCTGGCCGGGCTGCACGCGGTCGCCGAAGTCCTCGTGGGAGGCGTCGACACCGGTGTCGATGATGTACGCGGTGACGTTGTCGGCCGTGGTGCTGTAGGTGTACGAGTCGTCCAGCGGCAGCTCGGCCTGGTCGATGCGGTCCAGACCCCACGACGGCGTCGGCGACTGCGTCTCGGTGGCGTGCACGCGCTGGTTCTGCACCACGTAGTCGACCGACGGGTTGGCGGCGAGGCGCTTGGCCTCGGCCTCGCTGGCCTTGACCGAGAAGCCGTCCAGCGCCGAGCTGTAGGTCTTCGCCACGTCCGCGCCGTAGCGGTCGGCCAGCTGCGTCGCGGCAGTGGTCACCGACTTGGCGTTGAGGCTGTCGTTGAGGACGACGATGTAGCTGCCGTCGACCGCGTTGGGCGTGTTCGCCGAGAGGATCTGCCCCTCCGGCGCCGCAGCGGCGGTTCCCAGGCCTGCGGCGACCAGTCCGGTCACACCGGCGGCCACGACGCCTGCGTTCAGGCTCCGCCTCAGCTTGCGCGAGTTACCCATTCGGATTCCTTCCGTTATCCCCGGCAGGTTCGTGAGTCATGCAAGCTGCGCCGGCAGACTTCGGCAATGATTCACAGTTACCAGTCGTGGATCGTTCACCGTAGTCAGCGATACTCCGAATGGTGTAGTCCTCACGCTGTGCAGCCACGCGGTGACGCGTTACACGATACTGCTAACGTTGGCCATATCGTTATCGGCGCGGCGACATCGTTACCGCCGTCGCTATCGGCTCCGTTTCGAGGCCGTTATCGACGACACCATCAGCGACACAGCACTGGGAGGCGATTCGACAGGTGGGCGGTACCGCATTCTCGGTGGCACTCCGCTCCGCGATCGCGACGAGCGGACTCGGCCTGGACCGAATTCAAGCCCGCCTGCAGGACCACGGAATCGCCATCAGTGTCACGGCGCTGAGCTATTGGCAATCCGGAAAACGGCAGCCGGAGCGCCAGAGCTCCATCTCCGCGGTCCGGGCACTCGAGGAGATCCTCGAGGTGCCGACCGGCTCCCTGCTCGGACTGCTCCCCCCGCCGCGGCCCCGCGGGGCGACCTCCCGGCGCCGGCACGACGAGGGCGACCGTGCCCCGCTCAGCCTGGACCGCCAGCCGGACGTCTCCCTGGTGGGGCTGCACGACCACTGCACCGTGACGAGCAACGGGACAGCCGACCACAGCATCGTCACGGCCAAGGCGGTCTTCCGGGCCCAGGCGGACGGGCAGGACCGCTGGCTGCTGGCCTACCGCCAGGACGGGATGGGTGACGCGGCGGCCACTCCGGCGCTGTCGGCGGTGCGCAACTGCGCCGTCGGCCGTGTCGAAGAAGACCCACAGGCCGGACTCACCCTGGCGGAACTGGTGTTCAGCAGGCCGATCGACACCGGTGAGACTCATTTGATCGAGTATTCCCTCGAATATCGCCACCAACCCGATTCCGATTCCCGGAAAGCACATTTCCGCGAATTCTGGAAGCCGATTCCGGAATACCTGCTGGAAGTCGATTTCGAGCCCGGGAGATTCCCGGAGCAATGCTGGCGTTACTCCCACCGAAGCAACGGCGGTGCCGCCGAATCCCACGACCTCACGATCGACGAGTTGGGCCGCGCCCACGCGATCGCGACGAACTTCGGTCCGGGAGTCTTCGGAATCGGCTGGATGTAGCGACTTTCGTCTGGTCACCCGGGCAAGCGAGGCCGACAGTGGTGACGACCCAGCCTGACCTGGAACATCGCCACACATCCGCACCGAAACGCGCCACATGTCGGCTTCGTCCGTTTCGGACGATCGGCGCGCCCAGCCGCCCTGCACCGTCCACGACGGAGCAGAGGATAGGGCGCCGGGAAGGTCTAGGACAGCTTGTTGCGCAGCAGTTTCCCGGTGGCGTTGCGCGGCAGGGCATCGAGGAATTCGACGTCGCGCGGGACCTTGTAGCGGGCCAGGTTCTCCTTGACGAACGCGCGGACACCGTCGGCGTCGAGGGTCGAGTCTGCGGAACGCACGACGAACGCCTTGAGGCGCTGGCCGAACTCCTCGTCGGGCACGCCGACGACCCCGGCTTCGAGGATCTCCGGATGCTCGACGAGCAGGTTCTCGACCTCGATGGGGTACACGTTCTCGCCGCCCGAGACGATCATCTCGTCGTCGCGTCCGTCGATGAACAGGAGCCCGTCCTCGTCGAAGTGCCCGACATCGCCACTGGCCAGCAACCCGTCGATGATCTCCTTGTTGCGGCCGTCGGTGTAGCCCTCGAACGCCAGCCCGCTGCCCACGAACACCCGTCCGGTGACATTCGGCTCGGTGATGCGCTCGCCCTTGTCGTCGTAGAGCGCGACCCGGCAGCCGACCGGCGGCCGGCCCACGGTTCCCGGTGCCTGCGCCCAGTCCTCCGGGGTCGCGACGGTGGCGACCGCAACCTCGGTCGAGCCGTAGAGGTTGTGGATCACCGGGCCGAAGATCTCGGTGGCGCGGTTGCCGATGTCGGGCGGCAGGGCCGAACCGGCCAGGAAGACGATGCGCAGGCTGGAGGTGTCGTACTTGCCGATCACCTCGGGCCCGAGGTCGATGATCCGCTGGAGCATGGTCGGCACCAGCACGAGGGAGGTGCAGCGGTGCTTGGCCACGCCCCGCAACGCGTCCTCAGGGTCGAACCTGCGCCGCACCACCACCGTGCTGCCCAACGCCAGCGACAGGATGAACTGCGAGATCCCCGTGCCGTGGAACAACGGAGCACCCATGTACGTGGCCTCGCCGACCCGCAGCGGGATCCGGTCGAGGAACTGCGCCGAGTCGAGTCCGGAGATCTTCGGCCGCGGGGCGCCCTTCGGGGTGCCCGTGGTGCCGCTGGTGAGCAGGACGAGTCCGCCCGGCTTCGGCGGAGCCTCGGGAGCGGAGTCGTCCGTCGCCGCAATCAGTGTGTCGAGTGTGGTCACCTCGCCGGCGGTGGCCTCGTCGTCGACCCAGGCGAGGTAGCGGTCGACACCGTCGATACCGCCCAACAGGTCGGTGAACTCCTGGTCGTAGACCAGCACGCGCACCTTCTCGCGTTTGGCGACGTCGGTGAGTTGGGGCCGAGCGAACCCGGTGTTCATCAACAGCAGTGCCGCGCCGAGCTTGTTGGCCGCCAACATGGTGAGCACGAGCCCGCGGTGATCCCGGCACAGCGCCGCGACGCTCGCGCCCGGTCCCACGCCACGGTCGCTCCACGCGCGGGCCAACGCGTTGGACTGTTGGTCGAGTTGGGAGAAGGTCAACGGCCCGCGTTCGTCGACGAGGCCGATGTCCATCGGGTTCCGGCGCGCGGCGATGCGGACGGCTCCGGCGATGGGCCCGAACTTGTTGGTGAGAACCAGTGAACGTACGCCCTCGTCCAGCCGTGGGAACGGCAGCAGGCCTGCCTTCCACATCACGCCTACGCTGCGGGCCTTCTCGGCCATGCGCGTGGTCAGCTCCGTCACCACCGGTGGCGTCATCATCCGGGCACCTCCTCGAGCTCGTGAGCCACAACCTACCCGCTGGTAGGGCAGACGGAGCAACCCTCGCCCGGGCGAACCGGCTGTGGGAGTAACGCACGTCTCACCGACCGGTCCGGGACTGTCCGACCCGTGCAGCAGAATCAACGCCGTGCATGTCATCGTCACCCGGGATCCGACCGGCCGCTTCTCGATGCGCTGCCCGGACGCCGATCTGGTGGTGCCGGACGACGTGGCTGCGGAGGAACTGCCCGCCCGCGCCGAGCGCATCGAACGCGAGCACCGGCCGCGCTGGGTGTTGCCGTCGACCGACCGTGACTACCGCCCCCTGCTGGAAGCCGGCGTCCGGGTGCGCCGCTGCCACGACCTGTCGCTCGTCGAAGGACTCCTGCTGGCCGCCGAGGGCGCCGGCGACCGGCCGCGCTCACTCGCCGCTGCCTACGCGCGTCTGCGCGGACTGCCCGTCCCTGCCGACAACGAGCCGCACGGCCCGCCCGACGACCGCCCCGCCCTGTTCGAGCCGCACGAGACCGGCCTGCCCGCCGGGGTCGACCCCGCCGACGCAGCCGCGGCGGTGCTGTCCGACCAGACCGCGCGAATCGAGCGCCTCGGCAGGCTGCGACTGCTGGCGGCTGCGGAGTCGGCGAGCGCACTCGCGGCCGTCGAGATGTCGACCGACGGACTGCCCTGGCGCCGCGAACGGCACGCGGCGTTGCTGACCGACCTCCTGGGTCCACGGGTGCCGGCCGGCAGCCGACCCGCCGCCCTCGCCGTCCTGGCCGAGCGCATCGCGGCGGCGTTCGGCAGGCCGGTGAACCCCGACCACCCCGACAGCGTCGTCCGGGCGTTCGGCAGGGCCGGGATCTCCGTGCCGTCAGCACGCGCCCACGTGCTCCGGCGCGTCGACCATCCCGCCGTCGCTCCGCTGCTCGAGTACAAGGAGCTCGCCCGGCTGAACTCGGCACACGGGTGGGCGTGGCTCGACCAATGGGTGCACGCGGACCGGTTCCGTCCGGTGTACGTGGTGGGCGGGGTGGTGTCCGGCCGCTGGGCCAGCCGAGGCGGCGCCGCGCTGCAGATTCCCCGCATGCTCCGCGGATGTGTGACCGCCGATCCCGGGTGGAAGCTCGTGGTGGCGGACGCGGCGCAGCTCGAGCCCCGGATTCTGGCCGCACTCTCCGGGGACCGACGGCTCGCACAGGTGTCCCGTTCGACGGACCTGTACACGACCCTGGCCGAGGAGCTGCATCCCGAGGCGGGCGACGACCACCGGCACAGCGCCAAGGTCGCCATGTTGTCGGCCATGTACGGCGGGACGGCCGGTGACGCGGCGGCGACGTTCGCGCTGCTGCGGCGCCGTTTCCCGGACGCGGTGTCCTATGTAGAGCACGCGGCGGCGGCCGGGGAACGCGGTGAGATCGTCCGCTCCCGCCTCGGCCGTACGTCCCCGCCACCGTCGGAGGCCTGGCGCACGCTGACCGGCGGCGACGGAGCCGAAGGACCGGCACGGCGCGCGGCGCGCGACTGGGGTCGGTTCACCCGGAACTTCGTCGTCCAGGCCAGCGCCGCCGACTGGACCGCGGTGCTGCTCGCCGGCCTGCGCGCGCGACTGCCACACCCGGCGCACCTCGTCTTCTTCCAGCACGACGAGGTGCTGGTGCACACGCCGGCCGAGCTGGCCGGCCCGGTCGTCGCCGCCCTCGAGGAGGCCGTAGCGGAGACCACCGCGCTCGTGTTCGGTCCGTCGTGCCCGGTGCACTTCCCCATGCCCGCCGCCGTCGTCGACAGCTACGCCGACGCCAAGTGATCACGCGCGCACGCCGGGACCGCGCCTGCCGGGGCACCGCCGACGTAAACTACGTTTACCTTCGAGGTCCGGGTCCCGAGCCCAGTGGGAGGCAGAACGGATGAGCAGCACGTCCCCGATCATCACCGCCGACAGCACGGTCGGCGAATGGCTGGCCCATCCGGAGGGCGGGACCGCGCTCCGGGAGATGCTCGGCGAGTCCGGTTTCGGCGCCGAGGTGCTCGAGCCCGTGGCCGCGCTGCCGCTGTCCGAACTGGTCGGGCTGAGCCAGGGCGCCCTCACCGACGACGTCGTGCAGGCGCTCGTGCGGCGGGTCAACGGGGGCGGCACCCCGTCAGCACGGGACGCACAGGCCGCGGCGGAGACGACAGAGGCGACGGCGGCGACGGGACCGTGGCGGGAACGCGTCGTGCCCGGCCGGTTCGACGGTCGAACGGTCGTCGTCACCGGCGCCGCGTCGGGGATCGGCAGAGCGACCGCGTCCCGCATCGCTCGCGAGGGCGGCCACGTGGTCGCCGTCGACATCACGGCCGAGGGTCTCGACAACCTGGCAGGCGAGTTCGACAGCGCCGTCTCCCCGGTGCCGGCCGACGTCACCCGCGCCGAGGACATCGACCGGATCGTCGCGGCCGCGGGACCGATCGACGGTCTGGCCAACGTCGCCGGTGTCACCGACGACTTCTCCCCCGCCCACCAGACGTCCGACGAGCTGTGGCGGCGGGTGTTCGCGGTGAACGTCGACGGCCTGTTCCGCCTGACGCGCGCCGTGCTGCCCGCGATGCTCGACCGTGGGCGCGGGTCGATCGTGAACATCGCCTCCGAGGCGGCGCTACGCGGCAACGCGGCGGGTGCGGCCTACACCGCCTCGAAGCACGCCGTCGTGGGGCTCACGAAGAACACGGCGTTCATGTACGGCCACCGCGGTATCCGGGTGAACGCGGTCGCCCCCGGCGGTGTGGCGACGGGGATCGCCGCGGGCGGCGGGCCCGTGTCCGAGTGGGGCCGGGAACGGACCGCGCCGTTCCTGCGCAGCATCCCGCCGATCGCCACCGCGGCCCAGCTGGCCGCGTCCATCACGTTCCTGCTCAGCGACGACGGTGTGAACGTCAACGGCGCGATTTTGCCCTCCGACGGCGGTTGGTCGGTGCAGTGACCAACCCCGGAGACGTGCCGTCCCGCATCAGGTCTCCGGCGTGATGATGTCCTGCACGATCGCGCCGTAGCGCCGCACCAGTACGTCCCGTTCGGACTCGAGCGCGTGATCACCGACGATCCACAGCGAGTACAGCAGGCCGCCGACCACGGCCGCCGCCATGCGCGCCCGCAGGTCGGCGTCCACACCGGACAGCCGCGCGCGCAGCGGGGCGACGAGCGAGTCCTCGTGCACCTCGCGCAGCCGCTCGGCGATCCGCTCCTCCCCGCTCCCGCGCACCAGCGCGAGATGGACGTCCCTGATGTCCTGCTCGCTCGAGAGCACGACGTCGACGAACCGCTCGCCGAACCGGTCGATCGGCACGTCCAGGAGTGGTTCGTCGTCGATCGTGAGCCGCATCGTCTCCAGGAACAGTTCCTCCTTGCTCCCGAAGTACCGGATCACGAGGGCAGGGTTGACCTCGGCAAGCGCGGCGATGTCGCGTACCGGCGTGCGCGCGTAGCCGCGCTCCCGGAACAGGCGGGACGCGGCCGCCCGAATCGCCTCCCTCGTGGACCGTCCCGACGCGCGTGTGGCCATGCACGTCAGGCTAGTGAGCCCGCACGGTCACCGCCCGCACGGTCCGCATGCACCGCCGGCGGACGAGCCCGTGCGAGGGCGCGCCGGAACGTCACGCAGGCGGGTCGAACCGCCCGTCCACGGCGGTCCAGCCGCCGTCGACCATGAGCGTCGAACCGGTCACGTAGGTCGAGGCGTCCGAGGCCAGATACACCACGGCTCCGGCGAGTTCCGAGGGCTGCGACCACCTTCCGAGCGCGCTCTTGGCCGCGTACGCGTCGTACCACTCGGGGTGGGCCTTGATCTGAGTCGTCAACGGGGTCTCGACCACCCCCGGAGCGACGGCGTTGACCCGCACTCCCGCGCCGCCGAACTCGGCGGCCGCGGTCTTGACCAGTTGCACCGCCCCCGCCTTGGTCGCGGCGTAGACCGACTGCCCGGGTTCCACCACCTGGCCGCGGACGGAGGAGAACACCACGATGCTGCCCGCACCGCGCTGCACCATGCGCCGCCCGAACGCCTGCAGCACGATGAACGTGGCCTTCAGATTGAGCCCCACGACGCGGTCGAACTCCTCCGGGGTGTAGTCGAGGATGCGCTTGCGGACGTTCATCGCCGCGGTGAGCACGACGACGTCCGGGCCCGCGACCTCGAACGAACTCGCGACCCGTTCGACGGCGTCCGGGTCGGTGAGGTCGAGCTCGAGTGCGCGTCCGCCCACCGTGTCGGCGGTGGCCTCGGCCGCGGCCCGGTCCCGGTCGGCGCAGGTCAGCTCGGCGCCGTGGGCGGCGAGCGCCGACGCCACCTCCTGTCCGATACCGCCTGCTCCGAGAACCAGCGCCCGTTTGCCGTCGAGCCGGAACAGCTGCGAGTAGTCCGTCATCGAAGGTCCTTCCACTCTCATTCCGGCCGGATGACGGCCATGCGGGTGACGGTCAGTTCCTCGATCGCGAAGCGAGGCCCTTCCCTGCCGATGCCGGAGTCCTTCACGCCGCCGTAGGGCATGATGTCGGAACGGAAGCCGGGCACCTCGTTGATCACGACCCCGCCCACGTCGAGTTCCTCGATCGCGGCGAACGCGGTCGCCAGGGATCGGGTGAACACGCTGGCGTGCAGGCCGTAGCGCGAACGGTTGACCAGTTCCAGTGCGGCGGTCAGATCCGGAACCGTGCGCACGGCCACGACGGGCGCGAAGATCTCCTCGCACCATGCGCGCACGTGCTCGGGCGGGTCGAGCAGCACCGTGGGCTCGACGGCACCGTCCACGACGGACCCACCGTGGGCGACGGTAGCGCCGGCTCCACGCGCCTCGTCGATCCAGTCCAGCACCCGCCTGGTCGACGCCGCGTCGATCAGCGGCGCGATCCGCGTGGCGGGGTCCCGTGGGTCGCCGACCGTCAGCTCCCCGATCCGCGCGCTCAGCCGTGCGACGAACTCCTCGCGCACGGGCGCGCACACGATGACCCGCTGTACGGCGATACACGCCTGGCCGTTGAAGTAGAAACCGCCGCGCAGCACGGCGTCGACGGCCTTGTCGAGGTCGGCGTCCACATCGACCACGAGGGCCGCGTTGGAGCCGAGTTCCAGCAACACCTTGCGCGGCGCCGCGTCACGGGCGATCCGGTGGCCGACCTCGGCCGAGCCGGTGAACGACACCGCGGCGACCCGCGGATCGGTGACCAGCGCCCTGCCCACGTCCGCGTCTCCGGTCACCACCTGCACGATTTCCTGCGGTGCACCGTGGCGACGGGCCGCCTCGCGCACGAGTTCGGCGAGCCACAACACG
This sequence comes from Prauserella rugosa, assembly GCF_000719975.1. Lineage (GTDB taxonomy): Bacteria > Actinomycetota > Actinomycetes > Mycobacteriales > Pseudonocardiaceae > Prauserella > Prauserella rugosa. The sequence goes on from NZ_JOIJ01000006.1 coordinate 40,835, forward strand.
CTCAACGGCGTCGCGGGCGCGGGTTTGCAGATCACCGGGCAGCCCGCGGCGATCGACGGTGCGATCTTGTGACTGGCCAGCAGCAGCGGGGCGTTGAACCCGGCGATGCCGACGACGAGACCGATCGGCTTCCGCGTCCAGTACCCGAGCATGCCCGCGCCGGAGGCCTGCAGGTCGAGCGGCACGGTCTCGCCGTGGATGTGCGCGACCTCCTCGGCGGTGGCCTGCCAGGTGAAGAGGGTCCTGGTGGCTTCCACCTCGCAGTCGGCCCTGGTCTTGCCCGTCTCGGCGATGAGCAGGTCGACGAACTCGTCGGATCGCTCGCGCAGCTGCGCCTCGACGTCGAGCAGGATCGCCCTGCGCGCCTCGGAGGTGAGCCTGCGGACCGCACCGCGGGCGGCCGTGCCTGCCTCGAGCGCCGCCTCGGCGTGGGCGACCGAGCCGACCGGGGCCTCGGCGACGTGGGACCCGTCGTACGGGAACACGACCGGTGCGGTGGTCTCCGCGGCCATCCAGCCGTCGCCGATCGGCAGTCCGGGACGCAGATCGGGCACTGCGAAGCCCGCGGAATCCATCAGTTCGTCTCCTTCGGACGTCATCGTCCAGTACCGAGTCCGCTGCTGGCACGGGGCGCTGCTGGTACGACCAGCACGCGTCCTGAGAGAGGATCGCCCAGCGCTCCCTACCGCGTCAAGGTCGGACTCGTCCACACCTCGGAGGCGGACCGGACCCCCCGAACACCGGGAACAGAGTGGGATTCGCACCACAACGTCGCACCACAACGTCGCACCACAACGTCGCACCACAACGTCGCACCACAACGTCGCACCACAACGTCGCATCACAACGGAGTCCCGAACGCACGAGCGGGTTGACTGCCACGGGGCGGTGAGTCACGCTTCTAGACGCTGTATCCAATCCGCTGAGCAAGGAAGGTCGGCGCGCTGTGGGCAGTACGGACGACCGCGCGGATGCCGCCCGGCGGCTGCCGCTCGTGGAGGAGACCGCGTCGGTCATCCGCGAGCGGATCTACGCCCGCCGGTATCCGGCCGGCACGTGGCTGCGCCAGCAACAGCTCTCGACCGAGCTCGGCGTGAGCCGCACGCCGCTGCGGGAGGCGTTCCGGCTTCTCGAGCAGGAAGGCCTGGTCACGGTGACGGCCGGGCAGGGCGCCCGGGTGGTCAGCGGTGATCTCGACACGTTGCTGGACGCCTACGCGCTGCGTGCGGTCGTCGACGGTCTCGCCGCCCGGCTCCTGGCCGAGAACGCCGGCCGCGACGACCTCGCCCGACACGTCCGGAGCCTCCGGCGCACGATCGACGTGCAGCGCGCCACCCTGGACCCGTGGCGTGCCCGCGAGTACACCGCATCCAATGTGGACTTTCACGAGGAGATCGTCCACTTGTCCGGCAACGAGTTCGTCGTCGGACAACTACCCATCCTGCGCATGACCGCGCAGGTCTTCGCACCCGTCGCACTCGTCGAACCCGGCAGTGCGCGACGGGCCATCGCCGAACACACGGCGATCACCGACGCGATCGAAGCAGGCGACGGCGCCGAGGCGGAGCGGCTCGCCCGCGCCCACATCGAGGCGACGACCGCCGAACTCCGCAGCCGGACAACGCGCACCCGAAAAACCCGCGACGCCGCGGAAGGTACCGAAACCAGCGCCACAAAGGAGTGACCCGCCGGTATGCCCAGTTACTACGTCGCCTCCGACATCGGGGGCACCTTCACCGACACGGTCGTGATCGACTCGGCGGGCACGGTCGGCCGGCACAAGTCGTCCACCGTGCCCGACGATCCCGCGCACGGCGTGCTCGACACGCTGGTTCTGGCCGCCGAGGAACGCGGAGTGCCGCTCGACCAGCTGCTCGCCGACGTCGAGGTGTTCGCGCACGGCACGACCGTCGCCACGAACGCCATGCTCGAGGGCCGGGGCTGCGCCGTCGGGCTCATTCAGACACGGGGATTCGGCGACACCCTTCCGATCATGCGCGGGTTCAAGGCGGGCGGGCTCGACGAGGAGGAGACGAAGCGGTTCCGCACGCTGGTCAAGCAACCGGTGGTCGTCCCGCGGACGCTGACCGCGGAAGTGACCGAACGCATCGACTACGCCGGCCGCATCGTCTGCCCGCTCGACGAGGACGACGTCCGCCGCGCCGTCCGTGAGCTCGTCGAGGCCGGTGCCGAGGTGTTCGCGGTGTCACTGCTGTGGTCGTTCGCCTGCGACGTCCACGAACGCCGGGTCGCGGAGATCGTCGAGGAAGAGGTGCCGGGCGCATCGGTCACCCTGTCCTCGGAGTTCCTGCCCCGCATCGGCGAGTACGCGCGCACCCTGACCACGGCGATCAACGCCAGCCTGCGCCCGGTGCTGCGAACCTCCCTCGACTCGTTCGAATCCACGCTCAGCGAGGCGGGCCTGTCCGCCGCGCCGCTGCTGATGCAGTCCAACGGTGGACTGGCCACCTTCGGCGACGTCGAGCGCCGGGCTGCCGCGACCGTGATGTCCGGTCCGGTGGGCGGCGTCGTCGCCTCGCAAGCGCTCGGCGCTCGCGCGGGATACCGCAACATCGTGACCACCGACATGGGCGGCACGAGCTTCGACGTGGGACTGGTGCTCGACGGGCGCCCGGTCATGTCGAACACCACGCTCATCGGCCGCGACGAACTCGCGCTTCCGTCGGTCGCCGTCCGGGCAATCGGCGCGGGCGCAGGTTCGGTCGCGTCGGTGCGCGGCGGGGTTCTCCAGGTCGGCCCCGAGTCGGCAGGGGCACGACCGGGGCCCGCCTGCTACGGCCGCGGTGGCACCCGGCCAACCGTGGCGGACGCCGACCTCGTCCTCGGCTACCTCAACCCGGACAACTTCCTGGGCGGCAGACTGACCCTCGACGTCGACCGGGCGCGGCGAGTCATCGACGAGCACGTCGCCCGTCCCGCCGGGTTGTCGGTCGAACAGGCCGCAGAGGGCATCAAGACCATTGTGGACGCACGCATGGCAGACCTCGTGCGCAAGGTGACCGTGGAACAGGGTTACGACCCCGGAGACTTCGCCGTGTTCGCCTACGGCGGCGCGGGACCGCTGCACGCGTTCTCCTACGGTGCCGAACTCGGCTGCCCGCAGGTCGTCGTGCCGATCACCGCGTCGGTGCATTCGGCGTTCGGGATCGGGTGCAGCGATCTGACGATGGTCGAGGAACTGTCCAAACCGATGCAGACCCCGCCCGGCACGACCGAGCACTCCTCGGCCCTGCCACCGGCCGAGCTCGACGCGACGTTCCGGCAGCTGGCCGAGCGGGCACGCCGCAACCTCGTCGCCGCCGGTGCGGCCGAGGACTCCGTGTCGGTCGCGAAATTCGTGGAGATCCGCTTCCGAGCCCAGATCCACGTGTTGACCGTCCCGATCGAGGCCGAACGGATCACCGCCGCGGACGTGGACGCCATGGTGGACCGGTTCGTCGACATCTACGAGGGCCGGTTCGGCAAGGGCGCCGCCTTCCTCGACGGCGGGGTGGAGATCACGACCTTCCGGGTCGTCGCGACCAGCCCGGTGCCGCGCACGGAGTTCGACGGCAGCACGCTCGGGTCCGCGGCGCCCGCCCGGCCGGACCGCCGGCAGGTCTTCTCCGGCGGTACGTGGCGCGAGGCGGCGGTCTACCGGGCTGACCACCTTCACGAGGGCCTCGCCATCGACGGCCTGGCAATCGTGGAACTGCCCGACACGACCGTGGTGGTCGGCCCCGACCAGACCGCAGGCGTGGACGGTCTCGGCAACATCGTCATCGAGAACCGCTGACCGGGAAGGAGATCCCCATGACCACCACCGTCGACCCGGTCGTCTACGAGGTCATCCGGCACAAGCTCTGGTCCATCAACTCCGAGGGCGCCACCACGGTCGAACACGTCTCGGGTTCGCCCGTCGTGCACGCGACCGACTACAACTTCGGCATCTACACCGCCGCGGGTGAGATGGCGATCATCGGCACCTATCTGCTCACGCCGATCTACACCGGCGCGATGGCGATCGAGGTCTTCCTCGACCGGTACGACGACATCGAGCCGGGTGACGTCTTCATCATCAACGACCCGTACCTCGCCGCCATGCACCAGAACGACGTGCAGTTCTGCAAACCGGTGTTCCGCGACGGCGAGATCGTCGCCTGGCTCGGCTGCATGGCCCACCAGGTGGACCTCGGCGGCATGGACCCGGGCAGCTGGTGCACCACGGCGACGGACGTCTTCCAGGAGGGCATGCGCATACCGCCGGGACGGATCGTGCGCAAGGACGTGGTCAACCAGGAACTGTGGGACACGATCGTCTGCAACTCCCGCATGCACGACACGGTGGCAAACGACTTCCGCGCGTTCCTCGCCGGACTGCGCGTGGCCGAGCAACGTTTCCACGAGCTCTGCGATCGCTACGGTGCGGACGCGGTGCGGGCCACGATGGCGCGAACGCTCGACAACTCCGAGGCCGAACTCAGGGAGATGCTCCGCACGCTGCCGGACGGCGTCTACGAGCACACGTCCTATCTGGACCGCCCGGACGGCAGTGGCCGACCCGGTGACGACGGCATCGAGCTGCTCCAGGTGCCCTGCCGGCTCGAGAAGACCGGCGACCGGATCGTGTTCGACTTCTCCGGGGCGAGTCCGCAGTCACCCGCCTATGGGATGACGACACGCGGCGGCCTGCTCGGCGCGGTGGCGACGCTGATGCTGTGCACGTTCGGCTCGGACATTCCGTGGAACCACGGACTGATGCGGCCGGTGGAGGTCTCCGCGCCCGACGGCCTGTGCGTCACCGCGGTCGAGCCCATGCCCGTCTCGGGTGGAGCGGCCGGCGCCAACTGGACGGCGACCTGTTCTGCGGGCGGAGCGATCGCGAAGATGCTCTCGTTCTCCGAGACCTACGAGAGCTATGCGTTCGGCCCGTCGGACGGTTCGTGGCAGCTCAGCCAGTTCGGTGGCATCGACCAGCACGGCGAACCGTTCGCCTCGATGTACATGGACTCCCTCCTGTGGGGAGGCCCCGCCTTCTCGTTCCGGGACGGGGTGGACGCCGGCGGTGCCATGGTGATCCTCGCGGGCGGTGCCGGCGACGTCGAGCAGCAGGAGATGCGCCACCCCCTGCTGTACCTGTGGCGACGCATCGTTCCCGATTCGGGCGGTGCAGGCCGGTTCCGGGGCGGCAACGGCGTCCAGTTCGCGATGACGCCGATCGACACCGAGGAGGTCACCGGTATCCTCGGCACCCACGGCGTCACGCTACCCAACCGCACCGGCCTGTTCGGCGGTCTTCCCGGTTCCTGCGCCCGGTTCGAGCGGGTGACGGGCGCGGCGCCGCTGGAACGGTTCGGCGCTGGCAACGCGATCGGCCGGCTCTCGGAACTCGACGGCGAGCATCAGGTCCTGCCTGGTGTCTCACCGGCGGCCCGGATCGCCCGCGGCGACGTGTTCGAGTGCACCGTCCAGAACGGAGGCGGGTACGGCGATCCGATCCTGCGCGAGCCGGAACGCGTCGCAGCCGATGTCGAATCCGGTGCGGTGACCGCGGAGGCCGCCGAGCGGATCTACGGGGTCGTCGTCCGCGGCGGAGTCGCCGACGAGACCGCGACCCGGGACCGCCGGGAGCGCATCCGCGCCTCGCGCCGCAGCCGGATGACCGTGCCGGAACGGCCCGCCCACTCCACCGCGACCGGCGAACCGACCGGCATCTGGGGCGCCTCCCTCACGACGCGCGCTGACGGCGACTCCGTCGTCGGGGCCTGCCGGCACTGCGGCACGGTGCTCGGCGAGTTGGGCCACGGCTGGGAATCGGTCGCAGGCCGGGTGCGTCTCGACGGCAACGATCTCGGTGCCCACGTCGCCGTGCACGACACGCTCGACGTGATCGCCTACGTCTGCCCGCACTGCGTGACAGCCCTGTGGGTCGACGTGGAACCCTCCCAGGGCAAGACGTGGCGTGACTTCGCACTGCGCGCCTGACGGCCCCTGCCCCTCACCCACGGCACGGCAAACGACAACGACACCGCAACCCCCGACACCGCAACCCCCGACACCGCAATCCACGACACGGCAATCCACGACACGGCCACCGGCCGTGCCGGCCCGACCGTGCGGGCCGGCGAGTGAGGAGTACACGACGCATGCGCAGCTATCGGCTCGCGGTCATCGCTGGGGACGGCATCGGTCCGGACGTGACAGCGGCCGCCCTGGCCGGTGTGGAGGCGGTCTCCCGGCGGTTCGGGTTCACGGTCGAGACGACCGACGTCGACCTGGGCGCCGAGGCCTACCTGCGCACCGGCGAAGTCCTCGACGAGGCCAGCCAGTCGACCCTGGCCGAGCACGATGCGATCCTGCTCGGTGCCGTGGGCGATCCCCGGGTGCCGCCGGGTGTGCTGGAGCGCGGGCTGATCGTCGCGTTGCGGATCGCGTTCGCGCAGTCGGTGAACATCCGGCCCGTCCGGCTCTATCCCGGGGTGCCGAGTCCGGTTGCCGGGGTGCACCCCGGCAACTGCGACCTGGTGATCGTGCGTGAAAACACCGAGGGGCTGTACGCAGGCGGCGGCGGGCTCACCCATCCCGGGACGCCGCAAGCCGTCGCCCTGCAGAACTCCGTCACCACGGCGGCGGCCACCACCGAGGCCGTCGAGTTCTCCTTCCGGCTGGCCGCCGCGCGGCGCGGACGCCTCACGCTCTGCCACAAGACGAACATCCTGACCCACGCCGGCCGGCTCTGGCAGGAGGTCGTCGACGAGGTCGGCGCCCGCTACCCGCAGGTGGAACGCGACTACGTGCACGTGGACGCGATGTGCCAGCACCTTCCGCTGGATCCGGGCCGATTCGACGTGGTGGTCACCGACAACCTGTTCGGCGACATCATCAGCGACCTCGGCGCCACCATCCAAGGTGGACTCGGTGTGGCGGCCAGCGCCAACCACAATCCCCGCGGCAGCGCGCCCAGCATGTACGAACCGGTCCACGGATCGGCCCCGGACATCGCAGGCACCGGTACGGCGAACCCCGCTGCGGCCACGCTGTCGGCCGCGCTGTGCCTGGCCGGGCTCGGCGAGCACGACGCCGCGGTCACCCTCGAGGCGGCGACCGCCTCGGTGCTCGCGGAGCTGCCTGCCCTCGCGGGTACGGCGATGGGGGCGAGGACCGGCGAACTCGGCGAGCGCATCGCCGCACGCGCGGCCGACATCGACGCGGCGGTCGTCGCCGACCCGGCGGGCTCACTGCTGAGCGCGCTGGCCGGGCTCGCCCCGGCTCCGGCGGAGGCGCGTGGATGACGGCTCGTCGGGACACGTCCGGGCAGCGCCTGTTCCAGCGCATCGTCGACTACGTGCAGGACGGCGTCGCCTCCGGAGCACTGCGGCCGGGCGACCGGCTGCCCAGCGAACGCGAACTCGTCGAGCGGTTCGGCATCGGCAGGGCATCGGTACGGGAAGGCCTGCGGGTGCTCGAGAACATGGACCTCATCCGCTCGAGTCCGCGCGATCCACGCGGTCCGCTCGTGTTGCCGGTGTCGGTGGAGCCGATGCGCCGTTCGGTCGCGCTGCTGACCTCGGGCGGCGGGATGGAGTTGGCCGAACTCGTGCAGTTCCGCATGATCGCCGATGCGTCGGCGAACCTGCTGGCCGCCTCCCGCAGAACCGACGACCAACTCGTGGCGCTGGAACGCAACATGGCCAGGATGCGCGCCTGCATGAACCGCGGCTACGCCGAGTTCAGCCGCGCCGACCTGGAATTCCACGAACTGATCGCCGAAGCGGGCGGTAACCGGGTCGTCCAGGTGTACGGCGACGTCATCCGCGAGGCGATCCTCGACCTCATCACCAGGACCGTCCTCGACGCCGACGACCAGACCGCGCTCATGCTGCAGTCGCTGCGCCACCACCGCGACGTGTTCACGGCGATCTCCGACCGCGACGGTTTGGCCGCCTCCCGCCTGGCCCGCCAGAGCCTCTACGCCTACTACGCCGAGTACGTCTCTCCCGCCGATCGCGCGATCATGGCCGATCTCGTCCGCGAGTGCGGCGGCACCGTCAGCGACTGAGCACGGCCGCGTGTCCGGTTGCTCCGGCCGTGCCCGGATTCCCACCCACCGGCCCGACAGCCGGGATTGACACACGGGCCGCCGGGTTACACCACCGGCATGCACGATCACGGCAACGCGCGTTCCGGCGAGCACACCCGCGACCACGCGCGACACGGAAACAGGCGACACGGCGGCGGGGCGGAACGCATCACGGTGATCCGCCCTTCCCGCCTCAAACGCACGATCTCCGGAACCGCCGTCGGCAACATGATGGAGTGGTACGACTTCGGCATCTTCGCGTTCCTGGTCCCGACCATCAGCCAGGTCTTCTTCGCAGGCCAGGGTTCGGGGTCGGTGGTCGCCACCTTCACCATGTTCGCCGCCGCCTTCGTCGCCCGGCCGATCGGGGGCATGATCTTCGGCCCGCTCGGCGACCGGCTCGGCCGCAGGCGTGTCCTGGCCATCACGATGATCACGATGGCGTGCGGAACGCTCGGCATCGGACTGATCCCCAGCTACGAAGCCATCGGTTTCTGGTCCCCGCTCCTGCTGTTGCTCGGCCGCCTGGTGCAAGGCTTCTCCACCGGCGGGGAGTACGCCGGTGCGATGACCTACCTGGGCGAGCACTCCCCCGACACCCGCCGCGGGTTCCTGACCAGCTGGTTGGAGTTCGGCACGCTCAGCGGCTACGTGCTGGGCGCGGCGGTCGCGACCACCGTCACCACCGTCGTACCCGAGCAGGCTCTGCTGTCGTGGGGTTGGCGCATCCCGTTCCTGGTGGCCGGCCCGCTGGGCCTGATCGGCCTCTACGTCCGAACGCGACTCGAGGAGTCCCCCGCCTTCGAACAGCAGACAGGGCGACACGACACCTCGGAGGGAGACCGCCGCGCCGGAGACACCGGTTCCGAGTCCAGCGCACCGGATTCGTCCGAACCGCCCCGTCGCTCGGTGCGGGAACAGTTCCGTGACACGGTGATCAAGCCGTGGCGGCCACTGCTGGTCTGCATCGGACTCGTGGTGACCTACAACGTCGTCAACTACACGCTTACGCAGTACTTCCCGACGTATCTGTCCGAAGAGGTCGGACTGCCGGCCACGCCCGCGCTGCTGATCGTGCTGGGCGTCATGGTCGTGCTGATCGCGATCATCCCGTTCGGCGGCCGGCTCTCGGACCGCATCGGCAGGAATCCGATCCTCTACACCGGCTGCGGACTCGTCGTGGTGGCCAGCGTGCCGGCGTTCCTACTGGTCAACGCGGGCGGCTACCTGGCGGCGTTCGCCGGCACCCTGCTCATCGGGCTGACGCTGCTGTGCTTCAACAGCACGCTGCCCTCGACCCTGCCTGCGCTGTTCCCGGTCGACGTGCGGTACGGCACGCTCGCGATCGCCTACAACGTCGCGACGTCCGTGTTCGGCGGTACGACCCCGCTCATCGCCTCGTCCCTGGTGGCCGGAACGGGAAACCCGATCGTGCCCGCCTTCCTGCTCATCGCCGCCGGCATCATCGGCGCGATCAGTGTGGTGTTCACCCGCGAGAAGGCACGCCGACCGCTGCCCGGTTCCCCTCCGTCGGCCGCGAACGAGGAGGAGGCCCGGCAGCTCGCCGAGGAACGCAGGAGCGCGGACTGACCGGCGGCCGGTCGTCCCGGCGGCCTCGCACCCCCGGGACGACCGGCACGTCACAGCGGTGGCTCAGGGCTCCCGCGAGACGCCCTGCTGCCCACGCTCACCCGCGTCCGCACCACCGGACGCGGCACGCCGGGATTCGGCGCCACCGGGGTCCGCACCACCACCGGAACCGGCGTCGCCGGACTCCGTGTCGCCGGACTCGGTATCACGGCTGCCGGTGTCCCCGGACTCCGTGCCGGCCGAATCCGTGTCCTCGCCTGCCGTACCGCGACCCTGCTCCGGCACGGGCAGTTCCGGCAGTTCGGGCGACGAGCTGTCCAGGGGCACGGCGGGCGACCGCACGAGTCCCAATTGGACCAGCTCACGGCTCACCGTCGCGTGCAACGCCCAGTCGGCCACCACGCGCGCCCGGTTCGACGGCATGGCCAGCAGGTGGTAGGCGCGGGTCACCAGCTTCGCCGGCCACCCGGACAACGGGATGTGCAGCGGATTCGCCGCCGCGCGACCGGCACCGAGGTCGACCACGAAGCCCAGATCACGATGGCGGTACCGCGTCAACGGCCTGTCGTGCAGCGACGCGACCACGTTGCGCGCGGCCAGCGTGCCCTGCCGCACGGCGTGCTGCGCGGTCATCGCCGTCGGCTCGCCCGCATTGCGGTGATCGGGCACAGCGGCGGCGTCGCCACAGGCGAACACCTCGGGCGCGCCCGGAACCTGGAGCTGGTCGGTCACGGCCAGCCTGCCCTGGCGGGTGTCCATGCCGAGCGCCTCCACGAGCGGGTCGGGACGCACACCGACGCACCAGATCAGCGACCGGGTGGGCACGGTGCGGCCGCCGTCGAGCGTCACGCCGGTCTCGGTGGCCTCGTCGATGGAGGTCTCGGTGAGCACCTCGACGCCCCGTTCGGTCAGCACGTCGTGCGCGGTCCTGGACAGCCGTTCGTCGAGACCGGGCAGCACGCGGGGCGCGACGTCGAGCAGCAGCCAGCGCATCGGCTGATCACGCAGCTCGGGATGCCGCCGCGCCAGCATGGCCGTGAACGCGGGGCCCTGTGCGGCCACCTCCGTACCGGTGTAGCCCGCTCCGACGACGACGAACGTGCACCGTGCGTCGCGTTCGACCTGGTCCTCGGTGGCCGCGGCCAGTTCGACCTGGCGCGTCACGTGGTCCCGGAAGTACAACGCCTCCGGCAGACCACGAAAGCCGTGTCCGTGCGTGGCCACACCGGGGATGGGCAACAGCTTGTTGACACTGCCGACCGCCAGGATGATCCGGTCGTAGGACAGCGAACCGTCCCGGCCCTCCGGGTCGGTGTAGCGCACGAGCCGTGCCCGCGCGTCGACCTCGGTGACCTCGCCCGGCACGAACCGCACGTCCGGCAACGTGCCCGGCAGGGACACGGCGACCGAACGGGGATCGAGGATCCCGGCGGCGACCTCCGGCAGCAACGGCAGGTACAGGAAGTAGTCGGTCGGGTTGATCAGGACGATCTCGGCCTCGGCGGGGTCCAGGCGTGTCCGCAGTTCCGCGGCGGCGTGATAGCCGGCGAACCCACCACCGACGACCAGCACGCGATGACGGTGCACGATGCCTCCTCACACGACGGGATCTCGCGGCTGCCCGAACACGCCGGGAACGAAACCCGCCCAGGCAAGGCTCACCAGCCCGGGTACAGCTCCGGCCTGCGGTCCAGCAGCACGTCGTTGCGCTCCGAGACGGCTTTGTCGCGTGCCCGGGCGGGATCGATGTCGGCGACGACGAGCCGGCCCGGTCCCCCGGGAACGGCGCCGCCGGCGACGATCCATCCCGCCTCGTCGATGACCACACTGCCGCGGGTCCAGCGCTGGCCGCGTTCGGTCCCCCACCGGTCGCACGCCGCGACGAACACGCGGTTGGTGCGGGCCGCGGCCATGGCCTGCACCACCTCCGGTGGCCGCTCCCCCTCCGGTCTGGCCACCAGCGGCCAGTTCACCGGGGCGGTGATCACCTCGGCACCGCGCAACGCCAGCGAGCGCACCAGTTCCGGGAACTCCAGGTCGTAGCAGATCGCGAGCCCGATCCGGCACCCGGCGACCGACACCACCGGGGGCGGACAGCTGCCCGGCCGGAAGACGAGCTTCTCGGCGTCCCACAGGTGGGTCTTGCGGTACACGGCACGCACGACGCCGCCGTCGAGCACCGCTGCGCTGTTGTACAGGGCGCCGCCACCGTCCCGGTCGTCCCCGAGTTCGCAGAAGCCGACGACGACGGCCGTGTCGCCCGCGGCGCGCGCCCACGAGGCGAGCACCGGGTCGTCGGCGCGCATCGCCACGGCCCTGGCCTCCGCCGCGTCGGCGAACACGTACCCGGAGGAGGCGAGTTCCGGTAGCACCGCGATGTCCACACCGGACGTGCGCGCGCGCTCGATCCAGTCGAGCACGCGCGCACGGTTGCCGTCGAGGTCACCGACGACCGGTGCGAACTCCGCGCACGCGATCCTCGTCACGCGTCCGGGTCGTCCCGCAGCAGCTGTGCGAGGACGTCGAACTCGTTGAACAGCGACCACTCCTCCACGATCCGGCCCTGCGCGAAGTACAGCTGGGAGATGCCCCACAGGTGCACGCGCCTGCCCGTGGGATCGCCGTACAGCCCGTACCCGCGGTGTGTGCCGGACCCGCTCCAGCGCACTGACACGCTCTGACCGTCGGTGTCGTTGCCCATCCAGTACACCTCGTCGACCTGGACGCCCATGTCCGGGAACGTCGCGAGGAGGTTGCGCGCCATGCCGCGCACGTCGGACCGGCCGTAACCGCTGCGGTTGGTCGTGCCGTGCCAGCGCACCGTGGGGGCGTAGATGCGATCGATGGCGCTGAGGTCCCGGCGGTTGTAGACGTCGTGGAACAGGCGGCGCACCTCGTGCTCGACGTCGAACCCGGGCCCGGCCGGTTCCGGGTACGGCATCGGCTTGCGTCCGCCCTGGATCCGGTCGGTCTCCGAGAAGCCGCGTTCACCGAGGCCGGGGAAGTCCTTGCTGTTGCCGTATTCGCGGGCGGCCGCCAGCACGTCGATGCCGAGCTGCTGGAGCTTGGCCGCGGTGTTGTAGAGGACCCACTCCTCGTAGATCTCGTTGTTCCGCACGACGCAGTTGGCGATGACCCACGTCTCGAGTTTGCGGCCGGTGGGACCGCTCCAGCGCCACGGACCGGTGTGGTGGCCGATGTTGATGGCCCGGTGGGAGGTGACGAACCCCTCCTCGTCGGACCCGGCCCAGATCACGTCGTCGGCGTAGTGCCGGCAGTCGGGGAAGGCGTTGATGCTCTGCATCGTGCCCGCGATGAGCTGTTCGACTCCGAAGTGGACACCGCTGTCGTCGTAGAGGCGGCAGCCGGGCGCGTAGGTGTCGTAGATGTAGCCGACGTCCTGGTCCTCCCAGATGCGGTGGGTGATCCGGACGATGTAGTCGACGATGTCGGTGTAGGTGTCCTCGAAACCGTTCAGCGACTGCCTGCGTTCACCGTGCACGACGTTCGGGGCGTCGACGCCGTAGCCGGGGTCGACGGCGATCGTGTGATCCCCCGGCATCGTCCGCCTGCCCGGTGCCATGGTGCCGGGCGGGGAGGACGGCACTGTGGTGGGCGCTGTGGTCACGGGCGCTGTCGCCCCAGCCGGCGCTGTGGAACCGGTCGCGATGCCGTTGCCGCCGGGACGGGCGGCCGGGGCGACGGCTGCGGACGGGGTCCGGCCCGCATCCGGTGCGGTGTCCGGCACGGATTTCGGTGCGGCCTGCTCGGCCGCGGCGTCCCTGCTGTCGTCTGCCTTGCTCATGAGTCCTCCTGCGCGCTGCGGTGACGGTCCGTCCGCAGGGTCGCGGTCCTGCGGTGTGCCGCCATGCCCTCGTACTCGGAGATCGCGTCGACGGCATCGGCGAGCAACGGCGTGGCCTCGCGGGTCACGCGCTGGTACGTCAGTGGTTTCAGGAATCGCGACACCGACAGGCCGGCGCTGTGCTTCGCACCGCCCGCGGTCGGCAGGACGTGGTTCGTCCCGGCCATGCCCTTGTCCGAGTACGCCACCGTGCTCCACGGGCCGAGGAACAGCGAGCCGTAGTTGCGCAGGGCGTCGTGGTAGTACGCGTCGTCGGCGGTGTGGACCTCGAGGTGCTCGGGTGCCAGGTCGTCCATCAACGCGACGGCCGTGGCCGCGTCCTTGGCCCACGTGACCGAGCCGTAGTCCCGCCAGGCGGGGCCGGCGACCTCACGGGTGTCCAGGGTCTCGAGCTGACGTTCGACCTCCGCGATCACCTGCTCCCCCAGTTTCTGCGACGTGGTGACGAGCGCGGCCGGGGAGTTCACGCCGTGCTCGGCCTGGCCCAGCAGGTCGGCGGCGACGAGTTCGGCGTCGGCGGTGTCGTCGGCGATGACCGCCACCTCGGAGGGCCCGGCCAGCAGGTCGATGGCGACCGTGCCGAACAGCTGCCGTTTCGCCTCGGCGACGTAGGCGTTGCCCGCGCCGACGAGCATGTCCACACCGGGTTCGCCGAGCAGTCCGAAGGCCATGGCGGCCAGCGCCTGCACGCCACCCAGGGCATAGGCACGGTCCACACCGGACAGATAGGCCGAATAGAGCACCGCGGGGTGCGGCTCACCGTCGGGGCCGGGCGGGGTACAGGCCAGCACCGAAGGCACGCCCGCGGCCTTGGCGACACCCACGGTCATGAACGCACTGGCCAGCAGGGGGAATCGCCCGGCGGGCAGGTAGGCACCGACCCGGCCGACCGGCACGTACCGGTGTCCGGTGACGAGTCCCGGAGCGAGTTCGGTCTCGAAGTCGACGAGGTGGGCACGCTGGGCCAGCGCGAACGTACGGGTGCGCTCGGCGCCGAGTTCGAGGCCCGCACAGACGTCCTTCGGCAACGCGTCGCCGGAACGTTCCAGCGCTCCCGCCGTGATCTCGACGTCCGAGCCGCCCCACCCGTCGAGTTCACGGGCGTATCGCAGAACGGCGTCCATGCCGTCGCGTTCGATCTCGGAGAGCATCGCCGACACACGTTCGGCGACGCGCGGGTCACGCTGGGCTGGCGGCCTGTCGGCAGGCTGCTTGAGGATGCGGTAGGCGCCGTCGAGTTCGGCCAACCGGGACGGGGTGAATCTCATGGCAGCGACGCTAGAGTCGGCGCTGACAAAGGACAACCCCGTAAGATCTTGACCTTCCGATAGGGTTTCCCTATGACACTGAAGCAGCTGCGCGCCTTCCTCGAAGCGGTGCGCACCGGCTCGTTCACCGCCGCGGCAGCACGCATGGACATCACGCAGGCCTCCGTGTCCGAGCTGATCCGCAAACTCGAGGACGAACACGGCACTCCGGTGTTCTCGCGCGGGGGCAGGCGTCTGGTGCTCACGGCCGCGGGGTCGGCGCTGCTGCCGTTCGCCGAGCAGGCCGTCGCGGCGGCCGACGGCGCCGAGCAGGCGCTGCGGTCGGTGCGGTCCCTGCGCGGCGGCGTCGCCACGTTCGGCCTGCTGCGCAATGCCGCGTACTACCTGCTGTCCGATCTGGCCCAGCAGTTCCACGACAGCTACCCCGAGGTGCGGATCCGGCTCATCGGCCTCAACTCGGTCGAGGTGGCCTCCGCCGTCGCCGCGGGCACGGTCGAGGCCGGCCTGGTGGTGCTGCCGATCGACGACGACGGGCTCGACGTGACGCCGTTGATGCGCGACGAGGTGGTCTACGCCAGCGCCGACCCGGCCCGCGTCGCCGAACCGGTGACGACGGCGGGCCTCGGCCGCTCGCGGCTGATCCTCTACGACGCCCACTACGGCTGGGCCGACCCGACGCGCCGCCAGCTGGCCGAACGTGCCCAGCTGGCCGGTATCCGGCTCGAACCGTGGATCGAGGTGGAGCACGTCGAGTCGGCGCTGGCGCTCGTGGCCAGAGGCATCGGCGACACGATCATCTCGCGTGCCGTGGCCGAGAGCGCCACCTGCCCGGACTCGGTGCACACGGTGGGTTTCGCCGAGCCGCTGTACGACACGATCGCACTCGTGCGGCGGAAGGCCGAGGTCCTCTCCCCCGCCAGCCGCGAACTGGCCAGGTTGGCCCAGCGCATGCTGCTCAGCCGATCATGACGGCTCGTCCCCGCGGGCCAGGGCGATCTGCGCCATGACGGCGAGTTCGTCGTACACGCGCCATTCGCGCACGATCCGCCCGTCCCGGAACAGGAACTGCGAGGCACCGAGCACCGCCACCGGACTTCCGGTCGTCTGCCCGTAGGCGGGCGCGCCGCTGTAGGTGCCGTCGAGGCGCCACACCACGCCGACCCGGACGCCTCCGTGGGCGGGCGAGTCGTGGGCGACGACATCGCGCACCTCGAACCGTCCGTCGGGCACGGGGGCGAGCAGGTCCAGCAGTCCGCGCTGGTACCCGTCGGGCCGGGTCAACGTCCTGCCCCGCGAGATGTCGCACGTGACGTCGCGGGCGACGAAGTCGGTCACCTCGTGCAGCATCCGCCCGTTCCAGACCCGGTCGACGAGTGCGAGGACGTGCTCGCACTCCCGCCGGTGCAGGTCCGGCCGCGGACCGGTGTCACCCGCCGCCAGCACATCGGCCCCGGGGCCGCACGGCTCCTGGCCCTCCCAGCCGGGGAAGGCCAGTCGCCGCGCGACCTCGGCCGGATCGAGTCCGAGCTGCTCCACGACGGCGTACTCGTCACGGACCACCCACTCGAACTCCATGACGCCACGCCGGTACAGGCAGGTCGCGATCGTGCGCGAGGAGAAGGCGCGGTGGCTGGGCGGTCCGTACGCCGAGATCCCGGTGTGCGTGCCCGAACTGAAGACGCGGTGGGAGCTGAGGAACGCCTCGTCCCCACGGGGCTCCCACACGACGTCCTCGGCCTGTCCCACCCGGTCCGGGTACGCCGCGATCTTCGTGAGGGTCGAGCGCACCACCGGCTCGACGCCGCGCACCGTGCCGTAGGCGCCGTGCACGATCGCGTCGGCCGCGTAGTTCTCCCGGATCGTCCCGATGCCGCGACGCACCCAGATCCGGTCGGTCCATTCGACGATGAACTCCTCCGGGTCCCGGTACGGCTCGTAGGCCACCGGCTTCACCGTGCTCACGAGGCATCCCCTCCGCGGCCCCGGTCCAGCAGCGCCTGCACGTCGGCCGCGGCCTTCTCCAGTTGCGTGCGAACGTCGCCGCCGTGTGCCATCTCGTTGATCGCCACCTCGAGCACGTCCTGGATCTGGGGCCAGTCGATGGTCATCGGCACCGTTCTGGCGGTGCGCAGTGCCCGTTCCTGCACGGCGGGCAGCCCGTGGTTGGCCGCGTTGACCTCCTCGTCGCGCATGTTCTCCGTGTGCACGACGACGCTCGTGGCCTTGTCCGGGTCGGACTTGTCGAGCGCGATGTCGCGTTCGACGTCGGCGTTCGTGGCCCACTTCAGGTACTCCCACGCCGCGCCCTGGTTGTCGGACGTGTTGAGCACGCCCATCAGCCACGTGTAGCCGTAGGTCACGGACGGCTTGTCGCCCCACCCCGGCAGCGGCGCGACGCCGACGTCGTCGGCCACCTCGGGCTGCACCTTGCCCGGGTCGGTGAAGTCGTCGATCTGCCATGCCCACGTGAACACGGAGTTGCTGGCACCCTGTTCGAACTGCTGGGTCGCGTCCGTCTCGGTCCAGTTCACCGAGGCGGGCGGGCTGTGGCCGTCCCTGAGCAGATCGATGTACCGCTCGGTGGCCTCGACGGCCTCCGGGCTGGTGAACGCCGGATCGCCGCGCTCGTCGAGCACCTCGCCGCCGTTGCTCCACAGCATCGCCAGCCACGTGTACAGGTTCTGCCCGCCGTTGCGTCCGTACTGACCGGCCAGGGCGGACCGCTGGCTCGCGCCGTCGAGCCGATCCAGCTGCTCGCCGAACTCGTCCCACGTCGAGGCCGGCTTCATGCCCAACCGTTCGAACTCGCTCTCGCGGTAGAAGTAGTTGTAGGAGAACCCGCGGAACGGCAGTCCGTAGATCGTGCGGTCGTCACCGGCCCGAGCCGCCTCCTGGAACGGCGGAGGGAACTCCTCGATCGACCGGCCGGCCTGTTTCAGCACCCGGTTCAGCGGCTGCAGGCCGATCTTGGCCGACGCGCCGTAGGCGTCGGGCCACACGACGACGTCGTAGGTGCCACCACCGATGGCGGTCTCGGCCACGATCTGCTGCAGGTAGGACTCGTACGGGATGTTCGCCCACTCGACGGTGATGCCCGTCCTGGCGGTGAACTCGCGGTCGGTCTTCTCCTGCAGTGCCGCGAACTGCGCGGTCGTCTTGCAGCAGCTCAGCAGGCGGATGTGGGTGCCGTCGTAGGGTTTGCCCTCGAGCAGTCCCATGTCGCCTGCGGGCGCCTCGGCGACCGCGTCCAGCAACTGTTCCTCGCTCGGGCCGGCCGCGCACCCGGCCGCCACCAGCATCGCGGTGACGGCCAGCGCCGCCACGCTCCTGCCCGTACGTCGCGTGCGCCTCATTTCACCGCTCCCATCGTCATGCCCTCGGCGAAGTGCCTGCGCACGAGGAAGGCCATCACCAACATCGGCGCCATCACCAGCAGCCCCGCGGCCGCCATCTGTCCCCATGCGACACCTTCGGGCAGCACCAGTGTCATGAGCGCCACCGGAAGGGTCTCGGCGTCCGAACGCGACAGGAAGGTCGGGAACAGGAATTCGTTCCAGGCCAGCAGGAACGAGAACACCGCGGCGACGAAGATGCCCGGGGCAGCCAGTGGCGTGATCACGCGCCATAGCAGGGCCACCTGTCCGCACCCGTCGATCCGGGCCGCCTCCTCGATCTCCGTCGGCAGCCCGTCGACGAATCCCTTGAGCAACCAGGTGATATATGGAACGACGATCGACAGGTTGACGATCACCAGCGCCAGGTGGGTGTCGATGAGGCCGAGGCTACGGAAGAGCGTCAGGAACGGCAGGGCGATCGCCACCCCCGGGATGAACTGCGTGGCCACGATCGCCAGCAACATCGCGCGGTGGCCGGGGAACCGGTACCGCGAGAAGCCGTAGGCGGCCAGCAACGCCAGCGGGACGGCGACGACCGTGGTCGCCACGCCCACCACGACGCTGCTGACCAACGCCGACGTCAGGTCACTGGCTCCGCCGAGGATGGCGGCGAAGTTCTCCAACGTGGGCGAGAAGATCAGCGACGTGGAGAACGCATCGCGAGCGGGTTTGAACGCGGTGATCGCCATCCACACGATCGGGAAGAGCACGAAGAACAGGATGGCCAGCGTGGTCAGCACGCGTGCCACCGAGCGCACCGTCGCCCAGGCGCCGCGGGAACGCGGCCGCCTCCGCGGGGGCGGCGGGGCCTGCCGCGGCGCCGCCTCCGGTTCGGGTTTCACGGCCGTGTCGGTCATGTCGCCTCCTGCCTGGCCATCGCGATCAGATACAGGGCGGCGAGCGCGCCGAGCACGACCACGATCACCCAGGACACGGCCGAGGCGTATCCGATGTCGAGGAACGTGAAGCCCTGCGAGTATGCGTAGAAGTTCAGACTCTCGGTCGCACGGCCGGGACCACCGCCGGTCGTCGTGACGACCTGGTCGAAGATCTTCATGGAGAACACCGCCTTCAGGAAGACGATGATGAGCAGAAGCGGCCGCAGCAGCGGGAACGTGACGCGCCAGAACTCCTGCCACGGTGAGGCACCGTCCAATTTGGCCGCTTCGCGGACCTCCGGCGAGATCGAGCCGAGCCCGCCCAGGAGCATCAGCGCGATCAACGGTGCCCAGCCCCACACCTCGGTGAGCGCGAGAACCATCAACGCCCAGAACGGATCACCGAGCCAGTTGATGTCACCGACGAACGGCAGTGCCGTGTCGATCATCTTGTCGTAGACGCCCGTGTCCGGGTTGAGCATGAACCGCCACGAGAAGCCCTTCAGCGCGGGGGCGACCGCGAACGGCAGGATCAGCAACGCCTTGGTGAAGGCGCTGAGCCGAGTCCGATTGTTCAGGATCAGCGCGATGCCGAGTCCGATCCCGACGGACAGCACGACGGAGATCGCGGTGAACTCGAACGTCACCCACGCGCTGTTGTAGAACGTGTCGTCGGTGAACACCCGGCTGTACTGCTCGACACCGACGAATTCGCCGGGTTCCTGACTCTCGTTCAGGCGCCAGTGCCGGAAACTGGTGATGAGTGCGGAGACGAGCGGATACAGCGTCGTCAGTCCGATGGCCAGCAGCGCAGGCGCCAGATGCATGTACGGCTCGGCACGTCGGCGCCAGCCGGAACGCCTGCGCGGCGGGGGGACGGTGGATGCCACCATCGAAGGTCGACCTCCTCTGCCGGGAGAACGGCACGATTGGGGTGCCGCGCAGTGTATGCGTATTCACACTCGCGGGACAATGCCCGCGGGCCGATTTGTCCCGACGCGATACACGGACGCCACGAAGCGGCAATGACCTGCGATGTTGTAGCTCCCCATCGGAGCCGAGGAACTCGAGACGCTACGGAAACCGGCGATTCTGCGTATGTAACGCGGCCTCGCCGACTGTTGGGCGGCGGATCAGCTCTCGCCGGAGGGGGCGCCGTGCGTGCGGCGCGCGACGAAGTGCGGGGTGAGCGTGACGCGCCGCGGCTCACCGGCGGCGCGTCCCTCCTCGCCCGGCACACCGCGGGTACGACGACCGTTCCCCACGGCCGCCCCGTCGGCGGGGTTACCGTCGCCGGCGGCACTCGGGTCCGGCGACGCGTCCAGCACGGCGTCATCCCCCGAGACCCTGGCGACGAGCAACCTCGCCGCCGTGCACGCCATCTCGTCGAGGTCGTGGCGGACGGTGCTCAGCTCGAAACTCGCCCACGAGGCCATGGGGATGTCGTCGAAGCCCACGACCGACAGCTGTTCCGGGATCGCGATGCCCAGGCGCCGCGCGGTGTCGATCACGCCGATCGCCACGACGTCGTTGCCACAGAACACGGCCGTCGGAGCCGGGTCGGCCGCCCACAGTTCCGCCAACGCGGCGGCACCGGTCTCGAATTCGAACGGGCCGTGGCGCACGTGGGCCGGACGCAGGGCGATCCCCGCATCGGCCAGCCCCTGCCGGAAGCCGATCTCCCGGTCGCGACCGGTGCTGGTGTTGTCGGGACCGAAGATCGCACCGATGCGGGTGTGTCCCGCACGGACCAGTTCCTCGGCGACGAGCTCGCCACCTCGACGGTTGTCGACCACGACGGCGTCGGCGGGGACGGTGCCCTCCCGGTTGAGGTAGACGAACGGCAGTCCGCGCCGATCCAGCTCCGCGGGCAGCCCCGAATCCAGTGTGGACGTGGCCAGCACGAGGCCGTCGATCGACCGGTCGACGAGCCGGTCCGCCGCGGCCGTCGCCTCCGACCGCTCGGTGAAGAGCATCATGCGGTAGCCGAGCCGTTCGAGCTCGTCGTGCAGGGGGCCGACGAGGTGCGGATAGAACGGATTGGTCAGGTCGGTGACGAGGACGCCGATACGGTGACTGATCCGCGTCGACAGGCTGCGGCCCGCCTCGCTGGGAACGTAGTTGAGCGCCTCGGCCGCCGTGCGTACCTTGCGCACGGTGTCGGCCGACACGCGGGGATCCCCGCGGAGCGCCCTCGACACGGTCGGCTGCGACACGCCTGCCAGTCGAGCCACGTCGCGACTGGTGATCCCCACGTAGTCCTCCCCGTTCTCGTCCGGTCAGAGCATACGTCCTCGCACGCATCTCGACCCAGCCGACCCTGGTGACGGTTGACAACGAGCACCCCGCTCCGACTAGTGTGCATACGTATGAAGCAAACGGACGTGACCGCGTACAACGACTCCGTGATCGTGACCGAGGCCGAGGCGAGCAGGCGCACCATCCGCCGCAGCGACTTCGTCTCCTGCAACCAGGCGTTCATCGACTGCCGGACGCCCGGGTCCGATCGCAAGGAGAACTACGCGATGATCGGGCCGGGCGTGTCGCAGAACTCCGATCAGGTCGTGAACCTGCGTGAGCCGCACGGCTACAACATCGGCGCCGCCGCGATGCCCCACGGCATCACCAACAACCTGCACCTGCACTTCACCGCCGAGGTCTTCTACTGCTTCCGCGGTGAGTTCCTGCTCCGCTGGGGAGCCGACGGCAAAGACGGCGAGCTGGTCCTGCGTGAGGGCGACATCGCCTCGCTTCCGACGTGGATCTTCCGCGGGTTCACCAACATCGGACCGGACGACGGCTGGCTGTTCACCACGCTCGGGCACGACGACACCGGCGGCATCATCTGGGGGCCGTCGGTGCTGCGTCAGGCCGCCGAGCACGGTCTCTACCTGACCACCGAGAGCACACTCATCGACACCGAGGCCGGCGACGAGCGGCCGGATCCCGACGAGCTCGTGCAACCGATGACCGACGAGCAGATCGCGAGCCTGCGCAGCTACTCGGTGGAGCAGATGCGCAAGCGGGTGGCCTCGCTCGACGAACTGGAGTTCTCGTCCCTCCCGTTCCTCGACAGCCTGCTGCCCGGTGGCGGGGCCGAACTGGCCCTCGTCATCGGATACGGGATGTCCGAGGACCGGCACCAGGAGCCGCCGATCCACAATCCGCACGGGCACAACGTCGCGTGGCTGCGCGCCGAGCCCGGCAAGGGCATGCGCGCCCACCGCCACCACGAGACGCAGGTGTTGCTGGTGAAGGACGGCGAGTGGGAGGTCACCCTCAACACCGACGACGAGGTCACCGTCCTCCTCGGACCGTGGGACATGCTCTCGGTGCCGCGCGGGGCATGGCGCTCGATCCGCAACGCCGGCGACGACACGGCGTCGATGCTCGTCATCAACAGCGGCGACGGGCGGGTGCGCCTCCAGTGGGAGGACGAGGTGCCCAAGGCCGCGGCCGACACCGGGATCGCGCTCGACCACAACGGTTACGTCGCTCCGTATGCGCTGGTTCCGAGGAAGATCGGCGAATGACGGACGATCCCGTCGTCACGGTGTCCGGCATGCTCTGTGATGCCGGGCTGTGGGACGACGTCCGGCCCGCGCTGGGCCAGGCGGTCGTCGACGTCGTACCCACCGGGCCGAGCATCGGCGACATGGCCGAGGAGGTCCTCGCCTCCACCGATCGTCCGTTCGTCCTCATCGGACTGAGTCTCGGTGCGATCGTCGGCTTCGAGGTACTGCGGCGCGCGCCCGAGCGCGTGCGCGCGTTCGCCGCGATGTCGACGAACGCGGGCGCACCCACCCCGGCCCAGCTCGACGGATGGGCCCGGTTGGACGCCCGCACCGTGGACGGCGAGTTCACCGCACTCGTCCACGACACCGTCCTGCCGACGATGTTCGCCTCCCCCGAACCACCCGCGGAGCACGCCCGCCGATTCACCGACATGGCCGCGCGCGTGGGACCGCGGGTGCTGCGCAGGCAGCTCGCCGCACAGGCCACGCGCACCGACGCCGTGCCGCGCCTGGCCGACGTCACCGTCCCCACGCTCGTGCTGGGCGGCACCGCCGACGCACTGTGCCCGCCCGCGTTCCACACCACGATCGCCGACGCCGTGCCCGGCGCGGAACTGCATCTTCTGCCCGGGGCCGGGCACCTGCTCCCCGTCGAGCGGCCCGCCGAGGTCGCCGACCACCTGACCGACTGGCTCACCCGCTGCCGCACCGCGAAAGGAAGCCCGCACCCATGCCCGAGATCCTGAAAGCCCCCACCGGCGGTGCCCGCGACACCGGTACCGACGCCTCCGTCGCCGAGCGGGTTTCGACGATCATCTCCGACATCCGCGCCCGGGGCGACGAGGCCGTCCGGGAGTACTCCGAGCGGTTCGACCGGTGGTCACCCGAGTCGTTCCGTCTCTCCGAGGAGGAGGTGGAACGGATCGTCGCCGGAGTGCCGGACCAGGTGCTCGACGACATCCGTTTCGTGCAGGACCAGGTGCGCGGGTTCGCGAGGCACCAGCGCGATGCGCTGGCCGACGTCGAGGTGGAGACGCTGCCGGGCGTCCACCTCGGACACCGGCACGTGCCCGTGGCCGCGGCGGGGGCGTACGTGCCGGGTGGTCGCTATCCCCTCACCGCGTCGGCGCACATGACGATCGTGACGGCCAAGGTGGCCGGCGTGCCGCGCGTGGCGGCGTGCACCCCGCCGATCCGTGGTGAGGTCCCGGCCGCGACGGTCGCCGCCATGCACCTGGCCGGCGCCGACGAGATCTACCTGCTCGGCGGCGTCCAGGCCATGGCCGCGCTCGCCGTGGGCACCGAGTCGCTGCCGCGCGTGGACCTGATCGCCGGGCCCGGCAACGCCTACGTCGCCGAGGCGAAACGGCAGCTGTTCGGCGAGGTCGGCATCGACCTGTTCGCCGGACCGACCGAGATCCTCGTGGTCGCCGACCACACCGCCGACCCGTTCGTCGTCGCCGTCGACCTGCTGTCCCAGGCCGAGCACGGACCGGACTCCCCCGCCGTGCTGGTCACGACCTCGGCCGAGCTCGGCCGCGCGGTGCTCGACCACGTCGAACGGCTCCTGCCCGGCATGCCGACCCGCGACTTCGCCGAACCGGCGTGGCGCGACCACGGCGAGGTCGTCGTCGTCGACTCGCTCGACGAGGCGTACACCGTCGCCGACGGATACGCCAGCGAGCACGTCCAGATCCTCACCGAGAACCCGCGGCAGGCACTGGACCGCATGACCCAGTACGGGGCGTTGTTCCTCGGCGAGGGCACGTGCGTGTCGTACGGCGACAAGGTCAGCGGTACCAACCACGTGCTGCCCACCAAGGGCGCCGCGCGCTACACCGGCGGGCTGTGGGTCGGCAAGTACCTCAAGACCGTGACGTACCAGGAGATCACGGATCCGGCGGCGAGTGCGCGGCTCGGCGAGGTGTGCGGCAGGGCGGCCAGGGTCGAGCTGTTCGAGGGGCACGCACGCTCGGGTGACGTCCGGGCAGCCAAGTACGCGGGCGCCTCGTTGCCGTGGGCACCCGAGTACGGGAGCGCGGAATCCGCCCCGGCATCGCCTGCGGCGAGCTCCTCTGCGGACTCCGGCGCGCCGGCATCCGGGGTGTCGGTATGAGCGCCGCGCTGACCGGACGCACGGCACTGGTCACCGGTGGCGGTTCGGGACTCGGCAGGGCGATGTGCGCGGCGCTGGCCGAGCACGGCTGCCGGGTGATCGCCGCGGGCAGGACCCGCGCGAAGGTCGACGAGACCGTGGCGGGCCTCTCCGTGCCGGGCCGTGCGGCGACCGTCGACGTCACCGATCCGGCTTCGGTGGAGGCGCTGGCCGCCGATCTCGCCGACGAGGAGATCTCGGTGCTGGTCAACAACGCGGGCACCCCGGGACCGGTCAAACCACTGACCGACATCGAACCCGGCGAGTGGTCCGAGGTGTTCGCCTCCAACGTCCACGGCACGTACCTGATGTGCCGGGCGTTCCTGCCGGGCATGCTCGCGCGCGGTTCCGGGGACATCGTCAACATCGCCTCGGTGAGCGGGAAACGGCCGCTGGCGCGCCGCACGCCCTACTGTGCGTCCAAAATGGCCGTTCTCGGGCTCACCACGACCCTGGCCGCGGAGGTGGGCCCGCAGGGAGTGACGGTCAACTCGCTCTCGCCGGGACCGGTGGCGGGGCCGCGCATGGAACGTAACTTCCGGCTGGAGGCCGAGCGCACCGGTTCGACCTACGAGGAGGCGGAGGCGGCGTTCGTCGCGCGGTCGGCTCTCGGCCGGATGGTCACCGAACAGGAGGTGGCGGCGGCGTTGGTGGCGATGCTGTCGATGCCGGGGCTCTGCGCGGCCGACATCGATCTGTCCGCGGGGATGGTGGCGCGATGAACGGCGGTTCCGGCAGGCCGACGTTGAAACGGCGGCTGCACGGTGGTGAACGGCTCCGGGGCGGCATTCTGCGGATGCCGTGCGACTACCTCGTCGAGCTGTGCGGCATCGCAGGCCTCGACTTCGTGTTGATCGACTGCGAGCACGGACCGTCCGATCAGGTCCCGTTGCAGCAGCACATCCAGGCAGCGCAGGCACGCGGAATCGCCGTGCTCGTGCGTGTGGGTCACGGCGAACCGTCGTTGATCCTGCGCGCTCTCGACCTGGGTGCCGACGGCATCGTGGTTCCCCACGTCGACACGGCGGAGGAGGCACGCGCCGCCGTCGCGGCCGCGCACTATCCGCCGCGGGGTGAACGCGGCTTCGCAACCTATTCGCGGGCCGGCGCGTTCGGCGCCGCCGGGGCCGACGACCATCTGGCTCGGGCCGCGGAGACGACCCTGGTGGTCCCGATGCTCGAGACGGCGGCCGCGTGCGCAGCCGCGGCCGACATCGCCGCGGTCGAAGGGGTCGACGCGCTGATGATCGGCCCTGCCGACCTCGCAGTGGCGATGGGCAGGCCGGGGGCCGTCGCGGATCCGGACGTGCGGTCCACCGCCGACGCCGCGGTGCGCGCGGCATCGGAGACGGGGACGCCGATGGTGAGCATCGTGTCGTCCACCGAGGCCGCCGCCACGGCGCCTGCCGGGGCGGTCGTGTTCAACCTCGCGCGCATCCTGCTCGACACGGTGCGGTGCCTGGCCTCCGCATGAGACCTCGTACGACTTCTCCGTCGCCCTGCCAACCGGCGGCAGGGCGGCAACGTCCGCGGACGGCCGATCCGCGGCCGCATCCGACGCCGGCCGAAGGAGTCCGGCGCCCACGGTGAAAGGTGGTTTCCATGGCAGAGGTCAGCTACCGGCGCGCATCGCGGCTGTATCCCGGTTCCCCGCCGGTGCGGGCGGTCGACGAGCTCGATCTGACGGTCGCCGACGGTGAGTTCCTCGTGCTCGTCGGTCCGTCCGGATCGGGCAAGTCGACGGCGTTGCGGATGCTCGCCGGGTTGGAGGACGTCGACGAGGGCGCCATCCACATCGACGACCGGGATGTCACCGACGTTCCGGCGAAGGACCGCGACATCGCGATGGTGTTCCAGTCGTACGCGCTGTACCCGCACATGACCGTGGCCGAGAACATGAGTTTCGCGCTGAAACTCAAGGGTGAGTCGAAGGCCGCCGTCACCGAACGGGTGCGCCAGGCCGCGGACGTGCTGGACCTGACGCCGTACCTGGACCGCAAACCGAAGGCACTGTCGGGCGGCCAGCGCCAGCGCGTCGCGATGGGGCGGGCGATCGTGCGGGAGCCGTCGGTGTTCCTCATGGACGAGCCGCTGTCCAATTTGGATGCGAAACTGCGGGTGGAGACCCGGGCGAACATCGCCTCGCTGCAGGACCGGCTCGGCACGACCACGATCTACGTCACGCACGACCAGATCGAGGCCATGACGATGGGACACCGGGTCGCGGTGCTCAAGGACGGCACGCTCCAGCAGTGCGACACCCCCCGCGCGCTGTACGAGCGGCCCACGAACGCCTTCGTCGCCGGTTTCATCGGCTCGCCCGCGATGAACCTGAAGACGGTCGCCGTCGGGGACGACGGTGCGCGTCTGGACGGTCTGACGGTCCCGCTGCCGCGTGCGACGCTGGCGGCCTCCGGTACCACGCTGACCCTCGGACTGCGGCCGGAGTCGCTGCGACTGGCGGGCACCGGCGAGGACGGCGCGGCGATGACGGTCGAGCTCGTCGAGGAGCTCGGGGCGGACGCGTACGTACACGGCACGGTGCGGGTGGGCGAACGGCCGGAGCGGTTCGTCGTCCGTGCCGACGGGCGGACGCCCCCGAAGCTCGGCGAGACGGTCCGCGTGGCGATCACCAGCGCCGACGAGGTGCATGCCTTCCACGCCGACACGGGGGCACGACTGCCGGCGCAGTAACCGTCCGGCACGGCGCGGGGTCACGTTCGAGCGCAGGTCAGCGTGGCGGCGTGCACCGCGCTGTTGACGGAGATCTCGCCCCGCATGCCGGGGGCGGCGACCATGTCGCCGACGAGGTAGACGTCTCCCCCGCGGTCGATGGCCGGCCGGTCGCGCCATGTCCGGCCCGGCCGGTCGATCGCTCCGGTACGCCCCTGTGCGGTCGCGGTCCGGTGCCACGTCGCCCGTTCCCGCCACCCGGGGACGGTCCGGTCCGCGAGTCGTGCCAGTCGGGATGCGGCGTCGGCCTTCCGCTCGCCCTCACGGACCGGCATCTGCAACTGGAACAGGGACTCCCCGGCGGGAGCGACCGTGGCGTCCTGGGCCGAGTAGCACTCGTGGAACCCGCCCTCGTCGAGGTCGAACACGACGAACCGGTCCCCTCGGCCGCGCGGAACCGCGATGTCCAGGAGCGCGGCGTGCCCGCTGTCCCACCGGAGCGTGTCGTCCCCGAGCAACCGCCGGGCGGAAGCCAGTTCGGTGGCGACGATGGTGGGCGTGTTCGGCACCTCGGTGATCCGCGAGCCAAGCACGATGTCCACACCCCGCGCGCCCGCCGTCGCAGCCAGTCGGTCCACAACGGACTGCCAACCGCCGACGACCCACCGCACCGCGGGCGGTTTCGGCGCGAACACGCGCTTGAGCAGGTGCCACACGAACGCGGCCGACAGCCGCCCGGTGTCGGCGTCGTAGGTGGCGGCGGCGATGGCGTGCGCGGCCTGACGTGCCGCGTCCTCGCCGACGAGGTCGCTCGCCCACGAGTGGAAGTCGCGGTCCACGGGCGCCGTCCGGCCGCGGTGGGCGAGCAGCATCGTCAGGAACCGCCGCGGCGGTAACCGCCGCAGTCCGCCCTCGACGCGAAAGCCGATCCCGGCCTCACGCAGCGACGGCATGCCGAGCCGCCCGATCACGCCATGGCGGGTCAGCCACCTCCAATGTGGGCCATCGGCGTAGAACACGTGGGCTCCGTCATGCGCCACGTGCGGTCCCGACGTGGCACGCGCGCGCCCGCCGAGTGTCGAATGTGCCTCGTGGAGCGTCACCCTCGCACCGCGTTCGGCCGCTTCGATCGCGGCGACCAGGCCGGCCAGGCCGCCGCCGACGACCGTGATCTCCTTCGCCATGCTGTCCTCCGGTTCGGTCGGTCTCTATCGGAAGGACGAGACACACCGAACGGATGTGACAGCCGACCTCAACGACCACGACACGCCACGATCAACGCACCTCGACCACGGCCTTGCCGTGCAGCGTTCTGTCCAGCATCGCCGTGGTCGCCTCCGACAAAGACTGCCACGGTCCGCGCCACGCGATGCCGGGATCGAGCTCGCCGGCGGCCACCCGATCGGCCAGCATCCTGAGATCGTCGCCGAGGTCGGGTGTGGTCGACAGGAGGAAGAAGCTCGTCAGCGTGCGGTCGTGCGTACCCGGTCCGCCGAGGAGGCTCCCGTACGGGAACACCACGTCCTGCTCGGACGAATGTCCCACCATGACCAGCACACTCCCTTCGGCGAGGAGTCCGTAGGCCGACACGAGCTGGTCCCCGCCCACGGTGTCGACGACACCGTGCACCGGTCCGTCCACTGTGGCCGGATCGGGGACGACCTCGGCCGCGCCGAGGGCGATCAGTTCGGCGCGCCGCCGTTCGACCTTGCGCGTGGCCGCGACCGGAACCGCGCCGGCGTCGCGGAGCAGCTGCACCGCGAACCGCCCCACTCCGCCCGTGGCACCGGTGACCAGCACACGCCGCCCGCGCACATCGCCCAGACGTCGGATCGCGCGCAGGGCACTCGCACCGGCGATTCCCACTGTGCTCGCGGCGCCGAGGTCGGCGCCGTCGGAGAGTGGAGCCATCAGGTGTGCCGGCACCGCCCGCAACTCCGCCCACCCGCCGCCGACGCCGAGTGTCAGAACCGGGGTTCCCTCCCGTGGCCCCGAGCCGTCCCGCGCCGCGCGCACCACGACACCGGCGGCCTCCCAGCCCGGCACGGTCCCGGCCTGTGGCGGCGTGAGCCCGCCGTGGATCTCCCCGAAATTGACCGTGAACGCATCGACCTGCACCAGCGCCTCACCCAGCGCCGGGCTCGGGTCCGGAACCTCCGACAGCGTGAACGCCCCTCGCCCGTTCCCCGACACGACAGCCCGCACCATCGGCCCCTATTCTGTATCGATCGTTATAGATGTGCCCACGATACACGCGAGCACGGTCGGAGGTCGGCGATCACGAAGCGCCGTCGACGGCACGCCGGTGCGCCGGACTGCCCTCGCGATAGAAGACGTAGCCCCCGTGGTGCAACACGTCGCCGTCGAACTCGCCGTCGGCGCTGAACCCGGTGTCGTCGCGGTACTCGATACGTTCGCCCGCGACCCGGTATCGACCGGTGTAGGCGCTCTGCCGAGCGCCACGTGCCTCGTCGTAGCGACCGTCGGGCAGCAACTCCTGCCGGATGTGCCCATCTGCGGTGACCCACATCCCCACGTAGGGATGCCCGGGGTCCGGCCGCGCCGGGTCGTCGGTTGTCGGAGCCTGGGGTGTTGAGCCGTCGGGTGCTGAGCCGCCGGGTGTTGGGTCGTTCATCGTCGTCCCTTCGAGCCTGGAGTCTTCCGCCGTGGTGGACACGGCGGCACGGTGCGGTGAACCGGCGGCGCATCCGGCCGCGATGACCGCGGCCAGACAGACCGCCGCAGAACGGCGAATCGTTCTCATACGTCGACCGTGACCCGAACCGTCGACGCCATCCAGGCCCCGGTGATCCCAGGAGCACCACACCCTGCCTCGCGGCTAGCGGATCTCCTCCACGGGTTGGCGCAGGATGGTGCGTTGCTTCTCCGGACAGGTTCTGCGCGGGTCGGTCAGGTAGATCTCGTGGTGGGGTCCGGTCATGCGCAGTCCTGCCTCGGGGATCACCTCGTGGTGCATTCGGGCGAGCACGCCTGCCTCCTCGTCGAAGGGGCCGACGTGCAGTGTCTGCACGCACCGGCCTTCGATGAGCGTTCCCATGCGGACATCGCGCACCCGCGCGGTCCTGCCCTTCGCAGCGACCTTGCCGACCGCTGCATCGAAAGCCGCCTCGTCCGTCCACTCCGGAACCATGAGCAGGAGTGTCCACTGCCACCGGTGCTTGTCCCGCGCGGTCGTGAACGCCGTCATGTCGTCGGCCCACCACAGACCTTCCAGCGGCATCACGACGTAGTCCCGTCCGAGCTCGGTCTTACTGGCGAACTTCAGTGCGTACGCCACCGGATACAACGCCTCAACGGCACCGGTGAACAGCGGCGAACCGTTCGGGTCGCCGTGTCCGTCGACCATGAGGTACCGCAGTTCGGGGACGTCGATCACGTCGAAGCGATTCCGCCGCGCGCGATACGCCTCCAGCGTCTTCTTGAAGTCGACCTTCCCCGCCATCACCGTCATCACCGCCAGCACCGTCATCTCCGCCCACCGTCAACCCGACCCGGTGCCATTGTGTCCACATCGCCGGCCAGCCCGCCCGACATCTCGGCAACCACCGTCCACAGTGAGCGGTTCGGACTTGACATCCGCTTCCTCGGCGCGCCACCACCGTGAAAACGATTCAAGTGCGTTAGGGTGCGATCATGAACGGATCCATCGGTACGCGACGTGGCCACAGCGGCCACCGCGGCCCCGTCGGCGGGAGCGGGATTGGCCGGCCGATCCGATAACCGTTCCCCGGGAGTGCGCATCAAGGACGTCGCCCGCGAGGCGGACGTGTCGGTGGCCACGGTGTCGAACGCGCTCAACCACCCCGAGCTGCTGTCCCCCAACACGCACGCCCGCGTGCTGCGCGCCGTCGAGAAACTCGGCTACGTGCGCAGCGAATCCGCACGTCAACTGCGCGCAGGCAGCAGCCGCATCCTGGGTCTGCTCGTGCTGGACATGCGCAACCCGTTCTTCGTGGGCATGGCGCACGGCGCCGAACAGGCCGCGCGCGCCGACGGGCTCGGCGTCATGCTCTGCGACAGCTCGCAGGACCTCGCCGCCGAGGAGTTCTACCTCGGACTGTTCGCCGAGCAGCGCGTCCGCGGTGTCCTGGTCACGCCCACCGAAAGCTCGACCCCGTCGCTGTCGCTGCTGCGCAGACACGGCATCCCCTACGTCTTCCTCGACCGCGTCGCCTCCGGCGACGAGGCCTGCTCGGTGTCGGTCGACGACGTCGCAGGCGGCCGGCTCGCGGTCGGCCACCTGCTGGAACAGGGCCACCGCGACATCGCCTACCTCAGCGGGCCCATGTCCCTGAACCAGTGCCGTGACCGACGCGACGGCGCCCTGCTCGCGTTGACCGACGCCGGCGTCGACCCCGGCGCCCTGACCGTCGTCGAGACCGAACGCCTCGACGTCGAGGCGGGTCGCGACGCGGGCTCCCGCCTGCTGGGCCGGAGCCCTCGGCCGACCGCCGTGTTCTGCGCCAACGATCTCATCGCTCTCGGAGTGCTGCAGACACTGGTCGCCGCGGGCATCCGGGTCCCCGACGACATCGCGCTCGTCGGCTACGACGACATCGACTTCGCCGCAGCCGCCGCGGTACCGCTCACCTCGGTCCGCCAGCCCGCCACGCAGATGGGCGCGACGGCGACCGAACTGCTGGTCCGCGAGATCTCGGGCGACGAACCGCACGCGCACCACAACGTCGAGTTCACCCCCGAACTGGTCGTCCGGCGATCGAGCCTCACCCGTCGCTGACCCGGATTCGCACCCGCTCTTGTTCCCACGTTCGTGGTCCCCTATCGTCCGTTAAAACGATTCAACCAACGGCGGCTGAAGCGGGAGGACCAATGACGGTCCGAGTGGGCGCACGACGCACGACAGGCTGGCGAGCGACGATCGCGGTGGCCATGTCGAACTACATCGAGGCGGGCTCGATCATCGCGATCGCGACGAGCCTGAGCCTCTGGCAGCAGAGTTTCGGGCTGGACGACCTCGCGGTCGGACTGCTCGCCTCGCTGAGCGCCAACGCGTTCGGTGCGGCGGCGGGCGCCGCCATCGGCGGTCCCCTCTGCGACCGGTACGGCAGAAAGTTCATCTACACCTACGACCTGCTGCTGTTCATGCTCGGCTCGCTGCTGGCGGTGTTCGCCACGTCGTTCGCCATGCTGCTCACCGCGTTCGTCCTCACCGGTATCGCGGTGGGCGCCGGCGTCACGGCGTCGTGGACCTACATCGCCGAGGAGGCACCGGCCGACCGCAGGGCCGCGCACGTCGGCACCGCACAGCTGGCGTGGTCGATCGGCCCCATGATGGGGTACCTGCTGGCCGCCGCCCTCGAACCGCTCGGACTGCTCGGCAGCAGGATCATCTTCGCCCACCTGTTCGTCGTCGCCGCCGTCACGTGGTGGGTCCGCCGTGGCCTTGCGGAGTCGGAGATCTGGACCAACCGTGCCAACTCCGGTCAGCGCGTCACCTTCCTGGCCAGCCTGCGGGGCCTGCTCACCAAACGCGTCAACATCACCGCGATGCTGTTCCTGTTCGGCGTCTACGCACTGTGGAACGCCGTGGCCGGCCAAGCGGGCATCTTCCAGCCGCGGGTCTACGACGCAGCCGGCTTCACCGAGGTCACCCAGCAGTACCTGCTCCAGGTGGTCGTGTGGGGCTGCACGAGCCTGGCGACCTATCTCGGCTTCATGCTCCTGGCCGACCGGGTCAGCAGGCGTTGGCTCTACTTCTCCGGCGCTCTGCTCGGCATCCTCGCCTGGGCGGCACTCATCTACGCCCCGCCCGGCACGGGCACGCTGCTGTTCTTCGCGATCGGCTGGGGTGTGTCGTCCGGTATCGGTGCGCAGGCGTTCTACGGCCTGTGGACCAGCGAGCTGTTCGCCACCCAGTACCGCGCCAGCGCACAGGGTGTGCTGTTCCTGGCCGCGCGGGTGGTCGTCGGACTACTCAGCGTCTGGTTCCCGATGATGCTGACCCACCTGGGGCTCAAGGGCGTCGGCGTGATCATCCTCGCGCTGCTCGTGGTCGCGCTGCTCGTCGGCACGATCGGCGCACCCAACACGCAGGGCAGGACGCTGCGCGACATCGAGGACGAACGCTACGGAACCCAGCCTCCCGAGGGCGATCTGGCGGTGCGGTCGTGATCAGGGTGTGCTTCCAGCTCCAGGTCGACCCGAACCGGCTCGACGAGTACCGCAGGCGGCACGCCGCGGTGTGGCCCGAGATGCTCAGGGAGATCGAGGCGGCGGGCAGACGGAACTACTCGTTGTTCCTGCGCGAGGACGGCCTGCTCATCGGCTACTACGAGACCGAGTCGGTGGAGCGCGCGGACGCCTACCTCGCTCGCTCGGAGGTCGCCGCACGGTGGGAGGCCGAGATGAGCGAGTTCTTCGTCGGTGACGGCCGCGCCGACCAGACCGCCACCGTGCTCCAGGAGGTCTTCCACCTGGAGGACCAGCTTTCCGGTACCGACCCGACGCACGAAGGGACGCACACCTGATGCCCCAGTTCTCCGACATCACCCCGACACTCGCGCGGCAGGCGATCGAATTGCCGAGTTGGGCCTTCGGCAACTCGGGCACGCGGTTCAAGGTCTTCGGCACTCCGGGTACTCCGCGCACTCCCGAGGAGAAGATCGCCGACGCCGCGAAGGTGCACGAGCTCACGGGTCTCGCGCCGACCGTGGCGCTGCACATCCCGTGGGACACGGTGGACGACTACGCCGCGCTCGGCCGCCACGCCGCCGACCTCGGCATCGCGCTCGGGACGATCAACTCGAACACGTTCCAGGACGAGGACTACAAGTTCGGCAGCCTCACCCACTCCGACGCGCGCATCCGGCAGAAGGCCATCGACGCCCACCTGCGCTGCATCGACATCATGCACGCGACCGGTTCGACGGATCTGAAGATCTGGCTCGCCGACGGCACCAACTACCCGGGACAGGATTCGTTGCGGGCCAGGCAGGACCGCCTCGCCGAGTCCCTCGCCACGATCTACGAGCGGCTCGCACCGCACCAGCGGCTGGTGCTCGAGTACAAGTTCTTCGAACCGGCCTTCTACCACACCGACGTGCCCGACTGGGGCACCTCGCTCGCCCACGTCAGCGCACTCGGCGATCGCGCACTGGTGTGTTTGGACACCGGGCACCACGCCCCCGGCACGAACGTCGAGTTCATCGTCATGCAGCTGCTGCGCCTCGGCAGGCTCGGGTCGTTCGACTTCAACTCCCGGTTCTACGCCGACGACGACCTCATCGTCGGCGCGGCCGACCCGTTCCAGCTCTTCCGCATCCTCCACGAGGTCGTGGTGGGCGGTGGCCTCGACGAGGGGTCGCCGGTGCGGTTCATGCTCGACCAGTGCCACAACGTCGAGGACAAGATCCCCGGCCAGATCCGTTCGGTGCTCAACGTCCAGGAGATGACCGCGCGGGCGCTGATGGTCGACCGAGCCGCGCTGGAGAAGGCGCAGGCCGACCACGACGTCCTCGGCGCCAACGAGGTGCTCATGGACGCGTTCCAGACCGACGTCCGCGGCGAGCTCGCACAGTGGCGGGCCGCGCGCGGCCTGCCCGCCGACCCGATGCGCGCCTACGCCGAGTCCGGCCACCAGCGGCGACTGGAGCAGGAGCGGGTCGGCGGCACCCAGGCGGGCTGGGGCGCATGACCGGCCGATCCACCCCGGACCGTTCGCAGGTGAAGGAGAACATCGTGACCAACCCCGATTCCGTCGTCGCCGATCTGCTGGCACGCAGCAACCGGCTCGGATCCGACCCGAAGAACACCAACTTCGCCGGAGGCAACGCCTCGGCGAAGGGCACCGACCTCGACCCGGTCACCGGACGGCCCGTCGACCTGTTGTGGGTCAAGGGATCCGGTGGTGATCTCGGTACGTTGACCGAGAAGGGCCTTGCGGTGCTGCGGCTGGACCGGCTGCGCGCGCTGCGCGAGGTGTATCCCGGCCTCGACCGCGAGGACGAGATGGTCGCCGCCTTCGACTACACGCTCCACGGCAAGGGCGGAGCAGCGCCGTCGATCGACACGGCCATGCACGGTCTCGTGGAGGCCGACCACGTGGACCACCTGCATCCGGACAGCGGCATCGCGATCGCGACCGCCGCCGACGGCCCCGCGTTGACCGAGAAGATCTTCGGCGGTGCCGTCGTGTGGGTGCCGTGGCGCAGGCCGGGCTGGCAGCTGGGCCAGGACATCGCCGACGTCAAACGGGACAACCCGGACGCCGTCGGGGTCGTCCTCGGCGGCCACGGCATCACGGCGTGGGGCGCGACGAGCGAGGAGTGCGAACGCAACTCGCTGTGGATGATCGACACCGCCGCGGCCTACATCGCCGAGCACGGCAGGCCGGAACCGTTCGGTCCCGTCCTGGACGGCTACGCCCCGCTGCCCGAGCAGGAACGGCGGAACAAGGCCGCCGCGCTCGCGCCCGTGATCCGCGGCCTGGCGAGCACCGACCGCAGGCAGGTCGGCCATTTCACCGACAGTGACGAGGTGCTGGACTTCCTCGCGCGCGCCGAGCACCCGCGGTTGGCCGAGCTCGGCACGAGCTGCCCGGACCACTTCCTGCGTACGAAGGTCAAGCCGCTCGTGCTGGACCTGCCCGCATCGGCGCCGATCGACGAGTGCGTGGAGCGGCTGCGCGAGCTGCACGCCCGCTACCGGCAGGACTACGCCGACTACTACCACCGGTACGCGACCGAGGACTCACCGCCGATGCGCGGAGCCGACCCGGCGATCGTGCTCGTGCCCGGCGTCGGCATGTTCAGCTTCGGCGGGGACAAGCAGACCGCACGCGTCGCGGGCGAGTTCTACGTCAACGCGATCAACGTGATGCGCGGTGCCGAGGCACTGTCGAGCTACCGGCCGATCGACGAGTCGGAGAAGTTCCGCATCGAGTACTGGGAACTCGAGGAGGCGAAGCTGCGCAGGCGGCCTGCGCCGAAGCCACTCGCGACGCGCATCGCGCTCGTCACGGGCGCGGCCTCCGGGATCGGCAAGGCCACCGCGGAGCGGCTGGCCCGCGAGGGTGCCAACGTCGTGCTCGCCGACCTCGACGCCGACAAGGCCACCGCGGCGGCGGCCGAACTCGGTTCGTCCGATGTCGCCGTCGGTCTGCACGCCGACGTCACCGACGAGGCGGGGATCGCCGCCGCCGTCCGGGAGGCGGTCCTCGCCTTCGGCGGCATCGACCTGGTGGTCAACAACGCGGGGTTGTCGCTGTCGAAGCCGCTGTTGGAGACCACGGCCGAGGACTGGGACCGCCAACACGACGTCATGGCGAAGGGCTCGTTCCTCGTCAGCCGCGCCGCCGCCGAGGTGTTCATCGCGCAGGACATGGGCGGGGACATCGTCTACATCGTCTCGAAGAACAGCGTGTTCGCCGGGCCCAACAACATCGCCTACTCGGCGACGAAGGCCGACCAGGCCCACCAGGTCCGGCTGCTGGCCGCCGAGCTCGGCCAGTACGGCATCCGGGTCAACGGCGTCAATCCCGACGGCGTGGTCCGCGGCAGCGGCATCTTCGCCGGCGGGTGGGGCGCCGAACGGGCGAAGGTCTACGGCGTTCCCGAGTCGGAACTGGGCGCGTTCTACGCTCAGCGCACGCTGCTGAAACGCGAGGTGCTGCCCGAGCACGTGGCGAACGCGGTGTTCGCGCTGACCGGTGGCGATCTGAGCCACACCACGGGATTGCACGTTCCGGTGGATGCCGGCGTCGCGGCGGCGTTCCTGCGATGACGGGCGCCGCTGGCAGCGTCACCGCCGTCGATCTGGGCGCCTCCGGCGGGCGGGTCATGGTGGGCCACGTCGGCCCGGACGCGTTGCGGATCGAGACCGTGCGCCGGTTCGACAACATTCCGGTGTCCATTCCGGACGGTCTGCACTGGAACGTCCTGGAGCTGTACCGGAACGTGTGCTCCGGCATCGCCGATGCCACGCGTCGATGCGACGACGTGGCGAGCGTGGGCATCGACTCGTGGGCGGTCGACTACGGACTGCTGAGGTCGGGCTCCCTGCTCGGGATCCCGTATCACTACCGCGACGACCGCACCGCAGCCGGCGTCCGCGACGTGCACGCCGTCGTCGGACCCGAGGAGCTGTACCGGCACAACGGACTCCAGCACCTGCCGTTCAACACCGTGTTCCAGCTGGCCGCCGAGCGGCGCGCCGGGCTGCTCGACGTCGCCGACCGGCTGTTGCTCCTGCCGGATCTGCTGGCGCACTGGCTCACCGGTGCCGAGGTGGCCGAACGCACCAACGCCTCGACCACCGGACTGCTCACCACCGACGGACGTGCGTGGAACACGGAACTGCTCGAACGGCTGGGGTTCGAGTCGTCCCTGTTCGCACCGCTGGTATCGCCGGGGGAACGCATCGGCGACACCGCCGTGGCGGGAGGGCCGCCGATTCCGGTCACCGCGGTCGGTTCGCACGACACGGCCTCGGCGGTGGTGGCCGTGCCCGCGGCCGACGAGTCGTTCGCCTACATCTCGTGCGGCACGTGGTCGCTGGTGGGCGTCGAACTCGACGAGCCCATCCTGTCGGACGAGTCGCGGCTTGCGGGATTCACCAACGAACGCGGGGTGGACGACCGGATCCGTTACCTGCACAACGTCATGGGACTGTGGCTGCTCGACGAGTCCGTCGCGCAGTGGCGCTCCGAGGGCGTGGACGTCGACCTGCCCGCACTGCTCGCCGAAGCAGCGGACGTCCCGCCGGGCAGGGTTCCGGTGTTCGACACCGACGACGAGCGTTTCCTGCCGCCCGGTGACATGCCGGCACGGATCGCGGCGTGGCTGTCCGAACACGACGAACCGGTCCCCCGCACCCGCGCCGA
This sequence comes from Prauserella rugosa, assembly GCF_000719975.1. GTDB lineage: Bacteria > Actinomycetota > Actinomycetes > Mycobacteriales > Pseudonocardiaceae > Prauserella > Prauserella rugosa. Next base: position 79,115 of record NZ_JOIJ01000006.1, read on the forward strand.
GTTCACCCGATGCATCCTGGAAAGCCTGGCGCAGGCCTACGCCCGCACGATCACCGAGGCCGAGAAACTCACCGGCCGGACGGTGTCGGTCGTGCACATCGTCGGCGGTGGCTGCCGCAACACGCTGCTGTGCAGGCTCACCGCCGAACGTACCGGCAGGCCGGTGGTCGCCGGCCCCGTCGAGGCGACGGCCACCGGCAACGTGCTGGTGCAGGCACGTGCGGCCGGCTTGGTCCACGGTGGACTCGACGACCTGCGCGACCTCGTTCGCCGCACCCACGCCCTGGAGACGTACCAACCGTCGTGAGGCGGCAACGCCGGCCGGGCACCGCTCGACCGGCGCTGCCGCCGGCGTCAGCAGACGCGCTCGGCCACGGCCTCCACCGGTTCGGCGGCTCCCACGGTGTCGGTGTGCTCGGCGCCGCCGGATGCCGCGGGCTCGGCTGCCTGCCCGGAATCCTCCGTCCGGTCGCGGTCGATCGCACCGGCGGCGAGCGCGATCCCCAGGCCGACCACGGCCAGCACGGCGCCGATGAGTGCGGGCGAGGCGTAGCCGAGTCCGGCACTGATGCCGACGCCACCGAGCCACGCTCCCCCGGCGTTGGCCAGGTTGAACGCCGAGTGGTTCGAGGCGGCCGCGAGTGTCGGCGCGTCCCCGGCCTTGCGCATGATCAGCACCTGCAGCGGCGCGGTGACGCCGAAACCGACGGCACCGAGCACGACGGCCATGATCACCGCCGACCACGGCGCCTCGATCGCGAACCGGAACATCACGAGCACGACGGCCAACGCCGCCAGGGAACCGTAGATCGTCGGGCGCAACGCACGGTCCGCGAGCGGCCCCACGATCAACGACCCCGCCGTCATGCCGACGCCGAACAGCGCGAGCACGACCGGGACCGCACCGTCGCCCATGCCCGCCAGTTCGGTCAGCATCGGCGAGATGTAGCTGTAGACGGCGAACACCCCGGCGAACCCGAACACCGCGGTGGTCAGGCCCAGCACGACCTGCTTGCGGCCGAGTGCGACGACCTCCCTGCGCAGGCCGATGCCCTCGGGTTTCGCCATCACCGGTACGAACGCCGCGACGCCCGCTGCGGCCGCCAGGCCCAGTACCGCGACGACCAGGAACGCAGCGCGCCAGCCGAAGACCTGCCCGAGGAACGTGCCCGCGGGCACACCGACGATGTTGGCGACCGTCAGTCCCATCAGCACCCGCGCGACGGCCGTGGCCTGACGGGTGGGGTCGACGAGCTGTGCCGCGACGAGACTGGCCGCACCGAGGTAGGCACCGTGCGGCAGCCCGGCGACGACCCGCGAGGCGAACACCGCGCCGTAGCCGGGCACGAGCACGGTCGCGAGGTTGCCCAGTACGAACAGGCCGAGGAAGGCCAACAGCGCCTGCTTCCGTCCCAGCCTCGTGGCCAGCGCGGTCAGCAGCGGTGCGCCGACCACGACGCCGAGCGCGTAGGCGGAGATCAGGTTGCCCGCGGTGGACACGGACACGTCGAGGCCGCCCGCCACCTGTGGCAGCAGGCCCATGACCACGAACTCGGTGGTGCCGATGGCGAACGCTCCGAGCGCGAGAGCGCACAACGCCAAAGCCATAGGGCAGGACCTTTCCTGGATACGACGACGTGGACTACGACGACGTGGGCACGACGGTGTAGGCACGGCGGTGTAGGCACGGCGGGGTGGATACGGCGAGTGGAGGGATGCGGCGACGGCAACGGAGCTCTCGGCGTCGTGAGCTGTTTGGCACGTGCCAAATCCAGGATCGCAGGACCGGTCGGGATCGTTCAAGTCGAGACCGTGTGATCTGCCTCGCCGGGGTGCCGCGCGGTTCCGGCGGGCGGGCGCGTCGGTAGCATCCCCGGCACACGCGCTCGGAGCAGGAGAGACGAATGCCGCGGTCGGAGGGCAGCGACGCCACCAGGCGACCCACGATGTCGGACGTCGCCGCGCGGGCGGGCGTGTCCCGGCAGACCGTGTCGCTGGTGCTCGGTGACAAGCCCGGCCCCAACGCGCACACGCGCGAACACGTCCTGCGCGTGGCCGAGGACCTCGGATTCCACGCCGACACGGCTGCACAGCTGCTGCGCCGCGCCCGGAGCCGCCAGCTCGGCGTGCTGTTCACCATGGAGCACTCGTTGGACCCGTTGGTGATCGAGGGGCTCTACGCCACGGCGGCCAGGCTCGACTACAGCATCGTGCTGGGCGCCATCCTGCCGACGCGGGGTGTGCGGAAGGCGGTCGACGAACTGCTCGGGCTGCGGTGCGAGGCCGTGATCCTCATCGGTCTGTCGATCGAGTCGCCCGCCCACCTGACGAAGGTGGCTGAACAGGTTCCGGTGGTGGAGATCGGCCAGCACACGGGTGCGCCGGGGATCGACAGCGTGCGGGTGGCCGACGTCGACGGCGCGAAGCTGGCGGTCGATCACCTGGTGGAGCTCGGACACCGCCGCATCGTGCACGTCGACGGTGCGGCACTGCCGGGGTCCGCCGACCGGCGTGCCGGCTACCGCGACCGGATGCGCGAACACGGCCTGGCCGAGCACACCGAGGTGCTGCCCGGCGACTACACCGAGGAGTCCGGAGCACGCGCCGCACGGGAGCTGCTCGGGCGATCCGAGATGCCGACCGCGGTGTTCGCCGCGAACGACAGCTGCGCCGAGGGGCTGATGCACACGCTGGGCCGCGCCGGCGTGCGCTGCCCGGAGGACGTGTCGATCGTGGGCTACGACGACAGCCGCACCGCCTGCCTGTCCTATGTGGATCTCACGACGATCAGGCAGGACGCGACGGAGATGGCGGAGTTCGCGGTGCAGGCGTGCGCGGAACGGCTCGACGACCAGCGCACCGCCACCAAGGACGTGGTGCTGAAACCGATCCTCACCCCGCGGGGCAGCACCGCCGCCCCGGCGTGAGGTGGATCAGTCACCACCCGCGGCCTCGGCAGGCATGACGTACGCACTGACGAACGCCACCACCCCGAAGACGACGGCAGCGGTGATGCACGGGGTCAGCAGCACGTCCGACCCCCAGCTCACGAGGCCGGGCTGCATGAGGACGACCCCGACGAGCTGGGTGCCGACCAACACGCACGCCATCGCCAGGAACAGCAGGAGCGTGCCGGTGAACACGCGACGACAGAGGGTGCGCGCACGGAGCTTCACGGTGCTGGTCACGGAGTTCCTTTCAGGACGGTCAGCCGAGGACGGGGAGGAAGCCCCACGCGATCAGACAGCCGATCACCAGGACGGGGATCATGAAGTAACCGATCAGCGGCAGGAACATCTTCTCCGGTTTCGCGCCGGTCAACCCTGCTGCGACGAAGATCGACCCGGACACGGGCGGGGAAGCCCCTTCGGTCGAGGCGAACACGAGAATCGCCGTCACGGCCAGTACGGGGTCCACCCCCACGGAGATCAGCGCGAGCAGCGACACCTGTCCGACGGCGGTCAGGGTGGCGGTGGACGACAGCGGCCCGGCGACCACCGCGACGAGGATCGCGACCACGAGAGCCATGACGTACTTGTTCAGCTGGAGACCGTTGAGGATGGCGTCGATGTCATCGGCCAGCCCGAGTTCGCCGAGCACCTCGCTCGACGAGACGGCGAAGAACAGCAGGGCGCCGATGCTCGAGAAGCGCGGCATGGCCTCGGCGAACCAGTCGCCCCAGGCGCCGACACTTCTCGGCAACGTGCGACGGCCCACCACCAGGGCGAGCGCCGTCACGAGGATGGGGATCCACGTGAGGATCGAGATGTCCTCGAGCGATGCACCGAGCAGTTCGGGGCGCATGAGCAGGTCGCCGAGGGGACCGACGGTGAGCACGATCGGCACGAGCGCCCCGAGCACGACCAGCAATGCGGTGCCACCCTCGTGCAGGGCCTGGCGCAACGGACGCAACCGTTCGTCCGGCGTCCTGCTGATCCCGTCCTTGCGGACGAAGTAGGCGATGAGCAGCACGCGCCAGATCACCTGGTAAATGCCTGCGGTCAGCAGTGCCAGGTAGATCTCGCCCGTGGTCACCAGTGACCCCGCGAATCCGATCATGATGACCATGGAGGTACTGGGCGGCATGGCGGCGCCGAGCCCTCCGTTGCCCGCCATCACCGTTGCGCTGCGGGTCGGCGACCAGCCGGACCGCACCATCCACGGACCGGTGAACGCGCCGGTGGCTGCCGTGTTGCCGGAGTTGGATCCCGACAGCGCTCCCATCGCGGCCGATCCTGCCGTGTCGACGAGCGCGGGGCCGCCACGCACGCGGCCGACCACGGAGTTGAGGATCTCCAGCAGACGCTGGATGACTCCGGTCCGGTCGACGACGTACGCCATGAAGACGAAGGCGATGGCCGCGTACAGCACTTCTTCGTCCAGCGCCCCCAACATGCCCGCGACGGCGGCGCTCGGCGCATCCGAGCCCGCGAAACATGCGGTCACGACGAAGCCGACGAGCATGGCTTCGCCCATGTTGCGTTTGAGGATCACATTCCAGCCGATGATGACGGCGATGAACGCGCCGAGTGCGATGAGCCCTGTGGGCATGGGGACGTCCCCTCTTCGACGGTGGAGCGGGGTGTGGGAGAAGGTCGGCGCCGCCGGTCAGCGGCCGCGTTCGGCGAGGATCGCGGTGTGCCGGGACGCCTCGTCGTCGAGGACGGCACGCGCGCCTGCGAGCACGCGTTCGGCCTCGGCCACCGGAACGACGATCACGCCGTCCCCATCGGCCACGACGATGTCGCCGCGATGCACCACGACTCCCCCGATCGCCGCACGGCCCTCGAGGCGGAACGGGCCGGACTTGTAGGGGCCAGCGGGCGAGCGGCCCACTGCCCACACGGGGAAATCCGCCTCCTGCAGTGCTTCCACGTCGCGCACGGCTCCGTCGATCACCATGCCGCGGACTCCGCGGTTGATCGCGCGGTGTGCGATGAGTTCACCCATGAGGGCCCGGGAGGCGTCGCCTCCCCCGTTGACGACCAGGATGTCCCCGGGACGGCTCACCGTGAGGGCCTCATGAATGCCCTTGTTGTCACCGGGCCTGCAGGTGACGGGCAGTGCGCGGCCCGCGATGTGACTGCCGGGGCACATCGCACGAATCCGAGGGTCGACGACACCCAGCCGGTCGCGCGCGTCACCGATCGCGGCCGTCGGGACTGTGGAGTACGCATCCAGGAGTGCCCCCAGATCGCGCGCGGGCTGGCCGGTCAAGGCGCGATGCCGATCGGCGGTAGCGGTGGCGAGCGTCGGGACCACGCCGAGAGAGGCGACGAGGTCGGCGGCTGCCTCGGACTCGTGCGCCCGCCGACGGGCGTGTTTGCGGGTGCCGCGGTCGAGCCGGTCGAGTGCCGTCTCTCCCCCGGCCAGCTCCGCGGCGATCTGGCGCCGGACCCACGCGCTCTCGCCCGCGGCCTCTCCTGCGTCGACGGCCTCGGTGATGATCGCCCCGAGTCCCTTCATGAAGACGGTGCGGAGGATCTTCCGACGCGAGGCGTCCCCGGGCCGTCCGCCGATGGCATCCACGTCGGCCCCGAGCGCCCGGAATACCTCCGCGGCTTCCTCGGCCGCAGCGCCGGAGATCACGAGCGCCGTCCTGGCGCCGAACGTCGGTACCGATCCGATGACGGCCACGTCCACGCAGCGATCCTGCGCCTCGCCCAGAGCCGCCGCCACCTCCGATTTCCGCTGTGGGGACGCCGCGTTGAGGTCGGCGTAGATCGCCGACGCCCCCAAATACGCCTGCGCCTCGCGCGCCACGCCGACCGCGTGTTCGGCTGTCACGAGACTGAGCACCACATCGGCGCCGCGGACAGCGTCGTCCACACCAGCCGCGCGCACCACGCCGTCCGGTGTGGACGACACCACGGGGTCGAAGCCGGCGACGGTGGCGCCACTGCGGGCGAAGCCTTCCGCATAGATGGTTCCGGCCTCACCCAGACCGAGCACCGCGATCCTCATCGATCATCCTTCTCATAGTGTGATAACTACAATCACTAAACGAGAGTCTCGATCGCACCCAGTTGGAGAGTCAAGAAATGTGAGCAAACTTCTCATGCAGTGATAGTTTCGGGTCGAGACAGGAGGCGAGCACGTGGCAAGTACCGGCACCGGCAGCACGATGCGCTCGGTCCATCGAGCGTTCGAGGTCCTCAAGGTCCTGGAACTGGCGCAGCGACCGTTGCGGCTGACAGAACTCGCCCACCGGTCGGGACTGCATGTCGCCACCACGCAGCGCCTCGTCGGCGTGCTCACCGACCACGGTTACGCGAGCAGACACGCGGACGGATACACGGCCGGCCCGGCCGCGTTGTCGACGGCCCACGCCTTCGCGACCACCAGTCCGCTACGACTGGTGGCCAGGCCCGTGCTGGAGCAGCTCGCCGACTCCAGTGGCTTCACCGTGTCCCTGTACGTCCGCGTGCAGGACCATCGCGTGCTCATCGACCGCGTCGAACGGGGGCAACGACCGCAGTACTCCTTGCCGATCGGCGAACGACTGCCGCTCTATCCGGGTGCGGCCGGCAAGGTCTTCCTGGCCCACGACCGTCGAACCGACCTCGACACCCTCGTCGCACGGCTGGGCACGATCACTCTCGCCGACGGCACGGTGCTGGACTCCGAGTACATCCGCGACGATCTGGCCGCGGCACGAAAGAACGGGTACGCCGTGTCGATCGACGAACGTCAACGCGGGATCACGGCGGTCGCGGTCCCGATCGTCGACAGCGGCAACGGCATCGTCGGCTCCATCGGTATCAGCGGGAACACCGGCGAATTCCCCGACGTCGCGAACACGGCCCTGCCCGACGAAGCGCGGCGGGCGGCGCACACGATCGGAGCCCGCACCCCGTCGACCGCACCGAAGTGACCGACGGCCGGACCACCGCGGTAGACACGTCCGCGGGCCGGTGAACGGAGTCGCTCACCGGCCCGCGGACGTAAGACCTGTCGTCGTGTGCGGCGTCAGTGCTCGTCGTAGTGGTCGCCGTGGGCGGCGTGCCGATGCCCGTCGTGGACGTAGTCCACATGGTCGCCGTGCGGCACCGCGACGTGCCCACATCCCTCGCCGTGGACGTGGTCGTGGGCGTCGTGGCTGTCGTGCCCCGAGGGCTCGCACTCGTCGAAGTGCCCGTCGTGGGCGCGGTGCAGATGTCCGTCGTGGGCGTAGTCCACGTGGTCGCCGTGGGGGACGGCGACGTGGCCGCATCCCTCGCCGTGTACGTGGCCGTGTCCCGTGTGCTCGGCGTGTGCCGTCGTCATAATCCTCACCCGTCGTCGATACCGGACGTCTCACGGCAAGCATTAGCGTTCGTGCATATTTCCGCCAGTCGACGTCGCCTGCCCCGCCCGGCCGGGTGACCCGGCACTCGCACGGCGGGGTCGGGCAGGTCGTGTCCGAACCCTCCCCACCTGCCGGATCGGTCCGTAATGTCGTCGCTATGACCGTTCTGCACGCTCCGGGCGCTCGCGGCGCTGCCAGGCTCACGGCGGCGGTTCTCGGCACGCTTCTCGCCGGGGTCACCGCCTGCTCCCCTGCCACGTCCGGCTCGGACACCGGCTCGGCCGAGACGGTCGCCACCGGCCTCGACGTGCCGTGGTCAATCGCGTTCCTCGACGGCACACCGCTGATCAGCGCCAGGGACAGCGGACAGATTCTCGAGCTGACCGGCGGCGAGCCGCGGGTGATCGGCACGGTGGACGGCGTCGAACCCGGCGGCGAGTCGGGGTTGCTCGGGCTGGCGACCCACCGCGACGGGCTCTACGTCTACTCGACAGGAGCCGACGGCAACCGGATCCAGCGGTTCGCCGTGGACGGTCGCCCCGGCTCGTTGTCGCTCGGCACGGCCGACACGATCATCGACCGGCTGCCCTCCGCCGCCTACCACTCGGGTGGCCGGATCGCGTTCGGACCGGACGGCATGCTCTACGCCACCGTCGGCGACGCAGGAGTAAGCGAGGACGCACAGAACCTCGACACCCCCGCCGGCTCGATCCTCCGCCTCACGCCGGACGGCGACGTGCCCGCCGACAATCCCTTCGACGGCTCCCCGATCTACAGCTACGGGCATCGCAATCCGCAGGGCATCGCCTGGGCGGCCGACGGCACGATGTTCGCCTCCGAATTCGGCCAGGACACCTGGGACGAGCTCAACGTCATCGAACCCGGCGGCAACTACGGATGGCCGGAGGTCGAAGGCATCGCGGGCGACGACCGGTTCGTCGACCCCGTCCAGCAGTGGCGGCCCGACGAGGCGAGTCCCAGTGGGATCGAGATCGCCGACGGCACGATCCACATCGCGAACCTGCGCGGAGAAGTGCTGCGCACGGTGCCCGTCGCGGACCCGACCGACCCGTCCTCGTCCGAGGAACTGCTCGAGGGCGAGTACGGCAGGCTGCGCGACGTCGCCCGCACCCCGGACGGCGAGCTGTGGGTGCTCACGAGCAACACCGACGGCCGTGGCTCACCCGCCGACGGCGACGACCGGCTACTGAGACTCCCCGGTTGACGCGCCCGACCCGCCGCCCTCGTTCCTGCCCCGCACGATGCGGCCCAGCACGGGCAGCATCAGCAGCGCGATGAACACACGGATCAGTTGCATGGCGATGATCAGCCCCACGTTCGTGGCCGACCCGACCGCGACCGCCGTGACGGCGGGCAGCCCGCCCGGCGTGGTCGCCAGGTAACCGTCGAGCATGCTGATGCCCGCGATGTCGGCGAACACGAAGCCGATCACCGCGCACACCGCGACACTCAGCACCACCTGCACCAGCACCAGCGGCATGAGCAGCACCAGCTGACGCAGCGTCGCCCTGGTGAACGACAGGCCCACCATCACCCCGATCAGGCCGTAGCCGACGGCCAGCACCGGCTCGGGGGTCTGCGTCGACGGGAACACGCCCACCGCGGCCAGCACCGCGGAGATCACGAGCGGAACGACCAAACCGGACGCGGCGAAGTGGACGACGCTCGACACGGCGAAGCCGGCCACGAGCGCCACCACGGTGAACGCCACGCCCGACCAGTCGCCCGTGGACTGGTCGGCCTGCTCCCCGCCCGACGCGCCGAGCAGGGTCGACACCAGCGGCAACGTCAGCAGGATGAACAGCACGCGGAAGTACTGCACCGCAAGGACGATGACCTCGTCGGCGCCCACCTCACGCGCGGCGGCCGACACCCCGGAGGCACCACCGGCGATCGACGCGAACACCGCCGTCGAGGCCGTCACGTGCGGGGACAGGCGCAGCAACTGACCGATTCCCATCGTGACGACCACGGTCAGCAGCACACCCGAGAGCAGCAACACCGGTTGTGCGGCGAGCGTGCGCAACAACCCCGCGTCGAGCATCGAACCGGCGGCCACGCCGATCACCGTCATACCGGCGCGCCTGCCGACATTGGGCAACGTGACGTCCCTGCGGCTGGTGAGCGTCACGACCGCGCCTGCGACCACCCCGGCGAACAGATACGGCGACGGGAGCCCGGCCACGGCGAACACCGCGGACGCCACGCCGAACAGGACGACCAGGACGGCCCATTCGCGCACCCGCGCGTCCCCTCGCCCCTTCACTGGTCCCACTGTAAGCCGCGCGATCTCGACGCGATCACGGGCGGGCATCGCCCGTCCGGCCACCGGCGGCCGGCTTCGCCGCGAGCAACGGGAAGAGCAGGACGGTGACCGCCGCCGGGCTGCGCGTACGCGGCGGGCCCACGCCCGCGAGGACCCGCCCCGGAGACCCGAGCCCCGCCCGCGGTGTTGCCACGGCCGTTCACGGCGGACTCACGGCAGGCTGCGGGCGATTCCCTGCGCGGCGACGTGCAACGCCGTCAGCAGGCGGGTGCGTTCCCGTTTGAGGGTCGGCACGACGATGCCCAGCGCCGCCACCACCTCCGAGCCGCCCGCGGCACCCGGGGCGGTCCGCACGATCGGCACGGCGATGGAGCAGGCGCCCAGGGTCATCTCGTCCTCGGTGGTGGCATGTCCCTCCCGCCGCACGGCGGCGAGCTGTCTGCGCAGACGCCCCGGCTGGGTGATCGTGTGGACGGTCGGCGTACGCAGGTCGGCGGCAAGGTATGCGTCGCGGAGCTGTTCCGGCGCGTGGGCCAGCAACACCTTGCCCACGCCCGTGGCGTGCAGCGGAAGCCGCGATCCGGGACGGCTGACGACCGGTACCGACGCACGCCCCGACAGCCGGTCGAGGTACAGCACCTCCATGCCGTCCCGTACGGCCAGGTGCACGGTCGCGCGGGTGGCCGCGTGGATGTCGCTGAGGAACGGCGAGGCCACCTGCTGCAGTTCGGTCTGTTCGGGGGCCAGCCTGCCGACGTCCCACAGCCGCCTGCCGATCACGTATCTGCCGTCGTCGCCGCGGGTCAGTGCTTCGCCCGCCGCGAGCTCACGCAACAGGCGGTGCACCGTCGGCGCCGGCAGCCCGGTGCGGCGCGCCACCTCGGCGACGCCGAGTCTGCGATGTCCGTTGTCGAACGCGTACAGCACCGCCAGCGCCCGCGACACCACGGTGGCGCCGGGTGTGGACACGTTGCCCGCCATGCTCACCCTCCGATCGCCCACCCGACGGTTTTCACTGAGTGAAAGTCAACCCTAGCCCCCGCCGTGATCTCCGAGCACGATGTGGCCCATGACGCCCGCAACGCAGCGGTCCATCTCCGACGAGATCGCCCGGATCCACGCCGAGGCCGAACCCGGTGAGACCCGGACCTGGCTGGACTTCGCCCCGTACCGCAGTTCGGTACTCCGACACCCGACCAAGCTCCCGCTGGCCGCCGATCCCGAGGACGTCGAGCTCTCGGCACCCGTGTTCGGCCAGTCCGATGTAGACCCCACCGAGGCGGATCTGACCCTGCACCCGCAGGGCGAACCGATCGGCGAACGGATGGTGGTCACGGGCCGGGTCCTCGATGCCGACGGTCGCCCGGTACGCCACCAGTTGGTCGAGATCTGGCAGGCCAACGCCGCGGGGCGATACGTGCACAAACGCGATCAGCACCCGGCGCCCCTCGACCCGCACTTCCACGGCGCGGGCCGGTGTCTGACCGACGACGAGGGCCGCTACCGCTTCACCACGATCAAGCCGGGGCCCTATCCGTGGCGCAACCACCACAACGCCTGGCGGCCGGCCCACATCCACTTCTCGCTGTTCGGCCACGAGTTCACGCAGCGACTCGTGACGCAGATGTACTTCCCCGGCGACCCGCTGTTCCCGTTCGACCCCATCTACCAGTCGATCACCGACGAGAAGGCCCGCGAACGGCTGATCGCCACGTACGACCACGACCTGACGACCCACGAGTGGGCCACCGGATACCGCTGGGACATCGTGCTCACCGGGGCGCACGCGACACCGATGGAGGACGAGCATGTCTGACCTCGCCCCGACGCCGGGCCAGACCGTCGGCCCGTTCTTCCACTACGCACTGCCCTACGACGACGGTCCGCGACTGTCCCCTCCCGGATCGGCGGGCAGCATCCGGTTGCACGGCACGGTCTACGACGGTGCGGGCGAGCCCGTGCCGGATGCGCTCCTCGAACTCCGGCAGGCCGACGCCGCGGGGCGCATTGCCCGATCGGAGGGTTCGCTGCACCGGGACGGCCGGTTCACCGGCTGGGGACGGGCGGCCACCGACACGGCGGGCCGCTACGCCTTCACGACCGTCGAGCCGGCGCCTGCGCGCGCGGGCGCGGCCGCGTACTTCGCGGTCACGGTCTTCGCCCGCGGCCTGCTCGACCGGCTGTTCACCCGCATCTACGTGCCCGCACCCGGCCTCGAGACCGACCCGGTGCTCAGTGAGCTGCCCGAGGAGCGCCGCGCCACCCTCGTCGCGGTGCGCGAGGCCGACGGCGGCCTTCGGCACGACATCCGGCTGCAGGGCGAGCACGAGACGGTGTTCCTGACGTTCCCCGGACACGACCGATGAGTGGCCTGCTCGAACCGGGCGCCCACCGCGGCACCGAACTCACCGACGACGACGCCGTGGCCGGTGCGCTGCGGCGGGTCGAGATCGCGTGGGTGCGCGCCCTGGCCGCGACCGGCGACCTGAACGCCGGCGAGGCCGAGCGCATCGCGCGTGCGCTCACCGTCGCACGCCTCGACGTCGGCGAGCTGGCCCGCGAGGCGGAGTCCTCGGGAAACCCGGTGGTACCGCTCGTGGCGGCCCTGCGGCGGGCCGTGGACGACGAGCGGCTCGCCCGCGCCGTCCATCGTGGACTGACCAGCCAGGACGTGCTCGACACCGCGCTCATGCTGGTGGCAGGCTCCGCACTCCGCCGAATCGGCGGCGATCTCACGACAGCGGCCGGCCACCTGGCCGCGCTCGCGGCGCGGCACCGCGACGACGTCATGCCGGGCCGCACGCTCACCCAGCACGCCGTTCCGGTGACGTTCGGTCTGGTAGCCGCGCAGTGGCTGGCGGGTGTACTCGACGCCCGCGACGCGGTCGCCGCGCGCGCGAGCGCCCTTCCGGTGCAGTGCGGCGGCGCGGCGGGAACGCTGTCGCTGACCGGCGAACTGGCCGCCGATCCGATCGCGACCGCCCGTGCGTTCGCAGGCGAACTCGATCTCCAGTGGCCCTCCCTGCCCTGGCACACCCGCCGCCGCCCCATCACCGACGTCGGTGACGCACTGGTCGGCGTGTGCGATGCGGCCGGGGTGATCGCCACCGACGTCACCGTGCTCGGCAGGCCCGAGATCGGCGAGGTCCGGGAGGGCACCGCCGGTGGACGCGGCGGGTCGTCGACCATGCCGCACAAACGGAATCCGGTGCTGTCGGTCCTGATCCGCGGTGCGGCGCTGCAGGCTCCGCAGCTGGGCGCCACCCTGCACCTGGCGGCCGCGCAGGCCGTCGACCAACGCCCCGACGGCGCGTGGCACGCCGAATGGCCCACACTGCGCCGGTTGCTGAACCTGACCGCCACGGGCGCATCGCAGGCAGCCGACCTCGTCGGCGGCCTCGAGGTCGACGTCGCCGCGATGCGCGCACACGTCGATGCCGCCGCGGACGAGCTGCTCGCCGAACGCGGCGGAACCGGGGACCCCGGCGACTACCTCGGCGCCGCGGGCCGCTTCGTCGACGCCGTCCTCGACCGGCACCGCGGCTGACCAGGCCCGCCGACCGCACGAGCCCCACCGCCAGGCACGACGAGCACACGACCACGACCACTCCAGCACGATCCAGCACGATCCACCACGACGAGTCCGACGGGAGATGCCATGGCCGATCGCTACGACGACGGGATGCGGGTGCGCCGCGAGGTACTCGGCGACGATCACGTCGACCGGGCCGAAGCGGCCAAGGACGCCTTCACCGAGGACTTCCAGGACCTGATCACGCGGTACGCGTGGGGCAGCGTGTGGACCCGCCAGGGACTCGACCGGCGCATGCGCAGCGTCGCGGTGCTCACCGCACTGCTCGCCCGCGGCCACTGGGACGAGTTCGCCATGCACGTGCGCGCGGCCCTGCGCAACGGCCTGACCCGTGACGAGATCGGCGAGGTCATCCTGCAGAGCGCGGTGTACTGCGGCGTTCCCACCGCCAACCACGGATTCGCCGTCGCGCGGCGGGTTCTCGCCGAGGCCGACCAGGCATGACCGCACCGGAGATCACCACGACCCGGGTCGGCATCGTCGGCGGCGGTCCGGCCGGGCTCATGCTCTCGCATCTGCTCGCCCTCCGCGGCATCGACTCGGTCGTCGTCGACCACCGCGAGCGCGCCGACATCGAACGCACCGCGAGAGCGGGCATTCTGGAGGCCGACAGCGTCCGGATGCTCAGCGAGACCGGCGTCTCGCAGCGGGTGTTGACCGAAGGCGATCGGCACCACGGCACCTGCCTGGCCTTCGGCGGCGAGGTGCACCGCATCGACTTCCAGGAGTTGGCCGGCGCGTCGGTGTGGCTGTACCCGCAGACGGAGGTGTTCGCCGACCTCGCCGACGCCCGCGCCGCGGCCGGTGCGGACGTGCGCTTCGGTGTCCGCGACACGACCGTGCACGACGTCACCACCACCCGCCCCGCGATCCGGTTCACCGGAGCCGACGGACGCGCCCACGAGATCCGATGCCGCTACCTCGTCGGCGCCGACGGCTCGCACAGTCTGTGCCGGCACCAGATCCCGGCCTCCGAGGTCCGGCAGTACCGCAAGGAGTATCCGTACGCCTGGTTCGGAATCCTCTGCGAGGCACCGAAAAGCGCACCGGAACTGATCTACAACCATTCCGATCGCGGATTCGCGTTGATCAGCCAACGCACCGAGACCACCCAGCGGATGTACTTCCAGTGCGATCCCGACACCGACGTCGATGACTGGTCCGGCGATCGCATCTGGACAGAGCTGCAGGCGCGGGTCGGCGCCAACGGACACGAGCTGGTCGAGGGTCCGATCATCGACCGATCGGTGCTCCGCTTCCGCAGCAACGTCGTGGAGCCGATGCGCCACGGTGCCATGGTGCTAGCCGGAGACGCCGCGCACACCGTTCCGCCGACGGGAGCGAAAGGCCTCAATCTCGCGCTCGCCGATGCCGCCGTGCTCGCCGAGGTACTCGAACGGGCCCTGGCCACGAAGGACGACGACGTGCTCGACGAGTACACCCGGCGCGCATTGGATCGGGTGTGGCGTTCCCAGCACTTCTCCTACTGGATGACCGCGATGTTGCACCGCGGTCCGGGAGCCGACGAGTTCGACCTCCGCCGTCAGGTGGCCGAACTGCGCTCGGTGGTGCGGTCCACCGCCGGTGCGACCTACCTCGCCGAGGCCTACACCGGCTGGCCCGCGCGCTGACTCGGCTCACCACCCCCACGTGCGCGTGGGCATCACGATCAACCGGGTGGACAGCGCGGCGTCGAATCCCGCCCGGGTCGTATCCCAGGCCCGCGTGGAGATGTTCGTACTTGGCCAGGAAACCGGGCCGGAGCGTCGGATGCACGGCGACTCCGGGCCAATCGCCGGATTCCTCCACTTCGGACCGGTACGCAGGGCGTACACCCCCACCGGCCACCGGGACGGGCGTTGACATCGCGTGTGCCACGCTCGTAGCTTCCTCGATCAGGGCCATCGAATCGAGGAGCCGGCATGGCGATACCTCCACCCGACAACGACCGTCTGGCCGCGCTGAACGACCACTTCGCGTTCGGCCTGAGCGAGACCGACCTCGCGGAGTTCGCACCCGCCGTGGCGGGGACGCTCGGCGCGTCCGAGCGCGTCGAACAGCTCTACGCCGCCTCGGCGCCGACACCGCCCGAGCGCGACTGGTCCGAGCCCGCGGACAACCCGCTCGGCGCCTGGTACGTGCGGACCTCGATCGAGGGTTCCTCCGGCGGCCCGCTGGCCGGCCGCACCGTCGCGATCAAGGACAACGTCGCGGTCGCCGGGGTTCCGATGATGAACGGATCGCGCACCGTCGAGGGATTCGTGCCGTCCAGGGACGCGACAGCGGTGACGCGGCTGCTCGAGGCGGGCGCGACGATCGTGGGCAAGTCGGTGTGCGAGGACCTCTGTTTCTCCGGCGGCAGCTTCACGTCGTGGCCCGGCCCGGTGCGGAATCCGTGGGACCACTCGCGCAACGCGGGCGGTTCCTCCTCGGGCAGCGCCGCACTGGTCACCACGGGAGAGGTCGACCTCGCGCTCGGCGGCGACCAGGGCGGCTCGGTGCGCATGCCGAGCGCGTTCTGCGGCGGCGTCGGCCATAAACCCACCCACGGCCTGGTGCCCTACACCGGTGCGTTCCCGATCGAGCAGACGATCGACCACCTCGGGCCGATGACCCGCACGGTCGCCGACGCGGCGGCCATGCTGGGCGTCCTCGCCGGCCCGGACGGTTTCGATCCGCGGCAGCCCACCACCGTCGACCGGGTCGACTACACGGCGGCACTGACGGGGTCGGTGTCGGGCGTGCGCATCGGCGTGGTCACGGAGGGATTCGCCCGCGACGGATCCGAGGCGGGCGTCGACGAGTCGGTACGCGCGGCGATCGACCAGCTGCGGGCCGCGGGTGCCGTCGTCGAGGAGATCTCGATCCCGTGGCACGCGGACGCGATGGCGGTCTGGAACGTCATCGCCACCGAGGGCGCGGCGTTCCAGATGGTCGACGGCAACGCCTACGGCATGAACTCGTGGGGCCTCTACGACCCCGAGCTCATCGCGCACTACGCCGCCAACCGGATCACCCACGGACACCAGCTGTCGAAGACCGTGAAGCTCGTCGGTCTCTCCGGCCGCTACACGTTCGAGCTCGGGGCGGCAAGTACTACGCGATGGCCCGCAACCTGGCCTACGAACTGCGCAAGGCCTACGACGACGCGCTGAGCGGCTACGACGTGCTCGCGATGCCCACCGTGCCCTACACCGCGCAGCCCCTCCCCGATCCGGACGCTCCGCTGGAGGTGTACCTGTCGACGGCGTTGGGCATGCTCGCCAACTGTGCGCCGTTCGACGTCTCGGGCCATCCGGCCTGCACCGTGCCCGCAGGACTCGTCGACCGCCGGCCCACCGGACTGATGCTCGTGGGCGGGCGGTTCGACGACGCGACCGTGCTCCGCGTGGCCGACGCCTACGAGAAGACGGTCGGCGGTTTCCCGGCACCACCGACGACGTGAACCGGGCGGCCGCCACCGGACCGCGGCATCCCAAGACCGCCGCATCCCAAGACAGCCGCATCCCAAGACAGCGGCATCCCAAGACCGCGGCATCCAAGACCGCGATGCCGCGCTGCGAGGCGGCCGCCCCCGATCACGCCCGGCTAGCGGGCCGGTTCGGTGATGGTGGTGTGGTGCACCGTCCACTCCTCTGCCTGCGCCGACGGGGTCAGCCCCAGGCCCGGACGGGGCGGCACGAGCATGCGGCCGTCGGAGAGTTCGAGACGTTCCTCGAACAGCGGCTCCAGCCACTCGAAATGCTCCACCCAGGCCGGTCCCGGGTAGGCGGCGGCCAGGTGCACGTGGATCTCCATGGCGAAGTGCGGTGCCATCGACAGGTGATGGTGGTCGGCCAGGTTCATCACCCGCAGGAACGGCGTGATCCCGCCGACCCGCCCCGCATCCGGCTGGACGAAGTCCGCCGAACCCTGACGGATCAGGTCCCAGTGTTCGGCGACGCTGGTCAGCATCTCACCGGTGGCGATCGGGGTGTCGAACCGTTCGGCGAGACCGGCGTGCCCGACCGCGTCGTAGGCGTCGAGCGGCTCCTCGATCCAGGTCAGGTCGAACTCCTCCAACGCGCGGCAGGCCCGCCGCGCCTGCGCGCGGTCCCACTGCTGGTTGGCGTCGACCATGAGCGCGACCTTGTCCCCGAGGTGCTCGCGTACCGCGCGGACCCGTTCCAGGTCGGCCGCCGTGTCCGGCTGGCCGACCTTCACCTTGATGCCGCCGATGCCCTTGTCCAGCGCCCCGTCGATGTTGTCGAGCACCTCCGGCAACGGCGTCGACAGGAATCCACCCGAGGTGTTGTAGGACGGCACGCCGTCGCGGTGGGCACCCAGCAACTTCGCCAGCGGCAGGCCCGCCCGGCGGGCCTTGAGGTCCCAGAGCGCGATGTCGAGCGCCGCGATCGCCTGCGTGGCCAGTCCGCTGCGGCCCACCGACGCACCGGCCCACACCAGTTTCGTCCACAGGCGAGCGACGTCGTTGGCGTCCTCCCCGATGAGGTCCGGGGCGATCTCGGACGCGTGGGCGTACAGCCCGTCCCCGCCCGCGCGTTTCGAGTAGCTGAAGCCGAACCCGTGGTGCCCGCCCGCGGTCGTGATGTCGGCCATCAGCACGGCCACCTTGGTCAGCGGGCGCTGCCTGCCGGTCAGCACCTTCGCGTCGCTGATCGGGGTCGCCAACGGCAGGTGCACGAGGGCGAGCCGGACGGAACTGATCTCGTCGGGACGATCGTCGGTCACTGTCGGTCCTTTCTTCTCACGTCTCTTCTCACGTCGAACAGGCCGGGTGGCGATGTCGGGTCGAACGGGCCCTGGTCGGGACGGTCTGGTCGGGGCGGGGTCAGACGCGCGTGGTCCGGTCCTCCTCCGGAACGTCGTCCGCGGCCTTCCCGGCCCGCGCGGCGCGGAACGCCTTCAGCATCGTGAACGCCACCAGCACCGCCATCGCCACGAGCAGGGTCGCGGCGATCGGGTGGGTGAAGAAGCCGGTGAGTTGCCCGTCGAAGATCCGCATCGAACGGCGGAACGCCGATTCGAGGATGCCGCCGAGAATGAACGCCAGCACCAGCGGCGCCGGTTCGAATCCCGTCTTCTTCATCAGATAGCCGATGACGCCGAGGCCGATTATGAGGAACATGTCGAACACACTCATGCGTACCGTGTAGACGCCGACCAACGTGATGATCAGCGCCACCGGTCCCAGCACGGCGACCGGGATCCGCACGATGCGCACGAATACGCCGATCAACGGCAGGCACATCAGCACCAGCAGGATGTTGCCCAGGTACATCGAGTTGACGACGCCCCAGAACAGATCGGGCCGGTCCTCCACCAGCAGCGGACCCGGTGTGATGCCCTGCAACAACAGCGCACCGAAGATCACCGCCATCGACGCGTTCGCCGGAATACCCAACGACAGCAACGGAATCATCGACGACGAGGCCGCTGCGTTCGACGCCGTCTCCGGACCGGCGACGCCCTGGATGGCTCCGCGGCCGAACAGCTTCGGCGTGCGCGACACGCGCTTCTCCATCGCGTAGGACACCATCGACGACATCACGGCACCACCGCCGGGCAGCACGCCGAACACGAATCCGACGACCGATCCGCGTCCCATGGCACCGCTCGAGGCCCGCAGATCCTTCTTGCTCGGATACACCCGGCCCACCTCGGGCAGCCGGCCGCGCGCCTTGCGCACCGATTCCAGGTTGTAGAGGATCTCGCCGACGCCGAACAGTCCCATCGCGACGATCACGAACGGGATCCCGTCGAAGAGCTGGTCGGAACCGAAGTTCAGCCTGCCGGTGCCGTCGATCGGGTCCTGGCCGATGCTGGCCAGCAACAGGCCGAGCGCGGCCGCGACGATGCTCTTCAACGCCGATCCGGTGCCCAGTGTGGCCACCATGAGAATGCCCAGCAGGGCCAGTGCCGCGAACTCCGGTGGTCCGAAATCGAGCGCGAACCCGGCGACGACGGGCGCGACGAACGTGAGCGCGACGATCGCCACCGTGCCGCCGACGAACGAGGAGATCGCCGCGACCCCGAGCGCCGTACCGGCTCGTCCGTTGCGGGCCATCGCGTAACCGTCCAATGCGGTCACGGCGCTGGAGGCCTCGCCGGGCAGGCGCAGGAGGATCGCCGTGATCGTCCCGCCGTAGAGCGCACCGTAGAAGATGCCCGCGAGCATGATGATCGCCGCGGTCTCGTCGAGCGTGTAGGTCACCGGCAGCAGGATCGCGATCGAGGCCGCAGGCCCGAGCCCCGGCAGCACGCCGACGAACATGCCGAGCGTGACACCGATGAGGCAGAACAGCAGGTTCATCGGCTGCAGCGCGACGCCGAAGCCTTCGAGAACGGGAGTCAGAAAGTCCATGATGCGCCTCGCTCAGAACACGACGATGTGTGGAAGGGGGACGCCGAGCGCGGAGATGAACACCGCGTAGATCACCGCGCACGAGCCGAACGACACCGACAGCGAGGTGATCCACGACTGGCGGCCGAGCCCCTTGATCCACAGCATCAGGATCGCGACCGTGGGGACCTCGAAACCGATGTTCTCGAACAGCGCCGCGTACGCGATCAGGGACACGACGGCCACCACGACGATCAGCGATTCGCGGCCGAACGCCTGCTCGTCACCCTTCTGCCCGGACTGCAGGAGCAGCACCACCGAGAACGCGACGAGGACGACGCTGACGATCAACGGCCACATGCCGGGCTCCGGTTCGGCCAGACTGCCGACGCCCAGGCTCGCCGACATCACGGCGGCCGCGACACCGATCAGCAGGAGGACCCCTGCCGCGATCAGGTTCTGCGTGCGGGCGTAGCCGGGCGAGACCGCCGGATGCTCGCCGGACGACCCGCTTCCGGTCGTGCTGTCTCCGGTGGGGGTTTCTGCGGTAGTGCCGCCTCCGGCCGCGGCTGTGCCGGCTGTGCCGTCTTCACCGGGTTCCGTGTCGACCGTGTCGACCGTGTCGGCCGTGTCGGCCGTGTCGTCGCGCACTCCGTGTGTGTCGCCGTGTGTGTCGGTCATGCGTCACCGCCCAGTTCTACGCCGTGGTGGTCGGCCAGTTCCGTGAACCGCTTCCGGCTCTCGGCGAGTTCGTCGCCGACCTCCCCCGGTGGTGCGTTCCACTCGCGGATGTAGTTGCGGCGCAGGATTCCCTCGTACTCGTCGCTGCCGGTGGCCTTGTCGGTCGCCTCACCGAGTCGCTCCACCAGCTCCTTCGGCAGCCCCGCCGGTGCGGCGAGGAACCGCCGCTGGTCGACGACGACGTCGTAGCCGGACTCGGTGACCGTCGGGGTGTCGGGCAACGCATCGAGCCGCTGATCCGAGAAGACGGCCAAGGGACGCAGGTCCCCCGCCTCGATCTGCGGCATCACCTCGGCCGGGTGCAGCGCGGCCACGTCCACCTGCCCGCCGAGCACGGCCGTCAGCGTGGGACCGCCACCGTCGAACGGGATGTCGGCGGCGTCGACGTCGGCGATGCTGAACAGCAGCGCCTGCGCGAGCTGCCCGCCCGTGCCCGGACCCGACGTGCCGAACGTCAACCGCTTCTGGCCCAGCAGATCGTCGAGGCTCTCGTGCTCGGACGAAGTGGGCACCACGAGGACGTAGTCCTCGATCGTCAGTCCCCGGATGAACGACATGTCGTCGAGTTCGATCGGCTCGGGATCGTCCACCACCAGCGGTCCGATGGAGAACAACGACTGCGGCATCACGGCGATCCGGTGCCCGTCCGGCTGACTGCGGAACACCGAGTTGCCCGCGACCTTGCCGTTGGCGCCGGGTTTGTTCACCACGATCGTCGTCCCGCCGAGGTGCTCCTCGGTGCTGCGGGCCAGCGCCCGTGTGACGAGATCGGAGCTGCCACCCGGTTCGGTGGGCACCGTGAACTCGATCGGCCTGTTGGGGAACTCTCCGGTTCCGCTGCCGTTGGTGCCGCCGTACACGGTGCACCCCGCGGCGAGGACGGCCGAGCTCACGAGCGCCACGGCTGCGGCGCCGACCCGGCCAGGACGGTGGGACATCATCGTCGACCCTCCACACATCGTCGGACGATTACGTGATCACCAGCGCGGCAGCGGCGGCTGTGTCCACTCCGGATACTTCACGCGCATGGCGGCGACGTCGTCGCGGCCGCGGACGTCGAGCCGGCGCCACCGCTCGTGCAGTGCGGCGAGCGCGTCGCGGTCGAGTTCGACGCCGAGACCGGGCGTGTCCGGCACCTCCACCGCACCGTCACGGAACACGTGCGGCGTGGTGATGACGTCCTCGGTCTGCCACGGCCGGTGCGTGTCGCAGGCGTACCTGAGCTCGGGAACGACGCTGGCCACGTGGGTCATCGCGGCGAGGCTGATGCCCAGGTGCGTGTTCGAGTGCATCGACAGGGCCACGCCGTAGGTCCGGCAGTGCGCCGCCAGTTCCCTCGTGGCGTGCAGCCCGCCCCAGTAGTGGTGGTCGGACAGCACGACCTGCACGGCGTCCGCGGCGAACGCCGCCGGGATCTCCTCGAACGAGGTCACGATCATGTTGGTGGCGAGCAGTGCACCGGTGCGCCTGCGCACCTCGGCCATCGCCTCGACGCCCGGCGTCGGGTCTTCGAGGTACTCGAGTGTGCCGTCGAGCTCGGTCGCCACGTGCACCGACGTGTCGACCGTCCATCCGCCGTTGGGGTCCAGTCGCAGCGGGTGGTCCGGAAACTCCTTGGCGAGCGCCTTGATCGCCGCGATCTCCTCGTCCGGCGAGAACACGCCGCCCTTGAGCTTGAACGAACCGAAGCCGTACTCGGAGGCGAACCGGCGGGCCTGCGCGACGACGCCCTCCGGGTCCAGCGCCGCGCCCCAGTCGTCGGACGGCGCGTCCGCGACCGGGTGCTCGGCCCAGCGGTAGAACAGGTAGGCGCTGTAGTCGACCCGGTCGCGCACCTTGCCGCCGAGCAGGGCGTGCACGGGCAGCCCGAGGACGGTGCCGAGCGCGTCCAGGCTCGCGATCTCGAACGCCGACACGACACTGCGCACCAGCTTCGACGGCGTGCGCCTGCCGCGCAGTCCCGCCGGGTCGAACTCGGGCGCCGCGTCATCGGCGAATCCGCCCGCCTCGTAGGCGAGGTCGAACAGGCCGTTCAGCGCGGTCACCGGCGTACCGACCACCGCGTCCGCGAGACTCGTGGCGAGCGCGAGGTACTCGGCGTCGCCGTAGGTCTCCCCCACCCCGACAGCCCCGTCGTCGGTCTCGATCTCGACGATGCACCGCGGCGTGTACGGCTGGTGCACGCCGAGCACGTTCAACAACGGCGGATCCCCGATGAGGATCGGGGTGGCTGCGGCCCGCACGATTCGAGGCACACGACGCCCCATGGCAACCTCCTGGCTCTCCTGGCGTGTCCGGCGCGTCCGGACCCTGCGACTTTCCTGGCTCGTCTCGAGCTGCCGGACCCGCTGGTCAGCGGCTGCGGTCCGGCGTTTCCCGCCGGTGGGTCGGGGCGTCACGACGCGACGACGGGAACGGAGCCGCCGTCATCGGTTCTGTCCACACATGCACACCGTTGTCTTCATATGTAGACGACGTATTCATGTGCAACATCGTGATGACTCGTTGCTACCGTGTCAACACCCGCCCAGCGACAGATCATCTGGAGGAACCAGCGACCGTGAGACAGTGTCTCCGTCCACGGAGAACGAACTGAGGTGCGATGACCACGCCCGGCAAACCCGCGGCCGACACGGGCCGCCAGAGCAACGGAGTGCGCGACGTCAAGTCGGCCGCCCGAGCGGTGGAACTGCTCGAACTACTGGCCTCGCGGCAGAACCGGCCCGCGCGCCTACGGGAACTCAGCGAGGCCCTCGAGGCGCCCCGCAGCAGCGTCTACGCCCTCATTCGCACGTTGACCAATCTCGGCTGGGTGCGCACCGACCCGTCCGGCACCCAGTACAGCATCGGTATTCGCGCACTCCTGGCGGGAACGACCTATTTGGACACCGACCCGTACCTTCGGATCGTCCACCCGCACATCAACGATCTCAGCGCCGAACTCGACGAGACGATCCACTTCGGACGTATCGACCGGTGCGACATCGTCTACCTGGCGACCAAGGAGTCGAGTCAGTACCTGCGGCCGTTCAGCAGGGTCGGCCGCAGACTTCCCGCGTTCAGCACCTCCATGGGTAAGTCGCTACTGGCCGACCGGCTCGACGGCGACGTCATGGCCCACGTTCCCGCGGAGCTGACGGCCCTCACCCCGAACACGATCACCGACCACGACGCGCTGCTCGCCGACCTTGCCGCGACCGCCGAACGCGGCTACGCCGTCGACAACGAGGAGAACTACGACGGCGTGCGCTGTTTCGGGTTCGCCCTGCGCTACGCCAGCCCGGCGACCGACGCGATCAGCTGTTCGGTGCCGGTGGACCGCCTCGCCGAGGAGCGGACCGCCGAGATCATCGCCGCGATGCAGCGGACGCGCCTCGCGATCGAACGCATGGCCCCGGTCGACCTCACCGACCCGTCCGAACCCGGCTCGGTGAGCTGACCGGCGTATCCGCACCACAACCGTCTGGAGGGACACGTGGCGAAACCGGCTCGCGCGCTCGCCCGCGCACTGGAACCCGTCGTCGGGCAGGTCTACTTCGCACCGGAATGCCACGACGCCTACGAGGCGCTCGGCTTCCACGGCAGTCCCGGTACGCGCAACGGGGTCGCGAATCCGGACGGACCGGCCTACTTCGTCAGCCGCGGTTCGATCCTGGGCCAGGTTCCCGGCGAGGTGATCGCGGCGACGTTCGCGGTGTTCAATCCACAGGTCGTCGTTCCCGCGGTGGCCCACGGCTGGTCGCTCACCGACGCCGCGACGATCGGCCGAGCGCGCACCGAGGGCGCCATCGCGCACCTCGTCCGTGTCCTCGGTGAACGCCCCGAACGCCTCGACGAGGCCCGTCCGCTGCTCGAACGGGCGGTGGAGCCGCTGCGTCCCGAGGGCAAGCCGCTGTTCGCCGGACTGCGTTCCCTCGGCCTGCCCGGAGATCCGGTCGGCGACGTGTGGCGACTCGGCGACATGCTCCGGGAGTACCGCGGCGACGCGCACATCGCCGCCTGGACGGCCGCCGGGTTCGACGCGACGGAGATCGGCCTGCTGACCGAGCTGCACTGGGGGCTGCCGATGCGCACGTACATCCGTTCGCGGGCGTGGACCGACGACCAACTCGACGCGGCCGAGGAGCGACTCGTCGCCCGTGGCCTCGTCGCCGACGGCGCGCTGACCGACCGGGGACGCGCCAAACGCGAGGCCGTGGAGGCCGCGACGGACCGGCAGTGCCGGCCCATCGTGGAAGCCCTCGGCGACGACCTGCAGACACTCGTCGACATCGCCCGGCCCTGGGGCCAGGCGATCTGCGACGCGGGCGGCTACCCGGCCGCCGGCCCCATGACGACCAGCCGCGGCTAGCGAGCCGGCGGCCGCGCGGAGGACCGCACGACGCCGTACGGGACGGTCACAGGTGGTCCTCGTAGAACGACGCGAGCCGGTCGACGGCCGCATCGACGTACTCCGGCACGTCGTACATCTCGTAGTGGCCCGCCCCGTCGACGACCATGAGATCGACCGGGCGGGGCGCGAGCTTCCAGAGCCGCATCCCGGATTCGTAGGCACCGGTGGTGCCGACGCGCCCGGCAAGGATCACCTGCAGCGGCTGGGTCATCAGCCGGTCCACCAGGTGGTAGGCATCGAAACCGAGTGCGAGCGCGTCTCCACGGGCGAGCCGGCGGTTCGTCGAACGCTCGTGGCGACCGCGCTCGGTGCGGTAGTAGGTCACCGCCTGGGTCGTGTCGAGGTCGGTCATCCTGGCCGCGGCAGCCTCCTCCGTCGTGTCGGGAAGCCACCTCACACGAGCGAGGTCGCCGGTCCGGTTCTCCCGCGTGCGTGCCGTGGCCAGCGCGTCGAGGGCAGCGACCGGGCCGTCGGGCTGCAAGCCGCGAAACGCCTCGCCCAGATCGCTCGGCACGACGGTGCCGACGGCCTTGATCCGGTGGTCCGTGCGCGCCGTGTGCACGGCATACCCTCCGCCGGCACAGATGCCGAGCACGCCGATACGGTCCGAGTCGACGCCGGGAACCACTTCGAGCGCGTCGATCGCGCAGGAGATGTCCTCACCACGCCGGTACGGATCCTCGAGATCGCGGGGCAGGCCACCGCTGGCTCCCTGGTGGGCGGGGTCGAAGGTGAGTGCGGCGATCCCCTTCTCCGCCAGCCGCGACGCGTAGTTGGCGCCGATCTGTTCCTTCACGCTGCTGCCGGGCGTCGCGAGGACCACGGCGCGCAGCGGGCGACCACGATCGGAAGTGTCGGGCAGATACAGGTCGCCCGCCAGGTCGATCGGCCCTCGGGGAATGGTGATGTGGCGCAACACGTGGTCGCCTCTCGCGTAGAGTTCGGCCGATCCGTTCAAGGCAGTACTAGTCCGAAACAGTACTAGTACAACCCTGAACTAGTACGAGACTGTACCACCTGGGAGGTGTGCGTGCGGGACGATGCCGCGCAACTGTGGTCGCTCAACCAACGGCTCCTGACCGTCGTGCTCGACGCCTGCCGCGACGAACTCGCCGACCTCGGCATCGATACCAAGGAGTTCTTCGTGCTCGCCGAGGTCGCGACATCGCCCTACCCGGCCGAGTTGGCGGCGACGCTGATGATGCCGAAGGCGAGCGTGACCGTGTACGTGCGCAACCTGGTCGCGAAGGGGCTCCTGCGCCGCGAGATCGATGACGCCGACCTGCGGCGCCACCGGCTCGTCCTGACCGACGAGGGTGCGGCCGCTCGCGAGCGGGCGGTCACCGCACTCGCCGCGGAGTTCGACCGCAGGCTCGCGAGGATCACGGCCCGGGACCGCGGCGAGCTCCGGCGCATTCTGCTCGATCTGCTCTCCGACGAAGAAGAAGGCGGATGACGCGGAGGACACGGACAACGCGGAGGACGCCGAGGACGCGGAGGACGCCGCCCCTCCGGCGGACGGGTTCCACATCGCACGTCTCGCCGGCCCGGCGGAGGTTCGCGCGGCCCGCTACCGCGTCATGACCGCGAGCTCGCCGCCCACGCGGTGAGTTCGTCGCGGAGCCGCCGTTTGAGCACCTTTCCGGTCGCCGTCCGCGGAAGCGGCTCCCGGACGAACACCACGTGCTCGGGAACCTTGAATGCCGACAGACGCTGCGCCGCGTGTTCGCGGATCTCGTCGGCCATCACGTCCGAACCGCGTGGATACACCACCGCGGCGACCTGTTCGCCGAGCACGTCGTGCGGCACGCCCACCACGGCGACGTCGGCGACACCGGGATGGTCGAACAGCGCCGCCTCGACCTCGGCGCAGTACACGTTCTCGCCGCCCCGGATCACGACGTCCTTGAGCCGGTCGACGACGTGCACCCACCCGTCGCGGACGTAGCCGAGATCGCCGGTGCGGAACCAGCCGTCGACGAACGCCGCCGCGGTCGCCTCGGGATTGTTCCAGTAGCCGCGCACCACGTTCGGACCGCGGAACCACAGTTCGCCGACCGTGCCGTCGGGCACGGGCTGCCCGTTCGACGGATCGACCACGCGCAGGTCCGCACCCGGCATGCAACGGCCGACGCTGTCGGGATGACGGACGTAGTCGGCCCCCGTGTTGCTCACCACGGCGGAGGTGGTCTCGGTGAGGCCGTACCCGTTGCTCGGCGCCACGATCGAGCCGAACGTGCGGTCGATCCGGCCGACCAGGTCGGGCGGGATCGGAGCGCCGCCGAGCGAGATACCCGTCAGCCCGGGCAGTTCGCGGCCCTCCTCGGCGAGCCCGGTGACCAGGTCACGCATCACCGTCGGCACGCCCGACACGCCGGTGAGCCCCTCGTCGCGGACCAGCTGTTCCGCCCGCGCGCGGTCCCAGCGGTAGAGCGTCGCCAGCTTCGCGCCGATCATCGTCGTCGTGCCGAGCCCGGTGAGGCCGGCGATGTGGAACAGCGGGAAGGTGACCAGCGTGCCCGGTTGTGGCCCTTCGGCGTCGGCCGTGCCCGCCAGCAGCTGGCTCACCCGCAGGTTCAGCGCCGTGTTGCACAGGTTCGTGCAGTGGTTGCGGTGACTGCCCACCGCGCCTTTCGGGCGCCCGGTCGTGCCCGACGTGTACAGGATCGTCGCATCGTCGTCGGGGTCGACGGCGACCTCGGGCAGCTGCGCCTCCGGGTCGAGTCCGGCCACCACGTCCGCCCATGCCCGGACGCCGGGCTCCGGGTCGGCTCCGCGCACCTCGATCACGGGCACCCCGGCGAAGTCCGGGCGCAGCAGTGCGACCCGTTCCGCATCGGCGACCAGCAGGCGCGCGCCCGAATCGTCCAGGGCGTACCGCAGATCGTCACCCGTCCCCCACGCGTTGATCGGCACGACGATCACGCCGATCGCCTGTGCCGCCCAGAACACCGGCGCCCACTCCGGATAGTTCCGCATCGAGACGGCGAGCCGGTCGCCGGGGCGCATTCCGTAGCGGTCCCACAGCTCCCGCGCCAGCCCCGAGGCCGTCCGCAGGTGGTCGGCAAAACTCATGCGCTCCGACTCGTAGACGAGGAACGTGCGATCCCCGAACGCCTCCGTCGCCAGCAACACCTCGCGCAGCGTCGAAGGTCCGGTCGCGTACACCCGCATGGGCACCCCGCGCACGGTGCGCTCGACGAGCTCGAACTCCCCGCCGGGTGCGGTGAGTTCCCGCACCAGCCGCGCCCGCTGTTCGATCACATCGTCCACAGAGGACTGCATCGTCATTGATCCCCCGTCCCCACTTCCGCTCCGTTGCCTCCCGCGGCGGATGTTCACCGCGGGCTCATTCCACGCCGCGTCCCGCGCGCGTGCGGGCGCGCGGTCCGGCGTAGCCGAACAGGTACCCGGCGACCTTGCGCATCTGGATCTCCTCCGACCCCTCGGTGATGCGGTACCGGCGGTGGTGGCGATAGATGTGTTCGAACGGGGTGTGCCGGGTGTAGCCGAGTCCACCGTGGACCTGGATGGCCCGGTCCGCGGCGTCGCAGACCAGACGGTTCGCCCGGTAGTTGCACATCGACACCCGGTCGCTGATCGTCAGATGGTCGACCCGGTCGAGCTGCCAGGCCGTCCTGCGCACGAGGGTGCGCACCAACTCGGCCTCCGTGTGCAGCTCGGCCAACGGCCACTGCACGGCCTGGCGATCGGCCAGCGGCCTGCCGAAGGTGACCCGTTCGCGGGCGTACTCGACGCTGCGGTCGATGCAGTACTGCGCCGCGCCGACGCCGGATGCGGCTTGGCGGATCCGGTTCTCGTGCACGAACTGCTGTGCCACGGCCAGACCGCCACCCACCTCGCCGAACACGGCCGACGACGGCACGCGCACGTCCCGCAGGGTCACCTCGGCATGATCGGTGGGCATGTTGAACGTCCACCAGTGGTGTTCCACGGTGAATCCGGGGGTGTCGGTCGGCACGATGAACGCCGTGATGCCCCGCGGGTCACCGTCCGATCCGGACGTACGAGCGAAGACCACGTCGTGGGTGGCAGAGTGCATCCCGGAGTTGAACCGTTTGACCCCGTTGATGATCCAGTCGCCGGACCCGCCGTCCTGGACGCCGGTCGTGGCCATCCACGTGGCGTCACTGCCGTGTTCGGGTTCGGTCAGTCCGAATCCCACGCGTTTGCGATGCGTGATGATGTCCTCGAGGAACTCCTCGCGCTGCTCCGGCGTTCCCGACGACAGGAACATGTGCACGAAGGGGAAGTTGCCGACCACCGACGACTCGTTCTGCAGGTCGTTGTGGAGTCCGAGCCCCTGGTGTGCCAGGTGTTCCCGGATGACCGCCATGTCGAGGTTCGAGCCGCCGCTGCCGCCCACCTCCTTCGGCAGGCCGTACCGCAGCCAGCCCGCGGCGTCGGCTCGCCGGAACATCTCCGCGAGCAGCGCCTCCCATTCCGGGCGTGGGGTGCCGCCCGCCTCGAAGTCGGTGCGGGCGTACTCGCGCCGATGATCGAAGAACCGTACGTTGTCGTCCTGCTGTTCCAACGGCCGGATCTCCCGGTCGATGAAGGCGTCCAGTTCGTCCAGAAGGGACGTCAGTGCGGCGGGAAGCTCGAAATCCATCGTCTCTCCTCAGGCGTCGCCGACGTGGCGTTGGCATGCCGGAGTTTCGGGCGACGCCGCTGACCGGATCACGTGCTCCGGCGACGGGTACTCGGCACCTTCTGGACGGAACTGATCGTCGGCCAAGGCTACGGCGGCCGCACCGAAAGGGACAAGACGTCGCCCACGAAGGGAGCAGACATCGCACCGGAAGGGCGGTTACGGCCCGTTCCGGGTGCCCGGTCCCGTGGCGTCGTCGGGCGGCAGCGGCCACCGCGGAACGCCGGCCGGGAAGTCCGCGCCCGCACGCCCCGGGAACCGTGCGGGCCGCTTCTCGAGGAACGCCGCGACACCTTCGGCGGCGTCCGCACCGCGACCGAGCTCGTACATGGCACGCGAGTCGGCGCGGTGTGCGTCCCACGGCGTGGCCGATCCGAGCATGCCCCACAGAAGCTGCCGTGCGACGGCGACCGACACGGCCGAGGTGTTGTCGGCGATCTCGGCGGCCAGTTCCGTCGCGGTCGCCAGCAGCCGATCACCGGGCACCACGCGCGAGACGAGACCTCCGGCTCGCGCTTCCTCGGCGTCGAACACCCTCCCCGTGGCGACCCACTCCATGGCCTGCGACATTCCGACGATCCGGGGAAGGAACCACGTCGAGGCGGCCTCCGGAACGATGCCCCTGCGCGCGAAGACGAATCCGAATCGGGCCTCCTCGGCGGCGATACGGATGTCCATCGGCAGCGTCATCGTCACGCCGACCCCCACGGCCGGGCCGTTGATCGCACCGATGACCGGTTTCCTGCACGAGGCGATGCGCAACGACACCGTGCCGCCACCGTCCCGCGGCACGCCGTCGATCTCGCCGTGCGCCGCGCGCCGGGACCGGCCGTCGCCTGCGTCGAACGTGTCGGCACCGCCACCGAGATCGGCTCCTGCGCAGAAGCCGCGCCCCTGCCCGGTCACGATCACCACGCGCACCTCGTCGTCGGCGTCGGCGGCATCGAAGGCGTCGACGAGTTCGTGGGCCATCGTCGTGGTGAACGCGTTGAGCCGTTCGGGGCGGTGCAACGTCACGGTCGCGATCGGGCCGGTGACCTCGTACCGAATCTCGGTGTACTCGCCCATGTCCGTGCCACCGTCCCCTTCGACAGGCTGCCGCATCACCCGAACGACCGTGAAGTTAGCAGGACCGGTGGCGCGGGCCAATCACACGAGATCACGCGGGATCGCGGTGTTCCAGTTCAGCGAGACGACACGCTCGCCCCCCTCGTAGGCGTCGAGCTCGGCGTGCAGCAGGAACTCGGTGCGCGTCGACGTCAGCACCGTGCGCGTCTCGGTCCGCACGCGCCAGTCGTCCCTGGTGAAGCCGATCGTCCAGGCCACCTCGCCCCGGACGGAGGTGAAGTCGTCGCGCTGCGAGCTGTAGCGCTCCTCGGCGCGCTTGGTCACCTCGAGCCCGGTGTCGTCCATGCGCTCGGTGCCCGAATCCTTCACCACCTCCAGAGCGGAGTGATAGTCGATCAGGTCCCGCACGACGTTCCACTTCTGTTCCCCCGGACGGAGCACCGTGGTCGGCAGGGGCACGGCACCTTCCGGCTCGTCGAACGGGCGCGGGGCGACGTCGTCCCCCTCCCCGGCGTCCCGCAACGGCAGGGTCAGCGCCGAGGAGGCCAGGAACACGGTCAGCCGCGCCGACTCGGGCGGTGGCCACGCCAGGGGCCAGTAGGACGTCGACAGCGACAACCGGATCCGATGCCCCGGCGGGAACGCCTGCGCGACGCCGTTCAGGTGCACCGTGACGCGGTACCGCTCCCCCGGCTCGAGCCGTTCGGGGGTGTCGTGCCCGTCGCGGTGGGTGAGGTTCAGCAGTCCGTAGGTCACGCGCGTGGCCCGGCCGTCGGGGGCGACGTCGGACAGGCGGGCCGCCACCATCGCGACCGGCCGGTCGACCGTGAACTCGAGGTGCACGGCCGGCGAGCCGAGGATCTCGCACCGCTCGGTGAGCACGTCGCTGTCGAATACCAGCGACCCGCCGTCCTCCTCGCGCTGGTCGTACGGCAGGTCGGGTGGTGCGTTGTACGAGCACCACTTGCCCGCGAACTGCCCGACCGACAGCGGCGACTCCACGTGCAGGGCCTCGTCGGTCTCGGAGTTCTCGCCCGCGGGCAGGATGCGATGCGGTGCCAGGCCGTACCGCGCAGACGTGACATGGGGCGAGGGCCAGGACGGCTCGCCCACCCAGCGCCCGGGTCGTTCCTCGTACGCCGTCGACGGCGGCACGCTGTCCTGCATCCACGTCCGCAGCATCGGCTCGTCGAGCACGCCGTTGTCGACGTCCTTGAGGAAGTGGTCCCACCAGCGCACCATTTCCTGGAGGAAACCGATCGCGGGCCCCGGTTGTCCCAGGTGCGGATACTTGTGCGACCACGGTCCGATGAGGCCCTTCCGCGGCACGTCCAGCTCGGCGAGCATCCGGAACACGGCGTTCGAGTAGCCGTCGGCCCATCCGCTCACCGCCAGCACCGGACAGGCGACGTCCGCGTAGTTCTCGCACACCGAGGCGTGCCGCCAGAACTCGTCCCTGCGCTGGTGTTCCAGCCAGTCCTGCAACCAGAGTCCGCTGCCGTGCAGCCGCTCGTGCCACATCCGCCGCCAGTCCTCACCGACGATCGCCGGGTCGGGCGGGCAGGAGTTGTAGGCGAACATCGTCGAGGCCCACGACAGGTTGTCCCCCAGCAGGCATCCGCCCATGTAGTGGACGTCGTCGGCGTAGCGATCGTCCGACGAGCACACCGACACGATCGCGCCCAGGCTCTCGGGGCGCCGCGCGGCGACCTGCAGCGCGTTGAACCCGCCCCACGAGATGCCCATCATGCCGGTGCGTCCCGTGCACCAGTCCTGGTCCGCGATCCAGGCGAGCACCTCCTCGGCGTCCTGGAGTTCCTGTTCCAGGTACTCGCCCGTCAACACGCCGTCCGACTCGCCGCTGCCCCGCAGGTCGACGCGCACCGCCGCATACCCGTGACCGGCCAGATAGGGATGGTGGATCGAGTCACGGACCGCGGTGAAATCCCCTTTGCGGTACGGGATGAACTCGAGCACGGACGGCACGGGGTTCTCGTCCGAGTCGACGGGGCGCCAGATGCGCGCGCCGAGCCGGGTTCCGTCGCTCAGCGGGATCCAGACGTGGTGGTCCTCCCGCACGTCGTGGGGAAAGGACGTCACCTCGTGCATTCCTCACCTCCCGGACGTATCGACGTCCTCGATCTCGAAGGGCAGTTCCTCGACGCACCGTTCGTAACGCTCGGTCAGCTCGCGCTCGTCGTCGGCGCCGACGTGCACCATGGCCAGTACGTAGCTGTAGCTGTCCTCACCGTGTTTGGCCGAGAGCCGTTCGCCCTCTTCCACGCCGACCTCCACGTGACATCCGGGGTGCCGTGCCTCGAGGTCGGCGATCTCCTGGTCGGTCGGCACGCGCCGCACGACGCCGTCGGCGAACCGGCGGAGGAACCACTTGGCCGCGAGGCGGTGCGGTCCCTGGCGATGCGGCAGGTCGGGATCCTCACCGAGCGCCAGGCGCAGCGTGCACTGGTGGTTCGGGACACCGTCGACCTCGGTGAACAGCCTGGCGTGCGACTGCGAGTGCCGCGGGTTGATCTCCAGCAGCCGGATCGTGTCGCTGTCGGCGTCCCAGAAGTACTCGATGTTGAACGCGACGTCGGTCAGTCCGATGTGGTCGATGACGCGGATGGAGATGTCGGCGAGGCGGCGTTGAACCGACGCCGGAAGCGACGAGGGGTATTGGTAGCGCAGGAAACTCGACGACTCGGGATAGGTGTGGGAGTCGATCACGCCGTAGACGTGGGTGTAGTCGCCCGTGCTGTACCCCTCGACGGTCACCTGCGAACCCGTGACGGCCTCCTCCGCGATGCAGGCCTTGCCGCCGATCGCCGCGATCTCCTCCGGCGGGTCGAGGAACTCCATCACCTGCTGGAAGGGTTTGCCGATGCGGTCGATGCCCTCACGTGTCTCGGCGAGCGCGGCGGCGAACTCGTCGGCGTCCCGTACGTGGAAGGCGAGTTCGGACGAATACGCCTTCACCGGTTTGATCCACATCGGATACCGGACGCCCTCGGGCGGTTCGGTGTCGTCGAGGTTCACGAGTCCGAACCGGGGGTACTCGTCGATCACTTCCTGTTGCCGCAGCCGCGACCAGTACTTGTGCTCACACGTGACGACGGCGTCCAGGCTCGCCGACCGCAGGCCGTGCCTGCGGCACAGGATCGGCACCATCGAGCTGGTGGGAAAGTCCCAGTAGCCGATGATCGCGTCGATGGTGCCGTCGAAGTCGGCGAGCTGCCGCTCGGCCTTGTCCAGCAGTTCACCGAGGGCGACCTGCTCGCCGCTCACCAGTTCTTCCTCGGTCAGCAGGCCGTGGAACACGCAGTCGTCGGTGCCGGGGATGTTCCGGAGCTGGTCGAGGTTGCCCTGGTCGAGACCGAGCACGAAAACGTTCCTGGTCATGCGCATGGCTCCCTTCGTCGCGGCCCGGAGGGTCCCTCACCTGATCCACTTCGAAACCACGCACCGCTTCGACGTCTCGGCGCCTCGGTGCCTCGCTGCCTCGCTGCCTCGGTGCAGCCAGCGGCCCGCGGGCACCGACGTGGTCACCCGGCCGGAACTCGTGTAGTGTCGACGGTGGTCGAAATATTTCTGGGTTCGTGTTCGTACATGCTCGCAGGATGTTGATGCGGGCGCGCTTCTTTCTTTGGTTGTAGCTGGAGTTAGCCGCCGTCTGAGATCCCCGGCCCGGGCCTCCACGCAGTGTGGTCGTCCGTCATACACCAGCTCCTGAAGGAGAACATCATGGCAAGTGGAACCGTGAAGTGGTTCAACTCGGAAAAGGGCTTCGGCTTCATCGCTCCCGATGAGGGTGGCCCCGACATCTTCGTGCACTACTCGGCGATCGACGCCGCGGGCTTCCGGAACCTCGAGGAGAACCAGCAGGTGACCTACGAGGCCAGCCAGGGTGCCAAGGGCCCGCAGGCCGACGTCGTGCGCGTGGCCTGATCTGATCATCACCCGACGCGGGCCGGTGGCCGTCGCCGCACCGGCAGCAGCCACCGGCCCGCGAGCGGGACCTCTCGTCGTCGTGACGAGAACGACATTCCCGGACGGATCCCGTCCGGATCACCGAAGGACTCTCATCACCACATTCACCTCGGTACCGCCCACGCAGCGTCCCACCCGGTCGCCGTCGGTGTGGCGGTCCTCGCCGGGTCCGCACACGGTGCACCCGGTGCAGTTCCTCGAACCCGCACGCCCCCGGGCCTCCGCGGAGACGTCGCCGACGTCCGCGCCGGCGTCCCCACCGCAGGCCGACCACAGCGAGGCCGCGATGCGCCGACTGCGCACCCCCTTCGAGACCGCCGCCGCAGTCTGACGGCCGGCCCGGCCTCACTCGGCCGCTATCGCAGGGCCCGGAGGCATTCCCGGACGGTCGCGAGACCGTCCTCCGGCCGGTCCCAGAACACCATGTGACCGGCGCCGTCGACGCGCACGAGCGTCGCAGCCGGATTCGCCCGTGCGGCCTCGTCCGCTCCCGCCGCCGTCACCACGGGGCTGTCGCCTCCGTACACGAGCGTCGTGGGAGCCGGGACCGCCGACCACACCGGGACGAAGTCCTCCGATTCGAACGCCGCATGGGTCGCCGCGATCGCCGTCCGCGAGCAGGACGCCAGCCACCGCGCACGCAGTTCTTGCTCACGGCGGGGCCAGCTCGGCCACGACCGCGCCACCTCGTCGGCGTCCGTCCCCCGCCGTGCCTGCTCGAGTTGCCCCAGGAACGCCTCCGACGTCGTGGGGTAGCGATCCCGGCCCGGCCCGCTCATCGGCGGATCGACGAGGACGGTGCCCCGCAGCGCGGATGCACCTCCCGCTGCCACCGCCGCGGCGATCCGCGCCCCCATCGAATGTCCCAGCAGCACGGGACGGTCGAGCTCGAGCTGAGCGACGACGGCGTCCACGTCCGCGGCGTAGCTGCCGAGGTCGTATCCACCCACACCGTCGTCCGTCGCGGGAGCGCTGTCCGACAGTCCCCTGCCCCGCACGTCGAGGACCAACGGCCGGACCAGGTCGGTGAGCCGCCGTGCCACGAAATCCATCGTCACCGCCGGGCTCGTGATCCCCGGGATGACGAGGACCGGCACGCCTGCGGCGGGTCCGTAGTCCAGTACGTGCAGGCGCACCGTTCCGGAACGCACCCACCTGCTGTGGGCGGGCACGTCCGCGAGGTCGGCGAGCGCCGGTTGGGTCAGGACGCGTGCGGCGGGGTCCTCGACGGGAATCGGCGGAACTGCTGCGGTCACGGGAAACGGCCTCCTGTGTCGGTCCGGGGTCAGTCGATCCGGGGTCAGTCGATCCGGTCAGTCGATGGCGGCGGTGCGGGCACGCGGCGCCGGCAGCGACCCGACGTACTCGAGCGCCTCGTACAGATCGATCACGTCGGCGTACTTGGCGTGTAGGTCGAACAACGCGGCATCGTGCGGGCCGCGCGCGCGATCGCCGCACGCCTCCCGGACCACGAGGGTGTCGAAACCGGACTGCACCGCGTCCACGGCGGTGGCACGCACGCAGCCCGACGTCGTCGCCCCGCAGACGATCGTGGTGTCCACCCCGAGTCCGGTCAGCAACGCCGCGAGGCCGGTGCCGTGGAAGGCCGACGCGCCCTTCTTCACGAGGACGTGGTCGCGTGCGGTCACGTCGAGACGGGGATCGAGCGCCACCGCGTCCGTGCCGTCCCTCAGCGCGCGCATGCCGGGGGCCTTGCGCAGCCAGGCGATCGCGTTCCCGTCGGCCTCCGCGGGCGAGTAGCTGATCACCGTGTAGATCACGGGGACGCCGGCCTGGCGCGCCTGCTCCACCAGCACGGCGGTCGCCGTCACCTCGGCGGTCAGCTCGGCCCCCGACGGGAAGTCCGGCTCCGTGAAGCCCCGTGTCAGGTCGACGACGACCAGTGCGGGGTTCGCGCCTCGTGGCACGGTCGCACCGAATCCGGCGCGCGCGTAGGTCTCGGCGGTCCGGGCGCCATGCAACTCCACGTGGTCGGCGGAGGCCGGACGGTCAGCGGTGGCCATGCTGCAGCTCCTTGATCGTCGCGCGCTGTGCGCGCAGGCGACCGCACAGCCAACCCTGGACGAAGGCCACGGCCGCGGCCGCGGCGACCGGTCCGTACCGCCGCACGGCGGGTGGCACCAGCATCGCCACTCCGTCGAGGGCCTCCTGCTGGCCCGCGGTTCCGGACGGGGCCGCCGCCCCCGCACCGCGGTGCGCGGCATCGTCCGCGGACGCCGAAGCATCGCGGGCACTTTGCGGTTGGCTCAGCTCGGCCACGAGGTTGCGGGCGAACTGGTCGAGCAGGCGGGTGGAGACCGCACTGATGGCGCTCTTGCCGAACTGCGCGATCCTGCCGCGCACCGACAGGTCCGTGCGCAATCGGATCGTGGCGCCCTGTGGACCCTCGTCGACGACGAGCGTCACATCGGCTTCCGCGTCGCCGTTGCCGTGCGTGTCGGCACCCCGCGCCGACAGCCGCAGGCTGCGGGTGTCGGCTGCCACCTCGGCGAACCGCACGGTCCCCGCGTACGCCGCGGTGATGGGACCGACCTTGAAGCGCACCCGACCGCGATAGGCATCGCCGTCCGTGCCGTCGAGCGTGGCGCCCGGCAGGCAGGTGGCGACTCGTTCCACGTCGTTGATCAGCGCGAACACCGCGTCCGGCGCGGCAGGCACGTCGATGTGGTTCTCCAGTATCACGAGGCTTCTTCCTTCCCCGAATCCTCAGTGGACGGTGCGGCTTCCCTGCGCCGCCGTGCCGTGGCCGTCACCGCGTCCACGATCGTCTGGTAGCCGGTGCACCGGCACAGGTTCGCCGACACGGCCTCGCGGATCTCACCGCGGTCGGCATCCGGGCGCTGCGCGAGGAACCCTTCGGCCAACATCAGGAAGCCGGGCGTGCAGAACCCGCACTGGAGTCCGTGGTGGGCACTGAACTCCTGTTGCAGGTCCGACAGCTGCCCGTCGCGTTCCAGCGACTCCACCGTGCGGATGTCGTGGTCCTCGGCCTGGACGGCGAACATCAGGCACGCGCGCACGGGCTCGCCGTCGACGAGGATCGTGCAGGTACCGCAGACACCGTGCTCGCAGCCGGCGTGTGCCCCCGTCAACCCGACGTCCTGGCGGAGCACGTCGAGCAAGGTCCTGCGCGGTTCGGTCAGGATCTCGTGCACGGCACCGTTCACCGTGAGTTCGATCAGCTGGCGGTCGGCCATCAGACGTCGTCCTCCGCTCCGATGCGCGCCGAGTCCAGTGCCGCGAGCACGGCCTCCGGGTGCACGGGGGTCGTGTCGAGTGCGACGCCCGTGTGCCGAAGTGCGTCGTTGATCGCGTTCAGCACCGCCGCCGGAGCGCCGATGGTGCCGCCCTCGCCGACGCCCTTGGCACCGTTCTCGGTGAGCGCGCTGGGTGTTTCGAGATGGGTGATCGAGACGTCGGGGATCTCGGTCGCGGTCGGAACCAGGTAGTCGATGAAGCTGGCGGCCGAGGGTTCACCGTTGTCGGCGTAGGTGATCTCCTCGAACAACGCACCGGCGATCCCCTGCGCGATGCCGCCCCGGCACTGCCCGTCGACGACCTGCGGATGGATCACCACACCGCAGTCCTCCGCGCACGCGTACCGCAGGATCTCCACCTTGCCCGTCCCGCGGTCGAGTTCGACCACGACCGCATGCGTGGCGTTCGAGAACGTCCCGTCCCCGGGGACGTCGAAGCTCGCCGTCGCGGTGAGCGTCGGCTCGACGTCCTTGGGCAGCAGGTGGCTGCGCAGGTAGGCGACGTCCGCGATCTCCTCGTAGGACACGCGCTGAGCGGGATCGTCGAGCCGGACGACACCGCCGGCTCCGTCGAGGCGCACGTTGTCGTCGCGGGTCTCGAGCAGGTGTGCCCCGATCGTGCACAGCAGGTCGCCGAGCCTGCCCGCCGCGGTCGCCACCGCGGAACCACCGATCGTGGCCGACCGGGAGGCGAAGGTGCCCCATCCGTAGGCGATCCGCTCCGTGTCGCCCTGACGCAGTTTGATCTTTTCGATCGGCAGTCCGAGCCGGTCGGCCACGAGCTGCGCGAGCGTCGTCTCGTGGGACTGGCCGTGGTTCATCGTTCCGCTCGTGACGACCACCGATCCCGAGGTGTCCATGCGGATCTCCGAGATGTCGAACCCGGGCACGACCTCCATCTTCCGTTGGGCGAAGGCGTCCGAGCCATAC
Organism: Prauserella rugosa; assembly: GCF_000719975.1. GTDB lineage: Bacteria > Actinomycetota > Actinomycetes > Mycobacteriales > Pseudonocardiaceae > Prauserella > Prauserella rugosa. The sequence continues at coordinate 117,694 of NZ_JOIJ01000006.1, forward strand.
CCGGTCCGTTCGGAGAAACAGGCGTAGCCGATCCCGATGCACCGCTGATCGGCCGGGGCCGCGTCCCGCACCTCGTACCATCCCTCGTCGCGCAGCACCGCCTCCGCGAGGTCGAGCGACTCCCGGTACGTGCCCGGGTCGTAGGTCACGTTGTTGACGCCGGTGTAGGGGAACTCAGTGATCACGTTGCGCCGGCGGATCTCGACCGGGTCGAGTCCGAGTTCGCAGGCCGCACGATCCATCACCCGTTCCATCGCCATGACGTACTGCGGCCTGCTCACGCCCCGGTAGGGCGCGGTGGGTGCCTTGTTGCTCGTCATGGCCCGCGCATGTACCCGGTAGGCCGGAACCCGGTACACACCCGGCATCTCGGCCGAGGCCATGAGCGGTTCGATGCCCGCGGTGAAGGGGTAGCACGAGTAGGCACCCATGTCGCACACGACGTCGACGTCGAGCGCGGTGATCCGGCCCCGGCCGTCGAACGCCGCGCGAGTGCGGTATCGCTGCTCCCTGGCGAGGAACGCCGCCGTGAGCGCCTCCGACCGGTCCTCGATCCACTTCACGGGTGCGCCCAGCCGCTTGGCGACCGCGGCGACGGCGATCTCCTCCCGTCCCACCACGCATTTCTGCCCGAAACCGCCGCCCATGTCGGGCACCGTCACGCGCACCGCACACTCGGCGAGCCCGACCGACCGGGCGAGCATCGTGCGCACCTGGTGCGGCACCTGGGTACAGGTCTGCACCAGCAGCTGGTCGTCGTGATCGTCCCAGGACGCCACGACTCCGCGGGTCTCCAACGGCAGGGCGTTCTGCCTGCCGCTGCGCGTGGTGATGTCGACGACGCACCCGTCCCGGTCGGCCGCCGCGAACGCCTCGTCGACCCCGGCCGTGTCGAACATCGACACGTCGAGCAGCACGTTGCCCGGGGCCTCGTCGTGGACGAGCGGGGCGCCGTCGGCGAACGCGGACCGCTCGTCCACGACGGCTCCCAGGTCCTCGTACTCCACGACGGCGGCCTCGAGGCCGTCCTCCGCGGCGTAGGGATCGCGGGCGACGACGACGGCCACGGGCTCACCCACGAATCGCACCTTCTCGCGCGCCAGCACCGGCATGGCGGTCGGGACGAACTCCTCGGGCGGTCGTTGCAGCAGTGCGACGATGTCGCCGAGCGCGAGATCCCCCGCCGTGAACGCCGCCACGACCCCGTCCACGTCGAACACGGCCGACAGGTCGACCGAGGTGATCCTGGCGTGGGCGATCGGTGCACGGACGAATGCGGCGTGGAGCATCCCGGGAAGTTCGATGTCGCCGACGAATCGTCCCCGGCCCCTCAGCAACCGAGGGTCCTCCCTGCGCGGCACCGAGACGCCGACCCAGCGCCCGGACGTGCCGTCGAAGGCGGGTTCACCGTGTGTGCTGGTCAACGGTCCGCTCCCTTCGCCCATGCCTGTTCCAGTGCCTGCGCGACCAGGGTGCGCACGAGTCGCCTCCGGTAGGCCCCGCTCCCCGCCGCGTCCGACGGCGGGTCGACCGCCGCCGAGGCCGCATCGGCGCACGCCGCGAACAGCTCCGGCCCCGGCCGGCCGCCGCGCAGCACGTCCTCGGCCTCGGCGACGCGTATCGGCGCCGGTGCGACCCCGCCGAGCACCACCCTGCCCACCAGGGCGCCCTCCTCGTCCCGCTCGAGTGCCGCGGCCACGTCGACGGTCGCGAAGTCCCCGTGGCGGCGTGCGAACTCGGTCAGTGCGGCCCTGCGGGAGCCCCGGGTGAAGCGGAGCTGCGTGACGACCTCGTCGGGTTCGACCGCGGTCGTGTAGAAGCCGTGGAACATCTCCGACGCCGGGATCTCCCGGACGCCCCGCGGGCCCTCCGCGACCACGACGGCATCGAGCAACAGGGCCAGCAGGCACCACTCGGCCGTGGCGTCCCCGTGGACGATGCTGCCTGCGACGGTGCCCCGCGACCGGATGGGCAGATGTCCCACCCAGCGCATCGCCTCGGATAGCACACCGAACCGCGGCCCGAGCGTGTCCGCGGCGCGTTCGACCTCCCGATGCGTCACGAGCGCCCCGATGGTCAGCACGTCGCCGTCCACACGGAGGGCGCGCAACTCGGGCAACCGGCGCAGCCGGCCAAGGTCGACCAGGGCGGTGGGCCGGGCGAGCCGGAAGTTCATCATCGGGGTCAGGCTCTGCCCTCCCGCGATGAGCTTGGGCTCGTCGCCCTCCTCCACCAGCCGGCTCAGAAGTCCGACGGCGTCGGCGACGTCGTGTGCCCGGTGGTAGGTGAACGCAGCAGGCTTCACGCGTGGAACCTCCCTCGTACGGCGTCAGGACGTCTGCGATGGCTTCGGCGCAGGCGGCGCGGCCGGCGCGTCGGTGCCCTCGATCCGGTCGAGCTCGCGTCCCCTGGTCTCCGGAGCCGCGACCATCATGAACACGACCGCGGCGACCAGGAGCACACCGAGCACGGTGAACGTCAACGGCAATCCGAGCACGGGCCACAGGACGCTGCCGAACAGCAGGGGCGCGAATCCGGTCACGGCGCGGCTCGCGGACGAGGCCCACCCGAAACCGGACGCACGCAGCTCCGTCGGATAGAGCTCGGACACGTAGGCGTACATCACCGGGATGACGACGAGGGACAGCAACCCGAAGGCACCGAGCGCCAGTACCGCGGCGGTGGGCACCTGGAGACTCACCGAGAACACCACCAGCGTGATCGCGGCCAGCGGGCCCGCGGTCGCGATCACCCGTTTCCGGCCGACGCGGTCGACCACGAGCACCGCCACGAGCACACCGACGATCCCGACCGCGTTCATCAACGCCGTGGAGGCGAACGCGGCCAGCTCACCGAATCCCTCGGCACGCAGGATCGACGGCATCCAGCTCAACGCGGCGTAGTAGACGAGCATCACCGTGACGAACACCGACCACGACACCGCCGTGATCTTGGGACTGTGGGCCCACACGCGCCGAAGCTGATCGACCGCGGCCGCCAGCGCACCGCCACGGGTGTCCTCCTGCACGGCGGCGGGGATGACGTACGGCTCCGGGGTCGCGCCGGTACGCCGGACGAGGTCGTCGATCACCCGACGGGCTTCCTCTTCTCGCCCCTTGCGTACCAGGTAGAGCGGAGATTCCGGCACCCCGCGCCGCACCCAGAACAGCAACAACGCGGGAAGGATCATCAGCACCAGCATCCAGCGCCAGTTTCCGTCGACGGGGACCAGGAGCGTGGCCGACACACCGGCGAGGGTGGTGCCGATGGGCCACCATCCGTCCATTGCGGACAGCACTCTGCCGCGTTGGCGACGCGGCGAGAACTCGCTGACGATCGCGTAGTCGACGGGAATGCAGCCGCCCAGTCCGATGCCGGCGAGGAACCTCAGCAGCAGGAACACCTCGATGTTCGGCGACAACGCACCCAGTGCGGAGAACAGCGCGAACAACGCGAGCGTGATGCTGAACGCCCGTTTCCGGCCGATCCGGTCGGCGATCGTGCCCCACGCGACGGCGCCCACCGCCATGCCGACGAGATTCGCCGTGGCAACCAGTCCCTGCTGCCCCGAGGACAGATCGAACTCGGTGCCCACCAACGGGGTGAGGAAGCCGTTCAACGCGACGTCCCAGGCGTCGAACAGGTAGCCGAGTCCCCCGATCAGGAAGATCTTGCCCTGCACGTTCCATCGCCAGGGCAGGTCCTGGACGATCTGGTCTCCGGTACGCATGGCTGTCTCCGTCCGTGCTGCCGAGGCGGTGCCTCAGCGGGCGAACTGGTAATGGATGGATTCGGTGTCGGGATCGGTCAACGGGCTGCCGTTCCACAGCCAGTCGTAGGAGACGTCCGACTCACCGTCGAAACGCCGCAGCTTCTCGTCTCGTTCTCGTTGTTCCGGACCGTCCGGCAGGTGGTAGAAACTCATGTTCTGCAGCGACGCGTCCTGCACCATGCCCGCGTGTTTCGACCGGCGATCCACGTAACGCACCAGCGCGTCGTCGATACCGCGGCGGGTCACCCGTCCCAGTTCCTCGGCCAGTACGGCGGCGTCCTCCATCGACTGGGACGCGCCCTGGGCCTGGTACGGCAGCATCGCGTGACAGGAGTCGCCGAGCAGGGCCACCCTGCCGTCCACCCACACCGGGTCCCGTCGACGCCGATACATCGCCCACACCGACGTGTCCTCGTCCTTCGCCTTCGCCAGCAGCGTCGGGACCCGGTCGTCCCAGTCCTGGTAGTGCGCGGCGAGTTCGGCTCCGGTGGCCGGCGCCGACCATTCCCGTTCGATCCGTTCGCTGCACGGCACGATGGCCACGACGTTCAGGTACTCGCCGCCGCGGATGACGTAGTGCACGAGGTGCTTGTCCGGGCCGTACCAGATCGTCGAGTGGTAACGGTCCATCAGGAAACGGGTCGCCGGGTCGGCCAGGACGAGGTCACCCGGAATCAGTGCGCGATAGGCCATCTCCCCGGAGAAGACCAGCGTGTCGTCGAACCCGGCGAGCTCGCGCACCGCGGAACGGATTCCGTCGGCGCCGATGACGACATCCCCGCTGAACCGCCTGCCGTCGGCCGTGATGACGGTGGGACGTTCCGGGTCGGTCCGGTCCAGGTCGACGACCCGCGCCCCGGTCACCACCTCCACCACCGGCCCGTGCCCGCCGGAGTCGACGCAGGCGTCCAACAGGATGCGGTGCAGGTCCGCACGGTGGTAGTGCCAGTACGGAGCGCCGTAGGTGTCGATGACACGTTGACCGAGCGGGAGCTGCGCGATGATGCTGCCGTCCGCCCAGCGCCGGCGTACCTGATCCTCCGGCTGGGTCCGGACGGCCTCAAGCTGTGGACGCAGGCCCAGTCCGATGAGGATGCGGCTCGCGTTGGGCGCGGTCTGGATTCCGGCCCCGATCTCGCCGAGTTCGGGAGCGGCTTCGACGACCGTCACCCGCAAGCCGCGCTGGCGCATCGCGAGCGCGGCACACAGCCCGCCGAGACCGGCACCGACCACGACGACTTCGTAGGACTGACTCGCAGCCACGGAGATATCCCTGCCTTTCCGATCGTCAACGGGCCCGTGCGGGCACGGCACCGCTGAGCAAGTGCCCCGCGTCCGGCACGCGTGTCTCGAGGTTGAGTTCCGACAGGATGCGGAAGGTCGTGGCCGTGGCCGCCGACAGCACCGGCATGCCCACCTCGTCCTCGACCGGCTGGATCGACGGCAACGACGGCATCTGCACACACGCCGACAACACCAGCGCCTCCGCGCGCGAGAGATCGAGCTTCCGGTGGTGCTCCCGCAGATCGGCCGGGTCGAGGCGCGCGACGGCCAGGTTGTCCGGAACCTGCAACGACAGGGCGTCGACGACCTCGACGCCCGCGTCCTCGAGGTAGGTCACGACGGCCTCGGTCAGCGGCTCCATGTACGGGGTGATGACGGCGACGCGCCGCGCTCCCAACGCCGCGATGCCCGAGAGCAACGCTCCCGCACTGGACACCACCGGCGCATCGCTGCCCTCGGCGCGCAGTGCGCGCGTGATGTCGTCCTCGGCGGTGCAGTGGAAACCGGGCCCCTGCGCCATGATCGCCACGAGACAGGCGGTGGCGACGACGTCGGGGCGCGCATCCGCCAGTTCGGTGGCCGCGCGGGTGGACTGCTCGTTCATCGCCCTCAGCTGTTCCGGCGTGACGTGCTGCATCCGCGCCCGTGCCGCATGGAACACGAACCGATCACCGGGGATCTCCGCCTCGCGCGCGGCCAGCATCCGGGGCAGCTCCGTCTCCATCGTCAGGTTGGAGCTGGGCACGATCATGCCGAGGTGATGCTCACGGGGGGCGCTCATCGTTTGTCCGCCGGGCGCATCTCGGGCACGGTCAGTTCTCCGGCATCGACGATGAGTTCGTCGTCGAGATACAGACTGTTGCCCCGCATCGGAATATCGAAATGACACGGCGTGTCGTTCGGACCACCCAACTCGTTGTTCGGCCCGATCGAGAACATCACGTTCCCGTAGAAACTCCGCAACTCCATCCCCATCCCACCCGGGAACTGAGTCAACCCGTGCCAATGAGCCCGCTCATCCAGACCCCACCCCACATGACTCATCCCATACCCCCGCGGATCCTCGAACGACTCGATGTAGGACCGCAACAGATCCGCATCCAACCCCGACGAACCCGCACCACCCCGAATATCCCGAATGAACCCCTTCTCGATCGTGATCTCCACCGGCGTCTGCACATACGTGTTGAACGGCAACAACACATCCCCCGGCGCCAAGACGATCCGACCGTCCACCCCGTCATCAGCACCACCGGTGAACACGAACGCCGCAGGCCAGTGATCCCACCGACCCGGCGTATCGGTGAACCCGTACTCCGACATCGTCGGATACACACCCAACCGATACGTCACATCCGTGCCATGCGGACTCGTGATCCGCATCGTCTGCGCCTTGGCCAGCAACTCCTCACCGACCTCCACCCGCTCCCGCAACTCCCTCGTCGGCATCAACCGCGCCAACAACTCCGGCGGCTCCACCGCCGTCAGAATCCGCGTCCCCGCACCCTGAATCTCGAACTGCTCCTTCGAGAACAACAAGAACGTGCAATCCACCACCATGTCGGCGGCCGAGAGTGCTTCGACGGCGCGGGGAATCCGATCCAGCCCCGACTGTCCGACGGCCCAGGCACCCGAAGCACTGTCCGGGGACGGAAGTCGCATGTGGAATGTCGCGGCACCCAATCGCTGGGCCGCCCAGAGGAAGGCGTCGGCGTACTCGGCTCGTTCGGCCCCACGGGTGAGCACGACGACCGTCTCGCCCTCGTGCACACCGGACAACGTGAGCTGTTGCAGACAGATGTCGTTGAACAGGTTCTGGTCCATCGTTGACCACCTCCGAAACTCATCCGAACACGTACTATCCGGATACGCAATAGTCTCTCGGTAGTTTTCCCGGTCGTAACGCCGTTGTCGCATCGACGGAGCGCCCCTGTCGGACGCTGAAACGATCCGGACACGTACCATTGACAGCGCTCCGTACACGGAGCACGTACGGCCAAGGGGAGGAACGTCATGGGTCGACCAGCGCACACGGCCGAGGGGTCGAACAACGGAGAGCCCGCACCGCCTCCGGACCTGCTCGCAGCACCCGGGTACGGGGCACGCCGGCTCTATCAGGCCTACCTGGCGGCGTGGAGCCGGCACGTCGACCCGGTACTCACCGGACCACAGTTCGCGGTGCTGTCGACCATTCGCGCCCACCCCAACAGTGACCAGAGTTCCCTGGCGGGTGCGGCGGCGCTCGACACCTCGACCATGGCCGACCTGTGCCGGCGTCTCGAGCGGCGCGGCCTGATCCAACGCGTGGAATCGCCCCACGACGCGCGGCGCAAACTGGTCTCCCTCACCCCCGAAGGCAAGAAGGAGCTGAACCGGGTGCACCGCAGGGCACGCAAGCTCGACGAGGCCCTGCTCAGCGATACCGGCCTCGCCGACACACTCGACGTGGCCACCGTGCTGAACACGCTCGGTGAGCGGTGGGAGGCGGTGGCCGAGTTCGATCGTCTCCGCTGAGGACGGCGGCGGCGCCGGGCCCGCGCGGCGGTCGGGTTAGATTCGATGCCGATGGATATCGAGAACGACGCCGAGGCCCCCTCGTGGTTCCGCGCCGCACTGGCCGACCTGCCCGAGCACCGCGACACGACGGTCGAGGGCGGCAAGGTCCACCTGCGCTGCTGGGGACCGGAACACCGGCCCGGACTGGTCCTCGTCCACGGCGGTTCGGCCCATTCCGGTTGGTGGGACCACATCGCGCCACTTCTGGCCGAGGGGCGGCGGGTCGTCGCCGTCGATCTGTCCGGGCACGGCGACAGCGCCGCCAGGGACGCCTACGACATCACACTCTGGGCACGTGAGGTCGTCGCGGCCGCCGAGGCCGGTGGCATCGAGGAGCCGTTCCACGTGGTCGGCCACAGCATGGGCGGCTGGGTCAGCGCCCAGACCGGCGCGGAGTTCGGATCCCGGCTCAACGGCCTGACCATCATCGACTCGCCGTTGAACGATCAGCCACCCGAGGATCGCCGCCCACGCCCCACCCGCTTCTATCCCGATCGGGAGACCATCCTCGGGCGCTTCCGAACGTTGCCGCCCCAGGACGTCCTCCTGCCCTACATCCGCAGGCACATCGCCGAGGAGTCGGTCCGCGCCGTCGACGACGGATGGACCTGGAAGTTCGACCCCACGCTGACGGTGCCGTACACCCCGCTGCGCGGAATCCTGCCCCGGATCACGCCGCCGACCACCTACATCCGCGCCGAGCACGGCCTCGTCTCACCCGAGATGGGCCGGGAGATCCAATCGCTGCTGCGGAGCCGGTCCCTGCTCGTCGACCTGCCCGACGCGGGGCACCACCCGATGCTCGACCAGCCGCTGTCGCTGGTCACGGCACTGCGCACCATCCTCGAGGCAGCCGCACCCCGCGACACCATCCCCCACGACACCGCGCCCGACCACACCGCGCCCGACCACACCAGCGACGACACCCCGGCCGACGACATCATGCCCCCTGGCACCGGCGGCGACTGAGCACCGTCACTCCCGCACCTGGTCGGGCAGCAGCCGCACCGCCTCCAGTGCCAGGTACAGCCGGGTGACGTCACCGGGCCTGCGCAGATCACGGCCGCTCAACTGGGCCAGCTTGTTGAGCCGGTACCGCACCGTGTTCTGGTGGCAGTGCAGCCGATGACCCGCATCGCGCGCCGAACCGCCGGTGGTGAACCACGCGTCCAGGGTGTCCAGCAGCACCTCCTGTTCGTCCACCGGCAGTTCGAGCACCCGGCCCAACACCTGCCGCGCCAGGCCGACACTCACCTCCGGCACCGAGGTCACCAAGGCGGCCACCCTCGCCTCGTCGAACCGCATCACGACGTTCGACCCGGCCGGCACGGCGTCCCGCGCCAACAACGCCTGAGTCACCGCCTGCGGAGTCGCGACGATCGACTCGAACACCTCACTCACCCCGACCCGGCCGGTCGTGATCGACGCCAGATACCGGTCGAGACGATCCGTGCGATGGGCGGGGGTGAACGCGACCAGGCCGAGCTCGCTGTCGGGTTCGGACCGCCACACCGACCGCACACCGAGTGAACTCAACGCGCGCTCCACCGACACCGAGGGCCGGTTCTGCTCCATGGCCTGCGGATCCGAGGCGACCACGACGAACAACCCCACCTTCGGCAGCCGCAACGCGGCGGCGACGTCGGCCAATCCCCTGCCGTTGGTCGTGATGCCACTGAACAACGAGGCCAACGCCGCCTCCCGCAGCCGGGAGTCGCGGAACAACTGCTCGGTCTCGACGTCCCGGTACGCCGTGGTCAGCGCCTGCGACGACATGTCGAGCGAGTTCCACAGCACCGACGCCGACCCCAGAAGCGCCTGGCTGGAACCGGGATCCGGGCTGCACTGGCGCACCAGCTCGTGCCACAGGTGCAACGTGCCGATGCGGTAGGCGTGCATGACGGTCGCGAGCGGCACGCCGTGTTCGGCGCGTTCTCTGCCGGTGCGGCGCGCGACCGTCGGACGGTTCGCCTCGTTCTGGATCACGTTCTGCAGACCCGAGATGACGTTGGGACGGATCGCATCCGCCAGCTGCCGCTCGGTCATGTAGTCCACGTAGTAGGGCTCGTCCTCACGGATCAGCCGGGCCATCCGCAACGTCAGCGAATCCAGGTCGTCGAGGAGCGTCTCGCAGGCGGCCACGACGCGTGCGTCCGTCGCGGTGTCTTGACTGGTCACCGGACCTCCTTGTCGCCGAGCACAAACATCCGCGCCATATGTGAGTCCGGTCACTATGGCCGACACGGTGCGACCTGGACAAATCTGGACTCCTCGCGACCTTCCCGTACGGCCGACGAGCGGAGCCGCCATGAACCTGGCCGACAATCTCGAGAGGGCCTCCCGGTTCCACGCGCGCACGCCCGCTCTGGTGCTCGGCGACGAGGTCGTCACCTACCGGGAACTCGACCGGCAGAGCCGCGGCGTGGCGGGCTTCCTGGCGGTGTACGGCGTGCGGCCGGGGGAGCGGGTGGCGCTGATGCTGCCGAACACGCTCGAGTTCGCCCCGCTGTACTACGGCATCCTTCGCGTCGGCGCGATCGTGGTGCCGCTCGACCCGCACCTGACCGACCGCGACGTGGCGTACTACCTCACCGACTGCCGGCCACGGCTGCTGTTCGTGTGGCCGTCCTCCGCGGCCGCGTGCGCGGACGCCGCGCGCACCGCGGCCGTCGACGTCGTCGTCGTGCCTGCCGGAGGGCTCGCCTCCGCACTCCACGCCCATGCGTCCCGGAACGGTCACCTCTCGACGGAAGGCCCCGCGCCACACGAGGACACCGCACCGCTCGAGGACACAGCGCCACTCGAGGACACAGCGTCGTTCGAGGACACCGCGTCGTTCGAGGACACGGTGCCGCGCGATCCCGACGACACGGCGGCGATCCTCTACACCTCCGGTGCGACGGGACCTCCCAAGGGCGCGGAGCTGACCCACGGGAATCTGGTGCGCAACGCCGAACTCGTGGCCCAGGACCTGCTGGAGCTGTCGACCGACGACGTCGTGCTCGGCGCCCTGCCGCTGTTCCATTCGTTCGGCCAGACGGCGGCACTGCACGCGGCCGTTCGGGCGGGGTCCTGCCTCGCGCTGGTGAGCAGGCTCGACGCCTCGGACGTGCTCGCCGCGGTGCGGAACCACCGCGTCACGGTCCTTCCCGCCGTGCCGACGCTGTACGTGGCACTGCTGACGCACCCGCACCGCGACCACGCCGACACCCGCAGCCTCCGCGTGGGCACCTCCGGCGGCTCGGCTCTGCCGGTCGAGGTGCTGCTGGCCTTCGAGCGCACCTTCGGCTGTGTGGTGCTCGAAGGGTACGGACTGTCGGAGACCTCGCCCGTGGCCGCGTGCAACCGCGTCGACCGGCGCCGCGTCGGCTCGGTCGGCCCTCCCCTGCCGGGGGTCGACCTGCGCATCGTCGACGACCGTGGCAACGACGTCGATGCTGGCGAGCTCGGCGAGATCGCCGTCCGCGGGCACAACGTGATGAAGGGGTACTGGAACCGGCCCGCCGAGACCGCGGCGGCGATCCCCGACGGATGGCTGCGCACCGGGGATGTCGGACGCCGCGACGAGGACGGGTTCGTCTATCTCGTCGACCGCACCAGCGACCTCATCGTCCGCGACGGACGCACCGTCTATCCCCGCGAGATCGAGGAGGTGTTCTACGAACATCCCGCCGTCCTCGAGGCTGCCGTCGTCGGTGCGCCGAGCGGCGACACCACACCCGAGATCGTCGCGCTCGTGACCCTGCGCCCCGGCCAGTGGGCCGGTTCCGACGAACTCCGCACCTACGTCACGGGCAAGGTCGCGGCCCATCAACGGCCCACGGCCGTGCACGTCGTCGACCGCCTGCCCACGAGCCCGACCGGAAAGATCCTCAAACACGCGATCACGTTCTGACCCGCACACCGCCACATCTCCACCGCCACATTTCAAAGGAGAAATGCCATGGCCACGACACCGACCCGGCGTGTCCGCACCGTCGTCACCGCCACCGCCTGCACCGGCGTACTCCTGGCCGCCGCGGCCTGCGGGGGCGCCGGTGGGTCCGATTCGGACACCATCGTCATCGGCTACTCCGGTCCGTTGAGCGGAGGTGCGGCCGCCTACGGCAAGAACATCCAGGACGGCCTCCGGTTGGCGATCGACGACCTGAACCAGCGCGGCGTCACCGTCGACGGCCAGGAGTACCGCGTCGAACTGAAGTCGCTCGACGACCAGTACGCCCCCGACGTGGCGGCGACCAACGCGCAGCGGCTGGCCGAACAGGACGACGCCGCGGTGGTGTTCATCCCGCACGCAGGCGGAATCCAGGCCGCCCAGGAACTCAACTCCAGCCGCACCGAGTTCCTGCTCGGCGCCTACAGCTCCGACCCGAAGATCGTCGACCAGGGCAACGAGCTGACGATGATGATTCCGCCGAGTTTCCAGAGCTACGTCGCCCCGTTCGTCGACAAGCTCATGGAGGGCGACGCGCAGAAGCTGGGCCTGCTCGGCACCTCCAGCGAGTACGGCCAGGAATGGACGGCGTTGGTGTCCGAGGAGTGGCGCAAGAAGGGCGGCCAGGTGCTCGGCGACAACAGCGTCGACTACAGCACCGTGTCCGACTTCGCGGGGCCGGTGTCGCGCACGCTCGCCGACCAACCGGACGTGATCTTCATCGGCGGACCGTCCCAGCCGACCGCGTTGATCGTCGAGGAAGCGCGCAAACAGGGTTACGACGGCTCGTTCCTCGTCATGGACCAGGCGAAGTTCGAGGAGATGGAGGAGTTCACCGATCCGAAGAACCTCAACGACGCCATCGGGGTCAAGCCGGCACGCGACTACGACGACCCCGGAACCCAGGACCTCGTCGACCTGTACGCCGAGAAGGTGACCAAGGAGCGTCCGCTCACCAGCGAGGTCGCCCTGAACTACCAGGCCGCCGCCATCGTCGTCAGCGCCATGCGACAGGCGGGCACGATCGAGGACTCGCGCGCCATCCGCGAGGCATTGCCCGAGGCGATCGGCGAGGTCGACGATCACTTCCACGTCACCGGATTCCCCACCGAGATCACCGACGCCGGGCATCTGCGCAACATGGATCTCGAGGCCGCGTACCGCACGCCACAGGGCGAGTACGAGTACCTGCCCATCGACCAGCCCGACGAGTGACCGGCGCCGCCGTGTCCACCGACTGCCGACAACCCATCAAGGACGGCACATGACCCTGTTCATTCAGCAGCTGTTCGAGGGACTGGCCCTCGGCGGCGTGTACTGTCTGGCCGCGATCGGGCTCACCCTCGTCTTCGGCGTGCTGCGCATCCCCAACCTCGCGCACGGCGCGCTCTACATGCTCGGCGCCTACGTCACGTACTTCTTCCTCGTCTCCGTGGGAGTTCCCTACGTGGCCGCGATCGGCATGGCCGCCGTCGTACTGGCGGTGATCGGCATCGCGCTCGAACGGCTGGTGTTCCACCCGCTGCGCAATGCTCCGCACACCCACCACATGATCGCCGCCGTCGGTGCGATGTTCTTCTTCCAGTCCGTCGCACAGGCGATCTGGGGCGCCGACTTCCGCCGCATGGACTCACCGATCACGGGCAGCGTGACGATCCTCGGCACCCAGGTGTCGTGGCAGCGGATCGTCATCGTCGTCACCGCGGTCCTCGTGCTGGGTCTGTTGACGTGGTTCATCAAACGGTCGGTGCACGGGCGCACGATCGAGGCGATCGAACAGGACCGCACCGGCTCCTCGCTCGTGGGGATCAGCCCGAGCAAGGTCTCCATGCTCACGTTCGGACTCGCCGCGGCGCTGGTCACCATCGCCGCGGGCCTCGTCGCCCCGATCAACCTGCTCTCCCCCACGATGGGCGACGCGCTCAGCCTGAAGGTGTTCGCGATCATCATCCTGGGCGGTCTCGGATCGCTGCCGGGCGCCATCGTCGGCGGGTTCGCACTGGCGATCACCGAGGTGATGACCTCGACCTACGTCTCGGCGGTCGCCGGCGAGGTCGTCGCGTTCGTGGTCATCGTCCTCGTACTGGCCATCCGACCGACCGGACTGTTCGCAAGGGCGGTGCAACGATGACGACCAGGCTCTCCCCGAAACTCCTGGGCACGCTGCTGGTGGCGCTCGCGCTGCTGGTGGCTCCGCTCACCCTCGGCGGCGAGGAGTACGTGCTGCGGGTGCTGACCGTCGGCGCGACGTACGCCATCGCCGTGTACGGCATGAACCTCATCCTGGGCCTGACGGGTCAGCTTTCCCTGGCACACGGCGGATTCTTCGGCATCGGCGTGTACGTCGTCGGACTGCTCACGACCGACTACGGTTGGACGTTCTGGCCGTCGCTGCTCGTGGCCGTCGCCGCCACCGCCGTCGGTGGCTACGTGGCCGGCATCGTGGCGCTGCGCACCCGCGAGGAGTACTTCGCCATCTTCACGATGGCGATGGGCTTCATCATCTTCCTCGTGATCAGCCGTTGGGAGTCGGTGACCCACGCCCACTCCGGTGTCAGCGGGGTCAAATTCCCCGAGGGCTTCGGAGTGCTCGACTTCTCCGAGCCGGTCGTCATGTACTACCTCGTCCTGCTGTTCCTGCTCGGGGCCGGGTACGTGACCTACGCCGTGCGCCGGTCCGGCATCGGCCGCACGCTGGTGGCGATCCGCACGTCCGAGGACCTCGCGCGCTCGATCGGCGTCAACGTGGGGCTGAACAAGCAACTCGCCTTCGCCGCGTCCACCACGTTGGCCGGACTCGGCGGCGGCCTGTTCGCCGCCGTGCAGGGATTCGTCGGGCCGAGTGCGGCGAGTATCGACCTCACCTTCGAGATGCTCATGTTCATCCTCGTCGGCGGCCTGGGCACGGTGATGGGCCCGGTGGTGGGCACGTTCGTCGTGCTGTTCCTGTTCGAGTACTTCCAGGACTTCGAGGCCTACCGGTTCATCGTCCTGGGCCCGATCATCGTCGCCCTGGTGATCTTCGCTCCGCGCGGCATCGTCGGCTATCTCAACGCGTTCGCCGACGCCCGCCGCTCCCGCTCCCCCGGCGGGCGTGCGGACGCGACCGGCCCGCCCACCGGCGAACTCGACCCGCCGCCCACGACGACCCCGGCAGGCTCCACGACCGAGACGAGGGAGGCGCTGTGACACTGCTGGAAGCACGCGGACTCGGCAAACACTTCGGTGGACTCCACGCGGTGCAGGACGTCGACCTCGACGTCCATCCCGGACACGTCACCGCGATCATCGGCCCCAACGGTGCCGGCAAGTCCACATTGTTCAACCTGCTCGCCGGGTTCTACCGGCCGACCTCCGGAACGGTGCGGATGGACGGGCGGGACATCACGGGCATGAGTCCGCATCGGATCGTCGCGCACGGCATCGCGCGGACCTTTCAGACCACGAGCCTGTTCGGCGACGCGACGGTGCTGGACAACGTGCTCTCGGGCCGCATCGTGCGGTCGCGCTCGACGGTCGTCGACGCGGTGCTGCACACCCCGCGCCACCGCAGGGAGGAACGGACGAACCTGGACAAGGCGATGGAGGTCCTCGAGTTCACCGGCCTCACCGAGTACCGCAACGACCTCGCCGCGCGCGTCCCGCAGGAGGCGCAGAAACGGGTGTCGATCGCACTGGCACTGGCCACCGAGCCCCAGCTGCTCCTGCTCGACGAACCGGCGGCAGGGTTGACCGAGGAGGAAACCGAAGGGTTCGCCCGGTTGATCCGCAGGATCGTCGACCGCGGGGTCACCGTGTGCCTCGTGGAGCACCGGATGTCCATGGTGATGAGCCTGGCCGACCACATCCTGGTACTCGACCACGGCAGGGAGATCGCCTCCGGCACCCCGGATGCCGTGCGCACCGATCCCCAGGTGATCGAGGCCTACCTCGGCACCCACCACGACGACGGCCCCGACCACAACGCCGACAGCAACAGTGCCGATCACAACAGTGCCGATCACAACGGTGCCGACAAGAACACCACCGGCCGGGACGTCGCGGGTCGCGGCGCGGAGAAGGGCGGGAACACATGCTGACCGTGCAGGGTTTGTCCGCCGGATACGACACCGCCGACGTGCTGCATTCGGTCGACATCACCGCACGCTCCGGCGAACTCACGGTGATCCTCGGGGCGAACGGTTCGGGCAAGACGACGCTGTTCCGCACGATCAGCGGACTCGTGCGGCCGAGGGAGGGCGACATCGAGTTCGACGGCAGACGGCTACCCGGACTGCCCGCCGACCGCATCGTCAAGGCCGGCCTGGCGCACTGCCCGGAGGGCAGGCACCTGTTCGCCAAGATGCCGGTGGAGAAGAACCTGGTCCTCGGCGGTTACGTCCGCAGGCGTGACCGCGCCCGGCTGCGGGAGCTGCTCGAGCAGGTGTACGAGCTCTTCCCAATGCTGCACGAGAAACGCCAGCAGCCGGCCGGGACGCTCTCCGGTGGACAGCAGCAGATGGTGGCCATCGGCAGGGCACTGATGTCCGATCCGGCGTTGCTGATCCTCGACGAACCGTCCATGGGACTGGCGCCGCTGGTCACCGAGCAGGTGCTGGAGGCGGTGGCCCAGATCAACCGCAACGGGATCGCGGTGCTGCTGGCCGAGCAGAACGCCCAAGCCGCCCTCCGCATCGCCCACCGCGGCTTCGTCCTGGCCGAGGGCCGCGTGGTGTTGTCCGGCGATGCCGCCGACCTGCTCCGGGACCCGACCGTGCGGGAGGCCTACCTCGGCGTGTGACCGCGACCCCACCCGATCGATCAGGGTTGGTAGAGGTCGCACGGTCCGGTGTAGACGGCCTCGACGTTGCCACCGGAGTGTTCGGCGAGCCAGTCCTCGAAGGGTGCGATGTCGGCGACCGCGACGGTGAGCGTGACGTCGGCGCCGTAGTCGACCTCGCGCAGCAGGTACGGCGAGTTGCGCAGGTCGTTCTCGAGACGTCCCGCGCGGTCGTGCGGCACCGACAGCATCATCTCGTGGTACCGGACACGGCGGAGCCTGCCGACGACGTCCAACGTCTCGGCCAGCACACCCGAGTAGGCGCGGATGAGACCGCCCGCGCCGAGTTTCGTCCCGCCGAACCACCGCGACACGACGGCGACGACGTCGGTCAGGTCGCGGCGCGTCAGCACCTCCAACATGGGCGCCCCCGCGGTGCCTGCCGGTTCGCCGTCGTCGTTGCTGCGCGCGACCTGTCCCCCGTCCTCGGGGTCGCCGATGCGCAGCGCTGTGCAGTGGTGGGTCGCGTCCGGTCCTTCCTTGCGCACCCGGGCGATCACCGCGCGGGCGGCGTCGAGGTCCTCGACGCGCGCCACGACACAGCGGAACCGGGAACGCTGGATCTCGACCTCGTGTTCCCCGTCCCGCGCGATCACACCCACGCCGCGAGTGTAGGCGAGCGTCCCACGGTGACCGCGCGAGCAGACCACGGTGGTGGCCTCGACCACCGCGACCCACGTGCACATCCGCCGCCGGCCGTCGCGTCTGCGCGTGACCCGCCGCCGAGATCACGACGCAATCCGGCGGAAATATCGGCGTTCTAACGTCCGACGGCCGGCCGTGCTCCGCACGCGCCGGGCCCACCAGCACCGAGGAAATGGAGCGACACGCGTGCTCAGAAGGCACTCCCAGCGGGTCCGCCACGCCGGACTCGCCCTGTCCGCCGTACTCGCCTGCACGACGATCTCCCTCACCGCACCCCAGGCCGTCGCCGCGCCGACCCCGCCGGGCCTGCTCGCCAAGCAGGACCCGACCACGTTCACGCTCACCGACACCCTGACCGCCCTGCGGACCCACCGGGTCACCGCCGTCGAACTCCTCGAGGCCTACCTCGAGCGGATCGAGACCTACGACCGCAACTACAACGCCTTCACGCAGATGAATCCCGACGCCATGGCCGAGGCGAAGGCCTCGGACGAGCGGCGCACGCATGCGAAGAAGGACGTGGGACCGCTCGACGGCGTCCCGGTCGTGATCAAGGACTCGCTCGACGTCGCGGGCATGCCCACGACGTCCGGCTGGGCGTTGACGTCCCCGATCGCCGACGGCGTCGCGCTGGTACCGGAGAAGGACTCCGCGGTCGTCTCCCGGCTGCGGGAGGCCGGCGCCGTCATCGTCGGCAAGACGAACCTGCCGGTGCTGGCCGGATCCGGGTCGAACGCCAACAACTCCGCGTACGGGCCGACCTTCAACGCGTTGAACCAGGAGTGGGCGCCGGGCGGTTCCTCGAGCGGCTCGGCGACGTCGGTGGCCGCCGATTTCGCACCGGCCGGCATTGCCGAGGAGACGGGCGGGTCCATTCAGAACCCGGCGTCGGCCCAGTCGCTGTACGCGGTGAAACCCACCTTCGGGCTGGTGCCGAACACGGGCAACTTCCCCCTCGCGGGCAACACCCGCGACGTGCTCGGCCCCCTCGTCAAGTCCCCCGAGGATGCCGCGCTGATGCTCGACGTCATGGCGGGTGAGCACGAGGACGATCCCAAGACCGACGGCGCGGTCGTCCCCGACGGCGGCTACACCTCGGCGCTGTCCCCGCGGGCACTCGACGGCGCGCGGATCGGCCTCTACGGCCCGGGCTGGCGTTCCGGCGAGGACGGTGAGCTGTCCCCGGAGACCGCGGCACTCTACGACCGTGCGGTCGCGAAACTCGAAGCACAGGGCGCGACCGTCGTGGCGGACCCGTTCGCGGGGTCGGGATTCGCCGACATCGCCGAGGTCGGCGACGGGGGTTACGACGACCGCGGCAGCGTGGGCAACGCCCACGCCATCGAGGAGTACCTGCAGGGACTGGGTGACACCTCGCCGGTCGGGTCGATCGAGGAGCTCGACGCGTGGGCCGACGAGAACGGTTTCGCCGACGACGAGCGCATCGACGAGATGGTGGAGAAACTGGCCACCGAGCCCGAGGTCGACGAGGAGTTCGTCCGGGCCTCACGGCAGTACCAGCGGGTCTTCGCGCGGGTCATGAAGGCCCGCGACCTCGACGCGCTCGTGTTCCCGCAGCAGCTCGAGGAGATTCCGGGCATCTACGACGGCGAGATCGAGGCCTCCACGGTGTCGGAGATCAACATTGCGGGTCTGCCGGGGGTCGTGGTGCCCGACGGCACGTACCGCAGCGGTAAACCCTTCAACCTGATCTTCGTGGACGAGAAGTGGAGCGAGGCCGAGCTCCTCGGCTACGCCTACGACTACGCCGAGGCCTACGGCGGGCGCACCGTCAACCGGGATCTGTCCCACACCCCGGGCCCGGAGCGTCCGTCCATGCAGGACTGACCGAGCGGGCCCGCGACGTGCGGATCCGGTGTGGACGGTGGTCGGCCGCTCGCGTCCGGGACCACCGTCCGCACCGGCGCCGCCGCGTCACCGGAAGGCGGCGCTGTCGACGGGGAAGTCGAAGTACTGATCCGGATACGGCTCCTGCGTGAGGTTGTAGTGCCACCATTCGGCGCTGTAGTTCTCGAGGCCGACCGAGGTGAGCGCGTCCCGTAACCGGTCACGATTCTGCCTGGCCGCACCGGTCACGCGCGGATCGTCGGTGTGGGACAGACTGTCGAAACAGTCGTATCCCGTTGCCATGTCGACACTGTTGTCGGACGCGCGCCGGTCCTGCGGTGCCGTGCACGGGGTCAGCGGCTGTCCGGGCACGTAGTCGCGTTGTGCGGCTGCCGGCAACCGCACCAGGGTGAGGTCGACGGAGCTGCCGCGGCTGTGTCCCGAGCGTTCGGCGAGCCAGCCGTCGGCGAACAACCGGGACTTGTCCGCGTCCGGGTAGAACTCGCGTTTCATCCGCTGGTCGCCGTCCGAGGCCCACGCCACGAACCGGTCGACCGCGCGCTGCGGCCGATAGCAGTCGTAGACCTTCAGGCCGTAGCCCTGGCCGCGCAGCTGCTGTTGCGCGCGGTGCAGCGCTTCGGCCAGCGGCCGGGTCAGCACGCACATCGGTTCGTGGTAGCCGGGGACCGGACGGCCGGTGAAGTTGTGCGGCGTCGCGTACCGCATGTCCTCGATGATCGAGGCGTCCACGTCGCGCAGCCGCACAAATTCGTCCGGCGCGGGCGGCACCTTCCGGGCCGGATGCGGCCGCTGCCCGTCCGGACTGCTCTGCCGGCCCTGCGGCTGCGTGGACGGGGGCGAGCTCGGCGCGTCCGACGTCGGAGAGGCGGGTGCGGACGCGCGCGGGGACACCGACGGCGACGAGGCGGGCGGCTCGCTCACCCCGCACGCCGCCAGGAGCATCATCGCCGCCGGCACGGCCAGTCCCCGGAACACGCGTCCCATGTCGTCACGGTAACGGCGACGAGCAGGTCCTTCAGCGCGAAGCGCGTCCGCCGGGTGAGCACCACACTGACATCTGTCACGGCCGGTCGATGACGTCCGCGCTACGCACCGGGCCGCGCCGCGGCCGAGACTGACGGACATGAACCACGAACCCGTCATCTCCGCCCGCGACGTGCGGTTGTCGTTCCCCGACGGTGCCGGCGGACGTGTCCGCGCCGTCGACGGGATCGACCTCGACGTCGCCCGCGGCGAGGTCCTCGCGCTGCTCGGCCCCAACGGGGCAGGCAAGACCACGCTGCTGGACCTCGTCCTCGGTCTGGCCACGCCGGAGTCGGGCCGGGTCACCGTCGGCGGGCGGAGTCCCCGGGTCGCCGTCCGCGAGGGCAGACTCTCGGCGCTGTTGCAGACCGGCGGCCTGCTTCCCGATCTGACGGCCGCCGAGACCGTGCGGATGATCGCCGCACTGCACGCGAACCCGGCGGACGTCGACGAGGTCATCGACATCGCGGGCGTACGCCCGTTTGCCGCACGCCGAGTGGGTGCCTGCTCGGGCGGGCAGCAACAACGCCTGCGGTTCGCGCTGGCCCTGCTCCCCCGGCCCGAGATCATCGTGCTCGACGAACCGACCGCAGGCATGGACGTCTCCGCACGGCACGAGTTCTGGGATCGCATGCGCGCCCAGGCCGATCTGGGCGTCACGGTCGTGTTCGCGACCCACTACCTCGAGGAGGCCGAGCAGTTCGCGCGGCGAACCGTGCTGCTGGACAAGGGCCGCGTACTCGCCGACGGACCGACGGACGACGTGCGCGCCCGCGCAGGCGCCGCCTACGTGACGGTCACGTGGTCACCGGCCGCAGGCGAGCTGGAGCGCGTGCCGCACGTGGCCGAGGCCTCGGCCGAGGGTGCACGGATCACGTTCCGCACCGACGACGCCGACGCACTCGCCCGGCACCTGCTGACCGAGACCGCGGCACACGGTCTCGCCGTCCGGCCGGCGAGCCTGGAGGAAGCGTTCCGCCTGCTGACCGCCGCACCCACCGCCGGGCACACCGGCCACCCCGAGGAGGTCTCGGCATGACCACCGCGACGCCCGCACCGTCGGCCCGGGCACGGTCCGCAGGCCGGCCCGACCTCGTCCGCTACGTGGCCATGGACTTCTGGCGGAACCTGCGCAACGTCGGCAACAGCTTCTTCGTCATCGTGCTGCCCACCGCGCTGTTCCTGTTCTTCGGTGCCTCGATGTCGTGGTCCGGCGAATCGGTCGGCGTCGGCAACGTGAGCGCGTGGACCATGATCGCCATCGCCTCCTACGGCGCCGCGATGGCGACGACCTCGATGGCCGGCTCGGCCGCGTTGGAGATCCAGCAGGGCTGGGGCAGGCAGCTGGCGCTGACGGCCATGCCGCACAGCGCCTTCGTCCTGGCCAAGACCGTCGTGTCGGTGGCCATCGCGACGCTGCCGGTGCTGGTGCTCAACGTCGCGGGCGTCTTCACGGTCGCCGACATGCCCACGGGGACCTGGCTGGCCACCGCCGCGTTGACGGTCGTCGGGGCGTTGCCCTTCGCGTTCTACGGCCTGGCCGTCGGCCTGACGTTCCGTTCCGACGCCGCGGTCGGCACGGCGACCGGCCTGTTGGTGATCCTCAGCTTCCTCGGCAACGCGTTCATGCCCCTGGACGGGGTACTGCTCGATATCGGCCGGTTCACCCCGATGTACGGCATCGTCGCCCTCGCCCGGTATCCCCTCACCGAGGGCAATCTCGTCTCCACCTCCGGAGCCACCGATTACGATCCACTGTGGACCGTTCTGGCCAACGTGGGCGGATGGACGGCCGTGTTCGCCGTCGCCTGCCTGATGCTGCAGCGTCGCCGCACCGCGCGCCGCTGATTCCGGGCGGGCCCGGCATCGGGCAGGATGAGGGGATGGGGATGCGCATCTACCAGCTGCTGTACGCGGGCGTGTGGCTCGTGTTCCTGGCCATTCCCACCACGGCTGCCGTCACCGCCGACGTCCCCGTCGCACTGCGCGTGCTGGCGGTGGTGGCCACGCTGTGCTTCGCGGTGCTGTACCTGGAGACGTTCTGGCACCTCCCGGAGCAGGACAGTGCGCACGCGCGGCGCTGGGCCGTGGGACGGGTGGCAGCGCTGGCGGCGCTGGCCGCCGTGACCGTGCCCGCTTCCGGCTACATGGCGGTCACGTTCTCCTGCTTTCTGGCGGCCATCCTGGTGTTCGCGCTCCCGGTACGGATCGGGCTGATCAGCGGGGTCTGCGTGTGGACCGCCGCCGCGGCGGGGACGCTGCCGTTCGTCGACACCTTCTGGCCCCTCCTCGGCACCGGTATCGGCGTGCTGTTCATCGTCGTCATCCGCCTCGCCGAGGACGTCGAACACCGCCAACGCGACGCCGAGCACGAACTGCGGCACGCGGCCCAGCGCGACGCGATCGCCCGCGACGTCCACGACGTGCTCGGGCATTCGCTGACGGTGCTGTCCATCCGCGCCCAGCTGGCAGGACGACTCATCGACCGGGATCCGCAGCAGGCCCGCGAGGAGATCGACCGCATCGACGCACTGGCGCGCGAGTCCCTCGCACAGGTTCGCTCAACGGTCGCCCGCCTGCGCACGCCGCAGCTGGCCAGCGAGGTGGACACGGCCAGGGAGGCGCTCGCGGCTGCGGGGATCACCGCCGACCTCGACGTGCACACCGTGGACGACGCCGACGCCGAGCTGTTCGCCTGGGCGCTGCGCGAGGCCGTGACCAACGTCGTCCGGCACTCCGGGGCGTCGACGTGCCGGGTCCGGATCCGTCCGGGCATGCTCGTGGTCTCCGACGACGGCGTCGGGATGGACGGGCAGTCCGGGGGCACCGGATTCGGCCTGCGTGGGCTGCGCGAACGGGCGACGGCGAGCGGTGCCCGGCTGTCGATCGTGCCTCGGTGTTCCGACGCCGAGCGTCCCGGAACCGTGGTGGAGGTCGAGCGCACATGATCCGTCTCCTGCTGGCCGACGACCAGGACCTGGTCCGCGGCGGCCTCGCCGCGCTGTTGTCACTGGAGCCGGACCTCGAGGTCGTCGCCGAGGTGGGGCGCGGCGACGCGGTGCTGCCCGCGATCACCGCACACGACCCGGACGTCGCGCTGATCGACATCGAGATGGCCGGCGGTGACGGCATCGAGGCGACGGCAGCCGTGACGGCGTCCGGTGCGCGGTGCCGCTGCCTGATCGTCACGACGTTCGGCAGGCCGGGCTATTTGCGCCGGGCCATGGAGGCCGGGGCCGCGGGGTTCGTCGTCAAGGACACCCCCGCCGATCAACTCGCCCAGATGGTGCGCAGAGTGAGCCGCGGCGAGCGCGTGGTCGACCCAACCCTGGCGGCCGATTCGCTGGCGGGTGGCATCGACCCGCTCACCGACCGGGAACGCGAGGTGCTCAGGGCCGCGGCCGACGGCGCGTCGGTGCGCACCATCGCCGGACGGCTGCACCTGTCCCCCGGCACCGTGCGCAACCACCTGTCCTCGGCCATCGGCAAGACCGAGACGGAGAACCGATACGCAGCGGCCCGCACGGCCCGCGACCGCGGCTGGATCTGACCTCCGCGTATTGATATGCATGGTTAGCCTGACTCAGCATCGACGTTCAGATCCTCCGAGGATTCACCCACACGAACCGATCGGGCGCGACAATTCCTTGACATAGATTGCGGGCCGACCCAATACTGCTCGCCGTGTGACCCAGGCCTCACTCGGCGCCCGCGGCCTGTTCCGGATCAGTCGTCGGATCAAAGGAGATCCCGCATCATGACCGCTCTCCAGGACGCGCCCGACATCCTGTCGGCGGAGTTCGCCCGGAATCCCTACCCGTACTACCGGATCATGCGGGACCAGCACCCGTTGATCTGGCACGAGGGGATGCAGAGCTACATCGTCTCCCGATACGACGACGTCGAGAAGGCGTTCCGCGACCCGGTGTTCACCAGCAAGAACTACGACTGGCAGCTCGAACCCGTGCACGGCAGGACCATCCTGCAGATGGACGGACGCGAGCACGCCACCCACCGGGCGCTCGTGTCCGCGGCGTTCCGGGGCAACGAGCTGGAGACGAAGTTCCGGCCGGTCATCGAGCGCAACAGCCGCGAGCTGATCGAGCGTCTGCGTGGCCGGAATCCGGTCGACCTCGTCGAAGCGTTCGCCACGCGGTTCCCGATCAACGTCATCGTCGACATGCTCGGACTTCCCAAGAGTGACCACGACCGGTTCCACCGCTGGTACACGTCGATCATGGCGTTCCTGTCGAACCTCACGCAGGATCCCGACGTGATGGCCGAGGGCGCGCGTACGCGCGACGAGTTCGCGGCGTATCTGATTCCGATCATCCGGCAGCGCCGCGCCGATCCGGGCGACGACCTTCTGTCCACTTTGTGCGCGGCCGAGATCGACGGCGAACGGATGACCGACGAGGAGATCAAGGCCTTCTGCAGTCTGCTGTTGACCGCAGGCGGCGAAACGACGGACAAGGCGATCACCAGCATGATGAAGAACCTGCTCGAACACCCCGAGCAGCTCGACGCCGTTCGCGCGGACCGGACCCTCATCGGAGCGGCGTTCGCCGAGACACTCCGGTTCTCCCCTCCGGTGCACATGATCATGCGCCAGCCCGACGAGGATGTCGAGCTCTCGGGCGGTGTCGTGCCCGCGGGCAGCACCGTCACCTGTCTCATCGGCGCGGCGGGCCGGGACGACCGGCACTACGCGAACCCCGAGAACTTCGACATCTTCCGCGACGATCTGACGACCACGAAGGCGTTCTCCGCCGCGGCCGACCATCTCGCCTTCTGCCTGGGCAGGCACTTCTGCGTCGGTGCGATGCTGGCGAAGACGGAGATCGAGATCGGCGTCGGCATGCTGCTCGACGCCATGCCGACGGTGCGGTTCTCCGACGGTGCACCGCCGGAGGCCGGGGTGTTCACGCGCGCACCGACCGAGCTCTGGGTCGACTGCACGCCGGCCTGAGCCGCGTCCCCGGGCGGGCCGGACGTCTCAGACGTCGGCCTGGACCAGGCGCCAGCCGACGTCGCCGCCGACCTCGGCCGACTCCGCCCAGTGGGCGTCGACGTCGCGGCGCAGCAGTGTCCCGCTCCACCAGCGGGCACTGGTCGAGGCCACCACGCGGTCGTGATCGTTGAGCAGGACCGTGTCCGCGGGCCCCGACCGCACCGACTCCAGCAGCAGGCGTTCCACGCCTTCGACCGCGACGTCGGCACCCAGCACGTCGACGAACCCGTCGGGGTGCGCCACGGGAACGGCCATGGTGACGGTGTGCTCGTTCGTGCCCGCGAAGTCGACGAACGGCCCGGTGACCGCAGGCCGGCGACTCCGCTGCGGCCGGGAGAACCATTCCTTGCTCGCGTAGTCGTAGAAGTAGTGGTGCTGCGGGTCGAGTTCGTGCGTGACGAAGTGGGCGGGTTCACCGTCGTCACTGCGCCACCACTCCATCCACCGCGGCGCGTCGGCCAGATGATCCTCGTCGAACGCCAGACCCACGCCCTGGGCGAAACCGCGATGCCGGTCGAGCAGCGCGAGCAGTGGCGGCTTCACCTGCGCCAGATCCGCGCGCCGGGGCGGCCGTCCGCCGCGCGCGAGGATCCCGACGATCTCGGTCGCCGTGGAATCCAGATCCGCGAGCAGCGTGTCGACCCGCGCACGGACGCGTTCGGCGGAACGGCGCAGCGACTCGGGAGCATCGTCGGTCACGACTCTCCTCCTTCTCGCGTGCGCGGCGTGGTCATCATGATTCACCCCGGACCACCAGGTCCAGATGCAGATCGAGCAGGTGCTGCACGCGGCGTTCCACGTTCTGCATCGCCGCGGCGCGCGCGGCCTCGGCGTCGGCGGCCTCGATCGCGGCGACGAGCTCGGCGTGCGCGCTCTCGGTGACGGGGTGATGCTCCGCCTCGCCCCCGACCATCCAGAACAGCGACGCCAGCTCGTCGTGCAACTGCACGATGGACTGCGTCAACCGCACCGAGTGGGCGATCACCCCGATCTCGATGTGGAAGCGGCTGTCGGCCCGCCGCCGTTCGTCCGCGGTGTCGGCGGCACGGAACTGCTGGGCCAGCGAACGCAGCCGCTCCACGTCGTCTCCGGCCGCCCGCTGGGCGGCCAGTCGTGCCGCGCCCCCGATCACCGTGGCACAGGCGTCACCGAGATCACGCAACGAATCGGCGCCCCACTCGCGCAGTTCGTGGCGCACCGCCTCCGGAGCCTGCTTCGACACGGCGCGGACGAAGCTGCCACCGCCCCGTCCACGCCGGGTCTCGATGACCCCGCGCTGGCGCAGCGTCTCCAGCGCCTGGCGCAGTGTTCCGGTGGAAACGCCCAGTTCGGCGGCCAGTTCCGATTCCGGGGGAAGTCGGTCGCCGTGGCTGAGCAAGCCGACGTCGATGGCGGTCTCCAGTTGGCGCGCCACGTTGTGGGGCAGTCCCGGACCGTCGCCGGCCGACGGTCTCAGGTACGCAGCGAAACTCGACACCGCCCACCCTTCTCTGCTCATCCGGCCGGTCCGATCGTGAGGGCCCGCTCCGACCCGCGCGACGTGCGCATATGCACCTTCGGCCCCTTCCGTCACGGTACGACACCGCCGCGGTGCGCCTGCCGCACCCGGTTCCATACCACCTTGTCATTTAAATTTGAGTGTTTTATGTTTCCAGCGCCGCCATCCACTCGGGTGTCGCCGACAGGGGTTCGACGCCCGGGCGACCCGGACCGGCCGTCAGCCGTGCGATGTCGCACCGCCCACGGCGGGGCACGCCCGCGGCCGACAGGAGACCGCAGATCCGCCCGCACGAGATCGGAGCATTGACGTGACCGAACCGCCACTTTCCGCGCCGACGAGCTACGACCGGGTCTGGACCAACTGGGCGGGAAACCACACCGCCACCGCGGCGATCTACGCCCGGCCGCGCGACGAGGACGAGGTCGTCGACGCCGTCCGCTATGCGATCCGGCAGGGCATGAACGTGCGGGTCGCCGGCACGGGGCATTCGTTCACGCCGATCGTGCCGACCGGTGGGCTCATGCTCGATCTGACCCAGCTCAGTGGCGTGACGACGACCGATCCGCAGCGCCTGCGCGCGACGGCGTTGTCGGGCACCACCGTCGGCAAGCTCGGTGAGCCGTTGTGGAACGCCGGACTGTCACTGTCCAATCAGGGCGACATCGACAAGCAGGTCATCGCAGGCGCACTCTCCACCGCGACGCACGGTTCGGGCATCGAACTGCCCAACATGTCCGCCGCGATGCGCCGCGTGCGCCTGGTCAACGGCCACGGCGAGGTCGTCGAGATCGGCGAGGACCGGATGCGCGAGCTGCGCGCGGCGCAGGTGGCGATCGGTTCGCTGGGGGTGATGCTCGAGGTCGAGCTCGCCGTCTCCCCCGCGTACTACATCAAGGAGGAGATCAGCTATCGGCCGTGGGAGGAGATCGAGGCGAACTGGGATGCGCTGATCGCCGACCACCGGCACTTCTCGTTCTTCTGGTGCCCTGCCGACCACTCCGTCGATCTGTACCAGTTGCCGGCACCTCCCGATCAACCGATGCACAACCACTGCTACGTCAAGATCTACGACGAGGTCGAGGTCACCGAGCCGGACGGACTGGTCTCCGACGACGTCGGCAACCGCACCGACCGTGCCTACCGTGTCTACCCTGGCGGCTACGACGAGCCGTTCCACGAGATGGAGTACATGGTCGCCGCCGAGCACGGACTCGAGGCGCTGAACACGATCCGCAGGCTCATGCTCGACGAGTTCCCCGACCAGTTCTATCCGATCGAGGTCCGCTGGACCGCCGCCGACGACGCGTACCTGTCGCCGAACTACCGGCGCGACACGATGGTGATCTCCGTGTCCGGCGCGCCCGGCACGGACTACTGGCCGTTCCTGCGCGCCGTCGACCAGCGACTGCAGCCGTACCAGGCCCGCCCGCACTGGGGGAAGATCCACTTCATGACGCGGGACCGGCTGCCCGAGCTGTTCCCCGAGTTCGACACGTTCCTGGCCGTGCGCCGGGAGTTCGATCCGGACGGTGTGTTCCTCAACGACCACCTGCGCCCGCTCCTTCGCTGAGCCGTCCCCCACCGGAAAGGAGGAGGGCGCGTGGAGTCCTTCGGGAACCTGATCATCTACATCATGATGGCGTTCGTCCTGATCGGAGCGATCGCCTCGATCCGCGACGACGAGAACGGCCTCGGTAAGGAGTTCAAGGAGGGTCTGCACTCGATCGGTGCGATCTTCATTCCCGTCGCCGGGATCATGGCCGCCATCCCGTATCTGTCGGCACTCGTCGAATCGGCGGCCGGTCCGCTGTTCGACGCGATCGGCGCGGATCCGGCCATCGCCGCCACCAGTCTGATCGCCGTCGACATGGGCGGCTACCAGTTGGCCCACGAGACCGCCGCCACGACCGGCGGCTGGATCATGGCCGCCGTGGTGGGCTACATGGCCGGGGCCACGATCATCTTCACCGTGCCGGTCGGCATGGCCATGGTGGACAGACGCGACCACCGTTACATGGCGCTGGGCATCATGTCCGGTGTGCTGGCGATCCCGATCGGCGTGCTCATCACGACGACGCTGTTGGTCGCGACGTCGACGACGGTGCGCGGCGAGGTCTCCGGAACCAGCGCGTCCGACACGGCACTGTCCGGATTGGACACGGGTGCGATCCTGCTGAACCTGTTGCCGCTGACCGTGTTCGTCCTCGCCCTCGCCGCGGCGCTGTGGTTCGTACCCAACGTGATGATCCGCCTGTTCATCTGGTTCGGCCGGATCCTGGACGCGCTCTTGAAGCTCGTGCTGGCGGTGAGCATCATCGAGCACTTCACCGGCGTGTTCTCCACCGTGTTCGGCAGCTGGGGCTTCGACCCGATCATCGCCGACACCGAGGATCAGTACCGGGCGCTGGAAGTCGCGGGCAACATCGGCATCATGCTCGCCGGTGCGTTCCCCATGGTGTACATGCTGCGCAAGGGCCTCGCCCGGCCGCTGGGTGCGCTCGGCCGGCGCGTCGGCATGAGTGCCGAGGGCACGGCCGGCCTGCTCGCCGCGGTGGCGAACGTGCTCGCGCTGTTCCGGCTCGTGCGGCACATGCCGCCGAAGGACAAGGTGCTGTGCATCGCCTTCGCCGTCTGCGCCGCGTTCCTGGTGGGCGACCACCTGGCGTTCACGGCGAACTTCCAGCCGAACCTCATCGGCCCGCTGCTGGTGGGCAAGCTCGTCGGCGGTCTGCTGGCGATCGGTCTGGCGGCACTCATCACGATGCCCGTCGTGCGCGCCCTCGCCGCACAGGAACGCGACGAGGACACCGCACCGGCGGCGTCCTGACCACACGCGACGGACCTGCCGCAATCACGCGCGAACTGTCACGCGCCACCGGCCGCCCTCCCACCGGGGAGGGCGGCCGGTCGTTCATGGCGTCCCCGCGACATCACCGGCGACGGGACGGGAGAAGTACAGCACCTCGGCGGTCCGCCCGGACGGCGCGGTGTCCGTGCCGCGGCCACGGCATACGAACCCCGCCGCGACGAGCACGCGGTGGGATGCCGCGTTCTCCGGCATGGTTCGGGCGGTGAGTTCGCTCAGACCGCTGCCGCTCGCGAAGCGAGCGGCGAGTGCCAGACCGGCGGCGGTCACCCCGGATCCGCGATGCGCCGGGTGCACCCAGAACCCGACCTCCGCCCGCCGGTCGGTCACGTCGAACAGCACCACGCTGCCCAGGAACTCGTCCCGCTCGATGTCGGCGACGGCAAGGACCGCGAGGTCGCCACGCGCCAACCCCGGCAGCACCTCCCGCTCGATCATCGACCGCACCGACTCGGGTGTGTACTCGGGCTCAGGCAGATGTCCGTACCGCCGCACGTCCGGGTCCGCGGAACCCTCGGCGAACGCGACCGCATCGCCGAAGCTCAGCGGACGAAGGCGCACCCGTTCATGGCACAGCGGAAGCAGATCGGCGTCGAGCATCCACTAAAACTAACATAGGTCGGATAACATGGTCCGCGTGAGCTACTGGGACCATCGCAAACCTGTCCGGCGGGAACGCGCGGTCGACATCGATGCGGCAGCACAGGCGGCGGTCGACCTCCTCGACTCCGGCGGCCTACGGGCGCTGACCCTGCGCGCCGTCGCGAACCGACTCGAGGTCGCCCCGCCGAGCCTGTACTCCCGCGTGGAGTCCGTGGACGACCTGTTCGACCTCGCCCTCGACCGGGCACTCGGGTGTGACCCCGAACTGACCCGGACCGTGGACGAGGCCGGCATCGAGGAGCTCGTGCTCTCCTACTACCGCCATGTCCTGCGCCACCGCTGGGTGTGCCACGTGATCGCGATGCGCGCGCCGCGAGGACCGCACTACCTTCGCCTGTCGGAACGACTGTGCACGCTGCTGGTCGACAGCGGGGTCGCTGCTCCGCTGAGTGCCGCGTACGCACTGTCGAACTTCGCCATCGGCAGCGCCGCCACCGCACCCGTCGCCGGCAGCGAACACCACGCTCCGGTGGATCCGGCGTCGGCACCGACGTACGCTCGCCTGCACCGGCGACAACGTCATGCCGACGCCGAACGCACTGTCCGCGAAGGCATCGCCGCCCTGGCCGCGCATTTCGGCGCACGCGGCTGACGCCGACCTCTCCGCCGGCGCCGACCCGGAGCCCGGCCGTCAGCGGGCGGACGCACCCGCTTCGGTGATCGCCTCCCATACGCGACGCGGTGTGACGGGCATGTCGATGTGGTCGACGCCGAGCGGCTGTAGCGCATCGAGCACTGCGTTGACCACCGCGGGCGTCGAGGCGATCGAACCGGACTCCCCTGCCCCCTTCGCTCCGAGCGGGTTCGTCGGTGACGGCGTGACCGTGTGGTCGAGCGTGAAATCGGGCAGCTCGGCTGCACCGGGCACGAGATAGTCGGCGAGCGAGGCACTCGTGAGGTTGCCGTCGTCGTCGTACTCGGCTGCCTCGTACAGCGCCTGGCCGATGCCCTGTGCGATACCGCCGTGCATCTGGCCGTCCACAATGGCCGGATTGATCACGGTTCCGCAGTCGTCGACGCCGTAGTACTCGGGGATGGTGACCTTGCCCGTCTCGGTGTCGACCTCGACGACGCACACGTGCGTGCCGAACGGGTAGGTGAAGTTCGGCGGGTCGAAGAACTGCTCCTCCGACAGGCCCGGCTCCATCCCCTCCGGCAGATCCGCGGCCAGATAGGCGGCACCGGCGACCTCCTGGATCGTGACGCTGTTGCCGGACACACCCGCGACGGAGAACGCGCCGTCGGCGAACTCGAGGTCCTGCTCGGCCGCCTCCAGCAGATGAGCGGCCAACGTGCGCGCCTTGGCACGCACCTTCTCGCACGCCAGGTACACCGCCGTGCCACCCACGGCGGCGCTGCGCGAGCCGTAGGTGTCCAGTCCGTACGGCGCCGATCGGGTGTCGCCGTGCACCACCTCGACGCTGTCCATCGGCACGCCGAGCCGGTCCGCGACGATCTGCGCCCAGGTCGTCTCGTGCCCCTGCCCATGGGGCGACGTCCCGGTCACCACCTGGACCGCGCCCGTGGACAGCATGCGCACACTTGCCATCTCCCATCCGGGAGCACCGAGCCGTAGCGCCGCGGTCATCTTCGACGGCGACAGGCCACCGTTCTCGGTGTAGCTGCACAGTCCGATCCCGAGCTGAACGCGATCGCCGGACTCCCGCCGACGTCGCTGCTCGGCACGCAGCCGTTCGTAACCGGCGAGTTCGAGCGCCTTGTCGAGCGCGAGCGGGTAGTTGCCGGAGTCCATCTCCAGGCCGGCAGGCGTCGCGGCGCCGTTGTCGAACGGCGGATGGTAGTTGCGCCTGCGTATCTCCGCCGGGTCCATGTCGAGCCTGCGCGCCAGGGCGTCCATCGCACGTTCGACGCCGTAGATGCCCTCGGTCCTGCCCGCACCACGATAGGAATCCGTCGGCGTCTTGTTCGTGAACACGCCCGTGCACTCGATCGAGAACGAGCCGAACGCGTACACGCCGGGGAAGATGAAGGCGCTCAGCAACGGGATGCCGGGAGTCAGCAGCTGCAAGTAGGCGCCCATGTCGGCGAGCAGACGCACGCGCATGCCCAGGAGCGTGCCGTCCTTGCGGGCGGCGAGTTCCACGTACTGGACCTGCCCGCGCCCGTGCGTCATCGACTGGCTGTCCTCGGACCGGCTCGCCGTCCACTTGACCGGCACCGACAGCCGGCGCGCCAG
The DNA here is from genome assembly GCF_000719975.1 of Prauserella rugosa. Classification (GTDB taxonomy): domain Bacteria; phylum Actinomycetota; class Actinomycetes; order Mycobacteriales; family Pseudonocardiaceae; genus Prauserella; species Prauserella rugosa. Next base: position 149,834 of record NZ_JOIJ01000006.1, read on the forward strand.
TGCGATGCCGATGCACTCCTCGGGGTAGACGTTGAGTTTGCCGCCGAACCCGCCCCCGACGTCGGGGGCGACGACACGGAGCTGGTGTTCCGGGACCGCACACACCCCGGCCAGAACGCTGCGCAGGATGTGCGGAATCTGGGTCGAGGAGTACAGGGTGTAGCCCTCACCTGTGGGCTCGGGCACCACGACGACGGCGCGCTGTTCGAGCGGCGTCGGCTGAAGGCGTTGCTGCACGTACCGCTCGGACACGGTGACCTCGGCCTCGGCGAACGCCGCGTCCACCTCACCCGTCGCCAGCGACCATGTGTAGCTGGCGTTCGTGCCGAACTGCTCGTGCACGAGCGGCCCTCCGGCCAGACCGTCCTCCACGTCCAGCACGGGGTCGTCGGGCTCGTAGTCGATGTCGATGTGACCGAGGGCGTCCTGGGCGGACGCGGCGTCGGTCGCCGCCACCACCGCCACCGCCTCACCGGCGAATCGCACCCGGTCGACGGCCACCGGCAGGTGATCGGGGATCTTGATGTCCTCGGTCACCGGCCAGGCACACGGGATGCCCGACCATTCGTCGGCGAGATCGGCGCCGGTGAACACCCCGACCACACCGGGACAGCGCGCGGCCTCGGTGACGTCGATCGAGCTGATGCGGGCGCGCGCGAACGGACTGCGCAACACCGCGACGTGCACGGTGCCCGGAGGGGCGATGTTGCCGGTCCATCTCGCCTTGCCCGTCAGCAGCTGGGGATCCTCCCTCCGGGGGACCGCAGTTCCCACACTCGGGCGGAGCGTCTCGGTCATGGTTCACCCTCCTGCTACAGCGACGACACCTCGGTTCGGACAGGGACCGGCCTCCGGCACAGGAGCATCCACAGTGGATGCACCGACTCCGGTGCGGTTACAGCGTTTCCGGCATCAGCTCCTCCAGCCACCGGGTGTGCACGGCTCCGGCGCGCACGTCGGGTTCGTCGAGCAGGCGGCGGTGCACCGACACGGTCGTCGGAACTCCCTCGACCCTGAGTTCGGCGAGCGCTTGGCGGGCACGGGCCAGAGCGGTGTCTCGATCGGGGCCCGAGCAGATGACCTTGGCGATCATCGAGTCGTAGAACGGGCTGATGCGATCGCCCGCCACGAACCCGGTGTCGACGCGCACGCCCGGGCCACCGGGCAGGTCCAGGCGGGTCAGCGTGCCCGGGGTCGGCTGGAACCGGTTGTCGGGGTCCTCGGCGTTGATCCGCAACTCGACGGCGGCGCCGCGGATGCCCACCTCGTCCTGGCCGAACGAGATCGGCTCGCCCGCGGCGATCCGCAACTGCTCGCTCACCAGGTCCACGCCCGTGATCGCCTCGCTGATCGGGTGTTCCACCTGGATCCTGGTGTTCATCTCGATGAAGAAGAACTCGCCCGACGGTGTCAGCAGGAACTCCACGGTTCCCGCACCGAGATATCCCACCTGGCGCGCGAGTCTCACGGCCGCGTCGTTGATGTCCGCCCGCGTCCGCGCCGGCAGTCCGGGGGCCGGCGCCTCCTCGATGAGTTTCTGGCGGCGCCGCTGCACCGAGCAGTCCCGTTCGAACGTGTGCACCACGGTGCCGGCCGTGTCGGCCAGAATCTGCACCTCGATGTGGCGTGCGCCGTCGATCGCCCACTCCAGGTACACCGTGTCGTCGCTGAAGGCTGCTCGTGCCTCGGCCTGCGCCGCGGGCAGCGCCTCCGCCAACTCGGCGGCCGAGGCCACCGGCCGGATGCCGCGGCCTCCGCCTCCCGCCGCGGCCTTGAGCAGTACGGGATAGCCGACGTCATCGGCGGCCGCGAGCGCCTCGTCGACGTCGCCCACCGGTCCGCTGCCCGGCACCACCGGCACGCCCGCCCGCCGCGCGGCCTCGCGCGCGGCGGCCTTGTCGCCCATCGTCTCGATCGTGGACACCGCAGGCCCGACGAACGTCAGCCCCGCGTCGGCGAATTCCTTGGCCGCACCGGCGCGTTCGGACAGGAACCCGTAGCCGGGATGCACCGCATCGGCACCGGTCGATCGTGCGGCCTCCACCAGCGCCGCCGAGTTCAGATAGGACTTGGCCGCGGCGGACTTGCCGATGTGCACGGCGGTGTCGGCCAGCTGAACCCACCGGCCGTGCTCGTCGGCGTCGGAGTAGACGGCCACCGTCTCCAGTCCCGCGGCGTGTGCGGCGCGGATGATGCGCACCGCGATCTCGCCGCGGTTGGCCACGAGCACACGCCTCATGTCTCACCCAGCCGCACGATGTCCTGGCCCACGTCGACCTCGTCGCCGTCCTCGACGAGGAACTCGGCGACGGTGCCCGGTGTGTCGGCCTTCACCTCGTTGAACGTCTTCATCACCTCGATGAGGGCGATGGTCTGGCCCGCGCTGATCGACTCGCCGTCCTCGACGTAGACCGGCTTTTCCGGGGCGGGCCTTCGGTAGAACACGCCCGGCATCTGAGCCTTGATCGTCGCCATGTTTCGCTCCTGCCTCCTACCCTGCGATCGCGCGGCGGATCCGTTCGATCCGCTCGCGCCGGTCCGTTCTCGCCGCCAGCGCCGTGTCCAGATCCACCGAGTTGAACCGCACCACGTCGCCGGTCTTCGTCTGCGCGATTCGGTCGCGGTCGACCGAGATCACGGTCCCGATCGTGGCGTAACCGCCGCCCGTGACGGCGTCGTTGAGCAGGACGATCGGTTCGTCACCGCCCGGCACCTGAATCGAGCCGACGGGATATCCCAGGTCGACGACGTTGGCCGGATCGCTGCCCGCACCGAACGGCTGCTCGCGCTCGGTGAAGTCGAGCGTGCCGCCCCGCAGGCGGTAGCCGACCCGGTCGGCGTCCTTGGTCACCTTCCAGTCGGTGCCGAGGAACGAGGCAAGCGCGTCCTCGGTGAGCCGGTAGGAGCACAGGCCGACGACCGTGCGCAGCTCGGCCGCGCCGTCCAGCTCGGGCCGCAGGTCCTGCGGTACCGCGGCCCCCTGCCGCACCGCGCTCGCGGCCGAGCCCAGTGGGAGCGTCTCGTCGTCGGCGAGTTTGCGTCCGTGGTGACCACCGATCCCGGTCAACGTGTAGGTCGACCGCGAGCCCAGATACACCGGAACGTCGATCCCGCCGCTGACGGCGACGTAGACCCGGCAGCCCGCACGGATCATGGCGAAGCCCAGCACGTCACCGGCCCGGACACGCACGGCGGTCCACGGTTCGACCGGCTCGTCGTTCACCGTCACGGGAACGTCCGCGCCCGTCACCGCCACCACCCGCTCGTCGGTGAACTCGAGGGTCGGGCCCACGTACGTACCTTCGAGCACCCCGGCGCCGTCCGGATTGCCCACCAGCAGGTTGGCCGCGATCGCCGAGTACGCGTCCATCGCACCGGAGGGAGGCATGCCCATGTGGTAATAGCCGAACCTGCCCGAGTCCTGCACCGTCGTGTACAGACCACCGGCTCGCACGCGCAGCTGGCTCATCGGTACAGCACCTCCAGCAGCTCACGGTTGACCGCGTCGGGGTCGGCCAGCAGCGCCGCGGGCTCGAACTCGACCTCGCGGATGCGGTACCGGAACGTGCCCGCCTCGACCTCGGCGCGGGTGGCCTCGAACTCGGCCATGTCGATCGCCCGGTACCTCAGCACGTCGTTGGCCCTGGGGAAGCAGATGTCGTCGGCGAAGTCGGGCAGGCTCTGCGACAGGTCGAACACCGGGGCCGGCGCCATCCCGAACATCTGGTATCCGCCTGCGCCGCGCACCGGGTAGACCACCGCGAACGCGCCACCGAAACCGAACGTGCGCTCGGGGGTGTCGGTCCGCGGGCGCACGTACTTGGGCACCTGGATCTGCCTCTCGCGCGGAACCAGCTGGTAGCAGAACGGCAGGCCCGGCACGAACCCGAGCATCGTGACGATCCACGGCGCCTCGGTCATCGCGTCGACGACACCCTGGACGCTGTCGAAGCCGTTGATGCGTGCCGCGTACTCCAGGTCGGTGGCGTCCGGGTCCTGGTGCCGGTCGCGGAACCGCATGAGCGTTTCGTGGGTCCACGGGTCGTTGAACAGGATCGGCACGTCGACCACGCGGGTCTTCAGCACGTAGTCGTCGGGCAGCGCGCCGACCGTCGTCTCGAGCCGGCGCAACCGTTCGACCAGCTCCCTCGGGTCGAGCCGGTCGGGGTCCACCTGGACCATGTAGGACGCGTTGGACGGGCAGATGTCGACGATCCCGTCGATGGCCTCCTCGCGCAGCGCGTTGGTCACGGCCATGCCGGCGAAGTTCGCCTCCAGGCTCATCGCCTGGTCCAACTCGACGAAGACGAACTCGTCCCCGCCGTACTCGTAGCGTGCGGGCGGCAGCTGGATCTTCTCGGTCATCACCACGCCTCCCTGTGTCGGCGATCACAACACTGTGCCCGCTGGGACGCCACCTCGCCAGCGCAACTCTGTACAAATCGACAGCGCCACTTTGGCCAGACTGTGCAAAACTGCTGGTTATGCCCACCGCGAGGGAGCTCACTCACGACGCGCAGCTGGGCCTGGCCCTGCGCGCAGGCGACGCGGGCGCCGACCGCCCGATCTCCTGGGTCCACTCCAGCGAACTCGACGACCCGACGCCGTTCCTCTCCGGTGGCGAGCTGCTGCTGATCACCGGCATCGCGTTGCCAGCCGACGACGAGGGACGAGCCGCCTACGTCGGACGGTTGGCCGCCGCCGGGCTGTCCGGCCTCGGATTCGGCATCCAGCTCGGGCACGACACGATTCCCGAGTCACTCCTGGCCGCTGCCGAGGCTGCGGCACTCCCGGTGCTCGAGGTTCCCCATCGGACGCCGTTCATCGAGATCGGCAAGACCGTCTCCCAATCGCTGGCCGATGATCGCAGCGCCGAAGCACGCCGGTTCGAGACCGCCCGCACCGCGCTCACCACCGCGGCCATGCACGGCGAGGACCTCGGCGGCGTAATCGGCAGGCTCGCCGTCGACCTCGCGTGCTGGGCGATGCTGCTGGAGCCCGACGGGACGGTGGCACATGCCCAGCCCGCGGACGCGGCCGAACGTGTCGGCGACCTGGCTCCCGACCTGGACCGATTGCGTACCGTGCGCCCGCCCTCCAGCATCGGACTGTCGGCGTGTGGGGACCACGTCGCGGCGCACTCGCTGGGCGGCGCCAGCACCTTGGCCGGGTTCCTCGTCGTCGGCAGGGCGCGGCCGTTCTGCCCCACCGATCACCACATCACGCACGCCGCGTCGTCACTGTTGTCCATCGCGTTGACCCGCACCCGCTCCGCCGCGGACGTGCGCCTCCGCACCACCGCGCTGAAACTGCTACTCACCGGCCACCGCACGGCCTTCGACGAGCTCGCGGGACCGCTCGGACTACGACTTCCCGCCCCGCCCGTGGTCGTCCTGGCCGGGTCGGGGCACTCGTCCACGCTGGTGGATTCGACCGGTTCCCCGGACCTGCTGACCGGCCAACTCGACGGCCGGCTGATCGCGGTCGCCTCGGCCGCGCAGCAACTGCCGTCGGCCCGACACCTGGGCGTGTCCGCACCGATCGGATGGGACGGGCTGCCCGGCGCGTATCGGCAGGCAACGCAAGCGCTGGCGGAGGCCACGCGCAGGGGTGCGGCGGTGGTCCGGTTCGACGACCTCGGTGTGGGACTGCTGCGGGACGTCGCCGACGAGGAGGTCGTCGGGCGCGCCGAGGCGGTCCTGCGCCCGTTGGACGAGCACGACGCGCAGCAACGCGGCGAGCTGGTGCGCTCGCTGCGCGCGTGGATCGCGCACCACGGGCACTGGGACCCCGCGGCGGCCGAGTTGGGCATCCACCGGCACACCCTGCGGTACCGCATGAGCAAGGTGGCCGCGTTGCTAGACTGCGACCTCGACTCCCCCGACGTGCGTGCGCAACTGTGGCTGGCGATCCGCCTGGTCTCCTGATCGGGTGCGCCCGAACCGGTGAACCGCGAGCGCCTGTGCCTTCGGTACAGATCGGATGGGCGCCGCTGGCGATTTCCACGAGCCCCGCACAGGGCATACCGTTGCCGGTTCCCGGACGTGACCGGTTTTCCGGACGTGAAAGGTAGGAGGCGGCCATGAAGACCCTCATCGACCTCAACGCCGACGCGGGCGAGAGTTTCGGCAGGTGGAAGCTCGGCGACGACGCTGCGCTGCTACCCCAGGTCAGCTCGGTCAACGTCGCCTGCGGCTGGCACGCGGGCGACCCGGCGACGATGCGCCACTCGGTGGAGTTGGCCGTCGCCAACGGCGTGGCGCTGGGCGCCCATCCCGGATTTCCCGACCTCGCGGGATTCGGCAGGAGGGCCATGGCGCTGAGTCCGTCCGATGCGGCCGACACCTGCCTCTACCAGTACGGCGCGCTGCGCGGGTTCGCCGACGAGGCCGGCGCCCGCATCGCGCACGTCAAACCGCACGGCGCGTTGTACGGGTTGACGCTGCGCGACCCGGACGTCGCCACGGCCATCGCCGCGTCGATCACCAAGGCCGATCCGACCCTGCTGCTGGTGCTGCTGGCAGGGCCGACCGCCGAGCGCGTACTGGCCGACGGGTTCCCGGTGGCACGCGAAGCGTTCGCCGACCTCGACTACGACGACAACGGTCACATCATCATCGAGCCCGTGCCCGAGGCCAAGGACCCCGAAGCCTGCGCGCAGCAGGCGATCGACGTGCTCAACGGCCGTGTCACCTCGGTCAACGGAACGACCATCGAGGTCGACGCCGACACGATCTGCCTGCACGGTGACCGCCCGAACTCGGTCGAGATCGCGCGCGCCGTCCGCGCCCGGTTCGCACAGCACGGGGTAAGCACGGCCGCCATGCACGAGGTGGTCGCCGCCCGCGGCCGGTGACGCAGGCCGGAACCCCGCACCCGTGCGACCGGACACTGTGGACCGTGGCACGTCCGAACGCGACGGCGGAACGGGCGATGCGCGGCTCACGCCGTTCGTAGCGCGTACAACGCGATACCGGCCGCCACACTCACGTTGAGCGAGCTCTTCCTGCCGTACATGGGGATCTGCAGCAACACGTCGCACTGCGCGCGCAGCTCGGGCGAGATGCCCCGCACCTCGTCACCGAGCACCAGTGCCACCTGGGTGTCCGGCCGGTAGTCACCCAGGCCGACCGCGTTCGGGTCGATCTCCAGTCCCACGACCGTGAAGCCGTCGGCGCGCAGCGCATCGAGGAGCTCCTGGACGTCGTCGTGCCGTTTCCACGGCATGGTGCGTTCGGCCCCCGCGGCCGCCTTGGCCAGCCGACGTGTCTGACGGGCGGCGAGGATCGGATCCCGTTCGTCCCCCGGATGCTGCGGATACGGGGTGAATCCGGTGACGTGGAGCGTGTCGACGGCGAACACCTCGCCGGTGCGCATGACCGAGCCGACGTTGTGGGCCGAACGCAGGTTGTGCGCGACGACCACGATGCGCCGCTGATCCGCGGGCTCCCCACCGAGTTCACCGTGTCCACCGAGATCACCGTGCCCGGCGACGCCACGCAGGCGGGAGACATCGTCCTGATCGGAGGGTCCGACCTGTACATCACCGCTCACGACGCAGGGACCCTAGCAGGTCACCGACGCCACCCTGCCCACCTCTCCCGACCACAGCCGGACGGTCACGGCGTGACGACCGCCCGCCCGCGCAGCGTCCCCTCGTGCAGCCGGTGATACGCCTCCGGCGCCTCGTCGAGGCTGAATCTCTCGGTCTCGACCCGCACGTGACCGCTGCGCGCGAGCGCGAGCACCTCCATCAGTTCCGGCCGCGAGCCCCAGTAGGGCGCCCGTACCGTCGCGTCGTACGGGGCCAGGAGCATGCCGACGTCGACCTGACCACCACCGACGCCGACGAGCACCTGATCGCTTTCGACGCCCCGCAGTGCGGCGCCGAGTTCGAGGGTCGGCGCCGCGGCCACGAAGTCGAACACGGCCGTCACCGCGGGCACGCCGATCACCTCGGCAATCCGCTCCCTCGCCGACGGGTCGGACGGGAACGCGTGATGCGCCCCGACGTCCCTGGCCAGTGCGAGCTTGTCGTCGCTGACGTCGAGGGCGATGACCGTCGCGGTCGTGAGCGAACGCAGCAGCTGGATCGCGACGTGGCCGAGTCCGCCCGCTCCGATCACGACGGCCGAACTGCCGGGCCCCAGTTTGCCCAGCGAACCCTTGATCGCGTGGTATGGCGTCAGTCCGGCGTCGGTGAGGGCGACGTTGTCGGCCGGATCGAGGTCGCCCAGCGGGACGAGGAAGCGCGGATCGTCGACGATCATGTACTCGGCCATCGAGCCGTCGTGGCCGAGCCCGGGAGGCGTGATCCCCAGCTCCGCCGCGCGCGGACAGTAGTTCTCCTTGCCCTGCGCGCACTGCAGACAACGCCCGCATCCCCACGGTCCGTAGACGGCGACGGAATCCCCCACCGCCACACCGGTCGCTCCGTCGCCCAGCTTGTCGACGACGCCTGCGCCCTCGTGGCCGAGGGTCATCGGCAGCGGATAGCTCGCCGTGTACTGCTCCTCGGGCAGACTCATGACGAACGAGTCCGAGTGGCAGGCACCCGCGGCGGTGACCTTCAGCCGCACCTGCCCCGGCCCCGGTTCGGGGACCGGAACCTCGCGCAGCTCCGGTGGCGCACCCACCCGCACGTACTGCAACGCCTTCATGACCATCACCCCTTCCGCCGCCGTCATCGTCGCACCGCAGGCGGCTGTCCGCAGGGATCGCGCGCGCTGGCCGGCAGACGCGCGCATGCTCCGCGTTCGTCCGGGTAGCCCCCGACCACGAACGCACCCTCGGCCCCGGGAGGTCGGCATGCTGACGACGAACGTCGCGGACGGCATCCACCGCGTGGAACACGCGCACGTCAACTGGTTCCTCGTCGAGGACGACCACGGCGTCACCGTCGTCGACGCGGGACTTCCGACGTCCTGGGACCGCCTTCGCCGCGCCATGGCCGAGGTGGGACGGTCCCTGCGGGACATCAGGGCACTCCTGCTCACCCACGGCCACTTCGACCACCTGGGCATCGCCGAACGCCTCCGGTCCGAACTGGACGTTCCGGTCCTCGTTCACGACAACGACGTCCCGTTGACGCGCAACCCGCGCCGGTACGGCCGCGCGCGCCCGGTCAGCGCGTACCTGGCCACTCAGTTCCGTGCGCTGCCCCTGGCCGCCGGGTTGCTGAGGAACCGCGCCTGGTGGCCGCGGCCGGTGCGCGAGGTGCATCGCCTCCGCGACAAGCGGCTGACGGTGCCAGGCGGGCCCAGGGTCGTCTTCACCCCGGGCCACACACTGGGTCACTGCGCCTTCCACTTCCCCGACCGCGACGCGGTGATCGCCGGGGACGCCGTCGTCACGCTCGACCCGTACCGCGCGACGCGCGGACCACGCATCGTCTCCGGTGCGGCGACCGCGGATCCCGAACGGGCCCTCGAGTCGCTGGACGGGATCGCCGCCACCGGGGCGCGGACGGTGCTGGTCGGCCACGGCGAGCCGTGGACCGACGGCGCGGAACGCATGGTGGAACTGGCACGGCAGCACGGGCCCGGATAACCGGCGCCCCACGGCCGGTCCTCACCGCACGCTGCTGGCGCGTTCGACGAGTGCGGTGTGCAGGGTGGTCGTCCGCACGTCCCGGTCGGGTTCGGCGATGCGGTCCAGCATCATCCGGACGGCATGGCTGCCGATGTCGTAGGCGGGCTGGGCAACGACGGTGAGCGGCGGGTCGATCAACGTCGTCCACGGCGCCTCGTCGAACGTCACCACACCCACGTCGGATCCCGGCCTCAGGCCGAGTTCGCGCAGCGCCTGCAGCGTGCCGATCGCCATCGCGTTGTTGGCGACCAGCACGGCGTCCGGTCGCGTGCGGCCGCGGAACAGCTCGACGGTCGCCGACCGCGCCCCCGACGCGCGGTACTCGGCCCGCTTCGTCAGTGCCGCGGGCGCTCGCAAACCCGCCGCACGCAGCGCGTCCCGATGCCCGGCGGCGCGGTCGTCGGCCGTGGGAACGCCGCGCGGGCCGGTCAGGCAGGCGACGGTGGTGTATCCCTGTCCCAACAGGTGCTCGGTCGCCTGCCGCGCGCCCAACCTGCTGTCGACCAGGACGGTGTCGGTCGGCGGTCCGGGCACCGGGCGGTCCACCGCGACGATCGGCACCCCGGCGTCGCGTAGCGGGGCGAAGTTCGGTTCGGCCGTCGTCGGCGACACGATCACGCCGGCGACCTGTTCGGAGACCGCCACGTCGACGTAGCGCGCCTCCTTGTCGGCGTTGTCGTCCGAATTGCACAGAACCACCGAATAGCCCGCTTCCTGTGCGATGTCCTCGACACCCCGTGCGATCGCGGTGAAGAAGGGGTTCTCCACATCCGAGATGATCAGCGCGAGCACGGCCGTGGACTGCCGGCGCAGGTTTCGCGCCAGGCCGTTCCTGCGGTAGCCGAGTTCCTTCGCCGCCACCAGGACCCGATCGGCCAACTGTTGATCCACAGTGGACTTACCGTTCAGCACGCGCGACACGGTCGCCGTGGACACGCCCGCGTGTGCGGCCACATCGTTGATCGTGATCACGCCTCATCCTCCACTGCGCCTCACCCCTCCCGCGATCCGCCCGCTCCCATGCTGCCCGGGCGGATCGCAACGTCCTATTGACACTAACGGGCGACAGCGCATAGCTTCAAGAAAACGATTACTCATCGCTGCCGGAATGACCCGAACAGCGAACGCCCGAGCACCCAGTCGACATCCACCGCCGTATGCGATCTGGAGGATCGATGGCACGAATCGGTCTGGTGAGCATCTCCGACGGCCGCGGTCACGTACACGCGCGCAACGCCGAGTTCATCACCACGAAGCAGAACGCCCTCGCCGAGAGTCTCACCACCGCAGGCCACGAGGTCGTCCGTGGCAGCGACATCGTCGCGACGAACGAGGCCGCCACCCGGGTGGCCCGCGAGGTCGCCGCCTCCGACGTCGACCTCACCGTCTTCTACTACGCGGTCTGGTCCTTTCCGAACTTCACGATGCTCGCCGCCGAGGCCACCCGCAGCCCGCTCGCACTGGTGGCCAGCACGGATCCGACCGAACCGGGGCTCGTGGGCAGCCTCGCCGCGGGCGGAGCACTCGATCAGATCGGCCGGTCGCACACACGACTGGCGGGAGCGCCGGACTCGGCCGAGCTGATCGACGCGATCTCCGCGCAGGCGACCGCGGCCGCCGCCGTCTCCTCCCTGCGCGGTTCGACGTTCGGCCGTTTCGGCGGACGGCCGATGGGGATGAACACCGCCGTCGCCAACACCGACCAGTGGATGCGGTTGTTCGGCATCGACGTGGAGGAGATCGACCAGCACGAACTGGTCGTCCGCTCCGAGAAGGCCGACGCCGCGGAGGCCGCGCGAGCGCGGCAGTGGCTCGAGAAGCACACCGCGGGGGTGCACTACGACGGCGGGAAGCTCACCCCGGAGCTGCTCGAGCGCCAGCTGCGGTCCTACATCGCTATCCGCGAGATCATCGCCGAACGTGCCATCGACTTCTCCGGCATCAAGGCGCAACCGGAACTCACCGAGAACTTCGCGACGATGGACGTCACCGAGGCACTGCTCAACGACCCGTACGACTGGAACGGACCGAAGCGCCCGCACATCTGCGCCACCGAGGCCGACATGGACGGCGCGCTCACGATGCAGTTGCTCCATCGCATCGCCGACGTTCCGGTGCTGTTCGCCGACGTCCGCCACTATCACCCCGAGCTCGACGTCTGGGACCTGTGCAACTCCGGTCAGCACGCCACCTGGTACGCCGCACGCAGTGACGACCCCGCGGAGAACCTCGCGCAGGTCACGCTGTATCCGGAGGTGTTCTTCTTCCCCGCAGGCGGTGCTTCGGTGCAACACATCGCCGCACCCGGCGAGATGACGCTCGCCCGCTTCACCCGCCTCGACGGCGACTACCGCCTCCACCTGATGCGCGGCGAGTTCCAACACTTCGACACCGCGACCACGACCGGGCTGGTCAACGCCTCGACGCCGGAGTGGCCGCACGCGTTCGCCAGGATCGACACGTCGGCGGAGACGTTCCTGACGCGGTTCGGGTCCAACCACATCCACGCCGTTCCCGGTGACCACAGGGCGACGCTCCGCGCCGCGGCGCGGATGCTCGGGGTGACGGTCGACGAGTTCACGCCGGAGACGCAGCCGTGACCCGGCACGTCATCGGCATCGACATCGGCACGTCGAGTTCGAAGGGCGTGCTGGTCGACGAACGCGGCGTCATCCGCGCCCGCGCGAGTAGGCCGCACGAGGTGTCGACACCGTCTCCGGGGTGGGTCGAGCACGACGCGGACGCGGTGTGGTGGGCCGATTTCGTCCACCTGGCCAGGGAACTCACGGCGGCCTGCGACGGAGACCTCTCCGGGCTCGCCATCAGCGGCATCGGACCGACGTTGCTGCCCGCCGACGCCGACGGCACGCCGCTGCGGCCGGCCGTCCTCTACGGCGTCGATACCCGCGCGACCGCGCAGATCGACGCGCTCACCGGGGAGATCGGCGAGCAGACCCTGCTCGATCGCGGCGGTTCGGTCCTGACCTCGCAAGCCGTCGGTCCGAAGATCCGCTGGCTGGCCGAACACGAACCCGACGTGTTCGCGCGCACCGAGATGCTGCTGATGTGCTCGTCGTACCTGGTGCATCGGCTCACCGGGCGGTACGTCCTCGACCACCACTCGGCCAGTCAGGCCGATCCGCTGTACGACCTGAAGGCACGTGCCTGGGCCGACGACCTCGCTCGGCGCGTCGCACCGGGCATCCCCCTTCCGGAACTGGTGTGGCCCACCGAGATCGTCGGCGAGGTGACGCCGCGGGCAGCCGAGGAGACCGGACTTCCGGCCGGGTTGCCCGTGACGGCCGGGACCATCGACGCGTGGGCCGAGGCGACCAGTGTCGGCGTGCGCTCCCCCGGCGACACGATGGTCATGTACGGCACGACCATGTTCCTCGTCCAGGTCCTCGACGATCTCCGGCCGCACCGGGGTCTGTGGGGGACGTCGGGAGCGTTTCCCGGCACCTACACCCTGGCCGCCGGCATGGCCACCTCCGGCGCGGTCACCGACTGGCTGCGCAAACTCGCGGGCGGCGACTTCGCCACACTCGTCGACGAGGCGGCCGGCGTGCCTGCCGGGAGCAGGGGCCTGCTCCTGTTGCCGTACTTCGCAGGGGAACGCACACCCCTGTTCGACCCGGACGCTCGCGGCATCCTCGCCGGCCTGACCCTCGAGCACACGCGCGGCGAGCTGTACCGGGCCGCACTCGAGGGCATCGCGTACGGCGTGCGGCACAACCTCGAGGCCATGACCGAAGCAGGCGGGACGGCCGAACGTCTGCTCGCCGTCGGCGGCGGAACCCAGGGCGGGCTGTGGACGCAGATCGTCTCGGACGTCGTCGGTGCCGAACAGGAGATCGCGCGCGAGACGGTCGGGGCGTGTTACGGCGACGCGATGCTCGCGGCCGCGGCCACGGGGATCACCGGCGAGACCGGCACGTGGAATCCGATCGTGACCACGGTGCGGCCGGATCCGCAGCGGACCAGCCGGTACGACGACTTCTACCGGGCCTACCGGTCGCTGTACGAGTCCACAACGGACATCGCACACTTCCTGGCCCACCAGCAGCGAGCGGCAGCACAGCCCTCGTGACCCGACCTTCCCGACCACTCGGCAGATCAACGACGATCACGAGGAGGTGGCCGTGACACGCGAGACATCGGCCCGCGTGCCCGCGGTTCGGCTCACGCACGTGAGCAAGTCGTTCCCCGGCGTCGCCGCCGTGGACGACGTGAGCCTCGACATCGACCCCGGCGAGGTGCACGTGTTCGCCGGCGAGAACGGTGCGGGGAAATCGACACTCATGAAGCTCGTCGCCCAGGTCGAGGAACCGACCTCCGGCACGATCGAGCTGCACGGCACACCCATGACGTATCGCGGCCCGGGACACGCACGCGAGTTCGGGGTGGCCATGGTCCACCAGGAGTTCGCGCTCGCCCCCGACCTGACCGTCGCGGAGAACCTCTTCATCGGAGGAGAACCGGGCCGCGGTGGCTGGATCTCGCGGGCGCGTGAACGCAGGGACGCCCGCGAGCTGCTGTCCCGTGTCGGTGCGGACCTCGACCCCGGCCGCCGGGTGGCGCAGCTGTCGACCGCCGAGCAGCAACGGGTGGAGCTGGCGAAGGCGCTCGCCGTGGACGCGCGCGTACTCATCCTCGACGAACCGACGGCGACGCTGACCCGCCAGCAGGCCGACGAACTGTTCGCGATCATCCGGCAGCTCACCGCCTCGGGGATCGCCGTCCTGTACATCTCGCACCGACTCGACGAGATCTTCGAGATCGGCGACCGCGTCACCGTGATGCGCGACGGTGCGGTGGTGGCGACCCGCCCGGCGTCCGAACTGGACGAGGACGCGCTGGTGGCCCTCATGGTCGGGCGCAATGTGGACAATCTCTACCCGCGGGAGCACACCAGCCCCGGGCCGGTACGACTCCAGGTTCGCAACCTCACCCGGCGCGACGTCGTCCACGACGTGTCGTTCGACGTGCGCGGCGGCGAGATCCTCGGGATGGCCGGACTGGTCGGCGCGGGACGCACCGAGGTCGCTCGCATGGTGTTCGGCGCCGAGCCGCCCGACAGCGGAAGCGTGACGCTGGACGGCAGAACCGTCCGGATCAGACGGCCGTCCGACGCCATCGACGCCGGCATCGGATATCTCACCGAGAGCAGGAAAACCGACGGACTCGCACTCCAACTGGGTGTCGACAAGAACATCACGATGGCGAAACTGCCGATGTGGAACGGGCTGATCAACCTCAGGGAGGAACGGTCCGTGGCCGGCCGGCACCGTGATCGGCTGGGCATCCGCGTGCCGTGGGTGGGCAGACCGGTGCAGGCCCTGTCCGGCGGCAACCAGCAGAAGGTAGTGCTGGCCCGGTGGCTGGAGACGCAGGCCGAGGTGCTGCTGTTCGACGAGCCGGGGCGGGGCATGGACGTCGGCGCGAAGGCGGACATGTTCCGCGAGATGGACAGATTGGCAGGCGACGGCAAGGCCGTCGTGTTCATTTCGAGTTATCTACCCGAATTGCTCAACATGTGCGATCGCATTCTCGTCATGCGCGGTGGGCGCGTGGCCGGCGAACTCGCCAAGGAGGAGTTCTCCGAGGAACGCGTCATCGCACTCGCGACCGGAGCGAAGGACAATCATGACTGACCAACGGACGGCCCGGGGCGTGTCCGACCGGATGGCGGGCGCCATCTCCCAGGTCGCGGCCGCCGGTGCCCTCATCGTCGTGTTCGTCGTGCTGTCGATCGTCGCACCGTCGTTCCTGACCGCCGACAACCTGTTCAACCTCGGGTCGCAGACGTCGGTGAACGCCGTCATGGCCGTGGGCGTGACCCTGGTGATCATCACCGGTGGGATCGACCTGTCGGTCGGTTCGGTGGCGGCGTTGTCGGGCGTGATCGGCGTGATGCTGATGGCCGAGTACGGATTCGACCCCACCCTCGCCATCATCGGCGGGATCCTGGTGGGCGCCGTCGCCGGACTGGTGAACGGACTCCTGGTCTCCGTGGTGGGGCTACCGCCGTTCATCGCCACGCTCGGCATGCTCAGCGTGGCCCGCGGACTGGTGCTCATCGCCACCGGAGCCGTCGCCGTGTTCGGCGCTCCCGACTCGTTCCGGCTGCTCGGCCAGGGCGTCATCGGCGGATTCCCGATCCCGGTGCTGCTCATCGTCCTCGTGGCGGTCGGCGGTTACGTGGTGCTCACCAGAACGAAGCTGGGCCGGTACTCGTACGTGATGGGTTCCAACATGGAGGCCGCACGGCTCTCGGGTGTTCCGGTCCGTTCGTACACGACGGCGGTCTACGTGTTGTCGGGCGCCTTAGCAGGGCTGGGCGGCATGATCGCGGCGTCGCGGATCAATTCGGGACAGCCCAACTTCGGTGAGGGCCTGGAACTCGACGTCATCGCGGCGGTCGTCATCGGCGGTGCCAGCCTGTTCGGCGGCCGGGGTACGGTCCTCGGCTCACTCATCGGCGCGTTCCTGGTGGCGGTGATCCGCAACGGCGCCGTGCAGCTGAACATCGGGACCTTCTATCAGAACGTCCTGATCGGAGTGATCATTTGGATCGCCGTGTGGTGGGACCGCTACCAGCGGCGCAAGCTCAGTGGCGATACGGGGTAATCATGCGCAAACCACTCGCGATCGGCCTGCTGCTGACGCTGACGATCACCGCAGGCTGCGGGGTCGAGGTGCGCCGTCCCACCGGGGGCGGCGCGCCCGGCGAGAACGTCCGCCTGGCCGTGGTGCCGAAGGCCATCGGATTCGACTTCTGGGAACAGGTGCGGGTCGGCGCCGAGTGCGCCGCGTCCAAACATCCGGAGGTCACGATGCACTGGGACGGCGTGACGTCCGAGGACGACGTCAGCGGCCAGCAGAGCCTGCTGCAGGATCTGCTGGCCCAGGGTGTCGACGGGCTCGTCTACGCCGCCACCGACGCGCAGGCTCTGTCCAATGTGAGCAGTACGGCCGTGGAACAGGGCACGACGGTGGTGAACATCGACTCCGGGACCACGCCCCAGCCGAAGAACGTTCCGGTCTACGCCACCGACAACGTGGCTGCGGCCGAACGCGGCACGGACCTGCTGGCCAGGCAGTTGGGCGGCAAGGGAAAGGTCGCGTTCGTGGAGTTCCAGCCGGGGACGAGCACGAACGACACGCGCGGCGAGGGGTTCGAGCGCGGGCTGGCCAAGCATCCGGGCCTGAAGCTGGTGGCTCGGCAGTCCAGCGAGAGCGACTACAACACCGCGCTGCAGGTCACCCAGGACATCCTCACCGCCAACCCGGACCTGGACGGCATCTACGCGGGTAACGAGCCCAGCATGCTCGGTGCCGCCGAAGCCGTGCGGCAGGCGGGCAAGGCGGGCAAGATCAAGATCGTCGGCTGGGACACTGCCGAGGGACAGATCGACGCACTCCGCGAGGGTGTGGTCAGCGGTCTGATCGCGCAGAACCCGTTCGCCATGGGTTACCAGGGCGTGCAGGCCACCGTCGACAAGATCCGGGGCCGCGGCGAGCAGCGAGCGACCGACACCGGCGCGACGATCATCACCAAGGACAATCTGGACGATCCCGACGTGCGGAAACTGCTCAACCCGAGTTGTGCAGACCCGCCGCGGTGACGCGGATCCGGCTCGGCGGCCGCACTGTGTACCGCCGAGCCGGATTCGTCCGGTTCGGCCGGTCCCACCGGCCGCGGTGGAGGCCCCTCGCCGAACCCGGTCGCAATGTCACCGTCGCAGGGTCGCCGAGGGGCTCACCCCGAACTCCCTGCGGTAGGCGGCGGCGAACCGCCCGAGGTGGGCGAACCCCCACCGGACGGCGGCATCGGCCACGGTGTCGGCCCGTTTGTGCAGCAGGTCCTCGTGCACCCGGCGCAGACGGATCCGCCGCAGCGCCTCGGTCGGCGTTTCCCCGCGGTAGCGCTGAAAACTCTGCTGCACACGCCTGATCCCGACACCGGCCCGACGTGCGATCTCCGCCGGGGTCCAGTCCTGCGCCGGATCCGCCTCCATCGCATCGACCACCCGCGAGACGATCCGCGGGCAGAAGTCGCCGGTCTCGGGGTCGTCGGGGAAACACGCGGTGACGAACGCCGCCGTGAGCGTGGCGCCCAGCCGCTGGCGGACGGCGCGGCGTTCCACCAGGTCGGGCGATCGCAGACTCTGCGCACCGATCGAGGTCAGCAGGGCCAGCCACGCCTGCGCGGCATCGGTACGCAGGTCGAGCTGAGCGGGCATGTCCTGTTCGGTCAGCCCGACCAACGCGGTCACCTCGTCGGCGAGGTAGTCGGCGTCGATCCGCATACCGAGGATGGAGCAGTCGGCCGACCAGCGGCTCATCAGCGTCTGCGTGTCGGGCGGGCACACGGTGGCCTGGCCTTCGAGCGACAGCACCGACCGCCCGCTGACCCGCGCGTCGAGCACCCCGCTGCGGGGCACGTTCACGGCCCACCCGCCCGGATGATCCGAGCGCACGCTCACCTCGGCGCCCCACCCGATGCGGGTCAACCGCACCGGGCCCAGGTCCACCATGCGCAGTTCCGCGGCGCCGGCGCCCTCGCGGAGCACGGTGAGCTCGTGCGGGAAGTAGGCCTCGGCCACGGCCGCGGAGAAGTCCGGCAGCTCCTCCGCGGACGTCGCGACGCGACCAGAGTGCATGAACACACCTCCCGACGACCTCGTCGTGATCCACGACACGATACATCGCGTTTCGTCGAGCGGACAGCGGCTGCGCTCAGCGGATCGCCGCAGCGCAGCGACCGCCCTACCGTCACCGGCACCTGTCCGACACCGGCGCCACGCGCCCGTTCCCATCGCTGGAGGCCCGATGGATCCCACGAGCCTGAGGGCGGCCTTCGGCCGCTTCGCCACCGGCGTCACCGTGATCACCTGCCGGTCCGCCGACGGCGAACCGCACGGGGCGACGGTCACGGCGTTCATGCCGGTCTCGCTCGCACCGCCGCTCGTCGCGGTGGCACTCACCCGCACCTCACGCGCCTGCACGTACCTCGACCGCGCCCCGTTCGCGGTCAACGTGCTCGCCGCCGACCAGGTCGACGTCGCGATGAACTTCGCGGGCAGACCCACGACCGACCCCATCCGATGGGCTCCCGGTCCCACCGCACCCGTGCTGGCGGGCACGGCGGCGACCCTGTCGTGCGCGCCGTACCGCACCGACGACGGTGGCGATCACCTGCTCTTCCTGGGTGAGGTCGTCGCCGTCGACACCACGGGCAGTGCGCCCCTGCTGTTCTCCGACAGCGCCTTCGTCGAGGTCGGCAAGCGCGCGGCCGAGTCGGTCTGGGCGGGTTCGTTCGACGACCCGCACTCCGGCTGGTTCGACGCCGCCTGCGACTTCACCCCGATCTCCACCCGTCCGGCCCCGCCGGTCACCGCGGGCCGCGACCGGAGCCCCTGACCCCGGCCACGCCGTCGTCCAGCACACCCGTCCGACGTCTCACAGGAGAGATCATGACCGACACCGCCGTCCCCACACAGTCCCTGTCCGCCGAGCCGCCCACGGTCAACCCGGCCGCGAACTCCGAGTCCAATACCCGCGCCAACTTCGCCGCCGCGCCGATGACCGGTGACGAGTACATCGAGAGCCTGCGCGACGGACGCGAGGTCTATCTGCACGGCGAACGCGTCGACGACGTCACGACCCACCCGGCGTTCCGCAACCCCGTACGGATGACGGCTCGGCTCTACGACGCACTGCACACCGGTCCGTACGTCGACGAGCTCACGGTGCCGACCGACACCGGGAACGGCGGCGTGACCATGCCGTTCTTCAAGACGCCGACGTCGGCGGCCGACCTGCTCAAGGAACGGGACGCGATCGCCCGCTGGGCCCGGCTCAGCTACGGCTGGATGGGCCGCTCCCCCGACTACAAGGCGAGCTTCCTCGGCACGTTGCACGTCAACCAGGAGCTCTACGCGCCGTTCCAGGCCAACGCGGAGCGGTGGTATCGCGAATCGCAGGAGAAGGTCCTGTACTGGAACCACGCGATCATCAACCCGCCGGTCGACCGGGACCTGCCCCCGGACGAGGTCGGCGACGTCTACATGAAGGTGGAGAAGGAGACCGACGCGGGCCTGATCGTCTCCGGCGCGAAGGTCGTCGCCACCGGCTCGGCCATCACGAACTACAACTTCATCGCCCACTACGGACTGCCCATCAAGAAGAAGCAGTTCGCACTGATCTGCACGGTGCCGATGGACGCACCCGGGATCAAACTCATCTGCCGACCCTCCTACACCGAGCAGGCCGCCAGGAACGGCACACCGTTCGACTATCCGCTGTCGAGTCGCATGGACGAGAACGACACCATCTTCGTCTTCGACCGCGTTCTCGTGCCATGGGAGAACGTGTTCATGTACGGCGACGTCGACCGCATCAACGCGTTCTTCCCGCAGTCCGGGTTCCTGCCGCGGTTCACGTTCCAGGGCGTCACGCGGCTGGCCGTCAAGCTCGACTTCCTCGCCGGTCTGCTGTTGAAGGCACTCGACGCCACCGGTTCCGGCGGCTTCCGCGGGGTGCAGACCCGCGTCGGCGAGGTGATCGGCTGGCGGAACCTCTTCTGGTCGTTGAGCGAATCGATGGCCCGCGACCCCGAGCCGTGGATCGGGGACGCCGTGATTCCCAAGCTCGAGTACGGCCTGACCTATCGAATGTTCATGATGCAGGGATATCCGCGCGTCAAGGAGATCATCGAGCAGGATGTCGCCTCCGGTCTGATCTATCTGCCCTCCGGCGCGGCCGATTTCAAGAGCGACGCCGTGCGGCCCTACCTGGACAAGTACGTCCGTGGCTCGAACGGGATCGCGGCGGTCGACCGGGTCAAGGTGATGAAGGCCCTGTGGGACTCGATCGGCAGCGAGTTCGGCGGCAGGCACGAACTGTACGAACGCAACTACTCGGGCAACCACGAGAACGTCAAGGCCGAATTGCTGTTCGCCGCGCAGAATCGCGGCGGCACCGCCCAGATGCGGGGCCTGGCCGAGGAGTTCCTCGACGAGTACGACCTCGACGGGTGGACCGTTCCGGACCTGTTCTGAAGGCCGTGACGGCCGGGTGCGGGTGGGGGCAGCCGTCGGCGACCCCACCCGCACGGCGCCCGGTGGCGTGTCAGACCTCGGTGATCCTCGGGAGTTCGGTCCACGGGCACCGCAGTTGCACCGGCTCCGCGTCCAGGTCGGCCGCCTCCAGGTCGGTGGCCTCCAGGTCGGCTGCGTTCAGGTCCACCGCGTCCCACGGGGCGTACCGGGTGTGGCGATGCAACCACCGGATCAGCGCCTGCAGCAGCGCGGGGCCACGCTCCTCGATGCGTTCGTAGCCGAACAACCGCCAGTCCCTGCTGCCGACCACGATCCCGTCGACCACCAGCACGGTGCCCCGTCCGTGCTCGTGGTCGGCACGCACCCGCACGTCGACGACCACACCGCGCCGGCCGTCACGGTCACGGACGGGAGCGCCGAGCAGCTCATCCGCTCGCATGTCCCGCCCCCGGAATCCGCGCGACGGTCCGTCGAGCACGGTCGGCCGCCGGGTTCGCCGTCGCCTCCGCGCCCGCGGTGGTGAGGCGGATCTCCGACTCGACGCCCGCGACCGTGTCGACGGGCACGCGCCGCTCGGGGTCCGCCCCGCCGACGAGCGCGGCCGCCCCAGCCAGCGGCCGCGCGATCCACCGTGGAAGCCGCCGCTGCAACGTCGCGATGCCGGTGAGCAACGCGACCACCTCGAGCCGTCCGTCATCGCGCAGGCGCAGCTCGACGTCGTCGACCATGCCCACCGAGACGCCGTGCGGGTCGACGAGTTGCCGATCCATCAGCTCCGTGCCGAGGTCCAGTGTTTCCCGTCCGTGCCAGTCGCTCATGCGCCCATTCCCGTCACCACCAGAAGCGGAACCGCGGCGACCGCGGCGACGATCACCACGGCCAGCACCACGATCCCGAGTCCGTTGCTCAGCCTGCCGTTGACGTGCTCGCCGAGGTAGTCGCTGTCGTTGGCGGCGATGAGCACCGGCAGGTACGTCAACGGCAGCGCCACCGCGGAGAAGATCAGCGAGTACTCGGTGATCATGATCGGATCGATGCCGGTCTGCACCACCAGCGCACCGACCAGCAGACACAGCGCCACCGTGATGTGGAACCGTGCGCCCCGCACCGGGCGCAGCCGCTTGGCCCACGGCCAGCCGAAGTACTGCGCGAGCATGTAGCCGCAGGACAACGCCGTCTCCAACGCGGCTCCCACCGTGGCCATGAAGAACCCGAACAGCGCCACGGCCAGACCGGCTACTCCCATCGACAGTGCGATCGGCAGCACGACCTGTCCGAGTGTCTCGACGTCCATGCCCGCGGGGAGCAACACGGCCGCCGCGACGGCGGCGATACTCAGCGACAACAGCCCGCCCAGCGGAAAGCCGATGAGCACGTTCACGCGCTGGCTCGGAATGTCCTCGGGCCGCCAGTTCTCCTCCGCACCACCGGAACTGAAGAAGAACACCTCGTACGGCGTCATCGCCGCGGCGAACAACGCCACCGCGTAGTACAGGTAGGTCGGCAGCGGCTCACCCGCGGGCGGCGCGACACTCGTCGCCTGACCGGCCAGCGCCGCCCAGTCCGGGTCGATCCACCAGAGCGCCAGAGCGAACACGACGATCGCGAGTCCGGCCAGTCCCAGCGCCCGTTCCATCGCGGCGAACTTCACCCGCCACACCACGAGCCACAACAGCACCGCGACCGGCAGGATCCACACGATGTGCGGGATGCCGCTGGCGAGTTCGATCACCAACGCCACGCCGCCCATCTGCGCGGTCAGCGTCAGCAGGGTGACCAGGAACGATGCGACGAGGTTCGCCAAGGCGGCACGGGGACCGAGCTTGTCGCGGATCAGCCCGTAGACCGGCCGTCCGGACGCAGCGACGACCCGCCCGGACATCTCGGCGAAGACACAGATGCCGATCACGCCGAGCACCAGCACCCACGACAGGCTGAGGCCGTAGCGGGCGCCGATGGTCGCGTTGGCGACGATGTCACCGATGTCGACGAACCCGCCGATCGCGG
Organism: Prauserella rugosa; assembly: GCF_000719975.1. Taxonomy (GTDB): domain Bacteria; phylum Actinomycetota; class Actinomycetes; order Mycobacteriales; family Pseudonocardiaceae; genus Prauserella; species Prauserella rugosa. The sequence continues at coordinate 172,498 of NZ_JOIJ01000006.1, forward strand.
TGAGCACCCCCAACGTCAGGGTCATCAGCTTCCTCACGACAGCCCCAGTGCCTCGAGACGGGTCACCGCCGGTTCCAGTTCAGCGTGCAGACGGGACAGCCGCCCGGGGTCCCCGGACTCGGTGGCGGCCATGAGCGGAGGCATCGCGTCCTGAAGACGACCGGCCACCCGGAGCAGCGCAGGCGTGCGGGGATCGGACTCGGTGAGACCGGCGATCTTCTGCCGCTCGTCGTCGAGCGTCTGAGCCGCGTCGTCCAGCATCACACCGAGTGCGGGACGGGGAGCGTCCCCGCGCATCGCCGCCTCCGCCACCAGCACCATCACCTGTGCCTGCGAGTACACCGTCCCTCCCGCGCGCTCCAGTTCGTGCGGCGCCGGGGCCGAGTTGGCGCACGCCGCCACCGTGCAGACGCACGCCAGGGCGGCCAGCGCACCGGCCGCGCCGCGTCCACGCGGTCGCGCCTGCATCGTCGCGGTCCCCTCCTCCGCTTTCCGGGTTCGACGCGGACAAGGGTTACCCGTCCACGTGCGGTTCACACAGGACGGTGCCGATTCACCGGTCCACACGGGACACTCCGGGCGAAATCCGGCACATCCGGTACTGCATGTGACGTGTACGCCGCGTGTGCGGGGGAAGCCGAGGGGCATGACCGACGATCACAACGACCTGGTGGCATTCGTCCGAACCCGTCTGGACGAGGACGAACAGCGGCACGCGCAGCAGCTGCTGCCGTACCTGGACGAGGCCGAGCGCCGCGGGCGGATCCGCATCATGCGCACCGACGACGGGCAGGGACTGCACCTGGCGGCAGGCCCGTTGGCAGCGCGGGAGGAACGGGTGCCGGTTCCGTTTCCCGAGAAGGTGACCTATCTCCGCCGGGAGATCAGCGATGGCGGCGACCCCGACACACTGAAGCTCATCGCCTCGGTCTACGCCGGGCACGCCGACTGGCGGCCCGAATGGGAGCTGTGAACCCCTCTCGACACGGATCAGGCGGCGACCCGCTGCGGGATCGCCGCCTGACGGTGTCGATGTCGGTGGCTCTGCCGTCCGTCCTCACCGGACGGCAGAGCCACCCCTCAGCCGCACCCGTACCTATTCGTCACCGGGCCAGGATCCGGTGGCGTGCTCGTAGCCCGAAGCGCCGGCACGGTCGACCGCCGCCTTGACGGCGCCGAACACCGCACCCTGCAGCGCACCCGCGAGCACGACCTGCCACGCGGGGTACCGGCGATCGGTGGCCTGCGGCGCGGTGTCCTCGCCGCTGATGCGTTTCCACACCTGGCCGAACAGCGTCGTCGCCAGCATTCCGCCCGCGGCGCCGACGGGGATACTCAGCGCCTTGTACAACATCTTCATCGCCTAGCCCTCCACACGATCACGCCGCCGCACACGAGCACGGCCACCATGGCCACGACCACCGGTCCCCGGGTGTCCACCGAGGACGACCGCAGACGGTCGATTCGACCTCTCGCCTGCGCCGCGGACGCGAGTGCCACCGACCGCAGCCGGCTGCGCGCCGAGGCGGTGCGCTCCGTGGCCAGGTCCTTCGCGCGGTTCGGCACGTCCAACTTGTACGCCAGCGCCCGTGCCGTCTCACCGAGCTCCTTGCGGGTGAGCTCGATGTCCACCCGCGCCTGGTGCGGGTCCTTGGGAAAGGACGACTCGTCGCGTTCGTTCATCGGCGCATCGACTCCTTCACACTCGCCACGTCGGCTCGCACGCTCTCGGCGGCCTCGGTCGGTACCGGCGCGCCCGCCTTGGTCACCGACCGGCGACCGGCCAGCGCGAGCACGCCCGCCACGAGCAACAGACCACCGCCGACGAGAAGTGCGGCCGCCCATCCGGGTACGACCAACGCCAGCGCGAGGATGGCGGCGGCGACGAGCGCCCCTCCGCCGAACAGCGCTGCCACGGCGGCTGCACCACCGAGACCCGCGCCGACGCCGTACCGCATGCCCTTGCTGCGCAGTTCGGCGGTCGCGAGGGTCAACTCGTCCCGGACGAGCCGGCTCACCTCGGCGGAGAGCTCCTCGACCAGCTGCGCCACCGACCGGTCGTCCGTGGCGGCGTCGCGGTGATCGTTGTAGACCATGACAACCTCCATCCGTTCGCCAGGCCGGGTCGCCGACGCTGCGCCATGGCTAGCACGGCCGGGCGCCTGCGAAACGTGCTCCGGCACGGGACGCGCCTTTCGCGGGCACCCCGGAACCCCCGGAACGACCGAAACACCGGGCTCGGCTCACACGGCGCCGCCGAGGATCTCGGCCTCCAGGATCGCCGGATCGGCGGCGAGCGACGCCTTGACGTGAACGCTCCACGGGTCGGCGAGGACCTCCGTCGCGCCGGCCTCGATCCCGTCGAGCGCCGCACTGGCGACGGCGGCCGGATCGCCCTTGGGACCGTCGTAGCCGGCGCTGAAGTCGGTGTCGACCGCGCCCAGGTGCAGGCCGGTGACGAGCGTTCCGTGGTCGGCCAGTTCGGTGCGTACGCCGTTCGTCAGTGCCCATTGGGCCGCCTTCGACGCGTGGTAGCCGTTGATGCCGGGATAGGCGTGCCAGGACTGCGCCGACAGCACGTTGAGGATCGCACCGCCACCGCCTGCCGTGAGGACGGGCGCGAAGGCACGTACAACGGCGAGGGTGCCCCAGAAGTTGGTGTCCATCTCCGCGCGGATGGCCGCCGCGTCGCCGGTGACGAGATCGGTGAACCGGCTGATGCCCGCGTTGTTGACCAGGATCGTCACGTCGCCCGCCGCCGCGGCCGCGGCGCGCACGCTCTCCTCGTCGGTCACGTCGAGGCGCAGGGGCACGGCGCCCGGCAGGTCGACCGTCTCCGGACGTCTCGCCGCCGCGTAGACCCGCGAGGCGCCGCGTTCCAGGAGCTGGTGAGCGAGGTGGCGGCCCAGTCCCCGGTTCGCGCCGGTGACGAGAGCCGCCGCGCCGTGGATGGGCCTGCCGCGAGCAGGGCCGGCGGTACCGCGTCGTGTGGTGTCGGGTGTCGTCATGGCGCGTACGCTAAAACCTACCGTGGACGTGAGGGGCAAGTCCGCGTCCGCCAGTTCGGTCGGCGATCACGTCGACGATCACGAGGAGACGAGGCACGCCCGTGCGCATCGGAGAACTGGCCCGGCGTGCGGGCGTCAGCGTCCGCGCGCTGCGTTACTACGAGGAACAACGACTCCTCGTTCCGGACCGCACCCCCAGCGGGCAACGCACCTACAGCGCCGACGCCGTGGACCGCGTGCGGGTCATCCAGCAGCTCTACGCCGCCGGCCTGCCGAGCCGCCGGATCGCCGAACTGCTCCCGTGCATGGACACCGACACCACCACCGACCACCAGGTCGCCATGCTCAAGGCCGAACACGCCCGCATCAGCGCACAGGTCGAACGGCTCACGGCCACACTCGCCCGGCTCGGCGACCTCATCGACGCCGCCGAGACCCGCCGAAGGTGAGGCCGCAGCAGGTTGACCGCCGGCCGGCACCGCTCTAGATTGGCCCTCGGAAGATCATCGCGATCCCGTCCCGGCGACGTCGCCACCCGGTCCACAGTAGACATTCTTCGACGGATCATCGTCGATCGTGCACGGACGCACCGTCACGCGCCGGTCCCCCACCGCGCCGAGGAGAAGACATGGTCAGTCCGAACGGGACGCACGCCGACCGGTTCGCCGACCGCACCGCCGTCATCACCGGAGCGGCGCGCGGACAGGGACGCAGCCACGCCCTCCGACTCGCCGCCGAGGGAGCCGATGTCATCGCCGTAGACGTCTGCCGCAACATCGAGACCGTCGCCTACGACCTGGCGACCCCGGCCGAACTCGACGACACCGTGGCGATGGTCCGGGACGCCGGTCGGCGCGCGGTAGGCGTCCAGGCCGACGTCCGCAACCCCGACCAGCTCACCGGCGGCATCGAGAACGCGTGTGCCGAACTGGGGACGGATCCGGACGTCGTCGTCGCCAACGCCGGAATCGGCCTGATGGCCGACCCGGACGACCGCGCCGCCTTCCGCGACCAGCTCGACGTCAACCTCGCCGGGGTGTGGAACACCGTCCAGGCCACCGCACACCGCATGATCGCCCACGGCCGCGGCGGGGCGATCGTGTTGATCAGCTCGGTCTACGGTCTCACCGGGCGAGGCGGCGACGGAAGGCCCGGCACCGACGGCTACGTCGCGAGCAAGCACGGCGTCATCGGTCTCACGCGCTCGGCGGCCAGCTGGCTCGCACCGCATCGCATCCGCGTCAACTGCGTCAATCCGACCGGCGTGGCGACGCCGATGGTCCTCAATCCGGCCGTCGCCGCGCTCGCCGTCACCGACGAGGCGGGCAACAACTCCTACGCAGCCAACGTCATGGACGTCCCCATGCTCGAGCCCGAGGACCTCACCGCCGCGGTGACGTTCCTGGCTTCGGACGAGGCGCGCTACATCACCGGCATCTCGCTCCCGGTCGACGCCGGGCTGCTGTTGCACTGATCCGCATCAGCCGATGCGCCGCGACCTGTCCTGCCAGACCTGGTCGCGCAGGACGTACTTCTGGATCTTCCCGGTCGAGGTCTTGGGCAGTTCGGTGAACACGACCCGTTTCGGCGCCTTGAAACGGGCCAGCCGCGACCGCACGTGCTCGACGATCTCGTCCGCGGTGACCACGGCGCCGTCGTGCACGGTGACGTAGGCGGCGGGCACCTCGCCCCAGGTCTCGTCGGGTACGGCGATCACCGCGACCTCCAGCACGGCCGGATGGTCGGCGATGACCTGTTCGACCTCCACCGACGCGATGTTCTCCCCGCCGGAGATGATCACGTCCTTGCTCCGGTCGCGCAGTTCGACGTACCCGTCGGGATGCATCACGCCGATGTCGCCGGTGCGGAACCAGCCGTCCGGCGCCGCGGCGCGGGTGGCCTCCGGGTCCTTGTAGTAGCCGAGCATCACGTTGTTGCCCCGCAACGCGATCTGCCCGGTGCTCTGCCCGTCGGCGGGTACGTCCGTGCCGTCGTCGGCCACGACCCGCACGCGGCAGGCGATCATGTTCCCCACGCCCTGCCTGGCCTTCATGCGCGCCTGTTCCTGCGGGTCCAGCACCTCCCATTCGGGACGCCAGTCGCAGATCATCGCGGGCCCGAACGTCTCGGTCAGCCCGTACAGGTGCGTGACGTCGAAGCCGAGTTCCCCCATCCGCCGCAGAATGGCGGGCGACGGCGGCGCACCCCCGGTCGCGACGCGCACCGTCTGCGGCAGCGGTGCCGCCTGCTCGGCGTAGGCCAGCATCGACAGCACGGTCGGTGCGCCGTTCAGATGCGTCACGCCCTCCTCCCGCAGCAGCCGCCACACCTCCAGCGGATCGACGGAGGGCAGACACACGTGCGTTGCGGCCGCCGCCGTCACCGCCCATGGGAAACACCACCCGTTGCAGTGGAACATCGGCAGCGTCCACAGATGCACCGCCGACGGGGACAGCCCCGTGTGGCCCACCATCGCCAGCGCCTGCAGGTACGCCCCGCGGTGGTGGTACATGACGCCCTTCGGCCTGCCCGTGGTGCCCGACGTGTAGTTGATCGACAGCAACGCACGTTCGTCGGTCACCGTCACCGCCGTGGGCTCGCCGCCGGCGATCAGCTCCTCGTACTCGTCACCGGCGCGGACGAGCACCGGCGGTGCGGCCAACTCCGCGCACGCCTCGGTCACCACCGACGCGAACGCCGGGTCGTACACGAGCACCCCGGCCTCCGCATGGCCCAGGATGTAGGCGATCTCGCCCGCCGACAGGCGCGTGTTCACCGCCACCAGCGGCGAGCCGGACCACGGCACGCCGAAGTTCGCTTCCAGGAGCACGTGCGTGTTCGGCGCGAGCACGGCCACCGGACGCCCCTGCGCCAGGCTCGCCAACCCACCGGCGAGCCTGCGGCAGCGATCCCACAACTGCGCATACGACCACCGGCGAGTCCCGTCCACCACCGCGGTCCGTTCGCCGTGGGCCGCGGCCGCCCGATCGAGGAACGCCACCGGCGACAACGGCTCGAACGACAACGCCTCGAAGGACGACGTCTCGAAGGACGGCGTCTCGACGGACGACGGCTCGGGGGCGTCGGGGAATGCGCCATCGACATCGCCACGGGACATGCCTGACTCCTTCCGTCGTTCCGCCGCAGGCCGGGAGCATGACCGTGCCGGCCGCAGCGCCCCGCCGCTCCGCTCATCCTGATCCATCTCGCCGCCGCGCACGACCCCCACAGCGGTGCCCGTCCGCCGGTCCGCAGGGCTCGCTCGGCGGGGTCAGAGCACGCGTTCCACGCCCGCCGCCCGGAGCCGGTCCAGGGTGGGATATCCGTCGATGGCCATCAGCAGATCGGCCTCGGCCAGAAACGACCGCAGGTGATGCACCACGCCGTCCTCACCACCGACCGCCAGCGCGTGCACGTACGGCCGCCCGGTGCCGACGGCCGTCGCGCCCATCGCCAGCGCCTTCACCATGTCCGAGCCGCTGCGCACACCCGAGTCGAACAGCACGGGAATCTCGTCGGCAGCGGCCTCGACCACCCGAGGCAGCGTCTGCAACGCGGGCAGTCCCCCGTTGGCCTGCCTGCCACCGTGGTTGGAGCAGTAGACACCGTCGACCCCGACATCCTTGGCCTTGAGCACGTCGTCGGGGTGGCCGATGCCCTTGAGCACGATCGGCAACGACGTGGCCGCACGGATCCACTCCAGGTCCGACCAGGTCGTCGCGTGGCCGAACACGCCGGCCCACAACGCCGCCGTGGCCAGCGGGTCGGCCTCGGGATCGGCGCCGAGCCGGGCGCGGAAGTGTTCGTCGGTCACGTAGTTGGCCAGACAGTAGCCCCGCAGTTGGGGAAAGTTCGCCGTGTTCAGATCGCGGGGCCGCCACCCGGTGACCCAGGTGTCGAGCGTGACCACCAGCGCCGAGAACCCCGCACGCTCGGCCCGCTGGATGAAGCTGACCGCCAGGTCACGGTCGTTCGGCGGGTACAGCTGGAAAAAGCCCGGCGTGTCACCGAGTTCGGCCGCGATGTCCTCCATCGGATCCTGCGACAGCGTCGAGGCGACCATCGGTACGCCCGTGCGTGCGGCGGCGCGCGCGGTGGCCAGGTCGCCGTGGAAGTCCTGCGAGCAGATCCCCAGCACGCCGATGGGACACAGGAACAACGGATGTTCCAGCTCGATCCCGAACAGGGTCGTCGACAGGTCGCGCTCGTAGGCGCCCTCCATCATGCGCGGGACCAGGCCCCACTTCGCGAACGCCTCGACGTTGGCCCGCTGGGTGCCCTCGTCTCCGGCGCCGGACTTCACGTACGACAGCACCCACGGCGGCAACGCCTCGGCCGCCCGCTGTTCCATCGTCGCGGCGTCGGTCGGGAACCGAGGCTGCACCCCCCGCATCCCGTTGAGGTAGATCTCCAACTGATAGTCACCGTAACGCGGGGACATGACCAGACCTCCCGAGCGCAGCGCCCACGAACGCGGGCGAGGAACCGTCGTCCGCGCGGCCGAGGCGGCCGAGCGGTGCCCACCAAGATCGCCGGTGCCGCCCCGCCCGTCAACCACACACCCGAGCCGGCCGCGACGAGATGCGCCCCGCGGCCGGGGCGCCGGCATCCGCGGTGCGGGCCGAGCAGACCGATCAGGCCGATCGGTCGTCGGCGGACGGGAGTTCGGCGAGGTCGCCGATACGTACCGGTCCGGCGAGCGGGCGTTTGATCGCACCGGCCGCCGCCTCGCCCGCACGTGGCCCCGTCTCGCCCGTCGCGAGGCATCCCGCGGCGAAGCCGCACATCCGCCCCTGACACCAGCCCATGCCGACGCGGGCGAACGACTTGAGATCACGGCCGTCACCTGCACCGAGGTCGCTCCTGGCCTCGCGCACCTGCGCGTACGGCACTTCCTCGCATCGGCAGACCAGCGTGTCGTCGGTGAGCCACGACGCCCAGCGGGACGGTACGGCGTGCACGGTGTGCATGGCGGCCGCGAACGCACGATGCCTGCGGATGGTTCGCTCCACCGAGTGGTGGAAGGAGGAGTACGCGCTCACCGCCGACCACTACGTGAACTTCATCGTCGCGCTCTGTGACGCGCTCGAACTCGACGATCCGCTGTTCATGGGGTCGTCGTTCGGCGGGAACGTCGCGCTGCAGCTGGCGCTGCGCCATCCGGAACGGTTCGCCGGCGTGCTCTCGGTCGAGGGCGCGGACTACTCCCCCGGCTTCTACCTCGACTGGTGGCACCACCCGCACGCCAACGCGGCGCAGGTCTGCGCGAGCGGAACCTGGGATCTCATGGCCCCGCAATCACCGGAGTCCGACCGCTGGAAGACCTGGTTCTACTACTCGCAGGGTTCGGAGGCCTTCAAAGGCGACCTGCACTTCTACTCCATGGACCACGACCTGCGCGGCAGACTCGGCGAGATCGACACCGATCGCTGCCCCGTGGTGATGCTGACCGGCGAGTACGACTACCTCACCACCCCCGAGGACAGTGCCCGCACCGCACGGCAGATCCGCAACGCCACGTTCATCGAGATGCCCGAGATCGGGCACTTCCCGATGAGCGAGAACCACGCGCGCTTCCGGGGTCACCTCCTGGAGGCCCTCGACGTCCTCCGGAAGGCGAAGGCCGGTTCGGCCTGACGGCCCGACGGTCGAGCGGCGCGTGCGGTGCGCCTCCATGGCAACCGCGCGCGCCGCGACCCCGTCATCGGAGGCAGGCCGCCGACGTCACGCCTTGTAGCCGACGGCGGCGAACACGCCGGAGAGTTCCGGTTTGTCGCCCACGTCCTCCGGGGAGTCCGGGTGCCATTCCGGGGTGAACACGATGCCGGGTTCGACGAGCTCGAAGCCCGCCATCAGTTCGCGGACCTCCTCACGGCTGCGCAGATGGATGGGCTCGCTCGTGCCCTTGCTCAGCTCGACGGCCCGGAACATCTCCTCGTCCTGCTGGTCGCCGGTGAAGCTCGACAGCGCCAGATAGCTGCCAGGGGCGAGCGCGTTGCGGTAGCGGGTGATCATCGCGGCGGCGTCCCGCTCCTGAGGCGGAAAGTAGTGCACGAGCGCGGACATCAGGACCATCACCGGCTCGTCGAAGTCGAGCAGCCGCCTCGTCGTGGGATGACCGAGGACCTCGTCGACCCGCTCGGCGTCGGCGCCGATCATCTCGGCACGGTCGTTGCCCTCCAGCACGATCGCACTGTGTGCCACGGCGATGCGCTCGTTGTCGACGTAGACCACCTTCGACTCGGGCTCGATCTCCTGCGCGATCTCGTGCACCTGGCCCACCGTTGGCATACCCGAGCCCAGGTCGAGGAACTGCCGGATCCCCTGGCGTGCGCCGTAGCGCACCGCACGGCGCAGCCAATAGCGGTTCAACAGCGCCGTGTCGCGGGCGCGCGGCATCTCGGACAAGAGGTCGTCGACGAGCTGGCGGTCCATCGCGTAGTTGAGCTCGCCGCCCAGCACGTAGTCGTACATGCGCGCCGGATTCGGCTTGTCCAGCTCGAGATCCTTGCCCGCGAACTTCTCCGCTTCGCTCTCACCGGCAGTCATCGCGCACCCCAGCCCTTCACATCCGGCACGTCGTTGCGCTCCATCGTAGGGATACCACCCGGCGAGCCACCGCGCAGCCACTTCTCCCGACCCGCCCGCATGGATGACCTGCGCGGACCCGGTCACGGCACGGCAGGTGCGGTGCCGAAGTCGTATCGCCGGACGGCGTTGTCGACGAGGATCCGGCGCCGGAGATCCGGATCGGGAACCCACCGGTCGAGGCGGGCGCGTATGCGGGCACTGTCGGGAGCAGGCAGGCGCAGTCCCACGTGCGGCCAGTCGCTGCCCCACAACACCTGCTCCGGCCGGGCGTCGACGAAAGCCCGGACGCGCTCGGTGACGGCATCCTCGTGTCGCCGCCACGTCTCGTCGAACCCGGGATCGCCGGGCGCCCCACTCCCTGGCAACAGTCTGTCCAATCCGGACAGCGTCATCCAGATCTCGCCGTCGGCGAGCAGGTCGAGCAGCAGTCGCACCGCGGGATCGCCGGTGCCGACGTCGGAGGGCACGTACCCGAGGTGGTCGACGACCACCGGCACCGGACACCGGCGGACGGCGTCACCGAACCAGCTCACGTGTCTGCGCACGTCGGTCCAGACCTCGACGTGCCAGCCCAGTGGGGCGACCTTGCGCCCGACCTCCACGAGTGACTCCACCGGAACACCGCCGGGGTAACCATCCTGCACCCGCGTGCCGCGCACACCGGCGGCGTGCATCCGCGCCAGGTCCTCGTCGGCCCAGCCGGGATCGACGCAGGCGACTCCGCGCAGCCGGTCGGGATCGGACCGCAACGCCGCCAGCAGACAGCGGTGGTCCCGGCCGTAGGCACTGGGCTGGACCAGAACTCCCCGCCCGCACCGGACGGCGTCCAGGTGCCTGCGATGGTCCGCGACGTCCGCCCGCGGCGGACGGTAGGCCGCATCCAGGACCGTGGGGGTCGGCCCGGCCCCGTCCGCACTGAACACGTGGCAGTGCACATCGACCGCCTGCCTGTCGACCGCCTGCGCACCGGTGTGCTGACCGCCGGTTTCGGACGCGCCGGGGGTCGTTCGCGTCATCGTGCCTCCTCCGCAGGGTCCAGCCTGCCGATCACGCCGGCCACTCCGGCCAGCTCCGGCCGGTACGGCTCGAGCCGTTCCAGGACGCCGGCGTCGTGGCCGGTCAACACCGTGTCGACGGCGCCGGTGTCGAGCAACGTCCGCACGGTCTGGAGCCCGCCGTAGAGCCCGGGCAGATCGGTGACCGCCATGAACGGCATGTCGCGTTCGAGTTCCTCGGTGAAGTGCACCGTGTCCGAGGCCAGCAGCACCACGCCCTCGGTGGTGCGTACCGTCACCATGCTCTGCCCGGGGGTGTGACCGCCGACCTCGGTCACGGTGACACCCGGCGCCACCTCGGCCGATCCGGACAGTCGGCGGACCCGGCCCTGCTGCTCCGCCTGCACGAGCGCCGCCACCTCGTCGTCCTCGGCGAACAGGCCGATCAGGGGTTTGCTCGCCACCTCCGAGGTCCAGAAGTCGAGCTCGGCTCCGCTGATCGCCACGGTCGAGCGCGGAAAAAGGCCGACGTTGCCGATGTGGTCGTAGTGCGCGTGCGTGACGACCACCAGGTGTTCGCCGTCGGTGTCGACGCCCAGCTCGCCGTACACCGTTGCCGGTTCGGCGAGCACGGTCCGTCCGCGCGCCTCGGCGGGCCCGCGTGCGAAACCGGTGTCGACCAGCACGGTTCGCGCCTCGTTCCGCAGGATCCACAGGTAGTAGTCGACGACGAACGGCCCGTCCGGTTCGCCGTAGTGCCCGTAGTTGAGGAACACCTCGCTGCGCCGCGTCCGCCTGGTTCCGTGCCGGACGACGATCACCTCGTACACGTCGTCCTGGCGTGGCGCGGTCATGTCGTCCGGCCCGCTCACGTTGTCACGACCCGGCGCCGCTGCCGCCCTCGTGCACCTCGACGTTGGGTTCGATGCCGTCGGCACCCACCACCTCGCGCCAGGCGTCGAAGCCGGTCTGGAATGCGACGATGCCCGCTTCCGGCAGCGCGATCTCGATGGCTTCGAGAATCTCCTGAGCGCTCACGCCCAGGTCCAGTGCGACCCGGATGTGGCTCTGGATGTGCCCCTTGGACGCGCGCATGACCGTCAGGCTGACGATGAAGATCAGTTCCTTGGTCTTGCGGTCCAACGTGCGCTGGTCGAGATAGGCAGCGCCGACGAGTCCGTTGGCAGCCTGCAGCACGGGAAAGTCGTGCTTGGCCATCACCTTGTGGTAGTCGAGAACGTAGCCGCGTTTGCGGGCCATGTCGTCGATGTAGTCCTGTGCCGCGTCGGTCATCTGGTCACCTCACCGTCGTCGTCGACCCTGTCTGTCGTTGACATGGTCTACTGTGGATTTACTGTCTGCTGTGGACTAATCTGCCCGGCCGCGCAGCGGCGCATTGTTGACCGTCTCGTAGTAACGAGCGAGCTCGGTGTGGTCGAGACCCGCGCCGCCGAGCTGTTCGCGTGCCGCGAGCGCCGTCTCGAACGCCGCCGCCGTCACCGGCGCCGTTGCGCCCAGCTCATCCGCCAGCGCCCTCGCCATGCCCAGGTCCTTGATCATCAGGTCCATGGCGAAGCCCGAGTCGTAGGTGCCGGTGAGCACGTGGCGGGGGTACTTGACCTCGGATGCCTGGGAGCGGCCCGTCGAGGAGTTCAGCACCTCGACCATGACCTCCGGCTCGATACCGAAGGACGTCGCCACCGTGAGCACCTCCGCGGCCGCGGCGACGTTGGTCGCGGAGACCAGATTGTTCAACGCCTTCGCGGCGTGCCCGGCACCGCTGGGACCCACCGCGTGCACCGTCGACCCCAACGGCTCGAGGTGCGGCCGTGCCCGGGCGACGTCGGATTCGGCCCCTCCGACCATGATGGACAGTTCCCCGGTGAGCGCCTTGGCCACACCACCCGACACCGGTGCGTCGACGTAGCCGACCCCCGCCGCACGCGCCCGTTGCGCGAGGTCCCGGGTGCTCGCCGGTTCGGAGGAACTCATGTCGATCACCAACGCACCCGAGGGCAGCGCGGCCAGCAGGCCGTCGGTGAGCAGTACCGATTCCACCACCCGGCTGTCCGGCAGCATGAGGATCGCGGTGTCGATCACCTCGGGAAGCTGTGCGAGTGAAGCCACCACCTCGGCGCCGAGCTCACCCGCCAACGCCGACGACACCGCAGTGTCCACATCGAACAGCATCGTCGGGTGTCGCGCCGCGTACCGCCGCACCATCGGTGAGCCCATGCGGCCGAGTCCCACGAACAACGTCGTCATGATTCTCCGTACCGTTCCCGCAGTTGCACCTTGCGCACCTTCCCGCTCGCCGTCTTCGGCAGTGCCTGCACGTATTCGAGTCGTTCGGGCAGGAAGTGTTTGGACAGACCGTTCTCGAGCAGGAAGTCGCACACCTCCGCCAACGAGGGCCGCGCGTCTCCGCTGGGTACGACGACGGCACACGCGCGTTCGCCGAGGCGTTCGTCGGGCACGCCGACGACCGTGGCCTCGAGGATGTCGGGGTGCTGGAACAGCGCGCTCTCGACGCTGGTGACGGGGATGTTCTCGCCGCCGCGGATGACGATGTCCTTGGTCCTGCCCTCGAGCTCGACGTACCCGTCGGCGGTCAGCCGCACGGTGTCGCCGGTACGGAACCAGCCGTCGGTGTCGATCTCCGCACGGGTCACCTCGGGCAGGTTCAGATACCCGAGGAACAGCCCGGGGCCGCGGATGAACAGTGGGCCCGCCGTATCGCCGGGTGTGCCCGCCGTCGCCGCGGCGTCGACGTTCTCGGGTGCGCCGACCTTGATCTCGGTTCCCGGAACCGGGACGCCGTCCGTGGTCTGCGCGTGCGCCGGCAGGTGCGGGGCGCAGGAGACCCCGATACCGAGCTCGGTCATCCCCCACGCCGGGCACACGTAACACCCGAACATCGAACCCGCCACCGACGGCAACGTGCGGGGCACCGGTGCTCCCGCCAGCACCACGGTCCGCAGTGGACAGTGCTCGTCGTGTGCGAGATCGGTCTGCATCAGGTCCTGCAGGAAGGTCGGCGCCGAGAACATGGCCGTGACCCCTTCCTCACGGATCACCTGCGCTGCCCGATCGGGCACCCACCGGTCCAGGTAGACCGCGGTGCCCCGCAGGTAGGTCGTCAGCAGCACGCCCCAGAGGAAACCGGTGTGGTGCCCGACCGGCGAGCCGACGAGGTTGACGAACGGTTCGGCCAGTGCGTCGGCCCCCGCGTGCGCGGCCCAGTTGCGCATCACCGCCTGCAGGGTCTGTCCGGTGTTCATCACGCCCTTCGGCTCACCCGTCGTGCCCGAGGTGAAGCCGACGTGGGCGAGCACGCGCGGGTCGGGCTCCGGCAGGTCCACCTCGGGCGCGTCGAGCAGCGAGTCCAACGGCGTGCTCCCGTCCTGGCGCGGACCGGCGAGCACGATGTGCTCGAGTCCCGGAAGACGTCCGCGCAACCCCTGCACGAGCTCCAGGGGCCGGGCGCTGCCGAAGGACTCCGGCACCACCACGACGCGGGCCCCCGTCCTGCGGAGGATCACCTCGACATCGCGCTCGCCGTACGCGACCGGGATGCCGCTGTAGACCGCGCCGAGCTCGTTGATCGCAAAGATCAGTGCGGCGAAGTCGGCACGGTTCGGCAGCATCACGGCCACCGAGTCACCGGCGCGGACGCCCAGTGCGTACAACCCGCAGGCGTAGCGGTGGGCCCGCTCGTCGAGCTCGGCGTAGGTCACCGATGCAGTTCGCTGTCCCGTCGACGTCCGGTCGACGGCGGCGACGCGGTCCGGCACCTCCGCCGCGGCCGACGACAGCAGGTGCCGCAGGGTCGTCGGCACCCAGGCGCCGGACTCCTCGTACTGCTGCACGAGTTCCGGGGTCAGCCTGCTGTCGGGGCGTAATCCGGGATGCGCCGTGGGCGCGGTGTCCATCAGCGTGTTCATGGCGTGTGCTCCTCGTGGACGTCGGTGTGATCCGTGGGAGAAAGGGGCGGGTCGGGGCGGTCTGCCGGGCACGTCAGCACGACGTTGCCGGTGAGGCCACCTGCCTCGACGTCGGCGAGCGCGCGAGCCGCGTCGCCGAGTGGGTACGTGCGCTCGATCGGGACGGTGAGGCTGCCGTCGAGCTGCAGCCGCAGCAGATGCTCGACGGCGGCGCACATGGCGGCGGGTTCGCGGTCGCGGTAGTCGCTGACCTGCAGGCCCAGCACGGAGATGTTCTTCACCAGCAGGTGACCGGCCTTGACGGTGGGCAGTTGCCCTGAGGCGAAGCCGATGACGACGAGCCTGCCCTCCCACGCCGTGGCGCGCAGCGCCTGCGTGAACACGTCGCCGCCCACGGTTTCCAGCACCACGTCGGCGCCGCGCCCACCGGTCACGGCGAGAACGTCGTCGCGCAGGGACGGACCTGCGGTCAGCACGTGATCGGCTCCGTGGTCGCCGGCCACGCGGGCCCGGCGCTCGTCCCGTGCCACGGCGACGACCGTCGCTCCCCACGCCTTCGCCAGCTGGATGCCCACCGAGCCGACACCGCCACCCGCTCCGGTGACGAGCACCGTCTCGCCCGTGCGCAGGTTCGCACGCCTGCTCAGCGCGAAGTAGGCCGTCAGCGCGTTCAGACCGCATGCCGCTGCCGCCACGAGCGACACACCGTCCGGCACGGTCACGACCCGGTCCTCGGGCACGGCCACGACCTCGGCATAGCCGCCGTGTTCCAGCTGGGCGACCACCCGGTCTCCCGGGCTCTGCCGCACGACTCCCTCGCCGACGCTGCGGACCGTGCCCGCGATCTCCTTACCTGGAACGAACGGGCGCTCGGGCAGGAACTGGTACCGGCCGCCGACGACCAGCACGTCGGGAAAGTTCACCCCGGCCGCCTCGACGTCGATGAGGACCTCGCCCGGCCCCGCGACGGGTTCTGGCAGGTCCATCGTGGCCACCGAGTCCGGAGGGCCGAAATCCTTCACGACCGCCGCTCTCATGCCGCACTCCCCCGTCCGCGGTCGAACGTCAGCGCGTCGAGTCCCGTCCACAGTGGAGGGGCGGGCCGTGCGCCGGGTGCGTGCCGCAGCGTGTCGTCGACGGGCACCGGCAGGCCTCCGACGTCGAAGCCGTCGCCCGTCACGCGATAGGCCTCGCGGGTGCCCAGCCTCTGCGCCTGCGCGGCCTCCTCGAACGTCGCGACCACACAGCAGCAGGCGTCCTCGCCGTCGAACACGTCCCGCCAGTGCTCCGCGGTCCGCGCCGCGATGCGTTCGGCGACGGCGGCGATGACCTCGTCCGCACGCCCGTTGTCGGCGCGCAGGTGCTCGGGAAGGCCGATCAGGTCGCAGAAGCGCTGCCAGAACCGTTCTTCGAGAGGAGCGGCGGCGACGTGGCGCCCGTCGGAGGTGCGGTAGATCCGGTAGCGCGGGCTGCCCCCGGTGAGCAGGTCGCGCCCGGCGACGGGCCAGCTGCCGCTGCCCTCGTAGGTGGCCAGGTACCCGTAGGCCAGGGTGCCGATGTTGGCGGTCATGGACACGTCGAGGTGGCAGCCCTCGCCGGTGGCGTCGCGGCGGAACAGCGCCAGCAGGATGTTCATCACGGCCGGATAGGTGCCGCCCGCGATGTCGGCGAGCACCGTCGGCGGAAGGTGCGGGTCGCCGCGATCGTCCACGACGGACCCGAGCAGTCCCGTCTCGGCGAGGTAGTTGAGGTCGTGTCCCGCGCGCGGGGCGTCGGGCCCCGTCTGGCCGTATCCGGTGATCGAGCAGTAGACGACGCCGGGGTTGACCGAGCGGAAATCCTCGTACCCCAGACCCAACCGGTCCATCACACCCGGCCGGAACTGTTCGACGACGATGTCGGTCTCGGCGGCCAGTTCCAGCACGCGCTCGCGCACCTCGGGGGCCTTGAGGTCCACGGCGACGCTGCGCTTGCCGCGGTTGAGCAGCGCGTAGTTCGCCGAGTCGGCTCCGAGTCGTGGTTCGTAGCTGCGCATCTCGTCGCCGTGCGGGGGACGTTCCAGGCGCAGGACGTCGGCGCCGGCCTCGGCGAGCAGCAGTGTCGCCAGTGGACCGGGAAGCAGGGTGGAGAAGTCGAGCACCGTGCGTCCGGACAGGGGCGGCAGGGCCGTCATGCGCCACCTCCGGCCAGTGCGCCGGCAGCCACCCGTGCCGATGCCGTTGCATCCACGGCCGCGCGCAGCGAGACCGCGTCCCGCAACAGGCCCTCGACGCCGTACTCGGCCATGTAGCCGTAGCCGCCGTGCGACTGCACCGCGGCCGCCGCGACGTCGATGGCTGCCTCGAAGGCGGGCGCGACCGCCGCACCGGGCGCGCCGGTCGCGCCTGCGACGGCTGTCGTCAGCAGGCCGCGGACGGCGGTCTCCTGTTCCGACAGCGACGCACGCACGGTGGGCAGTGCGGTCAGTGGCGCACCGAACTGTTCACGGATGCCGCTGTAGGTGTGCGCGGCCTGGGCCGCGGACTCGGCGATGCCGGCAGCCAGCGCCACCGCACCGACGTCGAGGAACGCCCGTGCCCGCGCGACCGCCGGACCGCGCACGACGACATCGTCGGTCGGTGCGACGTCCACCTCGCACCCGACGGTGAGCGCGCCGTCGAGCCCGGTACGCCGGACGGGCGGGCCGAACGCGACGTCGCCCGGCGGCACCGCGACGGCCGTGTCGCCCGAGAGCAGCACCACGCGCGGGTCACGGCCTGCCGGGTCGATCCGGTCGAGCGCCACCGCCAGCCGGTCACCGGGGCCGCCGACGTCCACCGGCGCCACCGCGACGGGCGCGCCACCGTGGATGCGGTCGAGCCCGTCCCGCGTCGGCGTCACCACGGCGGCCGCGTGGGCCTGTACCGACGCCCACGCCAGGGCCGGCCACGTCCCGGCCAAGCGAGCCAGCGCGACGAGCGTCGTCCGCAGATCGGCACCACCACCGCCGCGCTCGGCCTCGACGCCGAGCGTCCACAGTCCCTGCGCCGCCAACGTTTCCCGAGCCCGGTCGACGTCGTCCGGCTGCTCGTCGCCGACGCGGTGCAACCGCTCGGCGGTCAGGTCGTCGACGAGGTCGAGGACGGCCCGCTGGTCGGCGTCGAGCGGCGGACCCCACCACGGCCGCCTCACGACCAGAACTCCTCGTCGTTCGGCGTGCGCTTGGCGGCGAAGGAGTCGGAGACCTCGTGTGCCTCGCGGGTGTTCAGGTACAGGGTGAGCTGCTGGTCGTGCGCCATGCGTGCCTGCCCGATCACGCCGCTGTGCCGGGCGGAGAACGCGCCTTTGAGACCACCGATCGCCATCGGGCTGCGGGTGGCGATCTCGGCGGCCACCTCCTGGGCACGCGTGACGGCCTCGCCCGCCGGGACGACCTCGTTCACCAGGCCCATCTCCAGCGCCTGTGCCGCCGAGTACTTGCGGTTGAGGTACCACATCTCCTTCGCGCGCTTGCGCCCGATCGTGTCCTCCAGGTACCAGGTGCCGTACCCGGCGTCGAAACTGCCGACCATCGGGCCGACCTGCCGGAAGACCGCGGTCGCCGACGCGATCGTCAGGTCGCACACGTTGTGCAGTACGTTGCCGCCGCCCACCGCGTACCCGTTGACGGCGGCCACGACCGGCTTGGCGATGGTGTCGATCGCCTCGTACACGTCGATGATCGGCAGCACCTGCGAGTAGTCCAAACCGGACATCTCGTCGTGTTCGCCGCCGATGCAGAAGAATTTCTCGCCCTCGCCGGTGAGTACCGCCGCGCGCAGTTCGGGGTCGGTGCGGAAGCGCTGGAGGACGTCCTTGAGCTCCAGCAGCGTGCGGTTACGGAGCTTGTTGCCCGCCTCCGGCCTGCGGATCGTGATCGTCATGACGGGACCGGCGGTCTCCGCGGAGATGTCCGTGTAGTCGCTCATCGGCTCTGTCCTTCCTCGGTCGTTCCCACCCGGAATCCCCGTCCGCTCTTGGTGCCGAGGTAGCCGGCGGCCACCATCTGCCGCAACAACGGCGGCGGCGCGTACTGCGGATCGAGCGTCGCCTCGTAGGCCGACTCGGTGGCGTGGGTGTGCACGTCGATGCCGATCAGGTCCAGCAGCTCGAGCGGGCCGAGGCGGTGACCGAGTCCGAGCCGGATCGCCACGTCGATGTCCTCCGCGCTCGCCAGGTCGTCGTCGAACTCGCGTACGACGTCGTTGAGGTACGGCATCAGCAGGCGGTTCACCAGGAATCCGGGCCGGTCCTTGACCTCCACGGGCGTCTTGCCCAGGTCCTCGGTGAAGGACACCAGATCGGCGGCCACGGATGCGTCGGTCTGCAGTGCACGCACCACCTCGACGACGGCCATGACCGGTGCCGGGTTGAAGAAGTGGAGTCCGGCCACCCGCTCCGGCCCCGGTACCCGCGCCGCCAGGTCGGTCACCGAGAGCGCGGACGTGTTGGTGGCCAGCACGGTTTCGTCCCGCACGACCTCGGCGACTCGGCCCAGCAGATCCGCCTTGACGTCCATGCGCTCGGTGACGGCCTCGATTACGAGGTCCACAGTGGATAGCTCGGCGACATCCGTGGTTCCGGTCAGTCGGCCGAGCACGGTGTCCCGCTCGGCTTCGGTGGTCTTGCCGCGGCTGACCCCGTCGTCGAGGAACCGCCGTACGGCGGCGAATCCGGCGTCGAGGCGGTGGCGGTCGGTCTCGAGGACCACGACGTCGCGGCCCGACCCGGCCACGACCTGGGCGATGCCGCCGCCCATCGTTCCGAATCCGAGCACCGCGACCCGCGAAAACACAGTCATGCTCATTCTCCGTTCTCGGTTCGCCTGCGCTCAGGCGCCGAAGGACTTCGTGCTGTCGTAGGTGTAGAAGCCGCGGCCGGTCTTCCTGCCGAGATCCCCGGCGGCGATCATGCGGTCCACCAGGGGAGGCGGCGCGAAACGTGGTTCCCGCAGCTGTTCGTACAGCCGCATCGCGACCGCCTTGTGCACGTCGAGCCCCACCACGTCGAGCAGCGTGAACGGCCCCATCGGGTGGCGCAGTGCGCCCACCACGGCCTTGTCGATCGACTCGACCGTGCCCGCGCCCGCCTCGAGCGCGCGAATGCAGTTGTTCTCCCACGGGATCAGGAACCGGTTGAGGATGAACCCGGGCCGATCCTTCGTGACGACCGTGGTCTTGCCGACACTGTCGAGGAAGGCCATCGACCGTTTCGTCGCCTCCGCCGAGGTATGCCTGCCCTCGGCCACCTCCACGAGCTTCATCAGCTGTGCGGGGTTGCAGTAGTGCGTGCCGACGACCCGGTCCGGGTACCGCGAGCCCGAGGCGATCGCGGTGACCGAGAGCGTCGAGGTGTTGGTGTGCAGCAGGGTGTCACGCGCGACGACGTCGTCGAGCCGCCCGAACAGCTCCTTCTTCAGTTCGAGGTCTTCGTAGACGGCCTCGACAACCACGTCCGCACCGGCGAGATCGCCGAGCTCGGTGGTCCCGGACAGGTTGGCGATCGCGGCCTCGGCCTGCTGCTCGGTGAGTTTGCCGAGGGATGCGCTCTTGCGCAGGAAGCTCGTGGCGTTGTCGAGTCCACGTCGGACGGATTCGTCGTCGACGTCGCGCACGATCGTGCGGTGGCCGCCGCGCGCGGCGGTGACGGCGATGCCGGATCCCATGGTGCCCGCGCCCAGTACGGCGACGGTGAGAGTGTTCGCTGTCATCGGTCCTACTTCCTTGTATCGACCGGTTCGGTGGGACGGGGTTATCGGGCCGTCTGCCCGCCGTCGATGACGATGGCCTCGCCGGTCATGAAGTCCGAGGCGGGTCCGGCGAGCAGGACGAGCCAGGACGCCAGTTCGGGTGCCTCGCCCATGCGGCGTGCGGGAACCGCCCGGACGACCTTGGCGAGCGCATCGGGGTCGGCGCGCAGATCGGCGTTGAGATCGGTGGCGAAGTAGCCGGGGGCGAGTGCATTGACCTGCACGCCGTGCGGCGCCCACTCCACGGCCATGGCCTTGGTGAAGGCGACGACGGCGGCCTTCGAGGCGCAGTACGCCGCGTGGTTGGCGATGCCCTTGAAGGCGAAGTTCGAGGCGACGTTGACGACCTTTCCCGACCCCTGCGCCACGAGGTGTTCGCCCGCCGCGCGGGTGACCAGGTACGTGCCGCGGAGGTTGGTGTCGACGACGCGGTCCCACGTCGCGTGGTCCTGTTCGAGCAGCGGTCTGCTGTCGATCACACCGGAGTTGTTGACGACGACGTCGAGATGACCGAAGTGGTCGACGGTCCGATCCACCAGGTTTCGCACCGCGTCGGCATCGGTCACGTCGGTGGGGACGGCCATGGCCCTGCGCCCCCGGCGCGTCACCTCCTCGGCGACCGTGTCGAGCTGGTCCTTGCTGCGTGCGGCCAGTGCGACGTCGGCACCGGCGTCGGCCAGCGCCACCGCCATGGCCCTGCCGAGCCCCCGGCCCGCGCCGGTGACGATGGCGGTCTTGCCGGCGAGCGCCGGCGTTGTCTCGGTCATGGCAGCACGTCCTTCAGTCGTCCGGCGGTGTCGCGCGCGACCAGCAGTCGCTGCACCTCGTTCGTTCCGTCGTAGATCTGAGTGACCTTGGCGTCGCGGAGATACCGTTCCGCTCCGAACGCGGCGAGGTCACCGTGGCGGCCCAGCAGCGCGGTGGCCTCGACCGCCACCTGCCAGCCGACGTCGGTGCAGGTCTGCTTCATCAGGCCGATCGAGCCGCCCGCACCGCCGCCGGCGTCGACGTCCCGCGCGGTGGCCAGCAGCATCAGCCGCGCCGACAGGATCCGGCCCCGCATCGCGGCCAGGCGGGCGGCCACGTCCTGCGGGACGGCCGGCCCGTGGATGCGGTGCAGTCCGGCCAGCGCGTGGGCGTACGCACCGCGGGCCAGACCGACGCCCTGCGCGGCGGCACTGATCCGCGATTTGGTCACCGAGCTCACCACGATCGCCCAGCCGCCGCCCTCGTCGCCGAGCCGGTGACTCGTAGGCACGGGGGTGCGATCGAACGTCAGCTCCGCCGTACTCGAGGAGTGCATGCCCATTTTGGACAGCGGACGTCCGCGGGTGAGCCCCTGCGACCGGCCGTCGACGGCGAAGGCCGTGATGCCCCGCCGGCCCGCGGCGGGATCGACGGTGGCGAAGCAGATCACCACGTCGGCACGGTCGCCGGTGGTGATGAACATCTTCGACCCGCTGAGCGTGTAGCCCTCGTCCGTGCGGGTGGCCAGCGTGCGCAGGGACGCGGCGTCGCTGCCGGCAGACGGTTCGGTGACGCCGAGCGATCCGTACCGGCTGCCGTCGACGAGACCCGGAACGTACTCACGCGCCAGCTCCCTGCTGCCGGAGTGCAGGATCGGATAGGCCGCGTGCATCTGGGTCATGAACACCAGGCTCGTGGCCCCGCAGCCCGCGGCGATCTCCTCCATCGCGGCGGCGTAGGCGACGGTGGTGTCGTCGGTACCGCCGTACTCCTCCGGCACCAGCAGCCCTCCGAGGCCTGCGGCGGCCAGCGCCTGGTAGCTGTCGTGGGCGAACGTGTGCTCGGCGTCCCGCAACGCCGCCGTGGGTGCGACGTGTTCGGCCACGACGTGCCGGGTGCGGTCGCGCACCTGCCGTTCACGATCCCCGAGCAGGCCGTCGGCGACCGGCTCGTCCAGCGCGCCGTGCAGTGCCAGGTAGGCGTCCGCATCGACGTCGAGCTCGAGGGGCTCGATGCCCGCGATCGGCGTTCGCGCGCTCATGCCTGTTCACCTCCGCGGGTCGCATCGAACGCCGGAGTCCGCTTGCCCAGGAACGCCGCGATGCCCTCCGCGGCCTCCTCGCCGCCGGTGACGACACCGGCCAGCGCCGACTCCAGTGCCAGCCCCGACTCCAGCGACCCGTCGGCGCCCCGGTGGAGCGCCTCCAGCGAGGCCCGCACCGCGCGCGGACCACGGGCCGCGACGCGCAGCGCCAGATCGTGGGCCGCGTCGACGACGCCGCCGACCGGAACGGGTGGCACGGGCGTGAGTCCGAGGCCGTAGGCCCGCTCGGCGGACATGCGCTCGCCGGTGAGCATGGTGTAGGCCGCCACGGGCGCGCCGACCCGGCGAGCCAGCCGCTGCGTTCCGCCGTACCCGGGCATCAGGCCGAGGCCCGTTTCCGGCAGTCCGAGCTCCGCGGTCTCGGCCAGCACCGCGAACGTGCACGCGAGGGCGATCTCGAATCCGCCGCCCAGCGCCAGGCCGTTCACCGCCGCGATGACGGGGACCGGCGACCGCTCGATCCGGGCCACGACGGCCTGGCCTCGTCCGAGCACGTCGTGCGCCCGGTCCGCACCCAGGCCGGCCAACTCGTGCAGGTCGGCTCCGGCGCTGAACGCACGCTCCCCCGTGCCGGTCAGCACGATCGCCCGCACCTCGGTCGCGGCGAGCTCATCGAGCGCGCGGTCCACCGCCGACAGGACGTCGGCGTTCAGCGCGTTGTGCTGCCGCGGCCGGTTGATCCGCAGCTGTGCCACCGGGCCCTGCCGCTCGACCACCAGAACATCGTCGCTCACGATCCCACCTGCTCGGCTGTGTCGGGAGAAGCCTGCACGGACCCGTCGTCGAGCAGGCGTGCGATCTCGGCGTCGTCGAAGCCGGCCTTGCGGAGGATCTCGACCGTGTGCTCGCCGAGCTCCGGGAAGCGCTCGTTGCGCGGCTGCGGCAGCGATCCGAGACGGAACGGACTGCGTACGCCGTTCAGCGCACCGTCACCACCGGGCGAGGGAAGGACCGATTGCCTCGCAACGACCTGTGAGTCGGAGACCACTTCGGACAGTCGCTGCACGGGAGCCACGGGGACACCCGCTTCGTGCAGCACCGACAGCCAGTGCTCGGCGGTCCGTCCACGGAGGACCCCGGCGATGGCCTCGACGATCTCGGCGCGGTGCCGCCTGCGACCTGCGTTGTCGGCCAGGCGTTCATCGTCGGCGAGCTCGGTCAGCCCGGCCGCCGCGCAGAACCGCCGCCAGATGGCGTCGTTGCCGAGTGCGACGACGATCTCCCGGTCGGCCGTGGCGAACGGCTGGTAGATCGCGATCACCGAATCCGTTCCGCCCGACGGGGCGGGCTCCGGCTCGCCTGCCAGGTACGAGGCGATGCGGGGTGCCATCAGCGCGAGGTCGGAGTCGAGCAGCGAGACGTCGATGACGTCGCCCGTGCCGGTACGGCGTTGCCGCACCACCGCAGCGGAGATCGCGAGCGCCGCCGACATTCCCGTCACGATGTCCGACAACGCCGTGGACACCCGTTCCGGCGATCCGCCCGCGGGACCCGTCACCGACATCAACCCCGACCGGGCCTGCGCGACCAGGTCGTACCCGGGCAACTGCGCATCCGGCCCGGTGAGTCCCATTCCCGACATCGCGCAGTAGATCAGGTGCGGGTGCCGGGCCAGCGCGTCGGCGGGGGCGAGACCGAACCGCTCGAGTTTGCCAGGGTTCATGCTCTCGATGAACACGTCGGCGTCGGCGATCAGCCGGTGCATGGCCGCGAGTCCGTCCTCGGAACGCAGGTCGAGCGCGATGCTGCGCTTGTTGCGATTGGCCGAGGCGAACCACGCCGACGTCCCGTCGACGAACGGCGGGCCCCAGTAGCGGGCGTCGTCCCCGGCCCCCGGCCGTTCGACCTTGATCACGTCGGCACCCAGGTCGGCCAGATACATCGACGCCGTCGGCCCTGCGTAGGACGTGGACATGTCCACCACGGTCAGCCCCTGCAGCGGTGCGGCCGGTGGGCCCGCGGTGCCCGTTCGCCTGGTCCCCGTCACGTGCTCACCTCGCCGGTCGTCATTGCCTCGGCGGTCGTCACTGCCATGCCGGCAACATAAGTAGCTCACGCCACAGGTGTCAATGTTGGACATTTGACAAGCTCCCACGCCGGGCCGCTCACGCTACGGTGGCTGCGGTGCGCATTCGCTCCGACACGGCAGGTCATATCCGCATCTACGTCAACCGGGAATCACTCCTGACGCTCCCCGACCTGGCCAATGAACGTGCCAGACCAGCGGCCGCGATGTAACCCTTGACACATCATGGTTAATGACCGACATTTACGCGGAAGCAGCGTCGCTGAGCCAACGGACCACCCGTAGGGCCCGACGTGGACACCATCCGACCGGGCACAACGGTCCGCCGACTCACCGGCCCCACCCACCGCGTCCGCGGAGTTCGTGCCCCCGAAGAAGGAGCAGGCATGACGACCGACACCGGGCACGCCGCGCACGAACATGCCCGAAAACACGCACAGCGAGGTGCCTTTTTCGGCTTCTTCGTCGACATGTTCGACATCTATCTGCCGATCATCGCGCTGGCTCCTGCGATGGGGTACTTCATCTCCCCCGACCTGTCGGACACCGCCACCGCGATCACCAGCGGCATGATCTTCGCCGCGACCCTCGTCGGCAGACCACTCGGCGCGTTGCTGTTCGGCCGGTACGCCGACACGAAGGGACGCAAGAACGCCACCGTGGTCGCGGTGTCGGGCTTCGGCGCCCTGACCATCCTCATCGGACTGTTACCGGGTTACGAAACCTGGGGCATGACGTCGGTGGTGGTGTTCGTCGCCCTGCGGTTCGTCATCGGGGTGTTCGTCGGCGGTGAGTACACGGCGGCGAGTCCACTGGCGATGGAGTACTCGCCCAAGGAACGGCGTGGACTCAACGGCGGGTTGATCATGACCGGCTTTCCGTTGGCGTACGTCGTCGTCGCCGTGATCACGTTCGTCATGCTGCAGGTCGCGCCCGCGGGCGAGGTCAGCTCGCCGTACGTCCAGTGGGGTTGGCGGATCCCGTTCTTCATCGGCGGTGCACTGGCGCTCAGCTTCGTCATCTACTACCTGCGCAGCGTCAGTGAGTCGGAACTCTTCGAGGGCAGCAGCGGAGGCGCTCCGGTCAAGGACCTGTTCAGCGGCCAGAACCTGAAGAACTTCATTCAGGTGTTCGTCCTGATGACCGGATTCTGGCTCAGCCTCAACTGTGTCACCGCGATCCTGCCGGGCCAGTTGTCCGGTGAACTCGGACTGGGCGAGACGGAAGTGACCGTCACGCTGATCATCGCCTACCTGATGGTGGCCGTGGGGTACGTGGTCGCCGCCGTGATCAGCCAACGGGTGGGCCGCAGGCCGTTCCTCATCGTGTGGGGCGGCATCGCCGGCATCGGCGGCACCGCCGTCTACGCAGTGCTGCTCGCGACCAAGCCGGACAGCCTCGTCGCCGTGATCGCACTCACGACACTGCTCGCCGTTCTCGTCCTGTCGGTGTGGGGCCTGACGACCGTCTACATCAACGAGCGTTTCCACACCGGCGTCCGGGCCACCGGTTTCGGCCTGGGTTACAGCCTGGCCGTGGTGGTCCCGTCCTTCTACGCCTTCTTCCAAACAGGACTGTCCAGCCTGATGCCGATGCAGTGGACGGTACTGCCACTGCTGGTGATCGGCTGTGTCCTGATCAGCGTGGGCGGTGCCATGGGCCCGGAGACGAAGGACGTCGACTTCGCCGCGGTCGACGCGGCTGCCGAGGGAGCGGGAGGTACGGCCGATCCGGCGGTCGACGGACCGGTGCGCGGCGGTGCCGCCCACTGATCCGTGCCGCAACGCAGAGCGGGCACGCCGTGTCGAGCCGAACCGACACGGCGTGCCGCCTGCGGACGGACCGGACGCGACGTCCCGAGCTGGGGCGAGTCGGTAAAATTCGTGCTTCGACCGGGCCTTGTTCAGCGGCAGGGTCGGAGCAGGCGCAGGCGCACGTGGAATGAGGTAGGCCCGCAGTGACGAAGTCGGCCAAGACCATCGGCAGCAAGGTGCTGCGTCCGCGGCAGCAGGTCGAGGAACAGATCAAGGCTGCCATCTTCTCCGGCGCGCTCCGGAGCGGCGACCGCCTGCCCAGCGAGGCCGAACTGGCGCGGCAGTTCGCGGTCAGCAGGACGACGGTGCGCGAGGCACTGCGCTCGCTGACCACGCAGAACCTGATCGTCAAGACGCCCGGTGCAGGCGGCGGGAGCTTCGTCCGCAGCGCGGACCCGTCGACGCTGCGCAGCGCGGTCGGTGATTCGGTGCACACGCTGCTGGCCCTCGGCAGCATCGCGTTCGAGGAGGTGGCGCTCGTACGCCAGCACCTCGAGGTGCCGTCCGTGCGACTGGCGGCCACCCATCGCACCGACGACGATCTCACGGAACTGCGCGAGATCCTGGACCTGCAGAAGTCGATCTCCGTCGACGACGAGAGCGTTCCGGCGCTCGACGAGCGTTTCCACGGCACGATCGCGCGCGCATCGGGCAACCGGGTCCTCGCCTCGTTCGTCAGCGCACTGCACATCGAGACCGAACCGGTGCACTACCTGGATCTCTCACCGGAGGTCGGGCGGACGACCGTCCGCCAACATCAGCAGATCGTGCGCGCGATCGACGAACAGGACCCGGACGCGGCCGAGGCGGCGATGGTCGAGCACCTGACCTACGTGCGCGAACACCTGGTGGCCTACCACCGCGGCGACCGGGACGGCGGGGCGACCGGCTGACCTCCGAAGGCCCTCCTCCGCCGGCATCCTCCCCCGCGCCGGGCCTCCCGAGGACGGCCCTCGGGCCGACGACCGCGACGTCTGCGCATTCACGCGGGTCGCACTGGCGACCGAGGATTGAATTCGTCGTGACCTCGGACAGAATTCCTCCGAAATACGATGGCCGACGGTCCGGCAGCGTCGTTCACCAGGAGACCCGCTACGGCGATCCACCACGACCCGGTACCGTCACACGTCTCCCATCTACCCAGAATTCGCAGGTCACAGCCACATCGCCGGGGCGTCACGCGCGGGACACGTCAGGCGTTCAACGGAAATCTGCTATACTAGTCGCGTATCAGAATTCGTGAAGCGCTGGGATTTGGCGATGCAATCGGGGTTGCGATGAGTTCTTCGACCAAGGATCAACCGATTTCCATGGCCGAGAAGGCCTATCAGTCGATCCGCGATCGGCTGATCATGCTGGACATCCCGCCCATGGAACCGATCGACGACGCAGCGCTCGCGCAGTCCCTCGACATCGGCAGAACACCGGTCCGCGAAGCACTCAAGCGCCTCGAGATCGACCGCCTGGTCGTGTCGTACCCGCGCCGGGGAACGTTCGCCACGGCCGTCGACATCACCGACCTCGCCTACATCTCGGACCTGCGCGTGCACCTCGAACCGCTCGCAGCGCGCCGCGCAGCCGAAACCCTCGGTGACGCCGAGGCCGGCGAGTTCGCCGAACTCGCCGACTTCCTCGACAACATGGACTTCCGCTCCCTCAG
The DNA here is from genome assembly GCF_000719975.1 of Prauserella rugosa. Taxonomy (GTDB): domain Bacteria; phylum Actinomycetota; class Actinomycetes; order Mycobacteriales; family Pseudonocardiaceae; genus Prauserella; species Prauserella rugosa. The sequence goes on from NZ_JOIJ01000006.1 coordinate 200,374, forward strand.
CCGCGACGAGGTGATGCGGTGGGACCTGCACGTGCACCGCGCGATTTACCACGCCGCGGGAAACCCGCACCTCGAAGACACGCTGATTCGCTACGACAACCTCGCCACGCGCATCTTCTGCGTCTTCCTCGACCGTATGCCCGACTTCGACAGTCACGTCATGGAGCACTCCGGACTGCTGCGGGCGATCAGCTCGCGCGAGCCGGACAAGGCTGACCGGCTCGCCCGCGAACACGTGCTGAACTTCGACAAGGCCATGCGCTCACTGGTCTGAACGCCTTGTCGACACGTCCGTCCCGACTGGGCTTGCTCCGACAGGCCGGTCGGACACAGCCCTTCCTCTGACCTCGGTCAGCCGCGCTGGGCCAGTTTGCGCCGCCACTGACCGAACGGACGGGCCCTGTCGATCGCCAGCACCCCCACCGGACGTTCGTCGGGAGTGAGGTAGAGCGCCACGAAGTCGCCCGCGTCCGGATCCCCCTCCTCGATGTGGACCGTGCAGTCGTCCGTGCGATGACCGGCGAACTGGATCTTGTGGCCGTACTGATCCGACCAGAAGTACGGCACCGAGTGATGCGCCGGGGCGGCATGCTCCCGGCCGAGCAGCGCGGCGACCGCGGCCGACGGTTGCTGCAGCGCGTTCGTCCAATGTTCCAGCCGCAGGGGCCCCGCGGTGTAGTCGCGGTAGGAATGGGCACAGTCGCCGACGGCGAACACCTCGGGGATCGCCGTGCGGCCCTGCGCGTCGGTACGCACCCCGTCGTCGATCTCCAGACCGGACCCGGCGAGCCACTCCGTGTTCGGCTGCGCACCGATACCGACGACGACCACGTCGGCGGGCAACTCCCGCCCGTCGGTGAGGCGCACCGCGTTCACCCGGTCCTCGCCGACCAGCTCGGCCAATCCGGTACCCACGTGCAGGCGTGCACCGTGCCGCGCGTGCAGCCTGCCGCACACCGCTCCCATCTCCACGCCCAGCGGGCGTTGCAACGGAACCTCCGCGGCCTCCACGATGTCGACCTCACAGCCCAGACCCGCTGCCGTGGACGCGATCTCGGCTCCGATGAACCCGGCCCCGATGACGACCAGCCGGACACCGGGCGCCAGTTCGTCGCGCAGCGCCCGCGCGTCGTCGAGGGTGCGCAGAGTGTGCACGCCCTGCGGGCAACCGCCGGGGAGCCGGCGCGCCCGAGCGCCGGTGGCGAGCACGACGGCGTCGGTGTCGATCCGGAAACCGCCGGCGAGCACAACGGCTTTGCCCGCGGCGTCCAGGGAAGTGGCCGGTTGGCCCAGCACCCACTCCACGTCCAGCTCGGCGTCCTCGGCATCGGTGAGGCCGATGTCCTCCTCGGTGACCGTGCCCGCCAGGTACTCCTTGGACAACGGTGGGCGATCGTACGGCTCGTGCGGCTCGTCACCGATCACGGTGATCCGGCCTTCGAACTCCTGCGCGCGCAGTGCGCGGACGGTCGCCAGTCCTGCCAGCGAGGCACCGACGACGGTGACGTGCTGCATCAACCGACCTCCTCCGTCACGGCGCCACCCACGCTGACCGGGGTCGACTCGTGCACGTAGATCACGCCGTCGTCGATCGAGACCGCGTGCGTGCGCACGGGCTTCTTCGCGGGTGGACCACTGGGCTGCCCGGTGCGGAGGTCGAAGCAGGCGGCGTGCAGCGGACACTCCACCGCACATCCCTCGAGCCATCCGTCGGACAGTGACGCGTCCTGATGCGTGCAGGTGTCGTCGATCGCGTAGAGCTCACCGTCCACGTTGAACACCGCGATCGCCACCTCGCCCTGAACCCGGACGGACTCTCCGGGTGGCAGGTCAGCCAACTCACCAACCAAGATCATTACGGACCCCTGTTGCTCATAGCGGAACGAGTAGTGAATTACGCAACTCACAGGATGGGGTTCGACACCCCCTGCGTCAACGGTCGAACGGGATCGGAAACACACGCTTTTCACGCGGCACTACCAGGGGAAACACGTGTGGACGCGCGGGGGCCGCGGAGCCTCGGCGACTGAAGCGGAGACTCCGCGCGCGTCCGCGGAGAGACCTGAATCCTTGCCTCGAAGAACACCGACCGGCTACCTTGCCGTAAACAGATATATCAGTCGTCGATCGCCGTCACAACCGCGATGTCGCCGAGGCACCGCACCGCTGGCCGTCACACGTCGCCTCGCCGGGGAGGCCCATGACCGACAAGTCCAGGCGACCGCGCCGGGGCCTGAGGCCCCCCGTGGTGCAAGAGGAACGCACGGTCCGCCGCGCCACCACGGCGGCCGCGGTCGGCAACGTCGCGGAGTGGTACGACTTCGGCATCTACTCCTATCTGGCCGCGGTCGTACTGGACCGGGTGTTCTTCCCGGAGGTCGGGGAATGGGCCGCGGTCTACACCCTCGGCGCGTTCGCCGCCGCGTTCGTCATGCGACCGCTGGGCGGGCTGATCTTCGGACGACTCGGCGATCGCTACGGCCGCACGAAGGTCCTGTCGGCCACAATCCTCCTGATGGCCTTCGCCACGGTGCTGCTCGGCCTCGTACCCAGCTACGGTGCGGCCGGGATGCTGGCGCCGGTGCTCGTGCTGCTCCTCCGGATGCTGCAGGGATTCTCCGCGGGCGGCGAGTACGTCGGGGCGTTGACCCTGATGGCGGAGTACGCGCCGGACCGCAGGCGCGGTTTCTTCGGCAGCTGGCTCGAATTCAGCACGATCACCGGCTACACGCTCGGCGCGAGCACGTGCGGTGCGGTGATCGCACTGCTCCCCGACGACCAACTGGTGGCTTGGGGATGGCGGGTACCGTTCATGCTCGCGCTGCCGTTGGGCGTGGCCGGGCTGTACCTGCGTATGCGGCTGGAGGACACCCCGGCCTTCCGGCAGCAGATGGAACGCTCCCCCGCGCTGGCCACGATGTCGACCAAGCGCGCGGTGCAGATCGTGCGGCGGCACTATCGCACCGGAGCGCTCGTGGCCGCGGGCGTGATCGTGGCCTGGAACGTGACCAACTACGTGCTGACCAACTACATCCCGACGTACCTGACCGGCACACTGCCCCGGTTCGGGGAGATCGGGACCGGCAGCGGGGTGGCCACCGGGATGCAGGTGGCCGTCATGCTCGTCATGCTCTGCATGATCGTCGGTGTCGGGCGGCTCAGCGACCGTATCGGCCGCAAACCCATTCTGATGACCGGCAGCGTCGCACTGGTGCTGCTGGGCCTGCCCGCGGTGTGGTTGTTGCGCACCGGGACGCTGGGCCAGATCGCCGGACTGCTGATCATCGGGCTGTGCCTGATGTGCTTCGCGGCGGTCTCGCCGTCCACGCTGCCCGCGCTGTTCCCGACCATGATCCGGTACAGCAGCCTCGCGGTGATCTTCAATCTGTCGGTCTCGCTGTTCGCCGGTACCGCGCCGACCATCATCGAAACCGCCGTCACCGCCACCGGAAATCTGGATTGGCCGGGTTACTACCTCATCGGCGCGGGCGTCATCGGTCTCGTCGCCACGCGCCACCTACGGGAACACGCCGGTAAACCGCTCGACGGCGCCGCTCCGCTGACCTCCAGCGCCGAACTCCCGCCTCCCCCGCTGTCCGAGGACGGAGTCCCCTTGGAACAACCCCGCTGACGCCGTCGTCCCGCCGGGAAATCGGGGCCAACGGCGCGACGGGATCAGATCGGACCGAGCCGTCCGACGGGCCACCGGCAGGCGAATTCGGGCACGCGAAAGGGCCTCGCGTCGGGCTCGGACCGCTGCCCGACGCGAGGCCCTGCCGTGACCGGATCAGCCGATGCGCTCGCGGACCCAGTCGTGGAACTCGGAGATGTGGTGCTCACTGGGCACGAGGACTCCCCCGCGGGCATAGGCGCGCGAATCCATGGCCAGCTGGCAGCGTTCGCAGGCGTCGAAGTCCTGTTGGTTGACGCGGTGGAACAGCTCCACGGAGCGGTCGATGTCGGTACCCGAATCGACCACTTCCGGAAGATAGAGCCAGTCGCAGCGCACCAGCGTGCGCTCGGCGCTCAGCGGGAACATCCGGTGGAACACCACGTGATCGGGCACCAGGTTGATGAACACCTGCGGCCGTACCGTGATCGCGTAGTACCGGCGGTCCTGCTGCTCACTGACACCGGGCAGCTTCTCCACCCCGGCGGAACCGTCCACGGTGAAGCCCTGGACGTCCTCGCCGAATTCGGCGCCGTGCCCGACGAAGTACTGTGCCGCGAGTCCGTCGGCGAACTCCGGAAGCACCTCGGTGAGCTCCGGGTGGATCGTGGCGCAGTGGTAACACTCCATGAAGTTCTCGACGATCTGTTTCCAGTTCGCCTTGACGTCGTACTCGATGCGCCTGCCGAGTTTGAGGTCGGCGACCTGGTAGCCGACGATCGCGTCCGGGGTTCCCAGCCGCGCGGTGACGTCCCCGATGACGGTGTCCTCGAACGACGGCGGCTGTTCGGCCAGGCACAGCCACACGTATCCGAGCCACTCGCGCACGTGGACCTCGTGCAGGCCGTACTGCGTGCGGTCGACGTCGTCCATCGCGCCGAGGTTCGGGGCAGCGATGAGCGCGCCGTCGAAGGAATAGGTCCAGGCGTGGTACGGACACTGGAAGGACCGGCGGACCTCGCCCTTCTGTTCGGTGCACAACCGCGCGCCGCGATGCCGGCAGACGTTGAGGAACGCCTTGATCGCCCCGTTGCGGCCGCGCGTCACCAGCACGCTCTCGCGTCCGATCTGGACCGTCTCGAACTGCCCGGGCTTGGCCAGATCCGCACTGAGCACGGCGCAGAACCACCCGGCTTCGAAGATGTTCTCCTGCTCCAGCCGGAAGATCTCGGGGTCGGTGTAGTAATGCCCGGCCAGGGTCTCGCGCAGGCTCTTCGGGAGCTCGTCGGCCTGCTCGTGTCCGGTGGGAAGCTCACTGGTCGTCATGGGTCACGCTCCTCGTCGAAGGGTGAGGCTCTCGCTGCGGCGCGGTCACAGCGGGCGCGGCTGGCGATTCGATGTGGTGGGTGGAGAAGCTGGTGGTGGGTGGAGAAGATGGTGGCGGGTGGGGAAATCCCCTGCGGGCATCGCTCGAGCACTGAGGACGCCGTCGGGGGCCCGCGGTCGGCCGGCCAAGGTGGTCCCACTTCGTCCGGTACGGCTAACGGAAGACCACGGTGCTGGTGCCGTTGAGCAGCACCCGGTTCTCGCAGTACCACCGCACCGCCCGGGACAGTGCCAGCGCCTCGGCGTCCCTGCCCACGGTCTGCAACGCCCGCGGATCGTAGGTGTGGTCGATACGGATCACCTCCTGCTCGATGATCGGACCCTCGTCGAGGTCCGGCGTGACGAAGTGCGCGGTGGCGCCGACGAGCTTGACCCCGCGGTCGTAGGCCTGGTGGTAGGGCTTGGCGCCTTTGAATCCAGGCAGGAACGAATGGTGGATGTTGATCGCGCGGCCGTGCAGGGCCTTGCAGGTCTGGTCCGAGAGCACCTGCATGTACCGCGCCAGCACCACGAGATCGGCTTCGTAGTCGTCGACCAGTCGCAGCAGTTGCGCCTCGGCCTCGGGCTTGCTCTCCGGGGTCACCGGGACGTGATGGAACGGCAGACCCGCGGCCTCCGCCATCGGACGCAGATCCTCGTGGTTGGACACGACCGCCACGATCTCGGCGCTCAGCGCTCCGGCTCGCCACCGGTAGATGAGGTCGTTGAGGCAGTGCCCCAGCTTCGAGACCATGACCACCACCCGGGCGTCGCGGTCGGGGTGCAGTGCGAAATCCATCTCGAAGTCGGTGGCCACAGGGACGAAGTCCTGGGACATCGCGTCCAGATCGACGTCGTCGGCCGCGGCGACCTGCACGCGCAGGAACAGGCGGCCGCGGACCGCATCGTCGAACTGGCGGTACTCGACGATGTCGCACTCGTGCTCGACGAGATAGGAACTGACGGCCTGAACGATCCCGGTGCGGTTCGGGCAGCTCAAGGTGAGCGTGAACGACCGGGTTTGCACGCTGACACTGCTGGTCACGGGGTTCTCCTCAGCATTCCACGATGTTGAGCGCGAGGCCGCCGCGCGCGGTCTCCTTGTACTTGTCCTTCATGTCGGCTCCGGTCTCGCGCATGGTCTTGATCGCCTTGTCGAGGGAGACGTGGTGGCGGCCGTCGCCGCGCAGGGCCATGCGCGCAGCGGTGATCGCCTTGATGGCGGCGACCGCATTGCGCTCGATGCACGGGATCTGCACCAGCCCGCCGACCGGGTCGCAGGTCAGGCCGAGGTTGTGTTCGATGCCGATCTCCGCGGCGTTCTCCACCTGCTCGGGCGTGCCGCCGAGCAGCTCGGCCAGTCCGGCGGCAGCCATCGAACAGGCCGATCCGACCTCGCCCTGACACCCGACCTCGGCACCGGAGATGGAGGCGTTCTCCTTGAACAGCACACCGATCGCGCCGGCCGTGAGCAGGAAGCGGACCGCGGCGTCGTCGTCGAAGTGCGGCAGGTAGCGATGTGCGTAGTGCAGCACCGCGGGCACGATGCCGGCAGCGCCGTTGGTGGGCGCGGTCACCACCCGTCCGCCCGCTGCGTTCTGTTCGTTGACCGCGAGCGCGAACAGCGTCACCCATTCCATGGCCTGCTCCGCATCACCCTGTCTCGCGCTGCTTTCCAGGCTTGCGCGCAGTTCGCGTGCGCGGCGGCGGACCTTGAGTCCGCCCGGCAGGGTGCCGCCGGTGTTGACGCCATGCTCGACGCACTCCTGCATCACCGACCAGATGTGCAACAGTCCCGCGCGGGTCTCGGACTCGCTGCGCCAGCTGCGCTCGTTGGCCAGGACCACGTCACTGATCCGCCCGCCGGTGGCGGTGGTGTGCGCCAGCAGCTGGTCGCCGGTGGTGAACGGATACCGCACGGGAGTGTCGTCCTCGACCAGAGTCGGCCGTCCCGCTTCGTCCTCGTCGAGGACGAAGCCGCCCCCGATCGAGTAGTACTCACGGCGGTCGAGCCGGGCACCGGTCTCGCCGAACGCCTCGAAGACCATGCCGTTGCTGTGGAAGTCGAGCCGTCTGTTGCGGTGCAGCACGACGTCCTCGTCGACCTCGAAGACGATCTTGTGCTCCCCGCCCAGGCTCAGCCGCGCTTCCTCGCGCGCGGCGTGCACCTGGGGTTCGGCGGCGACCGGGTCGACCAGGTGCGGTTGCTCGCCCGCGAGTCCGAGGACGACGGCCTTGACGCTGCCGTGCCCGTGCCCGGTCGCGCCCAGCGAACCGAACAGCTCGCAGCGCACGCGCTCGACCCGGGGCAACGTCCCCGTCCGCCGGAGCTGGTCGACGAAGAGGTGGGCAGCTCGCATCGGCCCGACGGTGTGCGAACTCGACGGGCCGATGCCGACCTTGAACAGATCGAAGACGGACAGGCTCATCGCTGCTCCGAACCGGTTCGCGGCGGCGACCCGGCGCGATGCCGCGCCTCGCGCGCGGCGCGGATCGCCGACTGCACGGTGTGTTCCAACAGCAGCGCGGTGGTCACCGGGCCCACTCCCCCTGGCACCGGCGTCAGACCGGCGACCCGCACCGAAGGGTCGACGTCGCCGAGAAGTCCGCCGTCGGCCGTCGGCGTGGTACCGACGTCGACGACGATCGCGTCCTCCCGGACGTGCTTGTCGGTGATCAGGCCGGGCTTGCCGACGGCAACCACCAGCACGTCGGCGTCCGGGGTGAACGCGGTCAGATCCGGGGTGTACCGGTGGCAGATCGTCACGGTCGCGTCGCGCTGCAGCATGAGCTGGGCGACCGGTTTGCCGACCACGTTCGAACGCCCCACGACGACACAGTTGCGGCCGGCCAGCTCGATCTCGTGGTGGTCGAGCAGTGTGAGGACCGCGGCTGCGGTGGCGGGTGGATGGGCAGGCAACCCTGCTGCCAGGTTGCCGAGCGAGACCGGGTTCGCCCCGTCGACGTCCTTGCGGGGATCGATCGCCGAGGCCAGGTCCTCGAAGCGGGCCCCGGTCGGCAGCGGGGTCTGCAGGATGATGCCGTGCACCGACTCGTCGGCGCTGAGTCGCTCCAGTGTGGCCCGGATCCGCTCGGGCTCGGCCCCGGCACCCAGGTCGACCGTCCTGCAGTCGATTCCGGCCTTGCCTGCGGCGCGGGCGATCGAGCGCACGTACCAGGCGCTGGATTCGTCGTCGGTGGCCACCACCACTGCCAGTCCCGGCGTGGTGCCGGACTCGGCGAGCTCCGCGGCGCCGGACGCCGCTCGTGCGCGGATCTCGCGGGCGAGTCCGGTACAACCGAGTTCGCGCATGTCCGTGGTGTCTCGGGGTGCGGTGGGCTGAATCGTGGTCATCGCAGGATCTGCTCCCGAACGGCGGAGGTCACGGTGTCGGCTCGCAGCAACGTGTCGTCGGTCTTGACGACCGTCTCCTCGAGTTCTGCGCGGACGTCGGGATCGGTGATGCCCGCGAGGTTGATCTCGACGTTGACCCGCGCGGTCGAGACCGCCGCCCTGGCAGCGATCGCGGCGGCCGCCACGTCGCTGATCACGTTGGCGTTTCCCACGGGCCGCATCAGCTCGGCGAGTTCGACGAGGTGTGCCGCCAGCGCGATCACCCTGCCCGGCACCCGGCCCGCCTCGGCGAGCGCGGCCGCGATGGCCGCGGAGCGCTCCTGTTTCTCCTCGGGGCTCTGCTTCGGCAACGTGTAGGCGGCGGCGACCGCGCCGAAGGCCTCCGCGTCCCGCTCGGCCAGGTCGAGGCAGAGCGCGCGCAGTTCGTCGGCGGTGTCGCACACCTGCTGAACGGTCGCGGCGTGGTCGGCGTACTTCTCGCCGTCGCTGTAGCGAGCGACCATGGACAGCAGTGCCGCGGCCTGCGCCGCGTGCAGAGCAGCGGACGCCCCGCCACCGGGCGCGGGCACCCTGGCGGCCCGCTCCTGCAGGAAGTCCTCGACGGTCTCGGTGCGCATGAAGCTCCTTCGCGGTCGTGGGCCTACGGGCGCGGCGCCGGTCACCGGCGGATCCGGTGCATGTCGGGGTCGACCAGGGGCTCGGCCGCGACGGTCGCGGCCACCATGCGGTCGAAGTACTGGATCCGCACCTGCGTCCCCTCGACGGCTTCCGCGGGCAGCCAGGCGTATGCGATGGGAATGCCCAACGTGTGGGAGAAGGCGGCGGAGGTGACGTAACCGGACGGCACACCGTTGACGAACACCGGCTCGGAGCCCAGCACCACGCTGCGTCCGTCGTCGACGGTGAGACAGCGCAGTTTCCGGGTGACGGATTCGGGATTGATCGCCTCGAGCGCCGCGCGGCCGACGAAGTCGCCCTTCTGCATCCGCACGGCGAACCCGAGTCCGGCTTCGAACGGGTTGTGCTCGGTGGTCATGTCCGCACCCCAGGCGCGGTACCCCTTCTCCAGCCGCAGGCTGTTGAACGCCGCCCGGCCGGCGGCCACGACACCGTGCTCACGGCCTGCCGCGTACAACACGTCCCAGAGCCGCTGCCCGTACTGGGCGCTGGTGTAGAGCTCCCAACCCAGTTCACCCACGTACGACACCCGCATCGCGGTGACCGGGATGCCTGCGATGCGGATCTGCTTGCAGCGGAAGAACTTCAGCCCCTCGTGCGAGAGGTCGTCCCGGCTCAGGGGCTGCACGAGGTCGCGGGCGCGCGGGCCCCACACCCCGATACAGCAGGTGCCGCCGGTGATGTCGCGCAGCTGCACGCTGCCGTCCTCGGGCAGCTCGCGGCGCATCCGGTCGAAATCGAGGTTTCCGTTGGCACCCACCTGGAACAACTGCTCCTCCATCCGAGCCACCGTCAGGTCGCTGCGCACCCCGCCCGCCTCGTCGAGCATGAGCGTGTAGGTCACCGAGCCGACGGACTTGTCGAGCTTGTTCGTGGTGAGCCGGTCCAGGAACGGCAGTGCGCCGGGCCCGCTGACCTCGAGTCGCTTGAGCGAGGTCATGTCGAACATGGCGACGTCGGTGCGGGTCTTCCACGCCTCGACCGCGGCGATCGGACTGTGGTACATCGCCGCCCACGCATCCCGGGCGGGCGGCTGCCACTCCATCGGCAGGTCCTTGACCAGCGGCGCGTTCGCCTCGTACCAGTGGGGCCGCTCCCAGGCGTGGGCCTCGAGGAACACCGCTCCCAGCTCCTTCTGCCGGGCGTGGAACGGGCTCACCCTCAGATCACGTGGCGAGAACTTGGGCTGCAGCGGGTGTTTGACGTCGTAGACCTCGACGAAGTTGCGCGCGGCCGTCTCCTCGACGTACTCCGGTGTCGTCTCGATCTCGTCGAACCGGTGCACGTCGCAGCCGTGCAACTCGATCTCGCTGCGCCCGTCCACCAACAACTGCGCCACCGACCGCGCCACACCCGCCGAATGGGTCACCCACACCGCCTCGGCGATCCAGAAACCGGCCAGGTCCGGTGATTCGCCGATCAGCGGACCGCCGTCGGGAGTGAACGACATGATCCCGTTGAAGCCCGTCTCGACCGTCGCCGATTCCAGCGCGGGCATCAGGCGTGTGGTGTGCTCCCAGGACGGCGCGAAGTCCTCGTCGGTGAACGGCAGCATCGACGGCATCGCCGACTCGGAGGGCTCGTCGAGCGCGGGCAGGTCACTCAGCCGCACCGGCATCGGACGGTGTGCGTAGGTGCCGATGCCCAGCCGGTCCACGTGCTCGCGGTAGTAGAGGTCACGGTCCTGGTGGCGCAGGATCGGCAGTTTGGCCTCGGTGTGCTCGTCGTTGCGCCCGGCGAGTTCGGGCAACGGGTCGGTCTTGGCGTACTGGTGTGCCATCGGCAGCAACGGCACGGTCATCCCGACCATCTCACCCAGTTGCGGACCCCAGAATCCCGCGCACGACACCACGATGTCGGCCGGCACCTCACCGTGATCCGTTTCCACGCCGGTCACCCGGCCGCCCCGCTGGGTGATGCCCAGAACCCGGACCTGGCCACGGAACCGGGCCCCGCGACCCTCGGCTCGCCGTGCCAGCGCCAGTACGGCGCGAGGGGCCTTGGCCAAGCCGTCGGTGGGCGTGTGAAACCCGCCGAGGATGCGGTCCGGCTCGAGCAGCGGGTGCAGTTTGGCGCACTCCTCGGGGGAGATCACCTCACCGGGAACTCCCCACGACGTGGCGAGACCCTGTTTGCGGTGCAGGTCGGCCAACCGCTCCGGCGTGGTCGCCACCTCGAGTCCGCCGACCTGGTTGAAACACCAGCCCTCGCCGGGGTGCAGGCTCGAGAACTTCTCGACGGTGTAGGTGGCGAACTCGGTCATCGTCTTCGACGCGCCGGTCTGGTACACGAGGCCGGGCGCGTGCGAGGTGGAGCCACCGGTCAACGGCAACGGTCCCTGGTCGAGGACGGTCACCTGGGTCCACCCGCGGCTGGTGAGCTCGTCGGCCAGGTTCGCACCGACGATCCCGGCTCCGACGATGACGACGCGAGGGGTCGTGCTCATGCAGGTCTCCTTACGGGACGGCAGAGTTTCGAACAGAAGATCGGTAACGCCTTCACAGGCGGAGCGCGCGCCTGAAGCGGATTGGGATACGTGGCACCATCCGGCCACCCGGAAAGGGGTCCCGTCGACCCCTGAGCGAGGACTGATATATCAACTACAGGGCACGGTAGGACGTCGGGTGTGATCCGGTCAACAGGTTGCCGGGAAAATCCTGGTCGTCCGCGTCGCCCGCCCTCGCAAAGCGAGCACCTGCCCCCCGCGGGGAGCTTCCCGGGTGTCGTCTCGCAGGCGGGTTCCGAGGCGGATCGCCGGACCTCTTGACCACGCGGCACACGGTGCTACCGTGACACTACTCTGATATTTCAGTTGTCTTTCAGATGATCCGGTTTCCCGCCGTGAACCCCTCGATCGCCTGCTGCGTGCCAGCGCGGAAGGAGTCCCATGAATTCGTCCACCAATGATGTGTTCGACGACCCGCTTTCGGCGGTGGACCCGGAGGTGTCCACGGCGGTCGCGGCCGAACTGGACCGCCAGCAGAGCACCCTGGAGATGATCGCCTCGGAGAACTTCGCCCCGCAGGCGGTGCTGCAGGCCCAGGGTTCGGTGCTGACCAACAAGTACGCCGAGGGCTATCCCGGCAAGCGCTACTACGGCGGCTGCGAACACGTCGACGTCGTCGAGCAGCTGGCCATCGACCGCGCCAAGGACCTGTTCGGCGCCGACTACGCCAACGTCCAGCCCCATTCCGGGGCCCAGGCCAACGCCGCTGCCATGTTCGCCCTCCTGCAGCCCGGCGACACGATCATGGGCCTGCACCTGGCCCACGGCGGGCACCTCACCCACGGCATGCGGATCAACTTCTCCGGCAAGCTCTACAACGTCGTGCCCTACAGCGTCCGCAGCGACACCCACCGCGTCGACATGGACGAGGTCGCCCGCTTGGCGCGTGAGACGAGGCCGCAGCTGATCATCGCCGGATGGTCGGCCTACCCCCGCCATCTCGACTTCGCGCGATTCCGCGAGATCGCCGACGAGGTCGGCGCCTATCTACTGGTCGACATGTCCCACTTCGCCGGACTCGTCGCCGCAGGCCTCCACCCGAACCCCGTTCCGCACGCCCACGTCGTCACGACCACCACGCACAAGACCCTCGGCGGCCCCCGCGGCGGAGTCGTGCTCTCGGGCGACGCCGAGCTCGCCAAGAAGCTCAACTCCGCCGTCTTTCCGGGACAACAGGGCGGGCCCCTCGAACACGTCATCGCCGGCAAGGCCGTGGCCTTCAAGATCGCCGCGAGCGCGGACTTCGTCGACCGCCAGCGCCGCACCGTCGAAGGCGCGAGAATCCTCGCCGAACGCCTTCAGGCCGACGACGCCCGCCGCGCCGGCGTCCGGCTCGTCTCCGGCGGCACCGACGTGCACCTCGTACTGGTAGATCTGCGGGAGTCCGAACTCGACGGTAAACAGGCCGAGGACCGCCTCCACGAGATCGGTATCACCGTCAACCGCAACGCCGTGCCCGACGATCCGCGACCGCCCATGGTCACCAGCGGACTCCGGATCGGCACACCAGCGCTGGCCACCCGGGGCTTCGGCGCGGCCGAGTTCACCGAGGTCGCCGACATTCTCGTCGAAGCCCTCTGCCCGGCATTCGACGAGGCCACGAGCGTCCGACTCCGCTCGCGCGTCGACACGCTCGCCAGCAAACACCCCCTCTACCCGAACGTGAACGGAGGGTTCTGATGCCGCGCACGCCCGGCGCCGATCTCCCGGACCATCCGGACTGGCTCTGGAGTTCCCCGGAGCCGCAACGCTCCTACGACGTGGTGATCGTGGGCGGCGGAGGCCACGGCCTGGCCACCGCCTACTACCTGGCGGTCAACCACGGCATCACCGACATGGCGGTGGTGGAGAGCGGATGGCTGGCAGGCGGGAACATGGCCCGCAACACCACCATCATCCGCTCCAACTACCTGTGGGACGAGAGCGCGGGTCTCTACGAGCACGCCATGAAGCTCTGGGAGGGCCTCGAGGACGAGCTCGACTATCCGTTGCTGTTCTCCCAGCGCGGCGTGCTCAATCTCGCCCACTCGCTGCAGGACGTGCGCGACAGCAAGCGGCGAGTGGGCGCGAATCGACTCAACGGCATCGATGCCGAGTGGCTCGACGCCGACCAGGTCGCCGAGATCTGCCCGATCCTGAACACCTCGGAGGACCTGCGCTACCCGGTCATGGGCGCGACCTGGCAGCCGCGGGCGGGCATCGCCAAGCACGACCACGTCGCCTGGGGGTTCGCGCGTGCACTGGACCGCATGGGTGTGGACCTCATCCAGAACTGCGCGGTCACGGGGTTCGACCGCGTGGGCGACCGGATCACCGGCGTGCGCACCACGCGCGGCGACATCGGCGCGGGCAAGGTGGCCCTCGCCGCCGCCGGGTCCACGTCCGTGCTGACCGACGACCTGGGCCTGGAACTGCCCATCCAGAGTCATCCGCTGCAGGCGTTGGTGTCCGAACTGCTCGAACCGGTGCACCCCACCGTGGTGATGTCCAACGCGGTGCACGTCTACGTCAGCCAGGCGCACAAGGGGGAACTCGTTCTCGGAGCGGGTATCGACGCCTACAACTCGTACGCACAGCGCGGGTCGTTCCACACCATCGAACGCGAGCTGACCGCCGCGGTCGAGCTGTTCCCGATGTTCGCCCGCGCGCACGTGCTGCGTACCTGGGCCGGCGTCGTGGACGTCACGCCGGACGCCTCGGCGATCATGGGCCTGACCCCGTTCGAGAACCTCTACGTCAACTGTGGTTGGGGTACCGGCGGTTTCAAGGCGACCCCGGGAGTGGGCTGGTGTTACGCCCACACCATCGCCCACGACGAACCCCATCCGCTCAACGCACCGTTCAACCTCGACCGCTTCACCACCGGCGCCCTGGTCGACGAGCACGGCGCCGCCGGCGTCGCCCATTAGGAGATCCGCCATGATGCTGATTCCGTGCCCGTGGTGCGGGCCGCGCAACGAGATCGAGTTCCACTACGGCGGACAGGCCGACGTGTCGTACCCGGCCGACCCGCACGCGTTGTCCGATGTGGACTGGGCGCGTTTTCTGTTCTACCGCGCCAACCCCAAGGGAGTCCTCACCGAGCGGTGGAACCACCAGGCGGGTTGCCGGCGCTGGTTCGCCGTCCGCCGCGACACGACCACCAACGCGATCGTGCAGGACGACTCCCCCGGGATGGTGACGAGGTGACGGACGTGTACAGGGTTGCCGAGGGCGGACGGATCGACCGGGACCGCCCGGTCCGATTCCGGTTCGACGGGCACGACTACGTGGGTTACGCCGGTGACACGCTGGCCTCGGCCCTGCTGGCCAACGGCGTGCACCAGGTCGGCACCAGTATCCGCTACGGGCGGCCACGCGGTATCGCCACCGCAGGCCCGGAGGAGCCGAACGCGTTGGTGCAGATCGAGCAGCCGTTCCCGGAGCCGATGCTCACCGCGACGACGGTCGAGCTGCGGGACGGGCTGGTCGCCTGCGGGCTGCCCGGCCAGGGACGGCTGGCCACCGAGCCGGATCCGGCCCGCTACGACGCGATGAACGCCCACTGCGACGTCCTGGTCGTCGGCGCAGGCCCTGCGGGTCTGGCCGCGGCCTTGAGTGCGGCGCGCAGCAACGCCCGGGTGATCGTCGCCGACGCCGGCACCGAGTTCGGCGGGAGCCTGCTGGGCAGCAACGAGGAGCTCGACCAGGCACCAGCGCAGCGATGGGTCGACCGCGTCACCACCGAGCTCCGCAGCGCTCCGGACGTCACGGTCCTGCCCCGCACCACGGTCGTCGGCTGCTACGACGACAACTATCTGGTGGCCGTCGAGCATCGCGGCGAGGACGCGTTCACGCGGCAACGCACCTGGCACATCCGCGCCCGCGAGGTCGTGCTGGCGACCGGATCCCACGAGCGTCCGCTGGTCTTCCCCGGCAACGACCGGCCGGGCATCATGCTCGCCGCATCCGCACGGACCTACCTGCACCGCTACGGCGTGCTGCCCGGCCGCCGCGCCGTCGTGTTCACCACCAACGACAGTGCCTACGCCGCGGCCGTCGACCTGCACGACGCCGGGGTGGAGATCGCCGCGGTGGTCGACGTGCGGCCGGTGGTTACCACGGTGTGGGCTGCGCGGTGCGTGGAGCGAGGCATCCGGATCCTGACCGGCTCCGCGGTCACCGGCACCTCGGGCACGGATCGGATCAGCGCCGCACAGATCTCCACCCTTCCCTCCGCCGGATCGAATCCGGAGTTTCTGTCTGACGTGGACTGTGACCTGCTCCTCGTCTCCGGCGGCTGGAACCCCGCGGTGCACCTGCACAGCCGGGCGCGCGGAAGCCTGCGCTACTCCGAGGAGATCGGCGCCCTCGTCCCCGACCGTGCGGCGCGGGGGACCCGCTCGGTGGGCGCGGCCGCGGGGGTGTTCACCACCGCCGGATGCCTCCGCGACGGTGCCGAGGCCGGATGTGGCGCGGCGCGCGACGCGGGATTCGAGACCGACGTTGCCGACGTGCCCGGCGCCCCCACCGGCCCCGTCACGGCGCCGCAGCCCACCTGGCTGTTGCCGGGTCTGCACGAGACCTCCGCGGACGAGCAGTTCGTGGACCTCGCGCGGGATGCGACCGTCGCCGACGTCCGCAAGGCCATCGGCGCCGGCATGTCGTCGGTCGAGCACATCAAGCGGTTCACCACCATCGGCACCGCGCACGACCAGGGCAAGACCTCGGGGTTGCTGTCCTCGGGCGTGATCGCCGAGCTCCTCGGCGTCGACGTCGCCGAGGTCGGGGTCACCACGTTCCGCCCGCCCTACGTCCCGGTGGCCTTCGCCGCACTCGCCGGGCGCGACCGCGGCGACCTCTACGACCCCGTACGCGTCACCGCCATACACGACTGGCACGTCGAGCAGGGTTGCCCGTTCGAGAACGTCGGGCAGTGGAAACGGCCCTGGTACTACCCGCGCGCGGGCGAGGACATGGAGTCCGCCGTCCTGCGCGAATGCCACGCGGTGCGCACCGGCGTCGGGATGCAGGACGTCTCCACGCTCGGCAAGATCGACGTGCAGGGTCCGGACGCAGCCGAGTTCCTCGATCTCGTCTACACCAACAAGATGAGCACGCTCAAGGTCGGCCGCATCCGGTACGGCGTGATGTGTCACGCCGACGGGATGGTGTTCGACGACGGCACCGTCATGCGCACCGACGAGCATCGCTACCTCATCTCCACCACGTCCGGCGGCGCGGCCGGGGTGCTCGACTGGCTCGAGGACTGGTTGCAGACCGAGTGGCCCCACCTGCGGGTCCACCTGACGTCGGTGACCGAACAGTGGGCCACCATCGCCCTGGCCGGTCCCCGCTCGCGCGCGGTCCTGGCGCGCGTGACCTCGGACATCGACCTCGACAACGACGCGTTCCCGTTCATGTCCTATCGGGACGGTTCCGTTGCGGGCCGATCCGCCCGCGTGTGCCGGATCAGCTTCTCGGGCGAACTCGCCTTCGAGATCAACGTGCCCCGGCGCCACGGCCAGGAGGTCTGGGAGGCCCTGTACCGGGCCGGATCCGATCTGGACATCACGCCGTATGGCACGGAGACGATGCATGTGCTGCGTGCCGAGAAGGGCTTTCCCATCGTCGGGCAGGACAC
The DNA here is from genome assembly GCF_000719975.1 of Prauserella rugosa. GTDB lineage: Bacteria > Actinomycetota > Actinomycetes > Mycobacteriales > Pseudonocardiaceae > Prauserella > Prauserella rugosa. Next base: position 217,511 of record NZ_JOIJ01000006.1, read on the forward strand.
CGACGGCACGGTGACCCCGCACGACCTCGGCATGAGCTGGGCGGTGTCGAAGAAGAAGGACGACTTCCTCGGCATGCGCTCGTTCAGCAGGGAGGACACGGCCCGTCCGGACCGCAAACACCTCGTCGGGCTGTTGCCGCCTGCCGACTCGGCCGTCGTTCCGGAGGGAACCCAGCTGGTGGAGTCGATCGAGCTGCCCGAACCACCGGTACCGATGCTCGGGCACATCACCTCCAGCTACCGCAGCGCCGCGCTGGGCCGTCCCTTCGCGCTCGCACTGGTCAAGAGCGGCCGCGAACGCATCGGGCAGACGATCTACGGCCACGTCGGTGACCAGCTCGTGCCCGTCGAGGTCACCGAACCGGTCTTCTACGACAAGGAAGGAAACCGTCGCGATGGCTGAGCTCCACGGCGGGTCGCCCTTGGCCTCCCGCGCCGCAACCTTGGCCGAGTCCTCGGTCCCCGGGGTGCTGCATCTGTCCGAAGTGGCCTTCACCACCCAGGTCACGCTCCGCGTCGATCCGAAGAGTCCGGCCGCCGAACGCATCGGCACCGCGCTGGGCACGATGTTGCCCAACCAGCCGGGCCAGGTCGCCCGCACCGAGGACCTCCAGATTCTGTGGCTGGGCCCGGACGAGTGGCTGCTGGTCGGTCCCGAGGGCAGCGCGGACCGTATCCAGGCAGCCCTCGTCGAGGCCATCGACGCGGAGCACGGCTCGGTGGTCGACGTCTCCGACCACCGCACGATCGTCGAGGTGAGCGGGCCGGTGTCCCGGGAACTGCTGGCCAAGGGCTGCGGCCTCGACCTGCACCGGCGCAGCTTCACCGCAGGGCAGTGTGCGCAGACCCTGCTGGCACGTGCCGGCGTGGTGCTGGTGTGCCGCGACGCCGAACAGCCGAGCTTCTGGATCTTCGTCCGCGCGTCGTTCGCGCGCTACCTCGCCGACTGGCTGGCCGACGCGGCCGCCGAGTACCGGGCCTGACACCCGGACCGGCCAGGCCGACGACGAAGGGCGGCGTCAGTGAGCGAGGTGCGCGCGGTGGTGGCCACGGGGCAGGGCAAGCCCGTGGAGGTCACCACGATCGTCGTTCCGGATCCGGGTCCGGACGAGGTCGCGGTGGATGTCCGGGCCTGCGGGATCTGTCCTGCCGATCTGCGCTACCGCGACGACGGGGTCGACGGCGAGTTCCCGATGCTGCTCGGGCACGAAGTCGCCGGAACGGTCGCTGCCGTGGGTGTCGGCGTGCACCACGTCGAGCCCGGCGATCTCGTCGTGCTCGACTGGCGTGCGGTGTGCGGCACCTGCCGGGCGTGCCGGCGTGGCCGCCCACAGCGCTGCTGCGACACCCCCACCGCCGACCAGCCGATGACCCTGACCGACGGCACTCCCCTGTCGACGGCTTTGGGCATCGGCGGGTTCGCCGAAAGAACGCTGGTGCACGCCGCCCAGTGCACCAAGGCGGGCCCGGCGTGGCGCCCCGCGGTCGCCGGGCTGCTGGGCTGCGGTGTGCTGGCCGGTTTCGGTGCGGCGGTCTACACCGCTCCGACCGGGCCGGGCGACTCGGTCGCGATCCTCGGCTGCGGCGAGGTCGGTGTCGGAGCCGTCGCGGGGGCGGTGATGGCCGGGGCACGGCGGATCGTCGTCGTGGACACCGATCCCAGGAAGCTCGACCGGGCCTGCCGGTTCGGCGCCACCCACACCGTCAACGCCGCGAGGGCCGATACCGTCGAGGCGGTCCGCGCGCTCACCGGCGGCGACGGAGCCGACGTGGTGATCGACACCGTCGGCACGCCCGAGTCGTACACGCACGCGTTCTACGCCCGCGACCTCGCCGGAACCGTCGTACTCGCCGGTGTTCCCGGCCCGGCGACGCGGCTGGAACTGCCGCTGCCGGACGTGCTCTCGCGCGGCGGTGCGCTCAAGGCCAGCCGGTTCGGCGACTGCCTGCCGGAGCGCGACCTTCCGATGATGGCGGAGCTGTACCTGCAGGGGCGGCTGCCGCTGGAGAAACTCGCGACCGAGAAGGTCCCGTTGGAGGAGGTCGAGGCGGCGTTCGACCGCATGCACCGCGGAGACGTGCTGCGTTCGGTCGTGACGTTCTGACCGCGATCCGAACGGACCATTTCAGCACCACCGCCGCGGGGTAACGCTCCGCCGACGGCGGACATGAGCTTTCTGCACACGTTCCACCACCGAGGAGGAGCCCTTCGATGTCGCCTCAGCCTTCCGCGCCCCACCGGGACGCCCTGGCCGGAGCTCTGCGCAACGCCTCCTACGAGGTGCTGCCCTTCCGCAGCACCGAGGACAAGGTGCTCGCCCACGTCCCACCGACCGTGCCCCTGACCGTCACCGCCACCGAGGCCAAGGGCCTCGAGGCGACCGTGGAACTCGCCGTCCGGCTGGGCAAGAACGGCTACCAGGCCGCCCCGCACCTGCCCGCGCGACTCGTCCGCGACCGCGCGGAGCTCGACGACATCGCGGCGCGACTGCTCGAGTCCGGGATCGAGCGGATCTTCGTCATCGGCGGGGACGCCGCCGAGCCTGCCGGGGACTTCCCCGACGCGGAGAGCCTGCTGATCGCCCTCGCCGAAGCCGGGCATTCCTTCCGCAACGTGGGCATCGCGGGCTACCCGGAGGGACACGGCAGGCTGCCCGACACGGTGATCGACGACGCACTGCGAGCCAAGGCGGGCCGGGCGCACGAGATCATCACGCAGCTGTGTTTCGACCCCGCCACCACCATCGGCTGGGCTCGCAGACTGCACGCCGAAGGCCTGCGCACGCCGATCCGGGTCGGCGTGCCGGGCTCGATCAACCGGCAGAAGCTCATCCGCGTCTCGGCGAGTCTCGGTCTCGGTCAGTCCGCCCGATTCCTGAGGAAACAGTCCGCGATGTTCTGGCGGTTCTTCCTGCCGCGCGGTTACCGGCCGGACACGCTGATCGCCGGCCTGGCCGAACAGATCGGCAGCTCCGACAACGCGCTCGCCGGAATCCACGTGTTCACCTTCAACGATCTCGCCAACACCGAGCGGTGGCGGCAGCGGTGGCTCGCCCGGCTGACGTAGTCGCCCGATCGTTCACGCGTCACCCGCAGGCCGGCATCACGTCCGTGGTCGCCGTGCGGGGTGAACGCCCGAAACAGGAGTGATTGTCATGGCTTCGCACAACGAGGTAGGAGCCGCGTCCACCGGCGCGCCGCAGCCGGCACCGAGAGCACGGCTGTCCAAGCCGGTTTTCGTGCCTGCGGTGATCGTCATCGTCGCCGCACTGAGCTTCGCGACGTGGTTCGGTGCACGCTACGGCGCCGAGGCCGGTGCGGCGTTCACCGCGCTGCGCGACGCCATCGGCACCAACGTCGGGTGGTGGTACATCGTCGTCGTCACCGCCATGCTGGCGTTCTGCCTGTGGGCCGCGCTGTCCAAAGTGGGCAACATCCGCCTCGGCAGGGACGACGAGCGCCCAGAGTTCTCGTCGTACTCCTGGTTCGCGATGCTGTTCTCCGCCGGGATGGGCATCGGCCTGGTCTTCTCCGGGGTGTCCGAGCCACTGACCCACCTGTACAACCCGCCCGCGGTCGCCGACGTCGAGGCCGGTACCGAGCAGGCGGGTCGCGCCGCGATCGGCCAGGCGATGTTCCACTGGGGACTCCACGCGTGGGGCATCTACGCGATCGTGGGACTCGGTCTGGCCTACATGACGTTCCGTCGCGGCCGGCCACTGTCGATCCGGTGGCTGCTGGAACCGATCTTCGGCCGGAAGCTCATCGAGTCGTGGGTGGGTCACGTCATCGACGTCGTGGCCATCGTCGGCACGGTCTTCGGCGTCGCCACCTCGCTCGGGATGGGAGTTCTGCAGGTCCAGGCGGGACTGTCCTACCAGGGCTGGTTCGAGCCGTCCGGCACCCTGCTGACGGTCCTGGTGCTCGGCATCACGGCGCTCGGCACCATCTCGGTCGTCACCGGACTCCACAAGGGACTCCGGTGGCTGTCGAACGCGAACATGACACTGGCTGCACTGCTGGCCGTCGTGGTGTTGCTGCTCGGCCCCACCGTGTTCCTGCTGCGGTCGCTGGTGCAGAACTTCGGCGAGTACCTGCAGACCGTTCCCCAGCTGGCGTTCGTCACGGGCGCCGGCGCCGGGGACACCTGGACCCTGGACTGGACGCTGTTCAACCAGGCCTGGTTCCTCAGCTGGGCGCCGTTCGTCGGCATGTTCATCGCGCGGATCTCCCGTGGCCGCACCATCAGGGAGTTCGTGCTCGGTGCGCTGCTGGCTCCGACCCTGGTGTCGCTCGTGTGGTTCACCGTCTTCGGCACCACCGCCGTGACGCGCCAGCTCACGGACGGTGGCCTCGTCGGCGAAGACGGCGCGGTCGATCAGAACACCGCGTTGTTCCTGCTGTTCGGCGAACTTCCCGTCTCGGAGGGCCTCGTCACCGTGCTGTCGGTCGTGGCGATCGTGGTGATCACGCTGTTCTTCGTCACCAGCGCCGACTCGTGTTCGCTGGTGGTGGACGTGCTCTCCCACAACGGACGGAGCGAGACGCCGTGGTTCACCCGCGTGTTCTGGGCCGTACTCGTCGGCACGGCCGGTGCCCTGCTGCTCATGGCGGGCGGCCGGGCGGCTCTGACGGTGCTGCAGGTCAGTTCCCTCGCCGGCGCCGCTCCACTGTCGATCGTCTACGTGCTGGCGATGGTCGCACTGTGGCGGATGTTCCGCCTCGAGGTCGCGACCATGCCGCGGTACGTGCGGATCCGTTCCCACGCCACGCCGTCGGCACTCGTCGCGGCGGCCAGGGAGAACACCGACACCGAGCGCGACATGGCGCGAAGCCTGCGCGACACGCTCCGTGCCCGCAACGGTGACGGCCGCGGCGGACTGAAGCGCGTGTCGGCCACCCTGGGTGGACTCGAAACCGGCCCGTCGGCCTCACCGGCCGGAACGGTCATCGCCGACGACACGATCCTCGCCGTCCACGAGGTGCCCGCACACGCCACGACCGTCGATCCGAGGACCGGCGCGATCGGGCTCGGCGATGCGACCCACGACGACCCGACCGCGGGGGAAGTGTTCGACACGCCGGAGTTCACCGATTCCGCCGTGGGGGCCGAACACCACTCCCAGGAACTGCTCGAACGTTGCACCGACGTCCAGGACAGGGAACGAGACGACGAACGGGCCGAGCAGCGGGCCAGGTCGCACTGAGCGGCGACGAGCAGGCGGCGTCCACTGCGGACCACGCCGCGACCGGCGGGCCGTGCTCAGCCGGACAGTTCCTCGACCAACGCGAACCCGTCCTCGATCCACGCCAGCTCGCTGCGCGCACGGGCGATGAGGCCGTCGTAGGCGTAGACCTTGCAGCGGACCGCGAGCTCGGCCTCGTGCTCGTCCAGCTTCTCGATGCGCGCAGCCAACGTGGGGTGGCTGCGGTCGACGAGACTCGCGCGGGTGCGTTCCAGCATCTCCAGGTGCTGCTCCCAGTACACCTGTTGCTCCCGTAGCTGTTCGCGCACCGCGGCCGGGTCGGCGAAGTCGAAGTACGCGGCCTTCAGGTAGGCCGGATCGCGTTGCCGCTGCGGCACCAGCGGCGATTCCATCCATTCCCGGAAGCGGGCGAGGCCCTCGTCGGTGACGTGGTACTCCTTCTTGGTCCCCTTCTTGCCCCAGGGAATCTCGACCGAGGTGAGCAGTCCGTCGCGCTCCATCCGGTTGAGCTCGGGATAGATCTGCGAGTCCGGGGCGTGCCAGACGTGGGCGACCGACGTACTGAAGCTCTTCGAGATGTCGTAGCCGGTCATCGGACGGCCCGTCAGCAGCGCGATCAGCGCCCAGCGCAGAGACACGATCCCCTCCTCTCCCGATCGTTCACGCTATCCACCCTTGCCAACTCACTATATCGATAGATAGTTTGTGACGCGCCCAACCAAATACTTCTCTCCATAGGGAGTTGGCCGATGACGCTCACCTCTCCTCAGCCGGCAGCAGCCACAGTCCCTGCCGGACCCTCCGGGTCTTCCGGGCCCACGGCGCCCGTGACGGCGGCCGCCAAGATCTTCAACCACCCCCGCAACGCCTGGTACGTCGCGGCCTGGGACCACGAGGTCACCGGCAAACAGCCGTTGGCCCGCACGGTCGCCGGCGTGCCGCTCGCGCTGTGGCGGAACGCCGAAGGACGCGCCGTCGCGCTCGCCGACGCGTGCTGGCACCGGCTGGCGCCGCTGTCGCAGGGCAAGATCCTCGGCAACGAGTTGCAGTGCCCGTACCACGGGCTGCGCTACAACGCGACCGGCCGGTGCACCGCGATGCCCGCGCAGGAAACCATCAACCCGAGCGCGGTCGTGCCCTCGTACCCCGTCGTCGAGCGCTACCGATACGTCTGGGTGTGGGTGGGCGATCCCGACCTGGCCGATCCGACGACCGTGCCCGACATGCACCAGATGGACGACCCCTCGTGGGCGGGCGACGGCGAGACGATCCACGCCGACTGCAACTACCAGCTCGTCCTCGACAACCTGATGGACCTCACCCACGAGGAGTTCGTGCACTCCTCCAGCATCGGACAGGACGAGCTCTCCGAGGCCGAGTTCGACGTCACGCACGAGGGCGACACCGTCACCGTCACACGCTGGATGCGCGACATCGACGCACCGCCGTTCTGGCTGAAGAACATGCGTGACAAGTTCCCCGGCTTCGAGGGCAAGGTCGACCGCTGGCAGATCATCACGTTCCAGGCACCGGGCACCATCTGCATCGACGTCGGCGTCGCCAAGGCGGGCACGGGTGCGCCCGAGGGCGACCGCAGCCAGGGTGTCAACGGGTTCGTCATGAACACGATCACCCCCGAGACCGATCGCACCTGCCACTACTTCTGGGCGTTCATGCGCAACTACTGCCTCGACAGCCAGACCATCACCACCCAGCTGCGGCAGGCCGTGCACGGCGTCTTCGGCGAGGACGAGGACATGCTGCGCGCCCAGCAGCGGGCGATCGACGCCAACCCCGGACACGAGTTCTACAGCCTCAACATCGACGCGGGCGGCATGTGGGTTCGCCGCATCCTCGAGCGGATGTTGGCGGCCGAGGGTCGCCCGTCGGCCGCTCCGGCGCCGGGAGCGGGTGTCTGATGGCCGTCCAGACCCGGTCCCACTGGCAGCAGGCACGGGTGGTCGAGACCGAGGACGTCGCCGACGGCGTCCGCCGGATCGTGCTCGAGGTCGCCCACCCCGAGCATGCGGCTCCCGGTACGCACCTCGACGTCGATCTGCCCACCCCCAGCGGGCGGCAACTCCGGTCCTACTCCATCGTCCGGTCCGAACAGGACGGCCGCAGGCTGACCCTGAGCGTGCAGCTCTCCCCCGCCTCACGGGGCGGTTCGAAGGCCATGCACGCGTTGACCGTCGGGGACGAACTCACCGTCTCCGGGCCCGTGCAGAGCTTCCCATTGTCGGTCGGCGCCAGTCGTTACGTCCTGGTCGCCGGCGGCATCGGCGTGACGGCACTGGTCGCCATGGCCACGGCGCTGCGCCGCCGCGGCGCCAACTACGAACTGGTGCTCGTCGGGCGCAGCCGCCGGTTCATGGCCTACCTCGACGAGCTTCGCGCCGAGCACGGCGAACGCGTCCGCGTGCACGTCGACGACGAAGGCACCCCGTTGTCGGTTCCCGAGCTGGTCGGCGAGGTCGCGGCCGCACCCACCACGACCGAGCTCTACATGTGCGGCCCGATCCGCCTGATGGACGCGATCAGGTCGAGCTGGGCCGAGCACGCGCTGCCGGAGACCAACCTGCGGTTCGAGACGTTCGGCTCGAGCGGCCGGTTCGAGGCCGAGGAGTTCCGGGTGCGCCTGCCCCAGTTCGACCGCGACGTCGTCGTCGCCCCCGATACCTCGATCCTCGACGCACTGACCGCGGCCGGCATCGACACGCTTTCCGACTGCCGCAAGGGCGAATGCGGGCTGTGCCTGGCCAAGGTCGTCGACGTGGACGGCACCATCGACCATCGCGACGTCTTCCTCAGCCGGTCCCAGAAGCAACGTTGCGCCAACCTGTGCCTCTGCGTCTCCCGCGCCGTGGCAACCGACACGAGTGACCGTGCCACCGTCACCCTTCACCTCACCTGACCCGGCCCACCGGCCCTCCCACACCTGGACGTTTCCATGAACATCGCTGAACGCATCGCCGCGGCGCCGATGTCCGGATACCAATGGCTGATCGTCGCGCTCTGCACCTTCATGAACTGCCTCGACGGCTTCGACGTCATGGCGGTCGCCTTCACCGGCCCCTCGGTGACCGACGAGTTCGGACTGAGCGGTTCGGAGTTCGGACTGCTCGTCTCGATCGGGTTGATCGGCATGGCGCTGGGTTCCATGCTGCTCGCGCCGTTCGCCGACCTGATCGGACGCCGTCCGCTGATCCTGATCAGCCTCGCCCTCGGCACGATCGGCATGTTCGGTGCCGCCATGGCCCCGTCCATGCCGGTGATGGCCGCGTTCCGGCTCGTCACCGGCATCGGTGTGGGCGGGATCCTCGCGAGTACGAACGTGATCGCCAGCGAGTTCTCGAACGCGAAGAACCGCGGGCTCGCGATCGGAATCTACACGGCGGGATACGGCATCGGCGCCACCGTGGCGAGTGTGGTGGCGAAGTCCGCGGTGGGCGGTGACTGGCGCATCGTCTTCTACGCGGGTGGTTTCGCCACGCTGCTCGCGCTGATCGTCATCGCACTGCTGCTTCCCGAATCGGTCGCCTACCTCGAGCAACGCCGGCCGCAGGGTGCGCTCGAGCGCATCAACCGCACGCTGGCACGCATGCGGATGGACGCGGTCAGCGACGCCGAGCTCGACGAGGCAGCCGCCGCGCGGAACACGGCCGCGCAGGCCGGATCCGGCTGGATCAGGCGGCTGCTGCGGCCCACGATCCTGCTCTGGATCACGTTCATCACGATCATGTTCGGCTTCTACTTCGTCAACAGCTGGACTCCCACCCTGCTGGTCGAGGACGGGCTGTCCGAAGGTGCCGCCGTCACCGCGGGGATGGCGATCTCGATCGGCGGCACGGCGGGGTCGGTGTTCTACGGTGTCGCCGCCCGGATGCGCACCCCACGCGTCGTGCTGATCGGATTCTCGCTGCTCGCCGCCGCGATGATGGTGGTGTTCATCCTGAGCACCTCGATCCTGTGGCTGGGATTCGGGATCGGCGTGCTCGTCGGTGCCCTGATCAACGGCTGTATCGCCGGTGCCTACACGGTCGGCCCGCCGGTGTATCCCGCCCAGCTGCGCAGTGTCGGCATGGGCTGGGCGCTCGGGATGGGACGGATCGGCGCCATCCTCTCGCCGACCATCGCGGGGATGCTCAAGGACGCGGGCGCCTCGGCGACCCAGCTCTACGTCGGGGCCGCCGTCGTGGTGGCGCTCTGTGCGATCGTCCTGGTGGCGCTGCGCCGCCACGACCCGGAATCCGCCCCGGCGGAGACGCGGGCCCAGGCGGTCTGACGTCGGCTCGCGCACCTGTGACCGGCCCGAGTGCGGCCGGTCGCAGGTGCGCGAGATGATGGCGGGATGCAGGACGTTGCCGTCAGTACCGACTCCATCCGCCTCGGCCAGTTCTTGAAGCTCGCCGGCGTGGTCGACATGGGCTCCGACGTGCGGTCGCTGTTGGAGGACGGCCGCGTCGGCGTCAACGGCGAGGCCGAGGACCGCCGGGGCAGGCAGCTCGTGCGGGGCGACGTCGTCACCGTCGACGACACCGAGCTCCGCGTCGCGTGACCGCTGTCTCGTGACCCGGCGCAGCCGTCCAGATTCCTCACCGAAGACGTAATCGAGGCGCACCGCCGCCGTAGACGCTTTGGCGCAGCGGCGGGCCCACTCAGCCGCTGTCGTCCGTCCGGGCGTTACGTGCAGCACCTGCCTCGTCGAGATGTTCGATCATCGCCCTCTCGGCAGTGACGACATCGTGTGCCGCGAGCGCCTCCAGCAACGCTCCGTGCTGGTCGAGGAACCGTTTCGCGTTCGCCGGTTCGTGCCACAGCGATGTCGTCGATGGCACCGGGTGATTGCGCCAGAGGGCGTCCAGATGATCGGCCAGCAGGGCAGGCCCTCCCGCCCGCGCGATCAGGTCGTGGAATCGCCTACTGTGCTCGGCCAGATCGTCGACACTCCCGGCCTCGTACTCACGCAACATCTGCTCGTGCAGCTCGCGCAGCGCAGTCAACTCGGCGTCGGTGATCCGTTCGGCCGCGAGCCGAGCGCAGAGGCCTTCGATCGCACCACGGAGTAAGTACAACTCCCGAGCCGCGTCGCTGCTCAGCTCCGACACCGTCGCCCCGCGGTGCGAGCGGTAGGAGATCAGGCCTTCGCTCTCCAGTCTGCGCAGTGCCTCGCGGACCGGGGTGATCGAGACGCCGAGCCTGCGAGCGATCTCGTCCTGCGGAACTGCCGCACCGGCCGACAGTTCCCCACTCATGATCTCCTCGCGCAACACCTGGTGCACGTAGTCGGCTTTGCTACCCGGTGGACGCGGCCGTGTTGACCTGGGTGCGACCACGCGAGCTCCCTTCCAGACAGATGCGGATACCTCCTCACAGTAGCCGAGAGTCACGGCCGGTCATGTCGATGAGCCCTTGACCGCATCGATGCATTTTATAAGATGCATCCTGTGAACGCTCTCTCCGGAATCAAGGTCGTGGACATCTCGACCCTCTTCGCGGGACCGACTGCAGCCATGCTCATGGGCGACTTCGGCGCTGACGTGATCAAGGTCGAGCACCCTCGACGCGGCGATCCCTCCCGCGGCCACGGCCACGCCAAGGACGGCGTCGGCCTGTGGTGGAAGGTCCTTTCCCGTAACAAGCGCACAACCGGGATCGACCTGTCCGCGCCCGAAGGTCAGGAGCTACTCAAGACGGTCCTGGCCGACGCCGACGTGCTGATCGAGAACTTCCGTCCCGGCACGCTCGAGCGCTGGAACCTCTCCCCCGAGCAGCTACACGAGGTCAATCCCCGACTGGTGATCGCCCGTGTCACCGGATTCGGCCAGTTCGGCCCCATGTCGAACGAACCGGGTTTCGGCACCCTGGCCGAGGCGATGAGTGGGTTCGCCTCGATGACTGGCGAGCCTGATGGCCCGCCGACGCTGCCACCGCTCGCGCTCGCGGACGGGATCGCAGCACTCGCCGGGGCATACACGATCATGGTCGCGCTCCAAGGGAGACAAAAGACCGGCAAGGGTCAGGTGTTGGACCTGGCGATCATCGAGCCGATCCTGACGGTGTTGGGCCCGCAGATCACGGCATACCGCGCGCTGGGCGTGGTCCCGGAACGCACTGGCAATCGGTCCACGAACAACTCCCCGCGCAACATCTACCGCACCCGTGACGGGCGGTGGCTCGCGATCTCGACGAGCGCGCAGTCCATTGCCGAGCGCGTTATACGCCTCGTCGGCAGGCCCGAGCTCGTCGATGAACCGTGGTTCGCATCGGGACGTACGCGCGCCCAGCACGCCGACGAGCTGGACGCGGCCGTCGGGAGTTGGATCGCCGAGCGCGACGCCGACGACGTCATCGCAGCGTTCAGTGAGGCGCAAGCAGCCGTTGCCCCGGTGTACGACGTTGCGGATGTCGTCGCCGACCCACAGTTCCAGGCACTCGGCACCGTCCTCGACGTCCCGGATCCGGAGCTGGGAACCGTTGCCATGCAGAACGTGCTGGCACGTTTGTCTGGGACGCCCGGCGAGATCCGGTGGGCTGGTCCTCGTCTGGGCGAGCACACCGAGGAAGTCCTGAGCGAAGCGGGCGTTTCGAGTGAACACATTGCAGCGCTTCGTCAACGAGGGGTGGTCGCCTGATGCCGGCAGACGTGACGGTCACGGCGCTCTACGCACCCGCCAGCCGACCCGAGTTGCTCCCCAAGGCGTTGAACAGCGGCGCCGACGTCGTCCTTGTCGACCTTGAGGACGCAGTTCTAGCCGGACGGAAAGACTTCGCCCGCACCACTGCCCTGGCGCTGCTCGACGAACTCCCCGACGAGCCCGCCGTTCAGATTCGTGTCAACCACCCTCGTGGCGAATACGGCACTCGCGATCTCGCTGCACTGGGTGAACATCCTGCGCTCAGTCAGGGGCGCATCGGCCTTCGCATCCCCAAGGTCACTACTCCGGAGGACGTCGACGTCGCGCTGGACATACTCGGCGTCGACGACATGGAGTCAGCTCCCCCCATGCATTGCCTGCTCGAGTCCGCAGCCGGGGTTGAGAACGCGAGCGTCATCGCCCGACATCCCGCCGTCGTCGGTCTCGCACTCGGCGAAGCCGATTTGGCGGCCGAACTGTCGCTCGAAGGCGAGGAGGCCTACACGTGGATCCGTAGTCGCATCGTCGTCGCAGCGGCCGGGGCCGGCCTGCCGGCACCCGTCATGGCGGTCTACACCGACCTCGACGACCTTGCCGGACTCGCCAAGTCCTGCGCCCGAGGGAAAGCGCTCGGCATGTTCGGACGCAGCGCGCTCCATCCCAAACAACTGCCCACGATCAAAGCAGCCTTCGCACCGACGGATGACGAGGTTCGCAGGGCCCGCGAAGTCGTCACCGCAGCAGCCGGCGGAGAAGCAGACGGAACGGGAGCGTTGGCACTCCCCGATGGCCGGTTCATCGACGCGCCGATCATCGAGTCCGCCCGCCGAACCCTCCAGCTAGCAGAACGGCTCACCTGAGCCGTTATCCCGTTCCCCTTTTTCCTACAACGAAGTGGATTCCCTCATGCTCGGCATCTGGGCGCTGGTCGCCTACATCGCGATCATCATCGTGTGGAACGGCGTATTCAAACGCAACATCGGCGAGGCCATGATCCTCGGCTTCGTCGCGGTCGCTGCCTTCGGCGGTAGCTCGTTCTTCGACACCTTCTGGGCCGGCATCGAAGGAGCTGCGACCGAGGAGATCGTCTTCGCGGCACTGACGTTCGTGTTCATGGGCTTCGTGCTCAGTAAGACCGGGGTCGTCGACCAGCTGATCGCGATGCTCAACTCCCTATTGGGCAGACGTCGGGGTGGCGCTGGATACGTATCGACGGTGGCGTCCGGCTTGTTCGGCGCGGTCTCCGGCTCGGGTTCGGGCAATGCCGCGGCCGTAGGGTCGGTGACGATTCCCTGGATGGAGAACTCGAACTTCAGTCCGAAGCTCTCCGCGACCGTGGTCGCAGGCAACGCCGGGCTCGGTATTGCCATTCCGCCCAGCTCCTCACTGTTCATCCTCACCGGGTCCGCGGCCGTTGCAAGCTACGTAACGGCCGATCAACTCTTCGTCGCCTTGTTCCTGGGCGGCGCCTGGACACTCGTCTATCGCCTGTTGGTGATGTTCTATTTCGTCCGCCGGCACAAGATCGGCGCCGTCGATCCGGCGCTTATCGAGCCCTTCCGGCGAACCTTTGCAGCCGGGTGGTCGAGCCTGCTCGTGTTCGTCGGTATCGCGATCCCGGTGCTGCTGACGTCCGGCTCCACTGGCGATGCGATCGTCACGTGGATCGGTGAAGGGCCCGCCGATGAAATCTCCATCATCACGTGGATTCCGGTACTCGTGACGATGATCGGCCTCGTCCTCGGCCGCAAGGCGTTACCGCGCCGTGCTTCCGGCTGGTGGCAGTTACTCGGCGAGGTCGGCCCACGGTACGCCGTCATCGGCGCGACACTCTTCTTCGCCTTCGCCGCCGCCGAGTCACTCGGCGAGCTCGGTCTCGCGGAGCAGCTCGCGTCACTGTTGGGCGACCTCGACATGCCGCCGTTCTTGGTGGCGCTCGTCATCGGCCTGATCGTGGTGGGCGTCGCGGCACCACTGACCGGCACCGCGACCATCGCCGCGGTGGGCCCGGTCGCCTTCACCACGCTGCTGTCCGCGGGCGTGTCGCCCGTGCCTGCCGCGGTCGCGATCCTGGTGTTCGCCTCGACCGAAGGCGCATCCCCGCCCGGGGCCGCACCGATCTACATCGCCAGCGGTATCGCACGCGTCAACCCCGCTCGCACGTTCGTCCCGCTCGTTCTGTGGTATGTCCTGCCGATCCTCGTCATCGGCTCGCTGATCGCCGTCGGCGTACTGCCGGTCTGACACGAAGGAGACTCTGATGATCACACGGACTGTGGACGGTACGTTCCGCGTCTGTTTGGCGCTGTTCCTCATCGGCGGCGTGATCGTGGTGGCCGCTCAGGCATTCGGTCTCCTCGTCGGAAACGGACCGCTTGTCGAAGCCGCGGTCGAATGGGCGGGAACGCCGACCTTCGTCCTGGCGGGAGCAGCCGGCCTACTCGGCTTCATTTTGTCCTATTTGAAGGGATGGGACACCAGCGACTGATCCTTGACACGCTGCGGCGCAACGGAGGGGTCACTCGAGAAACTCCATCGGACCGGACTGTTCGGAGTACCGTCCGTCGACGACCATGTTCCACACGCGCTTGTAGGTACTGGTCTGGATGAGAATCTCGACACGCCGGACTCCCTCGATCCGTCCCAACACACCGGTGACGTAGCCGTACATGTCCGGGTGGTCAGGCAGCACGATCTGCCCAACGAGATTGTTCCGACCGGCTGTAGCGGCGAGGTACTTCGTACCCTCGTTGCGCGCCAGCGCTTCGCCGACGTGCCCGAGGTGAGCCGGTTCGACCTCGAGCCACACCCAGAACTCGGCGTTGAACCCAAGGACTTCGGGCTCGATGAGCACGCGGAAATCGAGCAGCTCCCGCTCGCGAAGCGAGTCCATGATGCGGCGCGCGGTGTTCTCCGATTTGCCGATGGCGGAGGCCAGCTCCGGTAGAGGTGTCCGGCCGTTGCGGATCAGCAGTTCGAGAACGGTCCGTTCGGCCTGAGTCAACTGCGCACGCGGCAACTCGCGAGACCGCACATCCACCCGTCGCTCCACCGCTTCCGGCAGCCAGTCCTGACCGGACGTGTAGGTGTGCATCACCACGAAAACCTCCGCGGAGACGTCGAACTCGGCCGACAACCGCCCGATGCGTTTCTGCAACGCGGCCGCGTCGGGTACGACGAACTCCGCGACGCTGCCCACGGAACCCACGACACCGCCGAGGAACCGCACATCACCCCTGGCCCGCAAGGTCTCGAGGAACTCCGTGTCCCCCGCACGCGGCCCCGTGAACTGCACCATCGCGGGTACACCGAGCCCCAACCGCGCCACGTCCGTACGACCGATCAGACGCAGCATGCCTGCGCCGTGCATCGCTTCGAACCGTCTACGCGCCGTGCTCGGGGAGCAGCCGAGCTCGTCGGCGACTTTCGGCCACGGAGCCCGGCCGTCGGAGTGCAGGACACGGATCACAGCCGCGTCCACCTCGTCGATGAGTGGTCCCACCTGTCCACCTCGGCTTGCCTTGCGCGCTCGAAACATCCGGATTCAAGAACTTACATGATTGAATCATCCGCACTATTGCCATTCAGTGACTCGATCCTCCAAACTGTCAGCCACGCCACACCTCCCCGCCGTTCGCACCCACCGACACAAGCGAGGTCGCGATGTTCCGTCTCCGCCAGAGCACGAGAGCCGCCGGGAACCAACGTTTCACACCAGTCCTACTCGTCGGCATCACCTCCCTCATCGCTGCGGGCGCCTGCGGACTACCGGGCACCGGTTCGACAGTTCCCGAGGACTGCAAGCCCACCGCCGATGTGCAAACCCTCAACGAAGGCGAACTCACGGTTCTGGTCGCTGAGCACCCACCGTTCGTCTCGATGAGCGGCAACGAGTTGACGGGCATCGACGGAGAACTGATCAACGACATCGCGGCGGATCTGTGCCTCGAGCTCAATGTCAGGTCGACGTCGTTCTCCGCGGTGATCGAGGGCCTCAAGACCGGGCGCGCAGACCTGTCCGCCGGCAACTGGACACTCGACGACGAGCGCCGGCGACTCTTCGAGGTCAGCGACGGCGTCTACACCAGCGGTATGGGCATCGTGACTCGCGACCGAGGCTGGTCCGCGGTCGGCGACCTCCAGGGCAAGTCTCTCGGAACGCCCCAGGGCTACCTCTGGGTCGACCAGCTCAACGATGTCTACGGCGCTGACAACGTCCGCCAGTACCAAACGGACACCGCCGTCCTCGACGACGTCAAAGCAGGCCGAATCGAGGCCGGTGTCGTCAGCCTGGCCGCCAACACGTGGCGCCTACGCCAAGACCAATACGCAGGGCTGACGATGACGGAAATGAAGCCGACCCGGCATATTCCGTACACACAGGACCCGGCGACGTCGGTGGCGCTCATCGCCAAGGGCAACACCGCGCTCAAGAAAGCCACCAACACGGCTATCAAGGACTACTACACATCCGGCAAGCTCGGGAAGGCGCTGGAGAAGGCAGGCCTCGACCCTGACACCGCCTACCCCGGCGGCGCGTGATTCCCGTCCGTCACGCCCTTCCCGCCGAAGCGATTGGCACATCATGACTTTCGACAAGGCCCGCGTCCTCCTCCGAGCCGAGGCGATTGAGAAGTCCTTCCGCGGCAGCACCGTGCTCGACGGCATATCCATGGATGTCCACGCCGGTGAGGTCATCGCGCTCATCGGGCCGAGCGGCGCGGGAAAGAGCACGTTCCTTCGCTGCCTGAACTACCTCGAACAACCGACCAGCGGACACCTCAGCCTCGACGGCGAACCTGTGTTCGCCGATCCGTTGAAACCGTCGAAGTCGGAACTGCTGAGCCTGCGCAGACGTGTGGGCATGGTGTTCCAGGCGTTCAACCTCTTTCCTCATCTGTCGGTCATGGAGAACGTCACCATGGCGCAGCGACTCAACGGACGCCGCGCCAAGGACGAGGCCGAGGAGTACGCGCTGAAGCTGTTGAGCCAGGTGGGGGTCGAGGAGAAGGCCAAGGCCCGCCCCTCCGAGTGTTCCGGCGGCCAACAACAACGCGTCGCCATCGCGCGAGCGCTCTCCCAGGACCCGGACGTCATGCTGTTCGATGAACCGACCTCGGCGTTGGACCCCGAGGTCGGCAACGACGTTCTGAAGGTGATGCGCGATCTGGCCGACGCCGGCACGACGATGATCGTGGTCACGCACGAGATGCGGTTCGCAGAACGGGTCGCAGATCGGGTATTGCTCCTCGACGAGGGGCGAATCCTGGAAGAAGGACCGCCGACCCGCGTGTTCCATCAGCCCGAGCACGCACGCACCAAGCGCTTCCTTGAGGCGGTGCTCCACCGATGAGCGGCGGAGCGGACGTCGGCACCCTGTTCCAGGTGATCGGCACGGGTTTGGTCGTGACAGTCGTGATGACCGTCGTCGCCTTCTGCGCAGGCGCAGTGATCGCGGTGCCCGTCGCCTTGATGCGCACCTCACGAACGTGGCCGCTGCGCGCTCCTGCCGTCGCGTTCATCGACCTCGTGCGCGGCATCCCCATCCTGGTATGGCTGCTCATCATCTTCTACGGACTCGGCAACATCGTGTCGCTGGATCCACTACCCGCGGCTCTCATCGGCCTGACCCTCATCTCGAGCGCGTATCTCGCCGAGAACTTCCGTGCCGGCATCGAGAACGTGCACGCCGGACAGAAGGAAGCGGCAGCTGCGCTCGGCCTGAGCCGCGCCCATCAGTTCTGGCGCGTGGTCGCACCACAGGCCGTCAACATCGCCATGCCGCCCTCCGCCTCGTTCGCCGTAGCGTTACTCAAAGACACGGCGATCGCCGCGATCATCGGCGTTACCGATATCATCTTCTTCGCCCAGCAGGAGGTGGCACGCGGTGCACCGGCCGTCGCAGCCTTCCTCATCGCAGGGGTATTCTATCTGATCGTCAGCATTCCCCTGTCGTACTTCTCCCGCTTCGTGGACCACAGGATTCGCAAGAAGGTGGTCGTCGTATGACATTCCTGAACGACTGGGCACACTGGCTGCCAAGTCTACTGCAGGGACTCGGGACGTCACTGCTTCTGACCCTGTGCGTCGCGGCGATAGGGTTCCCACTCGGTCTCGCTCTGGCACTGCTGAGCATCGCCCCTGTGCGAATAGTGCGAATCCTGTCGATCGCCTTCATCGAACTGTTCCGTGGCATTCCACTTCTGGTCGTGATATTCTTTGCCTACTTCGGGTTCCCGGACATTGGAATCGTGATCAGTGCGTTCGCCACGATCGTGGTGGCACATTCACTGAACCTGGGTGCCTATTCCAGTGAGGTCTTCCGGGCCGGGATCCTGCACGTGGGAGCCGGACAACGCGAGGCGGCGACGAGCCTCGGACTGACCCAATGGCACGCGTTCTCCCGAGTCGTGCTCCCCCAAGCCTTGCGGGCCGTGCCCGGACCCCTCATGTCATTTCTCATTATGGTCTTCCAATCGACGTCACTGGCGTTCGCCATCGGCGTCGGAGAGATGACCAGTAAATCATTCTCCATCGGATCGACGACATTCGACTACCTTTCGGTTCTCGTACTGGCCGGCATCATCTACGCCGTCATCTGCATCGCCTCCGCACGCGTCGTCGCCAGGGCCGAAGCGAAGATGCGCACATAAATCGCCTATCCGACTGAATCCGAACCTCTCACTCGCACGAAGGCAGATTCATGATCGAGGATCCACTTCTGACTCCTTACCAGCTGTCCGGCTTGAATCTCAGGAATAGAATAGTAAGCACTGCACATTCATCCCGATACACGAGCGGAGGAATCCCCACGGAGCGGTACCGGGCCTACCAAGAACAGAAAGCCCGAGGCGGGGTCGGTCTCGTCACACTCGGCGGATCGGCCGTCGTCTCACGTGATTCTCCGCCGGCCTTCGGCAACATCACGATGTACAAGGACGAGGTCGTCGGCGCCCTGGAACGCGTCGTCGATTCGTGTCGAACGTACGGTAGCGGCGTCTTCCTCCAGCTCACCCACCTGGGTCGGCGTACGACCGACCACACCGGCGACTGGCTTCCCACTGTGTCGTCGGCGTCCCTGAGGGAACCCGCGCACCGCGCATACCCGAAGGCCGCGGAACCGTGGGACGAGGACCGTATCGTGGCAGACTTCGCCGCAGCTGCGGAACGGGCCATGGCAGCCGGCGTCGATGGGATCGAACTCGAACACTACGGACACCTCCTCGATGCGTTCGCCTCGCCTTGGCATCTGTCGAGGCTGTCACCGGACGACCGTGCCCGTGCGACGCAGCTACCGGAACGCGTCATCCGCGCCATCACCGATGTCATCGGCGACGACATGGTCCTCGGCGTACGGATGGCCGTTGACGAACGTCGGGCCGACGGGCTGGACCTCGATGCAGCACACTCCCTGCTGAGACGCTACGTCGCCCTGGGGATTCGCTTCGTCAACGTTGTCGTCGGGACGATCGAGTCGGCCACCCGCCTGTCGGAGGTCATACCGGGTGCCGGCCACAAGTCGGCACCGTTCCTCGATACCGTGGCCGAGGTGAAACGTTCGCATCCGGACGTCACCGTGCTGCACGCCGCCAAGATCGACGATGTCGCTACCGCCCGACACGCGATCTCGAACGGCTTTATGGACCTCGTCGGGATGACCCGTGCGAATATCGCCGACCCCTATCTCGTGACAAAGATCCGGGAACGGAGGGAACGCGATATCCGCCCGTGCATCGGCGCGCGGTACTGCCTCGAGGGCGGTACGACCGGTGGCGTCGTATGCGTGCACAACCCGGCTGTCGGACGTGAAACGCACTTGCGTCACGAGATCGACACCACCGCACGGCGTTCTCGCAAGGTGGTCGTCGTCGGCGCAGGCCCTGCCGGACTCGAGGCAGCACACGTCGCCGCCAAGCGGGGACACGAGGTCACCGTGCTGGAAGCCGCGTCCGAGGCGGGAGG
This sequence comes from Prauserella rugosa, assembly GCF_000719975.1. GTDB lineage: Bacteria > Actinomycetota > Actinomycetes > Mycobacteriales > Pseudonocardiaceae > Prauserella > Prauserella rugosa. Next base: position 237,318 of record NZ_JOIJ01000006.1, read on the forward strand.
CCAGGTCAACCTGCTCATCGCCAACGACCGCAGGCGCGACCTCGCCGGCGCCGTCGATTGGCGGCTCGAGCAGGCCAGGAAGTACGGCGTCGAGTTCCGTTTCGGCGTGTTCGCCGACGAAACCATCGTGCTGGCGACGAAGCCGGACGTCGTCGTCGTGGCCACCGGCGGTCTCGCCCGCACGCCGTCGGAGGCCGGGCTGCATCTCGCCGACCAGGTCGACGACATCTGGACCGTCTTCGAACAGCCCCACAGACGTTACGGACGGGTGCTGCTGTACGACGATGACGGACGTTACCCCTCACTCGATGCCGTGGAGGTGCTGGCAAAAGCGGGCAACACAGTGACCTACGCCAGCCCCGAACGGTCGGTAGGTGTGGAGGTCGGAGCGTTGAACTTCGCCGATTTCCAGGCGACGTTCGACCGCCACGGCGTGACCTTTGCCATCGCCCGCGGCCTTCACTGCGTGGAACCGCACGAGAACGGGGCGACGATGACGGCCACACTCGAGACAGAAGCCGGCGCTCCGGCCGAGCGCGTCACATGCGACGCGGTCTTCTACGCAGGAGGAACAAACCCCAACGACGAGTTGTACCACGCACTGCGCGCCCACTCATCGAACGAGGGGCGGGTAGACTACGACGCGTTCATCCGCGGTGATCCGCAGCCGCAGCCACACGTTCCGGACTCGCGATTCGCGCTCTACCGTGTCGGGGACGCGATCACCAGCCGGAATATGCACGCGGCGATCCTCGACGCCCACCGCCTGGCGTTGGGGGTGTGAGTGGCGTGCACCGAACCAGTAACAAGGCGCTTCGCGTCGCGGTCGTCGGCCTCGGTGCAGTGGGTTCGCAGGTACTGTGGCAACTCAGCCGTCGATCCGATGTGGACGTACATGGGTTTGAGTCCTCCTACGCCGGGCACCCGGAAGCGGGAGCAGGGGGCGAGTCTCGTCTGTACCGCAACTTCGAAATGGACGACCCCGCCTACGAGGCGGTGATCAATCGTGCCGACGCCCTGTGGCACGAACTCGAATCGACAACGGGGCGCCGGCTGCGGTACCCGACCGGCGTCCTTCTCGTCGGCGACCAGTCGAGCCCGCAATTGCAACGTGCTGTGCAGTCGGCCGACCGTTCCGACAAGCCGTCTCGTACTCTGACCCCTCAGCAACTGCGGTCCGAACACCGGCAGATCTCGGTCGCCGACACCGACGTCGGCCTCTGGGACCCGCACGGCGGCGTCATCCGCCCGGAACTGACGGTCTCCACCACCGTCGATCTCGCCAGGCACCACGGCGCGGTCGTCCACGAGTTCAGTAGGGTCACGTCGATCGATGCCCACGACGGGGGTACCAGGCTCGAGACTGCGGAAGGAGCGCAGATCTTCGACCGCGTCGTCGTGGCCTGCGGCGGATGGACCACCAAGCTGCGGCCGGCACTACGTGACACGGTCGTCGTTCGCCGTCTCACATCCGCGTGGTTCCACGCTCAGGATGAGGAGTACCTGGGCGACATGGTGCCGTTCATGCGCACCGCTCCGAGCTACTGCTACGGGATACCCGCCCCGGGGGGTAGCACCATCAAGCTGGGCCTGGGCTTCAACGACCACCTCCCGGTCGCTGACCCCGACACCGTCGCGCGGACGCCTCCACCGGAGGAAGCCGACCGTTTCGCCTGGATCGTCGACAAAGTACTGCCGGGCCTGCAATCACGGCCCGTCCGGATGAGCACGTATCTCGAGAGCTACACCACGTCGATGCACGACTACATCGGTTTCGACCCGCACATGTCGGACGTCGTGATTCTCACCGGATTCTCCGGCCACGGATTCAAGGTGAGTCCGGCCATCGGCGAGATCGGCGCTCAACTGGCTGTCCACGGAACGAGTGATATCGACCTGCAGTTCCTCCGTGACGCGCCTGCAGTGTTCGACATCGTCGACCCCGTCGCAGGAGAGACGACCTACAACGACATCGTCTCGAGCCGACCGTCCCAGAAGTGACCGCTTTCGCACACCTCCGTCACCGAAGGTAAGGAGCAGCACAGATGAAGAACACTCGACCCATCGCCACGTTCGACTGTTACCGGACGCTCATCGACTTCGACCTCAACCGCGCCACCCTTCCCATCGTCCGTGCGGAACTGGACGAGATCGGGATCGACCATGCGACCTTTCTGGATAACCTTCGCGTAATGAGATTCCACGCAGTCGCGCAGGGGCCTTATCGGCGCTACCAGGATCTCGTTACTGAAACGCTGGAATGTTGCATGTTGATGCACGGTGCGCGGTATCGTCCCGAGTTCGGAGCTCGACTCCTCGACAAAGCACGTAATTTTCCCGTCTTCCCCGAAGTGCCGGACGCTCTTGAGGAGTTGAAGGCGTCCGGCGTTCAGCTGGCGATCATCAGCAACTCCGACAACGACTTCATCCGACACCACGTCCGGACCATCGGTGTCGAGTTCGACTACGTAGTGACCGCAGAGGATGCAGGCTGGTACAAACCGAGGAAGGGCGCCTTCGAACATCTCTGGTCGGTGATCGACCGGGATCCCTCCCTCATCACCCATGTGGCTCAAGGCTGGGACTACGACATCATACCGACCAAGCAGTACGGCATCCGCCGAGTCTGGGTGAATCGCTACGGATTTCCCGGTAGCTCCTTTTACCAACCATATTTCGAGGTCCCCAACCTGATCACCCTCCCCGACCTGTTCAACCAGCACGTGCTCCAGGGGGCCACTGCATAACGTTTTGGAGCCCCCGCATCCAGGACGCCATCGTCGTGCGGCCGTGGCCACACGACGGAACCGGGTGGCTTGCGCATCCGTCCCAGCGGTTCGCACCAGCCTCCCGGAAGGACTCCCCCCATGGCGATCGGACCCACACTCGCTCTGCTGGCACTGATCGCGGCGTGCGGCGGGGTTGCCGTCGTCGGGGTGCGGAAGGTGCGCGGGCACAGGCGGCTCCTGCGCACCGGTGTTCACGTGCGGTCGGTCATCGTCGGCGTGCGCCAGCTGACGGTGCCGGACACGATCCGGTTCGCGCCCATCGTGCGTTACCAGCTGCACGGGCGGGTGTGGGACTCCGAGCCACGCGGTGGACAGCATGTGCTCAAGACCGGACGCATCGTCAACACACATCGCAGCGGCGAGGCCTGCGTCGGCCAGCCGATGGACGTGTGGGTCGATCCGGAGAATCCGCACGTTTCGGCCGTCGGGGGCACCGACCGGCTAGGGGTGCTGCTCATCGTCGTCGGCACGGCGTTCGGCCTCCTGTTGCTCCTGATCGCCCTCATCGCCTTCGCCGCCACCGCCGCGCAGTCGTAGGCGCCAGGGTCGTGAGAGTTGGGGGCGCGAGAGCGGCAGGCCACGACAACGCTGCCGCGGCCCGCCGCCCCTTCACCTCGACGGTCCGATCACGCGCCGCTCTTCAGCGCGCTCCAGGTGTCGGGGCCGACGACACCGTCGGCGGCGAGACCCCGCGACTCCTGGTACTGCTTGACCGCCGACAACGTCGCCGAACCCAGTTTTCCGTCGATCCCCAGGTCGATGCGCAGCGTGGCGTTCAGGCCACGCTGGAGGTACTTGACCTCCTCGCCGCTCGAACCCTCCCGCAGCTTGTCTCCGGCCGCAGGTGCGGTGAGCAGCGCACCCCAGCTCTTCGGGCCGAGCACCGCGTCGACCTCGGCACCGACCTCCTCCTGGAACGCCTTGAGCGAGGCGACGGTCGCCTCCCCGAAGACCCCGTCGACCTCCGTGTCGTAGCCTGCCTGGGTGAGCAGGGTCTGGGCCAGCTCCACCTTCTCGCCGCGGTCACCCTCCCGCAGCTTCGGGAAGTCGTTCACCACGTCACCGCCACCGGGCAGGCCCGGGAAGCTGTAACCGATCGCCGATCCCTGGCTCACCGTGGAGTGGCAGGTGAAGTCGTCCAGCAGCGACCCGTCACGGATGACCGAGTCGTTGCGCTCGATCTGGAAGTGCAGGTGCGGACCGGTCGACGACCCGGTGTTGCCGACCGTGCCGATGACCTGCCCCTTCGTGACCGACTCCCCGGTCGACACAGCCTTCGAGTCGAGGTGCAGGTAGCGCGTCTCCCAGCCGCTCGCATGGTCGAGCACGATGCGGTTACCGGGACTGTCGGCGTAGTCCGCCTGGCGGACGGTGCCGTCCGCCGACGCGACCACCGGCGTGCCCACGGACGCCGCGATGTCGAATCCGTCGTGGCTGTTACCGGACGTGCAGTAACCGTTGGGCGTGCCCGTCACCTTGCCGCTCGCCGGCACGATCATCGCGCCCTCCTCGGCGAGCGCACTCGGCGCACCGAGCGTCAGCGCCATCCCGGCGGCGAGGCCCACTGCGGCAACCCCGGACACGGCACGTCTCGCAGCGAATTCACGATTCCGCGCAATCATGGTTGTTACCCCCATGTTCGTAGTGATCACCTGTTGCGGCGATCGCCTGTCGCGATCACTCACGTGGCCATCGTTGCAACGCGGCCACCGCCTCGGCCATGGAAAACACCGAAAGTCCGATCAGGACGGAACGAAGGTCGTAGATTCGGATTCTCTGCTGTGCCCACGGAACGAGGATCGACGGTGGCACGTCGAACCCGCGTGGACAGACACAAGAAGCTCGCACTGTGCGACGCTGATCCTCGTTCTCGCGCCCTTCGCGGTGTACATCGGCTCCGAGTCGTGACGGAGTCCGGCAGCAAGGGCTTGTGTACGCCGAACGCATCGAGCCTGGAACGATAGACGCGTGTGGCGCAGGACCGCGATCCTCGGTGTCGCCGCGAGCGCGCTCACGGCATGCGGCGCCGCCGGGCGCCCCCGTGCCGACGTCCCCGCTGTGGAGGCCGCACTGCACGCGGCGGTCCGAGCCCGCCCCGGGTACGTCTCCGGCCGTGTCCGATACCAGGACGGCGTCGGGCCCGGGACCCGCATCAGCGGCAACATCACCCTCGCCGCCGACGATCACGGGCGGGCCATCGCCGAGTTCACCGACGTGTTGCGGGCAGTGCACGGCGCCTACCGGAACCAGGAGAACACCAGAACCGCGTCCGTCCGGTTGCGTGCCCATTGGGGTGGCGACACCCGAAACATGATCGATCCGGACGAGGTCGTTCGGCCTGCGGACGGCCTCACCGTCGACACCGACGACCTTGCACGGCACTTCGGACCGCCGTGAGCCGGATGGGAACCACCTGCGATCGACACCCGTCACAGCTGCCGATGGGACTGTTCAAGAAGCTCTTCAGCAGCCGTGTGACCACCGGGCCCGCGACCGCCGGCGACGGCGCACCGTGGACCGCGCTCTCCGACGGCCACCTCGTCATCCAGGCCAGGGAGTGCTTTCCGATCACCGGCCGCGGCGTGATCATGACCGGCGAGGCACTCGTGCCCATCGCGGTCGACCAGTGGTGTGCCGTCACCGGCGGCGGCGACTCCCGGCAGATGCGGATCAGCACCATCACCCTGGAGGGTGATGACCGCCCACTCCCCTCGGCAGCACCGGGGATGAGCGTGACCGTGATGTTCAGTCTGCCGCCGAAGGGCGGCGGTTCCTGGACGTGACCGGCCCTTATCGAGCAGGACGAACCGTCGGATCCAGCTCGTCGAGGTGTTCACCGGCCGGGAGTCCTTATCGACGCCGGTGTCCCGTCACACGCGGACGGTCGTCGTATCCGCGATGTCGAGGACGCTGGAACCGACATGGATGTCGTAGTCGCCCGCCTCGACCTGCCAACCGCCCTGCCAGTAATCGAGGTCGCGGCGGCGGATCGAGACACGTGCCGTCACCGTGGCACCGGCGTCGGCCCGCACCACTGCGTGTCCGACGAGCCAACGGGCCGGTCGATCCACCACGGACTCGGCGCGCGAGGCATACACCTGCACCACGTGTTTTCCGCGACGTGCGCCGGTGTTGCGGACGGCACACTCCACGATCGCGGTCCCGTGGGCGTCGAAGTCCGAAACGGACACATCCGCGATGGACCATGTCGTGTAGCCGAGTCCGTAACCGAACTCGTAGGCCGGTTCGACATCCGCGCGGAGCCAGGCTCGATATCCGATGTGGACACCCTCGTCGTAGGCGAGCACACCGTCCCGCGGAGTCACCCCGAGCACCGGGACGTCCTCCGTCCGAGCGGGCCACGTCGTCGGGAGTCGCCCGCCGGGTTCGGCCTTGCCGGTCAGGATGTCGCCGACGGCCGCGCCGTACTCCTGCCCGCCGAAGTAGGTGAGCAGGACCGCGGCCGCATCGTTCCGCCAGGGCAGGAGCACAGGCGATCCGGAGTTGACGACGACGATCGTGTTCGGGTTCGCCGCCGTCACCGCGCGCACCAGGTCGTCCTGCCGGCCCGGTAGCGACAGGTCGGTGCGGTCGTACCCCTCGGATTCGACCCGTGAGTTGGTACCGACGACCACGACCGCCACCTCGGCCGAGGCCGCCGCCCTGGCGGCGTCGGCCAGCAACGCTTCGGCGTCCGTCCGCGCCGGTTCGGTTCCGACCGTGATACTCAAGGCGTTGCCGAGCCCTTCCTGCGCCGGCAACGGCTCGAGCTCGACGCGCAAGCGCACGGTCTCGCCTGCCCGCAGTTCCAACGGAACCGTCGTCGAGGCCGGAGAGAGGAAGGCGGCACCCAGATCCTCTCCGACCGGGTGCACGGTCTCCTCGGCCCGCAGCTCACCGTCGACCCGGATGCGCCCCTTGCCCACCGACGCGAACCCGAATCGGACAGAAGCGGATTCGCCCGGCGTGTAGTCGGTCTCGAACACCAGAGATGCCGTCTCGCTGATCGGTGCGTCACCGCCGAAGTACACGAGACCGCTTGCGAACCGATCCTCCGAGTACAGGAGCTCGCCGCGCGCGTCCCACATCTCCACCCGCGCCCCGGGGCCGCCGGTCGCCGGGTTGCGCATGGCCTCGCGATCGAGCTCCGCGAGTCCCTCCTGCACGATGGCGCCGAGGGTATAGGTCACGTCCGCATGCGGGAAGGCGGCGCGAATGCCCTCCAACGGAGAGACGACGTGTTCGGGCAGCACGGTCGCACTGCCACCACCCTGGGTGCGCGCGTTCTCGGCGTTGTGCCCGATGACCGCAACGCTGCGCGGCGAGCCCAGCGGCAGCAGACCGTTGTTCTCGACGAGAACGGTTCCCTCCACCGCTGCCTCGCGGGCGAACGCCACGCCGTCCTCGCGGTGCGGCGGCTCAGACACGGCAGGTTCGAAACCGTCCAGCGCACCCACTCGTGCCGCGAGACGCAGGATGCGCTCGACCTTCCGGTCAACGGCCGCCTCGGCGACCTCGCCGCGGCGCACCGCATCCACCAATCGCTCGTCCCACGGCCCGGACGGCCCCGGCATCACAAGGTCCTGCGGGTACTTCGCGCTCTCGATGCTGCGCACCGCCGTCCAGTCGCTGACGACGACACCATCGAACCCCCATTCGCTGTTCAGCGGCATCTCCAACAACGGGTTCTCGGTGGCCGTAGCACCGTTGATCGAGTTGTAGGCACTCATGACCAACCACGCGCGAGCGTCCACAACGGCATCCTCGAACGCGCGCAGGTACAACTCGCGAAGCGGACGCTCGTCCACCCGAACGTCCGCGGTGAACCGATCCGTCTCGAAGTCGTTCGCCACGTAGTGCTTCGGCGTCGCGCCGATCCCGTTGTCCTGGACCCCACGCACGTAGGACGCGGCGAGAACCGCGGTGAGGACGGGGTCCTCGCTGAAGGCCTCGAAGTGCCTACCACCCAACGGGGACCGATGCAGATTGATCGTCGGGCCCAGCACGACGTCGACACCTTTGCGCCGGGCCTCCGCCGCAGCCACGGCGCCGTATCGCCAGGCGATCGCCGGATCCCACGACGAGGACAGCGCGGTCGCCGACGGCAGATTGAGCGACGGCGAGCGTTCGTCCCAGACCTCGCCGCGCACGCCGCTCGGCCCGTCCGAAAGCACCATGCGACGCAAGCCGATCTTCTCGAGCGGCCACGTGGTCCAGAAGTCCCTGCCGGTGAGCAGCTGGACCTTCTCTTCCAGACTCAGTCGCGCGAGTACACCGTCGAAACAACGTTCGCGGGTGACAGCATCATCGATGTCGTCGGCCATCGCCGCATCCTCCCGTTGGTCGTGCCCGTCCGCCCGGCAATGGTGACGGCGTCTGCCCACCGCAACCCTCATACCCCCGGCCCCGGCTGGCGGCTCGGCCCGCCGCGATGCGGACGGGTTGCGCTCCGACGTGGGCGCCGGCTCGGCTTCCGGCTAGCGTATGTTCCGCACCGCGCTTTCAACGATGAAGCCGACCGAGCACCTGAGGTTCACATGCCGACCTACACGCTGCGCCAGCTCGAGTACCTTGTCGCTGTCGCGGATGCGGGGTCGATATCGGCGGCCGCGGGCGCACTGCACGTCACGCCGACGGCCGTCGCCTCGGCCATCACCGAGCTCGAACGCACGCTGCACACGCAGTTGATGGTCCGGCGCAAGGCGCACGGGGTCGTCCTCACCCCCACCGGCACGTTCCTCTACAACCGCGCCACCACGCTGCTCCGCGACGCCGAGGAACTCCAGCTCGCCACGGCGAGCGGTGGCGCCGAACTGGTCGGACCTCTGGTGCTGGGCTGCTACGCCACGCTGGCCCCCACCATCGTTCCCACGCTGATGCGTTGGGTCGCAGAGCAACACCCTTCCGTCGACCTCACCGTCGTCACCGGCAGTCAGGCCGAGTTGCCACACCGGCTGCTCACCGGCTCGCTCGACCTGGCGGTCGGTTACGACATGGCCCTGCCGAGCGGGCTCGACTCGGTCGTGCTCTACGAAGCGCCGCCGTACGTGCTCTTGCCGGAGGATCATCCCGCTGCCTCGGCCGCGTCGGTCAGCCTGGCCGATCTCGCGGCAGAGCCGATGATCCTGCTCAACTTCCCTCCCGCCCAGGAGCACACGCTGATGCTCTACGCGGACGCGGGCGTCACGCCGAACATCGTGCAGCGGACCACGGACTTCGAGCTCACCCGCTCGCTGGTGGCACACGGCTTCGGATACACGATCCTCATCCAGCGACCCGTCTCCCCCACGACCTACGACGGCATGCCCGTGGTCGTGCGCGACATCAGCCCCTCCGTCCGGCCCGCCGTCGTCCGCATGATGTGGCCCCACGACGTGCGGTTGACCGACCGAGCCAGAGCCCTCGTGGACTTCGCCGAGGCGCACGGTGACCTGCTCGACCCACGCACTCACCAGAGCGGACCGCGCGTGAACCAAACCTGAAGTTCGGTCCATGCCAATTTTTCGGAAGTTTACTTCGGGAGGCGGTCGAACTCACACTTCTGACCAACGGAGTCAGAAGGGACACGTCAACGATGACCGTGGACACGACGCACCCGCGATCCATTCCCTCGGCGGACTGGGTCACCATCCCCGATCTCTACGCGGATCCGTACCCGATCTACCGACGCCTCCGCGCCGAGGCACCGATTCACTGGGTTCCCGCGGTCAACCGCTACCTGGTCATCGGGTACGAAGCCTGCCACACGATCGAGCTCGACCAGGAACGCTTCACCGCGGACGAGACCAACTCGCTCATGAAGCGCTCGATGGGGCACAGCATGCTCCGCAAGGACGACCCGGAACACGACGTCGAACGTAAGGCCTACGGCGGCGTGCTCCGCCCCAAGGCGATCAAACAGGAGTGGAACCAGGTCTTCGAGCGGAGTTTCGCTACCTATCTGGAACGCCTCCGCGAGGCCGGGCCCGGCGCGGACCTGGTGACGGAATTCGCCGCGCCGTTCGCCGCCGAGAACCTCCGCGTGATCATGGGATTCGAGAACGCCACCCAGGAGGACGTCCAACGGTGGTCGCAGACCCTGATCGACGGGACCGGGAACTACGCCGACGACCCCGACGTGTGGGCCGCGGCCGAACGCTCCTCCCGGGAAGTCGACGTGGCCATCGACGAGATGCTGCCGATCCTGCGCGATCGTCCGAACGGCAGCTTGTTGTCGGCACTGGGCGCGTCCGGTATGCCACTCGAATCGCTGCGAGCGAACTTCAAGATGACCATCGGCGGTGGGCTCAACGAGCCTCGCGACGCGATCGCGACGACGACGTGGGCGCTGCTCAGCCACCCCACACAACTCGCCTCCGTGCTCGCCGACGGGCGCTGGTCCGAGGCGTTCGAGGAGTCGATCCGCTGGGTGGCCCCCATCAGCATGTACCCACGCGAAGCCACCCGGGACACCGAGCTGTGCGGTCTCCACATCCCCCGGGGTGCGCGCCTCGGCGTCGCGGTCGGTGCCGCGAACCGGGATCCGGAGGTCTTCGTCGACGCCGAGTCCTACGACATCGACCGCCCCAGGAAACCCCATCTCGCCTTCGGCGGGGGCAACCACTTCTGCGCGGGAGCCTGGGTCGCCCGCGCCTCCGTGGTCAATGTCGCGCTGCCGGGTCTGTTCCGCGAGTTGCCGGGCCTGCGGCTCGATCCCGACCGGCCCGCGGTGTGCGGCGGCTGGGTGTTCCGCGGCGTGACCTCGCTGCCCGTTCTCTGGGACTGACCGCCGAATCCGATCTTTCGAGGAGTTCCCATGCCCACAGTGATCTTCCACCACGCCAACGGCGAGACCGACGTCGTCGAATCGCCCGAGGGCACCTCCGTGATGAAGGTGGCTCTGCAGAACGACGTCGCCGGCATCGTCGGCGAGTGCGGCGGCCAGGCCATGTGCGCGACCTGTCACGTCTACGTCCGCGACGGCTACCGCGACCGGTTGCCGGAGATCAGCGAGGACGAAGAGGAGATGCTGGAGTGCACGGCCGCTCCCCGGGATGAGGCCCGGAGCCGACTCGGGTGCCAGGTGGTGCTCGGCCCGGATCTCGAGGAGGTCGAGGTCGATGTGCCCGGCTCCCAGGTCTGAAGCGGCCGCCGCGAACGTTGTCGTGATCGGCGCCGGCCACGCGGGCGCCGCGACGGCCGAGGCCCTCCGGGCCATGGGCCACACCGGCCCGCTGACGCTCGTCGGTGACGAGCCGGCGCCTCCCTATCAACGGCCGCCGCTGTCGAAGGAGCACCTCGGCCCCGCCGACGCCGAACCGCTTCCCCTGCGGGGCCCGCAGTTCTTCGCCGATCAGCAGATCGAGCTGTGCACGGGCGTCACGGCCACGATGATCGACCGGACGGGCAGGCGGGTGCACCTCTCCGACGGGCGCGCACTGCCCTACGACCACCTCGTGCTCGCGTGCGGCGCCGCGAACCGCAGCCTGCCGGTACCCGGCTGCGACCTCGGCGGCGTTCATTCCTTGCGCACCCTCGCCGACGCCGAAGCCGTACGGGCCGCGATGGCCGGATGCGACTCCGCGCTCGTCGTCGGAGCCGGGTTCATCGGCCTCGAGTTCGCAGCCGCCGCCCGGAAGCGTGGCATCCCCGTCACCGTGGTGGAGGCAGCGGAACGTCCCCTGGCCCGTGCGCTGTCGGCCGAGATGGCCGAGCACATCGCCGAGGCGCACCGCAGCACCGGAGTCGACCTGCGCCTCGGTACGGGCGTGGCGGCGTTCCTGGACAGCAACGGCAAGGGCAAGGGCAGCGACAACAGCACAGGCACAGGCCGGGTCCGCGGCGCGATCGGCACGGACGGCGCCGAGTACACCGCCGACCTGGTGCTCGTGGGCATCGGGGTCGTCCCGCGGGACGAGCTCGCCGCACAGGCCGGGCTGGCCGTGGACAACGGGATCGTCGTCGACGAGCACCTGCGCACGAGCGACCCCGACATCTATGCGATCGGGGACTGTGCCAGCTTCCCGCATGCATTCACCGGCGCCCGAACGCGTCTCGAGTCGGTGCAGAACGCCACCGACCAGGCCCGGCACGTGGCGGCGGCGATTCTGGGCCGCGAGGACCCCGGTGGATACCGGGAGCTGCCGTGGTTCTGGAGCCACCAGGGGCAGTTGAAGCTGCAGATCGCCGGCCTCCGACTGCCCGGCGACCGTGCGTTCGTCCTCGGCGACCGTGCCGAGGGCAGGTTCTCCGTGTGCTGCTACCGCGGGGAACGACTCGTCGCCGTGGAATCGCTGAATCGACCGGCCGACCACATGGCCGCCCGCAAGCTGCTGGCGCAGGGACGTTCGCCCGCACCGGAGCAGCTGGCCGACCCCGACTTCTCGTTGAAGGGCTTCGCCAGGGCGCTCGCACCCACCCCCTGAGCACACAAACACCCCGAGGAACCGCCATGACCACGCCCACCACCGAGGCGCCCATCGCCGACTGGGTCGATCCCGCGGACCTGATGCGCGACCCCTACCCCACCTACCGACGGCTGGTGCGCGACATGCCCGTGGCCTGGGTACCGGCGCTCGGCCGATACCTGGTGACCGCGTCCGAGGCCTGCCGTGCCATCGAGGAGGACCAGGAAACATTCTCCGCTGCGGTGCGCGGTAGCGGCGCGACCATGGCCAGAGCCATGGGCGCGACGCCGATGCTGCGCAAGGACGACCCCGACCATGCCCGGGAACGCACAGCGATCAACACGACGCTGCGCCCGAAGAGCCTGCGAGCGCACTGGGCGCCGATCTTCGAGCGGAACGCGCGCACGCACCTGGAGACCCTGCGCTCCTGCGGCCCGGACGAGGCCGATCTCAACCGGGACTACGCGGCACCGGTGGCGTCGCAGAACCTCATCGACCTGCTGGGGCTCAGGGACGTGACCGTCGACGATCTCCGCCGGTGGTCCCACGCATTCATCGCAGGCACGGGAAATCTGCTCGACGACGCGGAGATATGGCGTCGCTGTGACGCAGCCCAAGACGAGGTCGATGCGCTACTGGCCGAGCTCATCCCGTTCTATCGGAAGGCGCCCGACGAATCCATCACCTCGGCGCTGATCGCGAGCGGTCTTCCCGTCGAGCAGGTCACCGCGAACGTCAAACTGGTGATCTCCGGCGGCATGAACGAGCCCCAGCACGCCGTGACGAACGCGGTCTGGGCGCTGTCCCGGCACCCCGCGCAGCGCCGCCGCGTCCTCGCCGACCCGTCCCTGTGGGCGAAGGTGTTCGACGAGGTCGTCCGCTGGCAGTCGCCGATCGGCATGTATCCGAGGGAGACCACTCGGGCGGTCACGCTGCACGGCGTGGCACTGCCGGCCGGAGCGCCCCTCGGGGTGGTCGTCGCTGCGGCCAACCGCGACCCGGACGCGTTCGCCCGTCCCGACGAGTTCGACATCGACCGTGAGCGCAGGCCGCACCTGGCGTTCGGCAGCGGCGTACACCTCTGCGCCGGGCACTGGGCCGCCCGGATCGCCATCGGCGACGTCGCGGTCCCGTTGCTGTACGCCGAGCTCCCGGACCTGCGCACGGACCCGCGGCGTCCCGAGTCCTGGGACGGCTGGGTCTTCCGCGGCTTGACCGAGCTGCCCGTGACTTGGCACGCGTGACCGCACCTCCCGGCACCGTCCGCCGCTCTCCCCGGCGGCGCCGTTTCACCTCGGTGCCGTTTCACCTCAACGAAGAGGAACAGAGAATGCCGAACACATCCCCATCGACGCCCTCGTCGACACCCCCATTCGCTGCACACACGACCGCACAGAACTCACGGCGCGTGGCCTTCGCGACGGTCATCGGTACGACCATCGAGTGGTACGACTTCTTCATCTACGGCACGGCCGCCGGGCTCGTGTTCACCCAGCTGTTCTTCGCACCGGCAGGTCCGCAGATCGGACTGCTGCTGTCGTTCGCGACCGTCGGGATCAGCTTCGTCTTCCGGCCGCTCGGCGCGTTCCTCGCCGGCCACTTCGGCGACCGCATCGGCAGACGCGCCATGCTCGTCATCACGCTGGTGATGATGGGCGGGGCGACGGCCGTCATCGGGCTCCTGCCGACCTACGAGGACGCGGGCGTACTCGCCCCGATCCTGCTGCTGGTCCTGCGCATCCTGCAGGGGATCTCGGCCGGTGGCGAGTGGGGCGGTGCCGTCCTGATGGCCGTCGAGCACGCCCCGGCACATCGTCGCGGCCGCGCGGGAGCGTTCCCGCAGATCGGCGTACCGCTCGGAATGCTGCTCGCCTCCGGTGTGACGGCGTTGATGACCGGCGTGATCGCGCCGGGACAGGCCTTCCTCGACTGGGGCTGGCGGATCCCGTTCCTGCTGAGCACGGTGTTGATCGGCGTGGGCTACGTGGTTCGGCGCGCCGTCGACGAAAGCCCCGTGTTCGCCGAGATGGCAGCGAAGAAGCAGCGCACCAAGGCGCCCATCGTCGAGCTGTTCCGCAGGCATTGGCTGCTCATCGTCCTCGCCGCCTTCGTCTTCGCGGGGAACAACGCCGCGGGGTACATGACCACCGGCGGCTTCATCACCAACTACGCCACCGACCCCGAAGGAGAGGTCGCGCTCGAGCGAACCCCGGTGCTGCTGGCCATCACCGGCGCGGCCGCCCTGTGGACCCTGACGACGTTCCTGTCGGGCATCATGGCCGACCGCTTCGGCCGTAAACGCACCTATCTGATCGGCTACGCCAGCCTGATCCTGACCGTGATCCCGATGTTCGCCCTGGTCAACACCGGCCGCATCTGGCCGCTCTTCCTGGGCCTCGCGCTGTTCACCGTCGGTCTGGGCCTCGCGTACGGCCCTCAGTCCGCCTGGTATGCCGAGATCTTCCCGGCCTCTGTGCGGTTCTCCGGGGTGGCGATCTCGTACGCGCTCGGCGCGATCCTCGGCGGTGCGTTCGCACCGATGATCGCCACGACGCTGGTCCAGGCGACCGGGAGCATCTACACGGTGGCCGGCTACCTGCTCGTCATGTTCGCGCTCGCCGTCGTCGCCTGCGCACTCCTGCGGGACCGCACCGGAATCGACCTCGGTGTCGACAACCAGGCCGAGCAGGAGCGCGGGGCGACCGTGTTCTCGCAGGCCGGCTCCTCGGCCGACCTGGCGGCACACGTGCGATAGGTCCCGGCCGCCCGCCCGACGTCGTCGACGGCGGGCGGCCGCACGGGGCTCGGCGTTCACCGCGACGCCGAGCCCGGCCGGGCGCGATACTCTCCGGGTTCGAGCGCCAACGTCGTCGCTACGGAAGGAGCGCGCATGACCGGATCAACGGTCGCGGGTGTGCGCGGCGAAGCCCCCCTGCCCCCGGTTGCCTTCGCCACCGAGTCGGTGCTCGCGTGGCAGCGCGTGGTGTCGTCGTCGTTCGTGCCCCTGGTGGTCGACGACCTCAGCGACGGGCGGTTCGCCGGCACCATTCGCGGCCGGGTCATCGACGGGGTGTTCTTCTCCCGACTGCGGGTCAGCCCCCACGAGGTGCACCGCACGCCGGCGCTCATCGACGCCTCCGAGCGGCTGTTCTACAAGATCATGCTGCTGGTCGACGGCCGCGGCGAGCTCGTACAGGACGCCCGCAGCGCGACGTTGGTGCCGGGAAGTGTGACCGTCTACGACACCGCACGGCCGTACGATCTGCGCTTCCCGGACCACGTCGACGCCGTCGTGATCATGTTTCCGCGCGATCTGATCGACCCGAGCCCCGACCACGTCCGCGCTATCACGGCGATCTCACTGGGCCCCGAGGAACGACTGACCAGGCTGGTCACCCCGCTGTTGACGGAGCTCTCCAGCGACTTCGGTGCACTGGAGGGACCCGTCGCAGCGCGGGTGGTACGCACCGCCGTGGACCTGATCTCCGCGCTGCTGAGCACCGCGGCCCTGGCCCACACCGCGGAGGGCGACCACGAGCACCTGTCGCTGATGCTGCGCATCCGCCAGTACATCACCGACAACCTCGGCGATGCCGACCTCAATCCGGACAGCATCGCCCGCGCGGTCTACATCTCCACGCGCCACCTGCATGCGCTTTTTCACGAGCAGGGCACGACCGTCTCGGCGTGGATCCGCGAACAACGGATCGACGCGATCCGCAGGGAACTGGCCGATCCGCTGCATGCCAACCGGTCGATCGCCGACATCGCCACCAGCTGGGGCTATCCGGACGCGTCCCATTTCTCGCGCACGTTCCGCCACCAGGTCGGGCTCTCGCCCAGCGCGTTCCGCCGCGCCGCACGGTCCGACGCGCGGCGCGGCGAACCGCGGCCGGCTCAGGGAGAGGCCACCGGATAGTCGAGCACGATCGCGCCCCCGGTGGCGTAGTTCGGCACATCGGCCTGCACCGCTTCGCCCTCCGGCGAGGACAACGCGGCCGCCAGTGTCTCGGCATCGGGGAAATCGGCCTCGAACACGGCGAAGTAGTTCTCCTCCGGCGCCGAACGCACCGACAGGCTGTACCGCCAATCGAGCATGCCCGGCAACTGCGCAGCCAGCGGCAGGTGCGTGTTCTCGTAGTACGACCGGAACGCCTCGGGGTCGGTCGGATGCGGGTAGAGGACCAACAGTTTGTGCATCAGTGCGCCTTCGCGTCGGTGGGATCCTGGCCGATCTCGGCATGGCGGGCGATCGCGGCGTCCACGCGTTCAGGGGTGGCCACCATGTCGCCGTTGCGGTGGGGATAGCTGAAGTTCTCGGTGAACTCGTCGCACAACGTGCGCATCTGCGACATCGCGCCGATGAGCTTCTGCAGATGCGGCGGCGTGGGCGTCTCGATCATGGTGTTCACCCATGTGCTCAGCCCGTCGACGCGTTCCCTGCGCCGCAATGCGACCTTCTGCGCAAAACGCTCGTCGACCACTCCGTCCTCGATGATCGCGTCCGCGGCCACCTGCGCCTCGAACGACGCGGAGTTGGCGCCCTGCCCGGTCACCGGGTCCACGGTGGCGTGCGCGTCGCCCAGGGCCAACACGACGGTTCCGTCGGCGAGCAGCCGGTAGTCCTCACGCACCACCGGGCGCACCGCGCCCTGCAGGATGTCACCGGGACGCATCAGGGCGAACCGGGATTCGTCGATGCGTTCGTACACCGTCGGGTGGTGTTCCTTCAGCTTCTCGAGGGTGAGCTTGCGGTAGGCCTCGGGGTCCTCGGACTGCTTCTGCGTCATCAGCACCTCGAGGTCGCCGCCGGGCACGTTCTCGAACAGCAACGCACTGGCCCAGCCGTCGAAAGTGGTGATGGGCAGGTCGAGCAGTTCGCCGTGACCGGGCGAGATGCTCAGGGTCACCGCGCGCGGTTCGGTCTGCGCCACGCCGTCCCAGAAGCCCACCGCCAGGTGCCGCTGCGGCTTCGCATAGGGCGAGACGTCGGGCCGTTCGCCGAAGTACTCCGCGAACGAGCGTTTGCCCGCGGCGACCACGATCAGGTCGTGCACGCGCGCGAGCCGGTCGAAGTCGGCGGGCTCGATCGAACGCTGCTCGATGGTCCCACCGCGCTCCTCGTACTCGGCCATCAACCGCGGCAGGTAGATCCGGTAGTCCAGCACCCGGGACGGGCGCAGGAAGTCGCCGCGGAACACCGGAGGACCGTCCGGAACGTTCAGGTGGTGGTAGTGCACCTGGTAGCCGTACTCGTCGGCAGGCCAGAAGTCGACGCCCATCGCCTGTTCCCTGGCGATGGTCGGCGCGTGGTGCGACACGCTGTTCTGCGGCGGTCCCGACGCGATCTGCTCGGCGGTCTGGTTCGTGTAGATCCGGGTGCGGACCCCGGCCTGCTGGAGCAGCAGCGCGAGGTGCAGCCCCGCCGTGCCCGCTCCGATGATCCCGATGTCTGGCATCTGCGTCTCCTCGTTGAGCCGTGCCCGTGGTAGCGCCGACGTGGTCGGCCGCCGTCATCCTGACGCGCGGAGTGCGTCCCGGCACAGCCTCACGTGCCGCTGTTCGCTCAGGCGCAGAAGCGGTGCACTGGCTGTCAACTCGCCGCACCGGCCGCCCTGCGATGCCCGGGTCGCACTGTCCAACGGACGCACGAGTCTGTGCAACCACGGCAAGGCAGCGGAATCGGGGTAGCGGCCGTCACCTCCGGTTGCGGACGCTGCGTGAGGCAGATGTACCTCCGGCGCCGACCCCACCGCATGTCGGCGACCCCGAAAGACAGGAGCGATCGACGATGACCGCACCGTCCACCGCAGCTGCTGCCTACGAGGACCCGGCCGAGCTCGCGCAGGTGCTGCGCGGCTGCCTCGGCCGGTTCGCGACCGGCGTCGCCGTGGTCACGTTCGACGGCGTGTCGAAACGCCACGGGCTGACGGTCAATTCGTTCACCTCGGTGTCGCTCGACCCGCCACTCGTGCTCGTGGCCATTCAGCGATCGGTGCGTGCCCACGCACTGCTGAGTGGCAGGCCGTTCACGGTCAACGTGCTCGGCGCCGACCAGCGTGACGTGGCGATGCACTTCGCGGGCAAGCCGAACCTCGAGCCCGACTGGGTCGAGGGTGCCTACGCTCCCCGGTTGGCCGGCCCCGCCTCGTGGTTCGAATGCACCCCGTGGGCCGAGCACGACGGCGGCGACCACACCCTGTTCCTGGGCCGGGTCGAACACTTCGGCCATCGCAGGGGCGACTGCCTGGCCTTCGTCGACGGCGGTTTCGTCACCATTCCCGAGGCGTGATCCCGGGCGGGTCCCCGGGTTGCCGGGGACCCGCGCGGGATCTCGTCCGGTCAGCCGCTGATGACCTGCGGCTGGCCGAGCTGTTTGAGCCCTTCGACACCGAACTCGAGGCCGTACCCGGACTGCTTGGCACCGCCGAACGGAACCCGGGGATCGATCGCCCCGTGCTTGTTGATCCAGACGGTGCCTGCCTCCAGGCGCGCGGCGATCGCCGTGGCCCGCTCCCGGTCGGCGGACCACACCGAGGCGCCCAGTCCGACGTCGAGTCCGTTGGCCATCGCCACGGCGTCGTCGACCGACGTGTACTTGACGATCGGAAGAACCGGGCCGAACTGCTCGCGCGCGACGAGCGGGTGCGCATTGTCGATGTCGGCCACGATGGTCGCCGGATAGAAGAACCCGCGCTGGTCGTCGGCCGGATTCCCGCCCACGACGATGCGGGCGCCCGCGTCCTTGGCCGCCTGGACCAGGTCGGCCACGATCTCGTACTGCGCCTTGTTCTGCAGCGGCCCGAGGACGTTCTCCTCGTCGAGACCGATTCCCATCGGTGTGGCCGCAGCGACGCGCGCCAGCGCGTCGACGACGTCGTCGTAGACGTCCTCGTGCACATACAGACGCTTGAGTGCGGCGCACGTCTGGCCGGTGTTGATGAACGCACCCCAGAACAGATCCTCGGCGATGGCCGTGGGGTCCACGTCCGGCAACACGATGCCGGCGTCGTTACCCCCGAGTTCGAGGGTCAACCGCTTCACCGTGTCCGCGGAGGACCGGATGATGGCCTTGCCGGTCTCGGTCGAGCCGGTGAACATGAGCTTGTCGACGCTCTCGTGTGCCACCAGCGCCTCCCCGACGTCGCGACCGCCGGAGACCACGTGGAGCACATCGGCGGGTAGCGCGGTGTTGAGCACGTGCACCAGCGCCAGTACCGACAGGGGCGTGTACTCCGACGGCTTGAGCACGACGGTGTTGCCCATGCGCAGCGCAGGCGCCAACTGCCAGACACTGATCATCATCGGCCAGTTCCACGGTCCGACGGCGCCCACGACCCCGAACGGCCGGTAGTGCAGTTCCGCGTCCTCTGCGACCGTCTCCGGTTCGAGCTCGAACGCAGCGGTGGCGCGCAGCCACCCCACGCACGCATCGACCTCGAACCGCGCATTGGGCCCGTTGAGCGGTTTTCCCTGCTCCCGCGACAGCAGCACCGCTAGCGCCTCCGCGTTGTCCTCGACCGCCTGCGCAGCCCGGGTGAGCAGGGCGCTGCGCTCGGCGTGTCCCCGTGCTGCCCACGCCGGTTGGGCCGCGCGGGCGGCCTCGACAGCCGCATCCAGCTGCGCGCGATCGTGCTCAGGAGCCCGCCCGACGGGCTCACCGGTGGCCGGGTCCACGATCTCCCTGCCACCCGTGGACGGCTGCACAGCGGTGAGCAGGTCCTCGGCCTTCGCGAACATGATGTTCTCCATTCTCGACGGACCGGCGGTTCAGACGCCGGCGTAACGCTCGCCGCCGACGAGGTTCTCGAAGAACGTCGCGAGTTCGTCGGTGGCCGCGAGCGGAAGGATGGTCGCGACGTAGTGATCCGGGCGGACGACCACGACGACGCCGTCGCGGTCGATGCCGCGTCCCTCGAAGATGTCCTCGGCCGGGTCGGCGGCGTAGACCTTCTCGTAGTCGACGCACGCGTACGGACCGACCTGCGGCAGGTACGCCCTCGGCACCGCGTTCATCTCGACGCCCACATGGTCCTGCTGGTAGACGACCTTGACGTCGAACCAGGCGTCGATGTCGGCACCCTCGGGCGTACGGGCCAGCGGCGAGCGCGGCGAGGAGGTGAGCCAGTCCGCGAAACGGGTGGCCTTCGACGGCTCCCCTGCGGCCGGACGGTCGGCGAACACGTAGATCCGCCAGCGCCCGTCCGCCCGGTGGTGGTGCCCGAGATGCACCGGGTTCGCATCGCACACTCGCGTCACCGGGTGGGACTTGAAACGTTTGCCGATCGGAAAACCCGTCGCCAGTTCCTGGTACGTGGCCTCGCCGGTGATCAGCGACCGCTCGTACCGGGTCATCATTCCGGCGGGGAACTCCGCGGTCTTGACGTAGAAGTCGGCCAGGGCGTTCGGGTCACCGAGTTCGTCGGGCTTGGCGGCCATCATGCTCGACCATTCCCGGTCGAAGTCGATCAGGTTCTGCGCGATGACCTGCCGTTCGGCCGAGTAGGTTTCCAGCAGCGACTCCGGGGCACGGCCGTCGAGCACGTGTCCCAGTTTCCACGCGATGTTCCATCCGTCCTGAATGGACACGTTCATGCCCTGGCCGGCCTTGGCGCTGTGCGTGTGGCAGGCATCGCCGGTGATGAACACCCGCGGCGTACGAGTGCCCACGAGTTCGGCCGGCACGTCGTCGAACCTGTCGGCGATCCGGTGACCCACCTCGTACACGCTGCGCCAGCAGACGTGCTTCACGGTCAGCGTGTACGGGTGCAGGATTCGATTCGCCCGCGCCTCCACCTCGGCCTGGGTGGTCTCCCGGACCTTTCCGTGGTCGTCCTCGGAGACCTCACCGAGGTCGACGTACATCCGGAACAGGTGGTTGCCCTCCCGCGGGATGTGCAGGATGCTCCCGCCGTCGTGGGACTGGATGGCGCATTTGGTGCGGATGTCGGGAAAATCGGTCTCGGCGAGTACGTCCATCACGCCCCAGGCGTGGTTGGCCTGGTCGCCGACCAGTTCCCGTCCGATCGCCTCGCGCACCCGGCTGCGCGCGCCGTCGCAACCGACCACGTACTTCGCCCGGACGATCCGCTCCTGCCCCTCCTTCGGGCCCGTGCTGCGGCGCAACGTCACCGTGACCGGGTACTCCCCCTCGTCGGCGACCTCGCACGTGACGAACTCGTATCCGTAGTCGGGTTCCAGCCTCGCCGGCGCGTTGCGCGCGGCCTCCGCGAAGTAGTCCAGCACGCGCGCCTGGTTGACGATCAGGTGCGGGAACTCGCTGACGCCCGCCTCGTCGTCGGGAGCACGGGACGTGCGCACGATGTTCTCGGGGTTGTCCGGATCCGGCGCCCAGAAGCACATCTCGGTGATCCGGTAGGCCTCCTCGGTGATCCGCCCGGCGAACCCGAACGCCTGGAACGTCTCGACGCTGCGCGCCTGGATGCCGTCGGCCTGCCCGACCTCCAACCGTCCCGGACGGCGTTCGACCACCCGGGTCACGATGTGCGGGAAGTGGGCGAGCTGAGCGGCGGCGACCATCCCGGCGGGGCCGCTGCCCACGATGAGCACATCGACCTCGTCGGGAAGCTCGGACGGTCGATCCACACCGGTCCCGGCAGCCGGCTGAACGCGGGGATCACCGGAAACGTAGCCGTGATGGTGGAACTGCACGATGTCTCCTCACGTCATTGCGAGAATGTCGGCGTTTCTGCGCTGCGAACAGCCTTCACGCATAGGGGTTGGGCATCAGGGTGTACTTGGTCTCCAGGTACTCCTGGATCCCTTCGTGGGAGCCCTCGCGACCGAGACCGGACTGCTTGACGCCGCCGAACGGCGCGGCCGCGTTGGAGACGACCCCGACGTTGAGGCCCATCATCCCGGTGTCGATCTCGTCGATCAGGCGTTGACCGCGGCGGGTGTCGCGCGTGTAGGCGTAGCCGACGAGTCCGTAGGGAGTGGCGTTGGCGAGTTCGACCGCTTCCTCCTCCGAGGAGAAGGTGGTGATCGCCAGCACCGGCCCGAAGATCTCCTGCCGCATCACCTCCGCGTCCGGCGGCACGTCGGTGAGCACGGTCGGCGCGTAGAAGGTGCCCGGACCGTCTCCGCTGGACCCGCCGGTGCGGACCCGCGCGCCGCGGCCGACCGCGTCGTCGACGAGGGCCGCCACGCTGTCGACGGCCTTGCGGTCGATCAGCGGCCCGATGTCGACGCCGTCGTCCGTGCCGCGTCCGACCCGCAGCGCCGCAACGCGTTCGGTGACGCGCCGGCTGAACTCCTCGGCCACGGCCTCGTGGACGTAGAAGCGATTGGCGGCGGTGCAGGCCTGTCCGATGTTGCGGAACTTGGCGGCCAGCGCGCCGTCGACCGCCGCATCCAGGTCGGCGTCGTCGAAGACGAGGAACGGCGCGTTGCCACCCAGCTCCATGCTGGTGCGCAGCACTCCCCCGGCGGCCTGCTCGAGCAACCGGACACCGACCTCGGTCGAACCGGTGAACGACAGCTTCCGCAACCGGGGGTCGGTGATCAGCGGACCGCACACGGCACCGGACTTCGTCGTCGTCACCACGTTGACCACGCCCTCCGGCACTCCCGCCTGCTCCAGCAGCCGGGTCAGCATCAGGGTGGTCAGCGGGGTCAGAGCGGGTGGTTTGATCACGACCGTGCAGCCTGCGGCCAGTGCCGGCGCGATCTTCCGGGTCGCCATGGCCAGCGGGAAGTTCCACGGCGTGATGAGCAGCGAAGGGCCGACCGGCCGGTGGGTCACCACCATCTGGCCGTTGCCCTCGGGGCTGGCACCGTAGCGGCCGTCGATGCGGACCGCTTCCTCACTGAACCACCGCAGGAACTCTCCGCCGTAGCCGACCTCACCACGTGCCTCGTGCAGTGGCTTGCCCATCTCCAGCGTCATCAGCAGGGCGAGGTCGTCGGCGTGCTCCTGCACCAGGTCGAAGGTTCGGCGCAGGATCTCGGCGCGATGCCGCGCCGGGGTACGGGCCCATGCCCGTGCGGCGTCCACGGCAGCGTCCAACGCGGCGCCGCCCTCCGCGGGCTCGGCGTCAGCCACCTCGGCGATCACCGCTCCGGTGGCGGGATCGTGCACCGGAAAGGTGCCCCCGCTTCCCCTCATCCACCGTCCGGCGACGAACAGGTCGGTGGGAACCCCAGCCAGAAGTTCGTGCTCTGTCCCGGTCACAGCGAGGCTCCCAGTTTGAATCCCTGGTCCTCGTCGCCCTTGCGGGTGTAGGAGAAACCGTCCGCGCCGACCGTGACGGCCATTTCGCTGCTGTCGGTGCGCTTCACGAGCGGCTGCGGGTTTCCGTCGAGGTCCAGCACCGGCGAGGCCTCGGTGTACCACGACGGCACGACGGGGTTACCCCACCAGTCGCGCCGCTGGTTGTCGTGCACGTCCCAGGTCACCGTCGGGTTGTCGGGGTCGCCGGTGTAGTAGTCCTGGGTGTAGATCTCCACCCGGTGCCCGTCGGGGTCGCGAATGTAGAGGTAGAAGGCGTTCGACACGCCATGACGGCCGGGCCCGCGTTCGATCACGTCGGACATCCGCAGCGCCCCGAGTTTGTCGCAAATGGACAGGATGTTGTGTTTCTCGTGCGTGGCGAAGGCGATGTGGTGCAGCCGCGGTCCGTCGCCCCCGGTGAGGGCGGTGTCGTGCACGGTGTCCTTGCGCCGCAGCCACGCCGCGTAGGTGGTGCCCTCGTCGTCCTTGATGTCCTCGGTCACCCGGAAACCCAGCTCCTCCAGGTACTTCCGGCCTGCGGGAACGTCGGGGGTGACCTGGTTGAAGTGGTCGAGGCGCACCAGCGCGCCCGGGGTGTAGAGGTCGTACCGCCACGCGAGCCGCTCGACGTGGGTGACCTCGTAGAAGAACTCGTACGGGAAACCCAGCGGATCGGTCACGCGCACGGAATCGCCGATGCCCTTGGCGAAACCGCCGCCGCGACGTTCGGTACGGCACCCACGCGCGGCGAACCACGCCTCGGCGCGGTCCACGTCCTCCGGAGTGCGCACCCGGTAGGAGAACGCCGCGGCCGCGGCCACCGGCCCCTTGCGCAGGACCAGGTTGTGGTGGATGAACTCCTCCAGCGTGCGCAGGTAGATCGCCTCGTCGTCCTCCTCCGTGACGACCATGCCGAGCACGTCGACGTAGAACGCGCGTGCCCGGGCCAGGTCGGTGACCACCAGGTCGAGGTAGGCGCAGCGCACGATGTCCGGAGGCATCGGACCCGCTGGAGTTTCCGAGACAGTCATCGTTGAACAGTCCTTCGTGTGCGTGGCGCTCAGGCGCCGAACTTGGGGGTGTGGGCGGGAGCCAGCGAGATGTGCATGGCCTGCTGGTCGGAGTAGAAGTCCAGCGAGCGGTAACCGCCCTCGTGACCGAGGCCGGAGGCCTTCACACCGCCGAACGGGGTGCGCAGGTCCCGGACGTTGTGCGAGTTCAACCAGACCATGCCCGCGTCGATGCGCTGGCCGAAGTTGTGGGCCCGCTCCAGGTTCGAGGTCCACACGTAGGCGGCCAGTCCGTACTTGACGTCGTTGGCCAGCCGCAGTGCTTCCTCGTCGGTGTCGAACGGAGTGATCGCCACGACCGGTCCGAAGATCTCCTCCTGGAAGATGCGCGCCGTCGGCGGCACGTCCACGAACACGGTCGGCTGCACGTAGTTCCCGGTTTCCAGCCCCTCCGGACGGCCACCGCCCGCGGCCAGCGTCGCTTCGGTCTTGCCGATCTCGATGTACTCGGTGACCTTCGCGTAGTGCTCCGGGTGCACCAGCGCGCCGACCTCGGTGGCCGGATCGTGCGGATCACCGACCTTGATGTTCTTCGCCCGCTCGGAGTACCGGCGTACGAACTCGTCGTAGACGGAACGTTCGACCAGGATGCGGCTTCCGGCCGTGCAGCGCTCCCCGTTGAGCGAGAACACGCCGAACACCGTCGAGTCGATCGCCGCGTCCAGGTCGGCGTCGGCGAACACCACGGCCGGGCTCTTGCCGCCCAGCTCCATCGACAGTCCCTTGAGCGTCGGGGCCGCATTGGCGAAGATCAGGCTGCCGGTTGCGGATTCGCCGGTGAACGAGATCAGCCGCACGTCCTCGTGCTTGACCAACGCATCCCCTGCCTCCTCCCCGAAACCGTTGACGAGGTTGAACACGCCGTCGGGAACCCCGGCCTCGCGGAAGATCTCCGGCCACAACCCGGCCGACAGCGGCGTGAACTCAGCGGGTTTGAGCACCACCGTGCACCCGGAAGCCAGCGCGGGGGCCAGCTTCCAGCTCTCCAGCATGAACGGCGTGTTCCACGGCGTGATCAGCCCCGCGACGCCCTTCGGCTTGCGGTTGACGTAGTTGACCTGCTTGCCGGGCACCTTGTAGGTGTCGTCGGCCTGGGCGACGATCAGGTCGGCGAAGAACCGGAAGTTCTCCGCGGCGCGCTTGGCCTGCCCGAGCGCCTGCGTGATCGGCAACCCGGTGTCGAAGGTCTCCAGCTCGGCGAGCCGTTCATTGCGTGTCTCGACAATGTCGGCGATCCGGTAGAGCACCCGGGCCCGCTCGCGCGGGAGCATCCCCGGCCACGGACCTTCCTCGAAGGCTTGGCGAGCCACGGCCACCGCACGATCGATGTCGGCCTGTTTGCCTGCCGAGGCCTCGAGATAGGTCTCGTTCGACACGGGGTCGAGGACGCCGAAGGTGCCGCCCTCGACGCTGTCGACGAACTCCCCGCCGATGAAGTGCTGAATGCGCTTGGGCAGATTCTCCGGTACGTGCTGAATGCTCATGCTCGGTTCCCTCCAGCGATAGTGTCGGCGCCGGTGACCGGCGACAGGTAGTCGGCTCCCTCGTCGAGCAGGGCGCGGATCTTGTCCTTGCCCGCGTCGGTCGGGGTGATCAGCGGCGAGCGGACATGGCCGGAGCGGATCAGGCCCCGCTGGGCCAGCACCCACTTGACCGGCGCCGGGTTGGTCTCGACGAAGATCAGGTCGACCAGCGGATGCACGCCGTAGTGGATGTCCAGCGCCTCATCCATGCGTCCACTGTGGAAGGCGTCGTACATCTTCTTCGTCGCCGCGGGTGCGATGTTGGCCGTGGCGCTGACGAAACCGGTGCCGCCCAGTGCCAGCAGCGGCAGACACAACAGCTCGATCCCGGACCACACCAGCAGATCCCGGCCTGCGGCCTTGATGACGCGCGAGAAGTGCTCGAAGTCCTTGGTCGTCTCCTTGATGCCGACGAAGTTCGGCACGTCGCGGTGCAACCGGGCCACCGTCTCCGGTGCGATCTCCACGGCGGTGCGGCTGGGCACGTTGTAGGCGATGATCGGCAGCTCGGGGTATTCCTCGGCCACCGTCTTGTACCAGACGTAGAGCGCCTCCTGGGTGGGACGCGCGTAGTACGGGGTGATGACCAGCGCCGCGTCCACGCCCGCGTCGTAGGCCGCACCGGTGAGCGCGATCGTCTCGTCCAACTTGGCCGATCCGGTTCCCGGCACGACCGGCGCACGCCCGTCGACCGTCTTGAGGACCGTGCGGATCGCGTCGGCGCGCTCGTCGATGGTCTGCGCGCTGGGTTCGCCCGTGGAGCCGCCGATGGACACCCCGTCGGAGCCCTGCTTCAGCTGCCAGTTCACCAGATTGGCCAGGGACTCGTGGTCCACCGCGCCGTCGTCGGTGAACGGGGTGATCACCGGGGCGATCGACCCGGTCAGTTGCTCGGGGCGGGTGCGCCAGTTCGTCATTGCGTTCCTTCCTGTCCTGTTCGCTCCGCCTCGTAGCGGCGACGCCATTCGCCGGTCAGCGGATACAGCCCGTCGACCGCGGCACCGTCGGCCACCCTGGCGGCGATCCACTCCTCTTCGGCCTCCTGCTCGATCGCGGCGTCGAGCACCTCGTCGAGCAAGGCGGGCGGGATGACCAGCACACCGTCGTCGTCACCGACGATGACGTCGCCCGGCTGCACGGTCGCACCGCCGCAGGCCACCGTGATGTCGCTGTCCCACGGCACGTGCCTGCGCCCGAGCACCGCCGGGTGCGGACCGTTGGAGAACGTGGGGATCTCCAGGTCGGCGACAGCGGCGTAGTCCCGCACCCCGCCGTCGGTGACGATGCCCGCCGCGCCCAACACCTGCGCGCGCAACGCGAGGATGTCGCCGACGGTGCCGGTGCCGCGTTCCCCGCGCGCCTCGACCACCAGCACGTCGCCCGGAGTCAGCGCATCGAACGCGCGCTTCTGCGCGTTGTAGCCACCGCCGTGGCTGCGGAACAGGTCCTCCCTGGCCGGAACGAACCGCAACGTACGAGCGCGCCCGATGAGTTTGGCGCCGGGCTTGTTGGTCCGCACGCCGTCGATGGACACCTGGTTGTAGCCGTGCTTGCGCAGTTGGGCCGACAGCGTGGCCACCGCGACCCGCTGCAGCTTGGCCCGGTGTTCGTCGGTGAGTTCGAACGGAGCAGGCAGACCGGCGGCCTCGGCGCTGCCCCACGCCTCCGCGCGCTGGTGGTCGTCGACCGACGGCTGTGCACTGAACTCCGGGAGCGGCTCGGTGCCTTCCACGACGGTCGTGCGCAACCTGCCGGTCGTGTGCTCGGTGCCGGGCACGTCCACCTCGACCTCGACGACGTCACCCGGCGCGACCACCGACGCACCGGCGGGCGTACCGGTGAGCACGACGTCACCTGGTTCGAGGGTGATCAACTGGGACAGATCGGCGACCAGCTCGCCGAAGGGAAAGACGACGGTGCCCGCCGAATCGTCCTGGACCAGCCGGTCCCCGACCCAGGCACGGACCCGCAGGGCCGCCGGGTCGAACCGGTCGGCGGGGATCAGGTCCGGACCGAGCGGCGTGTAGCCGTCGCCGCCCTTGGACCGCAGGTTCGAACCCTTGTCCGCGGCGCGGAGGTCGTAGAGGCCGAGGTCGTTCGCTGCGGTCACCGCAGCGACGTGGCTCCAGCCTTCCTCCTTCGACACCCGCCGGGCCGTCGTGCCGATGACCAGTGCGATCTCGGCCTCGAAGGCCAACAACTCGGCACCGGGCGGGCGTTCCACCTTCCCGGCGGTGACCGCCAGGGACGTCACCGGCTTGAGGAAGTACGACGGCTTCGACGGCGCCCGTCCACGCTGGGCTATCCGCGACGGGTAGTTCAGGTGCACCGCGATGACCTTGCCCGGCCGCCCGACGAGCGGGTGGTGAGCGAGGCCGTCGGCTGAAGAACGCACTGCATCGGACGACATGCCGCAGGATCGTATACGATGACATATCTGATCACAACCGAAGACGGACACGCATCTCCGGGCGCGGACCACGGTCCGGCAAAATGGAACGTCGATCGTCGAAACGAGGGCTCATGACTAGCGATGCACCGGCCGAAGGCATGACCACCAGCAAGTCACAGCTGGCGTACGAGTGGCTTCGCGACCGGATCGTCTCGCACCGCTTCACGCCCGGCTACCGGTTGGTGCTCAGCCAGCTCGCCGCCGAACTCGGCGTGAGTACCGTCCCGGTCCGCGAGGCCGTCCGCCGACTCGAAGCCGAGGGCCTGGTCACCTACGAGAAGAACGTCGGCGCGCAGGTCGCCCTGGTCGACGAGGGCGAGTACGTCACCACCATGCAGACCCTCGCCGTCGTCGAGGGCGCCGCCACCGGCTTTTCCGCACCCCTGTTGACCGCCGACGAGGTGGCCACAGCGCGCGAGATCAACCAGCGCATGCGCGACAGCCTCGAGCACTTCGACCCGCGCCGCTTCACCGAGCTCAACGAGGAGTTCCACAAGGCCCTGTTCCTCCACTGCCCGAACGAGCACCTGATCGACCTGGTGCACCGCGGTTGGAGCCGGCTACGGATGCTGCGCAACTCGACCTTCAGCTTCGTTCCCGGCCGTGCCGTCGAGTCCGTCGCCGAGCACGACGAGCTGGTCGACCTGATCGAGAACAAGGCCGATCCCATCGAGATCGAACTCGCCGCCCGCCGCCACCGCACCGCCACGCTCGAGGCCATGCTGACGTTCCAACACGCCCACGACTAGCGTGGGACGCACCGTAGCCCGACGGACAGAAGCACATCCGGTCGCTTCACCTGTGCTGCGGTGGCGAAGTCCCCAGCCGTTAAGGGCACGTCCGACACGTCCACAATTCAGTTTCGGTGTTTAGTTAGTTTTTTGAGCTTTACTTGGTTAGATGTGGTGGCTCACACTGTGGCCGGTCCTGCAAGGAGGGCGACGCCAACGAGGACCGTGGACATGAGTGAGTCGCGGCCGACCCCCGACGGCCCAGTGGGTAAGGCCCCCGAATCTCCGGGCGTTCTGCTGTCGGTTCTGGGCGTATCCGGGATGCCTGTCGAATCCTTGCGGACCGACCTCAAGATGACGATCAGAGGGGGTCTCAACGAGCATCACGAGGCTCTCGTAACGACGGTCTGGACCCTTCCGGCCCACCCTGATCAGCTGGCGAGTGTGCGGTCTGGGGACCGCTGGTTCGACTCCTTCGAGGAGTCCATCCGCTATACAGCCCCGCGCGCTGAGACCGATCTGGCGACGGGGAGAACATAGGCTGTTTACACCCTCAACGACGCGGGGAGAACACAATGAGCGGGGCTGCGGGGCGTGTACCCGCCCAAGTGACGAGTTTCGTCGGCCGTGACGACGAACTGTCGGCCGTGCGGGAGTCGCTGGCACAGTGTCGCCTCGTGTCCTTGGTCGGCCCTGGGGGCGTGGGCAAGACGCGCCTGGCTGTTGAGACTGCGCGAGTGCTCGACAGCGAGGTTCCGGACGGCGCCTGGTTCGTGTCCTTGGCTCACCTGACCGACCCGGCACAAGTGGCGCAAGCAGTGGTCAATGCGCTGGCAATGAAATTCTCGACGACCAACGTCGTGGACCACCTCGTGGCCAGCCTCATGGACCGGGACATGCTGGTCGTGTTGGACAACTGTGAACACGTCCTCAGTGGTTGCCAGGCCTTCGTTGCCCGCGTACTGAGCATGGCGCCGGGAGTGCGTTTCCTGACCGCGAGCCGTCAGGCACTGGGCATCAGCGGTGAGCGCGTCGTCGAAGTACGCCCTCTGGCGGCCCCGGACCCCGACGCCGCGCTGCGGGTGCAGGACGCGAGCCGCTATCCGGCGATCCAGTTGCTCGACGAACGCGCCAGCGCGATCAGTTCCCACTACCGGCTGACCGACGAGAGCATCGACCTGGTGGCACAACTGGTGCGGCGGCTCGACGGGCTCCCGCTGGCCATCGAACTCGCCGCCGCCCGTTTGCGCTCGCTGTCCCTTCGCGAACTGCTCGAGCGGGTCAGCGACCGCTTCCGGATACTCGGCGGGGGCGATCCGACGGATCTCCCACAACACCGCACACTCCGGGCGCTGGTCGAGTGGAGCCACGAGTTGTGTTCACCGGACGAGCAACGCCTCTGGGCGCGGATGTCGGTGTTCACCGAGAGCACCGATCTGGCCTCGGTCGAGGCGATCTGCGCAGACCACGAATCCACCGACGTGGTGGATACCCTCGATGCCCTTGTCGCCAAATCCATTCTCATCACCGAGACGACGCCCTGTGGACTGCGGTATCGGATGCTGGAGTCGATCAGCGAGTACGGCCGGGAACGGCTACACGCCAGAGGCGAGGAGCAGACGCTGCGACACCGCCACCGCGAGCACTTCCTCGAGCTGGCCAACCGGGCCGGCGCCGCGTTCTGGGGCCCGGACCAAGCACGTCACCTCGCGCATTTGACGACCGAACTGCCCAACTTCGGCACGGCGCTCGACTCGTTCGGCGGTGACGATGACAAGCAGGCGCAACGGAACGCTCTGGCACTCGCCGCCCGATTACGGATTCTGTGGGTGATGGGCGGCCACTTGCAGGAAGGCCGGCGGCGTCTGGAACAGGCGCTCGCCGCTCACACCACGGCGTGCCCGGAACGCGTGGAGGCGTTGTGGTCCTGCGCCTGGGTTGCCCTCCTGCAGGGCGACCAGGACGCGACACGAGACCGCCTGGACGAATGCGCGAGCCTCAAGGCCGCCGCGGACCCGCACACCCGCAGCTTCTGCGCCACCTGGCAGGGATCGCTTGCCCTGTTCCAAGGCGATCTCGACGCCGCCGTGGAGCACTTCACCGCGGCGGCGGCCGGGCACCGCACGGAAGGTTCGGCTGAAGGCCTGCTCATGTCGCTGTTCCAGCTCGCACTGACCCACGCGTTGCTCGGTAACCCGACCGAAGCGCACCGGCTGTGCGACGAAGCGGTGGCCGGCAGCACCACCATCGGCGACGACTGGGCCCACTCCTACGCACTGTGGACCCGCGCGCACGTCGCCGTGGCCGAGGGCCGGCTCGAGGATGCGATCACAGCCGGATGTCAGAGCCTCGAATTGAGCATGCCGCTGGACAACCAGCTTGGGATCGCACTCGTGTTCGAGGTACTCGCTGTCGCCTCGGTGGCAGCAGGCCGCCATCATGAGGGCGCCACACTCCTGGGCCTGGCCGAGACGGCGTGGCGCAAGGTCGGAACCGACCTACAGGCTTTCGGTCCGCAACTCGCCAACCTCCGCGGCCAGGCCGCTGCGCGGGCCCGCGCAGCGCTGGGCGCCGCGAAGTTCCAGCAAGCGCATCGGGAAGCCGCAGGTTTCAACTACGCCCAGGTGTGTACCTATCTCGACATTCTCGCCCGCACCTACAGCGATGACGCGGACGTCGCACCAGCCTCGCCGGAACCGATAACCCTGACCCGGCGCGAGCGCGAGGTCGCGGCACTGGTCGGCAAGGGCCTCAGCAACCGGGACATCGCCGCCCGGCTCGTCTTGTCCCACCGCACCGTCGAAGGGCATGTCGAGCACATTCTCGCCAAGCTCGGTTTCCGATCACGCGCCGAGATCGCGGTGTGGGCGACCACCCGCGAACCCGCCACGTGACCGGTTCCGAACGAACCACGTGGTCCACCCACGTGGTTCCCCGGATCTCCTGACCTGAACGGCGTCACATCCTTGTGAACAGACGCGATCCGCAATGCGGATCCACACCTACAAGGAGGTAGACGTGCGTTCGATCGCCATCATCGGTGCCGGCCAAGGTGGGCTGCAGCTCGCGTTCGGCTTGCTCAGCGACGGCTATGAGGTCACGGTGTACTCCGACCGCACTCCGGAGCAGATCGCCGCCGGCCGCCTGCCTTCGAGCAACGGCCTCTTCGGACGTGCGGTCGCTCGCGAGCGCGCTCTCGATATCTGTTTCTGGGACGGCGAGCCGCCGCTGATCGAACAGACGGATGCCAAGCTCACCGACCCCGAGGGTCACCTCGCCGTCGAGTTCACCGGCCGGTTCGCCCAGTACGGGCAGTCGGTCGACCAGCGGTTGAAGTTCAGCACCTGGCTCGAGGCATTCGCCGGTCGCGGGGGCAAGATCGTCTACGGTGCGGTCGACCTGGCAGGTCTCGACGAGATCGCGGCGGTCAACGACCTCACAATCGTCGCCGCAGGCAAGGGCGAGATCGCCAAGATCTTCTCTGTCGACCAGACACGGACGACCTATCAGCGCCCGCAACGCTCGATCGGCATGATCTCGCTCATCAACACCGAGCACCCGGCACCCGACGGCGTCTCCTACAACATCCGGCCCGGGGTCGGTGAGGCGTTCGGAATCCCGATGCTCACCGCCGCCGGACCAGCCGTCACCTGGGTGATGGAGGCTCTGCCCGGCGGCCCCATGGATCGCTGGTCCCAGGCCACTACGGCCGAGGAGATGCTGGAGCTGACGAAACGCACGTTCGCCGACTTCTTCCCCTGGGAAATGGCGCGCTACACCGAGGCCCACATCTCGGACCCGAACGGATGGTTGTGCGGAGCCGTGCCCCCGCTGGTGCGTGAGCCGATCGCCCTGCTGCCATCCGGCCGGAAGGTGGTCGGCATGGCTGATGTCCTCGTGCTCAACGACCCGTGTTGCGGTCAGGGCGCCAACAACGCGAGTACGCACGCCGAGGTCATGCATCGGCTGATCCTCGACCGTGGCTCACAACCGTTCGACGAGACCTGGATGCAGGCCACCTTCGACCGGTTCTGGGACCAGGCCCAGTACCCCACGAAGTTCACGAACACGATGCTGGCCTTCAACAACCCGGGCTCCGCCCCGCCCGAGCACGCGATGGAGCTGCTCGCCACCGCGACGCAGGTGCCGGAAGTCGCCCACCGCTTCGCCAACGCCTTCAATGACCCCTCCGACCTGGAGAGCTTCTTCTACGACCCGGAATTGACCACGCGGTACCTCGCGGAGGCACGCGCACGCCACGAGTTGCGACTGCGCGGGCGCGCCGACCTGAGTGCGGCGGGAGGGAAGGGATGACGACTCTCGAGGAACGGCCGCTGCTCCCGGCAGACGACCCGCGGCATTATCGGCGCGCGCTCGGCTGCTTCCCCACCGGCATCACGGTCATGACCGCCGCGCACGCCAGCACCCGGGTCGGGGTCACCGCGAACTCGTTCGCCTCGGTCTCGCTCGACCCGCCTCTCGTGCTGTGGGCGCTGCGAACCGACTCACCAAGCCTGTCCGTGTTCCACGACGCGAGACACTTCGCCGTGAACGTGCTCGCCTGGCACCAGGAAGACCTATCCCGGCGCTTCGCCAAACCGGCCGACGACAAGTTCGACGGCCTGACAGTCACTGAAGGCCTGGGCGGTGCGCCCCTGCTCGACGGGTGCGCCGCGCGGTTCGAAACTCGTATCGCACATCAGATCCCCAGCGGGGACCACGTCCTGCTCGTCGGGGAAGTCATGCGCTACAACAACTTCCACCGCGAGCCCCTGGTCTTCCTACGGGGCGACCATCTCTGGCTCGACCAGCCCACCATCGGCTGATCGCGAGAGGAACCCACACACGCGAAACCAGCGATGCGACCGCGCTGGCGACCTCCGGAACGGATGCGAGCCATACCCGGAGCGACCACTCCTGAGCCAAACCCGCGCCCAAAGGTCGAAACCCAGCTGGGCGACCGAGTTAACATGCAGGTCAGAAGGGTGTGCGGGGTCGGACTTGAACCGACGGCCAAAGGATTATGAGGCCGCCAAATCACCCGTCAGGAGTCGATAACGTAGGTGGAGCAGCGAACCGTCGGCCGCATCGTCGCACCCGAGGCACCGTTCGGAACCAGTTCATGGACAGAACCATGGACAAGGCGCCACCCGTACGGAAAGCGTGCAGCATCGCCGGCCTCACAAGCTCCGATCTGTAGCGCAGTTCTCGGGACCGGCTGCCCGAGCGTGGGCGACCGGTCCCGAGCCTTGGGCGACTGGCGACCATGTAGCTACCGCACCGTACTGATCCGTTCGTGGCTACCGGGGAGCTTGTTCCCGTCGCGGTTGGCAATCAGGTCGGTGTGTCGAGACTCCGGTATGAGCACGACCGCGATGAACGAGATCACCGCCATAGCGGCGACGTAGCCCGCGATGACGTATCCGGACTGGGTGAGTTCGAACAGGGTCGTGGCGACGATCGGGCTCAACGCCGCACCGAACACACCGGCAAGCTGGTACCCCACCGATGCACCGCTATAGCGCACCTGTGTCCGGAACATTTCCGAGAACATCGCCGCAGTCGGGCCACCGGCCAGGCTGAGCGCCAAGCCGAAGATCAGCATGTGGCCGGCCAGCATCAGCCGGAAACTCCCGGTCTCGAACAGTGCGAACGCAGGAAAGATCAGCACTCCCATCCCGATCACCCCGGCCAGATAGACGGGTTTGCGTCCGTAGCGGTCGGACAAGGCACCGGCGAGGATGTGGAGCACTGTGCTGACGATCGCCGAGGCCATGATGACGCCGAGTACCGTGGACCGCGACGCTTCGACCACGGCCGTTCCGTAGGTGGCGAGGTAAGAGATGAAGATGTACGCCACTGTGCTCTGGACGAGGAAGGCACCGGCCACGAGCAGCACCTGTCGTGGATTCTCACGCAGTACGGTGACGATCGGAGCACGCGTCTGCTTCTTCTCGACCTGTACTGCTTGGAACGCCGGGCTTTCCGACACTCGTAATCGGACCACGAGGCCCACGGCGATCAGGACCGCGCTGGCGAGAAACGGGATGCGCCATCCGAAGCTCATGAACTGCTCGTCGGGAAGGAGCGAGACGAGGAAGAACGCTCCCGTCGCAAGGAGTGTGCCCAAGGGTGCTCCGGCTTGTGGCCAGCTGCCGTAGAAGCCGCGCCGACCCGGTGATGAGTGTTCGACGGCCATCAGTACGGCGCCACCCCACTCACCGCCGACGGCCACACCTTGCACGAGGCGCAACACGACCAGCAAGGTCGGGGCGAGCATGCCTGCCGCGGCGTGAGTGGGCAGCAAGCCGATGGCAACGGTCGACAGTCCCATGATCATCATGGAGAGCACGAGCATCTTCTTCCGGCCGACGCGGTCACCGAAGTGTCCGAAGATGACGCCACCCGCGGGGCGTGCCACGAAGCCGACTCCGAAGCTGGCGAAAGCGAGCAGTGTGCCGATGAACGGACTCGCTTCGGGGAAGAACAGTTTCGGGAACACCAGCGCCGCGGCGGTGCCGTAGATGAAGAAGTCGTAGAACTCGATGGTGGTGCCGGCCAAGCAGGCGGCTGCGACTTTCCGGACCGGTGTTTCGGATGCCGCCGGCCGCGTGAGATCGGAATCCGCGCGAGCCAGAGGTTCTTCGGACATGGCGTGTCCCTTCAGCATTGGAGGAAACAACGGGCTGTGTTGCGAACTGGAGCGGCCGTACTCGTCAGGATTGCGGTGCGGCGATGAAGTTGGTGAAGCCGCCGTGCCGTGCGGGGAGCCCTTCGTCGAGGGCGTCGTTGATCTCTTCCAACGGGAAGACGTGATGCTCGAACACGGACAGGTCCAGGGCTCCGGTGCCCGCGAGCTCGGCCATCTCCTGAGCTTCTCCGGTCGAGAACCACAGGCTTCCGAGCACGCTTTGTTGGGCGCACATCATGGCGAACAGATCGAGCTGGGGGCGTTCCATCATGCCCCCGATGTCGACCGCGACTCCGCCTCGCCTCAGAGCCGAGACCGCATGCAGGAACGACTCGGCTGGAGCGCCCGGCCCGAGAGCGTCGATGACGATGTCGACGCCGTCGCCGTCGTTGTGTTCGCGCGCCCAGTCCCGGACGTCTGCGGTGCCCGCGGGTAGGACGTCGATCCTATCCGGGGCTATCGCTTTGACATCGTCGAGCAGAGCCGCGTTCCGACCCGTGCCGAGGATCCTCGTCGCCCCGAGCGCGACCGCGTTGAGACAGGCTCCCAGACCGAGAGTTCCGCTGATGCCGTCGATCAGCACGGTACGGCCCGGCCCTGCTCCAGCTTTACGAAGTGCGGAGTAGGACGTGCCGAGGTATCCGAAGCGCGCACCCGCTTCGAAACTGACGGTGTCGGGCAGTTTCACCAGGTTCTGTTGTGGTGCGGTGAGGTACTCGGCAAGGCCGCCGTAGGGGTAGGCGTCGAAGAGTCGCTGTCCGCCCGGCCCGAAGGCGAAGTACCCCATGAAGGTGTAGTCGTCGCAGTTCTGGTCCTCGCCGCGCCGGCACGCCCGGCAGCCGCCGCAGGAGAGTCCGGGGTTGACGTAGACGCGGTCGCCCACGGAGACACCAGTGACCTGTTCCCCTACTTCGGTGACCACTCCGGCCGCGTCGAGTCCGAAGACGGCGGGCAGCTTGGGCAGCGGCAGGTAGGGAAACCACTCGGCGTACGTTGCCAGCACGTTCTTCAGGTTGGGCACGATATTGCAGGCTTTGACCGCGACGACCACATCGGTCGACCTCGGTTCGGGAACCGGAACCTGTTCGAGTTCCATGGGTTCGCCGATGGCGTGGAGGCGGGCGGCGAGCATGGTCTGCATGGGTTCTCCTGTCACGACGGTGTGGCGGAAAGAAGAGCTGTATTGCGATTCCGGTCAGTTCCGGTTGGCGAGGTCCAGCGCGACGTCGACGATCATGTCTTCCTGGCCTCCGACGAGTCCGCGGCGGCCGACTTCGACGAGGATGTCGCGTGTATCCAGTCCATACTCCGTAGCGGCGCGTTCGGCGTGCCGCAGGAAGCTGGAGTAGACGCCGGCGTAGCCGAGCGTCAGGGTTTCGCGGTCGACCCGTACCGGCCGGTCCTGCCAGGGGCGGACGAGGTCGTCGGCGGCATCTTGGAGCGCGAACAGGTCGCAGCCGTGTTGCCAGCCGTGCAGGTCCGCAGTGGCGATGAATGCCTCGATCGGGCAGTTGCCGGCTCCGGCTCCCTGTCCGGCGAGAGACGCGTCGATTCTCGTGACGCCTTCCTCGACGGCGACGACGCTGTTGGCCACCGACAGGGAGAGATTTTCGTGGGCGTGGATCCCGATCTGGGTTTCGCGTTCGAGGACATCGCGGTAGGCACGGATGCGGTCGCGCACGCCGGTCATCGTGAGTCTGCCGCCGGAGTCTGTGACATACACGCAATGCGCGCCGGCATCTTGCATCTGCTTGGCCTGTGCGGCGAGCGCGACAGGCGCAGCCATGTGCGACATCATCAGAAAGCCGGACACGTCCATCCCGAGCTCGCGAGCTGTGGCGATGTGCTGGGTTGCGATGTCGGCTTCCGTGGCGTGGGTCGCTACCCGCACGGACCGCACTCCCAGGTCGCGGGCTTTACGGAGGTCATCCACAGTGCCGATGCCGGGCAACAACAGGGTGGTCAGCTTCGCGTTGCGTACGACATCGGCGGCGGCGCTGATCCACTCGCCGTCGGTGTTACTGCCCGGGCCGTACGTCAAACTCGACCCGGCGAGCCCGTCACCGTGTGAGACCTCGATCGCGTCGACGCCGGCGCGATCGAGCGCCGCTGCGATGGCGCTCACCCGCTCCGGGGCGAGGCGGTGGCGAATGGCGTGCATGCCATCGCGCAAGGTGACGTCCTGAATGTAGAGCGGGCTCATCGAGCGACCTCCGCGGTGATGTCACGCTCGGCGAGCAGTTCTCCTGTGCGCAGCGCCGCCGACGTCATGATGTCGAGATTGCCGGCGTAGGCCGGTAGGTAGTGGGCTGCGCCCTCGATCTCGAGGAACACGGACACTTTCCACGTCGGACGGCCACGTCCCGGGGGGATCAGAGTGTCAAGAGGTTCGTCCTCGTCGACCGCATGGATCTGCACGTCCTGCTTGAGCCGGTATCCGGGGACGTAGCGCGCGACGTCCCCGACCATGGTGCGTACGCTCGCACGAAGGGCGTCGGGATCCGCATCGTCGACGAGAGCCAGCACCGTGTCCCGCATGATCATCGGCGGCTCGGCGGGATTGAGCACGATGATCGCCTTACCGCGTTCCGCACCGCCGACCACTTCGATGGCCTTGGCCGTCGTCTCGGTGAATTCGTCAATGTTCGCGCGGGTTCCGGGACCTGCCGACCTCGATGCGATCGACGCCACGATCTCGGCGTACCGGACCGGCGTCACTCGGGAGAGGGCCGCGACGACGGGAACCGTGGCCTGCCCGCCGCACGTCACCATGTTGACGTTGCCCGAATCGCGGTGCTGCTCGAGATTGACCGCCGGCACGACGAACGGTCCCAATGCGGCCGGGGTGAGATCGACGACGGTTTTGCCGTGGGGCCGGAGCTTCGCCGCGTTCGCCCGATGTGCCGTCGCCGAGGTCGCGTCGAACACGATCGCGACCTCGGCAAACTCGGGCAACGCGAGCAGGCCGTCAATACCGTCCGCTGTCGTTGCGATGCCCAGGCGCGCGGCGCGGGCGAGGCCGTCAGAATCTCGGTCGATGCCGACCATGGCACCCATCTCCAGCGTGTCCGACAGCCGGATGATCTTCATCATCAGGTCGGATCCGATGTTTCCCGATCCGATGATGGCGACCTTGGTTTTCGTCATGGCAGTGCTCCTCAGCAGGCGTGGTCGGCGCTCACGCCGGCAGTGCCGTCGTCAACCCGAATCCGGCGATGAGCTCGCGGATCGGGCGGTAGTAGCTGTACTGGACCGCGTACGGTCCTGCGGCGCCGAGGGCGGCGTAGGCTGCTATCCAGGTGCGGACCTCGTGGGAGGAGTTGCCGGCGGTGCGGGTCATCTCCTCCGGGGTCCACGCATCAAGCGGCGAAAGATCGCCGGAGGCGAGGATTCGCAGCAGCTCCTTGTCCCACTCCGGCGCGAGATCCTGGATCGTGGCGGTGCCGGCAGCGAACTCCCGCGCGGCATCGATCACGCGTTGTTGTCTTGCGGCGCGTGCATCGGGGGAAAGCGGTCCGCCGTCGCCGAGTAGCATGCTTCGCTGGTCGGGTGTCGCGGTGGCCAGCCGTGGTACCGGCGGGTCGTGCGAGAGTCCCCCGGAGGCAATCAGCAGGACTTTCTCGTCTCGCGTGGCCAGGAAACGGCCGATGGCTTCGCCCAGCAGCCGCACCCGGCTGAGCGGCGTGAACGGGGGCGCGACCGAATTCAGAAACACCGGGACGAGCGGTTTCGCGGTGATGTCGCCGTAGAGGATCTCCATCGGCTGTACCGCGCCGTGGTCGACCTGCATGTCCAACGACACGGCCAGGTCGATGCCCTTATCCAACACGTACTCGGCCAGTTCACGCGCGAGTTCCTCGGGCACGTCGAGCCGTCCGGCTTGGCTGCCGTAGTCACCGATACTCTCGGCCGAGTAGCCGATACAGAACGGCGGCATCAGCCGGTAGAAGAAGCCGTTGTAGTGATCCGGCCCGAAGTTCACCACAATGTCGGGGTCGAACTCGCGCACGAACGTCCGTGCCTGCTCGAACGCGTTTTCCAGTTCAGCTGACACGTCCGGAGCGAGCTCGACGTGATGGAGCAACGGGCTGTGGCTGGTGGCCACGAGCGCCAGGCTCATGCCGTACCCCCGTTCCCGCAGCCCAGCAGGAAGTCCAGATGGAGCCGATTGAAGGTCGGGGTGTCCTCGTACTGGGGCCAGTGCCCGCAGTTCTCCATCACGGCCAGCTGTCCGTTCGGGATCAGGGACGCGATCCGCTTCCCTTCCTCGACCGGGCCGGAGGGATCCTTGGTGGTCCAGATGACCAGTGCTTCGGCCCCGATGGCCCGCAGGTCGTCATCGGAGAGCATGTTCCGTTGACGGATTTCCAGGTCCTGCAGCGCCATGTTCATCTCACAGGCCTTGGGCCAGTCCGGCTGCTGGAAGATCGCCTGTCGGGTGCGGATGAGGTCGTCGGTGACCATCGACGGGTCGGCCATCAACCATTCCAAACGGGCCTTGACCCGCTCCCACGAAGGGTCCTTCGCAGCTTCCATCGAGAGGGTGTAGAGCCGTTCCATGACCTTCGGATCGGCCCGAGTTCCACCAGGTGTGTTCAGGACGATCTTCTCGACCCGTTCCGGATGCTCGATCGCGTAGCGCGCGGTGACCCATCCGCCCAGGGATTCGCCGCTGAAGTAGGCCGTGTCGACCCCCAGCGCGTCCAGGACGTGGTTGACCTGATCGATGTAGTGCGGAATCTCCAGCGGGTAGTCCGGTTTGGACGAGTAGCCGTGCCCGATGAAGTCGATCGCCCAGACGGAGAAGTGCTGCGCGTGCGCCGCAAGGTTGCGCACGTAGGCTTCGGCATGCCCGGTGATTCCGTGCAATAGCAGCAGAACCGGCTTGGATGTGTCGCCGGCGTGCAGGTAGCGCGTGCGGTACGGCCCTGCCTGCAGAAACCCTTGGCTGAACTCGACCTGATTGAGGTCGTCCCAGACACTGGTGTACGGACGGGTTGTCATCGAGGTACTCCCTTGTTCAGCACTGCGGAGAGCGCGTTTTCCAGTTCGTGCAACGCGAGCGCGTCGTCCCAGACGGACGCCGACCGCCGCCACGCGACGTAGCCGTCGGGGCGCACGAGAATCGCGCCCGCTTCGTCGACCTCCCGGACGGCCCGCCAGTACCCGTACGGGTCGAGCACTCCGTCCTCACCGACGACGATCGTGCGCAGGAAGGGGAGGTCGAGTTTCGTCGCGGCGTTCTTCCACGCCTGGCCACTGAGACCGGTCAGTAGCGTCATCCGGCCACCGCCCACGAGGTCCAAGGTCGAGACCCGCTTACCGTCACGACCGACCAGCCACGCGTGCGGCAGCTTGGCTCCAGGCCGCGTGGTGGCCTGCAGGTACAGCTCCGGATCACGCTCCCACCGCTCAGGACCGGCGGCCGAGTCAGGGATCACCGCATCAGATGTGTATCGCTGGTTCAGCTCGACGCCGTGCGCGTTGAACTCCGTGTTCTTCAGTTCCAGGGCCTCATACAACCGCTCGCGAAGCGCGACGCCCTCGGAGCTCGCTTCCTTCAGTTTCACCAGACCGTCCCGAACCGGGTCGTCGCTGTCACCGGCGAACCACTCGCGCAGGCCCGCGTAGTCCTTGCGTGACTGGTTCGCCCTGGCCACCACCTGTTTGCCCACCGGCATGCGCTCCGGGGTGTACGAATCCAGCAGACCCGGGCCGGCGTGCCCCTGCACCACGTAGGCGACCTTCCATGCCAGGTTGTGCGCGTCCTGGATCGAGGTGTTCGAGCCGAGCCCGCTGGACGGCGGATGCCGGTGGACCGCGTCGCCTCCGCAGAACACACGCCCCGACTGGTAGCTCGTTGCGTACTGCTGATTGACGTACCAACACGACCTGGACACGATCTCCGCGTCCAGGTCGGGGTCACCGACGAGCGTTCTGATCTGTTCGAGCACGACGTCCTCGGACAGATCCGGCTCGCCGTCGGCCATGTCGAAGCCCCACCCGGCGATCCATTGATGCCAGGGCTTGATCGCCCGCAACAAGCCCATGCCGATCTCGCCGAAGCCGGCCTTCGAATTGAAGATCCAGTGCAGAATGCTCGGGCGGTGTTCCACGTACCGGCTCAAGTCCGCATTGAAGAGGACGTATGCCGTTCCGGCGCGCGCCAGCTCACCCTCGAAGGGCAGCCCGATCTGCTCGGCCACGCGCGACCGTGCCCCGTCGAACGCCAGGAGATAGCGCGCCCGTTGCTCGAACACGTACCCACTGCGCACATCCCGGAATCGCACGGTGACACCGGACTCGTCCTGCTGGTGGTCCAGATACTCGGTGTGGAAACTGATGACCGCGCCGCGTTCAGCGGCATTCTTGATGAGTACGGGCTCCATCAAGGGCTGCGGCACATCCAGCATCGTGCACGGGCTGCCTTGCAGGTAGTCGCCGTACCGCCGATCACCGGTGCCCCAGGTCTGCAAGCGAATGATCTCCTCGCCCGCGAGACTGGTGGTGAACAGCGTATCGCCCATTTGCTCCCACGGTGTGGCGTACTTGCGTGCTTCCTGTTCGACACCGAGATCGCGCAGCACCTCGACCGCGCGCTGGTTGGTGATATGCGCTCGCGGGGAGTTCGCCACCCAGGGAAACATCGACACCGCATGCACGCGCACGCCGTAAGTCGCCAGCGCCAGAGCGGCCGTACCTCCGGCAGGACCGAGGCCGACCACGACGACGTCGGTGTCAAAACCCTGATCGTCCCGGCAGAACGGCACGAACTGGGGCTCAGGGAGATTTGGGGCATCCATGACACATTTCTCCAAGAATCGAGCGCGGCGTGAGCGTCCGCTCGCCGCTGGCTGTACTGAAATGCTAGTATTTCAGTACAGCTGACACAAGACCCGTCTCCGCATTTCTCGGACTAGCGCCTGGCCGCGAACTCCGCCACCACGCGACCGATGCCGGTGATCGTGGCCGTGTAGGTCTCGCCCGGCACGACCGGGACCATCGGGCCGAGCGCTCCGGACAGCACGACGTCGCCGGCCCGGAGCGGCTCACCGAGCTCCTGTTTGGTCCGTGCCAGCCAGCACAGTGCCGCCACCGGGTCGCCCAGGCACGCGGAGCCGGTGCCACTGCTGAGGCGTTGACCACGCGCGTCGGTCATCGTCATCTCGATCGTCCGCAGGTCCTGATCTCGCAACGGAATGCGCTCCGCGCCGAGGACGAACAGTCCACTGGAGGCGTTGTCGGCGACGGTGTCGACGATGGTGATGTCCCAGTCGGCCACGCGGCTGTCGACGATCTCGAGCGCGGCCACCATATCGCCCGCGGCCTTGCGAACGGTCGTTTCATCGAGCGGGCCGTCCAGGTCACCGGAGAGCACGAACGCTACCTCGGC
This sequence comes from Prauserella rugosa, assembly GCF_000719975.1. Lineage (GTDB taxonomy): Bacteria > Actinomycetota > Actinomycetes > Mycobacteriales > Pseudonocardiaceae > Prauserella > Prauserella rugosa. Next base: position 280,586 of record NZ_JOIJ01000006.1, read on the forward strand.
CTCGATGCGCGGCTGCAGGAGCCGACGACTGTCGATGACCTGCCCCTGAAGGCACACCATGTCGTCGAACAGCACGCCGAAGTCGGGTTGGTCGACACCGAGCTGTTGCTGCACGGACGGGGCAGTCAGGCCGATCTTGTGCCCGACCGGGTGCGCTCCGCCTGCAATTCGGGACGCGGTCAGAACCTGCTGTACTGCGTAGCCGGTGGCGGGGTCACGACTTGGCAGCAGGTCGCGTACCGGGGCGCACGGGATTCGGTGACGCCGCGCCTGGTCGAGCCTGGCCGCGGCGTTCTCGATCCTCGTCGAGTCAATGTGGGTCATGATTGTTCTCCATGTCCGTGAGCCCGCCGCGCCTGGCGCCGCCCATGGACGACTGTTCGGTATCACACGGGCGCGGCAGCGGACTGCGCAGTCATCGCACCGAGGACTTCGTCGGCGGTGACCACCTCGGTGAGCAGTCCCAGCGACTCCAGGGAGGCAGCGTGCGCGGTCTCGGATCCGGCCGAGCAGGCGTCGGATACGACGAGGGTGCGGTAGCCCAGGTCGGAGGCCGCGCGGGCAGTGCCCTCCACCGACACGTTCGTGGCGACTCCCAGCAGCACGACGGTGTCGACACCGGCTCCGCGCAACACAACGTCGAGTTCGCTGGCGTGGAAGCCGGTCACGCGCTGATGGGTCACGACGACGTCGCCATCGTGCGGCGCGGTTTCGGGTGCGAGGTCTGCGCCGACTCTGCCGTCAATGAGACATCCGACCTGCGCGACCATGCCGAGCAGAGGTGAGTTCGCGACGAGATCCGGGTAACCAGGCCGGAACGCCACCCGGGTGTACACAACCTTCGTGCCCGCTCGGCGTGCGCCGTCCAACACGCGACGCGCTGTGTCGAGCACATTCGTGCGCTCGACCTCGGCGCGGAAGAACTGCGCGAATGCACCGTCGGCGCCGACGATGTCGTTCTGCAGGTGCACGGCCACAACCGCGGTGCGGCCGGGATCGATTGAAACCATTTGGAGACAGTCCTTCCTGTCAGGCGTCGGCGAGGATGGAGGAGCCGATGTCGGCGATGTCGCGTGAAGCGGTGAAGGGGTTCGACAGGAAGACACTGACCATGTCGCACCCCGAGTCGAGCATCAGCTGAGTCTTTTCCCGTAACTGGTCCGGCGTGCCATACAGACACCAGTAGTCGACCAGCTCCTTGGTGATCAGCGGGCGGTGAGCGGGATCCAGCCCGCGCAGGTACTTCGCCCAGACATCCAGGTGATGCGGAGCGTCCTCCGCTGCGGGGTCGCCGAGGTAGGCCATGGCCGCCTCCGTCGAGGCGTTGACGATGCCCTCACCGAGCTCGTCGACGTGCTCGCGCATGAACCCCGCGTTGGTGATACAGGAGCTGATGGGTCCCGAACCAAATCCCTCATCGATTCCGCACTCCCAGTCCTGCCCTGGACGCAGCTGATAGAACCAGGACAGTGCCACGAGCTTGACCGAACCGGGCGGACGTCCTGCATCGGCGACGGCCTTGTCCAACTCCCGGCGTACCACGCCGATCATGTCCGGCTTCGGGCCGAGGCAATAGGTCATGTAATCGGCATGCCGCGCGGCGAGCGCGAGCCCCTTCGGGCCGCCTGCCGACATCCACACCTCGACCGGATCCGCCAGGTTGTACCAGATCCCGTTCGAATCAAGGAACTCGATCTCACGGTCTTGCCCCAACCACTGATGCGACACCCGCTCCCCGGCGAGCAGACCACGAATCGTCTCCAACGCCGAATCCATTTCCGACATCTTCGCGGGACGACTACCCATGGACCGAAGAGCGTTGTTCGCCGTGCCGATCCCCAAGAACGTGCGCGCTGGCGCCAGTGCGTTCAACGTCGCGATGGAGTTCGCAGTCACCGGTGGAATACGGGTCAACGGATTGGTGACCCACGTCCCCAGCTTGATCGACGACGTCTGCTGCGCCGCCAACGCCAGATACTGATACGGATCACTGAAGAGCAGAGGCCCCTCACCGACACCGAAGTGACTCGCGCCGGCGTCCTCCGCCTGTTTCGCCAGGTCGACGTTGTCGATCTTGGCGCAGGTGCCAATGCAGAACTCCATCAGCTGCTCCTTTGCGGCTCCGAGTTCTTCGTGCGATCACAGCATCCCGGGCGACCGGCATGCTCCATCAGAAGAATACTGGAATGCTAGCGTGTTAGCATCACAGTACGAGCCGGGGTTCGCGGACACAAGAGGTGACTGACATGCCAGTTCCGTCGACGGAGGTACGGAGCGGCTACGCTGGCGCCGTGGATCTCCCCGAAGCAGCCGGTTCTGCCCTACGCAAGTCGGGCAGTCGCCTCAACAACGCCGTCTACGACCAGCTCAAGGACAGGCTCATGGAGGGCACCTACGCCGCCGGTGAGCGACTGTCGGCCGAAGCGCTGCGCGTCGAATTCGGCATCAGCAAGCAGCCCGTGATGGAAGCTCTACGCCGCCTTGCAGGCGACGGCATGGTCGAGATCGTCCCGCAGGTCGGCTCCCGCGTGATGACCTACCACCTGCGCGAGGTAGCCGACTTCTACGTCATGTTCGGCGGGTTCGAAGGAACCATCGCCGGAATGGCCGCACAACGGCGAACCAACGCACAACTCGAGGAGCTCGACTCGATCTCCGACCGGGTCGATGCACTGCGAGCGGACGCCGACCCCGGCAAGCGCTCCCGTGGCTACCGCGTGTTGAACCGCGAGTTCCACCACGCCATCCACGCCATGGCACACTCACAGATCGCGGCCGAAACCAGCCGCCGCCTCTGGGACCTGTCGGACTTTCTCATCAACACCACCGGAATCCCCCAACCCCTGAGCAGCGCGCTCGACGGTCGGCACGCCGACCACGAACAGATTCGAGAAGCCATTCACGCCCAGGACCCGGAATGCGCGCGCCGCGAGATGGAACGACACATCGTCACCACTGTCGACGTCATCCACAACGAGGCCCGCGCAGCCGAGAACGTGGACGCCTCCTAACACGTCGCGCTGACGCCGACACCACCAACCAGCCCAGGGCAGACCATTCCGGGGCTAAGAGCGTGTCTCGTTTGGATCTTGACCCGTCGTCCGGGATGATCGTCCATTGTGGTTGATGCGTTGTCGTGGCGGTTGGTTCCTGATGAGTTGTGG
>NZ_JOIJ01000007.1 GCF_000719975.1 Prauserella rugosa
GCGTCAGTACGTGGTCTCGACCGATGAGGCGTTCGCGTTGACCGAGGACGGCGAAGTGCTGCGCGACCCGACCACCGGCAACGTCGTGACACCCCCGACGATCGGCGAGTAGACCCGCATGACCGTCCTGACTCGACCCGTGACCGTTCCCCGGTCCGTCCTGCTCCACGTGTGGCAACTCGAAGGGCTCGGCGACTCGCCGCCCGTGTTCGGTGCCGACGACATCTACGTCTCCCAACAGCGCCGCGCCGAACACGACCGCGAGTGCTTCCGGCTGCTCGAACAACTCGGCGTTGCGCACGGCGACATGCTGACCCGCGAATTCCGCGTCGCACTGCGGATTCTCGCCGCACCCTCACGCGAGCTGTACTGCTGGAGCACGGTCAACGGCCCTGGGAATGGCCCTGGCGACGGCTCCGGCAACGGCCCTGGGAACGGCTCCGCGAAACGCAAGTTCGCCGCCGCGATCGCAGGCGGCGAAGGCGTCGCTGTCCAGGTCCGTGGAGACCTCGTGTCGTTCGTCGGCTTCGAGGAACGACACTTCATCGACGACTTCGTCTCCGAACTGCCGCAGTACCCGGCCGCTTCCGTGCCCGAAATGCACATCACGCGTGCCGCCTTCGAACAACGCGACGAACGACACGACATGTTCGCCGCCAAACAGCCGCCGGAAAAGCAGCTGGAGAAACTGATGAAGGCGCCCCGGCTCGGCGTGCATCAGGTGTACGTCGCCGGAACTGTCAACGGAACGCACCAGCGCAGCAAGCCGTTCACCGTCATCGACATCCGCGACCAGGGCCGCGTGCTCACCTTCACCGACGGCCGAGGCGACATCCACTGCCTACCCGGAACCCCGGCGAACCTGGCCAAGACGTTCCTCGCCACGTGGCAGTCGATGTCCTGACCCGGCACGCCCGACCACCGCGCTGACCCGGCACGTCCGGACCACCGCGTGCCACCGAACCGGCCCGCCGCGTACCACGTGCCTGCCACACCGGGCAGGCAACCTTGTGCGTGCTTCATCCACCGACGCACAGGAGGAGTGCATGCGGATGACCAGGTTCAGGGCAGCGCTACTGGCGCCCGTCGTGGCCGGCTTGGTGGCCGGGCCGGCTCTCGCCGCGCCTGCACAGGCCGCCGAGGCGGCAGCGCCGCAACCCGCAGCGACCCACACCGCAAGCGCCCAGCAGGGCGGCGTGTCGGCCAGCGGAAGTTGGGTCATCTACGGCGACGGGATCAAGATCCTCGCCCTGCCCGACCCCGCCGCGGAGGTGCGCGGACTCGGTTACTCGGGCCAGACGGTGACGATGCACGCCGAATGGAAACAGCCCGGCACTCCCCCTTACACGTGCTTCTGGGGCCAGGTGACCACGACCTACGTCGACGTCACGGTCGACGAGACCGGCGTGCGCGGCTGGGTACCGGACTGCCACCTGTCGCCGCCTCCCTCGCCGACACCGCCGCAGTGACCCGGCGCCGCGGTCCCGGCTCCCCGGCCCGGGACCGCGGACGCCTACCCGCGCTCGGCGTCGACCGGCTCGTCGGTCGTGACGGTGCCGCGCGCGGATCCGACGATGCGCATCACGTGGTAGACGGCGATGGCCGCCAGCGAGCCGAGCACGATCCCGCCGAACGTCATGTCGCCCACCGTCAGCGTGTAGTCGGCGATGCCCAGGATCAGCGCCACCGCCGCCGTGAACTGGTTGATCGGCTTGCCGAAGTCGACCCGGTTGCTCACCCAGATGTGGACGCCGAGGATGCCGACCAGGCCGTACAGCGCGGTTGTCACGCCACCGAGCACACCGGCGGGGATGGCCGCGATCGCCGCACCGATCTTGGGGGAGAACCCGAGCAGTACCGCCGCCGAGCCCGCCACCCAGTAGGCCGCCGTGGAGTACACCTTGGTCGCGGCCATGACCCCGATGTTCTCGGCGTACGTGGTGGTCGCCGACCCTCCGCCGCTGCCTGCCAACACCGTGCCCAGTCCGTCGGCGGCCAGTGCACGGCCGATCCGCCGGTCGTTGTCGATGCCCGTCATCTCGTTGACCGACTTGATGTGCCCGATGTTCTCCACGACCAGCACGAGCACCACCGGAACGAACATCGGCAGCACTGACAGCGAGAACGTCGGCGCCGTGAACTCGGGCAGGCCGACCCACGGCGCCGACGCGATCGCACCGGTGTCGACCTCTCCCCGCACCAGCGCGAAGACGTACCCGGCGACGACGCTCACGAAGATCGCCAACCTGCCGAGCAGGCCGCGGAACACCACCAGCGAGACGACCAGCAACACGAGCGTCACCGTGGCCGTCACCGGTTCGGCCGCGTAGTTGTCCTTGGCCGACGGCGCCAGGTTGAGTCCGATCAACGCGACGATCGCGCCCGTGACGATCGGCGGCATGCTCAGCTCGATCCACCGCGTGCCCACGAAGTGCACGACCACGCCCACGACGACCAGCAGCACGCCGACCATCACGATGCCGCCCAGGGCCCCCGACTGCCCGTGCGAGGCCGTCGCTGCCGTCACCGGCGCGATGATGGCGAAGCTCGACCCGAGATAGCTCGGCAGCTTGTTCTGCGTGATGACCAGGAACAGCAGCGTGGCCACACCGGAGAAGACCAGCGTCGTACTGGGCGGGAACCCGGTGAGCACGGGCACCAGGAAGGTCGCACCGAACATCGCGACCACGTGCTGCAGTCCGACGCCGATCGTGCGCGGCCAGCTGAGCCGTTCGTCGGGGGCCACGACCCCGCTACCGTCGCTCGGTCGCCATGTCAGCAGCTTCATGGATTCGCCCGCTCCCGTTTCCTCACCTGATCGGCCGAACGCAACCTACCCGCGACGAGGCGCGCGCGGCTGACGCCTGTTCCGCCGGTCACAGCGTCAGACGCGGCACGTTCGCCCCGTTCGCGCGGCCGCCGCCGTTACGCTGACCTCCGGTCGCCGAGCAGGGAGGGATCCGCCGGGTGAGCAGCGGCAGCTACTACGAACGCATCGACGAGCAGCGGTACAAGCCCACCCCGCACACCAGCGGCGCGTGGAATCCGGCGGAGCAGCACTTCAGCCCGCTCGGCGGGTTGATCGCGCACGCCATCGACCTCGACCGTCGCGGCCGTGGCAGCGAACTCGCCGTCTCCCGCCTCAGCTTCGACATCCTCGGCAAGCTCGCGCTCGACGAATGCGACATCCGGGTCGAGGTGATCCGCCCAGGGCGCACGATCGAACTGGTGGAGGCCGTCGCGGTCATCGCCGGACGTCCCGCCGTCCGCGCGAGGGCGTGGCTGCTGGCCCTCGGCGACACCGCTGCGGTCGAGGGTGGGCAGGCGCCGCCGCTCACCCCGCCTGCGGAGCTCGAGCCGTGGTCGGCGAGCGAACTGTGGCCCGGTGGTTACATCGCCTCCCTGGACCTGCGGCCGTGCGCGCCGCCGCAGCCAGGGCGCACCGCTGCCTGGATCTCGTCCACGCTGGATCTTGTCCAGGGAGAGTCCGTCGGCCCGGTCGCCGCGTTCGTGACCCACGTCGATGCGGCGAACGGCATCGCCGTCCGGCGCCCGCCGACGGAGTGGATGTTCCCCAACGTCGACCTGACCGTCCACCTGGACCGGACCCCGCAGATCGGCTGGACCGGCCTCGACACGACCGTCACGTTCGGCCCCGACGGAAGGGGCATCACCAGCAGCGTGTTGCACGACGTCCACGGACAGGTCGGCCACGCACAGCAGATCCTCACCGTGCGTCCGCTGTAGACGCGTGCAACCCCGCGCGCCGTTCGTCCCGTCCTGACACCGAGTCCGCGTGACAGGCACGCGGTACGACATCGCGAGGGGGCTGCGATGAACACCGTCAGGAAGACCATGAAGACCGCTGTCGGCGTCACGACGACGGCATTGCTGGGTGGCGCCATGGTTTCGGCACCCGCCGCCGCGGCTACTCCTGCCACGGCGGACACCGAAGGTGACGCACCGCCGCCGTCGGCCTCGGTTCAGGCCGACATCAACGGCGACGGCGGGCCCGAACTCGTCACGCTGCGCGAGAGCGGCGCCGAACACGTCGTCTCCGCACGGTTCGCCGACCATTCCTATGTGGAGTCCGCATTCCCTGTGGACTCCTCGGGACGTTTCCTGCTCGAACCGCGGGTGGCCGACCTGAATCGCGACGGCACCGCCGAGATCATCGCCGCGACCGAGGCAGGCGCGAACACCGTCACGTTCACCGCATTCACCTACGTTCCCGAACAGGGCCTGGTGCGGATCAGCGACGCCGAAGGCGCCGCCTTCGACTTCCACGATGGTGGCGGCGCGACCGCGCGCGTGTCGTACGGCTGCTACGGCCCGGACGACGACGGTGCCACGTTCCGGATCGTCAAGGCACAGCGCTCCGACGTCGACGGTTCCTATCACGGTGTGCGCACCACGTACGCCCTTCAGGGCGACACGTTCGTCCGGAGTGGACAGGACGCGTTCACCGGACTCTCCGAGGAGGCGCCCGAGCTGCAGGCCGACCCGGCGTCCTGCGACCCGAGCTGACGGGGCGGAGCGCGGCCCGGTCCGCCCGCACCGGGCCGCGCCCACCTCAGCTCCGGCGGTCGCGGCCGAGCATTCGGGCGGTGAGGCCGGCGAGCAGCGCCAGCGCGGACACGATCACGAGCGCACCGATCGGGGCGCCCGGGCCGGTGCGTGCGAGCGGTGCCGTATCGGACGTGCCGGTCGTCGTCGGCGGGGCGGCGTCCTGCGTGGACGACCCGGTCGGCGACGTTCCGGACGACGTGGTCGGTTCCGGCTCGCTGGTCGGCTGATCCGTCGTGGTCGGCGGTTCGGTCGATGTCGTGGTGGGTGGCTGTGTCGTGGTGGGTGGCTGTGTCGTGGTGGGTGGCTGTGTCGTGGTGGGCGGTTCCGGATCGGGCGGCGGCGCGACGTCCACGGTGATCGCGGCGGTGCCGACCGGCTCACCCGCGGCGTCGAACACCGTGTAGGTGGCGTGCGCTTTGCCGCTGAACCCGTCCGACGGGGTGAACACCACCGTGCCGTCGTCGCGCACCGACCACTCGCCGCCGGCCGGATCGCCCGGACTCACCTCGACCCGTGCGCCCTCGGGGACGTTGAGATCGTTGTCGAGCACGGGAATGGTGATCGGCTCTCCGGCGGAGGTGATGGCTGCGTCGTCCACGGCCTCGAACTCGGCGGGCAGTGGCGGTTCGACGGGGGTGATCTGCCAGTTCCAGTGCACCTGGCCGCTCGTGCCCTGTGCCTCGTTGCCGGTGTCGCAGGGCATTTCCACCGTGAAGGTGAAGACACCGGTGCGTTCTCCCGGTTGCAGAACGACGTCCTCCCAGTTCTCGATACCCAGCACGAGGAACGGCGCGATCGTCCCCGTGGCCTCCGAACCGGTGTACGTGATGGACGCGGGCAGGTCGGTGTTGTTGACGATCTGACCCGTGACTTCCGCACGGGCACACGGATACAGGCCGCCGATGTTGAAGGCGGCGGTCCAGCTCGGTTCTCCGAAGGCGCCGATCTCGCCCACCCAGTCGGGCTGCGGATCCTGCGCCTGCGCGGAGGGTGTGGTCGTGATTCCGGGAGCGAGCACGGCGGCGAGTAATGCCATCAGTGCCGCGAATGTGGTGACGTGCCGGGGATTTCGCATGGGATTCGCAATCTGTCGGGGTGCCCAGCGTTTCCTTCGTCGAGCCGTTTCCTTCACGGAACCGTTTCGTACATCGAACCACCGATCCGAAATGTACGCAGATTTCGTCTATTTCGCGCGTCGCGGTGAATGCGATCTGCCATTCGGGCGACGGACGCGGGCGGCGCGTCACCGGGCGCGGCACGCCCCCGGATGCGGCGGGATGATGAGGTGGTGAGCCGGGCGGACCGTCCGCACGGCCGGCGTCCAGGAAGGCCCGCATGAGCAACCTCGACCCCGCACCCGAGGAACTGACCTGCACGTCGGCTCCCAACGCTCACGGCAGGGTGCTCGAACCCCGAAGCGTGCCGCTGGGCGGGCCGCGCGCGATGCCGGTGCGGCGGACGTTGCCGCAGCGCGCGCAGTCGCTCATCGGGGCGTGGTGCTTCGTCGACCACTACGGACCCGACGACGTGTCGGTCACCGGCGGCATGCGGGTCCCGGGCCATCCGCACACCGGGCTGCAGACGGTGTCGTGGCTGTTCCGCGGCGAGATCGAACACCGTGACACCACCGGCGCGCACGCGTTCGTCCGCCCCGGCGAGGTCAACCTGATGACCGCGGGCAGAGGCATCGCGCACTCCGAGTTCTCCACCCCCGGGACCACGACCCTGCACGGCGTGCAGCTGTGGGTCACGCTGCCGGAGCCGGACCGGTTCGCCGAGCCCGGGTTCGAGCACTACACACCCACGCCGGTGGACGTCGAGGGCGCGCGGATCCTGGTCTTCCTGGGATCGCTGGCCGGGCAGGCGTCGCCGGTGCACACCTTCACGCCGCTGCTCGGTGCGGAGATCACCCTGCCCGCCGGTCTGGAACTGCGGCTCGCCGTCGACCCCTCGTTCGAACACGGCGTGCTCGTCGACCGGGGCACGGTCGAGACCTCCGGTGTCACCGCAGGCGACGGCAACCTGGTGCACCGGCCGGCCGGGTCCGGCGCGCTGACGATGCGCGCCCACACCGACGCGCGCGTACTGCTGCTCGGCGGCGAACCGCTCGGCGAGCAGATCGTCATGTGGTGGAACTTCGTCGGCCGGTCGCACGACGAGATCGCCGAGTACCGGCGCGAGTGGGAACGTGCACGCACGACACGCGAGCCGGGGCGGTTCGGTGCGTTCCCCGGCAGCTGGGAGGAGACGATTCCCGCGCCCGAGCTGCCCCACGTCCGCCTGCGACCCCGCGGGTGACGAGCGGGCAACGGTCAGGTGCCCCGGGCGCGCCGGTCAGAGGTGCACCGGTGGCGCAGGTCAGAGGTCGAATCGCGCCCGCTGGTCCTCCGGCACGAGGTCGAGGTACTCGTCGTGCTTGGCGATGTAGTCCCGGACGAACGGACAGTGCGGATGCACCGCCAGCCCCTGGGACCGGGCGTCGTCGAGCGCCCCGCGTACCAACCGGCCCGCCAGGCCCTGTCCCTCGTGGCCGGGGTCGACCTCGGTGTGGGTGAGGGCGATGACGCCCTCGCGCCGCCGGTACTCCGCAATACCCGCGCGGGCGCCGTCGACGTGGATCTCGAACCGCTGCTCGTCGCGGTTGTCGGTCACGGTGGTCGTCATGCCCGCACCCTACGTGCGTGCGGCCGCCCACGCGCTTCTTCTCATCCGCGCAGCTCCCTGCGCAGGAGCTTCCCGGTGACGGTCTTCGGGAGCTCGTCGCGGACCTCGATCTGCCGGGGGTACTTGTAGGCCGCCATCCGTTCCTTGCAGAACGCGATCAGTTCGTCCGGATCGGCCGACCGGCCCGGGCGCAGGCTCACGAACGCCTTCACCGTCTCGCCGCGGTAGTCGTCGGGGACGCCGACCACCGCGGCCTCGCGAACCGCGTCGTGCTCGTACAGCACGTCCTCGACCTCCCGCGGCCACACCTTGTACCCGCCTGCGTTGATCTGGTCCTTCTTGCGATCGACGAGGTAGAACCATCCGTCGGAGTCCATGTAGCCGACGTCGCCGGTGTGCAGCGCGCCGCCGGGAAGGGCCTTCGCCGTCTCCTCGGGCTTGTTCCAGTAGCCGGGCACCACCTGCGGTCCCGACGTGACCAGTTCGCCGACCTCGCCCGGCGGCAGGTCGCGGCCGTCGTCGCCCACCACGCGCACGACCGTGTCGAACACCGGAACGCCGACCGACAACGCGCCCGACGTCGGGTCGACGGGCGCGTCGGCACCGACGGGCACGGCGTGGGACGGCGACGTCGTCTCCGTCAACCCGTAGACGTTGTAGATGTAGTGGCCGAACATGTCCTGGAACGCACGCACCGTGCTCGGCGGGATCGGTGCACCGCCCGAATAGACCTTCGTCAGGCTCGCCAGCGCCGACCTCTCGGCGTTGGGGGCATTCATCAACGCGATGAACACGGTGATCGAACCGGCCGCGAACGTCACCCGCTCGTCGCGGATCGTCTCGATCGTCACCTCGGGGTCGAAGCGGTACATCAACACCAGCGGAGCCCCGGTGAGCAGCGACAACGCGATGTGCGCGATCAGCCCGGTGATGTGGAACAGCGGTGCCGCGCCGAGCAGCACGTCGTCGGGCCCGACGCCGATCCAGTCGCGGTAGGTCTGCGCGTTGAACACGACGTTGCGGTGCGTCGTCATCGCGCCCTTCGGCGGTCCGGTCGTGCCGGAGGTGTAGGTCAGCAGCGCGACGTCGTCCGGGTCGAGCTGCACCTTCGGCGTCGCGGTGCCGCGGAACCGGTCGATGAGTGTCGCCATGTCGACCGTGCCGGCACAGTCGATGCGTTCGACACCCGAGAACACCCGTTTGTCGCAGCGCGTCTGGTGTTCGAGTTCCGACGTCGTGATCACCGTGCGCACGTCCGTGCCGGGCACCACGTCGGCCGCCACGTCGCGGTACAGCCCCTCGAGACACACCAGCACACTCGCCCCTGAGTCCCGCAGGATCAGGTCGAGCTCGCGGGCCCGGTTCATCGGGTTCACCGACACCGCGATGCCTCCCGCCTTCCACGTGCCCAGCTGGGCGATCACGAACTGCGGAACGTTCTGTGCGTAGATGGCCACGCGATCACCGCGGACGAAGCCGGTGTCGGCAAGGCCCGCGGCGAACGCGTCCGACAGCTCGTCCAGCTCGCGTGCCGTGATGCGGCCGTCGAAGTAACGGACCGCGTCGGCGTTCGGCCGCGTCGCGACCGTGGCGGCGAACATGTCCACCACGTTGGCGAACTCCGGGGTGATCCCGTGGGGCTTTCCCTGCTGGTACAGCGCGAGCCACGGTTTGTCGTCGTAGACGCTCATGTTCGCCGCTCCATGCATCAGCGGATCGCGATCGGATTGACCGGCGAGCCCGTCCCCTGAACCACCTTCAGCGGTGCGGCCGCGTACAGGAACGTCCATCGGCCGTCGCGGGCACAGGCCTCGGCGAGGTCGTCGAGCCAGATCACCTCGCTCAGCGTCACGCCGAGATTGCGCATCAGCGCGCAGTGCAGTGGAAGCGCGACGCCGGTTTCGGGTTCCTTCGTGACCTCGTTGGCGATCGTGTCCGTGACGAGATTCGGGATCTCGGTGTCGCGGAACCATTCCACGAGTTCCCGCGAATACGTCAGACCCGGTTCGTTGAAATCCTGGTAGAACTCCTCGGGAGTCGTTCGATACCAGTAACCGATGAATCCGGTGCGGATGAGCAGGACGTCGTGTTTCTCGATCGTCACGCCCTGGGCCGCCGCCGCCTCCATCAGGTCGTGGTGGTCGAACGTCTCGCCCTTCTCCAGGTTGTCCTTGCCCCGGTGGCGGGCCATGTCGATCAGCACACCTCGGCCGACGACGCCCTTCTCGGCGATCGGCAGCACCGACGCCTTGTCGAGTCCGCCCACGGTGGTTTCGGCGTCGTATCCGTTCCAGATCTTGCCGTCGTACCAGACGTGGCCGAGCGCGTCGTACTGCGACGATCCCTGGAGGAAGATCTTCGCGACGTCGTCGGCGTAATGGAGTCCGCCGGGGAAATCAGGAGCGTCCTCTTTGCCCGGTCCCCAACTCGACTCGTCGAGAATGTTCTCGCGGTCGATGCTCTCGCGGCCGGGAAAGACTGGATCGCCCTTCGGATGCCCCATCGGCGTCTGCAGGGTGAACACCTCGCCGGTGCGCACGTGGCGGATCCCCCGCAGAACCTCACCGGCGTCGAGATAGTTCAAGCAGCCGACTTCGTCGTCCGGCCCCCATTTTCCCCAATTGGTCGGTGTGTCCTCGCCCAAGAGTTCCCGCATGGCAGGCGCTTCGGTCATCGGTCAGCTCCTTTGCTGCCGTCGGCTCCGCGGGCTGATAGTGCGGTCGGAGGTGATCGCGTGTCAAGGTTGGCCACCACGACGAGGACCCGAGCATTCTTCCCACGGTTGAGCCGTTTTGCGCCATGTGAGGGAGTGGAATCGTCGGCCCGTGGTCGTCGGAATTCAAGTCCGTAATGCGTGCGCGTGTTGCGCCCTCAGGGTCGCGTGTTGCGCTTCCAGGGTCGCGTGTTGCGTTCCTGGGGTCGCGTGTTGCGGATCCAGGGACGCGTGTTGCGTCCTTGGGGTCCGAAGGTGCCGTGCCCCAACTCAGAGCTTGACCTGGAGCAGCCGTGGGGATACGGCGAAGCCGCGTCTCTCATACGCCGTGACCGCGCGCTTGCTGGAATGCACCGTCACCCACTCGAGGCCGAGTTCGTCGGCCAGTTCGAGCGCGGCGGCGATCATGCGGTCCCCGTGCCCGGACGCCCGGTGTTCGGGCACGACGTACACGCACTGCAGGTCTCCGACGGCACGTCCGGTCGAAAGTGGTGACGGCACGCGGGGTTGGATCGCCAACCAGGTCATACCGATGACGTCGTCGCCACGCAGCATGACGAGCGGTCGGTGACCCTGCGCGTGCGCCCGCGCCCACGTCACGAACGAGTCGACGAACTCACCTCGTCCGATCGAGGGCCGGTCGCCGCGGTCGACCACCCAGCGCCACCGCATATCGGCCAACAGCGGAAGTTCGTCGTCGCGGGCGCCGCGGATCACAATGTCGTCCATACTCGGAATTCTCCAGCAGGCGGCCGGATGTGGGAGGCGATTGCCTGGCACGAGCGGCACGTCGACCTGCTCGGCAGGAAAGAACTCGATGTGGGTTTCCGCGTGATCGTGGCCCGCTGATACGGGACCGGCGCTACGGCGAGACGGCTACGCGAGGTGCTGACACGCGCACCTGGGAACGCAACACGCGTCCCTGGATCCGCAACACGGGCTCCTGGGGGCGCAACACGGGCCTACCACACGCGCCTCACGGTGGCAGGAAGCGTTTCGCCAGACCCGGCGCCAGCCACGGCCTGCGCCCGGAGGCGACGACCTTGCCGGTGAGCGCGGCTCGCGCGGCGCTGCCGCGTCCGTAGACGAGCAGCAGCCACGTCGCGGGGTCGGCGGTGATGCGCACGTCCGGCCGTCCGCTCTCGCCGATGGTCAACGCGCCGTTGCGGAAGGCGTAGATCTGCATCGGGCCCCGCCGCAGCCGGACGTGGTAGGTCGCGGTGTGCCCCGAGGCACGCGCGGGGTCGAGCCAGCCGGGCATGATCTGGTGCATCCCGGTGAGCACCATCGGCACGTACTCCCGCTCGATGGGCCAGCGTCTGCCGAGCGTGCGGGCGATGTCGTAGCCGTGGACGAGGAACTCGCCGATGAGTGTCCCCAGTGCACGGTCGACCCGGATCCGCTGGTCGCCGTCGAACATCATGTGTGCGCCGGGACCGAGTTCGGTGATCGTGGCCAGGAAGTCCTCGAGACCGGCGTGCAGGATCGTGGCGAGGCTGCGCAGGTCGCGGGTCGGAAGGGTGGCGACCTGTTCGGCGTTGAACTCGGGGAGATCCGCCGCGCGCGTGGGCCAGGTGCCGTGGCCGCGGGCGAGGTCGCGGTACCGCGCGGGTTCCATCGCCACGTGTCCGAAGACGTCCGTGATGGACCACGGCGGCGTGGCCGGCACGGCCAGGGTGGGATCGACCGTCGACAGCACGAGTTCGACCAACTGGTCGGCCGCCGCCCGCGCCGCGGCGGGTGTCGGTTCGACGGTGACTTCGGGCATGCGGCGGCTCCGGCTGGGGACGGCGTCGTGACCTCGCGGGAACCGTATCCCGGACGTTCGGCCTCCGGCCACGTCGACGCGGCTGTTCGGGCGACAACGTCGGTGGCGGCGGCTACGCTGCGCCTTTTCCACGCCGGGACGATTCGGAGCGCACATGTCTGATGTGGACGAACAGGGCAGAACGGAACCACCGCTCGAAGGCGGCGAGGAGGACCAGCTCCTGGGGTTCCTCGACTATCAGCGCCAGACGCTCGAATGGAAGTGCTCCCGGCTGGGTCCCGATGCGCTGCGCGCGACGACGTCCGCCTCGGCCATGACGCTGGGCGGGCTGCTCAAGCACCTGTCGTTCGTCGAGAACCACTGGTTCGCGCGGCGGCTGCACGGCCTGCCCGCCGAGCCGCCGTGGGACGCGGTCGACTGGGCGCGCGATCCCGACTGGGAGTGGCGGACCGCCGCGGACGACACCCCCGAGGAGCTGTTCGCGCTGTGGCGCGACACGGTCGTCGCGTCGAGGAGGCTGACGGCCGAGGCGATCGCCGAGGGCGGTCTCGAGCGCATGGCCGACGCGCCGTGGCCGGACGGGCGGGCGCCGAACCTGCGGTGGATCGTGCTGCACATGATCGAGGAGTACGCGCGGCACAACGGGCATGCCGATCTGCTGCGCGAGTCGATCGACGGGGAGACCGGCGAGTGACCCGCGGCGTGCTGCATCACCTGGAACTGTGGGTCGACGCCCTGGACGTGGCCGAGCGGGAGTGGGGCTGGCTGCTCGGCGAGCTCGGTTACGAATGCGCGGACCTCTGGCGCGCCGGGCAGAGCTGGCGGCACCCGGAGGCCGGATACGTGGTGCTGGAGGCGGGGCCCGATCGCCGAGCAGGCGGCCACGACCGGATGCGCG
Source organism: Prauserella rugosa (assembly GCF_000719975.1). Taxonomy (GTDB): domain Bacteria; phylum Actinomycetota; class Actinomycetes; order Mycobacteriales; family Pseudonocardiaceae; genus Prauserella; species Prauserella rugosa. The sequence goes on from NZ_JOIJ01000007.1 coordinate 12,613, forward strand.
CCGGGCTCAACCACGTCGCGTTGTGGGCGGGCACCCGAGCGGACGTCGATCGGCTCGCGGCGGAGGCGCCCGGGCACGGCTGGCGACTTCTGTTCGCCGATCGGCACCCGTACGCGGGCGGCCCGCACCACTACGCGGCATTCGTCGAGAACAGCGAGGGATTCGAGGTCGAACTCGTCGCAGGTCCGGAGGCTGCGCATGCCGACATTACTCCCCCAATTGGGTGAGTTCGAACGTCGGGCGTCATCGCGGGCGCACTGAGCCGTTCCCTCTACGTGCGGTCCCCTCCCTCCCCCAGAGGGGCCCGCACGCGCCGGCCCTTGGACCCCCAGCGAGGGCCGGCGCCCCAAACCTCTCCCGTCCCCAGGAACCCCGGGGCGCCGTGAACGACACCGGCGCCCCGGGTTTTTTCGTGCCCGCGCCCGGCCGGGGCGCTTCCGCGGAGTCGATCGTTGCGGCGGAGCGTGACCACCCCGGTACGATGCGTCGATGAACACGGCCGGTAAGTGATCATCGAGGTACATGTCACAGTCAGTCACGCCGGCGCTGGTGCTCGATGTGCGCGGGGACGAAATCGCAGGTAGTGGTGTCAAGTCGAACGTGTTCGACGGCCGCCGAGGGCGCTCGCAGGGGCTAGTCTTCCCGTTCGTGACCACTATCCTGGCGGGCAAAGGTGCGCCGGGAAGTCTGGTCGGCAATGGCCCTGACCGCTGCCTTCCCTGGAGTGTGAATGTCGCAATCGTCTTCCCACGACTACGAGACGTTCGGTCGCGGGTCGTGGTCGGAGACTCGCCGAATCGGGGACATCCTTCGCAAGGAGACCGTCGGCGGAACTCTGCTGATCATCGGCGCGGTGCTCGCGCTCATCTGGGCGAATTCGCCGTGGTCGGAGTCGTACCAGTCGCTGGTGTCGTTCAAGTTCGGCCCGGAGTCGCTGCATCTCGATCTGACCGTCGCCCACTGGGCCTCGGACGGCCTGCTGGCCATCTTCTTCTTCGTCGTCGGACTCGAACTCAAACGGGAGTTCGTCGCCGGCGATCTGCGTGACATCCGCAAGGCCATGGTCCCGGTAGTCGCCGCGGTCGGCGGTGTCGTCGTCCCGGCCCTGATCTACGTCGCCTTCAACCTCGGGGGCGCGGTTGGCGGCTGGGCGATCCCGACCGCCACCGACATCGCGTTTGCCGTGGCGATCCTGGCCGTGGCGGGGCCTTTTCTGCCGTCCGCGCTGCGCATGTTCCTGCTGACGCTGGCCGTTGTCGACGACCTCATCGCGATCCTGATCATCGCGCTGTTTTTCACCGACGAGCTCGCGGTCGTCCCGCTCGTGACGGCCCTGATCCCGCTGGGCATCTTCACGTTCCTGGTGCAGAAACGCATCCGGTCGTGGTGGTTGCTCCTGCCGCTCGCCGCCGTGACGTGGGCCCTGGTGCACGCCTCGGGCGTGCACGCCACGATCGCCGGTGTCGCGCTCGGCATGGTGGTACCGGTGCTGCGCAGCGAGAAGGCGGGCGGTAAGGACGCCGGACCCGGTCTCGCGGAACACTTCGAGCATCGGTTCCGCCCGATCTCGGCAGGGATCGCGGTTCCCGTGTTCGCGTTCATGGCGGCTGGCGTGACCGTCGGCGGCTTCTCCGGGCTCGTTGAGTCGTGGCAGGAGCCCGTGTCGCTCGGCGTCATGGTCGGGCTCGTCGTCGGAAAGACCGTCGGCATCGTCGGTGCGACCTGGTTGATCACGAGGCTCACCGGAGGCCGCATGGCCGAAGGGATCGCGTGGATCGACGCTGTGGGTGTCGCCATGCTCGGCGGGATCGGGTTCACGGTGAGCCTGCTGATCGGTGAACTCGCGTTCGGTGTCGGAACGCCCGAGGACGACCACGTGCGCATCGCGATCCTGTCCGGATCGCTGCTCGCGGCGCTGCTCGGCACGGCGGTGCTGAGGACCCGTAACCGGGTTTACAAGCGGCTCTACGAAGAGGAGAACCGCGACGAGGACGCCGACGGCGTGCCGGACGTCTACCAGACGAAGGGCGACGACACCGCGTAAGCGCGACGAGTCCGCGTGATGTGAACCGACGCGGCGGCGGTGCGGATCATCGCACCGCCGCCGCGTTCGTGTGCACGGGGGCACACTGGGGGCGTGACGAGCGACAACGCCCGATGGCAGCGCTACTGGGACAAGCATTCCGGCGACTACGACCGGCAGATGGCGCTCTGGGAACGCAGGCTGTTCGCCGACTCGCGGGCCTGGGCGGCCTCGCGTGCCCGCGGAGAGGTGGTCGAGGTAGCCGTCGGTACCGGCCTCAACCTGCCGTGGTACCCGCACGGAACCCGGTTGACGGGTGTCGACATCTCCGCGGGCATGTTGGAACGGGCACGTACCCGGGCCGCCGAGCTGGGCACGGCCGTCGAGCTGCGCCAGGCCGGTGCGGACGACCTGCCGTTCGCCGACGCCTCGTTCGACACGGCCGTGTGCACGTTCGGGCTGTGCGCGATCCCCGACGAGGACGCCGCGCTCGGTGAGATGGCCAGGGTGCTGCGTCCTGGCGGCAGGCTGGTGCTGGTCGACCACGTCGCGGCGACGTCCCGGTTCGTGCGGCTGGCGCAACGTCTACTCGAGGCCGTGACGGTCCGCCAGGCCGGTGAGCACTTTCTGCGCAGGCCGTACGAGCGGCTCGGTGGCCACGGGTTCGAGGTCGTCGAACACGAGCGGTTCGGCTTCGCGGGTGTGGTGGAACGCCTCGTCGCGGTGACGCCGGACCGGTCCGCCGCCTCGGAGACGTCAGAGACGTCAGAGACGTCACCAACCGGCCAGCAGGGGTAACAGCCACTCCTCCTCGTCGTCGAGATGCCGCTCCAGCTCCGTGGTGAGCCGGACGAGTTCGGCGCGGGCGACGTCGCGGGACTGTGCGTGCGCCGCGGCCCGGAGCCGTTCGGTGGTGTCGGCGATCCGCTCGTGGTCGGCCTTCAGCCGCTCCAACACGGACGAGCTGCCGGGATGGCGTTCGGCGATCGCGGGGAACAGGCCGGTGTCCTCGCCGACGTGGTGCTGGTGCAGGCCCTGGCACAGCGTGAGGCAGTTGATCCGCAGCTGCGCCCCCAACAGCGATCCGGAGGAATCGAGTTCGGTCCGGATGCGGTGCAGTTCGGCGCGGAAGGCCTCGTGCACGCCGACCAGCAGCTCGGTGATCGACCCGGCGGGCGGACCGCCCACCGGGTCGAGCGCGACGACCGGGAGCGTCCGGTCGGTTGCCCGCTGGTACTCGTCCCAGCCGGGGTCGGCCTCGACCGCGCGGGCGAACGCGGCGTCCCGTTCCTCGCCCTCCAGCACGGTGGCGGTCGCGGCATACGTGAAGGCGCCGTCCTCGACGGTGACGTTCGGGTCGGCCAGCACGTTGTGGAACCAGTCGGGATGCGAGTCGGCTCCGCCCGCCGAGCCGATGACGAGGACGCGCCCGCCGTCGGGCAGGTAGCCCAGCGGCGTGGTGTGGGTCCGCCCGGTGCGGGCGCCGGTGGTGGTGAGCAGCAACAACCGCGCGCCCTCGAACGGGCCGCCGACCCGTCCACGCTGGGCACGGAACTGCTCGATGACAGACTTCTGGACATCGTTCATGCGCACTGCTTTCGGTAGGTGGTGTTTCTGACCTGCGGAAATACAGTGCGCTGAGGCGGGCTTCGGGCCCGCCGCGCGGTCACGCGGAGGCCGGGAACCGCTCTCGTGAATGGCCGCGCGACGCGGCCGACCCGGCAGTCACGAGGCCGACGCTAGCGCGCCCGGTTCGCCGTGGTCAACGCTCGCGTGTGAGCCTGCGGCGTCGTAAGCTCGGGGCCGTGGTGATCGGATACGGGACACGGAAGTCCACTGAGGACGGAAGTGGGGCGGTTCCGGGATGAGCGGACCGCGCGTCGCACTGTTCATGACCTGCCTCACCGACACGCTGTATCCGAACACCGGCAAGGCGCTCGTGCGGCTGCTGGAACGGCTGGGTTGCGATGTCGACTTCCCGCTCGATCAGACCTGCTGCGGGCAGATGCACTTCAACACCGGCTACCGCGAGCACGCCCGCCCCATGGCGGAGGCCTACGCGTCGGTGTTCGGCGGCTACGACTATGTGGTCGCGCCGTCCGGTTCGTGTGCGGGCATGGTGCGCGAGATCCATCCGGGGCTGTGCGGCACCTCGCCCGCCGTCGAGCGCACCTACGAGCTGAGCGAGTTCCTCGTCGACGTGCTGGGCGTGACCGACGTCGGCGCCTACTTCCCCCACCGCGTCACCTACCACCCGACGTGCCACTCGCTGCGGATGCTCGGGGTCGGGGACAAGCCGCTGCGCCTGCTGCGGGCCGTGGCCGGTCTGGACCTTCGCGAACTGCCGCAGGCCGAGCAGTGCTGCGGTTTCGGTGGGACGTTCGCGTTGAAGAACGCCGAGACGTCGACGGCGATGCTCGCCGACAAGATGCGCTGCGTCCAGGACACCGGAGCCGAGGTCGTGTCGGCGGGCGACAACTCGTGTCTGATGCACATCGGCGGCGGACTGTCGCGGCTGCAGGCCGGTGTCCGGGCCGTGCACCTGGCGGAGATCCTGGCGAGTACGGAGGAGGAACCGTGGGCCGCAACCCCGTGACCTGGCTCGGCAGTCCGACGTTCCCGGATGCGGCCCGTGCCTCGCTCACCGACACGCAGCTGCGCGGCAACCTCAGGAAGGCCACGACGACCATCCGCACGAAACGTGCGGCCGCCGTGGGCGAACTCGACGACTGGGAACGACTGCGGCGCGCGGGTGAGTCCATCAAGGACGACGTGCTGGCCGATCTGGACTTGCATCTGGAACGCCTCGAGGCCGCGGTGACGGCGCGCGGCGGGGTCGTGCACTGGGCGCGCGACGCCGACGAGGCCAACCGCATCGTCCTCGACCTCGCTCGCCAGGAGGGCGCCGACGAGGTCGTCAAGGTCAAGTCGATGGCCACGGCCGAGATCGGGCTCAACGAGGCACTGGAAGCCGGCGGGATCCACGCCGTCGAAACGGATCTGGCCGAGGTGATCGTCCAGCTCGGCGACGACCGTCCCTCGCACATCCTCGTTCCCGCGATCCACCGGAACCGGGCGGAGATCAAGGAGATCTTCGCGAAGATGCCCGAGCCGCCGACGTCGGACGATCCGCGTGCGCTGGCCGAGGCGGCGCGCCGGTACCTGCGCCGGAAGTTCCTCTCCGCGAAGGTCGCGATCTCGGGTGCCAACTTTGGCGTCGCCGACACCGGGTCGATTGTGGTCGTCGAGTCGGAGGGCAACGGCCGCATGTGCCTGACATTGCCGGAAACGCTGATCACGGTGATGGGCATCGAGAAGGTGCTGCCCAGTTGGCAGGACCTCGAGGTGTTCCTCCAACTGCTGCCCCGCTCGTCCACGGCCGAGCGGATGAACCCGTACACCTCGATCTGGTCGGGCGTGACGCCGGGCGACGGTCCGCAGAAGTTCCACCTCGTGCTGCTCGACAACGGCAGGACGGCGACGCTGGCCGACGAGGTCGGCAGGCAGGCGCTGCGCTGCATCCGCTGTTCGGCCTGCCTCAACGTCTGCCCGGTGTACGAGCGCACCGGCGGCCAGGCCTACGGCTCGGTGTACCCGGGTCCGATCGGCGCGATCCTGGCTCCGCAGCTCGGCGGCGATCTCAGTGATCCGCAGGCGGCCTCGCTGCCGTACGCCTCGTCGCTGTGCGGCGCCTGTTACGAGGTCTGCCCGGTGCGGATCAACATCCCGGAGGTGCTCACGCACCTGCGTGGCGAGGTCGTGGAGGCCAAGGGCAAACGCACCGGCGAGGCCGCGGCGATGTCGGCGGCGGCGTGGATGTTCCGCGACCGCAGGCGCTACGAGGCCGCACAGAAGGCGGGGTCGCTGAGCCGGTTCATCGCGCGCGGCGGCACCATCTCGTCGCTGCCGTGGCCGGGTTCGAAGTGGACGGACACGCGTGATGTGCCCGCGGTGCCGAAGGAGTCGTTCCGGGCGTGGTGGAGGCGCAATCGTGGCTAGCGCTCGTGAGGAGATTCTGGGCCGGATCCGGAGCGTTCCGCGCCCGCCCGCGCCCGAGACCGTGCGCGACTACGACCGCGAACGCGGTTACGAGGACGTCGTCGCACTGCTCGACGAACGGATCACCGACTACCGCGCGCGCGTGCACCGCGTGGCCGCCCACGAGTTGCCGTACCGGATCGGCGAACACCTCGACGGCCGCGGCCGGATCGTCGTGCCCGCGGACGTACCCGCCGCCTGGCGCGTACCGGGAGTCGAGTGGTTGCCCGACGAACCGCCGCTTCCGCTGTCCGAACTGGACTCCGCCGACGGGGTGCTGACCGGATGCGCGCTGGCGATCGCCGAGACCGGGACGATCGTGCTCGACGCGGGTCACGCGCAGGGCAGGCGCATGCTGACACTCGTACCCGACTACCACCTGTGCGTGGTGCACGCCGACCAGGTGGTGGGCGCCGTGCCCGAGGCGGTCGCGGCGCTCGAACCGACGCGGCCGCTCACCTTCGTCAGCGGCCCCTCCGCGACGAGCGACATCGAGCTCGACCGCGTCGAAGGGGTGCACGGCCCGCGGACGCTCGAGGTGCTGCTCGTCAGCTGAGTCCAACGAGGTGCACCTGGAGTTCGACCGCGTGGGCGACGTAGTCGTCGGCCGGGTCGAACGAGCCGACGAACTGGCCGTTGATCTCCAGCGCGATCGCGCCGAACAACTGCGTCCACGCATCGATCGCCGCGACGACGGCGTCGTCGGGCAGGTCGGGTAGCTCGAGGGCGTCGATGATCTGCCGAACCTGGGTGTGTGGTGCCGAGACGGGGGACGGATCCGGCGGGTCGAGGGTGCCCGCCCGCCACGCATCGGCGACGATCCCGAGGAACGCACCCGGGACGCGGCCGGCAGGGCCGACCGTGTCGCGCGGCGCCTGATATCCGGGCACGGGCGTGCCGTACAGGAGCGCGTACTCGTGCGGATGGGCGTGTGCCCAGTCGCGCATGGCGTGGGCGGCGGCCCGCCAGCGGTCGGCGAACGTGGCTTCGCCTGCCGTCTGCACGGCTGCGTCCAGCGCGTCGGCCAGTGCCGTGTAGGCGTCGAGGATGAGCGCGGTGAGCAGGTGGTCGCGGCTCGGGAAGTAGCGGTAGATCGCCGACGAGACCATGCCCAGCTCGCGGGCGACCGCGCGGAGGGACAGGCCGCCTGCGCCCCGGTCGGCCAGCTGTATGCGCGCCTCCTCCTTGATCGCCACGGTGAGTTCGGCTCGGGCGCGTTCGCGCGCGGTTCGATGGGCGGGCATGTCCGGCATCCTGACATCGAAGTGATCGCCGCACCAAATCGAGAGCAGTGCTCTTGCTTTTCGGCGCTCGGAAGGGCACTCTGAAGGAACAGAGAGCAGTGCTCTCGAATCAGTTCGGTGGTCTCCCGAAGGGTGTGGATGATGGATCAACAGGCGCGATACCTCGAACCGAGCAGGTCGGCGGTGTGGTTCAACGCCGTCGTGGCACGGATGACGAAGCTGGGCGTGAGTCTGTGGGGAAGCCGGGTGCTGTCGGTGCGCGGGCGGACCAGCGGGCAGTGGCGATCGGTACCGGTCAACGTGCTGACGATCGACGGTGAGCGCTACCTCGTCGCCGCGCGCGGGCACACCCAGTGGGTGCGCAATCTGAGGGCCGCGGGCGCGGGCACCCTCCGCGTGGGCAGGCGGGTCGAGGGGTTCCGGGCGACGGAACTGGCCGATGTCGACAAATCGCCGGTGGTGCGTGCCTACCTCGCACGCTGGGCGTGGGAGGTGGGCGCGTTCTTCGACGGGATCAACGCCAGGTCGTCGGAGGACGAGTTGCGTGCGGCCGCTCCGGGGATCCCCGTGTTCCGCATCGAGCCCGCCTGAACAGTGCGGTCGTCAGGGCCTGGACGGTCTGGAGGCCGGGTCGCCGAGCTGTTTGCCGATCTCGGCGGCGGCCTCGACGACCACGGGCAGGACCTCACGGTGGATCTCGTCGACGCTCAGTTCGCTGGCCGGCACCGACATGCTCAGTGACGCGATCGTCGCACCGTGGGCGTCCCGCACCGGTGCCGAGAACGACCGCACGCCCTCCTCGAACTCCTGGTCCACGAGGGCCCACCCGCGGGCGCGGGTGGTCGTCAGCGCCGAGGCCAGCTCGTCGGCCGTCACCTTCGTGTGCGTGGTCAGGCGGGGGAACGGCGCCTTGGCGAGGAAGTCCTCGACCTCGTGGTCGGGAAGGCCGGCCAGCAGCACCCGGCCCATCGACGTCGCGTAGGCGGGCAGGCGAGTCCCCGTCGTCAGGGTGTGGCGCATGACCTGCCGGGACGGAACACGGGTGACGAACACGGCGTCCTCGCCGTCAAGTACCGAGAGCGAGCACGTGTGGCCGGTGACCTTCGTGACGTTCTCCATGAACGGCTGTGCCACCTGGGTCAGGTTCAACGACGACAGGTAGGCGTGGCCGAGCGCCAGTACGCGCGGCGTCAGTGAGAAGTCCCGGCCGTCGGTGCGGACGTAACCGAGGCGTTCCAGGGTCAGCATCACGCGGCGGACCGTGGGGCGCGACAGGCCCGTGACCTGCGCGACCCGTGCCAGCGTCATCCGCGGGCCGTGGTCGGAGAACGCGAGGATCACGCTCAGACCGCGTTCGAGCGACTGCACGTAGTCCTTGTCCTCGGGCGCCTTCACCACGGGGAGGCTCCTCACGTGTGTACGCATTGCGTAACGGTTGTTCGCTATCCGACTGCTAGGTACTGTGCGATCGCCTGGCGAAGGTGTCAAGTTCCGCCGATCTGCGAGCAGGAGGGAAGCCGATGCTCTTCCACGTGGAAATGCAGGTGAATCTGCCGCCCGACATGGACCCCGACGCGGCCGCGAAGCTCAAGGCCGACGAGAAGGCCATGTCGCAGGAGTTGCAGCGGGCGGGGACCTGGCGGCACCTGTGGCGGGTCGTCGGCCAGTACTCCAACGTCTCGGTGTTCGACGTCGCCTCCGGCGACGAGCTGCACGAGATCCTGTCGAACCTGCCGCTGTTCCCCTACATGGACATCACGGTGAAGGCCCTCACGCGGCATCCGTCCGCGATCTGACCCGCCCTGCACACGAAACCGGGCACGGACCTCCGCGAGGGAGATCCGTGCCCGGTGGATTCGGACGCGATACCGGAGGGCCGGCTCAGGCCTTCTGCTGCATGCTGCTCCGCGCGGGATTGGCCTGCTGCTCGGCCTTCGGGTCCTTCTCGTCCTGTTTGGCGCGCACGCCGTCCTCGATGCGCTTGCCGACGGTCGGGTCGATGTTCTTCCAGTACTCGAACGCGCGCTCCAGCACCGGTTCGGTGACGCCGTTGAGCAGGTGGCCCACGACGTTGTCGACGAGCCGGTCGCGCGCCGCGTCGTCCATGACCTCACGCACCAGGGTGCCCGGCTGTGACCAGTCGTCGTCCTCCGCGTGCGACACGTAGGCCGCGCGCGTGATCTCCCCGTCCGCGTGCCACGTCGGCGGTGTGTTCCGCTCGGAGTCCGCGGCGGGGCCGCCCTTCGAGTTCGGTGCGTACACCGGATCGGTCACCTTGCGGTACGCCATCGTGCCGTCCTTCGAGTACGACTGGAGCGGCACGACCGGAGCGTTCACCGGAATCTGCTGGTAGTTCACGCCGATCCGCGCGCGGTGGGCGTCGGCGTAGGAGAACAGGCGCGCCAACAGCATCCGGTCGGGGCTCGGGCCGATACCGGGCACGAGGTTGTTCGGCTGGAACGCGGCCTGCTCGATCTCGGCGTGGTTGTCCGTGGGGTTGCGGTCCAGCGTCATGCGGCCGACCTCGATGAGCGGGTAGTCGCCGTGCGGCCACACCTTCGTCAGGTCGAACGGGTTGAACCGGTAGGTCTTCGCGTCCTCGTACGGCATGATCTGCACGTACAGTGTCCAACTCGGATAGTCGCCCGCCGCGATGTGCTCGAACAGGTCGCGCGTGTGGTAATCGGTGTCCGCGGCGGCCATCTGGTCGGCCTCGTGCTGGGTGAAGCACTCGATGCCCTGATCGGTCTTGAAGTGGTACTTGACCCAGAACTCCTGGCCCTTGTCGTTGATCCACATGTACGTGTGGGACGTATAGCCGTTCATGTGCCGCCACGTGCGCGGGATACCGCGGTCGCCCATCAGCCACGTCACCTGGTGCGCCGACTCCGGCGAGAGCGTCCAGAAGTCCCACTGCATGTCGTGGTCGCGCAGGTTGTTGTCGGCGCGGCGCTTCTGCGACCGGATGAAGTGCTGGAACTTCATCGGATCCTTGACGAAGAAGACCGGCGTGTTGTTGCCGACCATGTCGTAGTTGCCCTGCGACGTGTAGAACTTCAGCGCGAACCCGCGCGGGTCACGCCACGTGTCCGGGCTGCCGCGCTCACCCGCGACGGTCGAGAACCGCGCCATCATCTCGGTCTTCGCGCCCGGCTGGAACACGGCGGCCTTCGTGTACTGGCTGACGTCGTTCGTGACCTCGAAACGCCCGAACGCGCCGCTGCCCTTGGCGTGCGGTTGCCGCTCCGGGATGCGTTCGCGGTTGAACTGGGCCATCTGCTCGATCAGGTAGGCGTCCTGCAGCAGGATCGGCCCGCCTGCGCCCACGGTGAGCGAATGTTCGTCGCTTTCGACGGGGGCGCCGGAATCGGTGGTGGTGGCGGGGCGGTTGTTGGTGGGTGCGGCCATGTTCGTCTCGATCCTCCTCGTCGCGCCGCCGCGGACACCGTCGGAAGGCTCCGGGTCAACCGCCGGACGCGGTGTGCTGGAGTTCCGATTCGTCCCGCTGCCTCCTGCGGCACGCGGGACACAGGCCCCAGAACATGACCTCGGCCTCGGCGATGTCGAAGCCGTGGTAATCGCTCGGAGTCAGACACGGTGACGCGCCGACGGCGCAGTCGACGTCTTCCGTCCGCCCGCATGACTGGCAGACGAGGTGGTGATGGTTGTCGTGCACGCGCCGTTCGTAGCGGGCCGCGTGTCCCGCCGGCTGGATGGAACGCACCAGACCGGCCTCCTCGCAGGCGCGCAGGACGTCGTAGATCGCCTGGCGCGACACCGAAGCCGGCTGACCGCGGACACCCGCCCATACGGCGTCCGCGGTGGAGTGCGGGTGGTGTTCGAGCCAGTTGAGTACGCGTCGGCGTGGGCCGGTGACCCGCAACCCGGCCGAGCGAAGCAGCTCCGCGACGTCCGACGGTGAACCTGCATCCATCGCACGCGAACTACCCCGATCTGTACCCCGTCAAACCGCACGCCCCACACCCATGCCCGGGTTACACCCGTTCGGCGTAGGCGGAGCTCCGGGGGTGCTGGGGCTGTCAGTTGTCGAGGAGTTGCGGCGCCTCGGCGCGGACGGCGTCCATGAGCTCGGTCATGCTGGGGTTGACCAGCGAGCGCTCGCCGACGAACACGGTCGGCACCGTCTCGTTGCCGTCCGCGGCGGCCTTGACCCGGTCGGCGGCGCCGTCGGTTTCCCAGATGTTGATCTTGCGTACCGGCAGGTTCGTCGCGTCCAGCTGGGCCTCCAGCATCATGCAGAAGGGGCAGCCGGGTCGCCAGTAGAACTCGATCTCGTCATTCGCCACGGTGTCGACGGTACGTCGCCCATCGCACCGCTTGGCCCCGATGTGACACACGTCGACCTGCGTCGGTGCGCGGCGGCCCGGCATCCTGAACGACATGGACGTCGACGCCGCGTTGGACTCGGTGGCCGCGGAGTTGTACGCGGTCGACCGGGACGAGTTCGTACGCGAACGCGACGCCCGCGCTCGTGCCACCGAGGACCGCGATCTGGCCGCGCGGATTCGGAAGCTGTGCAAACCGACCGCCGCGGCGGCACTGGTGAACCGGTTCGTCCGCGAGCAGCCCGACCGCGTGCGCGAGCTACGTGATCTCGGGGACGCGCTCAGGCAAGCACACCGCGACCTCGACGGCGTGCGCATTCGAGAACTTTCTCCACAGCGCGGCCGGCTTGTGGATGAACTGTCCACAATGGTGACCGACGGGGCGAGTGACACGGTGGCGCGCGAGGTACGCGAGACGCTCGACGCCGCGGTCGCCGATCCGGACACCGCCGAGGAGGTCGCACGTGGACAACTCGTGACAGCCCTGCATCCCGGGACCGGGATCGGGGACGACGACATGGCCGCGTGGTTCGCTTCGGCCCCCGCGTCGGGAGGAACGGTCGACACCGAGTCCGGCTCCCGTGCGAAGGAACGTGGCAAGTCCGACCGGAAGCCGGAACAGCGCCGCGACGAGAAGCGGCAGCAGCAGAAGCGACAACCGGACGAACAGCGCCGGCAGGAGCAGCGTCTCCGCGAGGAACAGGAACAAGAGGAAGAGCAACAAGAGGAAGAGCGGCGAGAGGAACAGAAACGAGCGAAAGAGTACCGAGAGAAACAGCGCCGAGAAGAACGGCAGCGACAACAGCAGCGAGAGCAGCAGCGACGGCTCCGGGTGCGACTCGACGAGGCGAGGCAGCGCCGGAACGCGGCGGTCACCGAACTCCGGGAGGCCGAGGCTGCCGAAGCGCAGGCCCGGCGGCGGGCCGCCGACGCGCGTAAGGAGTTCGAGGCGGCCGATCGTGAGGTGAGCGACGTGGAAACGGAACTGTCCGAACAGGACTCCTGACGGAGGAGTCCGGCTCGCCGCGGTGCGGCGGTCGAGCGGGCCGGCCCCGAATGTGGCCCGCCCGACCGCCTTCCCCCGGCTCCTGCACCGCCCCCGCGGGCAGGGTCACCCGATGTCGCGCCTGCGGAACGCCGTCGCGCCCAGCACCGCGAGGGCCGCGGCCACGACCGTCAGCCACACCATCGGCGTCATCGTGAACTCGGCGTTCGGCAGCTGGGGCACGTGCCCGAACGGCGAGAGGTTCAGCACCGCCTGTGGCAGTTCGAGGATCGGGCCGAACATGCTGATCAGAATGAAGGCCGCCGCCACTCCCCACGCCGCCACCGACGCGTTCGGCACCAGACCGAACAACGCGGCGGCCGCACCGGCGACGACCCACATCGCGGGCAGTTGGGCCAGCACCGCGCCGAACACGCGTGGCCATTCCCCGGCCACGTCACCGGAGCGCAGTCCGTACCCCAACGCGAGCAGGGCCGCCGCGACCGCGAGCACGACCGCCGTGCCTGCGAAGACGAACAGCAGGTGCCCGCCGAGCCAGCGCAGCCTGCCCACGCCGCCGGAGAGCAACGGCTCGACACGCAGCGCCGTCTCCTCCGCGCGCATGCGCAGCGTGGCCTGCACGGCGTACAGCGCACCGATCATCGCGATCATGCCTGCCATCGTGGCCAGGAAGGCGTCCTCGATGCCCTGTGCGCCGCCCATCTGCTGCAGGATGCGCTCCATTTCCGCGCTGTCGCCCACGATGTCGGACACGCCGGAGGCGAGCGAACCGAACAGCCCGCCCATGACCGCGAAGCCCACGATCCAGCCCAGCAGCGCGCCGCGGTGCAGGCGCCACGACAGCGCCAGGGAGGTCCGTAGGCCGGGAGTCGCCGCGGACGGACCCGGCCTGCCGGGGATGAGGCTCATGCCGACGTCGCGCCGCGGCAGCAGGGTGTACGCCACAGCGCACAGCACGGCCGTGGCCGCGAGGGGCAGAGCGAGCACCGCCCACTCCTCACCGGCGAACGCGCGCACCCGATGCACCCAGCCGAGCGGCGACAGCCACGACAGCCACTCCATGTCCGACGTGTCCCCCGCGGCGCGGATCAGGAACAGCACGCCGAGTGTGGCCCCGGCCAGGGTGTTCGCGGTGCGGGAGTACTCGGCGAGCTGCGCGGTCACGGCAGCCACGCCGGTGAACACGAGCCCGCACAGGGCGACCGCGGCGCCGAACGCCACCGATCCGGCGGGCTCGGCACCGATGCCCGCGGTCATGGCCGCGAGCAGGACACCGGTCAGCACGCTGAACCCACCGGCGGTGGCGATGCCGGCGGTCAGGGGCGCGTACCGGCCGACGACCGTCGACGACAGCAGCTCCTGCCTGCCCGTGTCCTCCTCCTGGCGGGTGTGCCTGGTGACGGTGAAGGCCGCGACCAACGACGTCAGCAACGCCGCGATCGTGCCGAAACGCCAGACGGTGAACCCGCCCGCGGTCTCGAGGTTGTAGGCCGGACCGAAGATGATCGCGAACGACGGGTTCGCCCCGACACTCGAGCTCAGTGCGGCGCGCTCGGCCGCGTTCGGGTACAGCGCCTCGTAGGCGCTGCCGCCCGAGGCGGCGAGCACCCCGATGACGACCGCCCACACCGGCAGCACGATGCGGTCGCGGCGGGCGGCGAGCCGGACCAGCGCTCGGGTGCCCGCCAGTGAACCCGCCCGTACCCGGGGCGCCGCGGTGGTCACGGTGGCGGTCATGATGCCGCCCCCGCTGCCACCGGCAGTTCGTCGGTGTAGTGGCGCAGGAACAGCTCCTCCAACGTCGGCGGCGTGCTCGTCAGGCTGCGCACCCCGATGTCGGTGAGTCTGCGCAGTGCTTCGTCGAGCGCGTCGGTGTCGACGTCGAACCGCACCGTGTTGCCGTCCACCCGGAGGTCGTGCACGTGCGGAAGGCTCGCCAAGCCGTTCGGGTGCCCGGCGAGTTCGGCCGAGATGGACGTGCGCGTGAGGTGACGCAGGTCGTCGAGCGTCCCGGTCTCCACCGTGCGCCCGGCCCGGATGATGCTCACCCTGTCGCACAGCGCTTCGACCTCGGCGAGGATGTGCGACGAGAGCAGCACGGTACGGCCCGCGTCGCGGGCCTCCCGGATGGTCTGCTGGAACACCGCCTCCATCAGCGGGTCCAGTCCCGACGTCGGCTCGTCCAGGATCAGCAGCTCGACGTCGGAGGCCAGCGCGGCCACGAGTGCGACCTTCTGCCGGTTGCCCTTCGAATACGTGCGGCCCTTCTTCGTCGGGTCGAGTTCGAAACGTTCGACCAGTTCTGTCCGCCTGCGGGTGTCGAGTCCACCGCGCAGCCTGCCGAGCAGGTCGATGACCTCGCCGCCAGACAGATTCGGCCACAGGTTGACGTCACCGGGCACGTAGGCGAGCCGGCGGTGCAGCGTCGCGGCCTGGCGCCAGGGATCGCCGCCGAGCAGGTGGACGTCCCCCGCGTCGGCGCGCAGGAGGCCGAGCAGCACGCGGATCGTCGTCGATTTGCCGGATCCGTTGGGGCCGAGGAACCCGTGGACCTCGCCGGTAGCGACGTGCAGGTCGAGACCGTCCAGTGCCGTGGTCCGGCCGAAGGTCTTCCGCAGCCCGGTGACGTTCACCGCGTCGTCGGCGGGTGTGCCGCGTCGAGGGGAACTGCTCGCGACGTTGTGTGTCATGCCGACGAAGCTACACTGATTTCACGAAGTTGTGAACAATCAAAAATTCATGATCCTGATGTGGCATGTGATCATCGGTTGCGGTGCGAGAGGAGTGGCCGTGGTGAGGAAGGATGAACGCCGTGGTCGGTGAGTCGGGCAGGGAATCGGTTGACGGGCAGGACACGGCGCAGGACGGAACAGGCCGGGACGAGGACGCCGTCGCCAAGTACGTCGAGAGCCTCGGCCTGACGCTGAATCAGATCGGCCTTCCGCGGATGCCCGCGCGCGTGTTCGCGGTGCTGCAGACCTCGGACGAGGGGGAGATGACGGCTGCGGAGGTTGCGGAGCGGCTCTCGGTGAGTCCCGCCGCGGTCTCCGGGGCCGTCAAGTACCTCGAGCAGATGGGACTCATCGCCAAGGAACGCGCGCCCGGTGCGCGGCGCGATCACTACCGCGTCTACGACGACTTCTGGTTCGCGTCGATGCTCAAACGCGAGCGCATGATCGCGATGTGGCGCGACGCCACCCTCGAAGGCGTGCGCGCGCTCGGCGAGGACACGCCGGCTGGTAAGCGGCTCAGCTACATGGCCGACTTCCTCGACTACCTCGCGGTCGAGATCCCGAAGCTGTTCGAACGGTGGGAGACCCTGCGCAGAGCGCAGGACTGAACGGATCACCCGAATCGGAGATTCGGCGGGAAAAGTAGTGGTCCGCATGTATCTGGTGCGGCTCAGCCGTCTCCTGTGAGGTATCGGGCACTGCTCGAAGGTGGTGGCCGGCAGCCGAGGGGGCCGTCGGCCACCACCGCCCGGCGACAGCGATCGGCACAACTGACCGGCGGTGCCGCTCGATCGCGCTCTTCGATTGCGCCGTTCGGCCTGCCCTTCCCGGACGAGGCGACTGGCCCGGGACGAGGCGCGAATCGGGTCCAGATCACCGCCCGATCGAGGGAACCGAGGAGGCGTGCCGGCAGTCGGAGAGGTGTTCCCGCCGAGAACCACGGCTGGCCGGCCGTCGTGCACCGCGCGGCCGCTGGGGGTGCCGGCCATTCGTAGCCGTCGGCGGGGAATCGGGCGCCGGGGCCGGCGCGGTTCGGAGAGGACGACCGCACCGGTACCCGACGTCCGCTGGGGCGAACGGGTGACGCGGCCAATGGTCTGGACCCGTCGACTCCACCGCCGGTAGACCGGCGATACTGCGGACGCGTGCGAGGGGGCGCGCTCGGCGGCGTTCGGGCCGGCGGTCGGCGTGTCCGCGCCTCGCCGGCCCGACGGAGCCGATCGGCACCGTTCGGGAGGGGGGAATCCCATGGCTGAATCCACCGGGTCAGGCGGCATGCCCTGGGAGGGGCTCGAAGGTCATGACCTGCACGCCGCGTGTCTGACCGCGGCGCGCGCCGGTGATCGCAGGGCGATGAACCGGCTGGTGGCCGAACTGAGCCCACTGGTGTGGCACGTCGCGCGCGGCAACGGGCTCGACGCGCACGCCGCCGAGGACGTCGTGCAGACGGTGTGGCTCACGTTGCTGCGGCGGATCGGCGAGGTGGGCGAACCGCGTGCGCTCGCGGCCTGGCTGATCACCACGACGCGCAGGGAGGCTCTTCGCGCGGGCAGGCGTGCCGAAGCGCTCACGCTGACCGACGACGTCGCCGACGCGGCGGCCGGAGCGCATCCGCCGCCCGAGGACGTGGTGCTGCGTGCCGAACGCGACCGCAGTCTGTGGCGCGCGTTCCGTGGACTGTCGACGCGCTGCCAGGAACTGCTCCGCCTGACGGTGCTCGCGGGCAAGGCCGAGTACCGCTACGTCGCGGACGCACTCGGCATGCCGCACGGCAGCATCGGTCCCACGAGGAGCCGGTGCCTCGCGCGGATGCGGGAGCTGCTGTCGGCGTCCCGGCCCGATCCGACGGAGGGGCAGGCATGAACCGTTGTGTCCACGGATGCGCCGGACTGTTCACCGATCCCGATCTGTCCCTGGCTGCCGAGCTGCGCCGCCTCGTCCTCGACCTCGATCGCATGCCGGACGGGCTCGTCGAACGGGTCCAGACCACGCTCGACGGCGCGCACGGCGCCCATCACGACGTGGCCGACCCGCCGATCTTCCGGTACTGATCGTTTTCGGTACTCGTGACCCGAGGCGGCGATGGGTCAAGATGGGGGCGTGAGTCCGCCCCGAGCCGATCTGCCCGCGCCACGTTGGCTGGTGCACCTGTTGCGCACCGACCCGGCTCCCGTTCCGTGGAGCAGGGTGTTGCGGGCCGTGGTGGGGTTCACCGCGCCGATCGCGATCGGCTACCTCGCAGGTGAACCGGCGATCGGCGCGCTCGTGTCCGCGGGTGTGCTGCCGACCGTGATGGGCGACGGCTCGGGTCCGTACGCGTACCGGGCGAAGCGACTCGGGATCACGGTGTGTGCCGCGGTGTTCGGCTTCGCCCTCGGTCTGGTGACGGGGACGGACCCGTGGCTGTCGCATCCGACGGTGGTGCTCGTGGCCGCGGTGTCGGCGCTCGTCAGCACCGGTGGCAACAACGCCTCGTTCGCCGCGCTGCAGCTGTTCGTGTTCGTCACGCTCGGCACCGGGCAGGCCGAGGCGGGTACGGACGTGGCCGTGGCGGTGGCCTGTGTCGTCACCGGCGGACTCTGGGGACTGCTCCTGGCGTTGTCCGGGTGGACGGTGCACGCGACCTCGCCGGAACGTCAGGCCGTGGCGCAGGTCTACATCGAGTTGGCCGCGATGCACTCGGCTCAGGACGAGGCGACCTCGCTCGCGGCGCGGCAGCAACTGACCACCGCGATGAACACCGCCTACGACCGGTTGCTGACGGCGCGATCGTGGTTGTCCGGGCGCGACGCCACGTACCGGACGCTGCTCAACCTGCTCTCGGCCACGACTCCCGCCGTGGAGGCGTCCGTGGCCATGGTCAACGCGGGCGAACGCGCCCCGCGGGACGTGATCGCCCACTTCACTGACCTCGCCGCCGCGGTGCTGGCCGACGCGCCGTTGCCCGCGCCTCCCCGTGGTGGGGACGGTGGCCGGGACGATCCGGCCGACCCCGCCGACTCGACGACCGCGGCGCTGTACCACGCGTTGACGAAGATCAACACCGAGGAGGAACGCAGCCGCAGGGACCGGGTGCCGTGGTTGCAGAAGGTCCGCGACTGGGTCGAATCGCTGGCCTCCGGTCCGCTCACGTGGATCGCCGCGGCGCGGCTCACCCTGTGTGTCGCCATCGCCGAGCTGGTCCGGCTGACCGTTCCCCTCGACAACCCGTACTGGCTCACCCTCACCGTCGGCCTGGTGCTGAAGCCGGATTTCGGCTCGGTGTTCGGCCGTGCCGTGCTCAGGGGCGTGGGAACGGTGGTCGGCGTCGGTATCGGGGCGGCGATCCTCGGACTCGGCGCACACGGTCACGGACCGGTGTTGATCGCCCTCGTGGCCGTGCTGGCCGCGGGCCTCGTGATCGGCAAAGTGCGCAACTACGGCATCCTCAGCGCCTTCGTGACGCCCCTGATCATCCTGCAGATGGACCTCACGATCGGCGGCGACTGGGGCGTCGTGCTGGCCCGGCTCACCGACACGGTCGCCGGCTGCGCCATCGTGCTCGTGTTCGGGTACCTGCTGTGGCCGGGCAGCAGGCGCCCGCGGGTCGGGGGCAGGCTGGCCGACGTCGCCGACACCGTGGCCAGGTACGTCGAGGTGAGCCTCGGCCCCGACGCCGACCGCATGGAGCGCTCGCGGTGCAGGCGGCAGGCCTACCGCGGACTGGCCGATCTGCGTACCGCGTTCCAGCAGCTCGTCGTCGAACCGTCGCCCGCGGGCAGACAGGCCGCGGCGTGGTGGCCCGCCATCGTGGCGCTCGAACAGGTGACGGATGCGGTGACCGCCGCCGTCGTGGGGCTCTCGCACGGCGCCGACCGGCCCGCCGCATCGGACGTCCGCCTCGTCACCGCGGCACTGGCCGAACTGGCCTCGGCGGTGCGTGACCAGCGTGATCCGGTGGACGTCGACCTGCCCGACACCGAGCAGCTCGCCGGTGTCGCCGACCAGCTGGACACGGCGTTCGACGCGGTGCGCGGACCGGACTTCACCCGTTCGAAGTTCACATTCCGGCGCAGAAGGTGACTATTCGGTCTCCGGTGCCTCATCAGGGTTTGCGCTGGAGCGCCGATGCTGGTGCATTGGTCACATGGGCATCAACTTCGATGACATCAAGAAGAAGGCTCAGGACACGCTGAGCAAGAACAGTGACAAGGTCGAGCAGGGCCTGGACAAGGCGAGCGGTTTCGCCAAGTCCAAGTTCGGCGACAAGGCCGACAAGATCGACGATGTGACGAAGAAGGCCAAGGACGCGCTGCACAAGCAGACCGGCGAGTCCGGTGAGCAGGGTGGCCAGTCCGGGCCCTCCGGCCCCTCGGGTCCGTCCGGTCCTTCGGGTCCGTCCGGCCAGTGAGGCGGTGACCTCGCAGGGCGAGGTGTGCCTGCTCAGGCCACCTCGCCGTGGAGGATGTCGCCGTCGAGCGCGGTGAACCATCCTCCCCGCTGACCGAACGAGAGGAGACCTTCGCGGGCGTCGGGAGCGCGCAGATCGAGCGTGACCGGCGTGCGCGGGGCGCCCTGTTGCTCGGTGAGCGAGACCAGCGCGTCGTGCCCCGCGTCGATGGTGGCCTTGAGCCCACCGGTCGACGCCAGCGAGCCACGTGCCGCGCCCAGCAGGCCGAGCGCCTCGTCGAGGACCGGCAGCAGCGCGGCACGGTTGCCCTCGGTCATCGCGCGCACCAGCTCGGGACGGGTGCCGGCGACCCGGGTTCCGTCACGGAACGACCCGGCGGCGAGTGCACCCGCGAGCGGACCGCCGACGGAGGCCACGTTGGCCAGCACGGCGGCCAGCAGGTGCGGCAGATGCGACGTCCTGGCGACGGCGCCGTCGTGGGCGAGTGCGGGCAGTGGCACCACCCGCGCGCCTGCGTCGAGGGCCAGCGCCGCGGCCTCCCGCCACGCGGTGAGGTCCGGTTCGCCGTCGCTCCCGCCTTCGTCCTCCTCGGCGCAGACGACCCACGTCGCACCCTGGAACAGCGTCGCTGTCGCGGCCTTCCAACCGGACTCGGCCGTGCCCGCCATCGGATGTCCACCTGCGTAGCGCGCGTCGGGCGCCAGCCGGGTGACCGAGTCCAGCACCGGACCCTTGACGCTGGTCACGTCCGTGAGCAGGCAGTTCGGCGCGTGGGCTGCGACCAGCCGGAGCACGTCGTCGACCGCGGTGAGCGGCACCGCGAGCACCACCAGCGCGTCGCCGTCGGCCGCGCGGGTCAGCGCCCCGGCGACGTCGGTGCTCGCGTCGAACCCGTCGGCCACGGCGGCGTCGACGTCCTCCTGCGATGCCGACGCGCCCCACACCCTTCGGCCTGCCGAGGACGCGGCGCGCAGCACCGATCCGCCGATGAGTCCCAACCCGATCACGCACACGTCACGCACGGCACACATCCTCGCACTCCGGGGCGCAGGCTGAAACGCTCCGGCGGCGCAATGCCCCGGCGCACAGCGGACGGCTGCGCAGGCGCCAAGGCAGCAGCAGCCGACGTCAGCGCAGCAGCGACAGCGCGTAGGCGGCGTGCATGGCGACCCCGTGCGCCATCGCGTCCTCGTGGTGGCGGACGCGGTTGGAGTGGTTGGCAGGCGCCTGTGCGGGGTCGACGTCGGGCGGGCACGCGCCGAGCAGCGCGAACGCGCCGGGGACGCGCTGCAGGACGTAGGAGAAGTCCTCCCCGCCCATGATCGGCTCCGGCAGCAGCGCGGCGTTGTCGGGTCCGAGGACCGTCGAGGCCAGCTCCAGCACCCGTGCGGCCTCGTCGGCGTCGTTGACGGTGGTCGGATAGCCGGGAGTGAGGTCGATCTGCGCGCGGCAGCCGTAGGCCGCGGCGATGCTCTCGCACACCGACTCCATCTCGGCGCGCACCTTCGACCGGGCCGCATCGGACAGCGTGCGCATCGTGCCCTCGAGGAACGCCGTCTCCGGGATGATGTTCGTCGTCGTGCCCGCCTCCATGTGCGTCACCGACAGCACCACGGGCTCGGTCGCGGCGAACCGCCGTCCCGTCATCGTGTGCAGCGCACCGACCATGGCCGCGGCCGCGGGGATCGGATCGCAGGCGGCCTCGGGTACGGATCCGTGTCCGCCCTTGCCGACGACGCGCACGTGGAAGTCGTCGACCGAGGCCATCAGCGGGCCCGGCCTGGTGTGGACCCTTCCGCTCGGCAGCGTCGGGTAGATGTGCACGCCGAACGCGTGTTCCACCCGCTCGCCCGCCGCGTCGAGCACACCCTCGTGGATCATGTGCCGCGCGCCGTGCTGACCTTCCTCGCCGGGCTGGAACATGAACACCACCGAGCCGGCCAGGTCGTCGACGTGCCGGGACAGCAGCCGAGCCGCCGAGGCCAGCATCGCGACGTGGGTGTCGTGACCGCAGGCGTGCATCGTGCCGTCGGACTCGGAGGCGAACTCCTCTCCGGACTCCTCGGTCACCGGCAGCGCGTCCATGTCGCCGCGCAGGAGAACGGCAGGGCCCGGCTTGGCTCCGCGCAGCACCGCGGTCACCGACGTCGACGTCGTTCCCGTGGTGACCTCGAGAGGCAGGTCCTTGATCGCCTCCAGCACCAGCTCCTGCGTCCGCGGCAGGTGGAGGCCGATCTCGGGCTGCCGGTGCAGCCGCCTGCGCAGCGCGACCGTGTCCGGCTGCAGGGCCCGCGCCTCGTCCGCGAGCTGCGGAAGCACCAGGTCGGGAAGGGAGGGAAGCTGTTCGGGTCCGGTCATGTGATCGATCCTGGCACGTCGGCCGGCGGGCCCGCGTGCGGTGCGGGAGAACCGACAGGCCGCTTTCGAGCCGTCACCGATGGTCACGCGGGTATACGGTGGGCCCATGCCGGTGGACGAGTCGATCACGGGATTCGCAATGGCCGTGGTGCGCGAGGACGGTCAGTGGCGATGCAGCGCGCTGGAGCAGGCCGCGCTCGCCGAACTCGACGCGGCCATCACGGAGCTGCGCAAGCTGCGTTCGACGGGCGCGGTGTTCGGGATGCTGGCGGTGGACGACGAGTTCTTCGTCATCGTGCGCCCGACGCCGGGCGGTGCGCAGTTGCTGGTGTCGGACGCGGCCGCGGCGCTGGACTACGACATCGCCGCCGACGTGCTCGACCTGCTGCGCGTCGACCCGCCCGACGAGGACGACGACACGATCTGGCCGGAAGGCGACCTGGAGATCCTCGCCGACCTCGGGATGCCCGCGCCGGAACTCGAGGTCATCGCGGGTGAGACCGAGCTGTACCCGGACGAGCAGCTGGGCATGATCGCGCAGCGGTGCGGGTTCGGCGAGGCGTTCAACAAGGCCCTCGACGAGCTGTGAACCCGGCGGCGGCCGACGAGTCCGCGGTCCGGGAGGCGCTCGGGTACGCGCGGCGGGCGCGTGGCACGCGCGACGTGCCCATCGGGGCCGTCGTGTTCGCCCCCGACGGCCGGGTGCTCGCGGGCGCGCACAACGCGCGTGAGCACCTCGGCGACCCGACCGCGCACGCAGAGGTGCTGGCGTTGCGGGCCGCGGCCGCGGAGTACGGCGACGGTTGGCGCCTCGCAGGCTGCACCCTCGCCGTGACGGTCGAACCCTGCACGATGTGTGCGGGTGCGCTCGTGCTGGCCCGTGTCGCGCGGGTGGTGTTCGGCGCGTGGGAACCGCGGACCGGGGCGGTCGGCTCGTTGTGGGACGTGGTGCGGGACCGGAGGTTGAACCACCGCCCCGAGGTGATCGGCGGAGTGCTCGAGCACGAGTGCGCGGAGCTGCTCGACGAGTTCTTCGCAGCGCACCGGGTCGATCCCGGCTGAGGCGGACCCCGTGCGATCGGCGAAGGGGCGTCGAGTAACCTATTTAGCGGTAGCGTGTCCGAGCGGCCGAAGGAGCGCGACTCGAAATCGCGTGAGGTGAGAGCCTCCGTGGGTTCGAATCCCACCGCTACCGCTCGTGCCGAAGGGGCGGGTGTTCGAGACCGAGCACCCGCCCCTTCGCCGTTCTCGGAGTCGTTCTCGCAGTCGTGCGCCGGAGTCGGCGTGTGGGGGCCGCCGACGGTCCGATCGTGCTGTGGCGTGACTACTTCGACTGGACGACGGTGCCGGCCTCGAGCGCCCGCGGCGGGGTTGCGGCGTTGGCTCACGCGGTGCGATCGGCACTGGGACGAAACGGCGGCTCGGTGACCGGCCGCCACCCCCGATCGGCGGAGTGAGCCGACGAACGGACTCCTCCGCGTCGGCCAATCTTCTTCCGGTGCTCACCCGGATGGGCAAAGATGCCTCGCGTGACCGCACTCAGCAGCAGAGCGACGCGGGTCGTTTCGGCGTTGTCCGCGACAGCGGTGGCCACCTCGATCGTGCTCGCCGCCCCCGCGACCGCAGACACCACCGAGACCCGCATCCACGACGTCCAGGGCACGGGCCGCATCTCGCCCATGGTCGGCGAGTCCGTCACGGTGCCGGGCATCGTCACCGCCACCCGTGACTTCGGCAGCGCCCGCGGCTTCTGGCTGCAGGACCCCGAACCGGACGGCGACCCGCGTACCAGCGAGGGCATCTTCGTCTACACCGGTGAGCAGAGCCCCGACGTCACGGCAGGCGACGAGCTGTCCGTCACCGGCGAGGTCACCGAGTACCGCCCGGAGAGCCAGGACTCGGCTTACCAGTCGACCACGCAGCTGACCGGTGCCGAGTGGACGGTCTCCTCGACCGGCAACGAGCTTCCGGAGGCGGTGGAGATCACCGCCGACACCGTGCCGGACACGTTCGCGCCGCCGGAGGGCAACCTCGACGAGCTCGAACTCCAGCCCGACAAGTACGCCCTCGACTTCTGGGAGTCCACGGAGGGCCAGCGCGCCGTCATCGGTGACGCGCGCCTGGTGAGCCCCAGCACGCAGTACAACGAGCTGTACGTGACCACCAAACCGGGCGAGAACCCGAGTGCGCGCGGCGGTGCTGTCTACGGCGGCTACGACCGGGCGAACACGGGTCTGCTGAAGATCGAGTCGCTGATCCCGTTCGACGAGCGTCCTTTCCCGACGGCCAACGTCGGCGACACCCTCACCGGCACCACGGCGGGGCCGATCGAGTACGACTCCTACGGCGGCTACACGCTGATGGCCACCGAACTGGGCGAGGTGGCCGACAACGGTCTCGAGCGGGAGGTGACGGCGAAGCAGAGCCGCGCCGACCTGTCCGTGGCGACCTACAACGTCGAGAACCTGTCCGGCGTGGACGATCAGGCCAAGTTCGACGACCTGGCAGGCGGCGTGGTCGAGAACCTGCGTTCGCCCGACATCGTGACGTTGGAGGAGATCCAGGACAACAACGGCGCCGACGGCAACGGCGACGGGGTCGTGGCTGCCGACGAGACGCTGGACCGGTTCGTCGACGCGATCGCGGCCGCGGGCGGGCCGCGGTACGAGTGGCGCCAGATCGACCCGGAGGAATCGGCCGACGGCGGTCAGCCGGGCGGCAACATCCGCGTCGGTTTCCTGTACAACCCGGACCGGGTGTCGTTCGTGGACCGTGCGGGCGGAGACGCGACCACACCGGTCGAGGTGGAGAAGTCGCGCTCGGGCGCGGCGCACCTGTCGGTGTCGCCCGGCCGGATCGACCCGCAGAACGAGGCGTGGGCCGACAGCCGCAAGCCGCTCGTCGGCGAGTTCACGTTCCGTGGGCGCACGGTGTTCGTGGTCGCCAACCACTTCGCATCGAAGGGCGGCGACGAGCCGACGCACGGCAGGTTCCAGCCGCCGGCGCGCTCGTCGGAGGAGCAGCGGGTGAAGCAGGCGCAGGTGGTGCGCGGCTTCGTCGACGAACTGCAGGCGGCGCAGCCCGATGCGAACGTCGTCGTGGCCGGTGACCTCAACGACTTCCAGTTCTCGGAGACGCTGGGCACGCTCACCGAGGGCGGCGCGCTGTCGGCGTTGATCGACACGCTGCCCGTCGACCAGCAGTACAGCTACGTCTACGAGGGCAACTCGCAGGTGCTGGACCACATCCTCGTGTCCGACTCGCTGCGGAGGGTCGACTACGACGTGGTGCACATCAACGCCGAGTTCGCCGACCAGGCCAGCGACCACGACCCGCAGATCGTCCGCTTCCGCCCCTCTGCGTCCACCCGGACCGACTGGCCCACCAACTGAGCACTGCTCCCGAGGGCCCCATAGTTGCACTCAACGCGACCATGGGGCCCTTGGGAGCTACTTGCGGGCCCGCCAGCCGAGTTTCAGGACGGCCTGGGTGAGTTCGTGGTAGGCGGGGCGAATGTCGTCGGCGTAGCGGGACGCCTGGTCGCCCCTGGCCGAGGCGACGGGCGTGGGCTCCTCGCCGACGTCGAGCCACGACAGCCGTGCCACGTTGTCCCTCGCCATCGACCACCAGCGGCGCGCGCGCTCGGCCATGGCCTGCTCGGCCTCGGCCGCGGCGTGCACGTTCTGCTCTGCCGCCGCGATCTCACCGTGCAGCTGCTGCTCGCGCGCCTGCTCCCACGCACGCAGATCCTCGGCGGCCTTCCGTGCCAGGCCGATGATCTCCTTGTAGCGCGCGGCCGCGTCCACCCGCGTCTCGGGCGGCTGCTCAGTCATCGAGGTCCTCCTCACGGCGGAACGGGATGACGATCTCGGGCGAGCTCAACGTCGTCCGGTCGAAGAACAGGGCGCGGTCGGGTCGCGGCGACCAGTGCACGACCTGCCCTGCGGCCAGCGGACCGAGTTCGTTGCCCTGCACGTCGAGCGCGACCCAGGCGCCGACGTCATCGGTTCCGCCGAACCCGAGTGTGTCCTTCAGGCGCGCGATGCTCCGCCACCAGCCGAGCACGTGCACCCCACGTGCGGGTCCCTGCTTCAACAGGGTGCGCAGGTGGTCCAGGCCGCTGGTCCTGCCCGGTTCCTTCGCCTCCAACACGGGCAGGGCGGCGTCGACGCCGTAGAGGACGGCGATCCGCCGGGCGGCTCGCTGTGATCCGTCGGCGAGTTCGCCCGCCCACGCCGTGACGGTCTCGACGACGGTGTCCGCCGTGACGGTCTCGGCCTTGTGCCCTTCGGCGTGCAGGCGTTCGGCGAGGGCGGTCACCGCGGGTTCGCACCGGTCGACGAGGCAGAAGAGCGCGAACTCGACGTCACCGGGGGCGAACTGCCTGGCCACCGAGCGGACGGCGGAGTCGAGGATCGACACCGCGTCGCGTTGCGTCGTGCCCAGCACGGCGAGGTTGCGTCCCGGTGCGGTGGACAGCTCGACGGTGTGCGCCACGTCGGCGACGTCGATGGACTGCCCAACGATCGCATGTGGACGGTCCGAAGGCGACAGCGCGGTGAACGCCGTCGACTCGGCGAGTCGCGGAGCGTGGGCACCGTCGAACAGGCGCGGCACGGACGTCGATCCGTAGCGTTGCCACAGTTGCCGTTGCAGGGCGGGGAAGACGCCGCCCGAGCTGGCGTCCGGCACGTGGGCGAGCTGGTTGCCGTGCCCGATTCCGGAGTCGTGATTGACCACCGCGTGCCAGCGCGGCGCGGCGACGGCCGCCTGGTTGGCCTCGGCGAGCACGCGCCTCGCCTTGGGCATCGCGATGCGCAGGGTGCACTGTTCGAACACGGCGGGCTTGCCCCAGAACGCCTCGATTCCGGCGATGTCCTGACTGGCCAGGATGAGGTGGATGCCCTGGGACCGGCCGCGCCGGGCGACGTCCTCCAGCAGCGAGGTTGCCAGTGTCGTCACCGTGTCGCGTTCGCCGAAGAGGTACTGGAACTCGTCGATCACCGCCACGATGCGGGGCCAGTGCCCGTTCGGATCCTGCTCGCGCAGTTCCGACAACGTCGTGACCTCGTGTTCCTTCGCCGCCGCCGACCGCCTGCGCAGTTCGTCGGTGAGGAACCGCAGAAGTGCCAGGCCGAACTCGCGGTCGGTGTTGACGTTGACGCCCACGAGCCGCGCGTGCGGAAGCCAGCTCTCGTCCTTGCGGCCGGGAGCGAGCCCGGCGAACGACACGCCCTCCTTGAAGTCCAAAAGGTACAGAGCAAGTTCGTTCGGCGAGTACCGCGCGCACAGCGAACCCAGCAGGGCGTACAGGAAGTTCGTCTTGCCCGAACCGCTCGGCCCGCCGATCAGGGCGTGCGGGGTGGCGTCGCCGATCACCACGTCGACGGGCTCGCCCTCGTGGAACCCGACGGGTGCCCTGAGCTCCACGGCCGACGAGGCGGTGCCGTACTCGGTCGGCAACAGGTCGTCGAACGTGCGCGGCCCGCCCTGCCTGGCCATCAGCGCTTCGGCGATCCGGGACGACGCGGTGGCGACCTGGCCGCCCGGCAGCGGCGGATCGAGGCGCACCGCCAGGTCCGGGCCCGTCATGCTCGTGACGGCGGTGCGGTCGGCGGTCACGTGCACGCTCTCGACGGCGCCGTCCAGCATCGTGGGCACGTCCACGAGGATGAGCGACATCCCCGCCTCGATCGCGCCGCTGGCGACGCGTTTGATGTCGCGGATCTGTTCGGGCTGCAGGTCCTCCCCGTTGCCGTAGAGCACGCCGATCCGCCACGGTTCGAGCCGCTTGCCCGTGGCGGCCCGCATCGCGCGCAGCGAGACGTGCCCTGCCTGCATGGTGTAACCGTGAATGCGGCGGATGTGGCCTGCGAACTCGTCGAGCAGGTCGGACAGGCGGGTCGGGTCGTGCACCGTGACCGCACTCGTCCTGGACAATGCGTAGAAGTTGGGCAGCACCCCGGTCAGCTGGCCGATGTCCCACAGGTGGATCTTCACCGCGCCGGGTTCGAACGTCGACAACACCCGCATCAGCAGGTTCTCCACCAGTCCGTCCACGGTGGACCGCGTGTTGGGTGCCGACGTCACGGCCAGGTGGGAGGAGTCGAGCAACGGCACTGCGACGTCGAACGCCGAATCCGCGCTTCCGTCCACTGTGGTCTCGCCGATCCGCCACAGCTGCGGCGTCGTGAGCCCGGACGACGTGCCCACCCTGCCGAGCCATTCGCCCGCGGGCGCCGACGCGGGACCGGGTGCGGTCTCGGCGACGAGTTCACGCAGCCGCCGCGGCCCCGCCGTCCACTCGGCGTAGAACTGTTCGCGCACGCTGGCGAGCTTGTGCACCACGCTCGCCATGGCCGGCGTGGTCATCCGGGCTGCGAGTTCCGGGTCCGCGGCCGCCCGGTCCATGCCGGTGCGCACCACGTCCTGTTCGAGGCGGCGCTGCGCGAGCTCCTGTTCGGCCTGCGCGTGCGCGTTGCGGGCGGCCCCGAGCGCGAGGCCGATCTGGTGGCGGAGGTGGTCGAGCGCGGTGACGACGCGGGCTCGCTGCTCGTGGACCTTCCTGCCCATACGCCTGCTACAACCTTGCTTCGTAGTGGTTCAGGGCTTGCTCGACGCCGCCGAGCTGCCCTGTGTGGTCGTCCAGCTGGTCGAACGCTCGCGCCAGCTGGGCGGGTAGCCACGGCTCCCCGCTGCTGCCCGCGGTGCCGCTCTGGGCATCCAGCAGTGCGCGCCGGTACTCCTCGAGCAGTTCCCTGGCGTGTGCGGCCTGCGCGGCGGCGTCCGTGAGGCTCGTGCGGACGGCGTTCAGCGAGGCGTGCAGCTCGTACAGCGACATGGTGGCGGACCGGGGCTCAGAGCCGCGCCGCGTAACCCTCGGTGGACGAGATGCAGGCCTGGATGGTGCTCTGGGTGCCGGTGATGCCCTGAATGGCCTCGGCGAGCAGTCCGTGTGCCTGGCTGACGTCCTCCTGCGCGCTGCCCTGGGTCGCCATCGCCAGTGTCTGCTGCGCTTCCTCGAGGGTCTGCGCGGCTTGCTGAAGTGCGGCGATGCTGGCGGAAGCCTTCTCGTTCGCGGCGGCGATCCCCGCGCGGATCTCTTCCACTCCGGCCATGGGGCGGGCTCCTTGGACATGTCGGTACGTGTCGTGATCCAACTTAGCGTGACCATCCGATGGCAGGCGTGTGGAGGTGGGCGACATCCGGTCACCGTCCGTGGCGATCACGGCCAGCGGATGTGGCTGCGGGCGCTCCGTGCCATTGACTGAAGCGGCTAATCGCTTAGCATGGTTATCCTCGATTGAGGGGAGAGCTCATGGACGAGTTCGACGTCGTCGTGCTGGGTGCGGGCGCGGCCGGACTGACCGCGGCCCTGGCTGCCGCCGACGCCGGAGCCTCCGTCGGGCTCTTCGAGAAGTCGTCCCTCGTCGGAGGGACGACGTGTCTGTCGAGCGGCGTCGCCTGGCTGCCCGACAACCGCTACGCACGCGAGGCCGGAGTGGCCGACTCGCGTGCCGAGGGCATCCGCTACCTGCGGTCGCTCTCGCGCGACATGATCCGGCCAGGTATGGCGGAGGCCTTCGTGGACGGTACGGCCGAGGTCACCGAATGGCTCGAGAGGCGGACCCCACTGCACCTGAGCCTCGTGCCCGGCTATCCCGACTATCACCCCGAACACCCCGGCGGAAAACCGCAGGGCGGGCGTTCGGTCGAGCCGCACCTGTTCGGCTTCGACGCCCTCGGCGCGTGGGCCGACCGTCTCGAGGGGCGACCGCGACGCATGATGGTCCGCGAGACACCCGTGGGCGGCGGTACGGGTGTCGTCGCGCCCGACGAGGCCGACCGGCGGGAGGCGCAGCGACTCGAGGGTCTCGGCCGCGCGATGATCGGCGCCCTGCTGAAGGGATGTCTGGACCGCGGCACCGAACCGGTCACCGACGCCGCTGCCGTCGAGCTCGTCCAGGACGGCGACCGGGTGCGCGGGGTCCGCTTCGCCGACGGGTCCGCGGTGTCGGCGCGGCGTGGTGTCGTGCTCGCGACGGGAGGCTTCGAGTGGGACCCGGGTCTGGTCAGGGATTTCCTGCGCGGACCGATGTCCTATCCGGCGACGGTGCCCACCAACACCGGGGACGGCCTGCGGATGGCGATGAAGGCAGGCGCGCGGCTCGGCAACATGCGGGAGGCGTGGTGGGTGCCGGTGTGCGTGCTGCCGGGGCAGTCGAACCACGGTGAGCAGGCCGTGCACCTCGTGCTGCGCGAACGCACCCTGCCCGGTTCGATCATGGTCAACCGCGACGGCGTGCGGTTCACCAACGAGGCGGCCAACTACAACGCGCTGGGCGGCGCCTTCCACCAGCTCGATCCCGGCAGCTTCGACTACGTCAACGATCGGTGCTGGCTGGTGTTCGACGCGCGGCACGTCGAGGAGTACGGCGGATTCACGCTGCCGCCGGGGCAGGCACCCGAGTGGGCCCAGCGCGGCGACAGCGTCGGCGAACTCGCCCGCGCGATCGACGTCGAACCGGCCACATTGGAGGCCGAGGTCACCCGGTTCAACGCCATGGCGAAGGCGGGCGACGACGAGGACTTCGGCCGGGGACGCAGCGCCTACGACGGATTCGTCGGCGACAAGCGGCACTACCCCGGTGCGGCGTCGACGCTGGGACCGCTCGAGCGTGGGCCGTACTACGCCGTGCGGCTGCACCTCAGCACCCTCGGCACCAAGGGCGGTCCACAGACCGATGTGGATGGTTCTGTGTTCACTGTGGACGGAGATCCGATTCCGGGTCTGTACGCCGCAGGAAACGCCATGGCCGGGCCGACCGGAATGGTGTACGGCGGGGCGGGCGGCACGCTCGGGCCCGCGCTCGTGTTCGGATACCGCGCCGGGCGCGCGGCGGCTTCGGGAGGCAGACGATGACGGACGCACTTGAGCGGCGAATCCAGCGGATCGAGGACAGGGCGGCGATCCAGGACCTGGCCGTGCTCTACGGCTACGTCATGGACGAACGCGACGAGGACGGGATTCGCAAGCTCTTCTGCGAGGACGGCACGTTGCGGTCGGCGGACGGGGTGTTCGCGGCGAACGGCATCGACGAGATCGTCACGACGTATCTCGGCCGGTTCAAGGCCCTGGGGCCGACGAACCACTTCACGCACGGTCACGTCGTGCGGTTCGACGACGCCGATCCGGACGTCGCCTACGGCCAGCTCGCCTCGCACGCCGAGGTGGTCCGCGACGGCAAGGCCATGGTGGTCGCGCTGCGGTACCAGGACGTGTACCGGCGCACGCCGACCGGCTGGCGGTTCGCCGACCGGCTGATGTCGTACATGTACTACACCGAGGTCACCGAGTACGCGAACGTGCTCGGCCGCGACCTGCGGGTCCGCGCCTACGGCGACGAGCGCCCCGGCGACTGGCCGGAACTGCTCACCAAGGGCCACCCACCGGAGTGGCTGAAGTCCTACCTCCCCTGACCGCCCAACCCCGTGTTGCGGTTCCGGGGGCGCGTGTTGCGGATCCAGGAGCGTGTGTTGCGCACTCGGGGGCTCGTGTTGCGCCTTCGCGGTGCCGTGTTGCGGTTCCGGGAGCCCGTGTTGCGCATGCGGGGGCGGGTGTTGCGCTTCTAGGGGCGCGTGTTGCGGGTTCGGGGGGCTGGTGTTGTGTCCAGAGGTAGCCCAACTCCGCGGTCCAACGCCGCCACCGCGCAGCGCCCGCCGTGTCACGTGTCGACGAGTGCTGCGGGGGTATCCGTGCTCGTGACGTGCACGTTTGCGGTGCGGAGGTCGGATCCGTGGGACGACGGCGATTCGAGGACCTGCCGGCCCGTGCGCGCCGACGGTTCGTGGCGGGCGCGGTTCTGCGGACGCTGCTCAGCGCTGGACTCGTGATCACCGGGTACTACCTGGTGCCGCTGGACCGTCCGCTCGAGGTCGGCCCGTGGCTGCGGTTCGGGATCGCGCTGGTGGGCTTCGGGTTGGCCATCGCGTGGCAACTCAGGGTCATCGCTGTTTCCGGGACTCCGCAGCTGAGGGCCGTTCAGCTGGTCGCTGTCGGCTTTCCGTTGCTGCTCGCGCTTTTCGCGTCCGCGTACGCGGGACTGGCGCGGACGCAACCCGGAAGTTTCAGTGAGGAACTCGGACACACCGACGCGCTGTACTTCGCGCTCACGGTCTTCGCCACGGTCGGCTTCGGTGACATCGTTCCGCGCACGGAGGCTGCGCGGATTCTGACCATGATCCAAATGTCGGTGGGGCTCGTCGTCGTGGCCTTCGCCGCGCGGGCGGTCGTCGGTGCGGTCCGGACCGCACTGCGTCGCGCCGACGAGGAGCAGCGTGGCTAGGGAGCCGACGTCGTCCTGCGGCCGCCTGCGCGCTGTACGGGTCGCGGGATGCGCTCATCTCGCGGTTCGGCGCAACACGAGCTCCGGAATCGGCAACACGCGACCCTGAACCCGCAACACGAGCCCCCGAAAGCGCAACACGGCTTGGTCGGAATACCCCCTGGGGGTTTGTTTGTTGGTGCTGGGACAGGTGAATTCATGCACTCGCACCGGAGGTCATGGTGTCGGAACAGCACACGCATCATCAGCCGGCGACCGCGACCTGGGCGATGGCCGTGACCGCGACGTTGCACTGCCTGCTCGGATGCGCACTCGGCGAGATCACGGGCATGGTCATCGGCACGGCGCTGGGTTGGCACGCGGCGGGCACCGTCGTGCTGTCGGTCGTGCTGGCATTCCTGTTCGGGTACGCGCTGAGCATGCGGGGTGTGCTGCGCGCGGGCGTCGGGATGCGCCAGGCGCTCAAGGTGGCGCTCGCCGCGGACACCGTCTCGATCGCCGTCATGGAGTTGACCGACAACGCGTTCATGGTGCTTGTTCCCGGCGCGATGGACGCCGGTCTGGCCACGGCGCTGTTCTGGGTGACGCTCGCCGGCGCGCTGGCCATCGCCTTCGCCGTGACCGTGCCTGTGAACCGCTGGCTGATCGGCAAGGGACGCGGACACGCGGTCGCGCACGCGTACCACCACTGACCACCGGGACGCCGCAACACGCGCCCCTGAAGTCGCAACACGCGCCCCCAGGCCCGCAACACGCGCTCCTGAACCCGCAACACGGCGCCCTGGGGACGCAACACGCGCCCCTGGGCCCGCAACACGGGCCCCCGAAGTCGCAACACGGGTTTGCTTTGGTCGGTGGGCGGGTAGGACCGGCGGAGCGGCCGAGCAGAAGGGGGTTGGTATGAGTACGGACCGCGAATCGCTCAAGGAAGCGCTCTCGTCGGTGGATTTCCCCGCCGACAAGGAGACGTTGGTGTCGCACGCGCAGACTCGCAGCGGCGACGACAGCGTGGCGCAGGCCCTGCGCGCGATGCCGCCTGCGGAGTACGCGAACCTCGGCGAGGTGATCCAGTCGGTGCCCCTGGACAGCGACGCCGAGGAAGGCCGGTCGAGTTCGGACAAGGCACAACAGGCCCGCCACAACTCCCGTTCCGGACTGGCCGAGCGCGAGACCGAGACGCCCGCGAACCCGATCGCCCGCGAACTCGGCGAGAACCGCGGCAGCTGACCCGACGACCGTTCCCGCGAGGTGTGTCCGATGACGTCCGACAGTGCCCTGCCCCTGCCCGACTACGACGAACTGCCGATCACCGAGCTGCAGCACCGGATCCGCTCGCTCCCCGACGAGGACCTCCGGACGCTGATCGACTACGAGGAGTCCCACGCGAACCGCACACCCGTGTTGGAGTTGCTGCGCACCCGGCAGTCGGAACTCGCCGAAGGGGCCGAGCCGTCCGGCGGCGATCAGCAGGCCGACAGCGGCAAACCGGCGGACACGTCGCACGGATCGCCGGTGTCGGCAGACAGCGCGGCCCAGCCGAGCGGCCCACTGCGGCACGGCGTCGCAGGCCAGACACCGGGCCGGGACCGCCCCTGACCGCCACGCCGCAACACCCCACGGCGCAGCACCCCACGCAAAACGCCGGGTGGTCCACTGGACCACCCGGCGTTTCACCGGATACGGCTGATCAGTCCTCGGGGTCGTAGCCCAGGTTCGCCGACAGCCAGCGCTCGGCCTCGGCGAGCGACCAGCCCTTGCGCTTGGCGTAGTCCTCCACCTGGTCGCGGCCGAGCCTGCCCACGACGAAGTACCGCGACTCGGGGTGGCTGAAGTAGAAGCCGGACACCGCCGCACCCGGCCACATCGCCATCGAGTCGGTGAGTTCGATGCCGACGGTCTCCTGCACGTCGAGCAGGTTCCACAGCGTCTGCTTCTCGGTGTGCTCGGGGCACGCCGGGTAGCCGGGCGCGGGCCGGATGCCGTCGTACTGCTCCTTGATCAGGCCGACGTTGTCCAGCTCCTCGTCGGGCGCGTAGCCCCAGAACTCCTTGCGCACGCGCTCGTGCATGCGCTCGGCGAACGCCTCGGCGAGCCGGTCGGCCAGCGACTCGAGCAGGATCGCGTTGTAGTCGTCGAGGTTCTCCTTGAACTCGGCGACCTTCTGCTGCGAGCCGAGGCCCGCCGTCACCGCGAAGCCGCCGACCCAGTCCTGAAGGCCTGTCTCCTTGGGCGCCACGTAGTCGCCGATGGAGCGGTTCGGGATGCCTTCGCGGTGCTCGCCTTGCTGGCGCAGGTTGAACAGCGTCGTGAGCGTCTCGGTGCGCTGATCGTCGGTGTAGAGCTCGATGTCGTCGCCGACGGCGTTGGCGGGGAAGAAGCCGATCACGCCTGCGGCCGTGAGCCACTTCTCCTCGATGAGCTTGTCGAGCATGGCCTGCGCGTCGTCGTACAGCTTGCGCGCGGCCTCACCGGTGGCGGGATTGTTGAGGATGTCGGGGAAGGACCCCTTCATCTCCCACGCGTTGAAGAACGGCTGCCAGTCGATGTAGTCGCGCAGCTCGGCCAGGTCGTAGTCGGAGAAGACGTGCACGCCCGGCTTGGCCGGCACCGGCGGGGTGTACGACGACCAGTCGATCGGTGTGCGGTTCTCGCGTGCCTGCTCGAGCGTGACCATGGGCCGGTCCTGCTTGTTCGCGTGCCGGGCCCGCAGCGCGTCGTAGTCGGCCTGCACCTCGGACATCAACGTCTCGCGCTGCTCGTCGTGCAGGAGCGAGGCCACCACGGGCACCGAACGCGAGGCGTCCTTCACCCACACCACGGGGCCGTCGTACTTCTTGTCGACCTTCACGGCCGTGTGGGCACGCGACGTGGTGGCTCCGCCGACCAGCAGCGGCACGTCGAACTCCTGCCGCTGCAGTTCGGAGGCGAAGTTGACCATCTCGTCCAGCGACGGGGTGATCAGCCCGGACAGGCCGATCACGTCGGCGTTGTGCTCCTTGGCCGCGTCCAGGATCTGCTGCGCGGGCACCATCACGCCGAGGTCGATGACCTCGAAGTTGTTGCACTGCAACACGACGCCGACGATGTTCTTGCCGATGTCGTGGACGTCGCCCTTCACCGTGGCGAGCACGACCGTGCCGTTGGTGTCCTTCTCGCCGGTGGTGCCCGCGTCGGCCTTCTCCTGCTCGATGAACGGGATGAGGTAGGCGACGGCCTTCTTCATCACGCGGGCGCTCTTGACCACCTGGGGCAGGAACATCTTGCCCGCGCCGAACAGGTCGCCGACGACGTTCATGCCGTCCATCAGCGGGCCCTCGATGACCTCGATCGGGCGGCCGCCGCGCTGGGCGATCTCGTTGCGCAGCTCCTCGGTGTCGGCCTCGACGTGGGCGTCGATGCCCTTCACAAGCGCGTGCGTGATCCGCTCGGCGACGGGGAGTTCGCGCCATTCGTCGGCGGTCTCCTCGTCGGCCGAACCGTTGCCCTTGTGCTGTTCGGCGAGTTCGAGCAGCCGCTCGGTGGCGGCCTGCGGGTCGTCGGTGCGGTTGAGGACGACGTCCTCGATCGCGTCCCGCAGTTCCTTGTCCACCTCGTCGTACACCGCGAGCGCACCCGCGTTGACGATGCCCATGTCCAGGCCCGCCTCGATCGCGTGGAACAGGAAGACCGCGTGGATCGCCTCACGCACGGTGTTGTTGCCGCGGAAGGAGAACGAGACGTTGGAGATGCCGCCGGAGATCTTGGCGCCCGGCAGGTTCTGCTTGATCCAGCGCGCGCCCTCGATGAAGTCGAGGCCGTAGGTCGCGTGCTCCTCGATGCCGGTGGCGACCGCGAACACGTTGGGGTCGAAGACGATGTCCTCGGCGGGGAAGCCGACCCGGTCGACGAGGATGTCGTACGCGCGCCTGCAGATCTCCTTGCGGCGCTCGAGGTTGTCGGCCTGGCCGTCCTCGTCGAAGGCCATCACGACGACGGCGGCGCCGTACTTCTTGCACAGCTGCGCCTGCTGGACGAACTCGTCCTCGCCCGCCTTCAGCGAGATGGAGTTGACGATGGGCTTGCCCTGGATGTTCTTCAGGCCCGCCTCGATGACCTCCCACTTGGACGAGTCGACCATGATCGGCACGCGGCTGATGTCCGGTTCGGACGCGATGAGCTTGAGGAAGCGGTCCATCGCCTCGACGCCGTCGATCATGCCCTCGTCCATGTTGACGTCGATGACCTGCGCGCCGTTCTCCACCTGCTGCACGGCCACCGAGAGGGCGGTGTCGTAGTCGCTGTCCTTGATCAGCTTGCGGAACCGGGCCGAGCCGGTGATGTTGGTCCGCTCGCCGACGTTGACGAACAGCGAGGAGTCGTCGATGTTGAACGGCTCGAGACCCGAAAGGCGCATCGCGGGCTCGGGCTGCGAGGGAACGCGGGGCGGCAGTCCCTCGGCGGCCTTCGCGATGGCGCCGATGTGCTCGGGCGTGGTGCCGCAGCACCCGCCGAGCACGTTGACCAGGCCGGCCTCGGCGAACTCCCGGACCACGGTCGACATCTGGTCGGGCGTCTCGTCGTACTCGCCGAACGCGTTGGGCAGACCGGCGTTCGGGTAGCAGTGCACGAAGCAGTCGGCGACGCGGCTGAGCTCGGCGACGTACTGGCGCATCTCGGCGGCACCGAGCGCGCAGTTGAGGCCGACCAGCAACGGGTTGACGTGCCGGATGGAGTTCCAGAACGCCTCGGTCGTCTGGCCGGACAGCGTGCGGCCGGAGGCGTCGGTGATGGTGCCCGACACCATGACCGGCCAGCGGCGGCCGCGCTCGGCGAACAGCGTCTCGAGCGCGAAGATGCAGGCCTTGGCGTTGAGGGTGTCGAAGATCGTCTCGATGAGCAGCAGGTCGGCGCCACCGTCGACCAGGCCGTTGGCCTGTTGCAGATACGCCGTGACGAGGTCGTCGTAGGAGACGTTGCGGGCGCCGGGGTCGTTGACGTCCGGGGAGATCGATGCCGTGCGGTTCGTCGGCCCGAGCGCGCCGGCCACGAACCGCGGACGGTCGGGGGTCGCGTACTCGTCGGCTGTCGTACGGGCCAGCCGGGCGCCCTCGTAGTTGAGCTCGTAGACCAGCTCCTGCATCTCGAAGTCGGCCTGGGCGATCGTCGTGGCGCTGAACGTGTTGGTCTCGACGATGTCCGCGCCCGCCTCGAGGAACCGGCGGGTGATGCCGCTGATCAGGTCGGGCTGGGTCAGCGTCAGCAGGTCGCTGTTGCCCTTGACATCACAGCCCCAGTCGGCGAAGCGTTCGCCGCGGTACTCGGCCTCACCCGGCGACTCCTGCTGGATCATCGTGCCCATTGCGCCGTCGATGATCAGGATCCGCTCGCGGAGGAGCGCGGCGAGTTCGTCGGTGCGGTCTGGCTGGATGTTGCTCATACCCTGCCTTCCTCGTCGGAAGGCGTCCTTGGTGTTCTCGCCGAGCGTGGCGGGCAGCCCCCTGGCGATGGCGGCCCGTTGCAACGCCTCTCGGCACGCCCCAGCCTAAGGCGTGCCCGGCCGGTGTTCGCGAGCGTTTCGGCCTCAGATGCGAGGAACCTCACCGATCACGGGCCTCATGGAGGCGGGGAACTCAGCCGAATGGGCCTTGACCGCACGGCAGCGTCGCGTCCGATTGCGCTGCGTACAGGCCGCACATGCAAAACGCCGGGCGGCCCCGATGGGAGCGCCCGGCGTTCTCGCTGGCGGAGGATACGGGATTCGAACCCGTGAGGGCTGTTAACCCAACACGATTTCCAATCGTGCGCCTTAGGCCGCTCGGCCAATCCTCCGCGAAAAAGGGTACAGGACTCTGCGTGATCACCGATGGGAGGGTCGGCTGCCCGGGCTGCACCGAGGCCGGCCTCACCGAGAGGAGGAGCCGGCGCCGAGCAACGGCAGACACGGTGCGAGGCCCTCGACGGTGACCTCGACCGTGCGGTGACGCTGCCACGCCTCGCGGGTGAGCAGCAGCCGCCGGGCCGTGCGCCTGCGGCCTTGCACGGAGTACGTGGCCGTTCCGTCGTCGGCGTAGCCCAGCTTGTGCGAGACCGCCATCGACGTGGGGGTGTCCTCGAACGACTCCGACCTGGCGGTGTCCGCGCCGAGTTCGGCGAACGCCAGGTGGAGCACCGCGGCGCGCATCTCGGTGCCGATGCCCTGGCCCTGGTGGGCACGGCCGAGCCAGGAACCGCTGCCGACCTCGCGGGTGACAGCGAAGTCCGTGGCCTGCAGGCCCTGTGTCCCCACGACCGTGCCGTTGTGCAGCACCGTCAGCGGCAGGGTCCACGACTCATGGGTGACCTCGCTCCGGATGCGGTAGTGGCGCTGGACGACCGACCTGGCCAGGGCATCCGGCGCGGCGTCGGTGAACGGATGCAGGAAAGGCATCTCGCCGGGCGGGTGGATGCCGGCGACGGCGAGGTCGGCGAGCGCGGCCAGCTGGGCGTCGTCGGGCACGCGCAACTCCAGTCGTGGGGTGCGCAGCCTCAGACCCGCGAGCGGGAACACCTCGGCCAACATGCGCCCATTGTCGACCGGGCGTCGAGCGAATTACCGCGGCGAGGACGTCAGGTTGGCGAAGGACTCCACCTGGTCCCTGCGGCCCGCGACGACGAGGAGGTCGTGGCGCTCGACGATGCTCTCCTGGGTGGCGTAGGTGAACTTCTCGCCGGGGCGCTTGATGCCGGCCACCGTGACGCCGTAGCGCTTGCGGATCGAGGTCTGGCCGAGGGGCACGCCCAGCACGTCGTCGGGCGCCGTCGTCTTGACGAGGGCGTAGTCGTCCTCGAACTCGATGTAGTCGAGCATGCGTCCGGTCACCAGGTGCGCCACGCGTTCGCCCATGTCGTGCTCGGGCAGCACCACGTGGTGGGCGCCGACGCGTTCGAGGATGCGCCGGTGCCTGCGGTTGGTCGCCTTGGCCCAGATGCTCGCGATGCCGAAGTCCGACAGCACTGACGTGGTGAGGATGCTCGCCTCGATGTCGTCGCCGATGCTGACGACGGCGCGTTCGAAGTCGGGCACGCCCAGCTGGGTCAGCGCGTCCGGGTCGGTGGTGTCGGCGACGGCGGCGTGCGTCAGGTCGTCGGCGTAGCGCTGCACCAGTTTCGGGTCGCGGTCGAGACCGAGCACCTCGAACCCGCTGCCGACGAGTTCCAGCGCCAGCGAGCTGCCGAACCGGCCGAGACCGACGACCACGACGCGATTGACGTCTTTCGAGGACCTAGCCAACGATGGGCCTCTCTTCCGGGAGTTCGTACCGACGCGAACGGTCGCGCAACGCCAGCGCGGACGCCAGCGTGATCGGACCGACGCGTCCCAGGAACATCAGCAGGGACAACACGAGGTGGCCGGCGGGGCCCACGTCGGCGGTGATTCCGGTGGACAGACCGACCGTGGCGAACGCCGAGATCACCTCGAACAGCACCTGTTCGACACGGAACGGGGTGATCGCGAGCATCGCCAGCGTGGCGAGCATGACGGCTCCCACGCTGAGCAGCACCACGGTCAGAGCCTGCCGCTGCACGAGCGCCGGAACCTTGCGGCCGAAGGCGTGCGTGGACGGTTCGCCCTTGATCTCGGAGTAGATGACGAACGCGAGCAGGGCGAACGTCGTCACCTTGATGCCACCGGCCGTACCCGCGCTGCCGCCGCCGATGAACATCAGGATGTCGTTGACCAGCAGCGTGCCCGACTCCATCTCGCCGACGTCGACGCTGTTGAACCCGGCGGTTCTCGGCATGGCGCCGTGGAACAGTCCGGCGAGCAGCTTGCCTCCGACGCCGAAGCCGCCGAGCGTCTCGGGGTTGTTCCACTCCGCCGTCGTGATCACCACCGCGCCGATCAGCAACAGCACGCCGCTGTG
The DNA here is from genome assembly GCF_000719975.1 of Prauserella rugosa. Classification (GTDB taxonomy): domain Bacteria; phylum Actinomycetota; class Actinomycetes; order Mycobacteriales; family Pseudonocardiaceae; genus Prauserella; species Prauserella rugosa. The sequence continues at coordinate 52,979 of NZ_JOIJ01000007.1, forward strand.
ATCAGGGTCAGCTTGGCGTGCATCGACCAGCGGACGCGGCGGCGCCGGTGCTTCCACAGCTCGATCCACACGGGGAAGCCGAGACCACCGGCCAGCATCGCGAGCATCACCGGCACGCACACCTACGGGTCGGTCGCGAAACCCATGAGGCTGTCGGAGTACAACGCGAACCCGGCGTTGTTGAACGCCGAGATCGCATGGAACACGCCGTGGTAGACCGCGCGCCCGGTCTCGTACCCGTACCCGATCGCCAGCCGCGCGGTCAGCACCGCCGCGACGATCAGCTCCAGCACGAGCGACACGGTGATGACGCCGCGCACCACGCGCCGCACGTCCCCGAGGTCGAGGGCTTTCGTCTCGGCCTGTGCGGTGAGCCGCATTCGCAGCCCGAACCGGCGCGAGACGAGCAGGCCGAGCAGCGAGGCGGTGGTCATGATGCCGAGACCGCCCAGCTGGATCAGCCCGAGGATCACCAGCTCGCCGAACGTCGACCAGTACTCGGGCGTGTCCACGACGATCAGTCCGGTCACGCACAACGCCGAGATCGACGTGAACAGCGCCGTCACGAACCCGGTCGCCTCGCCCGACTCGCTCGACGCGGGCAGGGCGAGCAGCACGGTGCCGCAGGCTGCGGCGAGCGCGAAGCCCACTACGACGATGCGAGCAGGCTGCCGCCACGTGGGCAGCAGTCGCCTCAGTACGCCGGTACGCACCTCACGCGGAGCGTTCGGGGCGGCCCTCGGCCGCCCACTCGGTGTGGAACACGCCCTCCCGGTCCACCCTGCGGTACGTGTGCGCGCCGAAGTAGTCGCGCTGGCCCTGCACGAGCGCCGCGGGCAGCCGCTCGGCGCGCAGCGCGTCGTAGTAGGCCAGTGCCGTGGAGAAGCCCGGCGTCGGGATGCCGAGCCGGACGGCGGTCGAGACCACCGAACGCCAGGCGTCCTGCGCATCCTCGACGGCCTTGCGGAACCCGCCGCTGGTCAGCAGCGTCTGCAGGCCCGGCTCGGCCTCGTAGGCGGCACGGATGTCGTTGAGGAACCTGGCGCGGATGATGCAGCCGCCGCGCCAGATGGACGCGACCGCACCCAGGTCGATGTCCCAGCCGTACTCGGCGCCGCCCGCGAGGATCTGGTTGAAGCCCTGCGCGTAGGCCACCACTTTGGACGCGTACAGGGCCTGCTCGACGTCGTCGGCGAACCGGTCGGCGTCCGAACCGGACAGCGGCGCCCGCGTCGGACCGGCCAGTCCGCGAGCGGAGGCACGCAGGTCGGCGTGGCCGGACAGCGACCTGGCGAACGTCGCCTCGGCGATCCCCGTGATCGGCTGGCCGAGGTCGAGTCCGATCTGGACCGTCCAGCGGCCGGTGCCCTTCTGCTCGGCCTGGTCGGCGACGACGTCGACGAACGGCTTGCCGGTCGCGGCGTCGGTGTGGCCGAGGACCTCGGCCGTGATCTCGATGAGGTACGACTCGAGCCGTCCGGAGTTCCAGGTGCGGAACACGTCGGCGATCTGTGCCGGCTCGTAGCCGAGTGCGCCGCGCAGCAGGTCGAACGACTCGGCGATCAACTGCATGTCGGAGTACTCGATGCCGTTGTGGACCATCTTGACGAAGTGGCCCGCTCCGTCCGGCCCGACGTGGGTGCAGCACGGGTCGCCGTCCACCTTGGCCGAGATGCTCTCCAGGAGCGGCCCGAGCGACTCGTACGACTCGGCCGACCCGCCGGGCATGATGCTCGGGCCGTGCAGCGCGCCCTCCTCGCCGCCGGACACTCCCGTGCCGACGAAGTGCAGGCCGCGTTCGCGCAGCGCCGCCTCCCTCCTGCGGGTGTCGGCGAAGTGGGCGTTGCCTGCGTCGACGATCACATCGCCCGGTTCGAGCAGCGGTGCGAACTCCTCGATCACCGCGTCGGTCGGCTCGCCCGCCTTGACCATGATGACGAGCTTGCGGGGACGTTCGAGCGCGTCGACGAACTCGCGCGCCGAGTACGTCGGGAGGAACTCGCCCTCGTCCCCGAACTGCTCGACCAGCTCGCGCGTGCGTGTTTCGGACCTGTTGTGCAGTGCGACCGCATGCCCGTGGCGGGCCAGATTGCGGGCCAGATTGCGCCCCATGACGGCGAGTCCGGTGACGCCGATATCGGCCTTCTTCGTCATGTGGCCGACCCTACTCCGACCTCGGGCTTTGGGGCAGAGCCGGAAAACGGTAACGTTTGCGCCGCCATGGCCAGTACCGTGACCTCCCGCCGCAAGCAACTCGGCAACGAGTTGCGGCATGCGCGTACCAACGCGGGGATGACCCAGCAGCACGTCGCGGAGATCCTCGGCTGCACGCAGGGCAAGGTCAACAAGATCGAGTCCGGTGCGGTCGGTGCCAAGCTCGGCGATGTCCGAACCATGATCGACGCGTACGGCGTCACGGGTGAGGAAGCCGACACGCTCCTCAACCTCGCGCGCGCGGCCGCGGGACAGCGTGGCCACTGGTCGGGCTACCGGTCGGTCGTGCCGCACTGGTTCCGCACGTTCACCGACCTCGAGCCCGCAGCCGCCGAGATCATGACGTGGCACGGTGAGCGCATCCCCGGTCCGCTGCAGTCCGAGCACTACATGCTCAAGCAGTTCACCGAGTTCGGTTCCGGCGACATCACGTCGCTGGTGCGCAATCGCCTCGACCGCAAGGCCGTCTTCGACCAGGAGCAGCCGCCGTACTACCGGTTCATCCTGTCCGAGGGGGCGCTGCGCAGGGCGCCGGGAGGCCGCTCACCCGGCGTGATGCTGGACCAGATGGAGCACCTCATCGAGCTGGACCGCCGCAGCAGGGTCTACATCCACGTGCTGCCGTTCGAGGCCAAGCTCGCCGCCGTGCCCAACGACTTCACGATCATGCGATTCCCCGACCGCACCCGGGACTTCGTCTACGTCGAGCACTCGGCGGGCGGGATCTACCTCGACGACATGAAGGACTTCCAGATCTTCGTCGACTCCTGGGACCGGCTGCGCGGTGCTGCGCTGGAGCGCAACGAGACGCGTGAGTTCGTGCAGGAGATGGCCGATCACTACCGCTCGCAGCTCGTCACCTGAGGCGCGGGGTCGCTCGGCGCATCCGCGCGGCGCGCGCCGGGAGGTCGCGGTGGGCCGGGTGGGGGTTCGGACTCGGAGAGTGGCTCAGAGACGGACGACGTAGCGCGAGGTGAGCCTGCGGTCGTCGAGGGGGTAACCGGCCGTTTCGGCGGCGTCGCCGACGTCGCTGCGCGTACTCGGCCTGCGCGCGACGAGTCCGGGACCGAAACGACGTGGTTTGCGCGGAGACGGCAGCGACGGCTCGGTCACGTCGTGTTCCGTGCCCGAAGCGCCTGCCCGGGTCATCTCGAGTCGTACGGCCATCTGCTTCCACCCCCGCCTTGTACTGCGGTTTCTCTGCGGACCTGTGGTGTCCCTCGCAAGCGGACGGGCCGGGGTCGACCCGTCGCCTAGCGTTAGGAATAATCCTAGGAGGGGATTAATCACGGTGTCGACCGGCGGACGTGAAGTTCCCACGGATGGACGCACGCTTCGGCGGGTTTGGCATCGATACACAGGGAGAAACCGGATGGGCAGGGCAGAATCGGGCCGGACGGCAGGTCGTCCGGGGCGTTGACCTGCACTCTGACCGGTACGGAGGTAGACATGGCCGACCGCACAGTTGAAGAGGATTATTACGACCCTGCAACCGTGTCGAGCAGGTTCGACCCGATCGGATGGCAGAAGTCGTTCGCCAGTGAGCCGAACGGGGGCAACTGCGTCGAGGTCAACTTCGGTGACAGAGCCGGCGACGGCCATGTGGGTGTACGCGACACCAAGCTCGAAGACAGCCCGGTCTTCATGTTCACGCGCGGTGAATGGAACGCCTTCGTGACCGCGGTCAAGGCAGGTCAGTTCGATCTGCCCGCCTGAGCACGGAATCCGGTGCGGCGACGGCGGGCTGGTACCCGCCCCAGCTGCACCCGTGGCCACGCGGCCCCCGGCGTATCGACCGGGGCCGTGAGGCCGTAGACTTGGAATCGGACCCCCGCGGCGTCCACCCTGCGAACCTCCCCAGGGCCGGAAGGCAGCAAGGATAAGCAGGCTCTGACGGGTGCGGGGGTCCCCTTATTTTTTCCCGGCCTCGCTGTGTCCGGCCTCGCTGTGCCGGACCGCATGTCCTCCCTCGAGCACCGCTGTGACCGTTATGAACGAAACCGGTCGCCATGTCGTTGCCGTGCCTAGCATCAGCCCTCGCGCGACGAGGCGCTGACCGCGAGGAGGCCGGTATGGCAGCCGCAGCCACATCTCTGTCAGGGCGAGGCCCGGGACACGGCAGGCCGCCGGGAAGGCGCCGCCGCCGCGTCCTCCTTCGCGGAACCACAGCCGTGGCCGTCGGCCTCGCATCCCTGACGACACCGCTACCTGCGTCCGCCACCCCGGCGACCGAGCCGGGGAACGCCCGGCCCACGGTCACGGACTGTCCGGCGGACATCGCCGACCTCGCGACCTGTTATCGCGGCCAGGACGTCAACGGCGCCTACTACGCCATCGCGGTCCCGCACGAGTGGAACGGCTCGCTCGTCATGCACGCGCACGGCGGGCCCGATCTGGAACCCGAGGGCTCCGATCCCGAACGGAGCGTCGACGACCTCGAACGCTGGACGGTCATGGTCGAGGAGGGCTACGCATGGGCCGGCTCGTCCTACCGTCGCGGTGGATACGGCGTCCGGATGGCCGCGGAGGACACCGAAACCCTGCGGCAGCTGTACGTCGACCACTTCGGCCAACCGCGCAGGAACTTCGTGCACGGCCAGTCGTGGGGCGGGAACGTCGCCGCCAAGATCGCCGAGATCGACGCCGCCCGTGAGCGGCCCGCCTACGACGGTGCGCTGCTGACCAACGGCCTGGTGGCGGGCGGATCCCGCGGTTACGACTACCGCGTCGATCTGCGGGTCGTGTACCAGTACTACTGCGGCAACCATCCGCGTCCGACGGAGCCGCAGTACCCACTGTGGATGGGTCTGCCGGAGAACTCGACCATGACCCAGGACGACCTGCGCGCGCGGCTCGACGAATGCACCGGCTACTCGTCCCGGCCCCAGGAACGCACGGCAGGCCAGCAGCAGCGTCTCGACGACATCCTCGCGGTGACGCGGATCCCGGAGCGCTCCCTGGCCTCGCATCTCAACTGGGCGACGTTCACGTTCCGGGACATCGTCCACAACCGGCTCGACGGCCGGAACCCGTTCGGCAACCGCGGGGTGCGCTACACGGGTTCGCACGACGACAAGGCACTCAACGCAGGAGTCGAGCGGTTCACCGCCGACCGTTCCGCCCGGCGCGACCTCTCGTACGACAGCGACCTCACCGGTGCCGTGTCGATGCCGGTGCTGAGCCTGCACGCGATCGGCGACCCCACCGTCTTCGTCGAACACGAATCGGCCTACCTGGCGAGTCTCGAGGGCGCGGGCACCGACGAGCACCTGGTGCAGACGTTCACGACCGAGACCGAGCACAGCTCGCTGAGCGATGCCGAGTACGCGAATTCGATCGCGGCACTGTCGACATGGGTCACCACCGGCAGGAAACCGACGCCCCGTGCGATCGCCGCCACGTGCCCCTCGTTCGACGCGGTCTACGGGACGGGTTGTCACTACCGGCCCGACCACCGTCCCGCCGACTATCACTCCCGCATGTATCCGCGGCAGGGCGAACGGGACTGGCCCGCGCTCACCGCCGAACGGGAGGAGCACTGGAGTCACCGGCCCGGGGTCGGTATCGAGCCCTGACCCGCTCGGCGCGCGGTGTCGGTGGGGGTCGGTACGCTCGCTGCCGTGGCTCTCGCTCTGTACCGCAAGTACCGGCCCTCGACCTTCGCCGAGGTCGTGGGGCAGGAGCACGTCACCGAACCGCTCCGGACGGCGTTGGCTGCCGGGCGCATCAACCACGCCTACCTGTTCTCGGGCCCCCGCGGGTGCGGCAAGACCTCGAGCGCGCGCATCATGGCGCGCTCGCTCAACTGCGAACAGGGACCGACGCCCGACCCGTGCGGTGAATGCGGCCCCTGCAGGGCGCTCGCGCCCGAGGGGCCGGGCAGCGTCGACGTCACCGAGCTCGACGCCGCCAGCCACGGTGGTGTCGACGACGCCCGCGAGCTCCGCGACCGCGCGTTCTACGCGCCCGCCGAATCGCGGTACCGCGTGTTCATCATCGACGAGGCCCACATGGTCACGACGCAGGGCTTCAACGCCCTGCTGAAGATCGTCGAGGAACCGCCCGAACACCTCATCTTCATCTTCGCCACCACGGAGCCGGACAAGGTCCTGACCACCATCCGGTCGCGGACGCACCACTATCCGTTCCGGCTCATCCCGCCGACGGCGATGCGCGAACTGCTCGAACGCAACGTCGCCGCCGAGGGCATCCAGGTCGAGCCCGCGGTCTACCCGCTCGTGGTCCGCGCGGGAGGCGGCTCGGCGCGCGACACCCAGTCGGTGCTCGACCAGTTGCTCGCCGGCGCCGGCCCCGAGGGCGTCACCTACGACAGGGCGGTCGCCCTGCTCGGCGTCACCGACGCCGCGCTGATCGACTCGATGGTCGACGCCCTCGCGGCGGACGACCACAAGGAGGTCTTCGGCACCATCGACCGGCTCGCCGAGGCGGGCCACGATCCGCGGCGGTTCGCCAGCGACCTGCTCGACCGGTTCCGCGATCTGATCCTGCTGCGTTCCGTCCCGGACGCCGCGGCGCGCGGCATGGTCGCCGCGCCGGAGGAGGAGCTGAGCCGCATGGTGGCGCAGGCCGAGCGCCTCCAGCCCGGCACGCTCACGCGATACGCCGAGCTGTTGCACAACGGCCTGCTCGAGATGCGAGGCGCCACCGCGCCGCGACTGCTGCTCGAACTCCTCGCCGCGCGCATGCTGCTGCCCGAGGTCGCCGACGACGAGGGCGCGGTGCTGCAGCGCGTCGAACGGCTCGAACGCCGCATGACGGCGGGAGGTTCGGCACCGGGGGGTGAGCCAGCCCCCGAGCGCACCTTCGAACGGCCTTCGCAGCGTGTGCAGAAGCCCGACCCCGCGCCCCAGCAGCAGGCTCAACCACAACAGCAGGCCGAGCAGCAACCGCGGGCCGCCGAGAGTCCCGCCGCGCAACCGTCTGCCGCACCCGCGGCCCAGGCTCCGCAGCAGCCCGCGGCCCCGGCCGGTCCCGCTGCCGACTCTCCTGCCGAGCCTGCTGTCGACTCTGCTGCGGCGTCCACGGGTTCCGCGGCGAATGCCACCGCGGGCGCGGTGGCCGAACCGGCACAGCAGGACCCCGCAGCACCGGAACCGGCGGCGAGCGCCGACGGCGAGTCGTCCGGCGCGCCGGGAGCCATCGACGCCGCTGCGCTGCGGCAGTACTGGCCGCAGCTGCTGTCCACGGTGCGCAAGGCCAGCCGCAGCACCGAGGCGATGCTGACCAACGCGACCGTGCACAGCGTCGAGGGCAACGGCGTGACGCTCACCCACACCGCCGAACCACTGGCCAGGCGGCTGTCCGAACCGCGCAACGCCGATTGCATCGCCGCGGCGTTGGCCGAACTGCTCGGCGGGCAGTGGCAGGTGCGATGCCTGCACACCAGCGCCGTCTCCGCGGCCGCACCGTCAGCCGCGTCGCAGGGCGCTGCGCCGAATGCCCCGCAGCGCAGGCAGGCCGCCCCGGCACAGCCCGCGCCCGGCAACAACTCCGGCAATGGCTTCAACGCTGGCTCCAGCGCCGGCTCCGGTGCCGGCTCCGGTGCGCAGAACGGTTCGGGTCCGGCCCATGAGCCGGCACGGGGCGACTCGGCGCAGCGTGGCCCGGCTGAGCGTGGCTCGGCGCCGCCCGCCGCAGGCGCCGCGCCGGACGGCGGATCCGCCAGTCAACCGCAGGCAGCCCGGGAGCAGGCTGTGCCCGGGGGCCACCAACCGCAGCAGGCCGCCGACCGTCCCGGCAGGCCGACGCCGACCACGACCGAACCCGACATCCCCCTTCCCCCCGAACCGGACGACGACGAGTACGGCGAACCCGAGCCGCCGTCGCCGGAACAGACGGGGAACGCGCGGGCACAGCAGGCGTCACCGGGAGCCGCCTCAGGAGCTGGAACATCAGGAGCCGGAGCACCCGGGGCCCAGGACGCCGGCTCGGACGACCCCGACGCCGTGGCCGAACGTCTGCTGTCCGACCACCTCGGCGCGCGGCCGATCGACTGACGAACCGGCCGCTCAGCGGTCGAAGTAGTCCTCGATGCCGCGCGTGATGGCCTCCGCGTAGCGTTCGCGGCCCTCGGGCGTCGACATGGCCCTGGCCTCGTCGGGGTTGCGCATGTTCCCGCACTCGACGAGTACGGCGGGCACCGTCGACAGGTTCAGCCCCGCGAGGTCGTCGCGTCCGTCGAAGCCCTCGGTGGAGGCGATGTAGTCGGCGGTCGACAGTCCGGCATCGGTCATCCCCGCCACCATGGCCCGCGCCAGGCGCACGGCAGGTCCGCGCTGGGCGTCGTTCAACGGAGGGTCGGAGTAGATGACGTGGAAACCGCTCGCGTCCGAGTCCGTCCCGTCGGCGTGGATCGACACGACCGCGTCGGCGCCGGCCCGGTTACCGATGGCGGCGCGCTCGTCGACGCACGGTCCGACGCCGTCGTCGTCCTCTCGGGTCAGCTGCACGCGCACGCCCTGACGGGTGAGCCGGTCGCGTACCGCCTCGGCGACGGCGAAGTTGAACGCGTGCTCGCCGTAGCCGTCGTCGGTGCTGGTGCCGGTGGAGTTGCAGTGCTTGCGTTCGCCCCGGCCGTTCGGCACCTTGCGTTCGATCCGGTCCAGATTGGCGCCGTTGCGGCCGTTGTGCCCGGGGTCGAGGACCACGAGGGGTGCGTCCGCGCGAGGGGGAGCCGCGCGTTTCGGCCGGTCCGCGGCCGACGAGGCCGCGCCGCCGGACTCGCCGGGAGCCGGGTCTGCCGCGGTGCACGACGCCAGCAGCACACCCGCGCAGACCACCGCGACCACGCCGCGCAGCGACCTGCCCGCGCTCCTGCGTGGTGGCTTTGCCGTTTCGGAGCCCCCCGAACCTCGCACGGCATCCACGTTGCCACACTCGGGGCGACTAGGCTGACCGATACAGCCACTCCAGCGACGAGATCGGATCGACCACCATGGTGCAGCCCGGCGGCGGAATGCCCGACATGCAGCAGATCCTGCAGCAGGCCCAGCAGATGCAGCAGCAGATGCTCGAGGCGCAGCAGGAGATCGCGCAGGCCGAGGTCACCGGCACCTCGGGCGGTGGCATGGTCACCGCCACGGTGAGCGGTGAGCTCGAGCTCAAGAAGCTCGACATCGACCCCAAGATCGTGGACCCCGACGACGTCGAGACGCTGTCCGACCTGGTCGTCGCGGCTGTGCGGGACGCGACGAGCAACGCGCAGCAGCTCCAGCAGGAGAAGCTCGGCCCGATCGCGGGCGGGCTCGGCGGCGGTGAGGGTCTGCCCGGCATGGGCAACCTCGGTCTTCCCGGAATGTAAGCGTGTACGAAGGTGTCGTTCAGGACCTGATCGACGAGCTGGGCCGGCTGCCCGGCGTCGGTCCGAAGAGTGCCCAGCGCATCGCGTTCCACCTGCTGGCCTCCGACCCGCAGGACATCGGCAGGTTGCGCGAGGTGCTCGGCAAGGTCGCCGAGGGCGTCCGGTTCTGCGAGGTGTGCGGCAACGTCTCCGAGGCCGAGCGCTGCCGCATCTGCAACGACGTGCGGCGCGACTCGTCGTTGATCTGTGTCGTCGAGGAACCCAAGGACGTACTGGCAGTCGAGCGCACGCGCGAGTTCCGTGGCCGCTACCACGTGCTGGGCGGCGCTCTGGATCCGTTGTCGGGCGTGGGCCCCGATCAGCTTCGGATCAAGGATCTGCTCACCCGGATCGGCGCCGAGGAGGTCACCGAGGTGATCATCGCGACCGACCCGAACACCGAGGGCGAGGCGACCGCCACCTACCTGGTGCGGATGCTGCGTGATTTCCCCGGCCTCAACGTGACCCGCCTGGCCTCGGGCCTTCCCATGGGCGGCGACCTCGAGTTCGCCGACGAGTTGACGCTCGGCCGCGCGCTGTCCGGCCGGCGCGCGCTGTAGTCCCACCGAGGCTGCCGACGATGCGCCCGGCAGACACCGGGGCGGGACCGGACCCGGCCACGACCGAGCGGTTCGCCGCCGAAGCGGCGACCCGGGTGCTGGCCGCGCCGCCGCGGCTCGGCTCCGTTCGTCTGCTCGCCGTCGACGGCCCTTCCGGTGCGGGCAAGACGCGGCTGGCTGCCGAGATCGGTGACGTCCTGCGCGCCCGCGGAGTCGACACCGCTCAGGTGAGCACCGACGACTTCGCGACGTGGGACGAACCGGTGTCGTGGTGGCCGCGACTCGCCGCGGGCGTGCTGGAGCCGCTCGCGGAGGGGCGGCCCGGTCGGTACCGGCGCACCGAGTGGTCGGCGCATGGTCAGCCGTACCCGGGGTCGTGGGTGGACGTTCCGGCAGCCGACGTGCTGGTGCTCGAGGGAGTCTCCTCCGGGCGCCGCTCGGTGCGCGGCGTGGTGTCGGTGCTGTGCTGGCTGGACCACGGTGACGAGGCGGCGCGACTCGAGCGCGCCGTCGGCAGGGACGGCGAGTGGTCCAGACCGCACCTGCGCGCGTGGCAGCGCTTCGAGGCCGGATGGTTCGCGGTGGACGAGCCGTGGAAGGCGGCACACCTTCGGTATTCGGCTGAATGGACTAACCACTGAACGAGAACGGGCCGAAACTGCAGGAATTCGGGCACGTTCCGTTGTCGTAATTCCGATTGCCAGCGCCATTCCGGGCGTCAAGTAGCGCGATCGTAACCTCAGGCGCTTAAGGAAACGGCAACCAAGCGCTAAGGTCTGCCTCCATCTGCGCCCGTCTGGGCGTTACCGAACTGACCTTCTCAAGGGGTGCGAACATGCTCCACTCACGAGTGACGCGCACGCGCCGCCTCGCCCTGATCGGGCTGGCAGGCGCACTCGCGTTGTCGGCTTGTGCCTCGGAACGCGACCAGGGCTCGGGCAGTGATGCGAACACGCTGGTCTTCGGCGCCGCAGGTGCGCCCAAGAACTTCGACCCCGTCTTCAACGACGACGGGGAGAGCTTCCGCCCGATGCGGCAGATGTACGAAACCCTCGTGGCGTACAAGCCCGGAAGTGCAGATCTCGAGCCCGGCCTGGCCACCGAGTGGGAGCCGAGCGCCGACGGCAAGACCTGGACCTTCAAGCTCCGTGAGGGCGTCAAGTTCCACGACGGCACCGATTTCAACGCCGAGGCCGTCTGCTTCAACTTCGACCGCTGGCACAACATGCCGGGAGAGGCCGCGCAGAGCCAGATGATCTACTACGGCGACGTCTTCGAGGGATTCGCCGAGAACAAGGGCGATGCCACCGGCGACCCGGTGTACAAATCCTGCGAGGCCAAGGACGAGCACACCGCCGTCCTGCACCTGAACAAGGCGAAGGGCGCGTTCCCCGACGCGTTCGGCCTGACGTCGCTGTCGATGTCCAGTCCCGATGCGCTGAAGAAGCACAACGCCGACGAGGTCACGCAGAGCGGGGACTCGTTCAGCTATCCCGCTTACGCCAACGAACACCCCACGGGCACCGGCCCGTACAAGTTCGAGTCCTACGACAAGTCCGCCAAGACGATCACGTTGACGCGCAACGAGGACTACTGGGGCGAGAAGGCCAGACTCGAGAAGATCGTCTTCCGCGTCATCGAGGACGAGAACACGCGCAAGCAGGACATGATCTCCGGGCAGATCGACGGCTACGACCTGCCGAACCCGGCCGACTACCAGGCCCTCCGCGACGCAGGCGCCCAGGTGATGGTGCGTCCGGTGTTCAACATCCTCTACCTGGGCATCAACCAGGCGAACACGCCCGAGCTCAAGGACGTCCGCGTCCGCAAGGCGATCGAGTACGCCATCAACAAGGAGCAGCTCGCCAAGAACCAGCTGCCCGAGGGCGCGGAGGCGCGCGACCAGTTCGTGCCTGAGGAGACCGACGGCTACACCGACGAGGTCGAGAAGCACGAGTACGACGTCGAGGAGGCCAAGCGGCTGCTGAAGGAGGCCGGCGCCGAGGACCTGACGCTCAAGTTCTACGTGCCCACCGAGGTCAGCAGGCCGTACATGCCGAACCCGGTCGACATCGCGGGCGCGGTGTCGGACGACCTGAAGGCCGCGGGTATCGACGTCGAGATGGTGCAGCGTCCGTGGAACGGTGGCTTCAAGGACGACGTCCAGAAGGCCGGTAAGCACGACATCCACCTGCTCGGCTGGACCGGCGACTACGGCGACGCGGGGAACTTCGTCGGCACGTTCTTCGGCAGGGAGAAGGCGGAGTTCGGCTTCAACGACCGCGAGGTGTTCAAGGCTCTGTCCGATGCGGACTCCAAGGTCGACGACGAGGAGCAGAAGCAGGCCTACGAGAAGGCCGCGGTGACGATCTCCGAGTACGTGCCCGCGGTGCCGTTGACCTCGTCCCCGCCCGCGATCGTCGTCGGCGGTGACATCCAGGGTCTCGTTCCGAGCCCGCTGACCGACGAGCGGTTCGCTCCGGTCCACAAGGGCGAGAGCTGACGCTCAGCCGTCATCCCACCGGGAGGCAGTGCGCCGACGCGGCTGCCTCCCGGTCTCATGGGAAAAGGCACGTAATACATGCTCAGGTTCACTGTGCGTCGGTTGCTGCAGGCGATTCCGACGCTGTTCGTACTGTCCGTTCTGGTCTTCGCGTGGTTGCGCCTGCTGCCGGGTGGCCCGGCGACGGCGCTGCTCGGCGACAAGGCGACTCCCGAGAAGGTCGCGGCGATGAACGCCGTGCTGGGACTGGACGATCCGATCGTCATCCAGTACTTTCGCTTCCTCGGCCGTGTTCTGACCGGTGACTTCGGCGCCTCGCTGATCACCGGCGATCCGGTGATGACCGAGGTCGCCCGGGCCTTCCCCGCGACGCTCGAGTTGTCGGTGGCGGCGATGTTCCTCGCCGTGCTGTTCGGGATTCCGATGGGCTATCTGGCCGCTCGGTTCCGCGGACGGTTCCTCGACAACGCGACCGTGGTGACGACCCTGGTCGGCGTCGCGGTGCCGGTGTTCTTCCTCGGCTTCCTGCTCAAGTACGTGTTCACGCAGGAGATCGCGCTCCTTCCGCCGTCCGGCAGGCAGGACGTGCTGATCGATGCCACCCGGGTCACCGGAATTGCCACATTGGACGGTCTGCTGACCGGCGAGTTCGACGCGACGTGGGACGCGATCCTGCACCTGATCCTGCCGTCGATCGCGCTGGCGAGCATCCCGTTTGCCGTCATCGTGCGGATCACGCGGGCTTCGGTGCTGGACGTGCAGGGTGAGGACTTCGTCCGCACCGCCGACTCGAAGGGACTGACCACACCCGTCGTCCGCAGGCGACACGTGCTGCGGAACGCACTGCTGCCGGTGTCGACGACGATCGGCCTGCAGACCGGTCTGCTGATGTCGGGTGCGGTGCTGACGGAGAAGGTGTTCGCGTGGGGCGGCCTCGGCACCCTGCTCGAACAGGCCATCCAGCAGCGTGACTACCCACGGCTGCAGGGCCTGATTCTGCTGTTCGCGACGGTGTTCGTGTTGGTCAACCTGCTGGTCGACATTTCGTACGCAATCATCGACCCGAGGGTGCGTGTGCGATGAGCATTCTTTCCACGCGTAAGGCCGACAAGATCGATGCGCTCGCCGAGGGCGGCACGAGCCTGGCGATGGACGCGCTCCGGCGCACGTTCCGCAACCCGGTCGCGATCATCGGACTCGTCATCGTCGCGTTGTTCGTCATCCTCGCGATCATCGCGCCGTTCATCGCACCGAAGGACCCCTACGTCCCGTATCCGGAACTGCAGAACCAGCTGACGCCGTCGAACATCCCCGGGCCGATGCCGGGGTTCGTCCTCGGCAGCGACCAGAACGGATACGACTTCTTCTCGCGGCTGCTCGTCGGCGCGCAACAGACCCTGTTCGTGGGCGTGTTCGCGACGCTGATCGGCGTGGCGATCGGCATGGTCATCGGCGGACTTGCCGGTGCGTTCGGCGGCTGGGTCGACACCGTCCTCATGCGACTCACCGACATCATGCTGTCGATTCCGTCGCTGTTGCTCGCGATCTCGATCGCCGCGCTGCTGCCGGGTAGCCAGTGGACGGTGATCATCGCGGTCGCGATGATCGGTGTTCCCGTGTTCGCACGGTTGTTGCGCGGGGCGATGATGGCGCAACGGTCGAGCGATCACGTGCTGGCCGCGACGGCACTGGGCGTCAAGCGCAGGACGATCGTCTTCCGGCACATGCTGCCGAACTCCATCGGACCGGTCATCGTGCAGGCGACGTTGACGCTCGCCACGGCCATCATCGACGCCGCCGCGCTGTCGTTCCTCGGGCTCGGCGATTCGGACTGGCGGCGCGCGGAGTGGGGACTGATGCTCGGCAAGGCACAGGAGCTGCTGAGCGTCAAACCGTCGCTGGCGTTCTACCCCGCGATCGCGATCATCATCGTGGCGCTCGGATTCACACTGCTCGGCGAGTCGATGCGCGAATCGCTCGACCCGAAGAACAGGCGGTAAGGGCATGGCACTACTCGACGTACGCGACCTGAGCGTCGTGTTCAAACGCAAGGGAACCCGCCCGTTCACCGCGGTCGACGGCGTCAGCTTCTCGGTGGAACCGGGGCAGACCGTGGGCCTGGTCGGCGAGTCGGGCAGCGGGAAGTCGGTGACGTCCCTGGCGATCATGGGCCTGCTGCCCAAACGCGGTGCCGAGGTCACCGGCTCGGTGACGTTCTCCGACACCGAACTGCTGACGCTGTCGGACAAGCAGCTGAGGGATCGCAGGGGCCGCGATCTGGGCATGGTGTTCCAGGACCCGCTGTCGTCGTTGAACCCGGTGATCACCATCGGCTTGCAGATCACCGAGGTGCTCGAACGGCACCGCGGCATGTCGAGGAAGGAGGCCAGGTCGGAGGCCGTCGAACTCCTCGGCCGCGTCGGCCTGCCCGACCCGCAGCGGCGGATCGGCGAGTATCCGCACCAGCTCTCCGGTGGCATGCGGCAGCGAGTGCTGATCGCGATCGCGTTGGCCTGTCAGCCGAAACTGCTCATCGCCGACGAGCCGACGACCGCGCTCGACGTGACGATCCAGGCACAGATCCTGTCCCTGCTGTCGGAGCTGGTGTCCGAAACGGACACCGCGCTCATCATGATCACCCACGACCTGGGTGTCGTGGCCGGCCTGTGCGACGAGGTCAACGTCATGTACGGCGGCCGGATCGTGGAGCGGGCCGAGCGGCACGGACTGTTCGCACGGTCGCGGCATCCCTACACCCACGGTCTGCTCGAGTCGATCCCGCGGCTCGACGCTCCGCGCGGTGAGCCGTTGCGGCCGATCAAGGGTTCGGTGTCGGACAACATCGAGTGGAGTCAGGGCTGCGCGTTCGCCCCGCGCTGTCCGAACGCGACGGACGTGTGCTGGAGCGATCCGCCCGAGCTCGTCGAGGACCGGGGCGGGATGCTGCGGTGTCACAACCCGGTGGCGGCGGCCGAGGACGCGGTTACGGAGGGAGCGCTGTGAACACCGAGGGCGCTGTGAACACCGAGGGTGCTGCGAGTACCGAGGGTGCGGGCACCGGCCACGAGAGCGGCGAGGTGCTCGTCACCGTCGAGGGGCTCGAGGTGCACTTTCCCATCAAGCGGGGGATCGTGCTGGAGCGCACGGTCGGCCACGTCTACGCGGTCGACGGGGTGGACCTGACGGTCCGGCGGGGCGAGACCTACGGTCTGGTCGGCGAATCCGGCTGCGGCAAGACGACCCTCGGAAGGGGGTTGCTCCGGCTCGTCGAACCCACGGGCGGGCGGGTCGTGTTCGACGACACCGACGTCTCGACGCTCAAGGGCGAGACGCTGCGCAAGGCCAGGCGGCGGATGCAGATGATCTTCCAGGATCCGCTGTCCAGTCTGGACCCGCGGCAGTCGGTCGAGTCGATCCTCGTCGAGGGCATGCGAGCGCACGGCCTCGACAAGGGCAAGGAGTCGACCAGGGCCCGGCTCGTCGAACTGCTCGACGCCGTCGGACTTCCCGAGAGCGCGTTGCACAAGTATCCGCACGAGTTCTCCGGCGGTCAGCGTCAGCGCATCGGGATCGCCCGTGCGTTGGCGGTCGAGCCGGACCTGATCGTCGCCGACGAACCGGTGTCGGCGCTGGACGTGTCGGTGCAGGCGCAGGTGCTGAACCTGTTGGAGGAACTGCAGGATCGCCTCGGGCTGACGTACCTGGTCATCGCCCACGACCTCGCCGTCGTACGGCACATCTCCGACCGCATCGGCGTGATGTACCTCGGCTCGCTCGTGGAGGAGGCGACGTCGGACGCGCTGTACGCCGAGCCGCTGCACCCCTACACGAAGGCACTGTTGTCGGCGATCCCCGTGCCGGACCCGGCGGTCGAGGACTCCCGCGAGCAGATCCTGCTCTCCGGCGACCTGCCCTCGCCCGCGAACCCGCCGACGGGGTGCCGATTCCACACGCGGTGTCCGTGGAAGCAGGAGACCCGGTGCGACACCGATCGGCCGGAGCTGCGCGACGTCGGGGACGGCCATCGCGTGGCGTGCCACTACGCCGAGGACATCCTCGCCCGAACGATCACGCCGCACGAGGTCGAACCCGAGGTGGTCGACCAGACCCAGGAGGCCCCGCTGCCGTAGGCGGAGTGGGCCGGGCGCGTCAGGTCAGCGCCGGGTCGTGGTCGGCGGAGGTGGCGTGGGCGCGTCTTCTGGCAAGGCGAGCGCCCGCCGAACCGAGGAACACGCCTGCCACCACCACGGCGCTGGCCGCGATCTCGATCGGCGTCGGCCGTTCGTCGAGCACGACGAACGCCAGCGTGAGTCCCACGACCGGAACCAGCAGCGAGAACGGTGCGACCGTGCTCGCCGGGTTCCGCCGCATGAGCGTCGACCAGATGCCCGCACCGACCGCCGTACCCAGGATCGCGGTGTAGGCCAGTCCGGCCACGGCGAGCCACGCCGTCGCGTCGTCGATCGTGGCCAGGCTCTGCCACCCCGCCGCGGGACCCTCGAACACGAGCGAGAGCGCCAGCATCGGCACCGGCGGCACGACCGACATCCACAGTGTCAGGTGCAGCGGGTTGCTCGGTTCGGCCTTGCGCAGGCACAGGTTCCCCACCGCCCAGCTCAGGGCGCCGAGCACGGTCAGGAGCACGGGAAGCAGCGTGGCGTGTTCGGCGCGCTGCCAGGCGATGGCGCACATGCCCACCACCGCGAGTCCGATCCCGGCCACCTGCCAGCGCGACAGTTTCTCGCCGATCAGCAGCCAGCCCAGCAACACCGTGAACGGGGCCGAGGCCTGGAGCACGAGGGAGGCGAGCCCGGTCGGCATCCCCGCGACCATGGCGATGAACAGGAACGCGAACTGCAGCGTGCCGAAACCCAGCCCGTAGCCGATGAACCAGCGCAGCTTCACCTTCGGCCACGGCACGAGCACGACGACCGGCAGCACGAGGACGGCGAACCGCAACGCACCCGCGAACAGCGGTGGGAAGTGTCGGAGGGTCGCGTCGATCGCCAGGAAGTTGCAGCCCCACAGGACGGCGGTGAGGGCGGCCAGCAGCCGATCGCGCACGCTCATGCCACCAGCTTGCGGCTCCTAACTATGAAGTTCCAGCGATATTATTTTCACCGTCCTTCCAAGTCTCCTTCACTGTCTGGTTGACTGTGGGAGTGGATCTGGGGAAGTTGCGCACGCTGAGGGAATTCGCCGACCGGGGGAGCGTCGTCGCGACGGCGCAGGCGCTGCACTGCACACCGTCGGCCGTGTCCCAACAGCTGAAGGCACTGCAGGCCGAGACCGGCGTCGCGCTGACCGAACCCGCAGGCCGGGGGCTTCGCCTGACCGACGCGGGTGCTGCCCTGGTGGCCAGGGCCGACGAGGTGCTTGGCGCCGTCGAACGGGCGGAGGCCGAGCTCGACGCATATCGCGAGTCCCCGCGCGGACGCGTGCGGCTCGCGATCTTCCCTTCGGCCGCGGTGCTGTTGCTGCCCGGTCTGCTCACGCGGTTCGCCGAGTTCACCGGACTCGACGTCGACGTACGCGATGTCGACATGACGCCCGACGAGGTGCCGGGGCTGCTGGCCGACTTCGACATCGTCGTCACGCACCGGGACGAACACGCCACGCCGATCGAGTCGGAGCGACTGCGCGTCGTGCCGTTGTTGCGCGAACCGCTCGACGTCGCTCTGCCACAGGGGCATCCGCTGGGCGGAAAGGAGCGGCTCGAACTCGCCGACCTCGCGAACGAGCGGTGGATCAGCGTCGACGTCGGATTCCCCGTCGACGACGTGCTGCTGTCCCTGGCCACTCGCACCGGGGTGCGGCCACGGGTGGTGCAGCGGATCAACGACTTCCACATCACCGAGGCACTCGTCGCGGCGGGCCACGGGATCGCGTTGCTGCCCCGGTACGCGGTGGACACCACCCGGGTCGTTCGGCGGCCGCTGGCCGGCATCCGCGTGGCTCGGAACGTCGAGGCCGTTGTCCGGCACGGGGGGCCTGTTCGGCCTGCTGTCAGTGCCGTTCTGGAGGCCGTGCGGGCCGAGGCCGGGGAGGTCGCCCTGGGGTGACGCCCGGCGGCGTTTCGGCAACTCGCGTCGCCGTGTTGGCATCTTGCGTCGTCGTGTTGGCACTTGGCGGCGTTGTGAACCGCACCGAACCGCACGCACGAACCCTTCCCCGAACCCGGCCACGAAACCATGCCGCACCCTGACAGGGTTCACCGCCAGCCTGGACCCCATGGACTCACTGACAGGACGGACGGCGGTCGTAGCAGGCGGGACCCGTGGGGCCAGCCGCGCCATCGCCGTGGAACTGGCCCGCCGCGGCGCATACGTGTACGTGACCGGGCGCAGCTCGGGCGAAACGCGGTCCGAAGTGGATCGGCCGGAGACGATCGAAGGCACGCTGGAGCTCATCGGCGAGGCGGGTGGGCACGGGACGGCCATTCGCGTCGACCACCTCGAACGGGAACAGGTGCGGGAACTGGCCACGCGGATCGACGCCGAACGCGGCCGGGTCGACATCCTGGTCAACGGACTCTGGGGCGGCGACAACTACATCGGCTGGGACGCACCGGTGTGGGAGCATCCACTCGACGACGCGCTGCGCATGATCAGGCTGAGCATCGACGCGCACATGATCACCAGCCATCATCTGCTCGGCCTGATGATCCGGCGGCCTGGCGGACTCGTCGTCGAAGTCACCGACGGCACCGCCGAACACAACGCGGCATACCGCGAAGGCACGTCACTCGGGTTCTACGTCGCCAAAGCCGCCGTACACCAGCTTGCCATCGGCCAAGCCCACCAACTGGCCCCGTACGGCAGCACCGCCGTCGCCGTCACACCCGGCTGGCTCCGCTCCGAAGCCATGCTCGACCACTACGGCGTCACCGAAGACAACTGGCGCGACGCGCTCACCACTGTGCCGCACTTCTGCATCTCCGAAACTCCCACCTTCACCGGCCGCACCGTCGCCGCTCTCGCTGCCGACCCCGACAAACACCGCTTCGCCGGGCAAACCCTGTCCAGCGGCCACCTGGCCCAGATCTACGACATTGATGACGTCGACGGCAGCCGGCCCGACGCGTGGCGCTACATCGCCGAAGTCGAACAACCCGGCAAACCCGCCGACGCCACCGGCTACCGGTAACCCCTGCGCACCGGCAACGACCGGCGCACAATGCAACCCATGCGAGCCGAACGCCTCGTGGCGCTCCTGTTCACCCTGCAACGCCGCCAAACCGCGACCATCGCCGAACTCGCCGAGGCACTCGACGTCTCCGAACGCACGATGCACCGCGACATCGCCGCACTGCAGAACGTCGGCGTACCACTGTGGACAGAACCCGGCCGCCACGGCGGCGTCCGCCTCGTCGACGGCTGGCGGAGCCGACTCGACGGCCTCACCACCCGCGAAGCCGTCGCCATCTTCGCCATGGGCGTCCCCCGCGCACTCACCGAACTCGGCCTCGGCAACGCCGTGGCCGCCGCCCACGCCAAAGTCACCGCGACCCTGCCCACCCCCGCTACGCGACCAAGCCCAACACGTCGCCCAACGCTTCCACCTCGACGCACCCACCTGGTTCAGCGGCGGCGACGGAGGCGACCACAACGAAGGCGTGCTCGGCGAACTGGCCGCCGCCGTGTGGCACCAACGGCGCATGCGCATCGACTACCGGCGCGGCGACACGAACGTGACACGCACCGTCGAACCGCTCGGCCTCGTACTCAAAGCCGGCGTCTGGTACCTCGTCGCGCGTGTGAGCGGCACCGACGACATCCGCACCTACCGCGCAGGCCGCATCGGCAACGTCGACGACCTCGGCGAACCGTTCGACCGGCCCACCGACTTCGACCTCGCAGGCTGGTGGCAACGATCGTCGGCACGCTTCGAACGGTCCGTGCGGCGCTGCGACGTGCGGGTGCGGCTGAGCCCCGTCGGCATGCGCATCCTGCCGCGCGCCCTCGACGCCGAGGTCGTCGCCGGCGCCCTCGCCACCGCGGACGAGGGCGCCGACGGCTGGACCGACGTCACGCTCGCGCTCGAGGAACCGCGGATCGCGGCCGGCCAACTACTGCCGTTCGGACCCGAGGTGCACATCGTCGAACCCGCCGAGGTGCGCGACCACTACGTCGACCTGGCGACGCGGATGATCGAACGGAACACGCTCAGCGGTGTGCGCGGTTGATGGCCGAGACCACCGCGCGCAGGGACGACGTGACGATCGACGGGTCGATGCCCACGCCCCAGTACACCTTGTCGCCGATGCCGCACTCGATGTACGAGGCGGCACGCGAGTCGTCACCCGGCGACAGGGTGTGTTCGCTGTAGTCCATGAGACGCAGGTCGTAGCCGACGGTCGCCAGCGCGTCGAAGAACGCCGCGATCGGGCCGTTGCCCTGGCCGCTGATCTCCCGCTCGTCGCCGTCCACGAGGACGGTCGCCGTCACCTCGTAACCGTCGGCCGTGGCGGAGGCGTGCGCGTTCTCCAGCTTCAGCGGAGACGTCGACTCGAGGTACTCGCGCGAGAACGCCGTCCACATCGTCTCCGGGTCGACCTCGCCGCCCTCCGAGTCGGTGTAGTGCTGCACGACCTGGGAGAACTCGATCTGCAGGCGGCGCGGCAGGTCCAGCTGGTGCTCGCTCTTCATGATGTAGGCGATACCGCCCTTGCCGGACTGCGAGTTCACGCGGATGACGGCCTCGTAGGTGCGGCCGACGTCCTTCGGGTCGATCGGCAGGTACGGAACCTCCCACGGGAACTCGTCGACCGGTGTGCCCGCCTTGTCGGCGGCGGCCCGCAGCGCGTCGAAGCCCTTGTTGATCGCGTCCTGGTGGCTGCCGGAGAACGCGGTGAACACCAGGTCGCCGCCCCATGGACTGCGCTCGGGAACGGGCAGCTGGTTGCAGTACTCGACCGTCCGCTTGATCTCGTCCATGTCGGAGAAGTCGATCTGCGGGTCGACGCCCTGGCTGAACAGGTTCATGCCCAGTGCGACGAGGTCGACGTTGCCGGTGCGCTCGCCGTTGCCAAACAGGCAGCCCTCGATGCGGTCGGCACCGGCCTGGTAGCCGAGCTCGGCGGCGGCGATACCGGTGCCACGGTCGTTGTGCGGGTGCAGCGACAGGATGATCGAGTCGCGGCCCTCGAGGTTGCGCCCCATCCACTCGATCGAGTCGGCGTAGACGTTCGGTGTCGCCATCTCGACCGTCGCGGGCAGGTTCATGATCACCGGCCGGTCCGGAGTCGGCTGCCAGATGTCGGCCACCGCGTTGCACACCTCGGCGGCGTAGGACAGTTCGGTGCCGGTGTAGGACTCGGGCGAGTACTGGAAGCGGAAGTCGGTGTCGGAGTACTTGGCCGCGTACTCGGCAGCCAGCTCGGCGCCCTGCAGCGCGATCTTCTTGATGCCCTCACGCTCCTCGCGGAAGACCACGCGCCGCTGCAGGATCGACGTCGAGTTGTAGATGTGCACGATCGCGCGCGGTGCGCCCTCGAGTGCCTGGAAGGTGCGCTCGATCAGCTCGGGGCGGCACTGGGTCAGCACCTGGATGCGTACGTCGTCGGGGATCGCGCCGTCGGTGATGATCTCGCGGACGAAGTCGAAGTCGGTCTGGCTGGCCGCGGGGAAACCGACCTCGATCTCCTTGTAGCCCATCCGCACGAGCATGTCGAAGAACTTGCGCTTGCGGGCCGGCGACATCGGGTCGATCAGTGCCTGGTTGCCGTCGCGCAGGTCCACGGCGCACCACAGCGGCGCGCGCTCGATGCGCTTGTCGGGCCAGGTGCGGTCGGGGAGCTGGATGTCCTCGACCAGGCGATGCCACGGCTGGTAGCGGTGGTACGGCATCGACGAGCCGCGCTGCGGGTTCCACACCTTCTGGTCGGCGGGCGCGGGCCGGGAGGGCGTGCGGATGTTGCTCGCGGACGACACGGAAGACGCGGAGGAATTGGTCTGAGGGATTCCGCTCTCGGGCGTGCTCATGAAGGTTTCTGCTCCTGCTCGCTTCTGAAAAGGGCCTCGGTCTCAGACCGGCACGACGAAACCCCGCGACGGGGAGCCGGTCCGATCAGGCCCCGTCGCGGCAGCGAAGCAGGAGTGCGCGTGCCACGGGCTCGAGGCTAACCCAAGCCGTCAAGTGTTGACGAGGGTGTCGGTGACATCGAAACGTTACGCGGGAGCGTCAACGGGAGGTTACTGGCACGTAGCAAATGCTCATGGGACGTGTCAGACTGCCGGTATGGGTGAGCACACGGAGAAGAACGCGCAGGGTAGCGCGGGTGGCGGCGTCGGTTCCGAAGCCGCCCAGGTGCCTCAGCCGTCGGTCCCCACGGAGACGAACGAGGCCACTCAGCAACCGCGCGAGAACACCACCGGACAGGGTTCGAGGCGCGCGGAGAAGAAGTCGCCCTCGGTCGACTGGTCGGCGATCCGCGAGCGTGCCGTGGGCCTGCTCGCCGGGATCGTCCGCTGGGCCGGCCTGATCTTCGCGCTGATCCTCGTCGGGCACATCATCTTCGTGATCGGCGAAGCCAACCCGGACAACAGCATCGTGTCGTGGGCCGCCGACTGGTCGGAGGGGCTCGCCCTGGGATTCCACGACCTGTTCCAGCCCACCGACCCCAAGCTGAGCGTGCTGATCAACTACGGCATCGCGGCGATCTTCTGGCTCGTCGTGTCCTCGATCGTGGCCAAGGTGATCCGCCGGGTCGGGGGCGGCTCGGTCTGATCGCCCGCGCCGCCCGCATCGCCCGGCGGGCGGCGCGCACGGACCGTCAGTGCTCTTCGGGGAAGGGCTCCTCGGGGAAGACCGGTCTGCCCCACGTGCCGGTGTGGGCGAGATCGGACAGGGGCAGCCGGCTCCTCGGCGCGCGTTCGCGGTCGACGTCGCGCTGCTCGCCCAGCACCTCCGCCTCGGCCTGGACGCCGACGGCGATCGCGACCAGCGGTTCGACGTCCGCGGGCACGGCGAACGACCGGCGCACCTGCTCGGCGTCGAAGCCGGCCATCTGGTGCACCACCAGCCCTTCGGCGACGGCCTGCAACGCGAGGTTCTCCGCCGCGAGCCCGGCTCCGTACTCGGCATACGGCACCTCGCCCTTGGCGTTGCGCCGTACGGCCAGGCCGACCAGCAGCGCACCGGCGCGGTGGGCCCACGAGCGATTCCGCTCGGTCAGCGCGGCCAGGATGAGGTCGTAGGTCTCGTCGCCGCGCAGGCCAACGAGGAACCTGGCGGGCTGCGTGTTGCCGAACGACGGCGCCCAGCGCGCCGCTTCGAGCAGCCGACGTAGTTGGTCGAGTGTGACCTCGCTCATTGCATCGAGCGCTCGGGGACTCCTCCTGCGTGCGATCAGATCGTGGAGTCCGGCACCCGTTTCCGCTTGCTCGCCACCCATTACGCCACTCTACGGGTAGGAAACCAGCAGCTAGACGGCGTGCCGGGGGTCACAAAGCCGGATGGCATCCGGGTGAACGACCGGTACCCTTAACGGCGACGATACGGAGCGTGCGCCCCTTGCGACCAGGCTGCGAAGCGGGCGCCGTTCCCTCGAGGAGGTTCGGCCAAAGTGGCGCTCGTAGTCCAGAAGTACGGCGGTTCGTCGCTGGAGAGCGCAGACCGGATCAAGCGTGTCGCCGAGCGCATCGTTGCCACGAAGAAGGCAGGCAACGAGGTGGTCGTCGTGTGCTCCGCGATGGGGGACACGACCGACGAGCTGCTCGACCTCGCGGAGCAGGTGAACCCCGTCCCGCCGGAGCGCGAGATGGACATGCTGCTGACCGCGGGTGAGCGGATCTCGAACGCGCTTGTCGCGATGGCGATCTCGGCGCAGGGCGCCGAGGCGTGGTCGTTCACCGGCTCGCAGGCGGGCGTCGTGACGACGTCCGTGCACGGAAACGCCCGCATCATCGACGTCACGCCGGGGCGCGTGACCGAGGCTCTCGACCAGGGTTACATCGCGCTGGTCGCGGGCTTCCAGGGTGTTTCACAGGACACCAAGGACATCACCACGCTCGGCCGGGGTGGCTCGGACACGACGGCCGTCGCGCTCGCCGCTGCGCTCGGAGCCGACGCGTGCGAGATCTATTCCGATGTGGATGGTGTGTACACCGCCGACCCGCGGATCGTGCCGGATGCGCGCAAGCTCGACACGGTGCCGTACGAGGAGATGCTCGAGCTCGCGGCGAGCGGCTCGAAGATCCTGCACTTGCGCTCGGTCGAGTACGCCAGGCGATACGGCGTGCCGATCCGGGTTCGCTCGTCCTACAGCGACAAGCCGGGCACGACCGTGACCGGCTCGATTGAGGAGATCCCCGTGGAACAGGCGTTGATCACCGGTGTGGCGCACGACCGCTCCGAAGCGAAGATCACGGTCACCGGGGTCCCCGACCATGCGGGCGCGGCGGGCCGCATCTTCCGCACGGTCGCGGACGCCGAGATCGACATCGACATGGTGCTGCAGAACGTGTCCAACACGGACGGCCGCACGGACATCACGTTCACGCTGTCGAAGGCCAACGGGCCGAGCGCGGTCAGCGAGCTCGAGGCGCTCAAGGAGGACATCGGCTTCTCCGCGGTGCTCTACGACGACCACGTCGGCAAGGTCTCGCTCGTCGGTGCCGGCATGCGTTCGCACCCGGGCGTGACGGCCTCGTTCTGCGAGGCGCTGGCCGAGGCCGGGGTGAACATCGAGATCATCAACACCTCGGAGATCCGCATCTCGGTGCTGATCCGCGACGAACACGTCGACGACGCCGTGCGTGCGATCCACGAGGCGTTCGAGCTCGGCGGCGACGAAGAGGCCGTCGTGTACGCGGGGAGTGGTCGCTGATGCCGAACGGTCTGCGAGTCGGCGTGGTCGGTGCGACCGGCCAGGTCGGCGGTGTGATGTTGCGGTTGCTGGAGGAGCGGAAGTTCCCGATCTCCCAGCTGCGGCTGTTCGCCTCGGCGCGGTCGGCGGGTTCGACGCTGTCGTGGGGTGGCAAGGAGATCGAGGTCGAGGATGCCGCGACGGCCGATCCGTCCGGGTTGGACATCGCGTTGTTCTCTGCCGGTGGTTCGACGTCGAAGGCGCAGGCACCTCGCTTCGCCGAGGCCGGCGTGACGGTGATCGACAACTCGTCGGCGTGGCGTCTCGATCCGGACGTGCCGCTCGTGGTGAGCGAGGTGAACCCCGGCGCGATCGACAGTGCCCGCAAGGGCATCATCGCGAACCCCAACTGCACGACCATGGCCGCGATGCCGGTGCTCAAGCCGCTGCACGACGAGGCGCGGCTGACGCGCCTGATCGCCAGCACCTACCAGGCCGTGTCGGGCAGCGGTCTCGCCGGCGTCGAGGAGCTGGCGAGCCAGGTCGACGCGGCGGGTGCGCGGGCCAAGGAGCTCACGCACGACGGTGCGGCCGTGGACTTCCCCGCGCCGAACAAGTACGTCGCGCCGATCGCCTTCAACGTCCTCGCGATGGCCGGGTCCGTTGTGGACGACGGGACCGAGGAGACCGACGAGGAACAGAAGCTGCGCAACGAGAGCCGCAAGATCCTCGACACTCCGGAGCTCGCGGTGTCCGGCACGTGCGTGCGGGTTCCCGTCTTCACGGGGCACTCGATCTCGGTGAACGCGGAGTTCGCCTCCGCCCTCTCGCCGGACAGGGCGCGGGAGCTGCTGGCCGACGCCCCAGGGGTGCAGCTCAGCGACGTCCCGACGCCGCTGGCGGCAGCCGGTAAGGACCCGAGCTTCGTGGGCCGGATCCGTAACGATCCGGGCGTTCCGGACGGGCGTGGCCTTGCGCTGTTCCTCGCGGGCGACAACCTCCGCAAGGGCGCCGCGCTCAACGCGGTGCAGATCGCCGAGCTGGTCGCCGACCGGATCGGCGGCTGAGGAAGTCCGTTTTCGGCGCGCATATCTGATTCGCGAAAACCGCGGAGGGTCCGGCCCTCCGCGGTTTTTCGCTTTCCGGAAGGGAATGTGACGTGAGCGGTGATCCGTGTCTCGGATAGTTGTAGACGCTAAGTAAACGCTGGTACGACTCGTGATGGAGCGGTTACACGGCGAAAGGGGTGCGGACATGGCAGGCGAGTTGCGCGACTGGGACATCGTGTCCGGTGTGGGCATCACGGCACTCGGGGTCGCTGCCGCGAGGGCCGTCGAGACCAGCCGTCCCGACCCGCTCGTGCGGGATCCGTACGCCGCGGACTTCGTTCGTGCCGCGGAATCCCCCGTTCCCATGCCGACGCGGGCCGAGGAGGTCGACGACGACGAGTACCAGTGGTCGATCATGTCCGTGTTCCTCGGGTTGCGATCGCGATTCCTCGACGAGTATCTCCGCGACTGCGTCGACACTGCGGGAATCCGTCAGGTCGTGGTGCTGGCGGCCGGTTTGGACAGTCGGGCGTTCCGTCTGGAGTGGCCGGAGGACACGACCGTCTACGAGGTCGACCAGCCGCGCGTGCTGGAGTTCAAGGACGAGGTGCTCCGCCGGAGTGGGGCCGAGGCGAGGTGTGAACGCCGTGCGGTCCCGGTTGACCTGCGCGACGACTGGGCAACGGCGCTGCGCGACGCGGGCTTCGATCCGAAGGCGCCGACGGCGTGGCTCGCCGAGGGGCTCATCATGTACCTGCCCGAGGAGGTCGCCGAGCGGCTGCTGACGACCGTGCACGCGCACTCCGAACCCGGCAGCGCGATCGCCGTGGAGTACATGCCCGGGGTTCGCTCCGCTCTCGCCGACTCGGCAGCCGCCACGTTGGCGGAGCGCACGGGTATCGACATCACGTCGTTGCTGCCGGACGCGGACTACGACCCGCACGTGCGCCTCGGCGAGCTCGGCTGGTCGGTGGACGAGGTGACCGTTGCGGAGCTGGCGCAGCGGTACGGAAGGACGTTCGACGACGAGGTCTCCGAACTCGCGGGCAACGGCCGGTACCTGACGGCGCGGAAGCGGTGACCTGCTCGCGGGGAAACGGCCACGGCGGCGGTGTTTCCCGGTAGGTTGCAGGGCCATGTGGACAAGGACGGTGCCCGCCGCCGCGCTGGGAATGATGTTGCTCGCCGGATGCTCCGAGGCCGCGGAGATGCACGACACCGTGAACGGTGCCGCCGACAAGGCCAGTGTGTGCGGGCAGGCACTGGGCATCGTGGACCTGAATCCGAGTGTCGACGCGGAGAAGGTCAAGTCCGAGGCCGGCGAGAAGGCGCGGAAGCTGCGTGATCTCGCCTCCGACGTCGCCGAGCAGGACGTCAAGCAGAACCTGACCGCGCTGGCCGACGGCTACGTCGAACTGGAGCAACGCCGTGTCGACCGCATGAGCGACTTCAACCAGTGGGTCCAGCGGAACCTGAACAACCTGGAGAACCTCCGGAAGGCCTGCCTGTAACCGCGGGCTCTGGTTCAGACCGGCTGCGGAACCGGCGCAGGGGCGCGGCGGTGCAGGAGTGCGCCGACGGCCGCGAACGCCAGGCCGCCGAGACCGGCCGCGACGAAGCCGAGGCTCGGTGACGTGTGGTCCATGACGAATCCGACCACGGGGCTGCCCAGTGCGAGGCCGATCCGGGTGGCGGAGTCCTGGACGCCCATCGCCTCGCCGCGTACCTCGGGCGGAGCCAGGCGGGACACCTGTTCGGTCGTCGCGGCGAGCGTCGGTGCGCACACGAGATTGGACGGCACCAGCACCAGGGCGAGCAGCCACCACGGCTCGTCGACCAGTGCCACGGGCACCGTCAACACCGCCAACGCCACCATGAGCGGCATCTGCGAGGCCGAGCGGCGGGCAATGCCGTGCACGATGCCGCCGAGCAGCGAGGCCAGGCACATCACGGCGATGACCACGCCCGACCAACTGACCTCGCCGGACTCGCGGAGCGCGGCCAGCACCGCGAGCTCGGCGCCGACGAGGACGAACAACGCCCCGGTGGCGACGAGCAGGGTCGCGAGCATGCGCGGCCCGAGCCACGACCGCAACGGCGGCCGCGCGTCGGCGCGGGCGCGGCCGGCCTCCTCCGCCGTCCGCACCGGAGGGTTGACCACGTAGAGCGCCACCGCGCAGGTGCCGAACAACGCGCCGATGCCCGTCAGCGCGGCAGTGGAGGACACCTGGGTGCTGACGAGGATGCCGAGCGCGGGGCCGGTCATGAAGGTCAACTCGACGAGCACGGAGTCGAGGGAGTAGGCGGTCCGGCGCTGCCCGGCAGGGACGAGCGCGGCGATCACCTGCCGCGCGATCGGGCCCGCGGGCACGAGCAGCGCCCCGGCGGGGAACGCCGCCACGAGCAGCACCGGGTAGGGCAGGTGCGGTGCACTGATCCAGAACGTCGCCGACGTCGTGCCGCAGACGGCGACGACGGGGCGCAGGCCGTACCTGTCGATCATCCTGCCGAGCAGCGGTGCCGCGGTGGCGGTTCCCGCCGTCGTGGCGGTGCCGACCAGCCCGGCCGCGCCGTAGCCGTGTCCGAGGGTGCCCACCACGTGGAGGGTCAGCGTGAC
Source organism: Prauserella rugosa (assembly GCF_000719975.1). Taxonomy (GTDB): domain Bacteria; phylum Actinomycetota; class Actinomycetes; order Mycobacteriales; family Pseudonocardiaceae; genus Prauserella; species Prauserella rugosa. The sequence continues at coordinate 82,090 of NZ_JOIJ01000007.1, forward strand.
GCCGGTGGCGGTCATGGGCAGTCGGGCGAGCATGGCGACGAGCGTCGAGGTGGCCATGCGAGGAATGCGGAGAACGTGCAGGTACGCCATCAACGACACACCTCGACGTAACCGCACCTCGGTACGGGCGTGCAACTTTTTTCGGTCACATCACGCCCGCGGCTCACGGGTGACGCGCCTGCGGGTGAACACGCCGCCGACGGGCGCCCACGGCTACTTCGAGGGACGGGAATGGGGTGTGTGGTGGACGGGCGGACCACACGGTGACGCCCGGATCGCTCGTCTCGGTACTTGTCGCACCGGCGAACGGGTGAGGCGCCACTTGAACAGCCCAGTGCGCCGCCCACGCCGCCGACACCCGGGGTAGTCGAATCACGCCACGGAATCGGGGGATTGCAGCGTGTGCCCCCCGACTCCGGTTGGTACGGCTTGAAGTGTTCGTTGCTCTTCCACGCCAGGAGGTTGGCAGACATGAAGTCCGGATTCGCTCGCACGGTGGCCGCGGTGTTGTCGGGAGCGGCGATCGCCGTCTCCACGTCGGGGATCGCGGCAGCCGCGACCATCAGCGACGGCGGCAGCGGCTCGGCCACGACCCAGTCCACCGCGCACCGCCTGCTGGACCTGCGTGACCAGCTCACCAATCGGGCTTACTCCGGTGACGTGCAGGGCACGGAACGCGCGCTCGACCAGATGGCCCCGGTGCTCGACAAGCTCGCCGCCACCGAGACCAGCAGGGCGACGGTCGGTGACGCGAAGGAGGCCTTGGCACAGAACCAGCAGGTACAGAAGGTCCTCGCGGACCCGAGCGCGCAGCCGCGCACCTACACCGCCGACGCCGAGACCAAGCAGCTGCCGGAACTGCCCGATCCGCTCAGCGCGGTGAACGGCCTGCTGCAGTCGTTGCTGGCGACGGTGCAGGGTCTGCTGGGCGGTCTGCTCGGCGACGTCCCGGCCGTGCCGGAGGTTCCGGGCGTGCCCGAGGTGCCTGAGGTGCCCGAGGTGCCGGACGTTCCGGCGCCGTGACGCGCAGCTGAGCCGGGACCGATCGGGTCTGCCCGGGTCGGCATCATCCGAGAAGAAGCCCCGGGGCCCACGTCGACGTGACGTGAGCCCCGGGGCTTCTGTGTGCCGAGCCGTTAGCGGGCGTAACCGGAAAGGCCCATGCGCAGCGCGCCCGCCGCCTCGGCGGTGGCCTCACGGAAACGGGTGCCGATGCCGAGGAAGTTGACGAACCCGTGGATCAGGTCCTCCTGCCTGCTCAGGCCGACGGGCACGCCCGCCTCGGCCAGTTTCGCCGCGTAGGCCTCGCCCTCGTCGCGCAGCGGGTCGAAACCCGCGGTCACCACGAAGGCAGGCGGCAGGCCGCTGTGGTCCTCGGCCAGGAGTGGGGACAGCAGCGGGTTCGACCGGTCGACACCTTCCGGTGCGTACTTGTCGATGAACCAGTCCATGTGTTCGTCGGTTAGGAAGAAGCCGTCGGCGAACAGCTCGCGCGAACGCCTGCGGGTGGTGCCGTCCGTCGTCGGGTACAGCAGCAGCTGGAAGGCCGGCGCCGGACCGCCGCGCCGGGTGGTGACCAGCGCCGTGACGGCCGCGAGGTTGCCGCCCGCGCTGTCTCCGCCGACGGCGATGCGGTCGGGATCTGCGCCCAGGTCGGAGGCTTTGGCGTGCGCGAAGTCGAACGCGGTGAGCGCGTCCTCCTGCGCCGCCGGGAACGGATGCTCGGGTGCCAACCGGTACTCCACGGACAGCACGCGGACGCCGGCCTGCTTGGCGAGGAACCGGGCGGTGTTGTCGTGGCTGTCGCGCGTGCCCAGCACGAAGCCGCCTCCGTGGTAGAAGACGAGCATCGGCGATCCGGGTGCGAGGCCCTGCGGTGTGTAGAGGCGCGCGGGGATGTCGCCGTGGTCGGCGGGGATCATCACGTCGCGCGCAGCCACCGGCTGGATCGGCGGGCCGCTCACCAGGTGCCGGGAGACGTCGAGGCCCGCGCGGGAGCGCTCGACGTCGAGACTGGAGTGCACCAGCGACGTGCCGGACAGCTGCTGCATCCGGAGCAGGACCTGTACGTCCAGCGCGAGCTGTTGCCCGTCCCGTTCGATCTGCTTGCCCGCGATCAACCGCCGGATCGGCCGCGGCAGTGCGTAGATCGCCTTCATCGCCGCTGCCTGGATCCGGATCTGGGCTGGAATCGCCATCGGTGGTGCCTCCCGTCGACTCTGACTGCGCACCGAGGCTACTAATCAGTAGCCTTCGCGGCCAGGAGCGTGCTCGCCACGTCGGTGTGGCGTGTCCGACAGTGCTCTGCCGATCACGGTGGGCGAGGTGTGACGGATGTCGTGTCACCGCCATCACGCTGGACCTCGACCATGGTCGAGCCCTTAGCCTCGAAGGGTGACTTCTTCAGGTGCGGTCAAGGTGCTCGGTATCGGAGGCTCGCTGCGCGACGGCTCGCAGTCCGAACGCGCGCTGCGCGTGGCGCTCGACGCGGCCGCGGAGGCGGGCGCCGAGACGTCGGCACTGTGCGGCACCGCGCTGAACCTGCCGTTCTACGACGCGAGCTCGGTCGAACGCACCCAGCAGGCACGCGATCTCGTGGAGGCGGTGCGCGGGGCCGACGGGCTGATCGTCGTCTCGCCCGGATACCACGGCGGACTGTCCGGCCTGGTCAAGAACGCCCTCGACTACGTGGAGGACCTGCGCTCGGACGAACGCCCCTACCTCGACGGGCGCGCCGTCGGGCTGATCGGCGTCGCCTACGGATGGCAGGCGGCCGTCACGACACTCGAGCAGCTGCGCACCATCACCCACGCGTTGCGAGGCTGGCCAAGTCCGCTCGGCGGCTCGGTCAACTCGGCCGAGGTCAAGTTCGACGACGAGGGCGGGGTTTCCGACGCCAAGGTGGAGCGCAACCTGCGGATCATCGGCGCCCAAGTGACGGAGTTCGCCCGGCGCCGCGTGTGATCATCCGCGTTTCGCATCCTCCGCGCTCGGCTACTCCCGTGGTGGACGACGTGCGAGTCCGTCGGTCCTGAGGTAGGCAGGGACGGGCGCCCGCGGCGGACGTGTCGCATGTGCCGCGCAGGATGGGCATCGCGGGCGAGGTGTAGTCCGGGACGAGCACAACGCAGGAGGAACAGATGGCCAAGTCGCCGATCAGCAGCCCTCTCAAGGAGAGCGACAAGGAAGTGACCGCGAACGTGCTGCAGAGCACGCTGGTGGACCTGATCGACCTGTCGCTCGTCGCCAAGCAGGCGCACTGGAACGTGGTCGGCCCCAACTTCCGCAGCGTCCACCTGCAGCTCGACGAGCTCGTGTCGGCGGCCCGCACCTACACCGACTCGGTGGCGGAGCGGGCGAACGCCATCGGGGTCTCGCCGAACGGCAAGGCCAAGACGGTCGCGGGAGCCTCGGGGCTGACCGAGTACCCCGACAACTGGCAGGACACGAAGGCAACCGTCGACGCCATCGTCGAGATCCTCGCCGAGATGATCGAACGGCTGCGCAAGAGCATCGACGAGACCGACAAGGCCGACCTCGTCACCCAGGACCTGCTCATCGAGATCGCGGCCGAACTCGAGAAGCAGCACTGGATGTGGCAGGCCCAGCAGAAGTGAGCCCCCAGCGGCCGCACGTGTTGCCCCCGAGGGCCCCATAGTTGCGTTCAACGCAACTATGGGGCCCTCGGGGGCTTTCTGCGCCCTACGTCAGGCCAACGGCCTTCATGGCGAAGTGGACCTCGATGGTGGTCTGCTTCATGGTCTCGGAGATCACCAGCGAGCCGTGTCCCGCGTCGTAGCGGTAGAACTCGAACGGAACCCCGCGCTCGCCGAGCCGGTCGAGGTAGTTCTCGATCTGGCGGATCGGGCAGCGCGGATCGTTGTCCCCGGCCAGCACGAGCACGGGGACGTCGACGTTGTCGATGTAGGTCAGCGGCGAGCACTCCCGGTACACGTCGGGCACGTCCTCGGGCGAACCGCCGAACAGTGCCCTGTCGAACGACCGCAGCTGCTCCATCTCGTCCTCGTAGGCCGCCACGTAGTCGGCGACCGGCACGCCGGCGACTCCCGCCGTCCAGCGACCGGGCTGCGTGCCGAGCGCCAGCAGGGTGAGGTACCCGCCCCACGACGCGCCGCTGACGACACACCGCTGCGGATCGGCCACCCCCTCGGCCACCGCCCAGTCGTGCACCGCGGCGACGTCCTCCAGCTCGGTCAGCCCCGGACGGCCCTCGATGGCGTCGCGCCACGCCGACCCGTAGCCCGTCGACCCGCGGTAGTTGACCTCCACCACGGCGAATCCGGCGTCGAGCCACACCGCGCGGTAGGCCGAGAACCGGTCCTCGTCGGCGGCGTGCGGCCCGCCGTGCAGCACGAACACGGTGGGGTACGGCCCGTCGGCGCCCTCGGGCCTGGCGACGAGGGCGTGGATGCGCCCGCCCGGACCTTCGACGAACGCGTCCTCGAGCGGACGCGACCCGGGTGCGGCCTCACCGGGCGGGCTGAGCAGCACGGTGTCGGTCCCGTCGGTCCTGCGCACGCGCACCACCGGCGGCTCCGCGGCGTTCGACCACGAGTACTCGACGTCGCCGTTCGGGCGCACGCCCGCACCGCCGATCCGGCCCGGCGGGGTCTCCAACGCGGTGAGCGTGCCGTCGCCGAGGTCGTAGCGGTGCAGCGAGCTGCGGCCCTCGTGGAAGTGGACGATCAGCAGCGCGTCGGCCTCCGGGTACCAGGTCGCGGCGACCTCGCCGGGCAGGTCGAGGGTGATCTCCTGTTCGGTGTCGGCCTCGACGTCCCAGATGAGCAGCTCCTCCTTGCCCCTGCGCTCGTGCAGGAGCAGCAGCCGCCCGTCCCCGCTGACGGGGGAGAACTCGAGCGCCTCGAGGCCCTTGCCCTCGCCGTCCCACTTGTCGGCGACGGTGGCGAACCCGTCGGTGCCCAGCACCCGCACGGCAGGATGCCGCGAGTCGCCGTGCTCGGAGTGGGAGATCGCCAGCAGCTGCTCGTCGCGGGACAGCGCGGAGACACCCGCGTCGTCACTGTGGGTGTAGAAGCGCGTGGTCGTGCCGCCTGCCTGGGCGTACAGCGAACTACCTTCGTCGGTCGACACCCCGACCGCGACCAGCCGGTGGCCGATCTCCAGGCCTGCCGGGTAGCCGTCGGGGACGTCGGCCAGTGCCCGTTCGGCGCGTGCCGCCTCCTCGCGCGGTGCGCCCGCGGCTGCGCTCGCGTCGAACGGCTGGCGCACCCACGAGCCGAACTCGTCACCGTCGGTGTCGTCGAACCACCAGATCCACGCCCCGTCCGGCGACGTGGTTGCGTGCAGTGTCCCGTTGGGACGGTCGGTCACCTGGCGGCTCTCGCCCGTCGCGCGGTCCCAGGCGTAGATCTCCCACACGCCGCTGGCGTTGGAGACGTAGATGTTGGCATCGGGGGCGTCGAGCGACCAGCTCGGCACCGACACGCGCGGCGCGAGGAACCGCGCCCGCCAACGCTGCTCCCGTACGTCGTCGGGAAAGAGCCGGGCGGGTGCGTGCGGGGCCGGGTGCTGCTTCGGGGCGGGCTGCTGTGACGTCACACCCCGATCCTGCCAGGCCTGGTGTCGAACGGCGGCCGAGGCGTCATGATGAGCGGCGATGTCTGCTGAACCAGTGCGCTCGGGCGTCCGCACCTCCGACGTCGAGCACGAGGAACCCCGGCTGCATCGGTGGGAACAGCGCACCGAGTGGCCGCTCATCGGGCTGTCGGTGCTGTTCTTCGCCGCCTACGCCTGGACCGTGCTGCAGCCCGGCATGCCCGCGAAGCTGAAGGTCGGCCTCGACTTCTCGATGTGGCTGACCTGGGTCGTGTTCGCCGTCGACTACGTGATCCGGCTGGCGCTGGCGCGCCGGCGCGGACGGTTCGTGGCACGGAACGTGTTCGACCTCGTCGTGATCGCCGTGCCGATGCTGCGGCAGCTGCGCGTGTTGCGGCTGGTGATGGTGCTGGTTCTGATCAACCGCCGGATCCAGGGACGGGTCCGCGGGCAGGTCGTGGTGTACGTGGCGGGCGCGACGGTGCTGGTGGGCGTGTCCGCGGCGCTGGCCGTGCTGGATGCCGAGCGGTACGCGCCCGACGGGACCATCACGCACTTCGGTGACGCGTTGTGGTGGACGATGACCACCATCACCACCGTCGGCTACGGCGACTTCTCCCCGGTGACCGCGAACGGCAAACTCATCGCAGCCGGCCTCATGCTCGCTGGCATCGCCCTGCTCGGTGTCGTCACCGGTTCGATCGCGTCCTGGTTCGTCGAGAAGTTCGGTGGCATGGAGGAGCAGGCGCAGCAGGCGAGCGAGGCCGAGGCGGCCGACGTCGCGCGCACGGAACAGCTCCGGAACGAGGTCGCCGAACTGAAGGCCGAGATCGCCGCCCTGCGCAGGTAACTGACCGGCTCGGGGCGCGGTGATTCGCCCGCATAGCCGGGCCGCGGTGGAGGTGTTCCGGCTCGGGGATTCGGGGCGGGAGGTCCCTGTTCGCCGGCGGTCCGTCCGGCTCCCGTGGTGGCGCTGAGTAGGCCCGCGCGTGTCCATCGAGTCCGATTCCGCATCGGTCTTGCGGTTGTGGATCACCGCTCCTATGCTTCCGGGAAGCGCTTTCCGAAAGCGCTTACAAAGACGAGTCGTACGGCGAGCCAATGGAGGTGATCGCTGAGTTTCTTCGCGCCTGGCGCCGGCTCGTCGACATGACCGCTCGTCGAGGTGGCGGCGGGTGCATGAGTTGCCCAATCGCATCATCCGCGGCATTTGTGTCGCGACTCGCCGAGCGGGGAGGACCATGCACCGCACGCTTCCGCACGCCCGAACATCCGACATCCGGCAGGCCGCCAGCCACGGCGATCGGCCGCGCGCTCGCCGCACGCCTGCCCTCGCGGCGCTGACCGCCGTCGCGGCGTTGACGCTCACCACGTGGCCTGCCGCGGCCGCGGCCTCGCCACACATGTCCGACCCGGGACCCTCGCGGCCGGGTTCTTCGGCCGCCGCTTCCGGTTCCGCCGCAGCCGGAATCGCCGTGGTGCGGCCCCACGCGACCGAACGCGACTGGTCACCGCTGAGCCCCGAGAAGTGGGCGTTCTCCGGCGGCGAGGTGATCCAGGTCGAACGCGGCGACGAGCCCGAAGGACCGCGGCGCCCGTTCGAGTACGCGATCGTCGACAAAGGACCGGAGCTCGAATCCCTGCGCTACACCGCGAGTGTGCGCATCGACGAACCGGTCGAACGGGATGACCGCGACGTCATCCTCGTGTTCAACTATCGCTCGCCGACGCAGTACTACTACGTGCACCTGTCGCAGGACAACACGATCTACGCGCACAACGGCATCTTCAAGGTCGACGACGCCGACCGCGAGCGCCTCGACGACCAGTGGGACGGCGAGGCCGGTGCACCGCCTGCGATCGACGATCTGGACTGGCACGACGTCCGGCTCGACTACCACGCCCCTTCCGGGCGGATCGCGGTCTACGTCGACGGCGGCCGGCCGCTGATGACCGCGACCGACGCGACGTTCTCCGGTGGGCGCATCGGCTTCGGTTCGTTCGACAACTACGGACGGATCAAGGACGTGACGGCCATCGGTACGCGGGCACGCACCGGGCACTGACCCGGCACAGACGCGGCGCGGCGGAGGTGTTCCGCCGCGCCGGAGTCCACCGTGGACGGACCAGGTGGGCATCGATCGCTGGCACCCGAGGTGCCAGAACCAGAAATCCAGGCACGTGAACAAGCAGGCACGTGGGATGGAGTCCAATGATGGGCAGAAGGAAATGGTGGGTGACCGCGGCGACCGCCGCGGTCCTGGGGGCGTCGTTGGTCGCACCGCCGGCGATCGGCGCCCCGCCGACGAGCGACGAGCCGATCACCGACCCGATTCCGGAGGATCCGGAGCCGGCCGAGCTCGGCCTCGTGCTGTCGGAGTACGCACAGTTGCCGGAGACGGACACGACGCCGCCGACCGACGACAAACGGTTGATGCGGCACAATCGCATCAACTACATCGGTGACGTGCCGGACGGTTCGGGTAGGCAGTACGTGCCCGACCTGAACGGCCCGATCTACCTTCTCGACGACGGGCAGCAGCACGAGTACCTGGATCTGCGCGACCACGACGAGCACTTCTTCTCCGGTCGCGGCATGGGTTCGGGCGCCGGGTTCATCACGTTCCACCCCGAGTTCGAGAAGAACGGCAAGTTCTACACCGTGCACTCGGTCGGCGAGGAGGGCATCGCGGCAGCCGAGCCGACGTACCCGAACCAGCCCGACTCGGTGGTGCAGAGCGTCGTGACCGAGTGGACGGCCGACGATCCCGGCGCGGACACCTTCTCCGGCACGCACCGCGAGATCTTCCGCTACGGGTTCGGGACCTACACCCACGCGGTCCAGCAGATCGACTTCAATCCCACGGCCGAACCCGGTGACGAGGACTACGGGCTGCTCTACATGGCCGTCGGCGACGGCGGAATCGGCCTGGACACCGACATTCCGCAGGACCTGAGCGAGCCGGGCGGAAAGATCTTCCGCATCGACCCCGAGGGCGACAACGGTCCCAACGGGCAGTACGGCATTCCGCCGTCGAACCCGTTCGTGGGCAAGAAGGATGCGCTGGGCGAGATCTACGCGCTCGGCATGCGCGATCCGCACCGGTTCACGTGGGATCCCGAGGGCAAGCACGAGATGTATCTCGGCCACATCGGACAGCGCGCGCTCGAGGCGGTGTACCAGGTCGAGAAGGGCGACAACCTCGGCTGGGCCGAGCGTGAGGGCCGGTTCGTGTTCGATCCGGAGACGCAGTGCGCGTTGTTCCCGTTTCCGCCGGACGACGCGAAGTACGGCTACACGTATCCGGTGGCCGCCTACGACCACGACCCGCCGTACAACTGGCCGTGCAATGAGGACAGTGGGCACGCGCTGTCCGGTGGTCAGGTGTATCGCGGCGATGCGCACCCGGAGCTGGAAGGCAAGTACATCTTCGGGGACCTCGTCGACGGTGAGGTGTTCTCGACCGAGACCGACGAGATGCGCCGGGGTGCCGGCCGCGCTCCGATCACGCAGGTGCAGCTGTTCGATGACGACGGCAAGCGCATGCGGATGAGTGATTTCGTCGGGGACGGCCGGGTCGATCTGCGGTTCGGTTCGGACACCGAGGGCGAGTTGTACCTGCTGGCGAAGGCGAACGGGAAGATCTGGAAGGTCACCGACGTCAAGGAGGCCGAGCCCACGGAGGTCACCGACGCGGTGTCGGAGAACCTCGTGTCGCACTACGACTTCGAGCGTCCGTTCGCGGTCGACGGTGCGAAGGAGAACGATCAGGGCAGTGCCAACACGCTGTTGGATCTGATCAACGGCGGCGAGGACATGCGCGTCGACGACGGCGCGTTCCCCGGCAGCAACAACGCGTTGGAGTTGAAGCAGGTCAATCCGGGCGAGGTCGGTAACGACGACTGGAAGGCCGGCGTGTGGGACGGTGACGCCAACGGTGTCGAGTCGTTGGAGGCGTTCAACGCGGTCGACGGCATCACGGTGATGGGTTGGGTGAAGATGACGGGTGAGAACCCGAGCCCCGACCCGTCGGCGGGTGATCCGGATGCGCGGTACAACTCGGTCGGCCTGGCCGGTGTGCTGAGCGGCGAGTCGGACGGGCACGACGTGCGGGCTCTTCTCGAGTTGATCGAGGTCGACGGCGAGATGCGGCTCGTGGCTCTTGGCCGGCGGCTGGACGACGGTGAGTCGCAGACGTTCGCGGCGCAGCAGGATTGGCGTGAGCTGCTGCCTCAGGGCGAGTGGGTGCATCTGGCGGCGACGTTCGATTACACGACGGGCGAGATGGCGTTGTATCGCAACGGCGAGCCGGTGCCCGGCTTCTACGTGCAGGACGGGGATCCGTGGCAGGTTGACGGTTCGCCGACGAGTGCGACGAACCCGCGGGGCATCAAGATCGGTGGGAGTTACCCGCAGAATTCGCAGGAGAAGAATCCGTGCAACTGCCGCATGGACTCGTTGATGTTCCTCGACAAGGCGGCTGACGCCGACACGATCGCGGAGCAGTACGCGAGGTTCCAGGGCAACTAGCCCGCCAACACCGAACCCCCGAGGGCCCTATGGGTGCGTCCAACGCACCCATAGGGCCCTCGGGGGTCCCGCTGAAGCCAACACGGCGACGCAGAACGCCAACACGGCGACGTGGGATGCCAACACGGCGAGGAACGCAGGCCGGTGAGCGAAGCGAACTCGCCCGGGCCCCGCACTCAACGTGAGGACAGGAGCGAAGCGCAACCCGAGGCAGGGGTCCGGGGGCGGAGCCCGCCGGGCTGGGGGTGTGGGGGCTGCGCCCCCACAGCAATAAAGAAAGAGACCCCCGTCCACGCATTCCGTGGACGGGGGTCTCCCTCTTTCGTCGGGGTGGCGGGATTTGAACCCACGACCTCCTCGACCCGAACGAGGCACGCTACCAAGCTGCGCCACACCCCGATTTGTGTTGTTCACCGGTCTCCCGGTGAGCGGGTCGCCAACTAGTTTAGCGGACCTCGCTGCGGGCTTTGCGGCGGGTGGTCCTTCGCGCCTTGACGGCTTTGCGGGACGGTTCGGAGCCGCGGGGGACGAGGGTGAGCAGGCTGGCTTCCGGCGGGCAGGCGAACCGTGCGGGTGCGTACGGGGAGGTGCCGAGGCCTGCGGAGACGTGCAGCCACATGTCGGCTCCCCAGCGGGAGATGCCGCGGGCGCGGGAACGGTCCAGCTCGCAGTTGGTGACGAGCGCGCCCACGCCGGGGACGCGGAGTTGGCCGCCGTGGGTGTGGCCTGCCAGCACGAGGTCGTAGCCCTCGGATGCGAACGGGTCGAGCACCCGCGGCTCGGGCGAGTGGGTGATGCCCAGCTTGAGCACGACCTCGGCGTCGACGGGGCCGGAAATCTCGGCGAACCGGTCCCGGTGCAGGTGCGGGTCGTCGACGCCCGCGGCGAAGATCCGCTGGCCCGCGACGTCGAACGTGGTGCGCTGGTGGGTCAGGTCCTGCCAGCCGTGTTCGATGAACGCGGCTCGCAGGTCACGCCAGGGCAGGTGGTGGCCGTGGATGCGCTTCTTGCGGCCCTTGGGCATGAGGTATCGGGCCGGGTTCTTGGGTTTCGGCCCGTAGTAGTCGTTGCTGCCGAAGATGAACACGCCGGGCCGTTCGAGCAGCGGCCCGAGTGCGCGCAGCACCGCGGGCACGGCGCGGCGATGGGCCAGGTTGTCGCCGGTGTTGACGACGAGATCCGGTTCGAGTTCGTCGAGGGCGGCGACCCAGCGTTGTTTCGACGTCTGGCCGGGCAGCATGTGCAGGTCGGAGATGTGCAGGATGCGGATGGGGTCGGCGTCGTCGTCGAGTACGGGCAGTTGGCCGGTGCGCAGTGTCCAGTTCCTGCGTTCGATGCCGACGGCGTAGCCGAGCGTCGCCGCTCCCGCCGCCGCGGTCGTGGTGACGAGGCGCTTCATGAACTCTCCCTTGCCCTGCCGGTGCACCCGCTCAGCCTACGCGCGAGGGCCGGGGGTGCGGCCGGTGCGGAAAGCGAGCCGAGGGCGTGCCCGGAGTGGACCGGAGCACGCCCTCGGCGGTGTCGATGTTCAGGGTCGATCTGCTGCCGACCCGCGTCGCGGGTGGCCGTTACTCCTGCCCGTCACTCGTAGCGCGGACTGGGCTGGGGCAGTGGTCGCGGCGGTTCGCCTTCGAGGATCTTCGACATGGCGTTGAACCACGTCCTCGCAGGCGCCTTGCCACCGAAGATGTTGCCGCCGCCCTCGCCGACCGAGTAGACGTTGCCGGGTCCGGCGTCGACGATGCCGCCCGCCGGGTTGTCCGGCTTGAACACCATCGACGCGCCGGCCAGCTGCGGGGTGGCGCCGACGAACGCCGCCGAGGCGTTGGACTGGGTCGTACCGGTCTTACCGATCATGGGCCTGCTCCAGCCCACCGAGGACGCGGCTTCCGCGGACGTCCCGCCGCCGACGTCGTCCTTGCTCATACCCACGGCGAGCGTGTTGGCGAGATCCTCGTTGACCGCCTGCTCGCAGGGCTTCTCCTTGATCTGCACCGGCTTGCCGTTGCGGTCGGTGACCTCGGCGATCGGCGTAGGCGGACACCAGGTGCCCCCGCTCATGATCGTCGCGGCGACGTTGGCCATCTCGAGCGGGTTCGTGGGACTGACGCCGAGGGTGAACGAGGGCATGCCTCGCGAGTTCTCCCGCGGGCCGTAGAACTTGCGCTGTTCCATCGACCACGCGTTGCTCTCGTTGTCGGGGTCGACCGGTCCGCCGTTGGCCGCGTTCGACGTCATCGTGCTGCGGAGGCCGAGCTTGTAGGCCATGTTGAGGATGGGCTTCATGCCGATCCGGTCGACCAGGTGCACGAACGTGGTGTTCGGTGACGTCGCCAGCGCCTGCTGCAGCGTCATGCTGCCGGGATAGGTGCCCGCGTTGCCGACGGTGTAGGGAGCGCCGCCGTTGGTGTACCGCGTCGACGTGTACGACCCCGGCGAGGGCACCGAGTCGAAGATCCCCACCGCGCCCTGCTGCAGGGCGGCCGCGGCGGTGAAGATCTTGTAGCTCGAGCCGGCACCCGTCACGTTGGCGGTGCTGGAGGGCAGGGCGTAGATGGTCTGGCCCGCCTCCTTGTCGATGCCGTAATCGCGGTTGGCGGCCAGCGCCACGACCTCGTGCCGGTCCTTGCCCGGCTTGACCAGCGACAACGTGTTGGCGACGTTGTCCTGGGTCTTCGAGACCTGCTCCTCCGCGGAGCGCTTGGCGATGCGGTTCGCCTCGCGGTCGAGGGTCGTGCGCACCGTGTAGCCGCCGCTGTAGAGCTCGTCGGCGTCCATGCCGTGCGTGGTGAGGTAGTCCTCGACGTACTGGCAGAAGAAGCCGTGTTCCGGTCCGGCGCCGACACAGTTGGCCGCCGGCTTGTTCGGCCCACCTGGCACGACGCCCAGCGGCTCCTTCTTGATCCGCTCCGCGTCCTCCTTGGCGAGCTTGCGGTTGTCGACCATCGAGTCGAGCACGACGTTCCGGCGGTGCGTCGCCGCCTCCGGGTTGCTCCACGGGTCGTTGACCGCCGGGTTGTTGACCATGCCCGCCAGCAGTGCCGACTGCTTGACGTCGAGCTTGTCGGGCGTGGTGTTGAAGTAGGCGCGCGCCGCGGCACCGACGCCGTAGATCTGCCGGGAGAACTCGACGACGTTCAGATAGCCGGCGAGGATCTCCTCCTTGCTCATCCGCGTCTCGAGCTGGATCGCGATCCGCGCTTCCTTGAGCTTGCGGCCGACGGTCTGTTCCTGTGCGCGCTGCTGCCCGAGCTCGTCGTTCCGGTAGATGACGTTGATCAGGTAGTTCTTCACGTACTGCTGGGTCAGGGTCGAGGCGCCCTGCGTGTCCCCACCGGAGCTGTTGCTGACGGCGGCGCGCAGCGTGCCCTTCCAGTCGACGCCGTTGTGCTCGTAGAAGCGGCGGTCCTCGATGGAGATCAGCGACCACTTCATCGCGTCGGAGATCTGGTCGGGCTTGGTCGGCACGCGGTACTGGTCGTACAGCGTCGCGATCGGCTTGCCGTCCTTGTCGGTGATCGTGGTCAACTGCGGGGGCGGCTCGTCGGCGAGCTCGGCCGAGGTCGACTCGACGGTCTCGCTCGCCTGGTTCGACACGACGCCAGCCAACCCGACCACGGGGAAGAGGATGCCCGCGACCAGGACACCGGCCAGCAGGCAGAGCCCGAACATCTTCAGCAGACCGCTTCGATTGCGCACGGACCCAGGGTACGCATCCGGGGCGTGACGTGCGGGTTGGCTACCGCGTGGCGCCGGCCCGTCACCAGCCGAATTGGTGGATACCGCACATACCTGAGCCGAAACATTGTAGACACCTGTGGTTGACCGCGAGGTCATTCGCGAAAAGAAATCCCCAATTCGTCGGTTGGCGTTGGAACCGACCACGCCTACAGTCCGTCAACATCTCACGAGGTAGCGCTACAAGGGGAGGCGCTGCAGGAGGGACCGTGAGAGCACAAGAAGATCCGCCGCGGCGGGTGGGTCGTCAGGCACCGTCGCCGCGGCTGGTCACGACAGGGTAGGAGCTGGGGGTTGTGATGAGCACCAACCAGTCGAGCTGGCGGATCCAGGCGTACTGCAGGGACACCGACCCGGACGGGTTGTTCGTCCGTGGCGCCGAACAGAATCGCGCGAAGGTCATCTGCATGGGCTGCCCCGTGCGGACCGAATGTCTCGCCGAAGCCCTCGACAACCGCATCGACTTCGGCGTGTGGGGAGGCATGACCGAACGCGAGCGCCGTGCGCTGCTGCGTAAACGTCCCGAGGTCGACAACTGGTGGGACCTGTTGGAGTCCGCCAAGCGCGAGTACGAACCGGCCGCGAGCGGCTGAGCTCGATGCGTTCGTCTGGCGGGCGCGGTGGGCGCCTCGCGGCTCACGCGCCTGCCAGGCGAGCTCCGATGTCCCGCAGGCCGTCGATGTCGTGGACGTCGGCGGCCAGCGCGGGCACCCGCCGCACCGGGACGCCGGGATGCGCGCGGGTGAAGCGTTCCAGCAGACGTGATTCCCGTTCCTCGAGCTGCACCCGGTCGGCGTGCAGGCGCAGCACCGCGGCGGCGAGCGGAGCGTTCGTCTCGCTCTTCTCGAGTGCCTCGGCCGCGGCGAGCGCGTCGATGGCCGTCAGATCTGCCAGCACCGGATGCGTCCGGTTCGCCACCAGCCCGGACAAGGGCATCGACTCCTCGGACAGCCGCTCGACGAAGTAACTCGCCTCGCGCAGCGCATCGGCCTCGGGAGCGGCCACGACCAGGAACGACGTGCCCTCGGAACGCAGCAGCTCCTGGGTCTTGGCCGCGCGTTCGCGGAACCCGCCGAAGGTCGAGTCGAACGCCTGCATGAACGCCGACGCGTCGGCCAGCAGCTGTCCGCCGAGGATCGTCGAGACGGCCTTGGCGAACATCGAGAAGCCCGCGCTCATCACCTTGCGGATGCCCCAGCCGCCCGCCCTGGCGGGACTGGTGAGCAGGCGGATCATCCGTCCGTCGAGCGCGGCCGACAACCTGCTCGGCGCGTCGAGGAAGTCCAGTGCCGACCTGCTGGGCGGGGTGTCGACGACGATCAGATCCCATTCGCCGGTCGCGGCCAGCTGCCCGAGCTTCTCCATGGCCATGTACTCCTGCGTTCCGGAGAACGACGTGGAGATGGTCTGGTAGAAGGGGTTGCTCAGCAGCTGTTCGGCGCGGTCGGGGCCCGCGTGGCGCCGCACCATGTCGTCGAACGTGCGGCGCATGTCCAGCATCATCGCCCACAGCTCACCGTCCGGTTCGAAACCGTCGACGGCGACCTTGCGGGGATGATTGCCCAGTTCACGAAGGCCGAGCGCCTGTGCGAGCCGCCGGGCGGGGTCGATGGTCAGTACCACCGTCTGCCTGCCGCGTTCGGCCGCACGCAGCGCCAGTGAGGCCGCGGTGGTCGTCTTGCCGACACCGCCCGAGCCGCAGCACACCACGACGCGCGTGTTGGGATCGTCGATGAGCGCGTCCACGTCGAGGTTCTTCGCCTTCGCCACGTCAGCGCACCCCCTGAGCGCGGAGCGACTCCGCGAGTTCGTACAGCGCGGCCACGTCGACCCCGCCGGAGAGTTCGGTGAGCTCCAGGGAGGGCAGGTCGCTCTCGGACAGCTGTTCCCTCGCGGTCTTCTCGGCCTCGACCCGGGCCGCGTGCTCGACGGTCTCGGTGACCAGCGCCTCGAGCGTGTCGTCGGACAGGTCCAGACCCGCGGCGGCCAGGCCGGAACGCACCCGTGCGGCGTCGACCCTGCCGTCGGCCGCGGGCGACACCGAACGGGACGGCAGCCTCGGCGGGCGTACCCGGTTGATCAGCACCGCGCCGGGGCGCAGATCCGCGCCGTCGAGCTCGGCGACCGCCTCCAGCGTCTCGCGCACCGGCATCTCCTCGAGCAGCGTCACGATGTGCACCGCCGTCTGGCCCGAGTGCAACAGCCGGACCACGCCGTCGGCCTGCGAGCGGATGGGACCGGTCTTGGCCAGGTCGGTCAGAGCCCTGGTGACGTCGAGGAACTTGACCACCCTGCCGGTCGGAGGGGCGTCGACCACGACCGCGTCGTAGAAGTGCCGCCCGTCCGAGTCGGTACGGCCCACGCACTCCTTGATCTTGCCGGTGAGCAGCACGTCCCTCAGCCCGGGAGCGAGCGTCGTCGCGAACTCGATCGCGCCCATCCTGCGCAGCGTCCTGCCCGCGAAACCGAGGTTGTAGAACATCTCGAAGTACTCGAGCAGCGCAGCCTCGACGTCGATGTGCAGGGCCCGCACCTCGCCGCCGTTCGGCGCGGAGGCGATGCGCTGCTCGGCGTAGGGCAACGGCTCGGTGTCGAACAGCTGCGCGAAGCCCTGCCGCCCCTCGACCTCCACCAGCAGGACGCGCCTGCCGAGCCCGGCGAGCGCGAGCCCCAGCGAGGCGGCGAGCGTGGTCTTGCCTGTTCCGCCCTTACCCGTCACGAAATGCAGCCGGGTGCGGGTGAGCTCGTCGGTCCAGCCAGCAAGCGCGGTGGTCACGCCGAGCAGCGTAAGACATCGCAGCAGGCGTCAGCTCGCGAACGCGAGCACGGCGACGAACACCGTCAGCCCGCCCGCCAGCCACCACGACACGTCCGCGGGCAGCGTCGTCAGCATGAGTACGCAGGTCAGCAGCAGTGCCGTCACCCCGACCAGTGCCGCGACGGCGACGGCCTGCCAGCGTCCGGTCTTCTCGCGCACCCGCGCCATGACGATCAACACAGTCAGCAGGCCCGACACGCCAAGCAGCGCGGTCGCGAAAATCCGCCACGTTTCCACGCGGGCAACGCTACTGGCAGTGGTTGTCTAGGGTGGCGCCCATGAGTGCCACCAAGTGGGAGTACGCCACGGTTCCGCTGTTGATCCACGCCACCAAGCAGATCCTCGACCAGTGGGGCGAGGACGGCTGGGAGCTGGTGACCGTCCTGCCGAATCCGAGCGGCGAACAGCACGTCGCCTACCTGAAGCGCCCGAAGGACTGAGGCCGCCATGAGCGCCAGCGAGAAGCTCGCCGAACTCGGTATCGAACTTCCGGGGGTGGCGGCTCCGGTCGCGTCCTACATCCCCGCGGTGCGCACGGGCGCGCACGTCTACACCTCCGGCCAGCTGCCGTTCGTCGAGGGCGCCCTCGCGGCGACCGGCAAGGTCGGCGGGGAGGTCAGCCCCGAGGAGGCCAAGCAGTACGCGCGGACGGCGACGCTGAACGCGTTGGCCGCCGTTCACGACCTCGTGGGCATCGACGCGATCACCCGCGTCGTCAAGGTGACGGGTTTCGTCGCCTCCGCGGAAGGCTTCAACGGCCAGCCCGCGGTGATCAACGGTGCGTCCGAGCTGCTCGGTGAGGTCTTCGGCGACGCGGGCGCTCATGCCAGGTCGGCCGTCGGCGTCGCGGAGCTTCCGCTCGGCGCTCCGGTCGAGGTCGAACTGATCGTGGAGGTGGCGTGATGGACCCGGACGTCGAACTGGCGTGTCACGAGCTGCTGCTGCGGTTGTCGGGCCGATTGCCGGACAACCTCGTGTGGCGGTTCCGGGACTGGCTGGGTGAGGGTGCGGCGAGCACGCTCGCACGTGTCCTGCCGAAGACTTTGCTTAAGCACAGAGTTGATCTGGACCAGGCCGAGTACCGCTTGATGGTGGCCGGCCTCATCCCGCACGGCGCGGATTGGCACCAGGTCAGTTCGACGCTCGGGGTAGACGCACCGTCAGAGAGCGGGTACACATTCACCGCGAGTACGCCTAACTGGGTGAACTCCGTCGATTCGGCAGCCGCCGTGATCGACGCAACGTTGCGACGGCGTCCCGAAGTGGGTGAAGTTCGGGAAGCTTGGCGGCAGGAACGTGGGTCCGGTCCTGAGGGGGCGAAGCGCATCCTGCTCGTCACCGCGGTCTCCGGGCTTCCCCGGTTGACTGGCGAACTGCAGCGGGTTCTGCGCGTACTGGGCGACGAAGCCCCGTGCGTGGAGGTGTTGCCCACGCGGTTCGAGCTTCCGGCTTACCACTCCGAAGCGCTCGCGAACTCGCGGTTCGTGTGCGCGGGAGCGGCCGGCGCCGGTCAGCAACTGGTACCCGCATAAACGCTCGCGGCCGGCGGGCTGGAGGGAGAGCGGCGAATGGTGGATGTCCACGGCTCCACCGGATTCTCCGGTGACCACGACGGCTTCGGCGTCCCGCTGCGCCTGTACAACGTCCTGCTCGGACTCGCGGGCAGGCTCGACGACAGCGCGCTGTCCGAGGCGCGCGAGCTGGTCGCCCGCTCGCACCTCGACGACGCGGCCGAGCTCACCGTCGGGTCGCTGATCGCGGGCCGTATCCCGGTGCGGCCGTCCGAGCAGCGCGAACTGGCGCAGCTGCTGGAGATGACCCGCTCCGAGCCCGCGCTGGCCGACCAGCTCACGGTCGTCGACGACATCGCCGTGGCCGAACACCGCTTCAGCAGGGAGAACGAGCCCGACGCGGGGATCGGCGAGGCGCTCGACCGGGTCCTGCGCGTGCTGCCGGACCTGCGTTCGGTGCACGCCGCGTGGCGCAACACGCCCGCGGGCAGCGTGCCGGGTCCGCTGCCGCAGCGGGTCGTCCTCGTCGACATCGGTCCCGAGGCGCATCCGCCCGCCGTCGCGTTCCGCGTCGCCGACGCGCTGCGCAAGGCCGGGATCGCCGCCGTCGTCGAGGTGACCGGCGCCGGTTCCGAACGCACCTCCTACCACGAGGGTGCGCTGTCGTCGGGCGTTCCGGTCTGGCTCGCGGGCCCGGACACCGCGAGGGCAGACTCGGTAAGAGCCGAGCCGGCTCGTTCTGAGCCGGCACGAACCCACGTCGGGCCTGCCAGCGTTCCGGCGCCGCCCGAGCCGGAACCCGAACCCGAGCCCGTGCGGTCGGCGCCACCGGCGCCCGAGCCCGCACCGGCGTCGTCGTCGAGCTGGACGGCCGAACCGCCGAGGTCGACGTCGCGGTCACGCGGTGAGGGCAGGCGGTCGCGGCACTCGGGCCGCGGCCAGGACGCCGACGTCCCCGAATCGTCCGGTGGTCAGCTGCCGGCGGGCGGGGACCAGGCCGAGCAGGGCGGACAGGTGGTCGCGTTCCCTCAGCCCTCCGCCGAGGCGGAGGAGGACAACCGGTCGGCGCAGACCACCGAGATGTCCCGTGAGGAGGTCGCCCAGCTCAGGGCGGCGATCGCCCAGGACAAGGACAAGGGCATGGCGCTCGCGTCGGCCGACCTCAGTGCCGACGACCTGGCGCAGATCCCCGACCTGAACCTCGACGATCCGCAGCTCACCGACCGCGACCGCAAGCTGCTGCGCGAACTGCACGCCGAGTTGGCCCAGCGGGAACGCGCCGAGGCCGAGCGTCTCCGGTCCAACGGCACGGGCTCCAACGGATGAGGCTCGACGGCGGGCCGGCCGCCGACGGGACCGACCCTCGTTAGCACGGCGCATCGCCTCGCGACGCGGCGGTATGTTGCGGGACGTGTCGATGAACTTTCACGTGCCCAGGAGCGCCGTGCCCGATCTGCCCGACCCCGACGAGGCCGCGTCGGCGACACCGGTGGAGCCGGTGGTTCCGAGGGAAGCGGCCACGGTGATGCTGCTGCGCGACACTCCCGACGGCATCGAGGTCTTCCTGCAGCGCAGGGTCGCGGCGATGAAGTTCGCCGCCGGGATGACCGTCTTCCCCGGCGGCGGGGTCGACGAACGGGATGCCGACGCGTCCATCGCGTGGGCCGGTCCCTCCGCGGCCACGTGGGCGGAGTGGTTCGGCTGCGACGAGCCGCTCGCCAGGGCGCTGGTGTGCGCCGCCGTGCGGGAGACGTTCGAGGAGTCCGGCGTGCTGCTCGCCGGTGCGGGGCCGGACGAGACGGTCACCGACACGTCCCGGTACGCCGACGCCAGGGCTGCGCTGGTGGGCAGGCAGCTGTCCCTGGCGGCCTTCCTCGCCGAGTCCGGTCTGACCCTGCGCGCGGACCTGCTGCGCCCGTGGGCGAACTGGGTCACGCCCGAGCAGGAAAGCCGCCGCTACGACACCCGGTTCTTCGTGGCCGCCCTGCCTTCGGGGCAGACGGCCGACGGGGAGACGACGGAGGCGTCGTCGTCCGGCTGGCGCAGACCGGCCGACGCGATGGCCGACGGCACGGCTGGCCGCAGCATGCTGATGCCGCCGACGTGGGCGATGCTCGAGGACCTCGCGGAATGCGCGACGGTCGCCGACGTCCTCGCCACCGAGCGGACACCCGTGCCCAAGGTCATGCCCACGCTGCACGTGGACGGGGACACGGTTCTGGTGCAGTTGTGACCGCGAACGAAACAAGCGCTGACGAAACAAGCGCTGACGAAACCAGCGCGCACGGAACAGGGGCGAACGGACAGGTGGCGAACGGAGATCCGATGGCCGGGGGCGGGACACATCCGGCCTACGAGACGCGACGTGTGGTGACCTCGGCTGCCGCCGTGGTCCTCGAGGACAACCCGTCGAACATGACGCTCGAGGGCACCAACACGTGGCTGCTGCGCGGCCGGGACGCAGCCACGAGCGTCGTCGTCGACCCGGGTTACCTCGACACCGAACACCTCGAACGGGTCGTCGAGGCGGCCGGGGACGTCGAACTGATCCTGCTGACCCACCACCATCCCGACCACGCCGACGGAGCTCCGTGGCTGGCCGAACGCACCGGGGCGCCGGTGCGGGCGTTCGACCCCGGTCTGTGCATCGACGGCGATCCGCTCGGCCACGGCGACCTCGTGCGTGCGGGCGGTCTCGAGCTGACCGTCCTGCACACGCCAGGGCATTGCGGCGACTCGGTGACCCTGCGGTTCGACCACGAGGGCACCACGCACGTGCTCACCGGCGACACGGTCCTCGGCCGCGGCACCACGGTCGTCGAGCACATCGGTGACTATCTGCGCTCGCTCGAGGTGTTGAGCGAATTGCCTGCCGGATCGCTCGGTCTGCCGGGGCACGGTCCGGAACGCACCGACCTGCTGGAGACCGTGGAGCAGTACCGCAGGCATCGGCAGCAGCGCCTCGAGGAGATCCGGTCCGCGCTGCGCACCCTCGGCGAGGACGCCACGCCGCGGCAGATCGTGGAGCACGTCTACGCCGACGTCGACCGTGCCCTGTGGCCCGCCGCCGAAAGCAGCGTGACCGCTCAGCTGGAGTACCTGCGCAGCTGAACCCGCGTTCGTCCCGGCCGTGATGTGCCTGTGGTGTGTGCCTGCCTGCGCGTGGTCAGGCGGCCAGCGCCGGCTTCCGCCCCGCGGCGGGTGTGTGCGGGCGGATCGTGCCGCGCAGCAGAGCCACCGCCCCGGCCAGCGCGAGCGCGACGACTCCCGCGACGAGGAACGCCACCGACGGGCTGGCGTGTTCGACCAGGTAGCCGCTCACCGACTGGCCGAGGGCGATACCGAGCGTCACCGACGTCAGCACCCAGGCGAACGCCTCCGCTGCGGTGTCCTTCGGTGCGGTGACCTCGATCGTCGTCGAATGGGTCGTCGACTGCGGGGTGATCACGGCGCCTGCGGCCAACATCGCGATGGCCAGCCCCCACAGCGTCGACGGCCACGCCATGAGCCCGACGAGTGCGCCGAACGCGCCCAGTAGCACGGGCAGGCGCACCGGCAGCGTCCGCGGCCACGGCCGCAGGCTGTAGGCCACGCCGAAGGCCACCGAGCTCACCGACCACAGCGACAGCAACAGTCCGCCGAGCGAGACGTTGCCCGCGGCCTCGGCGGCTGCGGGCACGGCGACCTCCACGAACCCGATCACGATGCCGAAACCGAGGGCCGCAATGGCCAGGGTTCGCATGCCGGGGCTGGCCAGCGCGCCCAGCATGGAGGAGCCTGCCTGCGGATTCGGCCCCCATTCCCGGACGGCGGGGCTGAGCGCGAACATCGCAGCGCCGAACGCCATGCAGGCGCCGCCGAGCACCAGTCCCGTCCCCGGCCACGGCAGCGCGATGAGCACCCCCGCGAGTCCGGGACCGAGGATGAAGAACGTCTCCATGCTGATGGCCTCGTACGAGTAGGCCGCCTCGCGTGCGGGTCCCTCGGGCACGAGCCGTCCCCACAGTGCACGCGAGGCCGAACCCGTCGCCGGTTCGAACAACCCCAGCGCGGCGGCGCAGGCGACGAGGGCGGGAACGGGGGCGTGCATCTCGATCGCGACGACGAGTGATGTCAACGCGGTCACGAACAGGCCGGTGACCACCAGAAGTGGGCGTGTCGGGCCGAAGCGGTCGATGATCCGCCCCTGCACGACCGAGCCGACGGCCACGCCGGCGAGCACGGAGGCCGAGACCAGTCCCGCCGCTGCGAACGTGCCCGTCTGGTGCTGGACGTACAGCAACGCCGAGATGCCGATCATCGCGATCGGCAGCCTGGCGAGCACCGAGGCCACCAGTGGCCTGCGAGAACGCGGCGTGCTCAGTGCGTTGCGGTAGTCGGCCAGCGACGTGCGGCCGTGGGACTCGGGGCGCGTCTCCCCCTCGGAGTGGGACATGCGTACCAGTATGGCACGCCCGTACCACTCCGTTTTCTTGACCGGGTCCACCGCGGCGGGCCGAAATTCAGGTGCATGACCCGCCCGATCCGGGTATCCATATCTCAGTTGGGTAACAGAACAGCGTTTTCGGGCATCTATCGGCGCCCTGGAGCGTCCTTGAGGGTGAAGACACTTGAACAGCAGGGTGGGTGTCGTGCGATCGTGGAATCAGTCATCGAATCCGCGTCATGAGACTCGGGAACACGAGTCCCACCCATGCAGACGGTGAAGTCGTCCCGAAGCTAAGCCCGGTGCTTGGATTCGGTGGACCGGCTTCCACCGTCGAGTCGTCAACTACATAGGCTGTAAGAACAGACTTCTGCGAGAGCGGGCGAGGCGTCGCCCGCCGCACAGTCTCCCTCCGGGATTCGGGTCGGGGCCTTTCAACCGGAGGGCGGGGAGCGTGGGCTGTCGGGGGATGGTCCACGCACAGGCAAAGGGCCGGTGCGCCACGTCGGGGGTGGCGCCCGGCCCTTTGTCATGTCTTCACGGCCCCGGCCGCGCCGGAGCGGGCCGTGCCGGGTACGGGTTGTCGCCTCGATCGGGGCCACTGGTCTCGACCCCGACCGGATCGTCGCCACTGGTGCGAACCGGACATGGCCCGAGTATGCGACGTAGCCCACATTGAGTGGGGTAACCCCAGGTCAGCGGGCGCGTCGCGCGAGGCGCTCGGGGTCGAGGATCAGCACGCTCTTGCCCTCGAGGCGCAGCCAGCCACGGTGGGCGAAGTCGGCGAGCGCCTTGTTGACGGTCTCGCGCGAGGCGCCGACGAACTGGGCGATCTCCTCCTGGGTCAGGTCGTGCGTCACGCGCAGCAGACCCGCCTCCTGGCTGCCGAACCGCTGGGCCAGCTGCAGCAGCGCACGCGCCACCCGGCCGGGAACGTCGGTGAAGATCAGCTCGGCGACCATGTTGTTGGTGCGGCGCAGCCTGCGGGCCACCACGCGGAGCAGCTGTTCGGCGATCTCGGGGCGCGTGGAGATCCACTGCCGCAGTGCGGAGCGGTCCATCGTCACCGTGCTGACCTCGGTGACGGTCGTCGCCGTCGAGGTGCGCGGCCCCGGGTCGAAGATCGACAGCTCGCCGAACATGTCCGACGGGCCCATGATCTGGAAGAGGTTCTCACGGCCGTCGGCCGACTTGCGGCCGATCTTCACCTTGCCCGACTTGATGATGTAGAGCTTGTCGCCGGGCTCGCCCTCGTTGAAGATCACGTGGCCACGCGGAAAGTCCACGGTCTCCAGGGTCTGTGCGAGCGCTTCGGCCGCAGCCGGTTCCACGCCCTGGAAAATGCCCGCCCTGGCCAGGGTCTCGTCCACCTCGTGCCTCCTTTGAGAAGCGACCATCGCACCCGTCGGCGGGAGCGTGGCGCCGGTCACTACGTGCAGTGTAGGGCGTGCCCTC
Source organism: Prauserella rugosa (assembly GCF_000719975.1). Classification (GTDB taxonomy): domain Bacteria; phylum Actinomycetota; class Actinomycetes; order Mycobacteriales; family Pseudonocardiaceae; genus Prauserella; species Prauserella rugosa. The sequence continues at coordinate 106,146 of NZ_JOIJ01000007.1, forward strand.
AAGATCGCTTCCCGGCTCGCCGATCCGCCGTAGTGGTCCCCCGTCCCGGGTGACGTACACGGCATCACCCGGCGCTGGGCGCTGCCTGACACAGCTCGTCGAGACCGTACACAGGCGATCTCCGACCGGAAAGTTTAACCCTGACGTAACTGGCTCCGGTCACCGCCTCCGGCCGGGGCTTCGTGACGGCACAGCGGGTGGCGAGCCCACTACGGGCAGGTCACAGGGCCTGCAGCAGGTGTGGGTGCTTCGCCGGTCTCCGCGGGTCAGCCTGCCTTGCGCGGTCTGTCCGGTGCGGTGGGATCCGCCGGCGTGGCCGGACCGGCGGGCGCGTCGCTGTCGGCGCCGGCCTGACCGGCCTGGGCAGCCTCCTGCGTGGCCGCGCCGGAGCGGCGGTTCTTGCCGAAGCGGTTGCCGGAACGGCCGCCGAACCGGCGGCGGCGGAACAGTTCGAGTGCCCGCCCGATGCCGTGCCCATAGAGGGCGCGCACCTCCTCGGGCTGGGCCTGCTCGAGGAACTCCTCGACCTCCTCGCCGCGCACGGACACGTGCTGGAGCCGGTGTTCGACGCGTTCCATGCCCAGTGCGAACAGCATGACCACCAGGGGCACCGCGATGACGAACCAGACGGTCATGTCTCTCCATATCCGGCGGTCAGGGGCACATCCTCGGCCTCACGGCTGATCCGGCCTGGCCCGAGCGTAATCAAGCGCATGCCCACCCTGTCGGAGGCCGCACGTAGGCTAACGATGTGTCGTCAGCGGTTCCGGACCACCCCCGAAAGGGGAGTCCCCGAAAGAGTGCTGCCCGGTCGCGGCCGCTCACCGAGGAGAGCCGGTTGTCCTTGGTGCGGCGGGCGCGACGTATGAAGCGTTGCCTGGACGAGGCGTATCCAAACGCCGAGTGCGAACTGGACTTCTCCACCCCGCTCGAGCTTCTCGTGGCCGTGATCCTGTCCGCGCAGTGCACCGACAAACGGGTGAACCAGACGACACCCGCGCTGTTCGCGAAGTACCGCACCGCGGCCGACTATGCCGGTGCCGACCGCACCGAGCTCGAGGAGTACATCCGGCCCACCGGCTTCTACCGCAACAAGGCGACGTCGTTGATGGGGCTGGGTGCGGCGCTGGTGGAGCGGCACGACGGCGAGGTGCCGAACACGCTCGACCAGCTCGTCAAGCTGCCCGGCGTCGGCAGGAAGACGGCCAACGTCGTGCTCGGCGAGGCCTTCGGTCTTCCCGGCATCACGGTCGACACGCACTTCGGGCGCCTCGTCCGCCGCTGGGGCTGGACCGCGGAGGAGGACCCGGTCAAGGTCGAGCACGCGGTCGGCGAGCTGTTCCCGCGCAAGGACTGGACGATGCTCTCGCAGCGGGTGATCTGGCACGGACGGCGGATCTGCCACGCGCGCAAACCCGCGTGCGGCGCGTGCCCGCTCGCGCGCGACTGTCCGGCGTTCGGCGCCGGGCCCACGGAGTTCGACGAGGCCGCGGCCCTGGTCAAGGGTGACGAACGCGAGCACCTGTTGGCGTTGGTGTCGAACCGGTGACTCCCGCGACACGATGGGCGCTCGTGGCGGGTGTGCTGGCGCTGGCCGCACTCGTCGCGGTGCTGCCGCTGGTGAACTCCTCCGACGAGCAGACGCCCGCGTCGGAGGATCTCGGTCCGGTGCGGCAGGCCGCCGACGTGCGCCCGTGCCCGAGCGGGCAGCAGGCCGTCGGCGAACTGCGCGGCGTCGAGGCGGTGTGTCTCGCGGACGGGTCGACCGTCGACGTGGGCGCGGTGGCCGGCGCCGACGACCGGCCGACCCTCGTCAACGTCTGGGCGACGTGGTGTCAGCCGTGCCGGGAGGAACTGCCGCTGCTCGACGCCTACGCGGACGAGCCGGGTGCCGCGCGCGTGCTGACGGTGCAGGTCGCCAGTGGTCAACGCGAGGGGCTGGAGCTGCTCGACGAACTCGGGGTCGACCTGCCCGGCGTCTTCGACGGCGAAGGCGAGAGCGGACCCGTCCGTGAGGCACTGTCGGTGCCGCGTGCGCTCCCGGCGTCCTATCTGGTCAGCCCCGACGGGGAGGTCGAACTCGTCCGCGACCCGCGCCTGTTCACCTCGGCCGAGCAGATCCGCGAGGTCGTCCGCAGTGCGACGGGACCGACGGGAAGGACGGGATGAGCCTCGAGACGACCGGTCCGCTCGTGGACCCCCGTGACGTGCCCGGCTGGCTGGCCCGGCTCGTCGAGGCGACCGCGGACACGGACGCCGAGGCGTTCACGCGGCTGACCGTGCCCGAGGGGGAGGATCCCCGCGCGGCGTCGGTGCTGGTGCTGTTCGGCGAGGAACCCGGCCACGGACCGGATGTGCTGTTGCTGCGCAGGGCCGACACCCTGGGTTCCCACGCGGGGCAGGTGGCCTTCCCCGGCGGGGGCGCCGACGAGGGAGACCGCGGCCCGATCGACACGGCCCTGCGCGAGGCGGAGGAGGAGACCGGCGTCGAGGTGTCCGGAATCCGGCCGGTGGCGCTGTTGCCCCGCCTGTACATCCCGGTCTCGCGGTTCGCCGTGACACCGGTGCTCGCGCACTGGGCCGAGCCGTCTCCGGTGCACGCGGTCGATCCGGGTGAGACCGCCGCCGTCGCACGGGTGCCGGTCGCTGAGCTCGCCGACCCGGCGAACCGGTTCCTCGTGCGCAGCCCCGACCGGCGCTACAAGGGGCCCGCCTTCACCGTCGGTGAGCTGTTCGTATGGGGTTTCACCGCAGGCGTGTTGGCGGCGCTGCTCCGCCTCGGCGGCTGGGAACGCCCATGGGATCACACGGACGTGCGAGACCTTGACGTAGCGTGGGCGCGGCACATGGAGCGTGGGACGAGCCGGGAGTGACGGTGAACTGGGTCGACGTGCTGGTGGTCGTGCTGGCACTGCTTGCGGCGGTGTCGGGTGCGCGCCAGGGAGTGCTCGTCGCACTGCCCGCCTTTCTCGGGGTGGTCGCCGGTGCCCTGCTGGGGATCGAGGTCGCTCCGTGGCTTGTGGACTCCTTCGAGGAGCCGGCCGCGCGGGTGGCGATCGCCGTCGGCACCGTGGTGTTCCTCGTGGCACTCGGCGAGACCGTCGGCGTGCTCGCGGGAAGTCAGCTGAAGAACCGCATCCGCTCGCCCAAATTGTCCAGTGTGGACAGCACGTTGGGTGCGATCGTGCAGGGCGTCGTGGTGTTCGTGGTCGCGTGGCTCATCGCGCTGCCGCTGACCAGCGTCGCCGCGCTCCCCGGTCTGGCGAAGGCGATCAACGACTCGTCGGTGCTCGGTGGCGTCAACGACGTCATGCCCGACGCGGCGCAGGGCCTGCCCGGCGATCTGCGTCAGCTGCTCGACGCCTCCGGCTTCCCGTCCATTGTGGATCCCTTCCAGCAGGCTCCGGTGCGCGAGATCTCGCCGCCGGACAGGTCGCTGCCGACCAGTCAGGTCGTGCGCGAACTGCAGCCGAGCGTGCTGAAGATCCGCGGCGTCGCCTCCTCGTGTTCCCGTTCGCTCGAGGGCAGCGGGTTCGTGGTCGCGCCGCAGCGGGTGATGACCAACGCACACGTCGTGGCGGGCACCGATCAGGTTGCCGTCGAAACGGCGCAGGGCCGCGAGGACGCCACGGTCGTGCACTACGACCCGGGCACCGACCTCGCCGTGCTCGCCGTGCCCGGACTCGAGGCGCCCGCGCTCGACCTGCGGGAACAGTCCGCCGTGGAGGGCGACGACGCGATCGCGCTCGGCTATCCGCTCGACGGCCCTTACACCGCGTCGTCGCTGCGGATTCGGCAGCGGATCAACCTCCGCGGCCCCGACATCTACGACGCCAACACGGTCCTGCGCGACGTGTTCACCGTTCGCGGGCAGGTCCGCAGCGGCAACTCGGGCGGGCCGATGATCGACCGCGACGGTGACGTCGTGGGCGTGGTGTTCGGCGCATCGGTCGAGGACCCCGACACCGGCTTCATCCTCACCGCCGACGAGGTGCGGGACGAGTACGAACAGGCGCCCGCCTACGGCTCCGAGGTCAGTACCGGGCAGTGCACGTCCTGAGCCGACCGGCCAGCGGTGCTCCTCGCCGTGCCGTGACCCCGATGGCGGGGCCACGGCACGGCCGTGACGGCTCAGCTCGGGTCGAGCTCAGGCGGTGATGAGGTCGCGGCGACGGAACCCGGCGGCCCCTGCGCCCACCAGCAGGGCACCGACGGCCGTCAGGATTCCCACGGCGCCCCAGGAGATCGTCTCGGCCGGATGCTGGCCGATGTGCTGGAAGGGGGAGGTGTCCAGCATCGCCTGGTCGAACTCCAGCATCTCGCCGAACAGGCTGAGCACCGTGCCGTAGACGAACACGATCCACACCAGCCCGACGAGGCGCGGCGCCAGTCCGTACAGGGCGACGGCCAGCCCGAGGAAGAGCCAGGCGGCGGCCACATGTACCGCGTGGCCGAGCACGACCGGGCCGAACAGCTCCCCGCTTCCGGTGCCGATCAGCGTGCCGGCCCCCTGGCCGAGGCCGGCGAGCAGCAGCAGCCACAGGGCGCCGGCCGCGGTGACGGCGGTCCAGGAGCCCAGCCAGGACGACCGGCTCACGGCCGTGGCCAGGACGGGTTCGGTACGCACGCCCTGCTCCTCACCGCGCAACGACTGCACGGACAGGATCACGTACGCGGCGACGACCAAGGCGAAGTAGATCCCCATGAAGCCCAGGTAGCCCTCGAGGAGTCCGTCGGCCCCGCCCATGACGGCGACGATCTCCTCGGGCATGTCAGCCGCACCCTCCTGCATGGGTTCGGCGAAGGCACCGAAGGTGACGCCGGCGAGCACCATCGCGACGGACCAGCCGATGATCGACGGACGCTGGAGCCGGTACGCCAGCGCGAGCGGACTGCGCAGCCACCTGGCCGCACGCGCCGCGCCGAGCCGGTCGGGCAGGACGCCCGCGGCGAGGTCCCGCCGGGCCTGCAGGGCGTAGCCGACTCCGGCGCCGGCCACGGCGAGCGCGACCGACAGCAGCAGTGGCCACCACCGGTCCAGCGTGAACGGCGCGGTCTGCTGCGCCCACCCCAACGGAGAGAGCCAGGACAGCCATCCGAGACCGCCGTCCTGAGCGGTCGACATGTCGCCGATTCCGCGGACGACGAATGCGGCCCCGAGCACGGCACCCGCGATGCCGGACCCGGCTCGCGAGAAGGCCGACAGCTGCGTGGTGATCGCTGCGATGCCGGCGAAGGCCAGCCCCGTCGCGCCGATGCCGGCGCCCATGAGCAGCGAGGATCCCGCCTCGGGCGGCGGGTCGATCGCCGCGCCCAGCGTCACCACGCCGATCAGCGCGGCCACCAGCAGGTTCATCACCACCGCCATGATCAGCGCCGCGGTGAGCTGGGCGTGCCGGCCGAGCACGTTCGCGCGGACCAGTTCGGCCCGCCCGGTCTGCTCCTCGACCCTGGTGTGCCGGGAGAGCGTCGTGATGGACATGAAGGCGGCGCCCAGCATCAGGTACAGGGCGTAGAAGCCCGCCACGAGCCTGGCGACCGTGATGTCGTCGAAGCCGTAGCCGGGTCCGCCGATCAGCGCCATGACCGGGTTGGCTGCCATCGTCGCCATGGCGCTGAGGCTCTCGGCGTCCATGATGGTGCCCAGTGCGTTGGCGAAGTAGGCCCACAGGGCCGTCAACCCCAGCACCCAGGCGGGCAGGCGCACGCGGTCGCGGCGCAGCATGAAGCGCAGCAGGGTTCCGGTGCCGGTCAGCGTGCCGCGCTGGCGGGCGGTGGCCGCCGGCGGCGCGGCGCCGGGCCGCTCGGTGACGGCGGTCATGATGCGGCTCCGTTCCTGGTGGAGCGGGCCCTGCCGGCCCGGCCCTTGCCCGAACCGTTCCCGCCGGCCCCGTTGGTCGAGGCGCCGCCGGGTCCATCACCGCCGAGTTCGTCGCCGCGCAGTTCATCGCCGTAGTGCCGGAGCAGCAGCTGCTCCAGCGTCGGCGGGGTGGCGGTCAGGGCCTGCACGTCGTGAGCCGCGAGGTCGCGCATGATCGCGGGCAGGTGCTCGGAGTCGACCTCGAACCGGGTCTGCTGGCCCTCGGCGTGCAGGTCGTGCACGCCCTGCCTGCGGGCGAGCTCGGTGAGGGGCTTGTCGGTCAACGCGGTCACCGTCGTCCGGGACAGGTGCCGCAGATCCTGCAACGTGCCGGACTCGACGACGGTGCCCTTGCGGATGATGGAGATCCGGTCGGCGAGGATCTCGACCTGCGCCAGGATGTGGCTCGACAGCAGCACGGTGACGCCCGCGTCCTTGGCCTCGCGGACGCACTCCTGGAAGACGACCTCCATCAGCGGGTCGAGGCCCGCGGTGGGCTCGTCGAGCAGCAGCAGGTCGACGTCGGAGGCCAGTGCGGAGATCAGGGCGACCTTCTGCCGGTTGCCCTTGGAATAGGTGCGGCCCTTCTTGCGCGGGTCGAGGTCGAACCGTTCGATGAGCTCGTCGCGCTTGGCCGCGTCGACCCCGCCCCGCAGCCGGGCGAAGAGGTCGATGGCCTCTCCGCCGGTGAGGTTCGGCCACAGCTCCACGTCGCCGGGCACGTAGGCCAGCCTGCGATGCAGGGCGACGGCGTCGCTCCACGGGTCGCCGCCGAGCATGCGCACCGTCCCGGAGTCGTGGCGCAGGATCCCCAGCAGGATCCGCATCGTGGTGGACTTGCCTGCGCCGTTGGGACCCAGGAAGCCGTGCACCTCCCCGCGCGCGACCTCGAGGTCGAGGCCGTCGAGGGCGGTGACCTCCCCGTACTTCTTGGTGACGCCGGAGATGTCGATGGCAGGGGACTCGCCCCTGGCCGGTCCGGTGGACGACATTGTCGACCTTCTTTCTGACGTGGATCCGGTGGTGTTCGTGATGTCTGCGGGTGTTGGCGTGTTCGCCGCCGGCCCGCGGTCAGGCGGTCTCGGGTGTGGCCGGCGGATCGCCGTCGGTGGGCTGGTCGGTGCGCTCGGGCGCGTAGGCGTCGAGCAGCGTGCTGTCGGTCAGCAGTCCGTGGGTGTAGAGCTCGAGGGCGGGCAGCATGAGCTCGTGGGTGGTCTGCCGCCAGAAGTCCGCGTCGAGATCGCCGAGGTCCTTGTCGGTCATCAGCACGGACTGGAGCAGCCAGCCGAGCGAGATCGAGAAGGTGAGCTTGACGCGCGCCCGTTCGTCGCGGCTGGGCCGCATGACCCCGGAGCGCACCCCTTCGGCCATCCATCGTTCGGCCTCGTCGTACATGTCGGTCAGGAGGTTCCGTGCCGCAGCACCGCCGGTCATGAGGCTGCGCACCACGTAGCGGATGAGCGGCTGGAACTCGTCGACCATCGCCATCTGCGTCAGGAAGGTGGTGCGCAGATCGTCCGAGCGCATGGCCTCGGTCTTGTACTTCTGGACCACCTCCACGACGTGCTCGTCGCAGGCGCGGCGCAGTTCCTCCTTGGAGTCGAAGTGCTTGAGGATCGCGGGAGCGCTCACTCCGACGTCGGCCGCGATCGCGCGCAGGGAGGCGTCGAAGCCGTCCTGGCCGAAGCGGTTGACGGCGGCCTCGAGGATGCGGGTCCGGGTGTCCGGAATGTCGGCGGGTGAACGCATGTAAACCACGGTAAACGCGTGTAAACCGCGAACGCAAGTGGGGACATGGAGAGAGCGGGTTTCACCAGCTCACGAGGGTTGTGACCGCGAGACAGTTCCGGCTGGACAGTGCCCGCGGGACAGTGCCTGCGGGAGTGGGCTCGACCCGGCGACCGACGGGTCAGTGGGTGCGTAGGAAGTCGACGAGCTCGGCCGACGTTCGCTCGGGCGCCTCGAGGTGCGGGAAGTGGCCGACATCGGGCAGGGAGACGAAGCGGGACCGCGGGCCACGCCACGGCGTCGAATCGCGCGCCGTCTCGGGCAGGAAGCACGAATCGGCCTCGCCGTGCAGTTGCAGCACCGGCATGGTGACGCGCGCGTCGAGGTCCCTGGCGAATCGCCTGCCCTCCCCGCGGAACTGGGCGCGGAACGCCCACCGGTAGTACTCGAGCGCGCTGTGCGCGACGCCGGGGACGGCCATGGCGTGGCGCAGGGTCGCCGACGTCTCGACGAAGTCGTCGGTGTCCCGCCACCCCGGGCCCGCCCAGCGATGCAGCAGTCCGCCCACGTTCGCCGCGTCGTCGGCGGTGAGCCACCTCTCTGGGGCCATCGGCACCTGGAAGCGCAGCAGATGCCGCATCGCGCGGGCCTGCGCACCCCGCCTGCCGAGCGGCGGACGGCCGAGCGCGGCGCGCAGCGCCAGCGGATGCGCGGCACCGACCGTCGTCACCGACCGCACGACGCGCGGCCGCATCGACGCCACCGACCAGGCGAGCAGCCCTCCCCAGGCATGGCCGACGACGTGGGCGGAACGTTCCCCCAGTGCGCGGATCAGCCCGGCGACGTCACCGGCGAGTGTCCAGGCGTCGTAGCCGCGCGGTGGCTTGTCCGAGTCGCCGTATCCGCGGAGGTCGACGGCCACCACGCGGAATCCGGCCGCGGGCAACTGCCGCAGCTGGTGGTGCCACGACCACCACAGGCCCGCGAACCCGTGCAGCAGCAACACGGGTTCGCCCTCGCCCGCCTCCGCCACGTGCAACAGGATGCCGTTGGCCGAGACGTCGCGATGCGTCCACGGCCCGGGGAACCGGACGGTCGACGGATCGGGCGGGCTCACTTCCGGTACACGGAGCTGCGCTGTCGGGGCGCGGTCAGGACCTGGGGAACGGCTCTGCCGCCGCGCCCGCGGGTGCGACGGGGCCTGCGGCCTCGGCGCTCCTGCCCTTCGGCTTCAGTGCGCCCGCCGACTCCTTGATGCTGTCGATCGACCGCTGCGGCGCGCGCACCTTCTTGAACTTCCGGTAGCCGAGGAATCCGGCGATCCCCGCGACCACCAGCATCAGCAGGAAGACGATGCCGAACGCGGCCCACCGCTGGAGCCACTCGGACAGCAGCTCGCCGAGGAAGAAAAAGAAGAAGAACGAGCTGTACAGCGCGATCACCGCGGCGATGACGAAGAAGACGCTGCCCTTGGCGGCCTTCTTGACCTCGCCGACGGTCTCGGTTTTCGCCAGCTCCAGCTCGGCGCGGAACAGCGTCGACATGTGCTGTGTCGCGTCCTTGACCAGCGAACCGATCGACGCGTCCTCGGCGGACCTGGCCGCGCTTTCCTCCGACAACGGGAGATAGGGGACCCAGTCGCCGCTATTTCCCTTGCCGCCGTCGTTGAGTTCATGCTTCGGGCTGCTCACGGGGGTCATCGTGCCATGTGGACGGGCTCAGGGGTGCGATGGGCGCGGGCCGAGGTGTCGATCGGTGCCGAGTCGTTGGCCGTTCGACAGCGACAGCGGGATTCGACAGGCCGAGGGAGGGTGTTGTGCCGGCTCCGCGATGCCGGTTACGTTCCGTAGTAACTGGGGAGTATTGTCGGCTGTTGGCTGTAAAAGCCGGTCATTCCGGCTGAAGTACGCACGAACGGACAAGATCGAACATGTCGGGTACCTCTACCGGACCGCTCGAGACCGATCCCGGCGGCGAGCGGCGCGAGAAGACGTTCTTCGGGCATCCCCGCGGCCTCGCCAACCTCTTCGGCGTCGAGATGTGGGAGCGCTTCTCGTTCTACGGGATGCTCGGCATCCTGCCCCTCTACCTCTACTTCTCCGCCGCCGAGGGCGGGCTGGAGATGGACAAGGGCACCGCACTCGGCATCGTCGGTGCCTACGGCGGTCTTGTCTACTTGTCGACCATCCTTGCGGCCTGGATCGCGGACCGCCTGCTCGCGCCTGAGCGGACGCTGTTCTACAGCGCCGTGCTCATCATGATCGGCCACCTCGGACTGGCGGTGCTGCCGGGGTACGCGGGCGTCGGCGTCGGCCTGGTATGCGTGGCGCTCGGTAGCGGCGGCGTCAAGGCCAACGCGACCGCGGTGCTGGGCACGCTCTACGGCGAGGGCGACGAGCGCCGCGACTCCGGCTTCACGATCTTCTACATGGGCGTGAACCTCGGTGCGTTCGTCGGCACCGCGCTCACCGGGTTCCTGCAGCACACCGTCGGCTTCCACCTGGGCTTCGGGCTTGCGGCCGTGGGTATGGCGCTCGGGCTGATCCAGTACTCGATCGGCCGGTCGAACCTGGGCGAGGCCTCGCGCGTCGTGCCGAACCCGCTGCCTGCGTCGCGTCGCCCGCTCGTGGCTCTCGCCTTCCTGGCGATCGTTGCCGTCATCGTCGTGCTGGTGGTGACCGGCGTGGTGACCGCAGAGAACCTCGGCGACGCCGTGGTCTGGGTCGTGGCGGTCGCCGCGATCGTGCTGTTCGCCGTCCTGCTGACCAGCGCGAAGGTCGAGGGCGTCGAGCGCAAGCGCGTCCTGTCGTTCATCCCGATGTTCGTGGCCAGCGCGGCGTTCTTCGCGCTGTTCCAGCAGCAGTTCACCGTCCTCGAGGTCTACTCCGACGAACGGCTCAACCGTGACCTGTTCGGGTGGGAGATGCCGATCTCGTGGGTGAACCTGATCAACCCGGTTTTCATCCTCCTGCTGGCGCCGATCTTCGCGACGGTGTGGGCCAAGCTCGGTGACCGGCAGCCGTCGACGCCGATCAAGTTCGCACTCGGCACCGGTGTGATCGGCGTGGCGTTCCTGCTGTTCCTGCCGATGGCGGGCGGCGAGGGCAACACGAGCCCGCTGCTGGCGATCATCGGCATCCTCGCGCTCGTCACGATGGCCGAGATGTTCCTGTCGCCGGTCGGCCTGTCGCTGTCGACCAAGCTCGCCCCGAAGGCCTTCCTGGCCCAGATGGTGGCGCTGAACTACCTGTCGGTGTCGCTGGGCACCGCGTTGTCGGGCACGTTGGCCGGGTACTACACGCCCGAGAACGAGGCGCAGTACTTCGGCACCGTCGGCGCGGTCGCCGTCGTGATCGGCGTGCTGATCGCGGTGCTGTCGCCGCTCATCCGGAAGCTGATGTCCGGGGTCCGCTGATCCGACACCACGGCGGCTTCGGCCTGCGTTCGGTGCAGGCCGAAGCCGCCGTGACGGCATCCGGAGCGCTCAAGCGGTCGACACGCCGAACAACAGGCCGACGCCGTAGGTGACGGCCATCGTGAGCGCTCCGACGCCGACGTTGCGGAGCACGGCTCGTGGCCTGCGGGCGCCGCCCAGCGTGGCGCTGGCCGCGCCGGTCAGGGCCAGTCCGGCCAGCACGGCCGCCGCGCACGCGGGCACCCGTGCATCCGGCCCCGGCAGCACGATCGCCAGCAACGGAAGCAGCGCACCCACGACGAACGCGCCCATCGAGGCCAGCGCCGCGTGCCACGGGTTGGTCAGGTGCTCCGGGTCGATGCGCAGTTCGACGTCGGCATGCGCCCCGAGCGGGTCCTTCTCCGTCAGCTCCCTCGCCACGCGCGCGGCCAGTTCCGGCGAGAGTCCCTTGTCCTCGTAGATCTCGGCGAGTTGGCGTTCCTCCTCGTCGGGCATCGCGGCCAGCTCCCACTTCTCCGTGCGCAGCATGGCCTTTTCGGTGTCGCGTTGCGTGCTCACCGAGACGTACTCGCCGCCTGCCATCGACAGCGCGCCCGCGACGAGTGAGGCGACGCCCGCGATGAGGATCGCCGAGCGGTCGGTCGTCGCACCGGCGACACCGACGACGAGACCGGCCACCGACACGATGCCGTCGTTGGCGCCCAGCACCGCGGCACGCAACCAGTTGGTCCGCTGGTTGACGCTCTCGTCGCGATGGTTCGTCGGATCGGAAGGGTTCGCCGGGCCGGAGTCGTCCACGGTCTCACCTTCGCCGCAGCCGGTGGCGGTATCAAGGAGACATGCGACAGCGTGAGCACACGTACGAGTTGACGGTCCGCTGGACGGGTGACCGTGGCAGGGGTACGTCGGGATACCGCGAGTTCGGCCGCGAACACGACGTGCTCGCGGAGGGCAAACCCGCGCTCGCCGGGTCGGCCGACCCGTTCTTCCGCGGCGACGCCGACCGCTGGAATCCCGAGGAACTGCTGCTGGCCGCGCTCGCGCAGTGCCACATGCTGTCGTACCTGGCCCAGTGCTCCTCGAACGGCGTGGTCGTCACCGGTTACACCGACGAGCCGGTCGGCACGATGACCGAGACGCTCGGCGTCGGTGAGTTCACCTCGGTACTGCTGCGCCCGGTGGTCACGGTCGCCGACGCGGATTCGGTCGAGCGGGCCCGTGCGTTGCACGAGCCCGCCCACGAGGCGTGTTTCATCGCCAGGTCGGTCAACTTCCCCGTGCGGCACGAGGCACGCATCGAGGTCGCGGGCTGACCGCCCCGGTTTCGGTCAGCTCTCCAGTTCGGCGAGCTGCTTCTTGGCCTCCTCGAGCTGCGCCTCGAGCTCGGCCACGCGCGCCTGCTGCTGCTCCTTGGCGGCGTTGATGACCTCGTCGATCGGCGTCGACAGCTCCTCGTGCAGTTCCTTGGCGGCGCGCGACACGGCGGAGGCGGTCACGGCCAGCCCGCGGGTCACCCACTTGCTGCCGTGCTTGAGCTCGGCCTGCCATTCCCCGTCGGCGGTGCCCGTGACGGTCAGGGTGAGCTCGACGGTGCGCGTCTTGCGCGCGTTCGAGCCCTTCGGGCGGCCCCGCTTCGGCTTGTTCTCCTCGGCGGCCTGCGATTCGTTGGACTGGGACGCGCCGGCCTGGGACTCGCCGCCCGGCTGTCCCGGTGCGGCGCCGTCGGCCTCCGCGGCCGGGGTGCCGGTGGTCTCGGCGCTGGTCTCGGTGGTGGGCTCGGCGCTGGTGTCGGTGCTGGGCTCGTCGGTCGACTCGGCGGTGGGTTCGGGCTTCGGCTCGGGATTCATCGCGGCGGTGTCCCCTCGAAACGTCCGGCAGTGGCCGACGCAGTGTAGAACACTCGTTCGACGGCGGGTTCGGCCGGGTGTCCATCGGCGTGGCGTGCTCCGGCGTTAACAAATTCCGGGCAAGTGTGTCGGACATCTCTCGCCCGGGTGACACGCGATCCGGCGACGGCCGTCCCGGCGAACGTGAATGATTCTCAAGTCACTCAGCGTGAACAGCAGGTCAGCGGCGATCGAGTGGCACGAAACCGACGAATCGCTAACTCGATGGAGTGATCCCACGATCGGGCTGTGTCCTGCGAAAACGTCTCGTTTATGCAGCTCGCGGTGTCGCCGAAAATCAGCAACGAGTTTGATCGTGACTCTCGACGCCGATAACAATGCGATCCGCCTCGTGCGCGAACAGTAACCCCTGTCCACTGCGGCTCCGCTGCGGCGCGCGCTGCGCTGGGGGACGCGCGAGGTGAACCGACGCAGGACTGAACGCTTCACATCTCGCACCCTCGCGTGCCTAGTTGCAGGACGTGGTTGATGGAAAGGCGCAGTAAGACGCGTGCGCTGTCGTCCCTGGCGGCAGCCGCACTGTTGGCGTTGCTCGTGTCCGCTTGCGGAGGCGGCGACGCGTCCGACGACGCATCCGGTGGCGGCGGCCAGGCGGGCAACGCCCAGCCTGTCGCGCTCACCCAGGAGCAGCTCGGCGAGCTTCCCGACGCGACCACCTTCGGGAACCTGAAGGGCGCGCCGACCGACCCGTCGCCGGACGACACGTCGGCGAGCGAGAACGGAACCGGCACCGTTCTGCACCCCAAGCAGGCGATCGCCGTGTACGACGAGCCGGGCGGCGACCCGTTCGCCAAGCTGCCGCGCAAGCAGATCAGCTCCCCGACCTGGGTTCCCGTGATCGAGGAGCGCGGGGACTGGGCGCACATCCTGTTGCCGGCGCGTCCGAACGGCGCGAGCGGCTGGGTGTACACCGGCCAGGACGCCGTCGAGACGGCCACCAACGACTTCTCGGTGCTCGTGCACCGTGACGACTTCTCGCTCGAGATCCGGGAGAAGGGCGAGAAGGTCGGCGAATGGACCATCGGCATCGGGTCGGACGAGCACCCGACGCCGAAGGGGCGCGCGTACATCATCGCTTCCATCGAGGAGCAGGTGAACGACTACAGCCCCATCGTGCTCCCGTTGAGTTCGCACTCGGATTCGCACGAGACGTTCGGCGGTGGACCCGGAACCGTCGGCATCCACACGTGGCCGGACGACAGCTTCGTCGGCAAGGCCAACAGCGACGGCTGCCTCCGCGTCACGAAGGAGGCGCTGGACGAGCTCGTCAAGCTGCCGCTCGGAACGATGGTCGAGATCGTCTGACCTTCGCCGCCGCGCGGCCGGTCCCCACCGGTGCGGGCCCCCGCCCGTTCCCGACCCGAAGCACGACCGGAAAATCAGGAAAGGCAATTCCTTGTCCAAGAAGAAGACCACCGCGCTCGGCGCCGGTGTCCTGTCCGCCGCGCTCGCCGGCGGCGTCATGTTCGCCCCGGCCGCGCTCTCCCAGGAGGAGAACTCGGCTTTCGGCATCTCCGCCAGCGGTCTGATCAACATCCCGGCGACGCCGTACGCCGAGGGTGACGCGTCCGAGTCGCTCGTCGGCACCGAGGTGCCGGAGCTCGCCGAGGCGACGGTGCTCAACGCCGAGGCCTCCGAGAACTACGCGCACGCCGACGTCGCCAACCTCGGCGTGCTCACCGGTGCCGGCCCGCTGGTCGAGGCCAGTGGAACCATCAGCGCCACCTGTGACAACGGTGCGCTGAGCTCGAACATCACGACGCTGACCATCGCGGGCAACGAGGTCCCGGTGCAGAACCTGGCGCCGAACACGACGATCCTGCCCGAGCAGCTGGGCGGCATCGCCCAGGTGACCCTGAACAAGCAGGAAGGCAACACGGTCACGGCCGTCAGCATCGAACTGCTGCAGGGTCTGCCCGGCCTGTCGGACATCGCGGGCCAGACGATCGACATCGCGTCGGCGACCTGCACCGAGGCCGCCCAGGAGGAGCAGCCCCCGCCGGACAACGGCGGCGGTGACGGCGGCGACAACGGTGGCGACAACGGTGGCGACAACGGCGGGGACAACGGTGGCGACGACGGCGCCGGTGACGGCGGCGACCAGGCCGGCCCCGACGGTGCGGCCCCCACGCCCACCCCGCAGCCCGGCCACCTGGACGTGACCGGCTGACCTTTCTCCCCGGGGTGCACTGACAACAGCGCCCTCCACAGTGGATCGTCCACTGTGGAGGGCGCTGTGTTGTGTGTGCCTGCCCTCGCTCAGTCGTCCGAACCGGACGACAGGCCCTTCGAGATCTGGTCCATCACGGTGCTGTCGGCGAGCGTCGTGACGTCGCCGACCTCGCGGTTCTCCGCGACATCCCGCAGCAGGCGGCGCATGATCTTGCCCGACCGCGTCTTCGGCAGCTCCGGCACGACCATGATCTGCCGGGGCTTGGCGATCGGCCCGATCTCCTTCGCCACGTGGTTGCGCAGTTCCTGGATCGCCTCGTCGCCTGCCTTCGCCGCGTCGCCGCGCAGGATCACGAACGCCACGATGCCCTGACCCGTCGTCGGGTCGCTCGCGCCGACCACCGCGGCCTCGGCCACGGTCGGGTGCGACACCAGGGCCGACTCGACCTCGGTGGTCGAGATGCGGTGGCCCGAGACGTTCATGACGTCGTCCACACGGCCAAGCAGCCAGATGTCGCCGTCGTTGTCGTACTTCGCTCCGTCACCGGCGAAGTAGAAGCCCTGCTCGGCGAACCGCGACCAGTAGGTGTCCTTGAACCGCTCGTCGTCGCCCCAGATGCCGCGCAGCATCGACGGCCACGGCTTGTCGAGCACGAGGTAGCCACCACCGCCGTTGCCGACCTCGGTGGCGGTGTCGTCGACGACCTTCGCCGACACGCCGGGCAGCGGCCGCTGCGCCGACCCCGGCTTCGCGTGCGTGACCCCGGGAAGCGGCGAGATCATGATCGCGCCCGTCTCGGTCTGCCACCACGTGTCGACGATCGGGCAGTTCCCGCCGCCGATGTTCTCCCGGAACCACATCCACGCCTCGGGGTTGATCGGCTCACCGACCGAACCGAGCAGGCGCAGCGACGAGAGGTCGTACTTCGCCGGGATTTCGGCGCCCCACTTCATGAACGTGCGGATCAACGTCGGTGCCGTGTAGTAGATCGACACCTTGTACTTCTGGATGATCTCCCAGTGCCTGCCCTCGTGCGGGGTGTTCGGCGTGCCCTCGTAGACGACCTGCGTGGCGCGGTTGGCCAGCGGGCCGTACACGATGTACGAGTGGCCGGTCACCCAGCCGATGTCGGCCGTGCACCAGTAGACGTCCTGCCCCGGCTTGTGGTCGAACACGGCGTTGTGCGTGTACGCCGCCTGCGTCAGGTAGCCGCCCGAGGTGTGCAGGATGCCCTTCGGCTTACCGGTGGTGCCCGAGGTGTACAGGATGTACAGCGGGTGCTCGGAGTCGAACGCCTCGGGCTTGTGGTCGGCCGACTGCGCGTCGATCAGCTCGTGCCACCAGATGTCGCGGCCGTCGGACCACGGCACGTCCCCTTCGAGGTCGTCGCCCGTGCGGCGCACCACGATGACCTTCTCGACGCTCTGCGCGCCGTCGAGCGCCTCGTCGACGTTCGCCTTCATCGGTGCCGCCTTGCCCCGGCGGTACTGCCCGTCCGAGGTGATGACCACCTTCGCGTCGGCGTCGTCGACGCGCTGCCGCAACGCGCTCGGCGAGAAGCCGCCGAACACGACGCTGTGGAGTGCGCCGATCCGCGCGCAGGCGAGCATCGACACGATCGCCTCGGGGATCATCTGCAGCTGGATCGCGACGCGGTCGCCCGCGGTGACGCCCAGCGAAAGCAGACCGTTCGCCGCCTTCGACACCTCGTCCTTCAGCTGGGCGTACGTGATGTCGCGGGTGTCACCCGGCTCACCGACCCAGTGGATGGCCACCTGGTCGCCGTGGCCGGCCTCGACGTGGCGGTCGACGCAGTTGTACGCGACGTTGAGCTTGCCGCCGACGAACCACTTCGCGAACGGGGCGTTCGACCAGTCCAGGACCTGTGTCCACTTCGTGTCCCAGTGCAGGCGCTCGGCCTGCTTCGCCCAGAACGCCTCGCGGTCGGCGTCGGCTTCGGTGTACCAGTCCGCCGTCGCATTGGCGGCCGCCGCGAACTCCGGGCTCGGAGGGAAGCTCCGGCTCTCGGTCAACAGGTTGTCGAGTGTCGGCGACTGCTCTGTCGTCATCTGCAAGGCCTCCTGGTCGTTACCTCCGGCGCGCCGAGAACATGCGCGCGCCTGCCTGTGAAGTTAGTACCGCAGCACACAGGTTGCAGCGACGCTGCGCCGCCCACAAGGGCCCACGGTCGTTCCGGTGGCCCCGGGCGATGAGCGGCCGACGAACGGTCGACGCATATGCTCGGCGCGTAGGAGGGCGGACGTTCGAGCGGGAGGATTGCCCAGTGGTCGAGAGTGAACCGGCGCGTGAGGAGCTCACGTGGGAGCTGTTCGGTACGGCGAGCCGGGACCTGGCCGTGGCCGTGGCCGACAGCGGGTTCCGGCCGGATCTGATCCTGTCCATCGCCCGCGGAGGGCTGTTCGTGGCCGGCGCGCTCGGCTATGCGCTGGACGTGAAGAACCTGCACGTGATGAACGTCGAGTTCTACACGGGCGTCGACGAGCGGCTCGACCTGCCCGTGATGCTGCCGCCCGTGCCGAACACCGTCGACCTCGCGGGCGCCAAGGTCCTCGTGGCCGACGACGTCGCCGACACCGGTGCGACGCTGAAGCTGGTGCGCGATTTCTGCGCCGACGCGGTCGCCGAGGTGCGCTGCGCGGTGGTCTACGAGAAGCCCTCGTCGACGGTGTCCTGCGAGTACGTGTGGCGGCGCACCGACAAGTGGATCAACTTCCCGTGGTCCACGCAGCCGCCCGTGGTGACGAAGGAAGGCCAGGTGCTCGACGCATGAGCGACGGTGACCCGCTCGGCCCGCTGGTCGAGCTCGACGGCGTGGCCGAGGCCGCCAAGTCGGCTCAGGACGCCGTGTTCGCCGTCCACCGCTACGGGGTCAACCTGCGTGAGGGATCGGCCACGGCTGCGGAGGCGTCCGTGCGGGCCGCCCGCGCCTCGGCAGGCGTCGAAGGCGTGGATCCGGAGATCCCCGACGAAGGGGAGGTGAGCGACCCGGTTCTGGCCGGTGCGCTGCGGGTGGCCAAGGCCACCGAGTCGCTGCTGCCGACGTGGCGGCGCGCTCCGCTCCAGGCTCTCGCGCGGATCCACGTGCTCGCCGCGGCGGACCTGACGTCCGACCCGGATGCGCTCGGCAGGCCGGATCCGGCCGCCGCCCCGCGCATCGAGCTCCTCGGCCAGCTCGTGACGGGTGGCACCAAGGCACCCGCGCCCGTCCTGACCGCGGTCGTGCACGGCGAGCTGCTGGCGCTGCGCGCGTTCGGCACCGCGGACGGCGTCGTCGCACGCGCGGCGGCCCGCCTGACGATGGTGGCGACCGGCCTGGACCCGAAAGCGCTGACCGTTCCCGAGGTCGCCTGTTTCCGCAGGCAGCAGCGCTACCTCGAGACCGCGGAGGCCTTCGCCTCCGGGGACCCGGACGGCGTGCGCGACTGGCTGCTGTTCTGCTGCGCCGCCTTCGAGGCGGGTGCACGCGAGGCCCAGAGCATCGCCGACGCCGCCGCCTGAACCGCCCGCCCGCCACTGCGCGGCGCGTGTGCGGCGGGCGGTGCGCCGCTCCGCGGTCAGCCCGGCTCGTGGCGAGCCGGGCTGGTCACCCCGCCCTGGGGCTGGTCCACGATGCCCGAGGGCTGGTCACGCCGCCTGCGGGCTGTTACGACGCCCGAGGGCGGACCTCGTCCAGTGCGGCACGCACGTGACCGCCTGCGTGGTCGAGTGCCGTCGACGCCGTGTCGACACTCACGCCGCCGAGCAGGTGCACGAGCGCGACCTTCAGGTCACCGCCTGCCGCGGTCAGTGCCTCGTCGCAGGCCTGCTGTCCGGCGCCCGTGGCCTCCTGGAGGATCCGCAGCGTGCGTCCGCGCAGCTTGGCGTTGGTCGCGAGCATGCTGACCATCAGGTTCGAATAGGTGCGGCCGAGCTTGACCATCGTCGCGGTCGAGAATGCGGTCAGCACCATCTTCTGCGCCGTGCCCGCCTTCATCCGCGTCGAACCGGCGATCGCCTCGGCCCCCGTGTCGACCACGATCGAGGTGTCGACCTCGTCCGGAACGGCCGCCGACGGGTTGTTCGACACCAGGCCTGTGTTCGCGCCGAGCCGCTTGGCCTCCTTGAGGGCTCCGATCACGTACGGTGTGCGGCCCGACGCGGTCAGCCCGAGCACGAAGTCTCCGGGCTGCACCGACTCGGCGATCTCACGGGCACCGGCGGTCTCGTCGTCCTCGGCGTTCTCGACGGGCAGGCGCAGCGCCCGCTCGCCGCCCGCGTGGTGGGCGAGGAACCAGTCAGCGGGGACGTTGTAGGTCGGCACGAGCTCGGCGGCGTCCAGCACGGCCAGCCTGCCCGACGTGCCCGCACCCACGTAGTGCACGCGGCCGCCCCCGCGCAGCGCGGCCACGGCGTGGTCGACGGCGTCGGCGATCTCGTCCAGCACCGCGCGTACCGCGCCCGCGACGCGCGCGTCCTCGGCGTTGACGACCGACAGGATGTCGCGCGTCGACATCCTGTCGATGTCGGTCGTGCGTGCATTGCGCTGCTCGGTCGGCGAGTCGACGTGCACGACCCCCGCGACCGGTTCCAGACCCGCTTTCGTCGTGCGGGATCCCATGTTTCTCACCGTTCTCAGTTCTTCACGGCCGCTCGCCGGCCGTGTCCTCATCGGGTTCTCCGTCGTCCGTCGGGCCGGGTACCGAGCCGGTGGCTGCCCACCGCGTCCCTCGTGGCGTCGAGGGCCTGCACGGCGTCGTCCATGTGCTGCTGCGCCACGCCGATGAACAGGCAGTCGACCACCATGAGCTGGGCGATCCGGCTCGCGGTGGCCCCGGAACGGAAGGTCGTCTCGCGGGCGGCCGTGGTCAGCACGTGGTCGGCGACCTCGGCGATCGGCGAGCGGGGGAAGTTCGTCAACGCGATCGTGGTCGCGCCGTGCTCCTTCGCCGCTCGCAGCGCCTCGACCGTGTCGGTCGTGGCACCGGAGTGCGAGATGCCGACCGCGACGTCGCCCTCGCGCAGCACGGCCGCGGACGTCAGCATGATGTGGGTGTCCGACCAGGCGAAGCTCACCCGGCCGATGCGGTGCAGCTTCTGCTGCAGGTCGGCGGCCACGAAGGCGCTCGCGGCGACGCCGTACACGTCGACCCTGCCGGCCTGTGCGAGCACGTCGACCACGCGCTGGAGCTCGGCGACATCCAGCTGTTCGGCGGTCTCCTCGACGGCTCTGGCGTCGGTGAAGCCGATCTTGCCGACGATCGAGGCGAGGTCGTCGTCGTAGGCGATGTCACCACCGTGCACCTGGGGAGTGCGGGCCGCGGAGCGGGCGGTGTCGGCCGCCAGCGCGATGCGCAGCTGCGGATAACCGCCGACGCCGATGGCCTTGCAGAAGCGGGTGACCGTCGTTTCGCTCGTGTTCGCTGCGAGCGCGACCTCGGTGATGCTGCGGCGGGACACCGTCGTCGGGTCATCGAGCACGACCTTCGCCACCCGCTGTTCGGCCTTCGCCAGCCCGGGAAGCAACGACCGGATTCGGACGAGGGGGCTTCCGTCACTGTCCTGAGCCTGCGACGATGCGGCGGCTGCGGATTCGCTCCGGCCGCCTACGGCATCTGGCACAGTCGACTCGTCCGTTGGAAAATTCCTCACTACTGGCGTCTGCGACAAGGTTACCCACACCCTCCAGGTCGATTGCAACCACGGCGCGCCCCCACAGCCCCGGCCGCTGAATCTCCATCGTTGCTCAGAAAGTCGCTAACCGGCTAGGGAACGTTAAGCATGGCCGCTTAACGACTTGGCAACGTCACCTGCAGCTATTCGACGATTGCGGAGAGCGAGTTGCCCGCTTTGCGAACCTCGCCGTCGTGGCCGTCAGATATCTCCGGCCCCGACTTCCCGCCCGGAAGGGCGCGATTCCCCGCTACGGGGTTCCACGTTGCCGCGCGCGGTATGCGAAACCGTCCGTGAATGGCCAACGAATCGTGACATCGAGCGTCCCCCTCTGATCGCTGAACGCGTCGCTCGCCGGGTTCCCCGATTCCGTTACCCGTACCCCCGAACACGAATGTGGGGCCCGCCCAGCCGGGTCGGGCCCCACATTCGACGAGCAGGTCGTCAGCCGGTCACTCACCGAGGCGGTGCAGGACGGGCTTCGGCACGAGGCCGTTCGTGCCGCCCTTGCCCTGAGCGCCGCTGTCGGTGTTGTCGTTGTTGTTGTCGGTGTCGTTCTTGTCGGTGTTGTTCTCGCCTGCCGCGCCGCCCGCGGAGCCACCGCCGCCCGGCCGGTTGCCGCGGTCGTCGGCCTCGGGGTGACGGAACCACGAGTCGGCGCCCGCGTTGGGTTTCGCCTTCAACGCCCGGGACATGGCCGTGGCCCACGTCGTACGTGCGTCGTTGATCGAGCCCCATTCGCGGGTCGGGTGCACCTTGTTGGTCAGCAGGATCGCCATGGACTGCGAGTTCGGGTCGATGACGAACGAGGTGCCGGTGAAGCCGGTGTGGCCCGCCGTGTTGGGCGAGGACAGCTCACCCATGTACCACGACTGGTCGAGTTCGAACCCGAGTCCGTGCGAGTCGTCGGGGAACTCCTGGTTCCGGTTCGTCAGCATGTCGCGCACGCTGCGTTCGGACAGGATCCGCGCGCCGTCGTAGGTGCCGCCGTTCAGCAGTGCCTGCCCGAGCACGCCCATGTCGTGGATCGTCGAGAAGATGCCCGCGTGCCCGGCGACCCCGTCGAGCGACCAGGCGTTCTCGTCGTGCACGACACCGCGGATCATGCCGCGGTCGGGCTCGGACTGGTACTCGGTGGCCGCGATCCGGTCGAGCTTCGGCTTCGGCGGGTTGTAGCCCGTGTCGCGCATGCCCAGCGGTCCGGTGATGTTCTTCTGGACGTAGGTGTCCAGGCGCTCACCGGTGAGCTTGCCGACCAGCTCCCCGAGCGTGATGAGGTTCAGGTCGGAGTACTCGTACTCGGTGCCGGGCTCGCTGACCGGCTCGGCCGCCAGGACGGCACCGATCCGCGACGTGCGGTCGGGGTAGTCCTTCCACAGCGGCATGGTCGCCTCGAGGCCCGACGTGTGGGTCAGCAGCTGTTCGACGGTGATCTTGTCCTTGCCGTGGGAACCGAACGCGGGAAGGTACCGCGCCACGGGTGCGGACAGCTCGACGTCGCCACGTTCGACCAGCTGCATCACGGCGATGGACGTGAACAGCTTCGACACCGACGCCATGTCGAAGATCGTGTTCTCGCGCACGGGGACCTGCTGGTCGGCGGGTAGCTCGTTCCCGTCGCGGTCGAAGCGGACGGCTCCACCCGCGGTGAACTTGCCGACGACCTTGCCGTCGTGGGCAAGCAGGCCGGCCGCACCCGAGTACAACGGGTGACCGTCGACGGCGTCGGCGGCCGTCCAGTCGGCCAGCGTGCGCTGGGCCTGGCGGATCGGCCGCGGGTCGACCCCGGCGTCCTTGGGCTTGGCCTGCCCCAGGGCGCCTGTGGTCGGCGTCAGCGGGTCGGTCCGGCCGGTGTCGTGGGCCGGTGTCGACGCAGCAGCCGTGGTCGTGCTCGTCAAGACGAAGACAGCGGTCATCGCCGCGATTCTGGCTCGCACGCGCGTGCTCTCCTACCGGTAGATGAGGTACTTCTCCCGGTTCCGGCGGAATTGCGCGGTGTCATCGGACCACGATCCGACGATCTCGTCGACACCCGCTCCGGCGTCCACCATGGTGCGGAGCCGATCGGAACCGAAAAGCTTGTCGATGAAGTTGTCCTCGCGCCACCCGAACAGCTTGGGATGCACTCGTTTCGCCGTGACGATCAAGGCGATGCCCGTGCGAATGGGCTCGAACGCTTGCGGATCGGTGATGTTGATCTGAACACCACCGCATTGTTCGTCGGTGAATTTGCCGAAGGTCGGCACGAAGTACGTCTCTCGAAACACTACCCCCGGAAGATTCTGTTCCTGGAGTGCTTCACGCCACTTCCAGTCGACTCCCGGTGCGCCCAGGATCTCGAACGGGTTCGTGGTGCCCCGCCCTTCGGAGAACACCGTTCCCTCGAAAAGGCAGGTTCCGGGGTAGGCCAACGCCGTGTTCGGTGTCGGCATGTTGGGGCTCGGCGGCGTCCAGACGAGGTTCGTCTCGGCGAAAAGCCGATCACGTTTCCACCCCTCGACCTCGACGACGTCGAGATTCTCGAGTTTTCCGCCGTCTTCCGGCAGGAATTCGTCGTTGAACAGCCGGGCGAGTTCGCCCGCCGTCATCCCGTGTTGCAGCACGATCGGCTTCAGGCCCACACCCGAGCTGAACGCGGGGTCGAGCGTCGGCCCGAATGCCGAACCTCCGATGGGGTTCGGGCGATCGAGAACGACGAACTCGGCGCCCGCCTTGGCGGCGGCCACCATTCCGGTGTACATCGACCAGATGTAGGTGTAGAAGCGCGAACCCACGTCGGCGATGTCGAACACCACCGTGTCGACACGTGCCTTGCGGTACATGCCGGCCAGTTCGTCGGCCGTCGCGCCGTAGGCGTCGTACACCGGGATCCCGGTGCGCGGGTCGTCGTAGTCGCCTTCCGAGCCACCTGCCTGCGCACTGCCCCGGAAGCCGTGCTCGGGGCCGAACGCGGCCACCGGCTTCACACCGGCCGCCACCAGCGAGTCGACGATGTGGCTGCCGCCTGCCAGCACGCCGGTGGGGTTGGACAGCACGCCGAGCCTGCGGCCGGAGAGGCGTTTCCACCCTTCGGCGGCGAGGGTGTCGGCGCCGGGCCGTACCGTGCGCCCCGGCGCGGACGAGGTGTCCGCGCCGGGGGTTCCCGCCTGTGGGGCGGCGGAGGCCAGCTGCGATCCCGAGGTGAGCAAGGGAGTCGCGAGGGCGGTCGCGCCCAGGAACGTGCGGCGGTTCAATGGCATGTCATCACCAGGTCAGACCGTGGCCGAAGGGGTAAAGGGTCGTGTCGGGGTCGTCGCCCTCCGGAATCGTGACCGGCAGCTTGCCCTGCGGGGCCTGCCGGCCGAGTAGCACCTTCGCGAGCGACGTCATGGAGACGTCTCGCCAGTCGTACGTGGCGAGCCATGTCGGGACGTCCGCATATCCGGGGTCGTAGGGCTCCTGAACCGACACTGCCACGACATTCGCGTTGATCGCCATCAACTCGTGCACCAGGTCACGTTGCGCAGGGTCCGTGGCGAGGCCGTTCGTCAGCACGACCACGGTGTCGGCGTCCTTGGCCGCGTCGACCGCCTTCTTGATCGTCGCCTCGTCGGGTTCGGCGCCAGTCGGTACCGCCGTGGCCGAATCACCGAGTTTCTCGGCGAGGGCATCGACGGGCTCGGCCGGGTAGCCGGCGAAATCGGGGTCTTCCCACCCGGTCACCACGGTTTCTCCGGAGCCGTCGAGCGGCAGCGCGCCGTCGTCGTTGCGCAGCAGCGTCGGTGCCTTGTCGGTCGCGGCCTGCATCTCGGCGCGGTTGCCCTCCGTGCCGACCTTCTCGGGCACCGCACCGACGTTCACCGTCGGCGCCTCCGGAATCCCGCGCTTCTGCTTGAGTTCGAGAATGCGCAACACGCTCTGATCGATGCGGTCCTCGGTGATGCGGCCACTCCGGACGGCGTCCAGAACGGAATTCACCGCGAGGTCCAGATCCGGCGGCATGAGCATCTGGTCGACGCCCGCTTCGAGCGCCAGTACCGGGATCTCGGAATCGGGGTGCATCTCGCGCACACCCTGCATCTGGAGCGAGTCGGTCACCACGACGCCGTCGTAGCCCAGTTCTTCCCGCAGCAGTCCGTTGATGATCGGCTTCGACAACGTGGCCGGTTCACCGGACGGGTCGAGATTGGGGACCTGGATGTGCGCGGTCATGATCGAGTCGATCCCGGCGTCGATGGCCGCCTGGAAGGGCGGAAGATCGATCTCACGCCATTCCTGTTCGGTGCGGTCGATGACCGGAAGGCTGGTGTGGCTGTCGGTCGCGGTGTCGCCGTGGCCGGGGAAGTGCTTGGCCGAGCTGGAGACCGTGTCGGTCGAGGCGCCGGAATCCTGGTAGCCGCGGACCTGTGCGCTGACGAACTCACTCGCGAGCTGGGGATCGGCGGAGAACGACCGAGTTCCGATGATCGGGTTGGCCGGGTTGGAGTTGACGTCGGCGTCGGGCGCGAAGTCCTGGTTGATGCCCATCGCGCGTAGCTCCGAACCGGTGATCGCGGCGGAACGTTCCGCCGCGGCCGTGTCCCTGCCCGCTCCGAAGGCCATGGCGCTGGGCTGTTCGGTCGCGGGTTCTCCCACGCGGGTGACGCGGCCGCCCTCCTGATCGACGGAGACGATCAGGGGCACGCCCGCGCCGGTCGACTGCGCCGCGCGCTGCAGTCCGTTCGAGAGCTTCGCGACCTGCCGCGGCTGGTCGATGTTGTCGGTCCCGGCGTGGTTGAAGTAGATGACGCCGCCCGGCTGGTACTTGCGGACGACGTCGGACGGGGTGTCGACGCCGTACTTCTCCTGGTTGCCCTCGTGTTTCTCGTTGGGCGCGTGGCCCCACACGTCGGCGACGAAGAGCTGGCCGACCTTCTGCTCGAGGGTCATCCCGCGCAGCGTGCGTTCGGCCCAGTTCGAGTCGTGTCGGCCGGTGTCGGCCGACGTGCGGGTGTCCCGCGTGGTCGCGGGTTCCGCACCCGCGGCGGCTCCGAGGCCGCCGGTCACGACGAGCAGACCGGTGAGCGTCGCAGCGGCATAACTGTTCCTCCTGCGTCGGGGAGCAGGTGATGTCACGAAATCCCTCCAGTGAGCGTGTGGATGTGAGAAATCCACGAAAGCGCCGGTACCGGAAAGCTAAGCGAGCCGAATTGGCCCGTCAATGGACGAACGTCGGAGGTCGACACGAACGGGCCTTTGGCGCCGGAATCCGGAGTGAACGGACCGTTCGTGGCGTGGTCCGGCGCGGAGCGCTGCCCACTCGTGGGCGCGTGTCGGTACAAGGCGGGTCGGGGCACGTGGCGCCCTTCGGGGAAAGCAGCGGCCATCGGTCGGGGTGGGTCGGACTACGGGGCAGGCGGGGCGGGTCATACAGGCGCGGGGGCCATACAGGCGGGGGGCGGGGGGGCGGGGAGGGGGGGCGGCCGCCCCCGCCCCCGCGGGGGTACCCGGAGCTCGCGCACGGAGATCGAACGGGGTGGATCGGGCTTCTCTTCGCCGGATCCCTGGCCGGTCGACGTCCGCACCACAAGTCTTACTCAGTGACGCCGATCACTTCAAGGGTTTCCTCGGGTGCACCGGTACAGAACCGCGCGCCGATCTCCCGGTGCCCTGGAAACGGCGGAGTTCTGGCCGTGTCAAGGAAAATCGGCCGCCGTGTGGGTGTTGACGGGCAGCCGTGGGCATGCCTCAGCCGTCCTGTTTACGCCGTTTGGAGAGCCGGGAGACCCCGTAGGCCGTCGCACCCGCGACACCCATGCCGACACCGAGGCCGATTCCCAGTCCCACCGCCACCGTCGCGGGCGAGGTCATGCGCGAGCGGATCGACACCGGCTTCTCGAACGCGTGGATCTCCCAGCCTCGTTCGGTGGCGGTCCGCCGTAGTGAACGGTCGGGATTCACGGCGTGCGGGTGACCGACCGTCTCCAGCAGCGGTACGTCGGTGCTCGAATCGCTGTAGGCGTGGCAACGGCTGAGGTCGTAACCGCGTTCGGCGGCGAGCTGTTTCGCGGCCGTCGCCTTCTCCTCGCCGTAACAGTAGAAGTCGATGTCGCCGGAGTACCGCCCGTCCACCACCGTCATGCGGGTGCCGACGCTGTGTGTCACCTCGAGCATCTCGGCGATCGGGGTGACCACCTCCTCGCCCGCGGCCGACAGCACGATCACGTCGTGTCCCTGCGCCTTGTGGCCCGCGATCAGCGCCTCGGCCTCGGCGTAGACGAGCGGAGTCACGACGTCGTGCAGCGTCTCGGACACGATCGACCTGAGCTGCTCGACGTCCCACCCGGTGCACAGCGTGGAGATCTCGGCCCGCAACCGCTCGGTGCGCTCCTCGTCCGCGCCGGAGAGGGCGAAGACGAGCTGGGCGTAGGCACTCTTCAGTGCGGCGCGGCGGCTGATCAGCCCCTCACGCATCAACGGCCTGCTGAAGGCGAGTGCACTCGACGAGGCGATGATCGTCTTGTCGAGATCGAAGAAAGCCGCTACACCGCCGGCTGAAGTCGTGCTGAGGTCGGCCACGCACCCACGATAGGTGATCACGGTGGCCCCGGGGACGGAGCGGGCACGGGGCCGTTCGACGTAGTGCATTCCGCGATCCGGCCGTTATCGAATTGCCTGTTCGGAACGCGTTTCGACGCGTTGACCGGAGCTACCCTTGAAGTAGTCCGGCAGCACTACCGGATACGGCTCGGCTCACCCCCGGCCGAGCCCGGCGGTCCCCGTTCTCCTCCCCCTGGCGGGGACCGCCTCCCCCTCGTTTTCCGCGCCGGTTTTCGTGGCGCTGTTTTCCCGATTCCTCCGGCCCGTTCCTGCTTCCGATCGGCTGCCGCGCTCGGGTTGCCGGTCGGAGTTATCCACAACGACCCAGTTGTCCACAGGTTGGCGAATCGCCCCTTCCTCGGCCGCTCGAGCTCCTCGAACGTGGAGGCACAGCCGAACTTCGAGGGTCACAGAGCGAATTCGAGGGGGACAGAGTGGAACTGACGGTCCGAGCGGGCGCCGATCTCACGGATTCCGCGGACGGGAACCGGCGTGAAGGCCGAGAAAACCGGGACGTACGCGGGTGCGTGCTCGTCGTCGCGGGTGACGGTCCGGTGCTGGAGGAGGTCAGCAGGCATGCGGCGGCGGTCGCGTGTGAGCCGGTGGTCGTCGCCGACCTCGCCGCTGCGGCCGATCACTGGAACGACGCCGCGCTCGTGCTGGTCGACGACGACGTGGTCTCCGGTGTTCCCGGCATGGCCAGGCGAGACGGGGTGTACCTGCTCTGTCGCGGTAAACCGCCGCAGAGTCTGTGGCGCAGGGCGTTCGCGCTCGGTGCGGACGAGGTGGTGGCCCTGCCGGACAGCGAGGGCGTACTGCTCGCCGCGCTGGCCGACCTCGCCGAGGCACCGAGTCCGGATCGCGGTCGGGTGGTCGCGGTGATCGGCGGCTGTGGCGGTGCCGGGGCGTCGGTGCTCGCCGCGTCGGTGGCCGCGGCGGCCGCCCAGTCGGGTGCGCCCGCGCTGCTCATGGACTGCGATCCGCTCGGCGGAGGCATCGATCTCGTTCTGGGCACGGAGTCCGCCGACGGCCTCCGCTGGCCCGACATTCGGGTGAGCGCAGGACGGCTGGCCATGTCCGCACTCGACGAGGCGCTCCCCGCCACCGCGTACGGCGACGGGCACGTGAGCGTGCTGTCGTGCGACCGCGGTGGCGTGGGCCCTGATCCCGAGGCCGCGGCCGCCGTCGTCGACGCGGGCGTGCGCGCGGGACGCGTGGTCGTCTGTGATCTGCCTCGGGACGTCGGACCGTCCGGGCACCGGGTGTTGAACGCCGCCGACCTCGTCGTACTCGTGGTGCCCGCCCGCCTGCGCGCGTCCGTCGCGGCCAGGCGTGTGCTGGACCGGCTCGGCAACGCGCGGCCGCGAACCCGCCTGCTCGTGCGTGGACCGTCCCCCGACGGTCTCACGCCGCACGAGATCGCCGGTGCCGTGGGAGTGCCGCTGCTGGCGTGGGCGCCTGCCGACCGGCGGATCGCCAGGGACGTCGAGCGCGGCACGTTCGCGCCGCGGCGGCGCCGGAGACTCGCCACCGCCGCACGCAGTGTTCTGCGCTCGTTGGAGGCGGCATGACCCGCCACAATGCTGCCGACCTGCGGCGGGGCTCCGGGCCGGCGTCCGGTCGCCTGCACGCTCCCGAGCTCGTCGACCGGGTGCGCCAGCGCATCGCCGACTCGGGCTCCGCGACGGATCCGCATTCGGTCGCCGAGGCGGTCCGGGCCGAGAGCTCGGGTGTGGCGGGGCACCTCGACGTGCTCGACGCGCTCAGGCTGCTTCGCCACGAGTTCGTGGGCGCGGGGCCGCTGGAACCGCTCCTCGACGACGCTTCCGTCACCGACGTGCTGGTGACCGCACCCGACGAGGTGTGGACCGACGGAACGGGCGGCCTGCGGCGCAGCGACATCACCTTCCCCGACGAAGAGGCCGTGCGCAGGCTGGCGCAACGTCTCGCGCTGGCCGCGGGAAGGAGACTCGACGACGCGCAGCCTTTCGTCGACGGATGGCTGCCGGGCTCGGTGCCGCACGGGCGAGTGCGTATGCACGCGGTGTTGCCCCCGGTCGCCTCCGGCGGCACCTGCTTGTCCCTGCGCGTCCTGCGGCCCGCCGTGCACGACCTCCGTTCGTTGCGACGCTCCTCCACAGTGGACGACTCCGGACTGGCCCTTCTCGAGGCGATCATCGCCGCGCGGCTCGCCTTCGTGGTGAGCGGAGCGACGGGGTCGGGCAAGACGACCCTGCTGGCCGCGATGCTCGGCGGGGTCTCCCCGAAGGAACGCATCGTCAGCGTCGAGGACGCCGCCGAGATCCGGCCTGCTCACCCGCAGCTGGTCAGTCTTGTCGCACGGCCGCCCAACGTCGAGGGCGCAGGTGAGGTGAGTCTGCGCGATCTGGTCCGCGAGGCGCTGCGCATGCGGCCGGATCGGATCGTCGTGGGTGAGGCGCGCGGCGCCGAGGTGGTCGAACTGCTCAACGCGCTCAACACGGGCCACGACGGCGGTGCGGGCACCCTCCACGCGAACTCGCCCAGCGAGGTTCCTGCGCGATTGGAAGCACTCGCAGCGCTCGGCGGTCTCTCCCGGTCGGCACTGCACAGTCAGCTCGCCGCCGCCGTGCACGTCGTGCTGCACATGGCTCGTGAGGAGGACGGGCGCCGGCGGCTGACGGAGATCGGTGTCGTTCGCCGTGTGCCCGACGGCGTCGTCGTGCGGCCCGCGTGGCGTCCGGACGGATGGACCGACGAGCGGGAGCGGCTCGGCGAGTTGCTGCGTGCGCGGGGAGTGCAGCCGCCATGGTGACGACGTCCCTCGTCCTGGTCGCCGCAGCCATGACCGTCTGGCCGGGCCCGCGCGTTCGCGACCGGCTCGGATCACTGCGCGGTGCTGAGCCGGGACGCCATCGTGTGTGGCGGAGACGGCTGCGTGGACGTGGCGGAGCCGTGCTGGCCGCAGGTGCCGTGTCCGGCGTGGCGCTGGCGTGGGTGGGACCGGGCGCGGCCGTCGCGGTCCTGCTCCTGGGCACCGCTGTCCACGTGCACGTGAGGTCGAAGCAGCGGACGAACACGGCGGTACGGACGATGGCCCGTACCGCCCAGGCGCTCCGCGCCATGGCGGGAGATCTGCGTGCCGGCGCGCATCCCGCCCACGCCGCCCAGGCGGCGGCACAGGACGCCGACGCGGACGTTGCGGCCGCACTCGAGGCAATGGCGACGACGGCCAGGCTCGGCGGTGAACCGGAGGTCGGCCGGGCGCAGGAGGGCGAAACGGTCGGCACGACCGCGTTGAACAGGCTCCGAACGGCGTGGTCGTTGGCCCGCCGCCACGGCCTGCCGCTCGCCGATGTCGTCGACGCGGTGCATCGAGACGTCGACGCACGTGCCCGGCTCGCGGCCCAACTCCAGGCTCGGATGGCGGGCCCGCGCGCGAGTGCACTGATGCTCGCGGGCCTGCCGGTGTTGGGACTGTTGCTCGGGCAGGCCATGGGAGCCGAACCGCTGACCGTGTTGGCGACGACGGCGGTAGGGCAGGTGCTGTTCACGGTCGGGGCCGCCCTGGTGCTCGGCGGTGTGTACTGGACCTCCGCGATCACGGGAAGGGCGGCACCGCGATGACCGCGGCCGCGTGTGCCGTGCTCGGTGCGGCGCTGCTGACGCTGCCGTACGCACCGGCCGAGCGATTGCGCACCGTTCTCCCGTCGGCGCGGAGTCCCGAGCGAGCAGCACCACGCCGCCGGCGACACGCACTCGGCGGGGACCTCGCGGCCGTTGCCGTGGGCGGTCTCGTCGCCCTGCTGACCTTCCTCATCGGAGCGGGTGTCCTCGCAGCGCTGGCCGGCGTCGGCGCAGGGTTCGGATTCCGAAGACTGCGCACCCACGGCGAGCGCCGGGACGCGGACCCGCTCGCGATGGCCGTCGCCGGTGACCTACTCGCAGCGTGCCTGCGCTCCGGAATGCCGGTGCCGACAGCGGTGCGTGCCGTCGCGCCCGCTGCTCACCCCGACGCGGCCGACGCTCTACGTGCGACGGCCGACCTGCTGGCCCTCGGCGCCGAGCCTCGTGAGGCCTGGGAACCCGCACGGCGCTGTTCGGCCACCACCGAACTCGCGAACGCGGCGTGCCGCACCTCCCGGTCGGGAAGCGCGCTGGCCGGCGTTGCCGAGGACATGGCAGGCCGGGCTCGTGCGGCCGTGGCCGACCTGGCCGAGGAACGGGCGCAGCGGGCGGGCGTGCTCGTCGCGGGCCCGCTCGGACTGTGTTTCCTGCCTGCCTTTCTCTGCCTCGGCATCGCGCCGGTGGTGATCGGCATGGCGAGCCAACTGTCCTTCTGATGATTCGAGAACCGTGCGAGACAAGGAAAGGAACGAGTATGACGTCGTTTTTCCAGCTGGTGTCCGGAGCCGTGTTCCACGGGCCCGGTCGGTCCACAAAGGAGAGTGTTCTTCGCGGTGAGGAGGGGATGTCGACGGCGGAGTATGCGATCGGGACCTTGGCCGCGGCCGCGCTCGCTGCCGTGCTGTACATGGTCGTCACCGGCGACTCGGTCACGACCATGCTGACGTCCATCATCGAGGACGCACTGTCGGTGGATCTGTGATGTGTCCACACCGGATAACGACCCGTGCTCCGGTTCGCCCGCACGGTCTTGCGGTCGGCTCGCCGCCGGGAGACCGGGCGGCACGCGACGGTCCCTCCGATCACCGGTTCCCGACGGGCAGCGCCGCAAGCCGTGGATTGTCCGGCGATCGCGGTGCGGTCACGGTCGAAGGCGCGATCACGGTGTGCTCGCTCGTGGTAGTCGTCGGTCTGCTGCTCAGCACGGTCGCGGCGATGTTGGACCAGCTTCGCTGCGCTGATGCGGCCGGGGAGGCCGCCCGCCTGCTCGGGCGCGGTGACGAGGCGCGCGCCCACGAGAGCGTCGGGCGGCTCGCTCCGGACGGTGCCGTCCTCACCGTCGACGAGGACGGCACCGGTATCTCGGTCACCGTTCGGGCAGCGGCCCTCGGCGGGCTTCTCCCCGGCATCGACGTGTCGGCCGATGCGTACGCAGTCCGCGAACCAGGCTCCGAGAGCGAGGTGAGCAACGGCGATGACGCGTAGGGGCACCGATGACGGATTCGCGACCGTGTGGGGTGCCGTCGCCGTCGTGGCGCTTCTGGCGGTGGCGGGAGGCCTGTGGCTGTTCGGACATGTCGCCACGGTGCGGCACCAGGTGGCCAACGCCGCCGACCTCGCGGCGTTGGCCGCGGCCGGACGGATCGATCACGGAGTCGACCGGCCGTGCGAGACCGCCGAGACCGTCACCGACCGGATGCGGGTACGACTCGCCGACTGTCGAGTGCGCGGTCCCGACGCGCTCGTGATCGTCGAGTCGGACGGAGCGCCCCTGCTCGCCCCGTTCGGACCGGTGACCGCCCGTGCCCGCGCCGGTCCCGCCGATGACCACCCGGACGACCCGGGCGGCGGTGGCACCGACGACTCCGATGACGCCGAGCCAATCCCACCCGGCGAGCCAACTCCACCCGATGACCCAACCGGCTCGGCCGGCCGGTGATCGGTGGCGCGCACGGCGGGCAGCGGTCGGCCGGGCGCGGTGAGCGGTACGTACCCGCGTGGTGGCAACGGGCGGAGGCGACGCCGCAGAGCCGGACGAACGAGATGGGAAGGGGGCAAGACGGCCACCGACGACCGACCGACGAGCGCCCGGCGGGCGAGGAGCAGCAGGTCAGCGCCGGGTGCGTGCGGTGATGACGGGGTGGCGTGGCGCGACGAGCGGCACGTCGGTCGGCGATCACGTCCGATGACCGGCGTGCGACGTTCGGCTGCACCGTTGTGTCGGTGCTCACTCGTCGCCCGGGAGGGGCCAGTTGTCGACCGCCCCTGGTGTCGGCGCTGCAACTTGCCGTTAAGTGAGATCAGACACCGCGAACGAAGCGGTGCGGGTTTTCAGGAGGCTTGAGCAAGACATGTTGGACATGGAGTGGCCCGACGCCTGGCGTGGCTCGTTCCGGATCGAGCTGCGCGCCGAGGCGATCAGCCTGGCCGAGCGCGGCTGGCCGATTCTGCCGGGCACCGTCCCCACGGACGAGGGCGCGCACCCCGAGCCACTGCACGCGGACTGGCAGGAGCGTCTCGGCGCGCATCCCCGTCAGGTCGCCGCGTGGTTCACGGGCAAGCCGTGCAGCTTGCTGGTGGCGACCGGCACGATGGTGGATGCACTCGAGGTCGGTGACGAACTCGGCCGCCGCGCGGCGTCGCTGCTGCGGGTGACGGGACATCCGGCACCGATCGTCGCGATGCCGAACGGCCGTTGGCTGTTCCTCACCGCGTCGGGTGGCGCCCTGCACTCGGCACTCGCCGGCCACACGGACGTCACCTGGCACGGCGAAGGCAGCTATGTGCCGTTGCCGCCCACCCCGTACGAGCAGGGCGTCGTGCACTGGCGCGTCAAGCCCGCGATCTGGGGATGGCGTCTGCCCGCGGCCGCCACGGTGCACGAGGTGCTCGTGCGGGCACTCCTCGGCGAGCACGCCGACGCCCCGGTCGCCACCGAGGGCCAGCCGCTCGAGGATCAGCCCGCCACGGCCCCGTCCGTGGCCTGAAGGACCCCGTGGCCGTGTTCGCCATCGCCGACCGCCCCGAGCACGATGTCGAGCACGGTCACCGCCCCCGCCTTGTCCAGCGGTTCGTTGCCGTTCCCGCACTTCGGCGACTGAACGCAGGACGGGCACCCCGCCGGACACTCGCAGGAGACGATCGCCTCCCGCGTAGCGGCCAACCAGGGGACGAGCGCGGCGAAGCCGCGGTCGGCGAAACCGGCACCCCCGGGATGACCATCGTGCACGAACACCGTCGCC
This sequence comes from Prauserella rugosa, assembly GCF_000719975.1. Lineage (GTDB taxonomy): Bacteria > Actinomycetota > Actinomycetes > Mycobacteriales > Pseudonocardiaceae > Prauserella > Prauserella rugosa. Next base: position 140,305 of record NZ_JOIJ01000007.1, read on the forward strand.
TCCCCGGTGTCAGCGTGCAGAGCGGTCGACACCCCGCCGATGTCCCACCGGTCGCACGTAGCGAAGAGCGGTAGCAGGCCGATCGCCGCGTGTTCGGCAGCATGCAGGGCGCCGGGTAGGCGCGCCGACTCGACCCCGGCGCCACCCGGCGCCCTGCTGCGACTCTCGTCCGTGCCATCTGGCCACGTGATCCCCTCGAGCAGGTCTTCGCTGATCGTGTACCAGACCGCCCTGGTGCGCAGCTCCTCCTCCGGCAGGTCGAGCGGCACCTGGTCCAGCACCTCACCCGAGGGCAGCCTGCGCAGATAACCGACCACCCTCGAGGTCACGGCCACATCGCCCAGGCACACGGTGACGCCACCGAACCGCTCCTTGCGGTGCGTGGCCAGTACCTCGATGTCGACCACCTCACGCGGCGAGGTGTTCCACTCCGGATCCTCCGCGTGCACGAGCGCCACACCCGTCTCCAGGTCGAGGTCGTCGACCACATAGGACGAACCCTGGTGCAGATACACCGCGCCGGGGTGGACCGTTCCGCAGGCTGAACCCGGATCCACCGTGCCCAGCATGCGCGAGGTGTCCGCCTCGACCACGGCGACCTGCTCACCGCCGGACCCACGAATGTCCACATCGAACTGCGGACGGTCACGCGCCGTCCAGTACCAGCCGCTCGGCCTGCGCCGCAGCACCCCGTCCGCCACGAGCGCGTCGAGAACGGAACGCGCCTCCTCGCCGCCGAACGCGTCGAGCTCGCCCGCCTTCAGCGGTAGCTCGGCCGCGGCGCACGCCAACTGAGGTGCCAGCACGTACGGGTTGGCCGGGTCGAGCACTGCCGTCTCCACCGGACGGTCGAGCAGCGCGTGCGGGTGGTGCACCAGGTAGGTGTCGAGCGGATCGTCCCGCGCCACGAACACCACCAGCGCGTCGTCCCCCGCGCGCCCCGCGCGTCCCGACTGCTGCCAGAACGACGCGAGCGTTCCCGGATACCCGGCCAGCACGACCGAGTCCAGCCCCGAGATGTCCACGCCGAGTTCGAGCGCGTTCGTCGTCGCCACGCCCAGCAGGCGGCGTTCCATCAGGTCCTTCTCGAGTCGCCGTCGCTCCTCGGGAAGAAACCCGGCCCGGTAGGCAGCGACCGTGTCCGCCAACTCCGGGTCCACCTCGGACAGAATGCGTTTCGCGCCGAGCGAGGTCAGTTCCGCGCCGTGGCGCGATCGTACGAACGCGAGCGTCCGCGCTCCCTCGATCACCAGCTCGGCGAGGATCCGCGCCGCCTCCGCGCCCGCCGACCGGCGAACCGGCGCCCCGTTCTCGCCCGTCAGCTCGTCGAGCAGCGGCGGTTCCCACAACGCCACCGTGCGTGGGCCGCGAGGCGAGGCGTCCTCGGTCACGGCGGCAGCCGGCCGCCCGGTGAGGCGTTGCGCGAACTCCGCCGGATCCGCCGTGGTCGCCGAGGCGAGGACGAACACCGGCTCGGCCCCGTAATGCCGGGCCACGCGCTGCAGCCGCCGCAGCAACAGCGCCACGTGGGAGCCGAACACGCCGCGGTAGCTGTGGCACTCGTCGACGACCACGTAGCGGAGTTTGCGGAAGAACGAGGCCCAGCGCGCGTGGGAACCGAGGATTCCGCGATGCAGCATGTCCGGGTTGCTGAACACCCAACGCCCGTGTCGGCGCACCCAGTCGCGTTCCTCGCGCGGGGTGTCGCCGTCGTAGGAGGCGGCGCGGACGCTGTCGAGGCCGAGCTCGGTGATCGAGCGCAACTGGTCGGCGCCGAGGGCCTTCGTCGGGGCGAGATACAGCGCGGTCGCGCCCGGGTCGGTGACGAGCGCGGACAGCACGGGCAGCTGGTAGACGAGCGACTTCCCGGACGCGGTGCCGGTGGCCACGATGACGTCCGATCCGTCCCATGCCGCCGACGCCCCGGACGTCTGGTGCGTCCACGGCTGCGTGATCCCGGTGCGTTGCAGGGCATCGACGACCTCCGCGGGAGTCCACTCAGGCCATTCGGTGACCTGTTCGGGCCGCGCGGGCAGGTCGGCGACGTGCGTCACCGGGTTGCGGTGTTCGGGGATGCCCGCGGTCGCGCGCGCGAGGAGTGCGCGTGCGCGAGAGTGCGAGGCGTCGTTCATCTGTTCGAGGATGACACACCGCCGTCAGCAGCCTTCATCACCCGATAGTGATCGGTGACACACCTGTACGCCGGGTATTCGTCCCGCGACAGGGCTCCCGTGATCGACTCCCATACCAATACACTCCGTCGAACAACGTAAAAAGTGGTGCACATCCCATGTCAGCGTCGACACAGTGGAGTTCGCGGCAGCGTTCGCGACTGCCGTCGCTGCTGGCGTAGGCGACGTTTCAGGAGGACGCATGTCCCGGCACTTCCTCGCGGCCAGCTCTCCGGAGCTGGCCGGAGGTGACTACGGCATAGTCGCCGTGGTCGCTGTGATCGCCCTTGCTGCACTGGTACTCGGCTATGTCCTGCTCAAGGAGGTCCTGGCGGCAGACCAGGGCACCGAGCGGATGCGCGAGATCGCCACCGCTGTGCAGGAGGGTGCCGCTGCCTATCTCAACCGACAACGCAAGACACTGGCCGTGTTCGGCGTGGTCGTGTTCCTGCTGTTGTTGGTGCTGCCCGCGGAGGATTGGAACGAGCGCATAGGACGCTCACTGTTCTTCCTCATCGGCGCGGTGTTCTCGTTCTCGATCGGCTACCTGGGCATGTGGCTGGCGACGAGAGCGAACGTCAGGGTGGCGGCGGCCGCCAGGGAATCCGGTGGTCGCGAGAAGGCGATGCGGGTCGCGTTCCGCACCGGCGGCGTCGTCGGCATGATCACGGTCGGTCTCGGCCTGTTCGGTGCGGCCGTCGTGGTGCTCGTCTACGCGGGTCAGGCGCCCAAGGTGCTCGAGGGCTTCGGATTCGGTGCCGCGCTGATCGCCATGTTCATGCGTGTCGGTGGCGGCATCTTCACCAAGGCCGCCGACGTGGGTGCCGACCTGGTCGGCAAGGTCGAACAGAACATTCCCGAGGACGACCCGCGCAACGCGGCCACGATCGCCGACAACGTCGGGGACAACGTCGGCGACTGCGCGGGCATGGCCGCGGACCTGTTCGAGTCGTACGCCGTGACGCTCGTGGCGGCGTTGATCCTCGGCAGCGCGGCCTTCGGTGCGACCGGCGACGGTCTGGTGTTCCCGCTCATCATCCCCGCCATCGGTGTGATCACCGCGGTGATCGGCATCTACATCACCAAGGCCAGGGCCGGTGAGAGTGCACTGACGACGATCAACCGCTCGTTCTACATCTCGGCGGCGATCTCGGCGGTTCTGTCGGCCATCGCGGCGTTCGTGTTCCTGCCGAGCTCGTTCGAGGGAGCGCCGGGCAACCCGGCCGTGATCGCCACGATCTCGGTGCTGATCGGTATCGCACTGGCCGGCCTGATCCTCTGGTTGACGGGCTACTACACGGGTACGGACCACAAGCCGGTCAAGGACGTGGGCAAGACGTCGGAGACGGGTGCGGCGACCGTCATCCTGTCGGGTATCTCGGTGGGCTTCGAGTCCGCCGTGTATACGGCTCTGGTGATCGGCGCGGCCGTGTTCGGTGCGTACCTGCTCGGCGGTGCGGTCGCGTTGTTCGCCGTGGCGCTCGCGGGAACGGGTCTGCTGACGACGGTCGGCGTGATCGTCGCGATGGACACCTTCGGCCCCGTGTCGGACAACGCACAGGGCATCGCCGAGATGTCGGGCGATCTCGAGGAGGGTGAGGGCGTGCAGATCCTCACCGAGCTCGACGCGGTGGGCAACACGACGAAGGCGATCACCAAGGGCATCGCGATCTCGACGGCGGTGCTGGCGGCGACGGCGTTGTTCGGGTCGTACTCGTCGGCGATCCGGGAGGCGCTGACCGACGTGGGCAGGACGGTCGGCGACGCGGTACCGGATTCGTTCGTCGACAGCATCATCTCGCCGAACACGCTCGTCGGCGTGGTCGTGGGTGCGGCCGTGGTGTTCCTGTTCTCCGGCCTCGCGGTGAGCGCCGTCGAACGGGCGGCGGGCGCCGTCGTCTACGAGGTGCGCAGGCAGTTCCGCGACATCCCGGGGATCATGGAGGGCACGACGCGGCCCGAGTACGGCAAGGTCGTCGACATCGTGACCCGCGATTCGCTGCGGGAACTGGCGACCCCGGGTCTGCTGGCCGTGTTCGCCCCGATCGCGGTGGGCTTCGGCCTCGGCACGGGCGCGTTGGCCGGATATCTGGCCGGTGCGATCGCGTGCGGCACGTTGATGGCCGTGTTCCTCGCCAACTCCGGTGGTGCGTGGGACAACGCGAAGAAGCTCGTCGAGGACGGACACCACGGCGGCAAGAACTCCGAGGCGCACGCGGCGACGGTCATCGGCGACACGGTCGGTGACCCGTTCAAGGACACCGCGGGCCCGGCGATCAACCCGCTGCTGAAGGTGATGAACCTGGTGTCGTTGCTGATCGCGCCCGCGGTCGTGCAGCTGACGGTCGGCGACAGCGCCTCGCCGGCACTGCGCATCGTCTTCGCGATCGTGGCCGTCGCGGTGATCGTCGCGGCGATCGTGATCTCGAAGCGTCGCGGTTCGGTGATGACGGAAACCCCGGCGGAGGCGACGACGAACGCCTGACCACCGCCGATCCCGGGCCCTCGAGGCCGACCCGGTCACCGCACATCGGTGGCCGGGCCGGGCCTTGAGGGCTTTTCCGTGTCGCCCGTAGTGTCCGCCGCGAGATCGTGAGGTACGTGACCGTCCGGTCCGGCGGCGTCGTACGGCCGCCGGACGGTACTGTCCGCTCAGGCAGGAATGCGAACGGTGACCAAGGGGGCGACGTGGGCGCGCGGAGGTTCGCGGCGATCGGCGTGGTGAGCGGCGTCCTCGGGGTCGCCCTGCTCGCCGGGTGCGGCCAGGCCTCCGACACCAGATCCGCCGCGCAACGTACCGGCACCACCGGTCCCACGAGCAGCGACGACAGGGACGACAGGGACGAGGACGGCGACGCGGCAGGGGGAAGGGCCGCGGTGTCCTGGGTGGAGCACTACTGCCAGGCCGCGGCCGAGGTCGTCCACTCGGCCAGCCGGATGCCCGACATCGACACGAGCACACCGCAGCGCACGACGGCCACGTCGGCGGAGCTGCTGACCGTCATGATCGACGGGCTGGACAGCGCACTCGAACGGCTCGGCAACCTCGGCGAGTTGCGGGTCGAGGGGGCGAAGCGACTGCGCCACTCGACCATCGAGACCTACACCGCCGTACGCGACCACGCGGCGGACGCCCAGCGTGCGTTGCGCGAGAAGGGCGCGGACGCGGTCGGGGCCGTGCGCGAGACGTTGGACCGCATCGGTGGTCTCGAACTGGTCGGCGGACTCGACGACGTGCCCACGCTGCGCGAGGCGAGCACGCGGGCCGACACCTGTGTCCAGCTGACCTCGGGCGGCAGGACCAGCATCGCCCCGCACTCCTGACGCTCGCGCCCCGCCACTGTTGCCCGAGTTCGGTCTGAGGATCCGCGGCTCCCCGGGCCGTTCCGAGTCCGCGCGGGGTGATCAGCCCTCGCGTGATCGGCCGGAACCAGCGCTGCTCGCGGTGAGATCTACGACGACGAGATCTACGAGAGGCGCTGCTCGGCGTACGTGGCCATGGCATCGGCGAGATACCGGGCCAGTCCCGGCTCGATGCGGTCGTAGAAGTCGACGAAGCGTTCGTCGTCGACGTACAGCCGCCCGAGGCCGACGTAGGACTCGCGATCCGGTGTCCAGAAGTACCGGATCCACCGGTGGTGTGCGTCGACGGCGTCGACCGTGCGTGGGTCGTCGGCGGCCACACCCGCGCGCATCAGTTCCGCAACGCGTTCGGTCGCCTCGGCGCCCTCGCGCTGCACGGCCTGCCACTTCTCGTCCGGCCATCCCTTGACCTTCGCATTGGTCTCCTGCGCGCCCGGCCAACGCTGTTCGGCCTCGGCCGCCAGCTCCTGGGCACGCGCGTCGTCGCGTGCGAGTTCGGTGAACAACTCCTGTGCGTTCACTGCTCTCCCTTCTTCCAGCGTGTCGATGGTGTGTTGCACCGTCCTGGCGAGCCGGTCGAACCGGTCCCGCTCGGCGGTGAGCCGCGCGTGGTGTGCCCGCAGTGCGCGCACCCGGTCGGTATCGCCGTCGAGCACGTCCCGGATCTCGTCCAGCCCCAGGTCCAGTTCCCGCAGCACGAGGATCTCCTGCAGGCGCAGTAGCTGGCGGTCCTCGTAGTAGCGGTAGCCGCCCGAGCCCGTGAACGCGGGCGGCAACAGGCCGACCTCGTCGTAGTGCCGCAGGGTGCGCGAGGTGATGCCCGCCATCCTGGCGACCTGTGCGATCGAGTAAGCCATGCCGATGACGGTAGGGCTTGACGTAGCGTCAACTTCAAGTCGTGATTCGCGCCCGTTCGCGGCGGGAATGTCTGGCGAGAGTGCCGGGCGGGAATGTCTCGGCGCCGGGGGACGTCCCATAGGGATACGGCCGCCGCCCGGCCGGGTGAGCGCTACATCACACGCTTACCTGCCGGTCGCCCGCCACCGTGGGGGTGGCACGGCGGCGCCCCTGTGGTGACATGGAAACATCAGGGAAGGATCGGGCGAACCACTTGACACGTCGGGATCGGCGTGTTGCGGAACCTGGGCAGACATCGTGGACGTTCAACGTGCACACTGGCGGGTCCGACACTGAGCCAGAGGAAGCGGGACAGCGTGGCTGCAACGACGAGGAAGAAGAGCGGCGAGAGCTCGGGTGACGGCAACCGGCGACTGGTGATCGTCGAGTCGCCGACGAAGGCGCGGAAGATCGCGCCTTACCTCGGCAACGGCTATGTCGTCGAGTCCTCGCGCGGCCACATCCGCGACCTGCCCCGCGGCGCCGCCGACGTCCCCGCCAAGTACAAGGGCCAGCCCTGGGCGCGCCTCGGTGTCGACGTCGACAACGACTTCGAGCCCCTCTACATCGTTCCCACGGACAAGAAGTCCACGGTCACCGAGCTGAAGGGCCTGCTCAAGGACGTCGACGAGCTCTACCTCGCCACGGACCCCGACCGTGAGGGCGAGGCCATCGCCTGGCACCTGCTGGAGGCGCTCAAGCCCAAGGTCCCGGTCCGCCGCATGGTGTTCCACGAGGTCACGCCGGAGGCCATCCGCGCCGCGGCCGAGAGCACCCGCGAACTCGACTCCGACCTGGTCGACGCCCAGGAGACGCGCCGCATCCTCGACCGGCTCTACGGCTACGAGGTCTCGCCGGTGCTGTGGAAGAAGGTCATGCCGAAGCTGTCGGCCGGCCGGGTGCAGTCGGTGGCCACGCGTGTGATCGTCGAGCGGGAACGCGAGCGCATGCGGTTCACGTCGGCGTCGTACTGGGACATCTCGGCCACGATGGACGCCGGTGCCGACGCCTCACCGAGGAGTTTCCCCGCCCGGCTGACCAGCGTCGACGGGGCGCGCCTCGCCACCGGACGCGACTTCGGCTGGGACGGCAGGCTCAAGGAGTCCTCGTCCGAGGTGCGCGTGCTCGACGAGTCCGAGGCGAACCGGCTCGCCGAGGCGCTCGGCGGCAGGGACCTCACCGTCAGCAGTGTCGAGGAGAAGCCGTACACGCGGAAGCCGTACGCGCCGTTCATGACCTCGACGCTGCAGCAGGAGGCCGGCCGCAAGCTGCGGTTCTCGTCCGAGCGCACGATGCGCATCGCGCAGCGCCTCTACGAGAACGGCTACATCACCTATATGCGTACCGACTCGACGACGCTGTCGGAGGCGGCGTTGTCGGCCGCGCGCAGCCAGGCCACCGACCTGTACGGCTCCGAGTACGTGTCGAAGGGGCCGCGGCAGTACAACCGCAAGGTCAAGAACGCCCAGGAGGCGCACGAGGCGATCCGGCCCGCCGGTGAGGTGTTCCGCACCCCGGGTCAGGTCGCGGGCGAGCTGGAGACCGACGAGTTCCGGCTCTACGAGCTGATCTGGCAGCGGACCATCGCGTCGCAGATGGCGGACGCGAAGGGCACCACGATGTCGGTGAAGATCACCGGCACGGCCACCAGTGGTGAGGAGTGCGTGTTCTCCGCGTCGGGCCGCACGATCACCTTCCCCGGTTTCCTCAAGGCGTACGTCGAGTCCGTCGACACCGAGGAGGGCGGCGAGGCCGACGACAAGCAGAAGCGCCTTCCGCAGCTGTCCGAGGGCCAGGGCCTGACGGCCACCGAGCTCGACCCGGACGGCCACGCGACGTCGCCGCCCGCCCGCTACAGCGAGCCCGCGCTGGTCAGCAAGCTCGAGGAGTTGGGCATCGGGCGCCCCTCGACGTACGCGTCGATCATCAAGACCATCCAGGACCGCGGCTACGTGTGGAAGAAGGGCTCCGCGCTCGTGCCGTCCTGGGTCGCGTTCTCGGTCGTCGGACTGATGGAACGCCACTTCGAGCGCCTGGTGGACTACGACTTCACCGCCGCGCTGGAGGACGAGCTCGACCGGATCGCCAGCGGCGACGACGAGCGCACCAGCTGGCTGTCGAGGTTCTACTTCGGCGGGGAGCTGGGTGTCGACGGCTCGGTCGGCCGGATCGGCGGACTGAAGAAGCTCGTCGGTTCGAGCGTCGAGGACATCGACGCCAGGGAGATCAACTCGATCCCGATGTTCACCGACGCCGACGGCCGCGACATCGTCGTGCGGGTCGGCCGGTACGGCCCGTACCTCGAGCGCGAGGTGGACGGCACGTCGCAGCGGGCGAACCTGCCCGACGACCTGCCGCCGGACGAGCTGACACTCGAGATCGCCGAGAAACTCTTCGCGACGCCGCAGGAAGGTCGCGTGCTGGGCACCGACCCGGAGACCGGGCACGAGATCGTGGCGAAGGAGGGCCGGTTCGGGCCCTACGTCACCGAGATCCTGCCCGAGCCCGAGGAGGAGCAGCCCGCAGAGGAGGCGACCGCCGAGTCCGGGTCGGGCAAGAAGACCACGGCGAAGAAGTCGACGAAGAAGGCCGCCAAGCCGAAGCCGCGCACCGCGTCGCTGCTGAAGTCGATGGACATCGCCGAGGTGACCCTCGACGACGCGCTGAAGCTGTTGTCGCTGCCCCGGGTCGTCGGCACCGACCCGGAGTCGGGCGAGGAGATCACGGCGCAGAACGGCCGGTACGGGCCGTATCTGAAGAAGGGCACCGACTCGCGGTCGCTGTCGACCGAGGAGCAGATCTTCGACATCACGCTCGAGGAAGCGTTGAAGATCTACGCCGAGCCGAAGCGCAGGGGCAGGCAGGCCGCCGCGAAGCCGCCGCTCAAGGAGCTCAAGGAGGACTCGGTCTCGGGCAAGCCGATCGTCGTCAAGGACGGCCGCTTCGGCCCCTACGTGACCGACGGCGAGTACAACGCGTCGTTGCGCAGGTCCGACAGCGTCGAGGACCTCACGCAGGAACGCGCCGAGGAGCTGCTGGCCGAGAAGCGGGCGAAGGGTCCTGCGAAGAAGCCGGCGAGCCGCAAGAAGTCGAGCTCGTCCGGGTCGTCGAGCTCGGGCGGTACGAAGAAGAAGGCCACGAGCAGCAAGAAGTAGCCCGCACGCGTGGAAACGCGGTGCGTGACGGTGGTCGTCGTCCTCTTGGCGGATGCGCGGCGTGATCGGCCCGCTACCCTGACATCGGGCACTCGACGTGTCGCAGACGGGCAGTAGGAGGAGGACGCGTGGCCAGCGGAGACGGCACCCAGGCTTTCGAGTCGGCGCCGACGTACGGCGATTCGCTGACCGGTTCGGACTCGACGTACGGCGGGGACACGGCGGCATCCGGTGCGCAGACACCGCCGACGTCGCCGGTGTCGCCGCCCGCCCAGCCGACCGCGCCCGATCTGGAGAGCCTGCGCAGCAAGGTCGCCGCGGCGCTGGCCGAGGAGGAGGCCGCGGCGAACCGGCAGCAGGGCGAGGCTCCGGCGGAGCAGGACGACGGCACCGGCGACGTCCCGGAGACGCCTGCCGCGTCGCAGCCGACCGAGGAGATCGAACAGGAGCGTCGCGGGCGGATCCTCTCGCGCATGCGGGGTCAGCTGATGCCGGGCATGCTGCGCAGGAGGCAGAAGCCGACCGTCGCCAAGCCCCTGAACGAGCGGCTCACGGTGCGCAAACCGTCGAACGCCTCGACCGGCCTGTTCGTGGCGCTGGTGCTGCTCGTGGTGTTCGTGATCGTGGCGATCCAGTTCGTCGTGAGCTTCGTCGAGAGCATCGCGGGCCTCTTCTCCTGACCTCCTCGCGGTGACGCACGGTCCGTGACCGTTCACCCCGGGTGTTTTCGCTGGTCCTCCGGCGAGGCTGCCTGGTGCAGCGATACGCTGACGGGACAGGCGGCGCCGGTCATGTGGGGTGGGGCACATCAGCGAGGCAGCTCAGGGGACGCAGAACGTCGACGCATCCGGCGAGGGCACGTCGACGCAGAGCACCTCGGCTCAGGACGCCTACCCCGCGCAGCAGGAGATGTCGACGCTGCGCAGGGCGCGCAGCGTGCTGGCGATCCGGCCGTTCCGCCGACTGTGGGCGGTGACGTACCTGTGCAGCGTGGCCGACTGGCTCGCGATGCTCGGCCTCACCGGTCTGGTCACCAAGTACACCAACGACTACCTGCTGCAGAACTTCGCGTTCGTCGGCGTCGTGCTGACCCAGTTGCTGCCGGGTCTGCTGTTCGCTCCGCTCGGCGGGCTGCTCGCCGACCGGTTCGACCGGCGGAAGGTGATGATCTGCGCGGACGTCGCGCGGTTCGCGCTGCTGTTCTCGATCCCGATCGTCGGATCACCGATCTGGCTGTTCGTGGCCAACTTCCTGGCCGGGTCGGCGGCGATGATGTGGATCCCGTCGAAGGACGCGGCGGTGCCGAACCTGCTGCGTAGGCCCGACCAGGTGGAGACGGCCAACCAGCTGGGCCTGTTCATGACCTACGGGCTCGCGGTCGTCAGCGGTGCGGGGCTGTACTCGGTGCTCACCGGTGTGCAGACGACGCTCGGCATCTCACCCGAGACGTTCGGCGAGTTCGGTGTCGCCAACGCCGTCGTGTTCATCAACGCGCTGCTGTACCTGGCCAGTGCGATCCTCATCGCGACGCGGATCCCGGAGTTGTCGCTCCGCAACGTCCATCCGGTGCCGGCGTCGGCCCGCACCGAACCGGAGCCCGAGCCTGCCGAGGGCGCCAAGGTCGGCTTCTTCGCGATGGTGCGCCAGAGTTTCAGCTACATCCGCAGGACGAAACTGGTCCGCGGGCTGCTGATCGGCATGATGGGCGCGTTCGCCGCGGGTGGTGCCGTGATCGGCGCGGCCAAGCCGTACTCCTCCAGCCTCGGCGGCGGTGACTCGTCGTTCGGCCTGTTGTTCGTCGCGGTGTTCGTCGGCGCCGCAGGCGGGCTGGCCATGGTGCCGAAGCTCGCGCGCCGCCTGCCGCACGACCGGCTGTTCGGCGTGGGCATCGTGCTCGCGGGGATGGCACTGATGGTTGTCGCGCTCTCGCCGCACCTGGCCGTGTCGCTCGTCGCCGCTGCCGCGGTCGGCGGATGCGCGGGAGCGGGCTTCCTCACCGGCGTGACGATCATCGGTTCGCAGATCGACGACGCGATGCGCGGCCGGATCAACGCGATCTACCAGTCGCTGCTGAAGATCATCATCTTCGGGTCGACGGCCACAGTTCCGTTGTTGATCGGTCTGGTGCAGCCGCGCAAGATCGACGTCTGGGGCAGCGAACTGACCATCGACGGCACGCGTCCGGTGCTGCTCGGTGGTGGTCTGCTCGCGGCGCTGGTCGGCATCATCGCCTACCGGCAGATGGATTCCCGCCGCAGCGAACCGATCCTCGCCGACCTGCGCAACGTCATCCGCAGGCGCCCACGCCGCGTCAACGGCCTGCTGATCGCGCTGGAGGGCACGAGCACCACCGACACCGCCACGCACGCCGCACGGCTGGCCGATGCGCTGCGCACGGGGGAGCGGAAGGTCGTGCTCGCCACGGACCCGGCACTCGACGACCGGCGGTTGCAGGGACTGGTGTCGGGGGCGGCGCTGACCAGCGCACGTGCGCAGGCGCTCGCGGCCGCGGCCGTGCGCGCCGACATCGTGGAACGCGACATCCGGCCCGCGCTCGACGCGGGCGCGATCGTCGTGATGGAGCGCTTCGTCGACTCGCCGCTCGCGCACCTGTCGGCGGTGGCCGGGCTCGACGCGTCGGAACTCGAAGGGCTCGCCGACTGGGCGACGGCACGCATGCGGCCCGACCTGACCGTCCTGCTCGACACCGACCCGGCACACAGCGCCGCCGGGGGTGAGGTGAGCGGTGCGTCCTCGGCCGCGCATCATTGGCGTGTGCAGCAGTTGCTCGCCGAGATGGCGTCGTCGGATCCCCAGCACTACGTGGTCGTCGATGCGGACTGCACCGCCGACGAGGTCTCCGACCGCGTGCGAACCGCCGTGCAGTGCGCGCTCGCCGGCCGGGTCAACGGCCTTGGCCGGAAGCGCGGCAAGCGCGGAGCCGGTGCGGCAGAACAGGAACCGGCTGAGACGGCTGAGGAGGCTGCCGAGTCCGCGGAGTCGGCTGAGTCGGCAGCGGCGGAGCCCGCGATGGCCGCGTCCGCGGAGCAGCGTGGGCAGCAGAACCCCGGCCGGGAGGCGCAGGAGACGGCGTCGTGACGTCGGTGTGGTCGCAGGTCGTCGGCCAGGAAACGGCCGTCGAGACGTTGCAGTCGGCCGCGTCCGCTGCCGCCGCTCTGGTGTCCGGTGAGACGACCGACAGCGGGCGCATGACCCACGCGTGGCTGTTCACCGGGCCGCCCGGGTCGGGTCGTTCGGTCGCTGCGCGCACCTTCGCCGCTGCCCTGCAGTGCTCGACGGGCACCGGATGCGGCGGTTGCACCGGTTGCCGCACCGCCCTTGCCGGCACCCACGCCGACGTGCGGCTCGTCGTTCCCGAAGGTCTGTCGATCTCGGTGGCCGAGATGCGCTCGCTCGTGCAGGCCGCCGCGCGCAGGCCGACGACGGGGCAGTGGCAGGTCGTGATCATCGAGGACGCCGACCGGCTGACCGAGGGTGCGTCGAACGCGCTGCTGAAGGCCGTCGAGGAACCGCCGGACCGGACGGTGTTCCTGCTGTGTGCGCCGTCGGACCACCCCGAGGACGTGTCGGTGACCATCCGTTCGCGGTGCAGGCTCGTCACGTTGCAGACCCCGCAGCCCGAGGCGATCGCCCGCGTGCTCGTCGACCGCGACGGGGTCGACGAGCGGACCGCGCAGTGGGCCGCCTCGGTGTGCGGCGGTCACGTCGGCAGGGCGCGGAGGCTGGCCACCGACGAGGCCGCACGCGCGCGCAGGGAGGCGGTGTTGCGCATCCCGCTGGGGCTTCGCAGGGCGGGCGACGTGTTCACCAGCGCCGACGACCTGATCAAGACGGCCGAGTCCGACGCCTCGGACGAGAGCAAGGCCCGCGACGAGGCCGAGGCCGAGGAACTGCGCACCGCCATGGGCTCCGGCGGTACCGGCAAGGGCGTGGCGGCGGCGAAACGGTCGGCGGATGCGGCCGTGAAGCAGTTGGAGAAGCGGCAGAAGTCGCGTGCCACCCGTACCCAGCGCGACACGCTCGACCTGGCGCTGATCGACCTCGCCGGCTTCTATCGGGACGTTCTCGTGACCGCGAGCGGTGCGAACGCGGCGTTGAACCACCCGGACCACGCCGAGCAGAGCCGCGAGGCCGCGCGTGAGTGGACGCCCGCATCCACCCTGCGGCGGCTCGAAGCCGTGCTCGAATGCCGCGACGCCATCACCTGGAACGTCAAACCGCGTATCGCTGTCGAGGCGATGATCACGACCCTGCGTGAAGGCTGACCCTCCGGTTTAAAGCTCCCAAGGGCCCCATGGTCGCGTTCAACGCGACCATGGGGCCCTTGGGGGTTTCAGTCACTCCGTGTCACTCGCGGGGGTGCGGCGAGGGCTTCGTCGGCGTCGATGCGCCCGTGAGGCCGCCTCGCCTGCCCGGCGCCAACGCCACCAGCACCGCGCCGATCAGCAGCATCGCCGTGCCGGTCCAGAAGATCGGCACCGAGGCGTAGGCGCCGCTGGTCTGCGCCAACTTGTCGGGAGCCGCGGGCGGAGCGGCCCCGCCACCCTTCGGCGGCGCCGGCTGCTCGGGAACGCTGCAGTCCACGCCGCCCTTCGGCGCGAAGGCACGCGCCACCTGCTCGCCCAGCGACACCTGGGCCAGCGACGAAGGAAGCTTGTCGGCCGCGTCGTCGGGAAGCAGGTTCTTCAACAGCTTGGTCGGCAGGATCTGCAGGTCGAGCAGGCGGGCCGAGGCGCCCTGCTGGTAGCCCTCGAACGGCTCGGTCCGGTCGCTGCCGCGCTTGGTGAGTTCGGCGATGCTCAGCCGCAGCACACCCAGATCCAGCACCCGCTCGGCCGCGGTGTCGTTGAGCGCCTTCACCCCACCGCTGGCCAACTCGGCGGCGTCGCCGATCACCGGCACGTCCTTGACCTGCTCGTATCCCGGCGTGTTCTTCAGCTCGTCGGTGGGCACGCCGATGGGGATGTCGGCGGTCGGGTTGGCCGCGTCGAGCTTGAACAGCTCCTTGCCGTTCCGCTCGATCGTCAACATGGGCGCGGTGTACTCGACCTCGGAGGTCTTCGCCTCACCCGTCGACAGCACCCGCAGCGTCGGCTGGCTCGCGATCTTCACCGTGAACCCGAGCGGCGTGCCCTTCAGGATGTTGATGTCGGCACCCTGCATGGTCGACGTCGACTCGACCGCCTTGCGGTCGGTGCCCGGCATGTCGACCAGCCGGACCGTCGACCGGGTCGACAGCGTGTTCGGAGCGCTGACCAGCGAGCCCGTACCGTCGGCGGCGGGTTGGGCGTCGGCCGTGCGCTGGCCGGACAGCAACCCGCCCAGGTTCGCCAGCGACCCCAACCGGCCGAGCGCGTTCTTCGCACTCGCGTCCGCGTCGGCCAGCTGACCGATGTCCGGCATCGTCGGGATCGTGTTCAGCAGCGACACGCTCGCCGTCGACGTCGAGGCGTCCGAGATCGTGCCCACGCACGGGCCGCGCTGCTCACTCCAGCGCGCATGGGCCGTGCCGTTCAGGGCACTCACGTTGATCAGCGGGTTGTCCGGGGCGTTGATGCCCGACGACACCGGCTTCTCGTTGTCCGGAAGCGCCGTCTGCGTCACCGACCCCGGAGTGGTCGGCGCATTGCCCCCGATCGAAAGGCCCGCCGGCGAGGCGGACGCGATCGAACGCTCGTAGCTGAGGTAGGACTCCGAGTTCGCCTGCGCACTGGACAGGCCGAAGCCGCCCTCCAACGCCGACTGCTTCGGCAGGTCCTCCTGCGCGCCCGGCATGATCGAACTCGTCGGCACCGACTCGGGCAACAGGCGCACCATGCCCAGAGCCGTCCCGGCCTCGCCGACGGCCTGGCCCCTCGGCTTGTCCTCCTGGGACGCGGGCGGATAGTCCGGATTCGCAGGTTCGGGTACCGGTGTCGTCGGCTGTCCGGCCGCAGGGGCGGCGGTCAGAACGACCATGGCGGCCGCCAACGGCAGCGCTGCCGAGCGGGCCAAACGTCGTCGCATCGTGGTGGGTCCTCCAGTGAGCGGAGCCGGTCGGGGCGGACCGAAGGCTTCTTGAACCGATAACGAGGGAGGGGGTCGTTGGTGACGCACGAACCTCCGGTATAGTTTCAGACATACGGACAACGATCCGTGCCGCCTTAGCTCAGACGGCCAGAGCGACGCACTCGTAATGCGTAGGTCAGGGGTTCGATTCCCCTAGGCGGCTCGCCCGAAGGCGCCCCCTGCTCAGCGCGGGGGGCGCTTTCGCTGTTTTCGGGCCTCGCAATGTCTTCTGGGGGTGCAACCCCCAGACCCCGCCCGGGGCGTTCCCCGGACCCCCATCGTCGATCGCCTCCGGTCCGAGTCTTGCGTTGTTGTGCCTGGTCACCGGGGTTGCTCCTGGGGTGTTCTGCGTGGGTTGGGGTGCGGGTGTCGGGGTGGTGGGCGCGTTGGAGTGGCTCGCTTCGCTGCGCTTGGTTCGGTCGGGTTTTGCTCGGCTTTGGTTCTTGGGGGCAGGGGCCTCGGTTGGTTGCCGCGCTTCGGTCGGGGTGGGGGTGCTGGTTCGCGCGCGGTTTTCCGTCTCCGTTGGCGG
Organism: Prauserella rugosa; assembly: GCF_000719975.1. Taxonomy (GTDB): domain Bacteria; phylum Actinomycetota; class Actinomycetes; order Mycobacteriales; family Pseudonocardiaceae; genus Prauserella; species Prauserella rugosa. The sequence goes on from NZ_JOIJ01000007.1 coordinate 156,489, forward strand.
TCGGCCGGTCAGGTTCGCCTGTTTGGGTGAGCTCGCCGCGCCGGGTCCCCGTGGAGACGGCGAGGGTGCACATCCCTCGGCAAGCCCGGACGACCTGCTCGGCTCCAGAGTCCGTTCACCGGGTACGACGACCGAAGTGAGATTGCTGCTCGAGCCGGCCAAGGAACACCCGAACGCGACGAACAGGGGCCGCCCGCGTCGCGGACGGCCCCTGTTCCTTACCCCCTGCCGGGCAGGTCAGTACGGGCAGGTGTCCCGGTAGTCGGAGATCGCCGAGTCGTCCGGCGCCGGGCACAGGAACTGGGCGTACCGCTCGTCCTCGTCGAGGAACAGCTTGAACCAGGACAGCGTGTACTTCGCCATGGTCGTGTTCGGCGAGTTCGGGAAGAAGTGGCTCGCGCGCCCGAGCTCCATGTAGGCCTTGTCGGTGCTGTCGGGAATGGACTCGTAGAACGGCTCCGCGTGCCGCGACACCGGCGCCACCGAGTCGCTCTCGCCGCCGATGATGAACGTCGGCGTGGACAGACCGGAGAAGTTCTTCGTGGTGTGCCACGGCGTGAACGGCACGACCGCGTCGATGTCGGAGTTCTCGGTCGCGGCCTCGAGCGAACCGCCGCCGCCCATCGAGTGACCCGCGACGCCCAGGCGCTCCGGGTCGATCCGGTCGCTGACGTCACTGCGTTCGACGAGGTAGTCCAGGGCGGCGTTCAGCTGGTCGGCCCTGCTGCCGGGCTGGTCGTACCGGCTGTTGGTGTCGATGGTGAACACCACGAAGCCCTGCGAGGCGAGCCGCGGGCCCAGCCACGCGATGCTCGACTGGCCCGCGGTGTAGCCGGGGGAGATCGCGATCGCGGCGAACGTACCCTCGTCGGTGGCCGTCGGGTAGTAGATCGTTCCGCCGCCGAAGCCGGAGACCAGGCTGGAGACCGAGGTCTCGTCCACGTCGAACGGCCCTCGCGGCGCCTCGATGCTGTCCTCGGTCGGGTCCGGTCCGTGCTGGTACGGGCTCGCGTCCTGGGCGAGCGCCGTCGTCGGTCCTGCGACGGCGGTTGCGAGCGCCAACGCGGCTGCCGACAACAGCGTCGTCACTTTCGTTCGTCGCACTGTTCCTCCTCGTGATCCGGGTGTGGTCCGGTGGTGCCTACCTCGGGCCTGCTCACTGTCGCCGCTGCGCTCACAGGCCGCATCGGTGTAATCACCGGCCCAGGTGTGAGAAAGTCATCGACGGCTTCTCGGACTTTCCGGGCACGGATTCACCTGTGACGGACGCTTCCGGGTGGAGGGACATGGCGCGGCGAACGGCATCGGAGACACCCGTCGTGGGCAGGGACCACGTGCGGGAGCGACTCGACGCGCTCGCCGACGCGGTGCGCGACGGCCGTGGCGGTGCGCTCGTGCTCGCCGGTGCCCGCGGCACGGGCCGGACGACCCTGCTCGCCACGGTGGCCGCACACGTCCGGGTCGCCGAGGTCGCCGGCGTCGAAGCCGAGGCCGACATGCCGTGGGCGGGCGTGCAACGGCTGGCCGACGCGGCCGGGGTCGCACTCGACACGCGGGACGGCGACGTTCCGGGGGTCGGCGCGGCGCTGCTCGAACGGCTCGCCGATCGTGGGCCCGTGGTGTGCCTCGTCGACGACGCCCACCGGCTCGACGAGCCGTCGCTCGACACACTCGCGTTCGTGGCCCGCCGCTGCGGATCGCTGCCGGTCGGCATCGTCTGCGCCGTTCCGCCTTCCGATCCCGCGCTGCAGCGGCTCGCCGGTCTGGACGTCGAACCGTTGCCGCCGCTGTCGGACGACGACGCGCTGCGGCTCGTGGCGGAGCGAAACAGCCGCATCGCCCCACCGGTGGCGGCCGAACTCGTCGCCACGGCGGGCGGCAACCCGTCCGATCTGTGCGAGCTCGTCGGTGCGCTGACGGCGGCGCAGGCCGTCGGCGGACAGGCGCCACCGCGCTCCCTGCCGTCCGGTGGGCGGGGCCGCACGGCGGTGTTGGCGGCGTACCGGCGGCTGTCGGACGATGCCGCGCGGTTCGTGCTCCGCCTCGCCTGCGCCGACGGTGCCGAACTCGCAGGCGGCGAGCCGGACGCCGACGTCCTGGCCGAGGTACAGCGTTCCGGTCTGGTGTGGATGGCGGGTGACGGGCCGCGTCCGTGCAGTCCGGCCGTCGGCGCGACGCTCTACGACGCGGCAGGCGAACGTGAGCGGAGGCGCGCGCACGCGCGACTGGCCGACTCGATCGACCCGCAACAGCGACGTGCCTCGTGGGAATGGCACACCGCGAGGGCAGACGGCCGGTCGGACGCGGCGGTCGCGGACGTCGTGGCCGCGGTCGCCGACGACCACCCGGAGACGGCAGCCCTCGCCTGGCACCGCGCGGCTCTTCTCACCCCGCCCGGTCCGTCCAAGGCGACGCGGCTGCGGCACGCCGCGCGTCGATACTGGGCCTCCGGCCGATCCGGACCGGCCCGTCGGCTGCTGCGCCAGGCAGGGGCACACACCGCCGACGGCCCGGAGTCGGGCCGGATCCTCGCCGCGCTGGGTGAGATCGAACTCCGTGACGGATGCCCGGAAGTCGCCGCACACCAACTCCTGCTCGCCGCGGAAACGCTGGACCGAGACGAACAGGCCGAGGCGTTCCTGCTCGCGGCGGAGGCACGCAGGACGGCGTCCGACACCGCCGGGTACCTCGAGACGGCGGCCAAGGCGGACGGCTCGCTCGTGGCCACGCACCTGACCGGGATGGCCTCGATGTTCACCGGCGACCACCGTGCGGCGGGCGAGGCGCTGCGCCGCGTGCTCGACGAGGCGGGTGACGACGTGCGCGGCGCACTGTGTGCCGCTGAGGCCGCGGTGACGCTCGGCCGGCCACGCTCGGCCCACGACCGCGCTGCCGTGGCCGTGGCGCGTGCCCGCGGTGATGCCTGCGCACCGCTGTTGCCGACCGCGCTGTTCCAGTTCTCCCTCACCTCGACACTGCTGGACCGTCCGCACGCCGCACTCGAGGCGAGTACCGAAGGGATCGCGCTGGCGGTGGCGAACGGGCAGCGCAACACCGCGGCCGAGCACGAGGTCCTCGCCGCGTTGGCGGAGGTCTCCCTCGGGAACCGGACCGCAGCGCTCGACCACGTCGATGCAGCCCAACCGCGGATCGACAGGGCGGGTCTGGGGCGTGCGGCCGCGATCGCCGAGTGGGTGCGGGCGTGCGCCGACCTGCTCGACGAACGGCCGGGCGACGCGCTGCGGCGACTGGTCGCGTTGTTCACCCCAGCCTCGGGCGTGCCCACGGTGCAGATCGCCGCCGTGCCGCAGCTCGTCGAATGCGCGATCCGATGTGGAGAGTCCGACCGGGCGCAGCGGGCGCTCGACCGCTACGAGAAGTGGGCGACGTCGACGGGGACCGGCGTGTGGGTGGCGCTCGTGCACCGCTGCCGGGGACTGCTCGCCGAGGACGCCGACGAGGCAGAGCGGCACTTCACCACCGCCGTCGACCTCCAACGCTCCGGTGGCATGACGTTGGAACTGGCCCGCACCGAACTGGCCTACGCCAGGCGGCTGCGCAGGCAGCGCCGCAACCGGGAGGCCCGTTCGGTGTTGCGGGACGCGTTCCGGCTCGCCGACGACGCAGGCGCCGACTACTGGGTCACGCAGATCCGCGAGGAGCTCCGCGCGGCGGGCGAACGCGCGGAGAGCGACGGACACGTGGCGGAAGACCTGACGCCGCAACAGGAACGGATCGTGCGGCTCGTCGCCGACGGGCGCACCAACCGCGAGATCGCCGAACGACTCGTGATCTCACAGCGCACCGTCGAGCACCACCTGCGCAACATCTTCGTACGCCTCGGTGTGCGTTCCCGGGTCGAACTCGCCGCAACTGTTCCTCGGCAGAAGAATGCGCCGACCGCGTCCGACTGATTTCTTGACGTCGTCCGGAAAAATGTTCGCCGATGTCAGGGGGAACTGTTTGTCGGTGATTCTTTAACGCCTCCGTGGCGCCACGCAGAATTGCGGACGTGACGCGCTGAGCCGGGAATATGGCAAGGTGTAGGCCATTCTGGTGGCATTGTCGAGCGCGTTCGATTTGTCGCTTGTAGTGTCCTTTCTCGCTGGCTTCACATCGATTTCAGATGGAACATCCCCCGGCGGAAGGCACATCGATGTCCAAGCGTTCCTGGTTCTCGGCGGCGGCGTTGGCGGTGGTCACGTTCCTCGTCGGTGCCCTCACGACAGTTCTTCCCGCGCGGGCCGAACCGCTGCCCGCGACGTATTCCGGCTCGACCCACGGCGACGTGCTGGCGCTCGGTCTCAACGCTGCGGGAATCGCCAACGTCGACGCGTCGTTGGCGCATTCGGCGACCTCGACCAACAGCACCGCCTCTCCCCGAACGCACGCGGAATCGGCGAACCTCGACGCCAACGCCGTCGGCATTCCGGTGGGAGTCGCCTCCGACCAGGCGAACTCGGGGCCGGCCGCCGGATCCGACTCGTACACCGCGGGTCTGGGCACGATCAACCTTCCCGGGATTCTCCAGGTCGGCGCCATCAACGGCAGTGGGCAGACCAACTGGGCAGGCGACCTGGCGTGCGTGCCCGACGGGACGCCACTGGCCCAGTCGAGGACGAGCCTCGCCAACGCGAGCCTGGGACTCACGCTCCTCGGCGTCGGACTGAACATCCTGCAGCTCGGCGCGGTTGAGACGTCCGGCAACACCACGTTGTCGGGTGGGAACGTCGTCTCGACCTCCAGCGGCAACGTCGCGTCACTGTCGTTGATCAACGGCCTCGTGGACGTCGAGGTGCTGGAGAACCCGACGATCACCGCCACGTCGGACGGTGCGACCGGTTCGGTCAGCGCCAACGACTACGCCATCGCCGTCACGATCGCCGGTCAGCGCACCGAGCTGCGCGCAGGCATGTCGCTGCCGATCAACCTGAACCTCGGCGTGCTCAGCGTCAACCTGACCCTGAGCGTCGGTCAGCTCTCCGACACGTCGCAGGGCGCGACCGGCTCGGGTTCGACGGCCTTCATCGAGCTCAACGGCAGTATCAACGGGCCGCTCGGCGGCAACCTGGCCAGCGTGAACCTCGGTCTTCTGCCGCTGTCGGCGTCGGCGACCGCACCGCAGGGTGGTGTGGAGTGCGGCGCGCTGGACCCACCCACCATCACCTCGCCGTCGAACGGTGACGAGACCGGAACCACTCCGACGATCACGGGTACCGGCACGCCGGGCGCGACGGTCACGGTGTCGGAGGGGGACACCGAGATCGGCACCGCGACCGTGGACGAGAACGGCAACTGGTCGCTCACCCCGGAGACACCGTTGCCGCCGGGCGAGCACACGATCCAAGCCGTGCAGTCGGCGGGGGATGCGGTCTCGCCGGCTTCGGAACCGGTCACGTTCACGGTGGCGGACACCGAACCACCGGATCCGCCGGTGATCACGTCGCCGGAGGACGGTTCGACGATCGGTAATAACACTCCGGAGATCACGGGCACGGGTGAGCCGGGTGCGACGGTGACGATCCGGGATGGTGACACGGAGCTGGGTACGGCGACGGTGGATGAGAACGGGAACTGGTCGTTCACGCCGGAGAGTCCGTTGTCGGACGGCGATCACACGATCACGGCGACGCAGGAGGATGCGGCCGGCAATGTGTCGGGTCCGTCGGAGGAGGTGTCGTTCACGGTTGACACCGAGGCACCCGATCCGCCGGTGATCACGTCGCCGGAGGACGGTTCGACGATCGGCAACAACACTCCGGTGGTCGAGGGACGAGGCGAACCGGGGGCGACGGTCGAGGTGATCGTGGACGGTGAGTCGGTCGGTGAGGCCACTGTGGACGATCAGGGCAATTGGTCGTTCCCGTTGGAGGAGCCGCTGTCGGACGGTGAGCATGTGATCGAGGCGATCCAGACCGACCCGGCAGGCAACGCGTCGGAGCCGGCGCAGTCCACCGTCACGGTCGACACCGGTGCTCCGGATCCGCCGGCGATCACCTCGCCCGAGGGGGGTTCGACGATCAACGACAACACCCCGGAGATCACGGGTACCGGCGAGCCCGGTGCGACGGTGACCATTCGGGATGGTGACACCGAATTGGGTACGGCGACGGTGGATGAGAACGGCAATTGGTCGTTCACGCCGGACACTCCGTTGGAAGACGGTCCGCACACGATCACGGCCACGCAGGAGGATGCGGCCGGCAACGTGTCGGGCCCGTCGGAGGATGTGTTGTTCACGATCGACACCGTGGCTCCGCCTGCGCCGGTGATCACCTCGCCCGGGGACGGGTCGACGATCGGCAACCCCACTCCGGAGATCACGGGCACGGGCGAACCCGGCCACCAGGTGACGGTGTCCATCGACGGTGTGGAGGTCGGCACCACCACGGTCGGCGAGAACGGTACGTGGACGCTGGAACTCGACCAGCCGCTCGGACCCGGTGACCACACGGCCACCGCGATCCAGACAGACGACCTGAACCGGGACTCGCCGGTGTCGGATCCCGTGTCGTTCACGGTCGAGCAGCGCGCGGTGCCCGCGCCGGAGATCACGTCGCCGGAGAGCGGTAGCTCCACATCGGACCCGACGCCCGTCATCGAGGGCACCGGCGAGCCGGGTGCGACGGTCCAGGTGATCGTCGACGGTGAGCAGGTCGGCGAGGCTACAGTGGACGATCAGGGCAACTGGCGGTTCGAACTGACCGAGCCGCTCGCGCCGGGGAACCACACGATCACGGCGACCCAGACGCTCGACGGCGTGACGTCGGCCGAGTCGGATCCGGTGATCATCGTGGTCGAGGAGGAGGACACGACGCCTCCTGACGCCCCGGTCGTGACGAACCCGCAGGACGGTGGACAGGTCGACGACCGGAGTCCGACCGTCGAGGGCACGGGCGAGCCCGGGGCGACCGTGGAGGTCGTCGTCGACGGCGAGTCCCTGGGCACGGTGCAGGTCGGTGCGGACGGCACGTGGGCGATCGACGCACCCGAACTGGGATGCGGCCAGCACACGCTGTCGGCGACGCAGACCGACGCCGCTGGCAACGTCTCCGAGCCGACCGAGCTGTCGTTCACCGTGGTCTGCGACGACGGTGACGGCGGCGCAGGGAACGGTGACGGCGGTGGTGCCGGTGACGGTGACGGCGGCGGTGGCCACGACCTGATCACCGCTCCGCCGGTGTCGGTGGGCCCGCCGCCGGGCGGCGGCAGCGGATTCGACGGAACCGGATACGACAGTGTCAGCGGAGGCAAGCAAGGCCTGGCGCAGACCGGTGCCCCGTTGACGGTGCTGCTGTGGCTGGGACTGCTGGCGCTCGCCTCGGGTGGCTTCCTGCTCCGCCGCTTCCGGGCCGACCGGTGACCCGGAGCCGCGACTGACCGACCGCGACTGACCGACCAGGGAGGAGAACGCCAGGGCCCCTTGGCTGCATCGCCACCGCAGCCAAGGGGCCCTGGCACGTTCGCGCCGTCGGGCCTCGGAGCGTGCCTCGTGATCAGGTGGGCAGTGCGGTGTTGGCGGTCTCCTTGAGCCGAATGAGGCTCAGCAGTCCGATGAGTGCCGCGCCCATGACCCAGAACGCGGGCGCCTGGTTGTCACCGGTCTGCTGCACGAGCCACGTCGCCATGTACGGCGCGGTGCCACCCGCGAGGATGGTGCCGAGGTTGAATCCGAGCGCCACACCCGTGTACCGGGTACTGCCACCGAACAACTCCGTGAACATCGGGAAGGCCGGCACCTGGAGCAGTGCGTTGAGCACCATGAACGCCAGGTACAGCACACCGACGACCATCATGCTGCTGGTCGACTCCATGAGCGCCAGCACGGGATAGCTGATGGCGAGGTAGCCGACGACACCCGTCGCGATCACCTTCCGCCGTCCCGCACGGTCGGACAACAACCCCACCAGCGGCATCGTGAGACAGGCCAGCGCGATGACTCCCGCCGACAGCCACGACACCTGGTCGGCCGGGAATCCGAGGTCGTCGATCAGGTAGATGTTCATGTAGGTCAGGCCGATGTAGCCGGTGCCGTTGGTGGCGACGGCGACGCCGATGACGCGGAGCACGGCCACCGGGTGATCGCGCAGCACCTGGATCAGCGGCCACTTGGCCTGCCGTCCCTCCTTCTTGGTCTTCGTGAACTCGGGAGTGTCCTCGAGTCGAGCCCGGGCCCACAGACACAGCAGAGCCAACGGCAGACACAACAGGAACGGCATGCGCCACCACCATTCCGTCATCCCGTCGGATCCGACCGCACTCGTGAACACGGCGACGACCATGGCTGCCACGGCGAAGCCGAACGTCGAGCCGAACGGCGTGAACGACCCGAAGAACCCGCGCCGATGAGGTGGGGTCGATTCGGCGATGTACGTGGCCGCGCCGCCGACCTCACCGCCCGCGCAGAACCCGCTCACCAGGCGCAGCAGCACGAGCAGGACAGGCGCGAGGACGCCGACCGACTCGTAGGTGGGCAGCACTCCGATCAGTCCGGAGCACACGCCCATGCCGACGATCGTCGCGACGAGCGGAGCCCTGCGGCCGTACCGGTCGCCGAGCCAGCCGAAGAACACACCGCCCAACGGCCGCACGATGTATCCGGATGCGAACACGGCCAACGCGGCCAGCATCGACGCGGTGCTGTCGGAATTGGGGAAGAACAGTGGAGCGATGGTGACGGCGAGGAAGCCGTACACACTGAAGTCGTAGTACTCGATGAGCGTCCCGACTCCGCCCGCGAGGGCGGCGCGCCGCGTGAGCCGGGGTGAGAAGGTGGGGACGGCGACTGCGGTGGCGCCGTGGGCCGAGGTCATGACGTTCCTCCGGGATCAGGTCAGCGGCGGTGTTCGGCGAGCAGCAGCCGAAGGCTCCCGCCTGCCTCGATGATCTTGGTGACGCGTTCGCTCGGCGGCGTGCCCTCCAGGGTCGTGCCGGTGGCGGGCAGCGAGACCCTGGCTTTCCGCCAGTCCACCTCCACGGGGTCCCAGCGCTGCACGTGATCGGTGATGCCCGGCGCGGTGATCAGCGGCATTCCGTTGTAGGTCTCGCCCCGCCAGAACCCGGGCGAGAACGACTCCGCGATCACGGCCGAGACGCCGAGGTTGCGCAGTGCGACGAGCGGTGGGTAATGCGGGTGGCCGTAACCGAAGTTCCGGCCACCGACGATGACGTCTCCTGGCCGCACCCGGTCGACGAAGTGCGGGTCGTAGGCCTTCATCGTGACCTCGCGCAGGACGTCGGCGTCGTAGTACTTGATGTTCTCGACGCCGATGATGAGGTCCACATCGAAGTCGTCCCCGAAGATCCACGCCACGCGGCCGTGGATCACGTCGGGCGGGGGTGGGTAGCCACTCATGAGGCCATCACCTCGCGAGGGTCGGTGATCTTCCCGGTGAGCGCGCTGGCCGCCACCGTCGAAGCCGAGCCCATGTAGATCTCCGATTTGGTACTGCCCATGCGGCCGGAGATGTTCAGCACGCCGGTGGAGATGCACTTCTCGCCGGGCTGCAACGGTTTCTGGTAGCCGAAGCAGAAGTCGCAGCTCGAGGTGTGGATGTTGGCTCCTGCGCTGCGCAGGACGTCCAGGAGTCCTTCCTGCTCCGCCTGCCGGTGGATCTCGGCGGAGGTTGGTACGACATTGAGTTCGACGCTTTCGGCCACCCTCCGTCCCCGCAACAGTTCCGCCGCGGACCGGATGTCCTCGATGCGGCCGCTGGCGCAGGAGCCGATGAAGGCCTTCGTCACCTCGGTCGAATCCAGTTCGGACACTCCACGCGTGTTCGCGGACCGCGCCGATCCGGGAAGCACCACCTGCGGCTCGATGGCGGAAAGGTCGAACGTGTGGCGCGAGCTGTACTCGGCGTCCGGATCGCTGGCCACGGGTTCGTACGGGCCACGTGCCACGGCGGCGGCGTAGTCGAGAGCGGTGCGGTCGGGGTTGAAGATCGCGGACACGGCACCGGTGAACATCGCCATGCCACACAGGCCCTGCCGGCGGTCGATGCTCATCGACTCCGCACCGGGGCCGCCGAACTCCATCACCTGGTGCGCGCAGCCGTCCGCGCCGAGCCGGCCGATGATCGCGTGGATCAGGTCCCGATTGTCCACACCGGGACGGAACTGTCCGGTCAGGTCGAAGCGCACGGTGGCGGGCACGTCCAGGTAGATCTGCCCGCTCACCCATGCTTCCAGCAGGTCCCTGCGCACGCCCCAGCCGAGCGCGCCGAATGCGCCGAGCCCGCTGACGTGCCCGTCGAAGTGGATGAGGAACCGCCCCGGCAGCGCGTAGCCGAGTTCTGCGGTCACCTGGTGGCCGATCCCTTCGGCCTCGTGCAGGGTGACGCCGTAGAACTCGCACCAGTCCCGCGTCACCTTGTGGATGTCGCGTTCCTTCGCGTCGCCCTTCGTGAGCATGTGGTCGATGAAGACGAGGTACCGCTCCGGCTCCGCGAGTTCCGTGATGCCGAAGTCCTCGTGCATCTGCCGGAACATCACGTCGGTGTAGCCGGGGAAGTCGTAGGCGATCATGTGGTCGGGACGGAACGGCAGGTTCTGTCCGGGCCGGACACTGTCGACTCCGCCCGCGCGGGCGAGGATCTTCTCGGTGATGGTCTGTGGCACGTCGATCACCGGCCCGCGGGAAGGTAGCGCTGCTGTGCGGCCTCGACGTCGGCGAAGCCGATCAGGTCGACGAACTCGTGGTGCTGCAGGGCGTCCGCACTCACCTGCGCGGGGGCTTCGCCGCCTGCCAGGCGTTCGAGGCACGTGCGCAACGCTCCGGCCGCGGCCATCAACGGCTGGGTCGGAAGGAGCGCGAGCCGTACGCCGATCTGCCGCAGAACCTCGGGGGTGAAGTCGCGCTCGGTCCACGTCGACGCCGTGAGCGTCGCGACCAAGGGAACACCCGCAACCTCGCGACATTTCGCCCACTGCTCGGCGTCCGAGAACGTCTTCGTGACCGGCATGATCATGTCCGCGCCCGCGGCGACGTAGGCCTCGGCGCGACGCAGCGCCTCGTCGCCCGTGGCGTCGGTCCGGGCGATGAGCATCATCCGTCCCTCGGCTGCATCGGCGGCGGCGCGGACCTTTCCCTTCGCCGTCTCGATGTCGAGCAGCGGCACGGGGTCCCCGACGCAGACGGGGCAGCGCTTGGGGGATTCCTGGTCCTCCATGAATGCAGCCTGCACGCCCGCATCGGCGAACTTACGGGCGGTACGTGCCGCGTTGACGGCGTTGCCGTAACCGGTGTCGATGTCGGCGACGAGCGGGAGCGCGCTGGCCTCGCGGATCGTGCGGACCGCGTCGAGATTCTCGGTCATGGTGTACAGCTCTGCGTCGGGGTAACCGAGCGCCGCCGAGACCGCGAAGCCGGATGCGCACAGCGCGCTGAATCCGGCCTGTTCGGCGAGTCGTGCGGTCAATCCGTCCCACACGCCGGGTGCGAACACGAGGTCGGCATCGACGAGTTCGCGCAGCGTGGCGGTCGATGTGGTGGTCGACATTGTCCACCTTCCGTTATCCGGAACTAGTTTCAAGCAAACTAGGGCGCACTTCTGCTCGCAGTCAACCGTTCCGCGAATAAAACGGAACCTGTACCGTCATGCGAAACGTGGAAGGGAGTTCGGATGCGCGCTGTGATGCAGACGGAGCCTCTGGGCCTGCATCAGATCCTCGGCAGGTGCGAGACGCTCTTCGCCGACCGGCCGGTGGTCGTCGGCGGTGCGGCGGAACCGGCGACCGCCACCTACGGCGACGTGTTCGCGGAGGCGCGCGCGTTCGCCGGCGGGCTTGCCGAGCTGGGTCTGCGGCCCGGCGACCGGGTCGCGACCTTCGCCCCGAACACCCGCGAGCATCTGCTCGCCTACATCGCAGTGCCCGGAAGCGGCTTGGTGCTCCACACCGTCAACATTCGGCTCGGCGGGGAGGAGGTCGCCTACACCGTCGAGCACGCAGGAGATCGGGTGGTGCTCGTCGACGCCGCCTTGTGGCCGGAATGGTCGGCCGTGGCGCTGCCCTCCTGTGTGGAGTACGTGATCGTCTACGGCGATCACCTCGAACACCCGGAGCTCCCCGGACGAGCCGATCTCCCTGAACGACACGGGAATGCCCGCGTCATGCCGATATCGGACCTGATGACCGCTCCACCGCGCCAGGGCCCGTGGTATCGCCCCGCGGACGAACACGAGGCCAGCGGAATCTGTTACACCTCGGGTACGACGGGATGGCCGAAGGCCGTGGTCTACAGCCATCGATCGGTGTATCTGCATGCGCTGACGCTGTGCGGGGCCGACACCTTCGCGATCTCCGAACACGACGTCGTCTGCCCTGTCGTGCCGATGTTCCACGCGAACTCGTGGAACCTGCCGTATGCGAGCCTGCTCGCCGGAGCTGGCCTGGCGTTGCCGGGGCGTCGCACCGATCCGATCGGCCTGGCCGAGTGCTTCGCGGCCGGACGGGTCACGTTCTCCGCTGCAGTACCCACGGTGTGGGCCAATCTTCTGGCCGCGGTCGATGCCGGTGACGTCGATCGGACCGCGCTGAAGTCGGTGCGGCGTCTGGTGATCGGTGGTTCGGCCGCGTCGGAGACGTTGCTGTCCAGCCTGGCCGAACTCGGTATCGAACCGGTGCACGCATGGGGAATGACCGAGTGCTCCCCGGTGGGTCTCATCGCGAATCCGCCCGCGAACGCCGACGACGCCGTGGTGGCGGAGACACGCTCGAGTCAGGGCAGGCCGATGCCGGGCCTTCGGATGCGGGTCGTCGACGGGGAGACCACGGTGCCCTGGGACGGCACCTCGATCGGCGAGCTGCAGATCAGCGGTCCCTACGTCGCGGCCGACTACTACGGGGCGGAACCCGGTGCCGTTGCCGACAAGTTCGCCGAATCCGAGGGAACCCGCCTGCTGCGCACCGGTGACGTGGTCACGGTCGACGAACGCGGATACGTGCGGATCGTCGACCGGACCAAGGATCTGGTGAAGTCGGGCGGCGAGTGGATTTCGTCCGTGGCGCTGGAGAACCACCTCATGGCACACCCGGCCGTGCGGGAGGCAGCCGTGATCGCGGTACCCGATCCGAAATGGGACGAGCGCCCGATCGCCGTCGTGGCGGCACGCGACGTCGATGCCGCGCAGCTGCGGGATTTCCTCGCCGAGCGAGTACCACGATGGCAGGTGCCGGACCGCTTCGAGTTCGTCGACGAGGTTCCGAAGACCAGCGTCGGCAAACTCGACAAGAAGCTGCTCCGTACCGAGTACGCCTGACTTCACCGACGTATCGTTCCCGGCAGCGCCACGTCGAGGCGGACGGTGACCACCATGCCGGCAACGCCGACCGCACGAGGAAAGTGAACGAATGCCCGCGAGAGACAACGACCGTCAGGACACCGACCGTCAGGATAACGACCGTCGGGACGAGGACCCGAAGGCCGAGGACCCGAAGAACATGGTCAACTCGGTCGTGCGGGCCGGCCAGCTGTTGGACGCCTTCGACAGCGGAAAACCGGTCCTCGGCCTGACCGAGTTGTGCGCGGCCACCGGGTTGAACAAGACCACCACGCACCGGTTGCTGAGCACGCTCGTCCGCATGGGCTGGCTGACCCGTACGTCGGGTGGTGACTACAAGGTCGGCATGAAGCTCTTCAGCCTCGGGTCGGTCGCCCTTGCCGACTTCAGTCTCCGGGACGAGGCGAGGCCCTCGTTGTTGTCGCTGGCCGAACAGTTCGGGGACACGGCGTATCTCATGATTCCCGGCGACAGCGGGGCGGTGGTCATCGATCGCTACGAAGGCGAGAGTCCGTTGTCGGTGAAACACATCGGCATCGGCACCGTGCTGCCCTATCACGCCGCGGCAGGGCCGATGACCATGTTGGCCCACCTGCCCGACGTCCGCGAACGCTGGCTCGCCGAACCGCTCAAGGAGTTCACCCGCCACACGGTGCGGGACCGCGCGACTCTCGAATCGCAGCTCGACGAGATTCGCGAGGAGGGATACACGGTCAGCGACGAGGACTATCTCAACGGAGTCGGAGCCGTCGCCGCCCCCGTTTTCGGGCGGACGGGCACGCTCGAGGCGACCGTGAGCCTCGGCGGGCCCGCGGGCCATTTCCGCGGCAGCCGGTTGGTCAGCATCATCAGCGCCGTCCGGGAGGCGGCGGCCACGGTCTCGGCCCGATTGGGTTCCCCGGACGAAGCGGCGTGATGGCACGTTCCGGTGTGGCGCATGTCTAGTCCTCGGCTCAGCGGTGCCGACTACGGTGTGCCCATGCCGATGTTCGCGTTCGAAGGTAAGCGTCCGTCCGTGCACCCCGAGGCGTGGATCGCGCCGACGGCCACGTTGATCGGCGACGTCGTCGTCGAGAAGGGCGCGTCGATCTGGTACGGCGTCGTGGTCCGCGCGGACTTCGGGCGCATCGTCATCCGCGAAGGCGCCAACGTGCAGGACAACTCGGTGCTGCACGTCAACGACGGGGTGTGCGAGGTCGGCCGCAACGCCACCGTCGGGCACTCCTGCATCGTCCACGACTGCACCGTCGGCGAGCAGGCCCTCATCGGCAACGCCGCGACCGTCCTCGACCAGTCGACGATCGGCGCGCGCACCCTCGTCGCCGCGGGCGCCACCGTCACGCCCGGTACCGAGGTGCCGTCCGAGGTGGTCGCGATGGGCAGCCCGGCGAAGAAGTTCGTCCCGCTCACCGATTCGGCGCGCGCGTGGGTCGACCACAACGCCGCGATCTACCAGGAGCTCGCGCGCAGGCACGCCGACGCGATCGAGCCGATCGACGAGCCCGACCGGCCGGAGTAGCCCGCCGCCGTTCCCGCACTGTTCACCCGGCGCGGGAACACTCGGCTCCGTGCACCCGACCGCCACGGACTGGACCGCCTACGTCGACGGCTACTGCGAACGGCTCGCTCCCGGACTGTTCGGCGAGCCGCTCAACACCGTCAGCAACCTGGGATTCCTGATCGCCGCCGTCGCGATCTGGCGGCAGGCCCGCGGTGAGACCGGGCCCCGGCTGCTCGCCGTGGGACTCGCGCTCATCTTCGCCGCGAGCACCGCCTTCCACATGCTCGCCACCCGCTGGGCCGGCTCGGCCGACTCGGCGGCGATCGCACTGTTCGTCCTCGCCTACGCCGTCGTGTTCGCCCACGTCTTCCTGCGTGCGCCGTGGCGGTGGGCATGGCTCGCGGTGCCCGCGTTCGCCGCGCTCGCCGTCCCCGTCGTCGCGGGCGCGAGTGCACTGGGCGTTCCCGGCGGCGCCTACGCCGCCCCGCTCGTGGCGTTGTTCGTCCTCGCCGTGCTGACCGCACGCGACGGCGCGTGGCCCCTCTTCGTCGTCGCGGGCGGGCTGTTCGGCGTCTCGCTCACGTTCCGGTCCGTCGACCACACCGTCTGCGGTTCGTTTCCGCCCGGCACGCACTTCCTGTGGCATCTGCTGAACGCCACCGTGCTGTACCTGGTGTCGCGAACGGCCGTGCGCCGCTGGGTACGCTCACCCGAACAGGCGACCGCGGCGCCGTAGGAGCCGCGAGCCCGGCAGGCGCAGTACGACCGAAACGAGCACACCAGCGTGAGCACCACCGCATGACCGCCGCGACGAACCCGGTCCGCAGGGCTTTTCCGCCGTCGGCGGTCGCCGCGGGACTGATCTCGGTGCTCGTCGCGGTGACGAGCACCGCCGCCATCGTGTTCTCGGCCGCCACGGCCGCAGGCGCCACGCCCGCCGAGGTGACGTCGTGGATGCTCGCCGTATGCGTCGGCATGGGCGTCACGTCGATCGGCCTGTCGCTGCGCTACCGCGCGCCGATCGTCACCGCATGGTCGACCCCGGGTGCCGCGTTGTTGGCCGCGAGCCTCAACGGCGTGTCGATGGCGCAGGCCGTCGGAGCCTTCGTCGTCTCGGCGGCACTGATCACGCTGACCGGGCTGACCGGCTGGTTCGAACGTCTCATGGACCGCATCCCGGTGCCGCTCGCCTCGGGCCTGCTCGCCGGCGTGCTCGTGCACTTCGGCATCGACCTGTTCGGCGAGCTCGAAACCAGCTTCGCCGTCGTTTTCCCGATGCTGCTGGCCTATCTGCTCGCACGGCGGTGGCTGGCGCGCTACGCGGTGCTGGTCGCACTCGCCGCCGGGGTCCTCGCGACGGCCGTCACTGGCACGCTGCGCCTCGACCGCGTCGACCTCGCCTTCGGCACCCCCGTGTTCACGATGCCGGAGTTCGACTGGCAGGTGATCATCAGCGTCGCGCTGCCGCTCTACATCGTCACCATGGCATCGCAGAACCTGCCGGGCGTGGCCGTGCTGCGCGGCGACGGCTACACCGACGTGCCGCTCTCGCCCGTCATCGGCACGACCGGGGTGGCGAACCTCGTGCTCGCCCCGTTCGGCTGCTTCGGTCTGAACCTCGCGGCCATCACGGCCGCCATCTGCACCGGTCCGCAGGCGCTCGAGGACCGCAGCAGGCGCTACCTCGCCGCGGTGTGGGCGGGCGTGTTCTACCTCGTCGTCGCCGTCTTCGCCGGCACGGTCGGCTCACTGCTCGGTGCGCTGCCGGAGGCGCTGATCATCGGCATCAGCGGACTCGGCCTGCTCGCCACGATCAGCGGCTCGCTCACCTCAGCGCTCGCCGACGAGCGGTGGCGCGAATCGGCCGTCGTCACGTTCCTGGCGACGGCCTCGGGGGTGTCGCTGCTCGGCATCGGCTCGGCCTTCTGGGGCCTGCTCGCAGGCGTGCTCACCGCGCTGATCACCCGGCGCAGGAAAGCCGCGGCCTGAACCGGTCCGCACGGAAAGCTGTCCGCAGGAAAACGGGGACCCCGCCACGCGGCGGAATCCCCGTCCAAGAAAACGCAGAAGAAGCGTCAGTGCTTGCCGGCGTCGGCGGCTTCCTTCTCCAGGCGCTCGCGCTCGCGCTCCAGCGAACGCTCGATCTCGGCCTCGGCCTCCATGCGGCCGACCCAGGACGAGCCCTCGACGCTCTTGGCGGGCTCGAGGTCCTTGTAGACCTGGAAGAAGTGCTCGATCTCGAGCTTGTGGAACTCGTTCAGGTGGTGGATGTCGCGCAGGTGCTCGTTGCGCGGGTCGCCGGACGGGACGGCCAGCACCTTGTCGTCCGGGCCCTTCTCGTCGCGCATCCGGAACATGCCGACGGCGCGGCACTTGATCAGACAGCCGGGGAACGTCGGCTCCTGGACGAGGACGAGCACGTCGAGCGGGTCGCCGTCCTGGCCGAGGGTGTGGTCGATGAAGCCGTAGTCGGCCGGGTACTGGGTTGCCGTGAACAGCGTCCGGTCGAGCTTGATCCGGCCCGTCTCGTGGTCCACCTCGTACTTGTTGCGCTCCCCGCGGGGGATCTCGATCGTGACGTCGAACTCCACGGCGTCCTCGCTCGCTCTCGTCGGCGCCGCCTCTCACGCGGCTTTCATTGATGTCCTGACTAGCCCAGTGTGACCCACGGCTCGGTCAAACAGCAGTCAGGAGGGCACTAGTGTGATGTCTGCCCCGTTCGAGGAGCGGACAGCACGAGCACGCAGTGGGGACCTGGTGGAGGGGTACGTGGCACAGGGCGGCACCGGCGGCGAGGGCACCGACGGCGAGGGCACCGGCGGCGAGCACGCGGGCGGCGAACCGGCGTGGCCGTCGGCCGACGCCGACGCAGGCGCCCCCGACCGGGCCCCTGCCGACGGGGCAGGCACCTCGCAGTCCCCGTCGGAGCAGCCCTCGTCGGAGCAGTCCCCGTCGGACGGGCAGCCGGCGCAGCAGCCGAGCTCGGAGCAGACGACGCGGCCCACGCGGCTGCCGCAACCGCAGGCGTCCGGTGAGTCGCAGCCGGGACAGCGGCAGAACCCGGCGGAACGGACGTCGGCCGCGTCGGCACCGCATGGCCGGACCGACCGGTTCCAGCAGGGACAGGCGGGCCGGCAGTCGTACGAGGCGCAGGCATCCCGCCCCGGACCACCGCAGCAGCACCAGCCGCGGCCCCAGCAACAGCAACAGCAACAGCAACCCCAGCAACAGCAACCCCAGCGCCGGCCACAGACCGGGCCCCAGCCCGGTGCCGGAGTCCAGCCCCGGCCTGGCTCTGTGCCGCCCGCGGGGATGCAGGCACGTCCCGTGCGGATCGAACCGCAGGCCGCGGGCTCGGACGCTTCGCCCGAATCGGATGATGCGGGTGAATCCGGCGAGACGGCCTACCTCGCGGCACCGGCAGGCGCCGCGGCTCCCGAGGCGGCACAGGGACCCGGCGGACCACCGGACGGTCCCGGCAACTCGGACGCGCCGCCGCAACCGGAACCCGAACCGGAAGGCGAGGCGAAGCCCCGGCGCGGGCGCACCAAGGCGCTTCTGCTCGGTGCGACGGCGTTGGTGCTGGTCGTCGCCGTCGGGATCGTGCTGGCGCTGCCGGCGGTGTCGAACCGGCTCGGCCTGCCGTGGGCGCCGAACGCACCGCTGACCGATCCGCCCCAGCCCATTGCGGTGGCCAGCCACCTGCAAGGGGTGGGCGAGCACGGACAGGCACCGACCGCGGCCGGCGTGCAGCAGGCGCTGTCCGGCCCCGCTCGGGACGGCGCGCTGGGCACGCTCAGCGGCATGGTCGTTGATCCGCTGAGCGGCGAGACGCTGTGGTCGCAGTCGGCGGACCGGCCGGTCGCGCCCGCGTCCGCGACGAAGATCCTCACCGCCGCGGCCGCACTGCTGGAGCTCGGCCCCGACGCGCGGCTGACGACGAAGGCGGTCGAGGTCGCCCCGGGGCAGGTCGTCGTCGAGGCGGGTGGCGACGTCACGCTCTCGTCGCTGCCCGAGGGCGAGGAGTCGCTGTACCGCGGCGCCGCGCGCCTCGACGACCTCGCGGCGAAGATCGACAAGGCGACCGGCGGCGAGGTGTCGTCGATCGCGGTGGACAACAGCCTGTTCACCGGCGACAAGACGGGCAAGGGCTGGGCAGGCGAGGACGCCCCGTCGACCTACGCCGCGCCCGTGGAACCGGTGATGCTCGACGGCGGCCGCTCCGACCCGCTCGACGACGGTTCCAAGCGCACCGGCACGCCGTCGGCCGATTTCGCCAAGCGACTGGCCGCGAAGTTCCCCGGGGCGAGCGTCGACGCGCAGGGCGGGGACGCCTCCGGCGGCCGGGTGATCGCCGAGGTCGAGTCGGCGCCCGTGGAACGCCTCGTCGAGCAGATGCTGGAACTGTCGGACAACACCCTCGCCGAGGCGATCCAGCACCAGGTGGCGATCTCGACCGGCAACGAGGCCACATTCCCCGGCGGCGCCAAGGCGACGCTGGAGGTGCTGAGCAGGCACGGATTCGACGTCGAAGGCGTGACGCTCAACGACGGCAGCGGACTGTCGGTGGACAACCGCATCCCGGCACAGCTGCTCACCGAGATCATCGCCGTCGCGGCCGGTTCCGACGACGCCGGCGGCTCGCCCGGGGAACAGCCGAGCTCGCCTGCGGAGTCGTCCGAGCCGGATGCCGGGTCGGGCGCGTCCCGCACGGAGACGTTGCGGCCGATCCTGTCCGGACTTCCCGTCGCGGGCGGCACCGGCACGTTGTCTGCGCGCTACGACGACGGCGTGCCCGCCCAGGGACGTGGCTGGGTGCGGGCGAAGACGGGCACGATCCCTTCGATCGGCACCAACGCGCTCACCGGCTACGTCGTGACCGTCGAAGGGCGGGTTCTGGCGTTCTCGCTCATCACCTCGGGCGCGCGCAACACCGACGCCGCCCGCGAGGCGCTCGACACCATGACGGCGACCCTCCGCGAATGCGGCTGCCGTTAGGTCGTGTCTGACGATCCTCCGCCGTCGCGCCGTCCATCCCGCTGGGTCGTGTGGGCGATCCCGGGGACATCGCGGACGCCGCGGACTTCCTCGCCTCCCGTCAAGCCCGATGGATCACCGGGCAGGTCATCCAGGTCGCGGGCGGTCACTGGCTCTGAGCCTTCGCCCCCGGAGGGCGGGCCCGTGACGGAGCCACACGGGAGGGCGCCCGGCAGGTAGCGTCGACGGCGTGAACGCCGAGACCACCGAAACGCCGCGCACCGCGACCGCGAATCCGCTGGTCGACTGGTCGGTGGCCGCGTCGACGGGCGCCATGCTCGCGCGCGGTGGACCGTCGGTTCCGCGGCACGAGGCCGAGCTGGCCGTCGCCGAGCTGCGGGACCTGTCGGTCGACGCCGAACGCTACGTGCGCGAGCTCACCGGGCTCGGGCGGGACCTGCCCGTCAAGCAGGGCGAGGTCGTCGACCGGCCGGGGTGGGTGCGTTCGGCTGCAGCCGGCCTCGACGAGCTCACCAGCAGGGCTGTTCCGCCGGAACGCACGTCGCGGCTGGCCTCGCTCGTCGCGGGCGGGGCGGGCGTGCAGACCGGCGTCGTGCTGGCGTTCCTCGGCTCGCGTGTGCTGGGCCAGTACGACCCGTTCGGCGGCCCCGGCGCCGAGGGAAGCCTCGTGCTCGTCGCGCCCAACGTGGTGACCGCCCAGCGCGCGATGAAGGTCTCCGGCAGGGACTTCCGCATGTGGGTGTGCCTGCACGAGTGCACCCACCGGTTGCAGTTCACCGCCGTCGACTGGCTGCGCGACTACTTCGCGGGCCAGGTCGGCGAGCTCGTCGGTGGTCTGTCCGGTTCGGAGGAGACGCTGTCGGCCGCGCTGTCGCGGTTGCCCGAGAGCCTGCGTG
The DNA here is from genome assembly GCF_000719975.1 of Prauserella rugosa. Lineage (GTDB taxonomy): Bacteria > Actinomycetota > Actinomycetes > Mycobacteriales > Pseudonocardiaceae > Prauserella > Prauserella rugosa. The sequence goes on from NZ_JOIJ01000007.1 coordinate 177,167, forward strand.
CGCTGCGCGGATCCGACTCCCAGGACGTCATGGGGCTGGCGGAGATCCTCCAGTCGCCCGCCCAGCGGGCCGTGTTCGACCGGCTGATCGCCTTGTCGACATTGCTGGAGGGGCACGCGGACTACGTCATGGACGCCGTCGGGCCGGACGTCGTCCCGAGCGTGGCGACCATCCGCAGGCGCTTCACCGAACGGCGCAAGGGTGGCGGCGTCCTCGACCGGCTGTTGCGCACCCTGCTGGGGATCGACGCCAAGGTGCGGCAGTACGAACAGGGCGCCGCGTTCACCCGCCACGTCGTCGGCGCCGTGGGCATGGACGGGTTCAACGCGGTGTGGACCTCGCCGGAGACCCTGCCCACCCGCGCGGAGATCAAGGATCCGCAGGCATGGGTGCGGCGCGTCCACTGAGTGGATTCGCCGCGGTCGCGGCCGTGCGCGCGGCGGTGCGGGACTTCCTGCGGGCGTATCCGTCGCCGGACGGGGTGTACGTCGCCGTCTCCGGCGGAGCCGACTCCCTCGCCCTCGCCGAGGCCGCCGCTTACGCCACGAGGGACGCGGTGGAGGTGACCGCACTCGTCGTCGATCACGGTCTGCAACCCGGATCCGGAGCCGTCGCCGAGACGGCCGCCGCGACCGCACGGAAGTTGGGTGCCGCCGAGGCGAGGGTGCTGCCGGTGTCGGTCTCCGGTCCCGGCGGTCCCGAGGCGGCCGCGCGCAGGGCCCGCTACCGCGCGTTGCGCGAGGCCCTGCCCGCGGGCGCGGAGGCCACCGTCCTGCTGGGGCACACGCTCGACGACCAGGCCGAGACGGTGCTGCTCGGGCTGGGGCGAGGCTCTGGCCCGCGGTCCATCGCGGGGATGCGTCCGTTCGACCCACCGTGGGGCAGACCACTGCTCGGAATTTCGCGGGCCGTCACCCGGGCGGCCTGTGACGAACTCGGCATCGAACCGTGGCAGGACCCCCACAACTCCGACCCCCGCTACCGCAGGGTGCGCGTGCGCGACGAGGCGCTGCCGTTGCTCGACGACGTGCTCGGCGGAGGGGTCGCGGCCGCGCTCGCACGCACCGCGGCACAGCTGCGCGAGGACGTCGACACCCTCGATGACCTGGCGCAGGAGCTGCTCGACCACGCTCACGACGCCGAATCGGGCACCGTGTCGGTCGCCGTGCTCGAATCGGCCCGGCCCGCGCTGCGGAGGCGGGCGCTGCGCAGTTGGCTGCTCGCCGCGGGAGTGCGCGAGCTCACGGACGCACACCTGCGCGCCGTCGACGCACTCGTGGGTGCGTGGCGCGGTCAGGGCGGGGTCTGGCTGCCGGGCAATTTTGAGGCGAGCAGAGCACGTGGAAAGCTCAGGGTCGAACCGGGACCGTCGGGCCCCGCCACGAGTACGGACCACCGCTAGAGGGGACTGCTGCCGTGTACGAAGGCGATATCGCCTCCGTGCTCATCACCGAGCAAGAGATCAAGGACAAGATCGGCGAACTCGCCGAGAAGATCGCGGCGGACTACACCGCAGAGGGGGAGTCGGCCACCACCGACCTGGTGCTGGTCGGCGTGCTCAAGGGAGCGGTCATGTTCATGACCGACTTCGCCCGCGCGCTGCCGCTGCCCGCCCAACTGGAGTTCATGGCGGTCTCGTCCTACGGGTCGGCGACCACGTCGTCGGGTGTCGTGCGGATCCTCAAGGACCTCGACCGTGACATCGCGGGCCGCGACGTGCTGATCGTCGAGGACATCGTCGACTCGGGCCTGACGTTGTCGTGGCTGCTGAAGAACCTCGCCGCGCGCCAGCCGAAGTCGCTGAACGTGGTGTCACTGCTGCGTAAACACGAGGCGGTGCAGGTCGACGTGCCGGTGAAGTACATCGGTTTCGATATTCCGAACGAGTTCGTCGTCGGATATGGTCTGGACTACGCAGAGCGCTATCGTGACCTGCCCTACATCGGGACGCTTGACCCCAAGGTGTACTCGTCGTAGGAACCCGGTCACGAACGGTGAGCGTGCCATGGACGGGGAGTGGCCACGCGAGTGAAGGCGGAACTGAGTCTCCTTCGATCGCGTCATAGTGGCCGCAGTGGTGCGTTAACCTAAGCGAAGATCGCAGGTCGGCTGCCATAAAGCCTGCCGCCGGCTCTGAGGGGACGTAGGGAGAGTCTGGAACATGGGGAACAGCAGTCACGCGGACGCCGCGGCGTTCCGCCAGGCCGCGGTGAACGGTCAGGTCGGGATCGACCCGGACGCCGCCGAGACGGTGCTGAACAAGCTCCGCACCGGCAAGGACGCCGTCGAGGCACTGATCCGGCAGACCGAGGAGCTGGCCACCCCGCCGCAGATCGGCGCGAACCCGGTCGGCAACGCCATGGCCGCGAAGTTTTCCGACCGCGCCGGTGGCGGAGGCGAGTCCTACGCCGACGCGCTGCGCAACCTCTACACCCAGTACGACGAGGCCGAGCAGGCGATCACCACGGCGATGCGGCAGTACCGCGACATCGACGCGGACAACGCCCGCCCGTTCACGGGGCAGCTGTAGAAACAGGGGGATGTGACCAGTGAATATCGATGACTCCGGTGTGCTCGGCTCCGACCTCGGCGACTTCGGCGACCTCGGCGAGGGTCAGTTCGACGCCGCCCCGGCCACGCCCGAACCTCAGATGCAGGCGGGACCCGCTCCCGCCATGCCGTCCTACGCCCCCGGCGGCGGTGGCGGCAACGCGGTGCACATCGGCGACGACGGGGGTGTCGCCGACCTCGTGAACCGCGCGCGCGGACGTTCCGACGGCTTCCTGCTCGACGACCTGCGGGCCATCACCGACCGCCCGAACTGGCAGGCGCACGAGAGCAAGCAGCTCTACCAGTTCGCCACGGTCAACAACGTGCCCGGCAGTGCCGAGGAGCTCGGCCAGGGCTGGGGCAAGCACGGCACCCAGCTGCAGCAGATCTCCGAGGACCTCTACTCGGCCATCAGCGAGCTGAGCAACGCGTGGATCGGCCAGGCCGCCGGTGCCGCACAGGGCGCGCTCGTCGGGATCGCCAACTCCAGCTCGCAGGCCGCCGAAGCGGCCCGGGCGATGGGATCGCGGCTCTCGCAGCAGGCCTCCGCGGCCGCCGAGCTGAAGAAGATGCCGCAGCCCGAGGAGTTCGACCCGGCCCAGGAGACCGCCAACATGCTGGCCATGGGCCCTGCGGCCATGGTCAAGGACATGAAGGAGAAGTTCGACCAGGCCCGCGCGGTGAAGGCTCAGCAGGTGCAGTACCTGGAGACCTACACCGCCGCGATGTCCGAGGTCGACGGCTCCACCCCGAGCTTCGGCCCCGCCTCGCTCGGCCTGAAGCAGGTCACCAACTCGGGCGGGACGAACCTCTCGTCGGTCGGCGGCGTGGGTGGTCCCGGCGTCGCGGGCGGCGCGCAGGGACACGGCGTGGACGCGTTGGCCGGTGGCCACGGAGCGCCCGCGCACGGTGGTGCCGCACAGCACCAGCCGCAGCAGCAGGCTCCGCAGACGCCTCAGCAGCCCGCCGCGCAGGCACCCGCCGGTGGCGGAGCCTCGTCGGCCGGTGCTGCCATGCCGCAGGCTCCCGCCGCTTCCTCGAGCGGCTTCGGCGCCGGTGCGGCCGCCCTGGGCGGCGCGCTCGCGGGCGGTGGCGCCGCGGTGGCCGGTGCGCGCGCCCTGTCGAAGGGCAGCAAGACCAAGGCCACCGAGGCATCCGACGGCAACTCCACCGAGGCCGCGGCGCAGCAGACGGCGCAGCCCGCCTCCTCGGTGCAGCAGCCGCAGTCGGCCGGTATCGCCGGTGCGAACGGCGTGATCGGTGGTCGCGAGGCCGCGGGCATGGCGCCGGCAGCCACACCTATGGGTGGTGGCATGGGTGCCGCGGGTGCCGCAGCGGGTACTGGTCAGGAAGAAGAGGAACACAAGCACGCGTCGTTTCTCATCGAGGCCGACCCGGACGACGTGTTCGGCGCGAACCAGGCGACGGCGCCTCCGGTGCTCGGCGCCTGGGGCCCGGACGACGAGGAGTGATGACCCTTGGCGGAGCGGCTCACCCCACTGGAGTTCGATTTCCTGTGGGAGTCGTTCGGCGCCGGTGAGGTGCCCTATCCGCTCGAGGTGTGCTCGCACGGGGAAACGCTCGAACAACGCGCCGCTCTGCGGGCCCGGACACTTCCGCAGCTCGCCGAACGCGGCCTCGTCGACGACGACGGCAGGCCCGCACCGCTGATCGAGGACTGGCTCGGCTGTCTGGCGACGGCCGAGGTCAGCCTCGACTCCGTGCAGGTCGACGCGCCGGAGGTGGAACCGCGACTCGCGGTCGCCGCCGCGCTCGGCGCGCAGGGCGTACTCGTCATCTCCGATGCCGACGGTTTCGTGCTGGACCGGGTGCCCGCCGACGGCCTGGCCAGCACGATCGTGGGCCTGCTTCCCGCCGAACGCCGCGGCGAGGAGAAGTCGATCACGGTTCCGCTCGAACAGCTGCTGTCGGGGCCGGGCGTCGACTTCCTCCAGCGTCGTGGGCAGGCCCCCGACGGCAGCTACGGCCCCGACGACGACCGCAAGGCCCTCGCCAGGCTCAACGCGCAGCCGAGGCTGCGTGGCGGTCAGATCGGCGCCAACGCGCGGAACCGCGCCGGCGGACGCACCCGGATGCCGGTGCTGAGCTGGTTCGACACCGAGTCGGGTCGCTACTTCACCCAGGCGAGTCAGGGCCGCGACGGCCGCGACTGGATCACGATCGCCCCCGCGGACGCGCCGACGCTCCGGCATCGACTGTCCGAGATGCTCGCGGGCGCGGCAGGCGCCACCGCGGCACCGCTGTGAGACACAGCCGGTTGTCCCGCAACGAGGTCCACTAATGTTCACGCACCAAAGCAGCACCATCGCCAGTTCCGAACTGATCGGGAGGATCGTGCCCACGCAGGAGTTCTTCACGCCGGTCGCGTTCGACTTCCTGTGGGAGCAGCTGGGCGCGGGCGAGCCGCCGTACCCGTTGAAGGTCGTCTCCCACGGCAGGACCGAGAGCGAACGCAGGGCGTTGCGGCAGCGGGCCGAGGACGAGTTCGCCGCCCGTGGCATCGAGGGCTCGCCCGTCGAGGGCTGGCTCGACGTGCTCGGCAGGGCGAGCACGAGCGTCGACGCGCTGTTCATCCCCGAGTTCCAGCACCCGCCGGTCGGGGCCATCGCGGCCTCCGACGGCAAGCAGGCGGTGCTGGCCGTGCAGGACAGCCAGGGGGTGCGGCTCCAGCCGATCTACCCGGACGGACTGGCCTCGGCGATCGTCGACCTGCTGCCGCAGGCACAGCGGGGCATCGCCGCCTCCATCACCCTCCCGCTGAACGACGCGCTGCACGCACGCCCCGACCGCACCGGCGCGTTGGCCGGCCGGACCGGCGGGGACGCGGGCGGCCGTAAGCGCGGCAGCCTCACCGAGCGGCCCTCCGACCCGCGCGAGGCGTATTCGCAGCTCATCGCACAGCCGCGGCTGCGAGGTGGGCAGCTCGCGGCCAACAGCAGGGACGAGCTGGGTTACAAGAAGCGGTCCGTGGTGCTGGCGTGGTTCGACACCGCCACCGGCCGCTACCTGAGCACGTCCGGCTCGGGCGGCGACGGCAGCGACTGGGTGACGGTCGCCCCCGCCGACACCAAGACCCTGCGCGGCAGGCTTTCCGAACTCGTCGCGAACGTCGCGGGCTGAGGCGGCTCGGTGACCTCGGGCACGCGCCGGGAACACGACGATGCCGGGAGTCGTTGACGTGACGGTGTGCTCCTCCGGTCGGTGCTCATCCGAGGGGCTCGGGTATTCGTCTCAGGCGCCCCGGATGTGCCTTGTGACCGGGCGGTACCCTGATAGAACGCCCATGGGCCGCGGGCACCTGCCTGCACGCGGCCGTTGACAAGACCGTGACGGCGGAAGTCACCACGAACCGCCTAGCCAGGGAGGGTCGAGGCCACACCGGCCGGATCTCATGGACCGCAAGCGCCTGCTCAAGAACCCACTGCTGTGGATAGTCGCGGTTCTGCTGCTCTATTTCGCCTTCAGCATGATTTTCGACGGCGACCGTGGCTACACTCCGGTGCCCACGTCGCAGGCCGTGCAGCAGATCGAATCCGGCAACGTCACGGAAGCGAATCTGGAGGACAAGGAACAGCAGCTCAAGCTGACCCTGTCCGAAGGCATCAACGTCGACGGCGAAAACGCCAAGCAGATCATCACGAAGTTCCCCGCCGGTGCTTCCGGGCAGCTCTACAACGTGCTGCTCGACGCGCGCACGGGCGACGGGGACGGTGCCAAGGGCGTCGAATTCGACACCACCGTCACCCAGGACTCGTTCTTCACCCAGATGCTCATCTACATGATTCCGCTCGGAATCCTGTTGTTGCTGCTGATGTGGATGATGAACAACGCCCAGGGCGGCGGGAACAAGGTCCTCAACTTCGGCAAGTCCAAGGCCAAGCAGCTGAACAAGGACATGCCGACCACGACGTTCACCGACGTCGCAGGCGCCGACGAGGCCGTCGAGGAACTGCACGAGATCAAGGACTTCCTGCAGGCCCCCGGTCGCTACCAGCAGCTGGGCGCGAAGATCCCGAAGGGCGTGTTGCTCTACGGCCCGCCCGGTACCGGTAAGACGCTGCTCGCTCGGGCGGTGGCAGGCGAGGCGGGCGTGCCGTTCTACACGATCTCCGGTTCGGACTTCGTCGAGATGTTCGTCGGTGTCGGTGCCTCGCGGGTGCGCGACCTGTTCGAGCAGGCGAAGCAGAACGCGCCGTGCATCATCTTCGTCGACGAGATCGACGCCGTGGGCCGCCAGCGAGGCGCCGGTCTCGGCGGTGGGCACGACGAGCGGGAGCAGACGCTGAACCAGCTGCTCGTCGAGATGGACGGGTTCGACTCGCGCGGAGGGATCATCCTCATCGCCGCGACGAACCGTCCGGACATCCTCGACCCGGCGCTGCTGCGCCCCGGCCGGTTCGACCGCCAGATCCCCGTCGCGGCGCCCGACCTGCGCGGCCGCGAGGCGATCCTCAAGGTGCACTCCGCGGGCAAGCCGCTCGCCGACAACGTCGACATGGACGGCCTGGCCAAGCGCACGGTCGGGATGTCCGGTGCGGACCTGGCCAACGTCATCAACGAGGCGGCACTGCTGACCGCCCGCCAGCACGGCACGGTGATCACCGACGCCGCGCTGGAGGAGTCCGTCGACCGCGTGGTGGGCGGACCGGCGCGCAAGAGCCGGATCATCTCCGAGCGCGAACGCAAGATCACGGCCTACCACGAGGGCGGGCACGCGCTCGCGGCGTGGGCGATGCCGGACATCGAGCCGGTGTACAAGCTGACGATCCTGCCGCGCGGGCGTACCGGCGGGCACGCACTGATCGTGCCCGAGGACGACAAGGACTTGATGACCCGTTCGGAGATGATCGGCAGGCTGGTGTTCGCCATGGGCGGACGTACGGCCGAGGAGCTGGTCTTCCACGAGCCCACCACGGGCGCGTCCTCCGACATCGAGCAGGCCACGAAGATCGCCCGCGCGATGGTGACCGAGTACGGCATGAGCCCGCGTCTCGGCGCCGTCAAGTACGGCCAGGAGCAGGGCGACCCGTTCGTCGGCCGTGCCGCCGGCCAGCAGGCGAACTACTCCCTCGAGGTTGCACACGAGATCGACGAGGAAGTCCGCAAGCTGATCGAGACCGCGCACACCGAGGCGTGGGAGGTGCTGAACACCTACCGCGACGTGCTCGACGACCTCGTGTCCGAGGTGCTCGAGAAGGAGACCCTGCAGCGGCGCGACCTCGAGCGCATCTTCGCCACGGTGGAGAAGCGGCCGCGGATCACGGTGTTCAACGAGTTCGGCGAACGCCTGCCCTCGGACAAGCCGCCGATCAAGACGCCGCGTGAGCTGGCCGCCGAGCGCGGCGAGCCGTGGCCTCCCGAGGACCAGCGTCGCGAGCCCGAACCGGTGGCCGCGCCGACGCCGTCCGGTCCGGTGGCGGGCGAGGAGCCGCAGAGCGGGCAGCTGCCCCAGGGCGGCATGCCGCAGGGTTCCCCGCAGCCTCAGGGTGGGCAGCCCCAGGGTGGAGCGCCGCAGGGCGGGGCTCCCGAACAGCAGCCCAACCCGCAGTCGTACAACCCGTACGCACCGCCGTCCGGGTCGAACGGCTCCTACCGCAACGGTGGGCAGAACGGTGGTGGCCAGAACGGCGGCGGTCAGCAGTGGCCGCAGCAACCGTACGGCCAGCAGGGTTCGCGTCCGGCAGGGCCGCCGAACTACGGCGCGCCTCCCGGGTGGACTCCGGCGACGTCGCCCAACCCCCGGCCCACGCGGCCGTGGGCACAGCCGAATCCGAACCCGCAACCGCAGCAGCAACCACGCCCGCAGGACGAGGGCGGATCCGACGAGCAGGACGGTCACTATCGCTAGCGAGGTCTCCGGCAACGGGCACGTGGTGGTCGACGAGGACAGCGTCGACGCACCGCATGCCACGGGCCGGGTGTTCGACCAGGCTCGCGCCGAGAACGCGGTGCGCGAGCTGTTGCTGGCCTGCGGTGAGGATCCCGACCGGGACGGTCTGAAGGAGACGCCGGCGCGCGTCGCGCGGGCGTACCGCGAGATGTTCGCCGGCCTGTACAACGACCCGGACCACGTGCTGGACCGCACGTTCGACGAGAGCCACGAGGAACTCGTGCTGGTCACCGACATCCCGGTGTACAGCCAGTGCGAACACCATCTGGTGCCGTTCCACGGGGTCGCCCACGTCGGCTACATCCCGAACGCGCAGGGCAAGGTCACCGGACTGTCCAAACTGGCCAGGCTCGTCGACCTGTACGCGAAACGCCCGCAGGTGCAGGAACGGCTGACGACGCAGGTCGCCGACGCGCTGGAGCGGAGGCTGAACCCGCGCGGCGTCATCGTCGTGATCGAGGCCGAGCACCTGTGCATGGCGATGCGCGGCATCCGCAAACCCGGCGCACGCACCACCACGTCGGCCGTGCGCGGAATCATGGAACGGTCGGCGACCTCGCGCGCCGAGGCGCTGCAGTTGATCAAGGGGCGCCGGTGAGTCAGCCCGTCCCGACGTCCGACCGTTGCGTGGTGATGGGCGTCCTGAACGTCACGCCGAACTCGTTCTCGGACGGCGGCAAGCACCTGAGCAGGGAGGACGCCCTCGCGCATGCGCACGCGATGTGGCGGCGCGGAGCCGACGTCATCGACGTCGGCGGCGAGTCCACCCGGCCGGGTTCGGAGCGGGTCGACGCCGAGACGGAGCTGGCACGCGTCGTGCCGGTCGTGCGGCAGCTCGCGGCGGACGGCCTGCGGCTGTCGGTCGACACCACCCGTGCCGCGGTCGCCGAGGCGGCCGTCGAGGCCGGCGCGCACATCATCAACGACGTGTCCGGGGGACTGGCCGATCCGGACATGGCGAAGGTCGCCGCGGGCACGCGCGCACCGTTCGTGATCATGCACTGGCGCGGGCACAGCAGGGACATGAACGCGCTCGCCGAGTACACCGACGTGGTCACCGAGGTGCGGGACGAACTGCGCGCCCGCATCGACGAGGCGCTCGCGGCCGGTGTCGCCGAGGACGCGATCATCCTCGACCCGGGTCTGGGCTTCGCCAAGCGCGCCGAGCACGACTGGGCTCTGCTGCACCGGCTCGACGAGTTCATCGGCATGGGCTTTCCCGTGCTGGTCGGGGCCTCCCGCAAACGTTTCCTCGGCGCGTTGCTGGCCGACGCCGACGGCGAACCGAGGCCCGCTTCCGGTCGTGAGGTCGCGACGGCCTCGGTGTCGGCACTGTCCGCGGCCGCGGGCGCATGGGGCGTGCGGGTGCACGACGTGGGTGCCTCGCTGGATGCGGTGAAGGTGGCGGCGGCCTGGGGCAAGGGCGGACTCTGAGCCGTGAGCGCTCCGCAGGTGCACGACCGGATCACACTGACCGGCCTGAGGGTCTTCGGCAGGCACGGCGTGTTCGAGCACGAGAAACGCGACGGGCAGGAGTTCGTCGTCGACATCACGGTGTGGCTCGACCTCGCGCGCGCCGCAGAGTCCGACGACCTGACGCAGACGCTGCACTACGGCGAACTGGCGCAGGCGGCTGCGGACATCGTGGCGGGCGAGCCGTACGACCTGATCGAGAGCGTCGCCGGCCGGATCGCCGACGAGGTGATGCGCGACGACCGCGTTTCGGCCGTCGAGGCGACCGTGCACAAGCCGTCGGCGCCGATCCCGTTGACGTTCGCCGACGTCGCGGTCACCGTGAGCCGCACCCGATGAGGCGCGCGCGATGAGGTGCAGGCGATGAGCAGGGCGGTGCTGTCGCTCGGGTCGAACCTGGGCGACCGGTTGGCGTACCTGCGCGTCGCGGTCGACGGGCTGCGTGACGTGCTGGTGTCGGTGTCGAGCGTGTACGAGACCGCGCCGTGGGGCGTGACCGATCAGCCGGACTTCCTCAACGCGGTGTGCATCGTGGACGATCCGGCGCGCGACCACTGGGCGTGGCTGCGCGCCGGACAGGCCCTCGAACGCGAGGCCGAGAGGGTGCGCGAGCAACGCTGGGGCCCGCGCACCCTCGACGTCGACGTGGTGACGGTCGACGACGTGCGCTCGGCCGACCCCGAGTTGCTGTTGCCGCACCCGGGAACGGCCGAGCGGGCGACGGTGCTGATCCCGTGGCTGGAGATCGACCCGGACGCCGAGGTGCCGGGTGCAGGCCGCGCCGACGCCCTGTTGGCGGCCCTGCCCGCGGCGGACAAGAACGACGTCCGCCGCAGACCGGACCTCCCCCTGTAACCGGAGCCGTGTTGCGCCCTCAGGACCCCGTGTTGCGCCCTCGGGTCCGCGTGTTGCGCTCCCAGGGACGCGTGTTGCATCCCCAGGGACGCGTGTTGCATCCCCAGGGCCCCGTGTTGCGCTCTCGGGGTCCCGTGTTGCGCTCTCGGGGTCCCGTGTTGCGTCCTCGGGGCGCGTGACTACGCCGACGCGCGGACCGCGGCGACGATCCACTTCGTCGCATCGATCCGGCTGGGGACGGGCGGCCAGCCGTTGATGATCGCCAACAGCTGCCAGTAGCGCTCCGCACGAGCGTCGCCGCCCGCGTCGATCTGTCCCGCCAGCCACGTGCGGTACTCGGCACCGTCCACCGGCTCGCCGGGAAACCACGCGGACGTGCCGTCCCCGCCGAGCGAGGCCCGCACGATCTCGTCGGCCAGTGCCTTGCCTTTGGCCGACTCGGCCGGCAGCCCGGCGTCGACGAACCCCTGAGCCCGCGCGTGCCAGTCCTCCCAACGCTCCTTCTGCGCCCACGCGAATGCGTCGACGTCCTGACCGGCCTCACGTCGCTGGGCCTGCTGCTCGCCCATACCCCGGATCAGAGCCCGGAACTCGGCGTCGGACACGAGCTCGGCGAACTCGATCCACGCCTCCAGCTGTTCCGCGGACGGATCGTCCGGCAGCTCGGGCTTGGCCGACCGCATCCACGCGTAGAACTCCGTGTCGACGTCCAGGCCGTCGGTGACCTCGTCCCAGAACTCGTCGACGAGACGCTTGCGCTGCTCGTCCGACATCGATGCCAGCTTGCTCATCAGTTCCACCTCTTCCAACTCGGATTCACGGTTCGCGACCGCCCGCAGCACGGCCCTGCGGTGCTGCAGTTCGCGCAGCCGGTCGTCGAGCGCCGCCACGTGCGCCTTCGCCAGCTCCGCGACAGTCGACGCCCCGGCCAGCACCCGTTCGATGTCGGCGAGTCCGAGCCCGAGCTCGCGCAGTGTGCGCACGAGTTCGAGCCGGGCCATCGCGGTGACGTCGTAGAGCCGGTAGCCGGCCGCGGTGCGGTCGCTGGGAGGCACGAGACCTTCGTCGGAGTAGAACCGGATCGTCTTCACCGGCAGGCCGGTTCGCCGTGCCAGTTCGCCGATCGTGAACTTGCCCGATGGGGTCATCTCCGCCTCCACGAATCCGAGCCTCGGGGCTCCAGTCGCTGGAGAGTCAACAACAGTTCCCGCGCCGGTGCCGGGAGGACGCGTGTCACGGGAGGCGGCGGAGGGCCCAGTACGGTTGTGGCATGCACTTCACGCGACCTCGCGAGCTGATCGTCGCCGGCCTGGTGGGGCTCGTCGTGGTCTACCTCCTCTTCGAGGTCGCGTACGCGCAATTGCCGAGCCTGCCGACGTTCGCAGGCATCACCCTGGCCGTGCTCGCGGGCATCGAGGTCGTGCTGGGTTTCGTGGTGCGGAGCCGCATTCGTGAAGGCCGGGTCGTCACGGGCCTCGGCATCGCCAGGGCGGTCGCGCTCGCGAAGGCCTCGTCGTTGCTGGGCGCGCTCATGGTGGGGGCGTGGCTGGCCGGTGTGGTGTTTCTCGCGCCGCAGGCGAGCAGGCTCACCGCCGCCGCGTCCGATCTGCCTGCGGCGATCGTCGGAGCCGCGTGTGCAGGGGTTCTCGTGGCGGCCGCGTTGTGGCTCGAACACTGTTGTCGCGCACCGGATACCGGCGACCGCGACGAGTGATCACCCGCCGACCGGTTAACGATCCGAACCGGCCGCTCGAAGTACCGATGAGGTCACGATCGAGCGACTGGAAGGTACGGTAATTCGCATGACAGGCGAGACCGATGACGAGCCCGGCCATCGATCCGGCCGGGTGTGGCTGGCTGTGGGCGGGCTGCTCGCGGTCGGTGCGACCGTCGTCCTGGTTCTCGCCGAAGACCTGCGTTTCCTGCGGCTCGGCATCCTCGCCGCGCTGTGGGCGGCACTGATCGGCACGTTCGTCGCCACGCGTTACCGCAAGAAGGCCGCCGAGACCGAGGCTTCCGCCGCGAAGGCGCAGGAGATCTACGAACTCGAACTGGAACGCGAGATCGCCGCCCGGCACGAGTTCGAACTCGAGGTCGAGGCCGAGACCCGGCAGCGCGTCGAAGAGGAGTCGCGCGCCGAGCTCGAGGAGCTTCGCGCCGAGATCTCCTCGCTGAGGGAGAACCTGCAGGCGCTGTTCGGTGGCGAGGTGATGTGGGAACGCATCGCGCTCACCGCACAGTCGACGCGGATGCGGTCGTTCGCCGACGACCGCCCGATCGTCACCGCGGGAGAGGCGGCCGACAAGCCACGGCTCACCGCGGGCAGGGCCGAGAATCCCACCGAGTTCATCGGCCGGGTCGTCGACGCGGATGCGGGCGATGCCGGCGCGATCGCGAAGGCCATCGGCGGTGTCTCCCAGGAAACCCGCGCCGACGACGGAACAGGCGCCCGGGACGACGCCGACCACGGTTCGGCCAACGTGAGCCACAACGGCAGCCGCAACGGCAGTCAGAACGGCAGTCAGAACGGCGGTGCGAACGGCACCCGGAACGGGGCCGGGAGCGGCTTCGCCGTCGGCCCATCGCAACACCCCGCGCGACGACAGCCGCCCGCGCGCCAGCAGTCCGCCCGACGGCCCGCGGCGCCCCAGCCGGCCCAGTCCGCCCAGTCACAGTCGTCGAGAAGGGATGACGCGGCCGTCCAGTCGACCGCGTGGTTCCAGGCTGCCGCACCGCAGTCCGCCACGAACGGCACGAACGGCACGAACGGTGCCAACGGTTCCAACGGTTCCCGCAACGGTGCCGAGACCGGACCGGATCACGACGTCGACGATGCCGACGGGGTCGTCGAGGCCGCGCCACCCCGGCGACCGCAGCAATCCCAGCAATCCCAGCAATCCCAGCAATCGCAGTCCAGGCAGCCGCAGCAGCCACCCCGTCGCCCGCAGCAGCCGTCCGGCGCACGCCCGCTCCCCGCGCGTACCGACGACGGCCCGGCGACCCAGGTCGTGCCGCGCCCCTCCAAGGCACTCGACGACGAAAGCGACGAACCCGCCCAAGCAGCCCAAGTCGCCGAAGCCGCCCAAGGTGCGGATGCCGAAGCCGATGCCGCGGACGCCGGGCACGGCACCTCCGCGCAGACCGCCGAAGGGGAGTCCGACCCGAACGAGGACCCGACCAGGCGGGTGCGTGCCCGCGAGTCGGCCGCGAGCTCGGCGGCGAAGGAGCGCTATCGACCGGCGCAGCGGGCGGGGGCCGCGCCCCACCCGCCCGCAGGAGGCCGGGTTCCGCCGAGAGCGAACGGGTCCCGCCCAGCGCAACAGCCTGCCCAGCCCGCAGTCCAACCGTCTGCCCAAGCCCCTGATCAACCGTCTGCACAACCGCCTGCACAACCGCCGTCGCAACCCCGATTCGCCCAGGGTGGACCGGGGGTGACACGCGGGGCTCCGGCGACTGCGCAGGCCCGCGGCGGCCGTGACGTTCCCCTCACCCAGGAGGGGGAGCGTGGGTCGCGCGGCGGTTCTTCCTCGGGTGTTGTGGCGTCCTCAGGTCAGGGTACGGCGAAGTCCGGATCACAGACCGCTTACGCTCGAACACCGGAACAAGGCCCCGGAGGGTCGCGTGCCACGCGCGCCGGCGCTCCTGAGCCACCCGCTGAGCCGGCACCCGAGGCGGCTCCGGCGGCACAACCGATCGCGAAGGGACCCCTTCCACCCATGTCTTACCCCGAGCAGCCAGCCGGCGGTGCCGATCCGGCCGAGGAGGCCGGCGCCGAGGAACCCGTCGTCAATCCGACCCTGCCGCCCGAGGTGCGCGACCTGGCTCGCAGGCCGGGCGGGCGCAGGCGCCGCGCGGACGACGACGAGGCCGCCGAGCAGTCGCAGGAGTCCACCGGCAGGCGCTACCGCCCCGAGGGCGAGCCGTGGCAGGTGCCGGGCGGTGCCCAGGAGTCGACCGGTGGTCGTCGCCGCGCCCCGGACCCCGAGGACGACGAGCCGAGCGGTTCGCACTCGTCCGGCCGTTCGGTGAGCGAGCTGCTGGCCGCCTACGGCGCAGGCGACGCGACCCCGCGACGTCGTCGCCGCGCCGAGGACTGAGCCACACAACCCGTTCGCGTGCCCCAGGGCCGCCCGGTGGAGCGTTCGGCGTCTCCACAGGGCGGCCCTGCGCGTCTGCAGGCCACCCACGCGATCGGGTGGCGGCGCGCGACGTGCGGGCGTAGATCACCCTCGGCTCGGCGGGCACGACGACTACCCTGCCCGGCGTGAGCGGACCCGCGACCGTCGTGCGGCATGCGCGTAGGAACATGACTCGCCTGGTCACCGTCCTGTTGCCGGTGACGGGCATGGTCGCCGTCGCGTTGTGCGGCCTGTTGGTGTTCGGCCTGGTGACTGCGCAGGCCGGGGCGGCGGCCGTCGTCGTCGGCGTGTTCGCCGCGGTCGTGCCGGTCTCCGTCGTCACCGCGGCGCTGTTGTGGGTCGACCGCTGGGAACCCGAACCCGCCAAGTACCTGCTGTTGACGTTCCTGTGGGGTGCCTGCGTCGCGACGCTGTTGGCGCTGCTGGTCAACGACACGGCGCGCAGCGTCGGCGACTTCCTCCTGGGCTTCGAAGGCGGCAGCCGCGTCGCCACGATCATCTCCGCGCCGTTGGTGGAGGAGCTGATCAAGGCGGTGCCGATCGTCGTGGTGCTGCTGCGCAGGGCCACCGAGTTCGACGGCGTCGTCGACGGGATCGTCTACGCGGGCTTCAGCGCGGCAGGCTTCGCGTTCACCGAGAACGTCTACTACTTCGCCGACGCCTTCAACGACGCCGGGTTCGGCGACGGGATGTCGTCCGGTGTGCTCGCCGCGTTCACCCTGCGGGGCGTGCTGTCGCCGTTCGCGCACCCGCTGTTCTCGGTGATCATCGGTATCGGCCTGGCCCTGACCGTGCAGAAGCGGCACTACGGGGCGGGCCGCTACGTCCTACCCGTGGCCGCCTACGTGGGCGCGGTGTGCCTGCACGCGCTGTGGAACGCGGCCGCCACCCTCGGCGGTGCCCAGACGTTCCTCAACGTCTACTTCCTGATCATGGTCCCGCTGTTCATGGGCGTCGGCCTCATCGTGGTGTGGCAGCGCCGCCGCGAGCAGCGCATCGTCGCGGGCGCGCTGCCCGCCATGGCGCGGCACGGCTGGATCGCCCGCTCCGAGATCGAGCTCCTGTCCGATCTCGCCGCCCGCCGCGGGTGGCGCAGGCAGGCTCGCCGCGAATCCGGACGCGAAGCGGCCAGGGCCGTCGGCGACTACCAGTCGGCGGTCACGGAGCTGGCGTTCCTGCGCCGCCGGGGCGTCACGACCGCGGACGACCGGAAGCGGCACGACGACCTGCTGGCGGAGGCTCAGGAGGCGCGGGCCGACGCCGTGCGCCTCGCACACGCCGGGTGAAGCTGGTCACCTCGGCGCGTGGGCCCGTGGCGGCGGAAGCTACGCTCGCCGGGTCGTCTGGTACCCGCGACGAGGTCGGGACTGGAACGAGTTTGGAGTTCGAGCGGCAATGAGCGTCCACAGGGGCACGCGATGACACGCCCCGCCCGCCTCGCGGTGGGTGTCGTGTCGGCGGGAAGGGTCGGCAGCGTTCTCGGTGCTGCGCTCGCCCGCGCAGGCCACACCGTCGCCGCCACCAGTGCCGTGTCCGACGCGTCCGTGCGCCGTGCCGAACGGCTGCTTCCCGACGTGCCCGTCCTTCCTCCCGACGAGGTCGCGTCCCGCTCCGATCTGGTGCTGCTCGCCCTGCCCGACGACGTCCTGGGCCCCATGACCTCCGGTCTGGCCCGCGCGGGTGCGCTGCGCAGCGGGCAGATCGTCGTCCACACCTCCGGCGCGCACGGCGTGGACGTGCTCGCCGCGGCAGCCGAAGCAGGCGCGTTGCCGCTCGCACTGCATCCGGTCATGACGTTCACCGGACGCGAGGAGGACCTCGAACGGCTCACCACCGCGAGCGTCGGCGTCACCGCAGGCTCCGGGGACGAGGCGGCCTGGCACGTCGGCGAGGCGCTGACCGTCGAGATGGGAGCCGAACCCGTCCGGGTC
The DNA here is from genome assembly GCF_000719975.1 of Prauserella rugosa. GTDB lineage: Bacteria > Actinomycetota > Actinomycetes > Mycobacteriales > Pseudonocardiaceae > Prauserella > Prauserella rugosa. The sequence continues at coordinate 194,026 of NZ_JOIJ01000007.1, forward strand.
CCCGAAGCCGCCCGGCCGCTGTACCACGCGGCGCTGGCGCACGGTGCGAATCACCTGGCCACGATCGTCGCCGACTGTGTCGATCTCCTGCGGGACGCCGGTATCGAACGCCCCGACCGGGTCGTCGCCCCGCTGCTGTCGGCCTCGCTCGACAACTCGCTGCGCCACGAGGGCCGCGCGCTCACCGGGCCGGTCGCCCGCGGGGACAGCGGCACCGTCACCGCCCACCTGCGCGTGCTGGCCGAACAGGCGCCCGACGTGCAACCGACCTACGCCGCGCTGGCCCGCCGCACCGTCGCGCGCGCGAAACTCGCCGGGTTGCTCGGCGAGGACGCGGCCCACGAACTGGAAACCCTTCTCGACAACGGACGTGACCCGCAGTGAGCATTCCGACCAACACCCCGAAGTTCACTCGCAACGAGCTGAACGTGTTCCGCCTGCCCTCCGACGTCTCGAAGGTGACCGGGGCGCTGCGGGGCGTGGGGCGCAACATCGCGCTCGTGCCCACGATGGGCGCGCTGCACGCAGGCCACAAGGAGCTCATCCGCCGCGCCAAGCGACTGCCGAACACGATCGTCGCGGTGTCGATCTTCGTGAACCCGCTGCAGTTCGGCGAGGGCGAGGACTTCGAGGCCTACCCGCGCACGCTCGACCACGATCTCGCCACCCTGCAGGAGCTGGGTGTCGAGCTGGCGTTCACGCCCGAAACCGTCGACCTGTACGGCGAATCGGGCGTTGCGGTCACCCTCGACCCCGGCCCGCTCGGTGCCGAACTCGAGGGCGAGATGCGGCCGGGCCACTTCGGCGGCATGCTCACCGTCGTGGCCAAGCTGCTGAACATCGTGCGTCCGCACTACGCCTTCTTCGGCGAGAAGGACTACCAGCAGCTCGTCCTCGTCAAGCGCATGGTCGAGGACCTGAACATGGACACGCGCATCATCGGTGTGCCGACGGTGCGCTGCGACGACGGTCTGGCCCTTTCGTCGCGGAACGCCTACCTGTCCGAAGAGGACCGCGAGCGCGCGGCCGTGCTGTCGACCGCGCTGGGCATGGGTGCGAACGCGGGTGCCCACGGTGCGGACGCCGTCCTCGAGGCAGCGCGGGCCGAACTCGCGGCCCATCCGGAGATCAAGATCGAATATTTGGAGTTGAGGGGAACCGATCTGGGGCCGGCACCCGTCGATGGGGAGGCGAGGCTGTTGATCGCAGCCCGGCTCGGCAGCACGCGGCTGATCGACAACACCCCGGTGTTGTTCGGTGCCGCGGCGCTCGGGTCGGACGGCGACGACGGCGGCGACGCAGGCCACGAGACCCACGACGACGCGACCGGCGACGGTCCGCACGCCGCCCCGACGGGTACAACTCCGTCCCAGCAGGGGTACCAGAGGGAGTCCTAGATGTACCGCACCATGCTGAAGTCGAAGATCCACAGAGCCACGGTCACGCAGGCCGACCTGCACTACGTGGGCTCGGTGACCGTCGACGAGACGTTGATGGAGGCCGCGGACCTGCTGCCCGGCGAGCTGGTGGCCATTGTGGACGTCACCAACGGTGCCCGCCTCGAGACGTACGTGATCCCGGGCGAACGTGACAGCGGAGTGCTGGGCATCAACGGTGCGGCCGCCCACCTCGTGCACCCCGGCGACATCGTCATCCTCATCGCCTACGGGCAGATGGACGACGCCGAGGCGCGCACCTATCGCCCGCGCGTGGTCTTCACCGACGCCGACAACCGGATCGTCGAACGCGGTGCCGACCCCGGACGTGCGCCGGAGGGGTCCGGCCTTGTGTCCGGTGCACTTCCCATCGACGACAGCGGCCACGAGTACATCGAGGGACAACTGCCTGCGTTCCCGGTCGCCGAGACCGCCGACGCGGCCCGCCTCGACGCGCTGCTCTACGCGGAGAGCTGACCCGGCGTGCTGCTCACCATCGACGTCGGGAACACCAACATCTCGCTCGGCCTGTATCCGGCCGACGGTTCCCGGGTCGAACTGGTGCGGGACTGGCGCATGCGCACCGACGCGCAGATGACGGCCGACGAACTGGCCTTGACCATGCGCGGGCTGCTCGGACCGTACGCCGACCGCATCACCGCGATCAGCGCCCTGTCCACCGTTCCCGCGGTGCTTCGGGAACTGCGGGTGCTGCTCGGCCGCTACTACGCCGACGTGCCGACGATCGTCGTCGAACCCGGCGTGCGTACCGGCGTGCCGCTGCACGTCGACAATCCCAAGGAGGTCGGCGCCGACCGCCTGGTCAACACGCTCGCCGCCTACCACCTGTGCGGCACCGCATGCGTGGTCGTCGACTTCGGCACGTCCACGAACGTCGACGCCATCTCGGACAAGGGGGAGTTCCTCGGCGGGGCGTTCGCGCCGGGCATCGAGATCTCCGTGGACGCGCTCGCCTCCCGCGCCGCCGCGCTGCGGAAGGTCGAGCTCACCCCGCCGCGGTCGGTGATCGGCAAGACGACGGTCGAATGCCTGCAGTCCGGCATCCTGTTCGGCTTCGCGGGCCAGGTGGACGGCCTGGTGCGGCGCATCACGAAGGAGCTCGGCGGCGGCCCGGTCGAGGTGTTCGCCACGGGCGGGCTGGCCCCGCTCGTGCTCGGCGAGTCCGAATTGATCACGCAGCACCGTCCGGACCTGACACTGCTCGGCCTGAAGCTGGTGTACGACCGCAACATCGACGCCCGGGACAGGCGGAAATAGCACGTCGCCGCGCCTGCGGCGCACCGGCAGGCCGGTTCACGTCTCGCCGCGGTCCATTCGTACGCTGGTGCGCATGAGCGATATCCCGGAACACTCCAAGAGCGACGACGACCTGCCGGAGCAGATGCGGGTGCGCCGGGACAAGCGTGACCGGCTGCTCGAGGCCGGTACCGAGCCGTACCCCGTGGAGGTGCCCCGCACGCACACGCTCGCCGAGGTGCGCGCGGCCCACCCGGACCTGCCCGTCGACACCCAGACCGGCGATGTCGTGGGCGTCACCGGCCGGGTCATGTTCATGCGGAACACGGGCAAGCTGTGCTTCGCGACCCTGCGCGAGGGGGACGGCACCGAACTGCAGGCCATGCTCAGCCTCGCCAACGTCGGCGAGGAGTCGCTGAGCGCCTGGAAGACCGACGTCGACCTCGGCGACCACGTGTTCGTGCACGGCGAGGTGATCACCTCGAAGCGGGGCGAACTGTCGGTGATGGCCGATTCGTGGCAGCTCACGGCCAAGGCCATGCGCCCGCTGCCGGTCGCGCACAAGGAAATGTCCGAGGAATCGCGGGTTCGGCAGCGCTACGTCGACCTCATCGTGCGGCCGAAGGCGCGCGAAGTGGTGCGTACTCGGGCGAACGTGCTGCGCGCTCTGCGCGACTCGTTTCACGGCCGTGGATTCACCGAGGTCGAGACGCCGATGCTGCAGACCTTGCACGGTGGTGCGTCCGCTCGGCCATTCACCACGCATTCGAACGCGTTCGACATGGAGCTCTACCTGCGCATCGCTCCTGAGCTGTACCTGAAGCGCTGTGTGGTCGGCGGCATCGAGAAGGTCTTCGAGATCAACCGCAACTTCCGGAATGAGGGCAGTGACTCCTCGCATTCCCCCGAGTTCGCGATGCTCGAATACTACGAGGCGTATGCGACGTACGACACAATCGCGGACCTGACGAAACAGCTCATCCAGGAAGCGGCCCAGGCTGCATTCGGTTCACAGATCGTCACGCTGCACGACGGAACGGAGTACGACCTCTCCGGCGAGTGGGCGGCAATCACAATGTACGAGTCGCTGTCCGAGGCGCTCGGTGAGGAAGTCACTCCCGAAACGACGGCCGAGAAACTGCACGCCGTGGCCGAGGCCCGTGGTATCGAGGTCGACCCCAAGCTCACCCACGGCAAGCTCGTCGAAGAACTGTGGGAGCAGCTCGTCGGCGACCATCTGTATGCGCCGACTTTCGTGCGGGACTTCCCCGAGGAAACCTCGCCGCTCACGCGTGCGCACCGCACCAAGCCGGGCATCGCGGAGAAGTGGGACCTCTACGTGCGCGGATTCGAGCTGGCCACCGGCTACTCCGAACTCGTGGACCCAGTGGTGGAACGCCAGCGCCTGACGGCCCAGTCCAAGTTGGCCGCGGGCGGCGACGACGAAGCCATGCAGCTCGACGAGGATTTCCTGAGGGCGCTCGAGTACGGAATGCCCCCCACGGGTGGTGCCGGAATGGGAGTGGATCGGCTGCTGATGGCGCTGACCGGTCTCGGTATCCGGGAAACCATCCTGTTTCCGCTGGTCCGGCCCGAATAGTTTCACGTCGCCGTTGTCGTTCGGTGCCGAACGGCCTCGACAACGTTGCCGGTCCGGCGTGGAAACCCGACAAAACACGAAGCGCTTGATTTGCTTTTGTCGGGGTGTGCGAGTATTACTGTGAGCAGTTAGAGACTTAGCCTGAAGCGAAGGTCGCCGGCCGTATGGCCGCGGGGTTCGATCAGGCCCGGAACACTGATACCGGCATCGATAGAGCTCGGCAGCGCGATCGGTCTATCGCAGGTTTCACAGGAGGAAAACAAGGATGGCGCAGAAGGTTCTCGTCTCCCTCGTCGACGACCTTGATGGTTCGGAGGCGGAGGAGACCGTCGAGTTCGGTCTCGATGGCGTGACCTACGAGATCGACCTGTCGGCGGAAAACGCCGAGGAATTGCGGGACGCGCTCGCCCAGTACGTCGAGCACGCCCGTCGCGCCGGTGGCCGGAAGCGCACGACCCGTGCGTCGGCCGCGAAGCCTGCAGGCCGTACCGCGGCGGTCGACCGTGAGCAGAACCAGGCCATTCGTGCCTGGGCGCGGAAGAACGGTTTCGACGTTTCCGACCGTGGTCGTATCCCGTCGGAAGTTGTCGACGCCTACCACCGCAAGAACTGACGCGGTGCCCGCAAGCGCGGGTCGAACGCATCTTCGAACGGCCTCCCGGTGTCCACGCCGGGAGGCCGTTCTCTGTTCGGTGGGACGTTCGTGCTGGAAACGAGCGTGCCCGCGGTGTTGGATCGGGGCATGACCGATAACGCTGTCGTCGCCGCGGCCGTTCCGACCGCCGCCGGTGAACTCGTCGACGTGCTCGGCCGCGTCACCGCCGCCGACCGGCCACGACCGACGCCGTGCACGGACTTCTCCGTCGCGGACCTCCTCGAGCACCTGCACATCTGGACCCCCCGGCTGGTGGACGCCTCGGGCACGCGCACTTCGGGTGCCGCCGACCTGGCCGCCGAGGTCGCCGTCCTGGGCCAGGCGTGGAGCGATCCGGCCACGTGGGAGGGCTCCGGGTCGGTCGCCGGTTCCGAGCTGCCGAGGTCCGTGGTCGGCCGGATGGTCCTGGTGGAGCTGGTCATGCACGGGTGGGACCTGTCGGCCGCCCTGTCCGGCGACGGCACGACGTGGACGTCGTCGGTCGCCGACGTCGCCGCGGACGTGCTCGCCGGGATGGCCGAGCAGGGCAGGCGCATGGGGGCGTTCGGGCCCGAGGTCGAGGTGTCGCCGTCGGCGCCGATCATGCACCGGGCCCTCGCGCTCGCGGGCCGCGATCCGGCGTGGCGCCCCTGACCGGTTCCATGCCGATGGCCAAATCTATGCGGTTCGCATAGATTGGCGCCCATGGACAGACTTCACGAGGTCGTCGCGGACTGGCACGACCGCGTCAACGGCGGTGATCGCACGCGTGCGGCCGCCGTGGTCGGCGACCGGGTGGTGGTGCTGGGGCCGAAGGGATCGGGTGCCATCACGCAGGAACAGTTCGCCGACTGGGTCCGCCGTTCGGGCATCACGCTGATCCCACGGGGATGGCACCCGGTGGACGACTCGTTGGTCGTGGTCGAACAGGACGCGACCTGGCCCGGCAGTGCCGAGCCGCAGCGGGTCGCGACGGTGTTCCGGGTGGCGAACGGAAAGGTCACCGCCGTCCTCCGGCGCCCCGATCTGCCTTCGGCCATGGAACTGGCCACGATCTGCCGGGACATGGCGGCAACGGCGTGAGCGAGCGGGAAGGCGACCGGGCGAGTGGCCGGGAACCCGACGACCGCGGACCCGGCGAGACCCTGTTCGCCTTCGTCCGGCACTGGGCGCGCGTGTCGTGGGCGAGCGGGCCGGAAGCGTCCGCACGCGGGCGGATGGTGCTGGTCACCGAGGCCGTTCACGCGTTGGAGGCGCGGGGGATCGATCCGACCGTCAACGCCGTGGCGGCGGAGATCGGCGTCGATCAGAGCGGAGCGTCCCGCATGGTGAAGACGGCCGTCGACGCCGGCTACCTCGTCATGCGGCCGGCGGAGTCGGATCGTCGCAGAAGGCAGGCGTCGATCACCCGCGCCGGCCGCGTGCTGCTCGACCAGGCCCACGACTGGCAGGAGCGGGTGTTCGACCGGCTCGCCGACGGTTGGAGCGAGGGGCGGCGCCAGGAGTTCCGGCTCGCGATGTCGGAGCTGATGCAGCGGTCCGACGAGGTGGACGTGCGCCGCGCCTGAGACGTCAGCCGGCGCGGCGCCTGCGCGGACAGCCCGCGCACTCCTCGCGTTCCGGCAACAGATACGTGAAGCAGCAACTCTGCCGATCCCGCTGCCACCCCTCGTCGGTGGCGTGCACGGTCGACGGCGAGGTCAGCGGCGCGAAGGCCGATTCGAGTACGAGCGTCGCATCGGCGACGCCGGCTCCTTCGTCCCCGCAGTCGCGACCTGCCCACCAGAGGCAGTCGTCGAGTGCGTCGGTGGCAGCCGCCCACAACGTGCGTGTGCCGAGCGGGCCGATCGACCGGTAGGCACGGACGAACCGGGCGGCGTGCGCGGTGTAGCGCGCCCGCAACACGCCTGCCAACGCGCGTTCGTCGTCGGCCACCGTGGCCTGCGGTTGGGTACGCAGCGGGTCGAGCGGCAGGCAGGCGATGTCGTCCCCGAGAACGGCGATCGCCTGCGGGTTCGGCCTGCCTTGGGAGGGCAGGCGGACGGCGAGGTCCTCGGGGTGCAGCGACGGCACTCGGCGTTCGTGGAACAGCATCGCCGCGCCCACGTACGCCGGGATCCGCAGGTACCACGACATGACGTAGGCGATCGCGGTCCGCCGGGGCGCCTCGCCGTAGGTGCCGGCCAACCACTCCGCCGCCGACGTCCACCAGCTCGCAAACGTATGCGGCCTCGTGAGTAGCTCGGAGCATCGGATCCATCCCGTGGCGTCCGGCTCGGTCGTGAGGTGCACCCGGCCCTGGGCGGCGTCGACCCGGGCGACGGACGCGGCGAGTGAGGACGCTGACGACGCCGGCGAGCCCGTCCCGGCAGCCGTCGGCGCACCGTTGTGTCCAGTGTCACGGACGAATCGGTCGACGGTCACGGCGTGCTCCAACGGTGTGACGCGGAAGGTTCGTAGCCCACACCTGCGGTTGTAAGGCGTGCCTAACCTAAACTGTCGGTGCACGATTGCGCCAACCGGGGGACACGATGGTGGGAACTGGGCGTCCCGACGTCTGGGAAACGGCCGATGAACGGGGTCGCGGCGCGTGTTCGCCCGCAGCGGACACGCCCGGTGACACGGAATCCCGTCCCCGCCCGTGTCGTTGGACCAAGCGCCGTAGCCAGCAACAATGCGAAAAAGTCGCCGATCGACTCCGTTGGCGGCGGACCCGCCGGTTTCACGTGAGTGGTAGGCCACCGGACACGCATGGCTACTAGAGTGGTCTCACGGTGCCGAACTCATCACGAGGAACCGATGGGTCGGGCCGCCGGCGCAGCAGTCGAGGGAGTGGGAATGTTCGAGAGGTTCACCGACCGCGCGAGGCGGGTGGTCGTCCTGGCCCAGGAAGAGGCCCGGATGCTCAACCACAACTACATCGGCACCGAGCACATCCTCCTGGGTCTGATCCACGAGGGTGAAGGTGTCGCCGCCAAGGCGCTCGAGTCGTTGGGTATCGCGCTGGAGGGCGTCCGCCAGCAGGTCGAGGAGATCATCGGCCAGGGGCAGCAGGCCCCGAGCGGGCACATCCCCTTCACGCCGCGTGCCAAGAAGGTGCTGGAGCTGTCGCTGCGCGAAGCGCTGCAGCTCGGCCACAACTACATCGGTACGGAGCACATCCTGCTCGGCCTCATCCGCGAGGGTGAGGGCGTCGCGGCCCAGGTGCTGGTCAAGCTCGGCGCGGACCTGAACCGCGTCCGCCAGCAGGTGCTGCAGCTCCTGTCCGGCTACCAGGGCAAGGAGCCGCAGGAGGCAGGCGGTGGCCGTGGTGAGGGCACGCCGTCCTCGTCGCTCGTGCTCGACCAGTTCGGCCGCAACCTGACGCAGGCCGCACGCGACGGCGGTCTCGACCCGGTCATCGGCCGGAACCAGGAGATCGAGCGCGTCATGCAGGTGCTGTCGCGCCGCACCAAGAACAACCCGGTCCTGATCGGCGAGCCCGGTGTCGGTAAGACGGCCGTCGTCGAGGGACTGGCGCAGAACATCGTCAAGGGCGAGGTGCCCGAGACGCTCAAGGAGAAGCAGCTCTACACGCTGGACCTCGGCTCGCTGGTCGCGGGCTCGCGGTACCGCGGTGACTTCGAAGAGCGGCTGAAGAAGGTCCTCAAGGAGATCAAGACCCGCGGCGACATCATCCTGTTCATCGACGAGCTCCACACGCTCGTCGGCGCGGGTGCCGCCGAGGGTGCGATCGACGCGGCTAGCATCCTCAAGCCGATGCTGGCCCGTGGTGAGCTGCAGACGATCGGTGCGACCACGCTCGAGGAGTACCGCAAGTACATCGAGAAGGACGCCGCGCTGGAGCGCCGCTTCCAGCCGATCCAGGTGGGCGAGCCGTCGCTCGAGCACACCATCGAGATCCTCAAGGGTCTGCGGGACCGCTACGAGGCGCACCACCGGGTGTCGATCACCGACTCGGCACTGGTCGCCTCCGCGACCCTGGCCGACCGGTACATCAACGACCGGTACCTGCCGGACAAGGCGATCGACCTGATCGACGAGGCAGGCGCGCGCATGCGCATCCGCCGGATGACCGCTCCGCCGGACCTGCGCGAGTTCGACGAGAAGATCGCCGACGTCCGCAGGGACAAGGAGTCGGCCATCGACGGCCAGGACTTCGAGCGGGCCGCGGCCCTGCGCGACGAGGAGAAACAGCTCCTGTCGCAGAAGTCCGAGCGCGAGAAGCAGTGGAAGGACGGCGACCTGGACGTCGTCGCCGAGGTCGACGACGAGCAGATCGCCGAGGTCCTCGCCAACTGGACCGGTATCCCGGTGTTCAAGCTCACCGAGGAGGAGACGACGCGTCTGCTCCGCATGGAGGACGAGCTGCACAAGCGGATCATCGGCCAGGAGGACGCGGTCAAGGCCGTGTCGCAGGCGATCCGCCGTACCCGCGCCGGCCTGAAGGACCCGAAGCGCCCGTCCGGTTCGTTCATCTTCGCCGGTCCGTCCGGTGTCGGTAAGACCGAGCTGTCCAAGGCGCTGGCGAACTTCCTGTTCGGTGAGGACGACGCGCTCATCCAGATCGACATGGGCGAGTTCCACGACCGCTACACCGCCTCGCGGCTGTTCGGTGCCCCTCCGGGCTACGTCGGCTACGAGGAGGGCGGTCAGCTCACCGAGAAGGTCCGCCGCAAGCCGTTCTCAGTGGTCCTGTTCGACGAGATCGAGAAGGCCCACCAGGAGATCTACAACACGCTGCTGCAGGTTCTCGAGGACGGCCGCCTGACCGACGGTCAGGGCCGCACGGTCGACTTCAAGAACACGGTGCTGATCTTCACCTCGAACCTGGGCACGTCGGACATCTCGAAGTCCGTCAGCCTCGGCTTCTCGTCGGGCAACGACGAGGTGACGCGCTACGAGAAGATGAAGCAGCGCGTCAACGAGGAGATGAAGAAGCACTTCCGGCCCGAGTTCCTCAACCGGATCGACGACATCATCGTCTTCCACCAGCTCACGCAGGACCAGATCATCGAGATGGTCGACTTCATGGTCCGGCGTGTGGAGGAGGCCCTGAAGGGCAAGGACATGGCCATCGAGCTGACCGACCGTGCGAAGGCGCTGCTCGCCAAGCGCGGCTTCGACCCGGTGCTCGGTGCCCGTCCGCTCCGCAGGACGATCCAGCGCGAGGTCGAGGACCAGCTGTCCGAGAAGATCCTGTTCGGCGAGGTCGAGCCGGGCCAGATCATCATCGTGGACGTCGAGGGCTGGGAAGTCGGCGACGAGAAGGACGACCAGGCCAAGTTCACCTTCCGCGGTGAGCCCAAGCCGGTCGACGTGCCGGACGCCCCGCCGGTGAGCATGGCCGCCGGCGAGGAGTCCTCGGGCTCGGGCGAGTCGGAGGAGTGATCCCGGCCGAGTAGGCAGAACCGCACGAACGGCGGGCACCGCACAGCGGTGCCCGCCGTTCGTCGTAAGCAACCGTGTCGCGGTTCTAGGGGCCCGTGTTGCGTCTTCGGGTGCCCGTGTTGCGGATGTAGGGGCGTGTGTGGCGCTTTCGGGGGCGCGTGTTGCGCTCTGGGGAGCCCGGGCTGGGCGGATCTGTCGGGGGCAGCGGGTCAGCGGAAGGCGTCGGCGTTGGCGTGGGCCCACGTGGCGAACGTTGTGGCTGGTTCGCCCGTGATCTCCTCGACGGCGCCGTTGGCCTCCATGGGGTCGGTGGCGAACAGGCCGAGCACGTTGTCGACGAACCAGTCGGCGTTCTCGCCCATGGTGGGCCGCAGCCGTTCGATGGTGTCGGCAGGCGACGCCGTGACGAACCGCAGGTCACGGTCGAGCGCGGCGGAAAGGTGGGCGAGCTGGTCGGCACGCGTCAGGGTTTCGGGCCCGGTGAGCAGATGCGCACGTCCGGGTGCCGGGTCGAGGAGCGTGGTCGCCGCGACGGCGGCGATGTCGTCCATCGCGATCGGTGAGCTCGCCGCGTCGGGGTACGGCTCGTGGACTTCGCCGGTGCGGCGGATCTGGTCGCTCCAGATGAGCGAGTTCTCCATGAAATCGCCCGGCCACAGGTGTGTCCACGGGATCCCCGAGTCCTCGACGGCGCGCGTGACGGTGCCCCACCACGAGTCGTGTTCGCCGGACAGGTCGACGACGTATTCGACTCCTGCCTCGCGGGCGATACGCAGCACGTCGGTGATCGTGTCCGGCGTCGGTGCGAGGTACATGCGCGTGACGCCTCGGAACGCGTCCGGCAGTGATTCGAGCCTGCGCAGGTAACCCTCGACGACCTCGACGTCGGCGGGCAGCGCCGCCTTGGCGGGGTCGTTGGTGAGTGCGCGGACGCCGGTGGCTCCGCGGCGCAACAGCTGGTCGACGGTCTTGCGGCCGATGTTGCCGGTGGCGCCGGTGACCAAAATGGTCATCGCGGTCTCCTCACGTCGCCGAGGGGTGGCTGCCCAAGCGTGCCCGGATGGCGGTCAGCGCGTCCAGCGCACCTCGGGCGATGGAGATGCCGCGGCCGTGGCGTACGTACGGCTCACGGGGGTTGATGCGGATGAGCGCGCCGGTCGCGGCGCTCACGAGTTCGGCCTGCCTGCGGACGGTGGGGACGGCCAGCCCTGCGCCGAGTTCGACGACGACGATGTTGCCGGCGCGCCGCCGCCATTCCTTGAGCGCGTCGAGTTGCCGTTGGGTGCGTTCACCCAGCCAGTCGAAGTCGCCGAACATGAGGATGTTGGGGCGGGCGGGTCCGCCGCATTCGTGGCATTCCGGCAGTGGTGGCAGTGCGCGCATGGTGGCTTCGTCGACGGTCACCGTGACGTCGTCGGCAGGCCAGATTCCGGCGCCGCAACCGGCGAGACACTGCAGATGGTGTATGGAGCCGTGGACCTCGGCGACGTCGCGGAAACCGGCGCGCTGGAACTGCCCGTCGACGTTGGAGGTGAACACGTGCACGCCGCCGGGTTTCGCCGAACCCCAGTCGCGCAGGATGGCGAAGCCGGCGTGGGGTGTCGTCCTGCGGTACAGCTCGAGGCGATGTCCGTAGAATCCCCAAGCCAGTTCGGGGTCCCCGGCGAAGTGCACGGGGTCGGCGACCTCGACGAAGCTCAACCCCAACCGGGCGTAGGGCGGGTAGGCGCGCCAGAAGCCCTCGTCCCCGCGGAAATCGGGCAGGCCGGAGTCGACGCCCATGCCGGCGCCCGCGCACACGAGGAGCGCATCCGCGCCGGCGATCAGGTCGGCCGCGGCGTCGAGTGCGGCAGCGTCGCGTTCGGTGCCGTCGGGTTCGGCGGCACCGCCGGCCTGCGTGCTCACTCGGACTTGTCGGGCACCGAGCTCTGCACGACCTCGAACTCCAGCAGGCTCGCGCCGCTGGAAACGGGCTTGGCGCGTTCACCCGAGTGGGCGTCCTTCGCCGGACCCTGCGCCCACGCCTGGAAGTCCTCTTCGGTCTCCCACTTCGTGTAGACGAAGTAGCGGTTGTCGCCGGAGACCGGGCGGAGCAGTTCGAAGCCGAGGAAGCCGGGCTGGTCGTCGACGGCGTGCAGTCGGGCGGCGAACCGCTTCTCGAGCTCGGGGCCGGCGCCTTCGGGGACCTCGATCGCGTTGATCTTCACAACAGCCATGCCCCGAGAGTACTGACCCTCACCGACTGTGTCGTGACGGATCGACGTCGGTGCGAGACGCCGAGCGGGTCTCCTTGTGGAGCTTGGTGAGCTGTTTGAGGATCTTCTCGTGGGGGCCGATGTCCCGACCCCTCCGGACGTTTCTGGTCCAAATCTCGTAGGCGATGAGCGCGACGGCGATCGCGGTGAGGCCGCTGCCGACCGAGAACGTGATCACCTCGGCGCTATCGCGGGCGAGGTCCGACATGCTGAGGGCGAGGATCAGCGGGCCGAAGACGAGGCAGACCAGGCAGACCAGGAGCCCTAGGCAGCCGATGGACTTCCGTGCCCAGTACCTCTTTCGGGCACGCAGATGCAGGATCCGCTCGGGATCGAGCGGGCTGTAACCGTGCTTGTTGTAGTAATCGTTGACAAGCGGAGCCAATGCGGGATTCCGGGGCATTTCGGTGAGCTCGAGGTCGCGTTCGACGGACATCCCGTCGACGATGCGCACGTAGTCGGTACGCCAGCCCGCTTCCTGGATGACGCGCCGAAACTCGTCGATACCGAGCGCTCCGTAGCGGACCGCGTTCATCTTGTAGGCGTCACCGTCGATAGCTGACAGTTCGCGAGTGAGGCGTTCGGCCGGGCCCGTGTACGGAGTGTGGGGTGAGTAGGTGAACACGAGCCACCATGCCCCGTTGCCGACGTCCTCGTGCGAATAGCGCCAGCCAGCCGGCGCGAGGACATCCTGGATGTGCTGCTTAGGGAGGTCCGCGAAGCGCATCCAGTCGATGGGTAGGGCGCTGCCCGAGTGTTTCCGCAGTAGCTCCTCGAGGGCGGCTGCCTGTTGCGGCCGCCGACGCCTCGGCCCCGAGTATCCGTTCCGGAGGCCGAGAAGGCCCGGAAATGCGCCGATGAAGATGAACATGAGTGCCAGCGGCCCGAGAATCGGGACAAGGGCTGGAGTACGTCAGCCATGGGTTCCGTCCTCGTTGGTGCGCCTGAACTGCATGAAGGTGGAACTCGTGCCACCGCCGGCATTCGGCTTCTCGAGGGTGAATCCGCGGTTCTCGGCCATGTCCTTGATCTGTTCCTCGCTCAACGGGTGGGAAGCGGGAATCGAGATCGACGCGTGAAACCCCGACTTCGTCTCGTCGAGCTCCTTGGCCACGCGGTCTCTGGCCTGCTCGAGGCTCTGGAACCGTTGCCTCACCCGGGACAGCAGCATGAGCACCGACGTCACGACCAGCACCAGAAACGCGATGTATTCCATGAGATGTCTCCTGGCAGCACACTGCCGATGTCAGTCAGAGGTGGTCGACCGTCGGTAGGCCCGGCGCATCCGTTGGAATTCCTTCATGCGGGGGCCGATCTCGCGTCGTTTGAGGATGCTGACGAAGGCGGTGCCGTCGCCAGGGTGCTGCTGGAGTGTCCTCAGACATGGGGGTTGTCCTTTGCGAAATCCAACGCGGTGTAGCCGGCGCCCTCGCCGCCTTCTCCCCGGTACGAGTAGCCCTCGCTGCGTGCCACTTCGATGATCTGAACGTCGGTCAGAGGCCATGACTCAAAGAGCCGGATCTTCGGCGTAGATCCGCCGTCGTGGAGCTTCTTACGGACGTACTCGATTCCCTGCTCGACATTCTGTAGCCGCGCCTTCACTCGACTGGAGACGATCCAGATCATGAGCAGGAGCATGGTTGCCGCGCCAATGAAGCCGATCACGACAGCACTACCCGCGTCGTCACGGCGTTCCGGTGGAGCCAGGCCGAGTTTCCTTGTGGAGCTTGGTGAGTTCCTTGAGGATCGCTCGGTGGTCGCCGATGTCCTTGCGCTCCTGCACGGTGAACCACCGTTCGTAGCCCAAGAAGGCGAGGGCGATGGCCGTCACCCCGCCACCGACGCACAACGTGATCACTTGGGCGCTGTCGCGCGCGAGGTCGGAGATGCCGAGCGCGATGATCAGCGGGCCGACGACGAGACAGACGACGACGAGCAGCGTGCCCCAGCAGCCGACGTTCTTCGTCCGCCAGTGGGCCTCACGGTCTCGCAGGCGCATCAGTCGTTCGGGGTCGAGCGGGTTGTAACCGTGCTCGTTCGCGAATTGCTGCGCTCGAGCCGTCACCGCGGGGTTGTGCGGCATTTCGGTGAGTTCGACAGCGCGCGTGATGGGCAGGGCGTCACGAAGCCACAGCCGGTTGGGGTGCCACCCGGCGTCGCTGAGGACCCGGTTGAACCCGTCTTTGCCGAGTGCGGCGTAGCGGAGTGCATTGATCGTGTACGTGTCGCCCTCTGCAGTTGCCAGTTCCCGAGTGAGCCGTTCGGCGGGGCCCTCGTACGGAGTGTTGGGCGCACGGTTGAACAACAGCCACCATTCCTTGGCCGTGAAGTCCTCGCCGGCGTAGCGCCAACCTGACTCGGCTGCGATGTCCTCGATGTGGTGCTTGTGCAGGTCCGGAAACTGCATCCAGTCGATCGGGAGCGTCGCGCCGGAGTGGCCACGCACCATCTCCCGCAGCGCCGCGTCCTGCGCCGGTCTCCTGTGGCGGGGCCCGGCATACCCGTTGCGTAGTCCGAGGAAGGCGGGAAACCCGGCGAACATGAAGACGACGAATGCCGAGATTGCCGCGACAAGTGTGGCGGTGTGCAGCGGATCACTCATTCGTCCGGTTCTCCTCGTCGGCGACGAATCGAAGGGTCAGGGAGTTCCTCGTGCCTCGGGCATCGACCCCCACGTACCGGAACCCTCGGCTCTCGGCGAGGTGCTTGATGTGCTCCTCGCTGAGTGGGTGTGCCCGCCAGATCACGACGGCCGCGCGGTCCTGGCCCAGCTGCTTCTCGAGCAGTCCCGTTGTGCGTTCGAGCGCCTTCGGCAGCCCCTGGAACCGGGCCATCAACTTCGGCACCAGCCCGATGATGGCGACCAGAAGAACGAGGAACGGGACGAGGATCGGCGACACTAGAGCCCTCCTGGCAGCACACTGCCGATGTCAGTTGGACGTCGTCGATCGTCGGTAGACCCGGCGCATCCGTTGGAGTTCCTTCATGTGGGCGCCGATCTCGCGTCGTTTGCGACTGTTGATCCAGGCGGCGAGGACGGCGCACGCGGCTCCGGCCAGCATCATCCAGGCTCCGACCTGGAAGACCTTTGAGTCGACACCGTCCTCCAGGCCGATGAGCAAGGGGAACACGCCGACGGTCCACAGGAGTCCGCACAATGCGGCGGCTGGGAGGAACCGCTTCAACCAGTAGTTCTCGCGCACCCGCATGTGCTCGAGGCGATATGGGTCGAGCGGGTCGAACCCGTGCGTCGTCTCGAAGGCCTTCGCTCGAGCGAGCATGTCGGGGTTCTGCCGGAGCTCCGCGGTGGACACTCCGCCGAGGTTGATGCTGCCCAATCCGCTCGCGACCGAGGTCCCCACCCGAGTCAGGGCGAGCATGCCGACAACGGGGCGAGGGGAGCGTTGCCACCCTGCGACCGCGATGACGCGGTCCCGTTCCTCATCGGACAGTGCCGCATACAGGGTGGGGTCGACGACGTACATACCGTCGGCGTTCAGATCGGCGTCGGCGAGCTCGGACGCCAGCCGCGCAGCCGGACCTTCGTAGGGCGTGTCGGGCTCGTAGTTGAAGTGCAGGAGCCATTGGCGCGCGGACGGTTCGTCCGATCGGAATCGCCATCCCCACACGGCGGCGAGGTCCCGGAGTGCGGGTTGGGACAGGTATTCGTAGTCCATCCAGTCGACGGTCAGCGTCGACCGCCCGGTGTGGTTGCGGAGGTGCTTCTCGAACGCCGCGGCCTGGCGCGGTGCAGCCCTGTCCCGCTTCCGGGAACTGTTGCGCAGTCCGAGCAGGCTGGGGAACAGCCCGAACGGGAGGAGGACCAGTGCGGCAACGACAAGTGCGTAGCCGATGCTGCCGGCGAGGTCGTCAGTCATGGCGGCCGGTCCCCTTCACGAAATCGAGCGCGGCGTAACCGGCACCTTCCGCTCCCACCCCCCGGTACGCGAAGCCTTCGCTCCGGGCGACCTCGATGATCTGAACATCACTCAACGGGTGCGACTCGAAGATGCGGATCTTGGCCGTCTCGCCACCGTCGAGCAGCTCCTTGCGCACCCGATCACGCGCCTTGTCGACGTCCTGTAGGCGAGCTTTCACGCGAGCGGCGGCCATCAAGACAACGAGGACGAAGATGAGCGTCCCCATGACAAGCTCAACCATCAGAGTCCTCCGTTGAGGGCGTCGCCAATATTCGGCTCCTTGGTGGACGGTCGTGTAAATGATACCGTTTGTGCAATATTATGAATAATTTGGGCAAAATCTTGCCAGTCTTCGAGGTCTGATGTTGAGAGGCCCAGAATCGCCAATTGTTCCTCGTTTGGCATCTTGAACATCACCTGTGCGCTCCGCACGGCTTTGGTGGTGCCGCGCCAGCTCGCCATGGCGTGCTGGCCGTGGACGATGGCCTGCCCCGCCGGGTAATCCCACAAGATCACCTCCGACGGGTCACCTGGCTCCCGAAGTCCTCGGGCTATCTCCGCCATAGACCGCCCGGCAAGGTTCGGGATATCACGCAGTATGACTGTGAACAGCGCTGTGACGAGCCGCGATCCGTGCTCTGAGTGGGCGACGCAGTGCGCCGCATAGATCGCTCCTGCTTTGTCGAGATCTCTGCGCAGTGCTTCCTGGCTGTAAACGAGATTGATTTGCTGCTGTGCGTCCATCCCCGGAAGCTCGCTCGTGTCGGCAAGCATTCGCTGGATTCGTGTCTCGAGCGGTTCGTCCGGGTCGATGCGGACAAATTCAGGTGGGACCGAAAGCCACAGGGGCGGGCTGGCAGAGTCCGGCGACAGGACATCGAGGATGCTCACCGGTCACCACGCCGTCAAGATCGATACTGCCGACGCGCCTGCGCCACCAACGTCGTGCGCAGTCTTCTTCTCCTCGCTGGTCACCTTGTCCAGTGTCGGGGCGGTTGTGAGAGTCGTGGCCGTGCCCTCGAAGACCTTGGCCGCTGCGCTGGCTGACTCGGTTGACAGCCCCGGCAGTGGGGACACCATCTTCGTTAGAACCTTGCTGGCTTCGCCCATGTCATCTCCCATGCCCCCGAAGAAGGCGCGAGTTTTTGAAAGGGCCCCGCTCGCGTCGCTGAAGGCGTCAACGCCCTTTGCTATAGCTTTGACACCTGGAATGACGCCCGCTACGTCTCCCGCAAATCCTGCAAGGCCGCCGAATTCATCCCATTTACCGTTGATCGTGTTGTCTGCGACCCGGGTACCGAGGGCGATGGCGCCGGATATCAACGCCACCGGTGCGGCGATCGCGTTCAAGCCTGGCACGAAGGAGAGGACTCCAGCGATCGCGGATACGATCCCGGCGATATCGTTGATCGTCTCCAACGCACCGGCGATGAAGTCGCCGATGCCTTCCCAGAAGCCGGTGCCCGGGGCGTACTCGGCAGCCGATTCGAGTTTCCTGGCGCATTGTCCGGAGAGGAGTTCCCACTCGTCTCGGAGGTTTTCGGCGGCGCGGCGCAGTTCCTCGACCGCGGCGGTGGCGTTGTTGGCCGCGTTGGTGGCCTGGTCCGCGGCTTGGCCCGAGCCTCCGCCGTCGCCGAAGTTGCTGGCTGCCTGCATCGCAGCTTGATTCGCTTGCTGGGCGGCCGCCACGGCCCGCCGCTCCTCGTCCAGCGCCTCGCGAAGGTTGCGCTCGATCTCGGCGGCGCGGTCCTTGAGCCGGCCCAGGTCTTCGGACCACTGTTCCAGCGCCTTACCGGCCTTGCGCATCGACGAGTCCGCGTCGCCGAGGTAGCCGGGAAGATCTTCGATGTTCTCGGCGAACTTGTCCGACGCTCCGCCGGTCCAGATGTCCTTGTTCTGCTTGATCGAGACGAGTGTCTCGCGTGCTTCGCCGGCATACTCGGCGGTGGCGGTCAGCTCCTTGGCGAGCTGTTCGAGCGTCGAGACGTTGCCGCGTGCCGGGTCGAAGCCGATGCACGGATACTGCTCAGCGGCCACCGCTCATCTCCTCGAGGTTGAGGCCGTCCACCCGGTCGCGCATGTCCTTGAGCGCGTCGCGGATGCCCTCTTCGGTCTTGCGGTAGCCCTTGGTTGCCTGGTTGAGGCCGTCGTCGACCATCTTCGATGGCCTCCTCGATCTTCTCGAGCCCCTCCTTCCAGGCGTCCCGGAAGTCCCCGCAGGCTTCGTCGAGCTCGTCCGATCCGATCGAGTCCGGCCGCAGCGCGTCGAGGCGTTTCGTTGCTCCGTCGACGTTCTCCTGAACCCTGGTCAGGTTCTTCTGCAGCGCTTCGAGGCCGCCGATGTCGACCGTGAAATCAGGCATTCCCTTCCCCCTCGCCCCAGTGGGTTCCACCCAACGGGCCGGGACCATAACAGGTGAACAACTCACCGAGGCCGCAACCCGCACAGATCACTAAACCGGAAGCGCAGGCCCTCGAGTGCTGGTGCGGAACTCGCGAAGGTGGGCACGGTTCTAGGCTTGGGCCCGGCGGGAGCGGGCAAAAGGGATAGGGCGCAGCGGGAACGGCCCAGCGGGGAGAGAGGACGGACGTATGCGACACGGGGACGGGGTCGTCGACTTCGGCGGCCAGGGGCCGCTGATCGTGTTGCTGCACGGACTCATGGGGCGGGCGACGACGTGGTGGCGCGTCGCGCGGCACCTGACGGCCTACGGTCACGTCGTCGGCCTCGACGCTCGCGCTCACGGCCGCTCCCCGCGACCGTCCCCGCGCGAGGTTCCCGCCCGGGTCGAGGACTTCGCAGGCGACGTCGCCGAACTCATCGAGCGACTCGACGAGGGTCCGGCCGTCGTGATCGGACACTCGATGGGCGGACTGCACGCGATCGTGCTGGCCGCCACCCGTCCCGAACTCGTCCGCGGCGTCGTCACCGAGGACATCGCGCCCGACCAGCGCGGCCGGACCGTCGACGACTGGCGCGCGCACTTCGAATCCTGGCCCGACGCGTTCACCTCACTCGCCCATGTGCGCGAGTTCTTCGGCGACACGGGCGACTACTTCGTCGAATGCGTCACCGAACACGACGACGGATACCGCCTGATCGCCGACCTCGAGGACCTGTACGTCATCGCGGCGGAGTGGGGACGTCGCGACTACTGGTCCTATGTGGACAAGCTCGCCTGTCCACTGCTTGTCATCGAGGCAGGCGACACCGCCATGCCCGAAGGCGGGCAGGCCGAACTCGCGCGGCGCGCGGGCGGAAGGCACCTCGTCGTCGAAGGTGCGGGCCACGTGGTGCACGACAGCGCCCCGGAGCAGTACCGGGGCGCTGTCGAGGCGTTCCTGTCCGAATTGTTCTCTCGCTGATCCGACCCGGTCAGCGCATGCGGGCGAGCCGGCCCTTGAGATCCGCGCGCTCGGAGCCGTCCACCAGCAGCGGCCACACGTCGGAACCGAGGTAACCGCTCTCGTCGGCGTGCCGGTGCACGGCGGCGCCGCAGGCGATCTGCCGAACACCGTTGGCGCGCTTGAACTTCGCGACCTCGCGGGCCATCGCCGCGGTGAACACGCCGTCCGTGGCGACGTCGACGCCGCGCTCCCGCAGCAACGTCTGTGCGGTGCGCACCTGCTTGCCTGCGTCGCCGGGGGTGAGCAGCGGCCACGCCGTGGGCTGGGCGGCACGGACGCCGAGTGCGCCGCCGACCGCCTCCCGCAGCTCGGGCAGGCGTCCGTAAAGGACCTCGCCGGGGCATTCGGTGGAATTGAAGTCGCGGTGACCCATGATCGCGTCGGTGCCGAGGCCGTACTGACCCGCGATCCACGCGACGAGGCTCACCAGCGAGTTCCACAGCTCCTCGGTGACGTCGACGTCGACGTAGATGCCCTCGTTCTCGATGCCGATGCACGTGGAGTTGTTGTCGGCCACGTGCGCGCCCTGCACGTGCTGCGTGCCGCCCTGGACGACCTCGAGCGAGTGGTGCCGGCCTTCGGTGATGTGGCCACCACGGCTGTTGGTGAACTGCTGCCCCGAATCGCCCCAGCCGTTGTTCATGTGGAGCGCCTGGATGTCGCGGGAGATCTGGTACGCGTGCTCGAGCGAGTAGTCGGTGCTGTTCGAGCCTGCCGTGTGGTGGACGACGATGTACGTCGGAGCGTGGTCCAGGATGACCGGATCCTGGGTCGGCGCCTGTGCGCCCCAGTCGGCGGTGCCGTGGATCGTCGGCTGCTCGGCGCGTGCTCCGACACCGCCCGCGCCGACGGTGCGGGCGGCGGCCGGGGCTGCGGACGCCGTCGTACCCGCGAGGGTCGTCAGCGCTCCGGCGGCGGTCACGGCGAGCCCGCCTTTGAAGAACGTGCGGCGGTGGAAAGCGGGTTGGTCGGACATCTCGTTCGAGCTCCCTCCACTGGGCTTCATTCAGGGTGCGGGCTCACCTCGGTGCCTGCGTGGGATATCGGAGCACGAAACATAGCTGTAAGCGAATAATTGCCGACGAACTTCGGGTCCTTGTCGTGAAAGTTTTTCGATCTGTTTGACGAGCGTGACCAGCGCATTCATGCCTTCGAGCACGGTTCAAGGGCCATCCGGTTGTCCCTCGAACGGAGCAAGGCCGGGGTGGACGAACCGGGCCTGTTCGCGGTACACGTCGACGCTTGTCCGCGCTCGGCAAGCCGTCCTCGCCAAATGCCCTCGCGGCAAGCACCCTCTCGGCCAGCCGTGTCTCGCGCGCCGTTACGGGAGCTGTTCTCCCGGAAGTGCGAATCGGCCGTCCTCGGTCTGTTCGACGAGACCGTCGGTCAGCAGCGAGTCCAGACAGCGGTCGCGTTGCCCCGCGCGGTCCCACACGACGTCCAGCCGGGTCTTCGGGACCGGGCCGTCGGTGCCGCGCAGCACGTCGAGCAGCAGCCCACGCACCTGCCGGTCGGTGCCCGCGAACTTCTGCACCGGCTTGGCGGGGCCGTCGTAGGCGGGTTTGCCCGCGCGCACCCACGCGCAGTCGCGGGCGATCGGGCAGTCGGCGCAGCGGGGCGAACGTGCCGTGCACACGAGCGCGCCAAGCTCCATGAGAGCGGCCGACAACGTCGCCGCCCTGCGCTCGTCGTGCGGCAGTAGGGCCTCGACGTCGGCCATGTCCCTGGTGTTCGACGCCGGCCCCGCATCGCCCGCCCCGTGCACGGCGCGGGCCACGACCCTGCGGACGTTCGTGTCCACCACGGGAACGCGCCTGCCGTACGCGAAAGCCGCCACGGCGCGCGCCGTGTACGCCCCGATGCCCGGCAGGGACAGCAACGTGTCGACGTCGTCGGGGACGACGTCCCCGTGGTCCCGCGCGATCGCGTCCGCGGCCGCGTGCAGGCGCAGTGCCCTGCGCGGATAACCGAGCTTGCCCCATGCGCGGAGCACGTCGGCCTGGGGAGCCGCCGCGAGCGCCGACGGTTTCGGCCAGCGCTCCATCCACTCGTGCCAGATCGGTTCCACTCGCGACACGGGCGTCTGCTGCAGCATGATCTCGCTGACGAGCACGCCCCACGCGTCGCAGTCGGCGGCCCGCCACGGCAGGTCGCGCGCGGTCGAGGAGAACCAGTCGAGCAGGGTTTCGGATGCGATGTCGGCCGTCAGAACCACGCGGGCATTAAAACACCGGGTTCGTCACTCGACCTCGGTGAGTGCGCCGGTGTGCACGTCGTAGACGAAGCCGCGCACGACGTCGCGGTGCAGCAGGAACGGGCTCTGCTTGGCGCGCTGCACCGACGTGCGCACGCTCGCCTGCACGTCGCGGAACGCCTCGACCGCCCACGTGGGCCGCAGTCCGGTGGCCTCCTCGAGTTCGTCCTTGAACCCGTCGTCGGTCACGGCGTTCAGGCCGCAGTCGGTGTGCTGGACGATCATCAGCTCGCGGGTGCCGAGCTTGCGCTGGCTGAGCGAGAGCGACCGGATCGCGTCGTCGGTGACGATGCCGCCCGCGTTGCGCAGGATGTGCGATTCGCCTTCCAGCAGGCCGAAGAGCTGGAACACGCGGATGCGCGCGTCCATGCACGTCAGGATCGCCACGTGCTGGGAGGGGCGCGGCGACGAGCGGTCGCCACCGGCAACCTGTCCGAGTTCGGCATTGCGCTTGAGGAGCAGGTCGATCGCGGTCATGGGTCTATCTGACCTCCTGCGGAGTCGGGACACAACACGGGTTGACGCTCGTCACGGACGAGCCGGCGATTCATGGCAGAGCTGGGGATTCATGGCAGAGCTGGGATTCACGGCAGAGCTGGGATTCACGGCAGAGCCGGGGATCCGGGCCTGCGAGTCACGGGCCGAACCAGTGCTGTTCGGCGGTGCGCGGTGGGCCCGAGGTGGTGCCCACGCGCAGTTCCGTGGGCAGGGTGATCACCTTCGAGGCGACCCGGTCGCTCGCGCCGAGCAGCAGCTTGCCGGCGGCCTTGCCCTTCTCGAGCACCGGCTGGTGGACGGTCGTCAGCCCGGCTCGGGTGGCTTCGCCGATGCCGTCGAAGCCGGTGATCGTGAGGTCGGCGGGGACCCGGAGCCCGCGCCTGCCCGCTTCGGCGAGTGCGCCGAGGGCGAGGATGTCGGAGGTGCAGATCAACGCCGTCACGCGCGGATGCTTGTCCAGCAGCTGGCGTGCGGCCGACGCGCCGTCGTCCACGTGGTGGTCGAAGCGTTCGACGACGGGCACCGAGTCCCACGGCACGCCGGCGGCCTCGAACGTGCGCTGCAACGCGGCCAGACGTGCGCGCTGCACGTGGTAGTGCGCGTCCTGCTGGCGATACTGCGAGGCGAAGTCGTCGTTGCGGTCGCTGGACAGGCGCATGCACAGCACGCCGATCTGCCGGTGGCCGAGGCCGACGACGTGGTTGGCGAGGTCGACGGTCGCGGACTCGTCATCCGGACCGACCCGGTCGAGCCCGTCGAGCTGTGGCTGGTCGATGATCACCGTCGGCACGGGGCGCTGGAGCGCCGCCTGCAGGTGCGGGTCGTCGTCGGGTACGGAGTAGACGACGAAACCGTCGACGCCCGCCCGGTGCACTGCGGCGACGTCCTCGTTGCCGGGACTGCCCGGAACGAGCGTGAGCCCGACGCCTGCGTCCTCGCACGCGAGCGCGAGCCCCTCCAGCACGCCGACGGCGGCCGGGTCGCGGAAGGCGTAGGACAGGTTCTCGGTGAGCAGCAGACCGACGGCACCCGCCTTGCGGGTGCGCAGCGACCGCGCGACCGGGTCGGGACCCGGGTAGCCGAGGCGTTTCGCCGTTTCGAGCACGCGCTTGCGCAGCTCGGGTGACAGTTGGTCCGGCCGGTTGTAGGCATTGGACACGGTCGTACGCGAGACGCCCAGTTCGGCGGCGAGGGACGCCAACGTGGCCTGCCGCCGCGATCGCATCGGCCGGTTCATGAACAAACCGTAACGGTTCAGAACACCGTGCAGAACCGGAACCCCGTCTGGGTCACATCCCGGCGCCGCTGTACGGGTGTCGGCGCGGGTGACTCTGCGTGGGTTTCGCGATCTTTTTCCCGATTTCCGTCACCGTTCCCGGTGGTCGTGATTGGCAACGATTTCCATTACCTACACTGGCTGTGAGGGTCGTGCGGCTCGAGCGGACGGGGGCGCCCGCGGTGCACGGCCCGCGACGGACGACGTCCCGGCTGTACCGGGCTCAGGCAGGGTGGTGGCAGATGAACAAGGCCCGCGTTCTCACGGCGGTGCCCATGGCATTCGTACTGGCGGCGGCGACCGCGTGCGGCTCCGGCGACGACGCCCAGGGCGGGGACGGCGACACGATCACCGTCGTCGCCTCGACCAACGTGTGGGGATCGGTTGCGAAGGCGGTCGGCGGTGACCGCGTCGAGGTCAAGTCGCTCGTCGACGATCCGTCCGCCGACCCGCACTCCTACGAGGCGACCGCCGAGGACGCGGCCGACGTCCAGGACGGCGACGTGCTGCTCTACAACGGCGGCGGCTACGACTCCTACTTCGAGCGCCTCGCCGAGCAGGCCGAGAGCCAGCACGTCGTAGTGGCCTACGAGGGCGAGGGCCACAGCCACGACCACGGCGACCACGATCACGGCGACGAGCACGGTGACGGGGGCGGTCCCGAAGGCGTGCGCTCACAGCAGGGCGGCGACGACCACGACCACGGTGACCACGAGGGCCACGATCATGGCGACGACGAGCACGGCGACGAGGGTGGCCACGAAGGGCACAGCTACGCCGACGGCGAGAACGAGCACGTCTGGTACGACCTCGACGTCGTGAGCGAGGTCGCCGACAAGGTCGCCACCGAGCTCGGCGAGCTGCAGCCGAACCAGAAGGGCACCTTCGACGAGAATGCCGAGAAGTTCACGCAGCGCCTCGAGGAACTCGAGGGCAAGGTCGACGAGATCCCGGACGGCCGCGTGTTGGCCACCGAGCCCGTCGCGCACTACCTGCTGGAGCAGGCGGGCCTCGAGGACGTCACGCCCAAGGACTACACGCGCGCCGTCGAGGGGGAGACCGACGTTCCGGTCGCCGCGCAGCAGCAGGTCACGCAGATGGTCTCCGGTGGGGACGTCGACGTGGTGGTGAACAACCCGCAGACGGTCACGTCGGTCACCGAGCAGCTCGTCACGCAGGCCGGGCAGAACAACGTCCCCGTCGTGGAGATGACCGAGACGCTGCCGCAGGGGCAGGACGACTACGTTGCATGGATGAGCGGACAGATCGACGAGCTCGTCGGAGCATTGGACAAGTGAGCGACAGGTGAGCGGGACCGGAGCGGTCGAGATCGAGGGGGCCGCGCTCGCGTTCGGTGAGCGCACCCTCTGGTCCGGCCTCGACCTGACCATCGAGCCCGGCGAGTTCGTAGCGGTTCTCGGACCCAACGGTTCCGGCAAAACGACCCTGCTGAAGGTGCTGCTCGGGCTCCAGTCCCTGAGCGCGGGCAGCGTGCGGGTCGCGGGCGCGGCGCCGGGCAAGGGCAATCGCCGGGTGGGCTACGTGCCGCAGCAGCGCGCGCTCGACCAGGGCCTCACGCTGCGCGGACGGGACCTGGTCGGACTGGGTCTCGACGGCGATCGCTGGGGTACGGGCCTGCGTGGCCTGCGTACCCGGCGGAGGAAGGTCGCCGAGGCCGTCGAGTCGGTCGGCGCGACGCCGTACGCCTCGTCGCCGGTCGGCCTGCTCTCCGGCGGCGAGCAGCAGCGGTTGCGGGTCGCGCAGGCGCTGATCGGGGAGCCGGACGTGCTCCTGTGCGACGAACCGCTCGCCTCGCTCGACCTGACCCACCAGCGCACCGTCACCGAACTCATCGAGGAACGCAGGCGGCAGACCGGCACCGCGGTGCTGTTCGTGACGCACGAGATCAACCCCGTGCTGCCGTACGTGGACCGGGTGCTCTACCTCGTCGGCGGGCGGTTCCGGGTGGGCACCCCCGCGGAGGTGATGACGTCGGCGACGTTGTCGGAGCTCTACGGTGCCCAGGTCGAGGTCGTGCGCGTGGGCGGGCAGATCCACGTCGCGGGAGCGCAGAGCGCCCTGTGCGAGGACACCGTGCACCACGACCACGACCACGCCCACGACGACGAGCCGGTCCGGACCGGCCGCACGTGACGATTCCCAGGTTGAAGGCCCGCTGATGGAGAAGCTGTTCGACTTCGAGCTGACCGGCCGTCTGCTCCAGCTCGACTTCGTGCTGATGGCACTCGCCGCTGCCGCGGTGCTCGGACTCGTGGCGGGCACGCTCGGTCCGCTGATCGTGATGCGGCGGATGTCGTTCGCGGTGCACGGCACGGCCGAGTTGGCGTTCACCGGTGCCGCCGCGGCGCTGCTCCTCGGCATCGGCGTGAGCTACGGCGCGCTCGCCGGTGCCGTGATCGCCGCGCTGCTGCTCGGACTGCTCGGCGGGCGGGAGTCCGAACGCGACTCGGTGATCGGCGTGATCCTCTCGTTCGGACTGGGTCTCGGCGTGCTGCTGTTGTGGTTCTACGACGGCAGGTCCAACAACAAGTTCGGCATCCTCGTCGGCCAGATCGTCGCGATCCAGCAGCAGGACCTCGAACTGCTCATCGGTTGCGCCGTGGCGGTGCTGGCGGTGCTGGCGATCATCTACCGGCCGCTGCTGTTCTCGACGGTCGATCCGAGCGTGGCGGTCGCGAGGGGAGTGCCCGTGCAGTGGCTCTCGCCCCTGTTCGCGGTTCTCGTGGGCGTGGCGACCGCGCTGGGGGTGCAGATCGTCGGCGCGCTGCTCGTCGTGGCGTTGATGGTGACCCCGGCCGCGGCGGCCGGCCGGGTGACGGCGAGTCCGTGGAAGGCCACCGTGCTGGCCGTGGTGTTCGCCGAGACCGCAGCGCTCGGCGGGATCGTGCTGTCCCTCGCGCCCGGGGCGCCGGTGAGCTTCTTCGTCACGGCCATCTCGTTCACGATCTACCTCGTGTGCCGGGCGATCGCCTACGTGCGCAGCAGGCAGCGGCGGATCAGCGAATCGGGTTCCGCTGCATCGCCTGTTCCAGTTCCTTGACGAAACCTTCGTCGATCAGCGGTAGATCGCCCTCGGCCACCGACCGCTCGACGGTCTGCACCACGACCACCTCGGAGCGGACGAACACGTCGAGCGTGTCCTTTTTGTGCTTGCCCAGCTGCGGATAGCTCAGCAACGTCAGGTCGTTGAACGCCGCGGGCAGATAGCGCGACGAGGCGAACGTGAACGAGTCGCCGATCAGTGCCGTGGGCGCACCGATCACGCCTTCGATGTCGACACCGGCGTCCGCGTCATAGCGTTCGGGGCCGTCGAAGCGGGTCAGCGGGTCGTGCGTGCGGTCGGTGCGGCCGTCGGGTTTGAGCTCGTAGCGGATCGACGCCTTCGGTTCGGTGCGCCCCAGCATCGAGGCGAGATCGCCCTGCGTGGTGGACCAGCCGACGCCGTCGCTGCGCCAGGAATCGGTGACGCCGGGCTGGATGGCCTCGGCGACGTCGCGGGTGAGCATCACCGCGCCGTCGTCGGTCCAGTGGGTGTCGTTGGCGTAGTACGGCGGTTCGCCGAGCTGGTCGGCCGCGTCCCGTAGGGACGGCCGCAGGTCCTGGAAGCTCCGCTGCTGTTCGGCCAGGCGCCAGAACTTCTTCGTCGCCTCGGGCGCGCAGTCCTTGCCCGCGTAGCTGTCGGGCAGGTGCTGCGGCACCATCGTGGTCTTGTCGGGCGCGATCGTCAGCACGAACCTGCGGCCCGAGGCCTCGACGGCGTGCCGGATGCGGTCGAGACGCTGGAGTGTCTCCTCGACGGGACGCTGCGGGAAGCACTTGGCCTTGACGTCGTCGCCGTAGTAGAGCCAGCCGTCCTTGCCCTCGATGACCTCGACGTAACCCGCGCTGCCGCCCTGGTCGTCTTCGCTGCGGTCGCCGTTGCCCGAGTCCCCGCCGTCCCCGTCGCCTGCCTGCGGACCGTCGGGAACACCCGGGATGGGGCCGCCGTCGCCGTGCTGGCCCATCGGCGCCGGTTCGCCGAACAGTCCGTGGCTGATGCCGTCGGCCGCATCGATCGCGCCCGCACGGAACACCAGCTGATCGGTGGCCCACTGGGGAAAGCCGGTGAAGAAACCCCACCCGTCGCTGATCGAGGGGAAGCCGGCGAGTGCCCGGTTCTCGATCTCGCCGGGCCGCCCGCCGAACACCCACATCAGAGCGGGTGCGGAGAAGAACACGACCGCGCACAGCAGAGCCGTCAGCTGCCGCCTGCCGTGGCGCGGGCGGTACAACGCGTGCTCGCGGGGCAGCCACGCCTCGTGCACGGGAGGCAGCTTCTGAGGGGCGTCGGTCACGCGAACACGGTATCGGCCCACGTTGACGCCCGTCCCCGATACCGCGGGAGCCGTACGGTTGACCCAGCGGTGGATGACCAGTGGGTCCGGCTTGTGTGGAAATGCGTGTCGCGGAGCGTGCGTCCACAAGCCGCGCTGCGCCCCGGGCCGACCTAGTGCAGCATCACGAGGACCTGCAGCTCACCGACGACACCGCCGATGAGGCCGCCGACCACGACGAGTTTCCATTCGTCCTGGCGGAAGGCGGGGCGCAGGAGCCCTTCGTACTCGACGGGCGTCAGCTTGCTCATCCGCTCCTCGACGAGCCTCGCCACGTCCATGGCCTCGGTCAGGTAGCCCTCGGCGTGCCGGACGGTCTCGGGCAGGCGGGCGATCGACTTGTCGGCCGCCGCGCGCTTCATCTCCTCGAGCCGCTTGCCGCCGATCGTCGCGTTGACGAGTGGCCGGGCGCTGCTGGTCTGTTCGTCGATCGCCTCGGCGACGGTGCGCGAGATCATCGCCATCAGCCGGTCGGAGCGTGGGCCGCTGAGGATCGACTCCATCAGGTTCGGCACGGTCAGCACGTCGCGGGCGATGATCTCGCCGTACTGCTGTGCGACCTCGGCCTTCCTGCGCTGGAACTTGCCCTGGAAGTACAGCTTGCGCGTGATGTACACCGGCTCGCGCGGCACGAAGATCAGCTTGATCGCCAGCCAGTCGGTGAACAGGCCGACCGCGGCGCCGAAGATCGGCATGACCAGCGGGTTCTTCGTGACGGCCCATACGACGGCCTGCACGATGCCGAGGACGAACCCGAAGTAGATGCCCGACCGCGCGATGAACGCCATCTCGGGGCGGGAGGTCTCGCGGATCAGTTTCACCAGCAGCTTCTTGTCGCTGGTGAGCCGCCGGACCGTCATCTCCTTGACGTCGAGGAAGTCGTCGACGTTCTCGCGCATCTCCAGCATCAGCTGGCGCACCATGTGCGGTGTCTGGGCCTGGATCTGCTTGATCACCAGGTCCTGCGCGACCGAGGGCAGGCGTTCCCACACGCGCGGATGGGTCTGTTCGAGGACCTCACGTGCGACGTCGTCGACGGCCCGCAGGAGCGGCTGCTCGATCTCCTTCGTGATGCGGTCCGGGTCGATACGCGCGAAGACGTCCTTGATGTCCAGCAGATTCTGGGTGAGCAGATCCGTGGCGATCGCGGCCATGCGGCCACCGTGCTGCGGTACGACACCCTGCCAGCCGAGGAACGTCCCCTTGATGCCCTTGAACTCGAGCGGCCGGAACATCATCTCGATCGCCACGCGTTTGGTGACGTATCCGATCAGCGCGGCGACGAAGGGGATGGCCGTGTACAGCGGCCAGTGCTGAGCGAGATCGGCGAGGATCGCGTCCACGTCGCGGGCTCCTTCCCCCTGATTGTCACGCGCCAGAACAGTATCGCGACCGCTTGTGAAGACGAGTATGGGCATCTCGCTGCGAACTCATTAAAGTTGCCGAATGGCTGAAGCCGAGGCATCCCCCAATCCCACCAAGTCAGGCGCCTTCACCACCGTTTTCCGCGGTTACGACCAGGTGCAGGTTGATGAACATCTGAAGAAGCTGAGCGCGAAACTGGAACAGACGTCGCGCAGCCGCGACGACGCGACGGCGTCGGTCGCCGAGCTGACGAAGGCGCTGGGCCACGCACAGCAGGAACTCGTCGAGACCAAGGCGGCGCTCACTCGAATGGCCGAGGAACCCACGGGTCCCGCCGCCATGAGCGAACGTGTGAAGACGATGATGAAGCTCGCCGAGGAGGAGATCGACGAGCTCCGCAAGAAGGCCGAGGAGGAGGCCGACGCGACCCGCTCGGCGGCCGACTCGTACTCGGAGAAGACCCGCGAGGACGCTCGCGCCGAGGCGAAACGACTCGCCGAGGAGGCCGAACGGGAGCGCACGCGGCTCGACGAGGAAGCGGCCAAACAGCGGGCCGACGCCGAGAAGGCGTCGCAGGACAAGATCGCCGCCGCCGAGAAGAAGTCGTCCGAGGAGATCGCCGCGGCCAAGGCCGAGGCGGAGAAGTCGGCGAAGCAGCTGACCGACGACGCGACGAAGCGCGCCGACGCGATGCTCGCCGAGGCCGAGGCGAAACTCGCCGACGCCAAGGCCAAGCACTCCCAGGCGCTCGAACTGCGGGAGAAGGTCGCCCAGCAGCTCGCCGCCAGCAGTGCCGCGTTCACCGACGCGCTCGACAAGCTCGGTTCCGCCCCGGAGCCGCTCGCGTGGGCGACGTCCGCATCGGACGGTGGCAACGGACCGGCGAAGCAGGCGGGGTCGGGCAGCTCGACGAGCTCGGCGGCGCAGACCACCGCGAAGGGCGAGGCCGCACCGGCCGAGAAGGGGTCCACCGAGAAGACGGCCACGAATATGCCGTCCGACCAGGGCAAGCCGTCGCCGGGCAAGTCGGGCACGGCCGGCAAAGAGGCTGCCTCGGCGTGATCGTGGGAGACTCGAGGTGACCGGGTGCGTGTCGCCCGCGGACCGGATCGGCGGCCGCCACGCACCCGCGAAGATCACATCAGGGCTGCAGAACAGGACCGAACAGGTGCAAGATCCTCGCCGTGAGTACGAAACCGCCTGACACGTTGCCCGCCGCCGACGCGCCCGGACCCGATCCGGACGCGCCGGCGGAGGTGACGGCCGAGACGACGCCGGCGCCCGAACCGCCCGTGGCGCGGTCGGTGCCGGTCGACTTCACCGTGTACGGCCTGCACCGGGACATTCCCGGACCGCGCTGGGTCGACTTCTTCGAAGGTGGCGACGAACTCTCCGGCGGTGCGCCGTGGGCGCTGTGGCTAGGACAGCGGCTCGCGGACACCGAACGTGGTCTGCGCATCGGCAGCATGCCGAGGCATCGGTACGAACAGGCGATGTGTCCCGGTGGCGGCGATCCGCTCGCCGAGGTCGCGTTCAGTGGCGCGTTCGGTCTGGTCAACCTCACGCTGCCCGACGGTGAGGTCGCGCGCCCCGATGGTCTCATCGAGACACTTCTCGCGCACGCTGAACAGAACGCGCGCAGGTACGAGACCTGGAAGCGGGTGATGTGGCGGGTCGACGGCATGTCCGTGCGCGCTCGCATCTGGGAGTTCGCGGACGGTTGGACCGGTTTCACCGGCGACCTCGACGACAGCTACGTCTCCGTGATCGGCATCGGTGTCTCGCCCGAAGGTCTGAGCCTTGCGCGCGTCGAGAAGCCGGCCGCCTACGGCGTCGACTTCTCCCAGCCCATCAGCATCGCCGACCTCGGCAGGCACCGCGCGACCCGACCCGAGGCGTGGTTGCCGCCACCGCGCAGGGACGCCTTCCACCCGGAACAACTCGCCCTCCTGCCCGAGGCGTCGGAGAAGTAACCCCACGCGATTTCCACTGTGGACTTTTTTCGAGCTGCGGTGGAACGGGTCTACCGTGGGACTGTGGGGAAGACCTGGTACTGCGCACTGCTGCGGGGCATCGGACCCGGAAATCCGAACATGCGCAACGACAAGTTGCGGGCGGTTCTCGACGGCCTGGGGTTCGACGGTGTCGCGTCGGTGTTGTCGAGTGGGAACCTCGTGTTCGCGACCGACGACGACGCTTCGGCGTTGGAGGACCGGATCCAAGGGGCGCTGCAACAGGAGCTCGGGATCGGTGGTGGCACCATCGTCCGCAGCCGGTCCGAGCTCCAGGCGCTGGTCGACACCGATCCGTTCTCCGGAAGGAAGCACGGTCGGGACACATATCTGACGGCAACCTTCCTGAAATATCACCAGGAATCGCCGGAGTCGCTGGCCGAATTGGACGGTGCGAACGTCAGTCTCGTCGGCTACGACGCTGCCGCACGGGCGGTGCTTGCGGTGTCCGACCACACGAGGTCGTCCGGTCCGGAGTTCATGACCATGCTGGAACGCCGCTTCGGTAAGGACATCACAACCCGAACCTGGTTGACCGTGCATCGCATTGTGAACCGATTCCCGGATTGACGCGTCAGCGGATGCCGACGACCTCGACCGTGAGATCCCGGCGTCTCATTCGAACCCCAACCAGACGTGCCAGCAGGCGTGGCAGTCGAACAGCGCCGGTCGCCGGTGTCGCCTCCGCTGCCGTCGCGGAACGGTGATCGGACGGCCGCACAGCGCCTCGACCGTCGTTCCGCCCGTCGGCACCTCCGGTGTGCCGCCGATGTGGCGGACACCGGACACGACCGGCAGCCAACCGGGAACGACGTCGAGGTCCGGCGAGTCCGGATCGGCCTCGATCGGCCAGCCGTCCGGGCCGACCATGACCAGGGTGCCGTCCCAACGACGATGCAGGACCGTGGCGTACACGCGGACGATGATTGGCGAACACCTGCTCCGGATCAATAGAATTCATAGAATCTCGCTGCAAGTACACGCGTCCGAGGTAGTGAACTACCGTGCGTATTCGTTGATCGAGAGGTCTATGACCCATTCAGGCGCTCGCCATGACTGGTGATTGCATGGATTCTGTGAATTCCACAATCTAACGGAGGGGCTTCCATGAAACTGACTCACCTCGGCACGACATCGAAGAACGGCGGCTGCCCGGAGCTGTACGCCACCGACCGTGGGACTTACATCGTCCAAGGCGCGCGGGTGACCGACCCGGAGGCGTTGGAGACACTGCGCGCGCGTGGCCTGCCGGATCACGAGACAGCTGTCGAGATCCCTAAGGCTCTGCTGCGGTTCGCGCCGGAGAGCGCATGACTGCGCGCCGCCATAGCCCGGATGAGCTCGGTGCGCTGCTGGCGGGCGTGCGCCGCTCGTCATGGCGCTGGGAATGTCAGGGCTACTACGCCGTCGATGCCGCCGAGGTCGACGCCTGGCGGGCCGGACGTGACGTCGAGCAGACCGATGACGATCGCGCTTGGTTGGCCTACATCGGACGCCTGCGTGACACCGGTGTCCCGTTCGAACGCGTGCGGATGCTCACCGAGCCGCTCACGGACTACCTGCGGTGGATGCTCGACACCACCCACATCAACGTCGCCGCAGGTGAAGACATCCGCTGGATCGAGCAGGCGCGAGCTCGCCGGCTCGGCATGCCGGACTACGACTTCTACCTCCTCGACGACGAGCGCGTCGCGTTCCTGCGGTTCGACGACGCCGCTGAGCTGGTCGGCGTGGACGTCGACGACGATGTCGATATCGTGCGTACACACCAGCATTGGCGCGAGCGCGTGTGGCCGCTTGCCACGCGGCACGACGACTACATCGCAGGGGCCCGGTGAGTATCGACAAGAGACAACTCGCGCTCGCGGACACGCTGCGCAATATCCGCGAACGCGCCGGCTACCGCACCGGCAAGGACTTCGCTGAACGCATCGGCTGGCAGGCATCGAAGGTCTCGCGGGTCGAGAACGGCCGAACGCTACCCAGCGACGCCGACATTGCAGCATGGACCACCGCGGCCGGCGTCGACGACGACACGCTCATCGCCCTCCGTGACGAGGTCCGTGAACTACGCCTCGAACGTGACCGATGGAAGGCACGCCTGCGGCGCGGTCACGCCGAGGTGCAGCGGGACACCGCGGAGGCCGAACGCGTAGCCACGACGATCACCATGGTCGAACTGCTTCTCGTCCCCGGTCTAGTCCAGACCCCTGACTACGCTCGGCGCGTGTTCGAACTCGCCGCCGAGATGCACGGCGGCCGGCGTGATGCCGACGACGCGGTTCGGGAGCGCATCCGCCGTCAGGACGTGCTCTACGACCCGGCCAAGCGGGTCGAACTGCTCATCGGCGAAGCAGCGCTACGGCACCCCGTCGGCAGTCCGGCCACGATGCGCGCCCAGCGTGACCGCATCGCCAACCTGGCCGGACTCGCTCATGTTCGACTCGGCATCGTCCCGGTCGACGTCGAACTACCCACGATCACCCTGCATGGCTACACGATCCTCGACGACCTCGTGCAGATCGAGATCAACCACACCGACGTCGTGGTGACCACGGCCGAGGACGTGGGCCTCTACCGCCGCATCACGACCGACCTGTGGTCCGTCGCCGCTGAAGGTGACGAAGCACGGGCGATCCTCTCGCGCGCCATGTGATCTGTCCTAACTCGACAGGAGCCGCGCTCGCGCAGGCCGTCGCCGTCAGAACTGGTAGTACAGGAAGGGGCTGAAGGTGCCGGTGGCTACGAGGATCGCGGCGTAGGTGACCCCGACCGTCATCAGGCCGACGCGGAGGGCGGTCGCCGGTTTCGAGCGTGCCGTTTCGAGCAACGGACCGAGCACCGGTGTCGCGGGCAGGAAGAACACCGCCATCGCCACGAGCAGCAACACCAGACGCTGGTTCGTCAGCGCCGAGTCGACCACGTCGGTGAGTCCGCCGAAGTCCGGCGTGAACATGTGCCCGATCATCGACAGCGCCTGGCCCAGATCCGGGGCACGGAAGAACACCCACCCCACGATCACGAGCACCAACGTCAGCGCACGCCTGCCGGCCCGCGCACCCACCGATGCCGGCGTGCGCGACCATCCCGTCGCACGCTCCAGCACGAGCAGGGCGCCGTGGTACACACCCCAGATCACGTACGTCCACGCCGCACCGTGCCAGAACCCGGTCAGGATGAACACGATCCACAGGTTCCGGTACGTCTTGTGCCCACCGGCGCGGTTACCACCCAGCGGGATGTAGACGTAATCGCGGAACCAGCGCGAGAGCGACATGTGCCAACGCCGCCAGAACTCGGTGATCGTCACCGCCGAGTACGGCCGCGCGAAGTTCTCCGGCAGGCGGAAACCCAACATCCGGCCCAGGCCGATCGCCATGTCCGAGTATCCGGAGAAATCGAAGAACAACTGCAACGTGTATGCGATCGCGCCGAGCCACGCGATCGCGAACGTCATCTCGTCGTCCGGGGTGGAGAAGCAGGCGTCGACGAACGGGGCCAGCGAGTCGGCGATGATCGCCTTCTTGCACAGACCGAGAGCGAACCGGGGAAAGCCTGCCGCGATGTCGTCGAGCCGGTGCTGACGGTGCTGCGGAAGCTGGTCGGCGATCTCGTGGTAACGCACGATCGGACCGGCGGCCAGCTGCGGGAACATCGCGATGTAGGTGCCGAACGACACCGGGTTGCGCAGCGCGCGCCGCTCCCCGCGGTAGATGTCCACCACGTAGGAGATGTGGTGGAACGTGAAGAACGAGATGCCGATCGGCAGCGCCAACTCGGCGATGGGGAAGTCTCCGCCGAACAGCTGGGCGAACCACGCGATCTGCTCCGTGGCGAACCCGGCGTACTTCCACACGAACAGGATCGACAGGTCGAACGCGATCACACCGATCAGCAGGCGACGTCTCCGCCCACTCGGCGACATGTCCCATTCGTCCGGTTCCAGCGCGGGGCCTGCGAGGAAGTTCACCACCATGCAGGCGATGAGCAACAGCGTGAACGCGCCCGCGCCGGTGGCGTAGAAGACGAGACTTCCGACGGCGATGATGCCGTTGCGCCAACCCCTGGGGCACACCAGCACCGCGATGAGAATCGCGGGCATGAAATACCACAGGAACAGTGGCGATACGAACGACATCCGGTGGGCCCCCTCGGCTGATCCGAGGTGACCCTAGCTCAGGGCGTCGCCGTGTATGCCCGGTACCGGAAGGTCCACCGGCGAAGGCCCGTCACAACCAGGCCGGCGTCACACCCGGCCCGCGGCCCTCCTGCGCCGGGCGACCTCGGCCATCAGCACGGCCGCGGCCACGGAGGCGTTGAGCGACTCCACCTCGGGCGACATCGGGATCGACACCGTGACGTCGCAGTTCTCGCGCACGAGCCGCGAGAGCCCCCGGCCCTCCGAACCGACGACGATCACGAGCGGGTCGGTGGCGATGTCGAGGCCGTCGACGTCCAGCGTGGCGTCGGCGTCGAGGCCGGCGATCATCATGCCCTCGGAGGCCCACGCCTGGAGCTGGCGCGTCAGGTTGGTCGCGACCGCGACCGGCAGCTTGGCTGCCGTGCCCGCGCTGGTCCGCCACGCCACGGCGGTCATGCCCGCGCTGCGCCGCTGGGGAAGCAGCACACCGTGGGCACCGAACGCCGCGGCCGAACGGATGACGGCTCCGAGGTTGCGCGGATCGGTCACGCCGTCGAGCGCGATGATCAGCGGCGGTTCGCCGGAGTCGCGCGCGGCGGCGACCAGGTCGTCCGGGTGCGCGTACTGGAACGGCGGCACCTGGAGGCCGAGCCCCTGGTGCACCGCGCCACCGGTCTTGCGGTCGAGCTCGTCGCGCGGCACCTCGAGGATCGAGATCCCCCTGTCGGCCGCGAGCTGCACGGCCTCCTTGACGCGGTCGTCGGCGTCGATGTTCAGCGCGACGTACAGCGCCGTGGCCGGCACGTCGGTGCGCAGCGACTCGACGACGGGGTTGCGGCCGGCGATGATCTCCGGGCTGTCGGCCGCCTTCTTCTGGGCGCGCTTGCGCTGCTCCTCCTGTGCGGCGCGCTTCTGGGCCTGCTTCTGCTTGGGATGCCCGGGGCGGTTCTCGCCTTTGGGCGTCGGCCCCTTGCCCTCGAGGCCCTTCCTGCGGTTGCCGCCGGAGCCGACGACCTGCCCCTTCTTGGTGCCCTCTTTGCGGACCGCGCCGCGACGACGGGAGTTACCGGCCATGTCTCTAGTCCCTCACTGTCCACAATGGACCATTGGGGGTGTCCTCCACCGCGATGCCCGCGGCGGTCAGCTGATCGCGGATGGCGTCGGCCCGCGCGAAGTCCTTGTCCGCACGCGCCTGGGTGCGCTCGCCCAGGAGTGCGTCCACGAGCGCCCCGAGTGCGCGCGCCTCACCGCCGTCGCTCGCCGTGTCCCGCCACTGCTCACCCAGCGGGTCGAGCCCGAGCACGTGGACCATGCCGCGCACCGCCTCGGCGAACTCCAGTGCCTTCGTGGCATCGCCCGCGTCGAGGGCGGTGTTGCCGTCGCGGACGGCGTTGTGCAGTACGGCGAACGCCTGGGGGGTGCCGAGGTCGTCGTCCAACGCGGCCGCGAACTCGCCGGGCACCGCGCCCACGCGGACCTCGTGCGAGGCGCTCACCCGGCGCAGGAACTGCTCGACCCTGCGGTAGCCCTGGGCCGCCTCGGCCAGCGCTTCGTCGGAGTACTCGATCGTCGAGCGGTAGTGCGGTTGGATCAGGTAGTAGCGCAGCTCCACCGGCCGGGCCTTCTCCAGCAGCGCCGGGATGGACACGATGTTGCCGAGCGACTTCGACATCTTCTCGCCAGACAGCGTGACCCACGCGTTGTGCAGCCAGTAGCGCGCGAAGCCGTCACCGGCCGCGTGCGACTGGGCCCGCTCGTTCTCGTGGTGCGGGAACACCAGGTCGACGCCGCCGCCGTGGATGTCGAACTCCGAGCCGAGGTACGTCGTCGCCATCGCCGAGCACTCGAGGTGCCAGCCGGGACGTCCGTCACCCCACGGCGTCGGCCACGACGGCTCGCCGGGCTTGCTGCCCTTCCACAGGGTGAAGTCGCGGGGATCGCGTTTGCCCTCACCCGCGGACTCGCCCTGCTGCATCTCCTCGAGACGCTGACCGGACAGCGTGCCGTAGTCGGGCAGCGACGACACGGCGAAGTAGACGTCGCCGCCGGAGGCGTAGGCGTGCCCGCGGTCGATGAGCCGCTGGATGAGCTCGATCATCTGCGTGACGTGGCCGGTCGCGCGCGGGGACACCGACGGCGGCAGGCAGCCGAGCACCGAGTAGGCGTCCTCGAACGCGCGCTCGTGCGTCGCCGCCCACTCCCACCACGGCCTGCCCGCTTCGGCGGCCTTGGTGAGGATCTTGTCGTCGATGTCGGTGACGTTGCGGACCATCAGCACGTCGAGTCCACTGTGGAGGAGCCAGCGGCGCAGGACGTCGTAGTTCAGCGCGCCACGGACGTGACCGATGTGCGGAACGCCCTGGACGGTGGCCCCACACACGTACATGGACGCCGTTCCGCTGCGCGCGGGATGGAACTCCCGTACGTCCCTGGTCGCGGTGTCGTAAAGATGAAGGGCCACGCCCGAAATGGTACGGGCTACAACACGCCGTGCTCGCGCAGGGCGGTGCGCAGCCCGTCGGTGCGCTCGGCCGTGGGCAGCGGCTCGACCAGCGCGAACTCGCAGCCGATGTCCCGCGCGCCGCCGTCGGCGTCGGTGTGGTCGCCGATCATGAGGGTGGCCTCGGCGGGGGCCCCGAGGCGCTCGACGAGGATGCGGAAGACCCCGGGATCGGGCTTGACGACTCCGACCTCGTAGGACAACACGAACTCGTCGACATAGGCGTCGAGGCCCCGCGCACTGAACGCGGGCCGGATGTCGAACGCGATGTTGCTGAGCACGCCGATCCGGACACCCTTGCCAGCCAGCTCCTTGAGCACGTCGGCGGTGTCGGGGTACGGCGTCCACTCGGCGGGGTCGATCAGCCTGCGGTAGAGCGCCTCGCCCTGCTCGCGGCCGGGGACGCCGCTCTGCCGGAGGATCTCCAGGTACACCTTGTGGTGCAGCGCCGGGTCGAGGTCGCGGTTCTCCCAGGCGTGCCGGTACTCGGTGTCCAGATCGACGGTCAAAGTGACCGGCGCGGTCATGCGGCGCATGATCTCGGCCTGCGCGGCGGCGTCGAGCGGGGTTCCGTGGTCGTCCACCAGGCCGGAGAACCACGACTCCTGTTCCTCGAGCCGGAAGAGCGTGCCGGAGAAGTCGAACATCACCGCCTGGATCGCCATGAAGATCAGCCTACCGGGGTGTGAGCAGGGCCGTGGCGATCGCGGCGATGCCCTCGCCGCGGCCGGTGAGACCGAGGCCGTCGCTGGTCGTCCCCGACACGCTCACCGGTCCGCCCACGGCCTCGGACAACACCCGCTGGGCCTCCTCGCGGCGAGTCCCGATGCGCGGGCGGTTACCCACGACCTGCACGACGGCGTTGCCCACGACGAAACCGGCGGTCTCGACACGGCGCCGAACCTCGGCGAGCAGCTCGACCCCGTGCGCGCCCGTCCAGCGCGGGTCGCCCGTGCCGAAGACGCTGCCGAGGTCGCCGAGGCCGGCCGCCGACAGCAGGGCGTCGCACAGTGCGTGTGAGGCCACGTCCCCATCGGAGTGGCCGGCGCAGCCGTCGTCGTCCGGCCACAGCAGGCCCGCGATCCAGCAGTCGCGGCCGGTCTCGATCGGGTGGACGTCGACACCTTGGCCGATACGCGTCATGCGGGGTTCTCCGTGGTCAGCAGTGCCTCGATCACGGCGACGTCGAACGGCGTGCGGATCCGCATGCCGTGCGGGTCGCCGTGGACGGTGCGGATCTCGCCGCCGAGGGCCGCCAGGTCGGCGAGCAGAGTGGTCAGCTCGGCCGCGGGGTCGCGGGTGAGAGCGTCGGTGAGCGTGGCGAGGCGGAGCGCGAGCGGGGTCTGCACGTGCCGCAGGTGGCTGCGGTCGCGGGTCGCGCGGACGATCCCGTCGTCGTCGACGACCTTCACCGTGTCGGCGACCGGCTGCACCGGCACCGCCGCGACGGCTCCACCCGAGACCGCTTCACCGGCGACCGCGTCGACGACCTCGCGGACCACCGCGGCCGGCACGAACGCCCGGGCCACGTCGTGGACGAGGACGACGTCGTCGGGCCCTGCGTCCGCCGCCGCGAGAGCCGCGCGCAGCGGCGTGAGCCCCATGGCCCCGGGGCCGGCCGGGTCGCCGTCGGAGCCGGTCGGGACGACCGTGACCCGCGGGTCGGAGGCGAGCTGCGGGGTGCCGGGACCGTGAACAGCACGATGCCGTGCCGGTCCTGCCACGACGATCCGGTCCACGC
The DNA here is from genome assembly GCF_000719975.1 of Prauserella rugosa. Classification (GTDB taxonomy): domain Bacteria; phylum Actinomycetota; class Actinomycetes; order Mycobacteriales; family Pseudonocardiaceae; genus Prauserella; species Prauserella rugosa. The sequence goes on from NZ_JOIJ01000007.1 coordinate 234,108, forward strand.
ATCCGGAGTCGAGCAGGCCGTGCACGGCATGTGACAACAACGGTTCCCCGTGGACGAGCAGGGGCGCACCGGAATGGAGCGCGTCCTCGTCCGCGAGTGGAACCAGCGCGATGACGTTCAGGTTCTTATGCCTCGTGCGCCTTGCCGGGAACTAGACGACCGCGGTCTCGAGGACCTCGTCGAGCAGCACCTCGGCCTTGCCCTCGTCGGTGCCCTCGGCCAGCGCCAGTTCGCTCACGAGGATCTGTCGAGCCTTGGCCAGCATCCGCTTCTCGCCTGCGGACAGGCCCCGGTCCTTCTCCCGCCGCCAGAGGTCGCGCACCACTTCGGCCACCTTGTTCACATCGCCGGAGGCGAGCTTCTCGAGGTTGGCCTTGTACCGACGCGACCAGTTGGTCGGCTCGTCGGTGTGGGGAGCACGCAGCACGTCGAAAACGTGGTTGAGCCCGTCTTCGCCCACGACATCACGCACGCCGACGATCTCGGCGTTGTCTGCGGGAACGCGAACGGTGAGATCACCCTGCGCGACCTTGAGGACGAGGTACTGCTTCTCCTCGCCCTTGATCACACGGGTCTCGATCGCTTCGATGAGTGCGGCACCGTGGTGCGGGTAGACGACGGTCTCTCCGACCTTAAAAACCATGTGTCCTCTGCCCCTTTCGCTGTATCCAGCTTAGCACGCCATGCATGCCTCCAACCAGGCGGCCGCGTTCGTCCTCGCAGGTCAGTGGCCTAATCTGACAGCGCCAGGGGCTTGACAAATGCGCAATTCGCATACTCACGCAGGTGGGCCGGGATCCGTTTCCTGCAGTTTTCTAATCCACTATGGACATTTCATCGGCCCGTTTCCCGTCGAAGCTCCCGGTCAGGGGGTGTGAGCCCTACAGAGTGTCGTGCTCGCCACCAGGTGATGTCGGCGCGGGGCGCGCGGGATAGTCTGCCTGCTAGACCGGCCTTGCGGACACGGCCGGTGTGCGTTGCAGGCGCTAGGAAGGACTCGAGCAGTGAAACGTCGCATGATCGGTGCGGGCATGGCGGGCATCGCGCTCCTCGTCGCGGGCTGCGGCGCAGGCCAGATCACGCAGACGGACACTCAGGAGGCGGCCGTCAACGGCGCCTCCGCGGAGGTCAAGACCATCGCCATCCGCAACGCCGAGGTCGCCTACCCCGGCGACGTCCAGCCTGCCGCCTACCTCGAGGGTGACGACGCCGACGTGGTGATGAGCATCGTCAACACGGGCGAGAAGGCCGACGAGCTGCTGTCGGTCACCTCGGACGTCGCCGACGACGTCACCGTGTCCGGCACCAAGTCCGTGCCGGCCGACACCACGGTCTCCGTGGGCCCGGAGGAGCCGCAGGCGGGCAAGCAGCTGCACGCCGAGATCACCCTCAACGGGCTCAAGCAGCAGCTGCGGCCCGGCCAGGACGTCATGGCGACGCTGACGTTCCGCGACGCGGGCACGGTCGAGGTTCACCTGCCCGTCAAGGTCCCCGAGGAGCCGCGGCACGACGCGCCCGCCCACGACGAGGAGCACGGCGGCCACTGAGCCGTTCCGCCTCGCCGTCCCGGCTTCGCGCCGGTTGTCGGTGCCTGCCGATACGGTCCGGTGCGTGGCCAAGAAGACGTCGAGTACCTATCGCTGCGCCGAGTGCGGCTACGAGGTCGCCAAGTGGGTCGGACGCTGTCCGGAGTGCCAGGCGTGGGGCACGATCGAGGAACGCGGTGACTCCCGTCCGCAGGTAGCGCGCGTGGCCGCGGGTGCGCCGAGCGCCCCCGCCCGTCCGATCGCGCAGGTGGACGTCGAGTCCGCGCGTGCAGAGCCGACCGGGGTGTCCGAGCTCGACCGGGTTCTCGGCGGCGGGCTCGTGCCCGGAGTCGTGGTGTTGCTGGCTGGCGAACCGGGGGTCGGCAAGTCGACCCTGCTGTTGGAGGTCGCCCACCGCTGGGCCGCGTCGGGTGGTGCGCCGTCGCTGTACGTCACGGGTGAGGAGTCGGCCGGTCAGGTGCGCCTGCGCGCCGAACGCACCGGCAACGTCGACGACGCGATGTTCCTGGCGGCGGAGAGCGATCTGTCGGCGCTGCTCGGACACGTGGACGACGTCAAGCCGGGCCTGCTCATCGTGGACTCGGTACAGACGATGTCCTCCCCGCAGGTCGAGGGCTCTCCCGGTGGTGTCACGCAGGTGCGCGCGGTCACCGCGGCGCTCGTCGCGCTGGCCAAGGAGCGAGGTCTGCCGGTCGTGCTCGTCGGGCACGTCACGAAGGAAGGGTCCGTCGCCGGACCGCGGGTGCTCGAGCACCTCGTCGACGTGGTGCTGCACTTCGAGGGTGATCGGCACTCCACGTTGCGCATGGTCCGCGGCGTGAAGAACCGGTTCGGGCCCGCCGACGAGATCGGCTGTTTCGAACTGCGCGACGACGGCATCGCGGGCGTGCCGGATCCGTCCGGGCTGTTCGTCAACCGGCATGCGGAGGCGGTGCCCGGCACGGCCGTGACGGTGACGGTCGAGGGCAAACGGCCGCTGCTGGCCGAGGTGCAGGCCCTGGTGGGCAAGTCGTATCTCAACCAGCCGCGGCGGGCCGTGAGCGGCCTCGACTCCTCGCGGGTGAGCATGGTGCTGGCCGTTCTGGAGAAACGCGGCGGTGTGCAGCTCGGGGACAAGGACGTCTACGTGGCGACCGTCGGGGGTATGAAGGTGACCGAACCGGCGGTCGACCTTGCCGCTGCGCTCGCCGTGTCGTCGGCGTTCACCGATCAGGCGTTGTCCCCGAAGCTCGTGGCCATCGGTGAGGTGGGCCTGGCAGGCGAGGTGCGCAGGGTGACCGGCGTCGGGCGGCGCCTCGGCGAGGCCGCACGCATGGGATTCACGCACGCGCTCGTGCCGCCGGACCCGGGGCCGCTGCCCGACGGCATCAAGACGCTCGAGGTGGCGGACCTGGCCAGTGCCGTGCACGCGGTCGGCTACGTGCCCGGTTGACAGGTGTGCTCCACCAGGGAACGCACCGGAAAGTGAGGCACCACCATGACGTCGATCGATGATCACGACGCCTACCTCGCCGCCGCGCCCGACGCGCTCCGGTCGTCGCTGGTCGCGTTGCGCGCACTGCTGGCCCGTCTGCTGCCCGATGCGGAGGAGATCGTCGCGTACAACATGCCGGGATTCGCGATCGGCGGTTCGGTGATCGCGAGCTATGCGGCGTTCAGCAGGCAGTGCGGGTTGTACGTGCAGCCCGACGCCATCGCCGAGCACGCCGACGCGATCGCGGCCGCCGGACTGAAGGCAACCAAGACGGGCATCACGTTCACGCCGCGTAAGCCGATTCCGGACGAACTCGTCGAAGCGCTGGTGCGGACGTCACGGACAGCCCTAGGGCGCTGAGGCGTTCCGGTTGGGAGGTGTTCCGGTTAGCCGGCCGGGACGCCCCCGACGTACGCCCCGGCCGGCTACGCGGAAGGGACGTACCGAGTCGGCCGTGCTGGTGCACACTCGACCATATTGTGACGTGAATCACGAAAGCGGCTGCCTGGTCTCGTGACCGGACAGCCCCGCGGACGGACGTCGTCACCGCGCGAGCAGCCTCGCGCAGCGGATCAGGCCGATGTGGGAGTACGCCTGCGGGTGGTTGCCGAGCGAACGCTCCGCCACCGGATCGTACTGCTCGGGCAGCAGGCCGGTGGGGCCTGCCGCGTCGACGAGCTGGTCGAACAGCTCCTCGGCCTCGGTGCGCCTGCCGGTGAGCAGGTAGGCCTCGATCAGCCACGCCGCACACAGGTGGAAGCCGCCCTCGCCGCCGGGCAACCCGTCGTCGCGGTGGTAGCGGTACACGGTCGCACCACTGCGCAGCTCGGCCTCGATGGCCGTGACGGTCGACTGGAAGCGCTCGTCCTGCGGGTCGAGGAGTCCGGCGAGCCCGACGAACAGCGACGCCGCGTCGAGATCGGTGCCGTCGTAGGCCGTGGTGTACGCCTTGACCTCGGAGTTCCAGCCGTTCTCCAGGACGTCCGCGGCGATGGTGTCCCGCAGGTCGGGCCAACCGGCCGGGATCTCCCTGCCGTAGACCTCGCCGAGCCGGATCGCCAGGTCGAGGGTCTGCCAGCACATCACGCGCGAGTAGACGCGGTGCCGCGGGACGTGGCGCTCCTCCCAGATGCCGTGGTCGGGCTCGTCCCAACGGCGGCTGACCGCCTCGGCCATCGCGCGCACCATCTGCCAGTCCTCGTCGCGCAGGTCGCCGCGCGCTTCGGCCAGGGTCATCACGAGCTCGACGACCGGGCCGAACACGTCGAGCTGCACCTGGTGGTTGGCCAGGTTGCCGACGCGGACGGGCCGGGATCCCTTGTAGCCGGGCAGCGAGTCGATCACGGCCTCTGCGCCGAGCTGCGTACCGGCCAGCGTGTACAGCGGGTGGAGCCGTTCGGGCCCGGCCAGGGTGGACAGCACGCCGTGCAGCCAGCCGAGGAACGCCTCTGCCTCCTCGAGCGATCCGAGCGTGACGAGCTCGCGCATCGTCATCGCGCCGTCGCGGATCCAGCAGTAGCGGTAGTCCCAGTTGCGCACGCCGCCGATCTCCTCCGGCAGCGACGTCGTCGCGGCGGCCATCGCGGCGCCGGTGTCGGCGTGGATGAGGCCGCGCAGCGTCAGGGCCGACCGGGCGACCAGTTCCGGCTCGACGCCGGGGAGCTTGAGCCTGCCCGCCCACTCGCTCCAGTACTCGCCCGCCCGTGCACGGCGGTCGAGCTCGGGCAGGTCGTGCGGGTTGAGGTCGTTCGTGCCGCAGCGCAGCTCGAGTACGACGGGCTCACCGGCCTGCGGCTGCACGTGGGCGGTCGCCGTGTCGTGCAGGCCGTCGCTGGTGATCTCCCACCGCACGCCGGGCGAACGCAGTGCGATCGGCTCCGAGGTGCCGAGCACCTGCAGGCCGTCCTCGTGCGCGACCAGGCGGACGGGCACGCCGCCGAACTCCGGACGCGGGGCGAAGACCACCTCGGCCTCGGCCTCGCCGGAGATGACGCGCACGATGTCGGTGCGGTGCGCGGGCGACTCGGACTCCATGTAGTCGGTGACCAGCAGCCGGGACCAGCGCGTCTCGACGGTCATCGTGTTCGGCAGGTATCGCTGGCCGAGCGGGAGGCCGTTGCGGTGCGGGTGGATCGAGAAGTGGCCCGCGCCCTCGCCGCCGAGCAGATCGGCGAAGACGGCCGCCGCGTCCGGGCCGGGGTGAGCGAGCCAGGTCAGCTTGGCGTCCGGCGTCACGAGCGCGACCGAACGGGCCGACGCCAGCATCGACAGCCGCTCGATGGGCGGCGCCTGCTCGCCGTAGAGCCAGTTGCGCCGCTCCTCGAGCAGGAACGCCAGCACCGTCGCGACCTGCTCGGTGTCGGCGACGCGGTAGTGGGCGAGGCTGTCGCCCTCGCCGACTTTGATGCCCAGGTCCGGGCCGGTGAGCTGTTCGAAGGCCTTCTCGTCGGTGACGTCGTCGCCGATGAAGAACGCCGCCGTGGAGCCAGCCTGGTGGCGAAGGGTGCCCAGTGCGCTGCCCTTGTTCGTCTGCACGACCGACAGCTCGACGACCTCCTTGCCGTCGGTGGTCGACACGCCATCCCACGTACACGGTCCATTGTGGACCTCGTCGACGATGCGGGCGGCGTCCTCTCTGGACGCGCGGCGGACGTGGACGGCGATGCTCGCGGGCTTGACCTCGAGCGCGGCTCCCGGCGCACCGTCGACGATGCGCTCGAGCTCGGCCTCGACACGGCGGTGCAGCGCGCGGGCCTCGCCGTCGAGCTCGTGCACGAAGCCGATGTCGAACTCCGAACCGTGACTGCCCACCAGGTGAACCTCGGCGGGCAGGCGCGACAGCGTCGCGAGATCGCGCAGCGCACGGCCGGAGATGACGGCCGTGGTGGTCTCGTGCAGAGCCGCGAGGGACCGCAGCGCGCCGACCGACTCGGCGAGCGGACGCGCCTCGTCGGGTTTCTCGGTGATGGGCGCCAGTGTGCCGTCGTAGTCGCAAGCGACCAGCAGGCGCGGCGTCCTGGCGATCTGCATGATCGCGCGCCGCAGCTCAGCGGGCAGGGCCTCGGCGGTCAACACTCCTCCTTAAGGAGTTTCGCGGGTGAGTTCTCGCTGGGGCAGGGCATTACTCGATTGTGACGAGCCCGGCGTCCCGGTACTCGAACTCTGGGGTGCGAGCTGCCGTAGGGCCCCAGTGCGTCGTGTGCACTCGCGGGAGAGTACTCAGGTCGTCGGCCCGGCCCCGAGGGCCTCGAGGAACGAGCGCGCCCACCTGTCGACGTCGTGCGTCAGAACCTGACGACGCAAGGCGCGCATCCGTCGGCGACCTTCCGCGGGGTCGAGCTTAATAGCCTGTTCGAGGGCGCTCTTCACCCCGTCCAGATCGTGCGGGTTCACCAGGAAAGCGCTGCTCAGCTCGGCTGCGGCGCCCGCGAACTCGGACAGTACGAGCGATCCGCCGAGGTCGTGGCGCGCGGCGACGTACTCCTTGCAGACGAGGTTCATGCCGTCGCGCAGCGGGGTGACGACCATGACGTCGGCCGCGGCGAACAGGGCGGCCAGTTCCTTGCGGTCGACCGACTGGTGCAGATAGTGCACGACCGTGTGGCCCACCCGGCCGAACTCGCCGTTGATCCGGCCGACCATCTGCTCGATCTCCACGCGCATCTGCTGGTAGTGCTCGACGCGCTCGCGGCTCGGCGTGGCCAGCTGGATGAACGTGACGTCGTCCGGTTCGACCCGGCCCTCCTGGAGCAGTTCGTGGAAGGCCTGCAGACGCAGGTCGATGCCCTTCGTGTAGTCGAGCCGATCGATGCCGAGCAGGATCTTCTTCGGGCTGCCCAGCTCCTCGCGCACCTCCGCGGCACGCTCGCCGACGGCCTTCGTCCTGGCGAGCTTGTCCAGGCTGGCGGCGTCGATCGAGATGGGGAAGGCGCCGACGCGCACGGTGCGGTCGTCGACCTGCACCATGCCGGGCCGCGACCGGACACCCACCGAGCCGCGACTCGGTTCGAGGCCGATCAACTGGCGCGCCAACCACAGGAAGTTCTGCGCACCGCCCGGGCGGTGGAAGCCGACGAGGTCGGCACCGATCAGCCCACGGACGATCTCCGCGCGCCACGGAAGCTGCATGAACAGCTCCACCGGCGGGAACGGGATGTGCAGGAAGAAGCCGATCCGCAGGTCGGGGCGCAGTTCACGGAGCATCGTCGGGACGAGCTGGAGCTGGTAGTCCTGCACCCACACCGTCGCGCCCTCGGCCGCGACCGACGCGCTGGCCTCGGCGAACCGCCGGTTGACCCGCACGTAGGCGTCCCACCACCCGCGATCGAAGATCGGCCTGGCGACGACGTCGTGGTACAGCGGCCACAGCGTGGCGTTGGAGAAGCCCTCGTAGTAGTCGCGCACCTCCGCCGAGGTCAGCGACACCGGGTGCAGCACCATGCCGTCGTCGCTGAACTCGTCGACCTCGACGTCGGGCACTCCCGGCCAGCCGACCCACGCACCGTTGCGTGCGCGGAGGAACGGCTCCAGCGCGGACACGAGCCCGCCGGGGCTCTGGGTCCAGCGCTGGGTGCCGTCCTCCGCACGTTCCAGGTCGACGGGAAGCCGGTTGGCCACGACGACGAACTCGGCCTCTCCTCGCGACGCTTCCGGCTGGGTGGCTTCCATGGACTCAGTGACCTCCGTGGACGCTGTCGACTCTCCGGGTTCCGAGCAAGGACTCGGAGGAAACATTAGCGTGCCGAGGTCACTCCGGGCTCGCTCCGGGAATCGGCGGACCGGCCATCCGTGGTCCGGCGAGCTTGCGTTCCAGCCTGCCGAGTCCGGTGCGGACCGGCTGGGCGAGGAACTCGCCGAACACCACACCCGCCGCGAGGGCGATACCGGTCGCCACGGCACCCATGAGCGGGGTCAGGTTGCCGTAATCGGCCAATTCGGACAGTCCGCGGTAGGTGGCGAAACCCGGGAGTAGCGGCGTGATGCCCGAGACCGCGACGACCAGCGGCGTCACCTTCAGCCTGCGGGCCATGACGCCACCGCCGAACCCGACGAGCGTGGCCGCGATGGCCGACGACGTGATGGCCCCGGCGTCGAGCACCATCAGGGTTCCGTAGGCCACCGCGCCGACCGCACCCGCACACGCGCCCACCAGCAGCGGACGCAGGCTCGAGTAGCAGGCCAGCGCGAAGCACGCGGCCGCACCCGTGCCCGCGGCGACGACCACGGGCAGGTTCACCACGTCCAGCGCGGGCACCGACGGCACCGGGGTGCGTTCGGCACCGAAGTACTCCGCCAGTTGGATTCCGCCTGCCACGCCCGTGATCAGTCCCGCCGACATGAGCGCGACCTCGAGACTTCGTCCCGCCGCGGTCACGTAGTACCCGGTGATGGCGTCCTGCACCGCCGACACGGTCGACAGTCCGGACAGCAACACCGTCAGTGCCGCGGCCACGACGAGCGTCGGTCTCTCCAGCGGCAGGATGTCGAGGTTCACGATGCCGATCGCCGCCGAAGAGGCCAGCACACCGCCGACCACCTGCTGGAAGAAGAACGGCATCGACGCACGGTTCAGCACCCGGCCGATGCGGTCGATCACCGCGCTGATCACGAACGCGACCAGCGCGGTCCAGACGTCACCGCCGAGCAGCAGGGAGATGCATCCGGCCATGCCGCCCCACGCGAGCGTGGAGACCCACCGCGGGTACGGGTGGCCGGCGTCGGTGACGCGGTGCAGCTCCGCGTAGGCCTCTTCCGCGCTGAGCTTGTTGCGGAGCAGCTTCTGCACGAGGCGTTCGGTGTCGGACAGGCGGGTGTAGTCGAGGCTGCGGGAACGCACCACGCGCAGAGCCGTCACCGGCGGCAGGTCGCTACCGCGGTGACACGACACGGTGATCGACGTGAAGATCACGTCGACCTCGCAGTGGGGCAGGCCGAGCGCGCGCGTGAGCGCGAGGATGGTCGCGGTGACGTCCTGGGCACCCGCTCCGCTGGCCATCTGGACCTCGCCGATTCGCACCACGAGATCCAGTACGAGGTGGACCGTCGTCTCGTCGGGAAGCTGGGGGCCGATCGCCGTGTCGGGTTCGACGGCGGGGAGTTCGCCGGTGGGGGCCTCGAGAATCTGCCATGCACGCTGCCGCAGATTGCTGCCACGTTGCTGGCGAGAGTTGCGCTTGTCCTGCTTGTCGTGCTTACGATCCTCGGCCGGCGCTTCGAGGATCTGCCACGCGTGCCGGCGATTCGCCGCCGACCTGGCGCGCGGCTTCAGTTTCATACGGCCCCACCTCCCTAGCTGCTCATCTGGTTCCCCCGTGGCATCGCCGTTCGAGGCCGCACCGTTGCACCCCCGTTGCTGTGTCGTCGGACACGTTTTCGCGAACCCGGTTGCGCCGTGTCCAATGTACTCACGGATGGGCGTTTTCGCAGGTAGGGACGTGTGTTCCGCGTATGTTCGGGAGTCTCGCCCGCGGGTGTGGCTTCGGTCCTATACTGGGGTCGCGACGTCGCCTCGGCGGCGGACGCATGCCGGCATAGCTCAGTTGGTAGAGCAGCTGTCTTGTAAACAGCAGGTCGCGGGTTCGAGTCCTGTTGCCGGCTCGCTTCGAAGGCCGTCTCCGGATCACCACGGGGGCGGCCTTCGTGCGTTTATTCCGGGTGCCGTGTTCCGTACTCCGCCCGGGATCCGCAACACGGGTTCCTGGGGACGCAACACGGGTTCCCAGGAGCGCAACACGCGCCCCCGAAGGCGCAACACGCGTCCCTGGGGATGCAACACGCGGCTCTTGGGGTGTTCGCGGCCTTACCCTGTCGCCATGCTGGATCTTCTGCTGCGCGACGTGCGTGCCCTGACGTTGGACCCCTCCCACCCGCGCGCCCACACGATCGGCGTGTTCGGCGGTCGCATCGTCGGCGTGGACGACGAGGTCGAAGGGATGCGGGCGCGGCACGTGGTCGACGGCGGCGGCGCGGTCGTCACGCCCGGCTTCTCCGACGCCCACAACCACATGGTCTGGTACGGGCTGTCGCTCGCCGAGATGGATCTGTCGACGATCTCCTCGCCGGACGCGCTCTACGACGCCGTCGCCGCCGAGGCGGCCACGTTGCCGGCCGACGGGTGGGTGATCGGATCCGGATACGACGACTTCGCGCTCGGCGGGCACCCCGATCGCGCGGCGCTGGACCGCGCGGGTGGCGGACGTCCGGTGTGGCTCAAGCACCGCTCCGCGCACATGGCGACGGTCAGCACGAGGATCCTCGAGCTCACCGGCGTCCTGGACGGTTCGGCGACCGTGCCGGAGGGTGGGGTCGTCGAACGCGACGCCGACGGCGCGCCAACCGGACTGCTGGCCGAGCAGGCGCAGCAGCTGGTCGACCGGCTCGTCAAGCCGTATCCGGTCGCCGACCTCGCCGACGCGATCACGCGGGCATCGGCGCGGTACGCGGCCGAGGGGCTGACGCACGTCACCGAGGCGGGCATCGGCGGCGGGTGGATCGGGCACAGCCCGGCCGAGGCGGCCGCCTATCAGGTCGCCCGCGGCCGCGGGGACCTCAAGCAGCGGGTCGAACTGATGCCCGCCCGCGAGGTGCTGCACGAGGTCGACGAGGCCTACGGGCTGGATCTGGGCATCCGCACCGGGTTCGGTGACGAGTTCCTGCGCATCGGCCCGATGAAGATCTTCACCGACGGCGCCCTGTCGAGCCGGACCGCGGCCGTGACCGAGCCGTTCTGCGGGCACGGGGGAGCCGAGGCCCACGGCGTGCTCGGGGACGACCCGGACGTCCTGCGGCGCGCGATTCTGGCGGCACACCACGGCGGCTGGCGGGTCGCCGCCCACGCCATCGGCGACCGGGCGATCGACCTGACCCTCGACATCTTCGAGCAGGCACAGCGCGAACTGCCGCGGCCGGGCGTGCGGCATCGCATCGAGCACGCCGCCATGACGCGGCCCGACCAGCTGGCTCGCATGCGGGAGCTGGACGTCGTGCCCGTTCCGCAGGCGCGTTTCCTGTACGAGATCGGGGACACGATCGCCGACGCCATCGGCGAGGAGCGGATTCCGTGGGTCTACCGGCACAAGTCCTTTGTGGACGCGGGAGTGCGGGTCGCGGGCAGCTCCGACCGGCCGTGCGTGTCGGCGGGTGCCCCGTTGCTCGGCATGCGTTCGATGGTCGAGCGGACCACGAAGAGCGGTGCCGTGCTCGCGCAGGAGGAGTGCGTCGACGCGGAGACGGCCCTGCGCGCCTTCACCGTCGACGCCGCCTACGCCGCCGGTCAGGAGCACGTGCGCGGGACGTTGGCCGCGGGCATGGTCGCCGACCTCGTGCTGCTCGACGACGACCCCACCGAGGTGCCGAGCTCGAAGATCGGAGACATCGAGGTGCAGGCGACCGTTGTGGCGGGCGCGGCGACGCACGGCGCGGAGCGGTTCGGCCTGCCGGGCTGAGTCGCATCCGGACTCGGAGAGCCGTGCCCACGGTCGGGTGCCGAATGAGAGAAAGTCGACATGCCACGTGCGGGGGACGTGCTTGGTGGACCGGCGGTGCGAACCTAACGTCGCTGGCGAATCCGGGAGGTGCGCGATGAGGGACGCCGTGCGGGAACTGCTCGACGCGGTGGACGGCCGCTCCGATGCCATGGAGCGTGCGGCCACGACGCTGCTGGACTGCATCGACGCGGGCGGTGTCGTCCACACCGCGGGTGCGGGCCATTCCGTGGCGATGGTGTGCGAGACGTTCTACCGGGCCGGAGGTCTAGCGGCGGTGCGGCCGCTGTGGGATCCGGAGGTCGTGCCGTTGGACGGTGCGCTGCGCAGCACCGCCGCCGAACGCGAGATCGGCCGCGGCCGCACACTCGTGGAGAAGGCGGCGCCGGCCGCACCCGACGTCGTGGTGGTGTTCTCGACGAGCGGCCGCAATCCGTACCCGGTCGAGATCGCACAGGAATCCGCGGCTCGCGGTGTCCCGGTGATCGCCGTCACGTCGCTGGCCGCGTCGGCGGGCGCCACCGATCGCTCCGGTTCCCGCGTCGCCGACCACGCCGACGTCGTGCTCGACACCGGGGTGCCTCCGGGAGACGCGGTCCACCCGGCGGACGCACCGCGGACGTCGGCCGTGTCGACGATCCTCGGTGCCTACACGTGGTCGGCGCTGCTGGCGCAACTCCACCGGAAGGCGGGGGAGCGCGGCAGCGTCCTTCCACTGTGGACGAGCGCGAACGTTCCCGGTGGCGATGAACACAACGCCGAACTGTTCGCCAGGTACTCCGAACGCATTCCCGAACTGACGGCCGGCATCGGCTGAGCGCGCCCCGCAGCCGGCCCGCCCGGCCCGTCCGTCCGGCTCCGGTCCGCCCGATTCGGCTCAGGGCTTCAAGGTCGCGACCGAGTCGAAACCGGCGAGCTCGACGATGCGCCTCGCCGCGGTTCCGCGGTCCGCAATCACCGCCAGTTCCGCCTGCAACAGGTGCAGCCGGTCGGCGAGTGCGAACAGGATCCGCAGCCCGGAGCTGTCCAGATACGTCACGTGATTGAGATCGAGTCGCACGAGCACGAGATCGTTGGCGATGACGCGATAGATCTCCTCGCGCACGTGGTCCACATTGGACAGGTCGATCTCGCCGGTCACCGTGATGTCGATCGTGCGCGGCTCGGTGCCTGCCCGAGCCTCCACCTGGGCCGTGGTCATCACCGCGCCCCCATCGCTCTGCGCAGGTACACCGTCGTGCCGTGCTCGTCGTAGTCGATGTGCAGGTCGTCGGTCAGTTCCCGCATCAGCTGTGTTCCCCTGCCGCGGTTCGCCCCTCGCGGCGACCGCCATTTGCCTTCGTCTCGTATCGTTCCTTCGATGTGGCCATCCGTGGCCCGCAGACGCAACTCGAGTTTTCCACCGAGCGGGCCGTAGGCGTGCTCGATCACGTTGGCACTGGCCTCGCCGATCACCACGAGCAGGTCGGCCACATCGTCCTCGTTCGCGCCCACCGTGGGCAGCCACCGGCGCAGCGAGGTACGGAGTTCGGCCAGTGCCTCCGGTTGGGCATCCAAGGTAAGCGTCAATTCCAGTTGCTCCTCCGCGGGACGCCTCCGCAGTGCGAGCACCGCGATGTCGTCGTCGGTGGGGTCGTTGCCGACCAGTTTCAGCATCACCTCCGAACAGGTCCGATCGGCAGGGCCGGAGCGGACCGAATCCCGCAGGGTGGCAAGGCCGTCGTCGAGGTTCCGGGTGCGGCGTTCCACGAGCCCGTCGGTGTAGAACAGGACGGTCGTACCGGGCGGGACGTCGATGGTGGTCGTACGCCGTGGTCGGGGCACGCTGCCCGCGCCGACGGGTGGATCGACGGGAAGCTCCAGCAGATCGGTCGCGTCTTTCTCCGACGCCACCACGGGATTGAGATGCCCGGCGAGCGAGATGTGCATGCGGGCCAGTGACGGCTCCCACATCGCATAGCTGACCGTCGCCATCATGTCGGGCTCGAAGTGCCGCACGTGCCGGTCGAGTTTCGTCAACACCTCGGCGGGGTCGGCCGAGTCGAGCGCGTAGGACCGGGTGGCAGTGCGCAGGCGGGCCATCACCGTGGCGGCCGGCAGACCCCGGCCGACGACGTCCCCGATCGTCGCGCACAGCCAGCCACTCGGAAGCTTGAACACGTCGTACCAGTCACCGCTGACACCACCGGCCTCGCCTGGGGAGTAACGGGCGGCGAGATCCAGGCCGGGGATGGTCGGAAGGTCGCCGGGAAGCAGGGTGCGTTGCAACGCCGAGGCGGCCACCGTGTCGGCGTCGGTGATGCGGTGACGGGCGGCGAGGGCGATGCGGTCCGCGGCAACCCGTAGAACGTCGACATCCTCCTCGCTGAACCGGCGCGGTGTGAGCGATCCCACGTGGAGCACGCCGAGCAGGTCGCCGCCCGCGATCAGCGGAACACCGGCGAGGGAGCGGATTCCGCGGTTCCACAGGATCGGGTTGACGACCGTCGTCTCGTCGACCTGGTCGAGCACGACCGGTTCCCTGGAGGCCGCGATGGTGCCCGCGAAGCCTTCGCCGAGGCGCACCCGTGTGCCCTGGCGCACCTCCTCCTCGATGCCCGACGCCGCGGTGGCGACGAGGTGGTGGCCGCTCGCGTCCAGGAGCAGCACGGTGGAGGTGTCGGCTCCGAGCAGGTCACGTACGCGCTTGAGAAGTTCCTCCAGTAATCGTTCGACCTCGAGGTGGGCGAGCGCGGCATCGGTGACCACCTCGATCCGGTGGAGTCGATCGGTGGCGCTGCCCGAATCGAACTTCGGCATGCGTTTCAGGCTAACGCTCCCGCCGGGCGGAGGCAGGGCCGAATCCCGGGTGAAAACAAGGAACTTATTCGTGCTACGTACATCCTGTACGCAACGTGGACCCGGTGTTACCCATGGTTGATCAGTTTTGCGCTCAACAGTGGGCGACTGCCACCGATAAGGGGTTCGAACAGGTCTCCCAGTGACTCTGTGCGGCGACGCACATCGTCGGCCGTGAACACCAAATCGGCCGCGTGATTGCAACTTGCGACCTCGTCCCACGTAATGGGAGTCGAGACCGTCGGTTGCGGTCGCGCGCGCAACGAATACGGCGCGACCGTGGTCTTCTGCGGGTTGTTCTGGCTCCAGTCGATGAGCACTTTTCCCTTGCGCAGGCTCTTCGTCATCCGGGAGACGACGAGGTCCGGCATTTCGCCTTCGAGGCGTTGCGCGAGCATGCGTGCGTAGTCGCGCGGCCGCTCGGATTCGTTGGTGCGAATAGGCGAGTAGAGCTGCATTCCTTTGGAGCCACTGGTTTTCGGGTACGCCTCGAAGCCGTCCTCGGCCAGCGCCTCGCGCAGCCGGACGGCGACCTGGCAGCATTCGACGATGGTGGCGGGTTCGCCGGGGTCGAGGTCGAACACCAGCAGATCGGGCTCCCGGCGTCCGCCACGCTCTCCGACGGTCCACTGTGGAACATGCAGCTCGAGGCTCGCCAGATGGGCGACCCAGACGAGGGTCGGAAGATCCTGCACCAGCGCGAAATCCGCGTACTCGGACCCGCGGGAGCTTCCCGGGGTGTCGATGCGCACGGTGCGCACCCAGTCGGGCGCGTGCCCGGCCACGTCCTTCTCGAAGAACGACGAGGCTTCGACACCGTCCGGGTAGCGCTTGAGGGTCAGTGGCCGGTCGCGCACGTGGGGCAGCAGCACCGGGGCGATCGACGCGTAGTAGTCGATCACCTCACCCTTGGTGAAGCCGGCCTCCGGATACAGCACCTTGTCCAGATTGGACATCTTGAGCCGTCGGCCCTCGATGTCGACGACCGGGTTGTGGTCGCGCTTCGAGCTCATGACCGCAGTTCCTCCGGTGTCCGATCGGGTCGCAGCCCGCGCCAGGACGGCGCGCGCAGTCTGCCGTCGTCGGTCCAGGCCTTGAACACGACCTCGCCGACCAGTTCCGGCCGCGCCCAGTGTGCGCCTTTCGCCCTGTCCCGCGGAACCTCGGTGGTGAACGGGGACTCGTCGCTCTCGACGTCGCGCAGCTGAGCGGAGAGTTCGTCCAGCATCGCGTCGGTGAAGCCGGTGCCGACCTGGCCGACGTAGCGCAGTCCACCGTCGGCCTCCGGCCTGCCGAGCAGGAGCGAGCCGAACGTGGCCGATCGGCGCCCCTCACCGGGCCGCCATCCACCGATCACGACCTCGATCGTGTTCAGCTCGGTGATCTTCAGCCAGTCGGTGCTGCGTTGTCCGTCGCGGTAGGGCGAGCCGGAGCGTTTGGCGACCACGCCTTCGAGGCCCTGCTGGGCGGCCGCGCACACGACGGCGTCGCCGTCCTCGTCGAAGCGGGGCGAGAGCGTCCAGTGGGTTCCCGTGAGCTCGAGCCGTTCCAGCAGCTCGCGGCGGCGTGAGTACGGTTCACCGAGCAGGCTGCGGCCGTCCAGGTGCAGCAGGTCGAAGACGACGTAGGTGACGGGCACCTGCTTGGCGAGCTGCCTCGCCCTGGACTCACCGGCGTGCATACGTTTCTGGAGTGCCGCGAAGCTCGGCGAACCGCCCGAGAGCGCGACGATCTCTCCGTCGAGCCACACCTGCGTGGTGCCCAGATTCGCCCCGAGGCCGCTGAGTTCGGGATAGGTGGCGCTGATGTCGCCACCCCTGCGGGAGAACAGGTCGGTCCGCCCGCCCTCGATGCGGGCGAGCGCGCGCACGCCGTCCCATTTGAACTCGAACGACCAGCCTCCCGACGCGGGAAGCCGTCCCTGGGAGGCGAGCATCGGCCTGATCAGCTCGGGCAACGGCTCCCAATCGGGGTCGGCGGGTGGGTCGGATCTGATGAGCTGCCAGTTCTCGCCCGCGCGGTACAGGACGTGCTTGCCCTCGACGCGTTCGCCGTGCAGGACGATCGACACCTCACGGTCGTTCCACTTGAGCGTGTCGTAGGTGCCCGTGTCCCAGATGCTCATCCGCCCGGCGCCGTACTGGCCCTCGGGGATCTCGCCGGAGAAGTCGATGTACTCGAGCGGGTGGTCCTCGGTGTGCACGGCCAGTCGCGCGACCCGGGGCACGGGCGGCAGTCCCTTCGGCACCGCCCACGACACGAGCACGCCCTCGCGTTCGAGCCGCAGATCCCAGTGCAGATGGCTGGCGTGGTGCTCGTGGACCACGAAACGGTTGCCGCCACCGGAGCCGCCGTTGTCCTGTTCGTCCTCTGTGCCGGACTTCGCAGAGCTCTCCGGCATCGGTT
This sequence comes from Prauserella rugosa, assembly GCF_000719975.1. Taxonomy (GTDB): domain Bacteria; phylum Actinomycetota; class Actinomycetes; order Mycobacteriales; family Pseudonocardiaceae; genus Prauserella; species Prauserella rugosa. Next base: position 250,856 of record NZ_JOIJ01000007.1, read on the forward strand.
CCGGAGTGCTGCCTGCGCGGCGTTTGCGCCGGTACTCGTCGAGCTTGCCCGCCATGCGACCGGTCTACCCGATCACGCCGCTGTTCACCCGCCGAGCCGGCGGCGCGCCCTCGCTGCGCCGCGACCCGGCGAGCTCGCGAGCCAGTATCGCCCAGTGGTTCACGCCGGTTCGATCCGGGACGTGCCTTTCGCGACTTTCGTAGGGCGCGGCGTGGCTGTCAGGGGTGTGCGAAAGACTGCGTGTTGATCTTGTTCGCGTTTTCGTGTTGGAGGACGACAACCTCATGATGGGCCGCACGCACGCGCTCACCGGATGGTGTGCCGGGCTCGCCGTCGCGCCGCTCGCAGGCGTCACCTCGCTCGCCCAGGCCGTGGTGTTCGCGGCCACGACGGCCGGCTACGCCCTGCTGCCGGACCTCGACCATCCGGGAGCGCGGGCATCGCGCCTGCTGGGGCCGGTCACGGGGCTGTTGTCGCGGCTGTTGCGGTCGGCCTCCGCCGCGGTCTACTCCGTGACGAAAGGTCCCCGGGACGAGGACCGCACGGGAACGCACCGCCACCTGTCGCACACCGTGCTGTTCGCCGCGCTCGTCGGGCTGGCGGTCGCTGCCGGCACCGAGGCGGGCGGGCCGTGGGTGGTCGCGGCTGTGGTGATCATCGGACTGCTGCTGGCCGAGGACGCGCTCGGGGACTGGTTGCTGCCCGTCACCGGAGGTGCGGCGATCTGGTGGGCGTGGGAGGTCGCGCCGCACGCGCTGACCGAGCTCGAGGCGATGGGCGGACTGCTCGGGCTCGCGGTCGCCCTCGGCTGTGTGACGCACTGTCTCGGCGACGCGCTCACCGAGTCGGGTTGTCCGTTCCTGTTCCCCCTGCCGATCGCGGGGGAGACCTGGTACGAGCTGCGCCCGCCGTCGCTGTTGCGGTTCCGCACGGGCAAGACGTTCGAGAACCGCGTGCTGTTCCCGCTGTTCTCGGTGTTGGCGGTGCTGTTGATCCCGGGTGTGTGGACAATGCTGGCCGAGCTGCTCGCCGCGGTCGTCATGGACGGAACGCCCGCGGCCGAGAACTGATCGGTGCGTTCACGGCGCTGGGGCGGGCTCCTCGTGGTCGCGCTCGGCTTCGCGGAACGCGCGTGGCGTCATGGCCGTCCAGACGACCACCGCGGCGATGCCGTGCACGACCGCGCCGATCCACCACACACCGCGCAGATTCCACTGTGCGGCAACGAAACCGCCCATCAGCGCGCCCAGCGGAGTCAGTCCCCACGCCAGCATCTTGTGACTGGTCAGCACCCTGCCGAGCAGGCGGTTCGGCGTGAAGCGCTGCCGGGCCGACTGGGAGCAGACGTTCCACACGAGAATCGCCGACGACTGCACGACCAGCACCGCGCCGACGAACACCGGCCAGGTCGGCGCGGCCGCGGTGAGCACGGCCGTGACGACCGCCATCGACTGGGAGATCCGCATCGACCACGCGTAGCCGATGCGCGCGACGATCCGGTGGACCACGAACGACGTCACCACCCAGCCCGCCGCGAAGCACGCCAGCAGCGCGCCGTACCCGACCTCGCCGATGCCGAGCTCCTGGGTGGCGTACAGCACGAGCATCGTGTTGGCCGCACTGGCCGCAAAGGAGCCGAGTGCCACCGACACCGTCACGGCACGAAGTAGTGGCGCCGCGACGAGGTAGCGCAGTCCTTCGCCGATGTCACGCAGCGGCCTGCTCGGGCCGGTGGGCCGCGCGGGCGGTGCGGACTCGGCCGAGCGGCGCAGGCTCCAGCTGAGCAGCAGCGCAGTCGCGGCCATGCCGCAGGCGATCCACGCGGGGGCGCCGAGCGCGACCGCCAGCACCGCACCGGCGGCGGGCGGCACCACGAACTGGACGAGGCCGCGGTCGATGAGCAGTAGTCGCGCGTTCGCGGCAGGCAGCTCGTCGCGGGTCCGGACGGTGGGCAGCAGCGCGCCGCTCGCGCCGTCGCCGAGAACCTGCGCCGTCGTCACCGCGAACGCCGCGCACACGAGCAGCGCGAGGCTCAGCAGTCCGGTGCTCGCGGCGACGGCGAGCACGCCCGCGGCCACGACGAGCAGCGCGTAGGCCGCCATCAGCACGCTGCTCCTGCGGACGCGGTCCACGAGCAGTCCGGCTGGCAGCGCCAACAACAACCACGGCGCCTGGCCGACGACGTTCACCAGTGACACCGCCTGGGGATCGGTCGTGATCGTCACGGCCAGCAGGGGCATCGCGGCGATCATCAGGCCTTCGGCGGCCGAACCGGCGGCGACGACGCCCTGCAGCCGCGCCCAGTGCCCGGATCCGACCCATCGTGCCCAGCGGGAACGGGGCGCGGCTGCGGTGTCGGTGCTCACCACCGCATTCTGCCAGCGCACGGCGAGTCGCAGGCGTGGCTCAGCGGAACACGTGCTCAGGGTGCGGATGGCTGAGGAAGTCGTGGTGCGAGATCTCCCAGCCGTACGCGCCCGCGTAGACGAACTCGAGCACGTCACCCGCCCGCACACGGTCGACCACGACGTCGCGCGCCAGCACGTCCTTCGGGGTGCATAGCTCACCGACGACGGTCACCGCGGAACCGCGCGCCTCGGGGCGGGGAAGCCCGTCCGGCCACGCGTCGACCGCGCGTACGCGGAACGGGTGGCTGTGCTGCCACGAGGCAGGCAGCCGGAAGTGGTGCGTACCGCCGCGCACGACGACGTACTGGGTGCCGTGGTTGCGCTTGACGTCGAGCACCTCGGTCTCGTACGTGCCGAACGCGGCGACGAGGAACCGTCCGCACTCGAAGTCGATCTCGCGCCAGTGCGCGGGAAACGTGGCCACGAGCCGGTCGAGTTCACACGTGAACGCCGACCAGTCGAACTGCGGTCCCGGCTCGCCCTGCGCCGGCACACCGGACGCCGGCGTGTAGTTGACTCCGATGCCGCCGCCGACGTTCACCACCTCGCTGCGCAGCCCGTGGTCGCGCTCCCAGCGCGTGACCTTGTCGCGGTAGAGCGTCAACATCTGTAGGTGCGCCGAGGGCGAGAGGTTGTTCGACAGCGAGTGCAGGTGGAATCCGGCGAAGCGCACACCCGGCAGCTCGCGCGCGGCGCGAAGGGCCTCGGGAAGCCGACCCTCGTCGATGCCGAACTGCGTCGCGCCTCCCGCCATCGCGATCGTGGCCGGTGGGAACGGTCCGGCCAGATTGACCCGCAGGAGCACGTCGGCCACCCGGCCCGCGGCGACGGCCACCGCGGAGATCCGGTGCAGTTCGAGCACGCTCTCGACGTGGAACCGCAGCACCCCGGCCGCCAGTGCCTGTTCGATCTCCGGCTGCGTCTTCGCGGGTCCGCCGAACAGCACCGGCACGTCGGTGTCCACGGCACGCGCCTTGGCGATCTCACCTCCCGAAGCCACCTCGAAGCCCGACACGATCGGGGCGAGCGCGTGCAGGATCGGGTGTGCGCTGTTGGCCTTCATCGCGTAGAACATGCGGCACCGTTCCGGCAGCTGTGCCACCACCTTGCTCGCGTGCTCGGCGATGCCGGTGAGGTCGTAGCGGTACCGGCAGACCGGTTCGGGGGCGCTCATGACGCCGGCCGCGGGTCGGCTGCCGCCAGCGGATTGGGCACGGGATGCACGCGCAACTCCGTGTCGGGCAACAGGCGTCTGCTGGTCAGTTTCTCCACGGCCACCTCCGGGGTGAGTACGTCGTAACGGGGGTCGGGAAACCGGTCCAGATAACCGGTCAGCACCTCGCGCACGAGGGACCAGAACTCCGCCTCGTCGAATCCGTAGGCGTCGGCGAGGAACAGGGCGAGTTCGCCGATGCCGACGAACAGCAGTGCGTCGAGGACGAAATCGGTTACGAGCGAGGGGTCGTCGGTCTCGACGAACGAGTTGCGGTTCTCGTGGTGCGGCGGCGTCGAGCGCAGGGTGGGGCAGCGGTCCGGGGCGGCGAGGCGTTCGCGGCAGAAGCGCACACCGTCGTGGAAGTCGCGCAGTGCGACCCTGGTCGGCATCCCGGAGCGGTGCAGCAGCACCATGTTCTGTGCGTGGGATTCGAGCGCGATCCCGTGGTGGCACAGCAGGTGCAGCACCGGTACGACGACGACCTCGGCGATGCGCCGCACCCAGGCGGCCACACCCTGTTCGCGGACCCACGGATCGATCAGCGGGGTGCCGTCGACGTTGCGGGCGGTGAGCCCCGTGAAGGGCACGCCGGACTCGTCCGGGTCGAGATGCGGGTGCAGGCTCTCGCGCCAGATGCAGGCCAGGGTGCCGTAGGTGGCGTCGCGGCGTACCGGGTCGTCACCGGCGACGACGGCGGTGCCCATGAGCTCGCGGAGGAACACCGTGCGCAGTTCGTCCCGCAACAGGGGATCGTCGGCGGCGATGCCCGCCAGCCAGGCCGACACGGCCGGTGCGTTGTGGACGGTGTGCGGTGCGAGGACGCGGCTGGTCGAGGTGTTCACCAGCGACATGGCGAGTTTCAGGTACGGACGGTGTGGACGGTCGAGGCACGCCAGTGTGCGGATGGACTGCTGTGGGCGGAACCGGTCGGGGTCGGGCCCGAGGACACGGATCGATCCGGACGTGAGCTCGCCCGCGAACGCCGCGGCGAGGTGGCGGTCCCACTGCCACGGGTGGACCGGCACGAGCGTGCGCCCGGACTCGGCCTGCGCGGGGTACTGCTCCCGCAGGAACGACGCCTCGTCGACGACCGCTGACGTCTCGACGATCGAGCGGTCGACCGACAACCACAGTGGACGGACGTCGGGACGGAACTCCGGGCCGTACGCGAGGTTGTCGTCGATCCCGAACCCCAGGCGCGACTTGTAACTCGGGTGGTAACGGTGCCCGTCGGTGATGGCGCCCTCGAGGGTTTCGACGTCGAGTCGGTGCAGCCTGGTGTGCTCGGTGTTCCTGCGGTGCTGTTGCGCCAGTGCGTCCTTGACGTAGGTCTCCTCGAGTTCCCTGGCGAACTGAGGGAGCCGGGACGGATCGGCGTCGAGGAGCGGGGCGATCTCGGCGAGGAACAGACTGATGGACTGCGGCTCGAGGCCGTCGCGGCGCAGGTCGTCGACCGTGACCCTGCCGAACGTGTACCTGCGCCGGGCGCGGAAGGTGTACCGGACGCCGTTGTCGCTGTTGTCGTCGTTGTCGCCGTTGATGCCGTTGTCGCACCGGAGCTGCCCGTCCTCGGCGCGGACGGCGTTCTCGTAGAGCAGTGAGCCGAGCAGCTGGTGCAGGACGCGCCTGCGGACGTCCGCGGCGGTGGGACCGGTGAGTGCGGTGTCGAGAAGCGTGCTCGGCGGTGGCATCAGGAAGCGTCCTCTCTGTGGGGAACGGATCTCAGGGGGTTGGGGATCTCCACGAAGTACGGTCGCTCGCCGCGTTGGGCGAACCTGCTGAGCAGATTCGCCTTGGCGGGAAGGGTGGGTGCGGTGAGCAGTGGCTCGGCCTCGGGCCAGGGCCGCATGGTCTCGCGCGCGACCGACCACAGTGCGCGCTCGCCGACCTCCGAGGACCTGCCGAGCACGTGGATCACGTGGGCGAGCTGGTTGGTCACGGCGTGGTAGCAGAGGCGCTGCCACGCCTCGTCGCGGTGGTAGAGCGCAGGGCTGTCGGCCGGCAGGTCTCGATGGCGCGCCCGGTCGAGGGCGACGCCCTCCATGTCGCGGACCAGGAACCGGGCCGGCATGCCGTCGCCGTCGAGCCGTAACAGTGAGTTCTGCACATGCGCCTCGAACGCGACACCGTGGTCGGCGAAGGCGCGCATCAGCGGTCCGTGGGCGAGCGTGACGAAGCGGGCCAGCCACTCCGCGGGGTCGGTGACGCGCTGGGCAGGCCACGTCGGGTCCTCGAGCAGGCCCGCGAGGACGAGCGCGCCCGGTGTGCTCGCGCGGTGGACGGCGTTCAGTTCCGCGGCCAGGTCGTGCCCGGCGGCGGCCGGAGCGAGGGTGCGGAATCCGGTCTCGGGCACGATCCCGAACCCTTCGTAGGAGGGCAGCGCGGCCACGGCGCGCATCGCATCGGCCGAGCGGCGCAGGTGTTCCCACGGGGTGTGGCGGACGAAGTTGGTGATGCGCACGTGGAGCGGCAGCTTCCAGGTCGATCCGCTCGCCGGATCGCACACGGTGCGCACCGACGACGTCGGGTACACGTGCGGGCTCTGTTCCGGCAACGACACGAGCGCGCCGTCGGCGACCAGCCGCCGCACAGCCGGATTCCGCATCAGGTGCTGGTGCTGCCACGGATGCACGGGGATCGCGGCGAAACCGGGGGGCGTGGCGTCCGTGACCTGCGCGGGGACCGGTACCTGTCCCTCCTCGTGGACCAGTTCGCGGGCCACGGCCACGTGCCGCAGCGGGAACGAGACGCCGAGCTCGGGGGCGTAGGCGTGCAGATCGGATGCATCGAATCCCTCGGCGCTCTTCGGTGTCGGATGGAACGGGTGTCCGAAGAGGACGCCCTGTTCGGACGTTCTCGACGCGTCGGCGGTGTTGCGTCCGCGGCCTCGGTAACGTGCGGCGAGATAGCGTGCGGTGTTGTCCGTGCTGCCCGAGATCTGTGCCTCGAGTACCGGTGTCCCGCGCAAACCCGTGCGCGCCTCCAATTCGCCGAGTACCGCACGCACCGCCGAGTGCGGGATCGCGGCGTAGTCGTGGTGCCCGGCGGGTGAGGCGTACGTGACGGTCAGCCGCACCGACCGGCCGGTGGCCGCGAGTTCGATGTCCAGGGGCCCTCGGGTGACCTCGTGGATGCCGCTTTCCCGCAGGTACGCGTTCAGCACCCGGCGGTGGGCCCCGTGGCGGGCCTCCTCGGCCGCGGCATCGGCCAGGCGTCCGGTGTGGAGCGGGTTGGGCACCGATCCGGTGTCGGCGGGCATGCTCAGTCCCGTCGACCTGCCCTGGCTCAACAGCGGAGCCAGCACCCTCCGGTGCGGCCAGAACGGCGTGTCGAACAGGACGGTACGGAGGTCATGTGCGCCGCGCCGCTCGAGCGCCGCGTCCAGTGCCTCGTGGAGGGCCGTCCACAGGCGAGACTCGGGAACACCGTAGGTCCTGGTGAGCGCGTCGATGATGCCGTAGAGATTGACCTGGACGCCCAGGGTCTGCAGGTAGCGGGCGAGCGCGGCGGGATCCTCGACGCGCAGCGACTGCGGCGCGCCCGGCTTCACCCGGTACTCCGGATCGGGGGCCGTGAGCAGCTCCGGGCAGTACCGCACCGTGTCGTGGTCCCGCAGCACGAAGCGACGCCCCACCCGGAGCACGTTCTGTCCGTGGATCTCCGGAAGTACTCCGTGGGTGAGGAACCCGACCGCCATCGCGCAGAAGTCCCCCGCGAGCCTGCGGAAGAACGGAACCGGGTCGGTGAGGTTCGCGGTGTGCCACGCGACCGAGGCGAGCGCGCCCATCGGTACCGATCCGTCCACATCAGAGGGATACGCGCGAACCTGGGCGGAGAGGTGGCCTGGGCGGTCGGCGTACGGATCGCCGTCCCATCCGCACCACGACGTCTCGTCGGCGATCACGACCGTCGCTGCCAGCTCCTCGTCGCCGGAGAGGATCGTCCGCAGCAGGCGTTCACCGCGCTCGCCGTTGTCGAGGTAGCGCGCCGGGAGCAGGCGCTGGGAACCGAGCGTGTTGACCCCCAGCGGCAGCTTCACGTGCCGGGCGGGCCGCGCCCCCGCGTCGCCGTCGCCGTCGCCGTCGCCGTCGCCGTCGACGGGCGCGAGGGTGCGGATCGACGACGTCGCGCGCCACCGGCCGACCCCTCGCGCGTGCACCCGGACCGTGCCCGCGGCCAGCTCGGCCGCGAACTCGGACGGCAGCACGTGGTCGAGCTGCCACGGGTGGACGGGGATCAGCGTCTCGTCGTCCCGGGCATCGTCGGGCATTTCGGGTACGGTGCCCGGGTCCCACCCTCCGCTGCCGAACCGCACCGCCTCCGTGCGGACCGCGAGCCAGTCGAGTCCGAACACCGCACGCCCGTATCGGACGAGCTCGCCGGTGTTCCATCCCACGACCGCCCGCGCCGTCGGATGGAAGGGCCTGCCGCGAAGGGCGGTGAGCGATTCGGCGTCGCCGTCGCGGGCGGGAACGGCGGCGTGCTCGACGGCGGTCCGCAGATCCGCGGCCACCTGGTCGACCGCGGACTCTCCGGAACCTGCCGTGGCCACGCGCAACAGCTCGTCGGGGGTGAGCTCGCGGTTTCCCCGCAGCACCGGTCCGCCCGCGTGACGCCATGGCTGCAGGGCTCCGCCGGGGCGAACCCGGAACCGGATGTCACCGACTCGGTACCACTCGCCGTCGAGGCCGCCGTCGGCGAATCCGTGGATCCGTTCGCGGATGAGGGCGTCGACGAGTTCGCTCATGACCGTGGCGTCACACGCCGTGCCGGTGGTCGTATCGCGGGTCACGACTGGCCTCACCCGCGCCGCGTCCCCGCCTCGGCCAGCCAGTCGTCGTCGTAGACGAGATCGAGGTAGCGATCACCGCGATCGGGCAGGATCGCCACCGCGCGACACGGTTTCGGCAGGTCGGGAAGGCTGCGGCGGAGCGCGGCGATCACCGACCCGCTCGAACCGCCCGCGAAGATCCCCTCGGTCGCGAGCAGTTCGCGGCACGCGAGGGCGGCGTCGGCATCGCTGACGTGCACCACGTCGTCGATCTCGGCGGGACGGCACAGTTCCGGCACCCGGCTGGATCCGATACCGGGCAGATCGCGTCTGCCCGCGGGCCCGCCGAAGATCACCGAGCCCGCGGCGTCCACGGCGGTGACGCGCAGGTCCGGGAAGCGTTCCCGCAGCCGCCTCGCGCTGCCGAGCAGACTGCCCGTCGTGCTGACGGGTCCGAACAGGACGGTCGGCGCTTCGGGGAGCTGGTGCACCAGTTCGGTGCCGATGCCGTGGTAGAAGGCCTGCGGATTGCGTTCGTTGGCGTACTGGTTGATCCACACCGCGTCGGGGCGCTGCGCGAGCAGTTCGCGCACCCGGCGCAGCCTGCTGCCCAGGTAGCCGCCCGCGGGATCCACGTCGTCGACGACCTCCACCTCGGCACCGAGATGCCGCAGCAACGTCAGGTTGGCGCGCGTGGTCTTGGGATCGACGACGCACGTGAAGCGCAGGTCGTGGACGCGCGCGGCCATGGCCAGTGCCACGCCGAAGTTGCCCGAGCTGCTTTCGACGATCGTGCTGCCCGGTCGCAGAGTGCCGTCGCGCAGCCCGCCTTCGACGATGTAGCGCGCGGAGCGGTCCTTCATGCTGCCGCCGGGGTTCATCAGTTCGAGCTTGGCGATGACCTCGACGTCCGGGTCGGGGAAGAGCCGGCGGAGCGCCACGATCGGAGTGTTGCCGACGCAGTCGAGCACGGAGTCGGCTGCGAGTCCGTCCTGGGCGGCAGCGGTGGTCACGGAGTACCTCGATGTGTCGGGGATCTTGGTAAGGGTAGTCTTACCTTACTCTTTTGCGCACGGCTGGGTGACCATGCGACCACACTTCGTGTTCACCGAAAAGCCGCCAAAGGTGGACTTGACCTTCGAGTTGGCTGAAGAATCAGCCTTGACGCCATGCCTGACACCCACGCCATCCCTGACCCGCACCCGCCGGCCGATCTCATCCCGATCGGGGCGTTCGCGCGCCGCAGCGGCCTGACGGCGAGCGCGCTGCGCTTCTACGACGACTCCGGACTACTCAGGCCGGCGAACGTGGATGCCGCCTCCGGCTATCGCTACTACCACGCCGACCAGCTCGAACGCGCCGTCGCGGTGCGCCGCCTGCGCGGCCTCGAGATGCCGCTGCCGGTGGTCGAGAACGTGTTGGCGACCGATCCCGCCCACGCGGCGCGGCTGATCGACGAGCACGTGGCGAGCCTGTCCACCCGCGCCGACGAGGCTCGGCGCGCCGCCGTCGGCATCAAGGCCGCGCTCACCGGTACCGACGCCGTGCCGGTGGCGACCGTCAAGGGGCATGTCCTCGCCGCGGCCATCGATCAGGTGCTCGTCGCGACCGGGGAGTCCGACGAACATCCGGCGATCTCCGGCGTCCACATCGAGTCCGGACCGGAGGCGCTGACCCTGGTGGCGACCGACCGGTACCGGTTGTCGATCCGCACCCTCGTGCCGGACGAGACGTTGGGAGCCGAGTGGGCAGGCACGCTCGACGGAGCCGACCTGCGGTCGGTCCTCGGCGAACTGCGCCGCAGGCATGTCGTGCAGCTGGAAGCCCTGCCCGATGCGCTGCGGTTCCGGGCGAGGGAGAGCGCGCTGCACTGCAGGCTCGCCTCGGGGCGGTTCCCCGACCATCGCGCTCTGTCGGCGGCGGTGGCCCCGCCGGTGACCCGCGTCGTCGTGGCCAAGGCGAGTCTGCTCGCGGCGCTCGAGGCCACCGACGACGAGACGGTGCGACTGCGCGCGCGGCCCGATCACCTGGCACTGGCGTCACCGGACGGGGCCGAGCAGGCGTCTGTCGATGCGGTCGTCGACGGCCCGGACGCGGAGGTGTGGTTCGGCGTGACCGTCCTGCACCCTGCCGTCGCCACGGCCATCGGCCCCGACCTCATGCTCGACGTCCGCGGCCCGAACGAACCGGTCACCGTGCGCTCGGCCGACCACGGCGACCTCGCCACCCTGGCCATGCCCGTCGAGCCGCCACTCGACCAGGCCTGACGTCCACCGCGGCGTCCTCGGTGGCTGGTCGTGCCACCGAGGACTCCGGGTGTCGCCGGTCGTTCACCGGTCGTTGTCGTCGTGTCGCCGGGTCTGCGGACTGCCGTGTCGGTTCACGGCCCGGCGATCACCAGGTTCCGTGGTCGGTCTCGCTGCCGTTCCGGGTGATCCAGCCACCCTGGAAGTTGCTGCGCTTGCCGTCGCCCCGCCACGGTTTCTCGTCCGTCGTGGGGAATCCGAGATCGCCTCCCGGTCCGCCCAGTTCGAGATAGGTTTCGAGAATCTTTCCCTTCACGCCGTGGGCGCCGGAATTCGCCGACCAGTAAATGTTCGCACCGAATGTGTCGTCGCCTTCGAATTCGTTGACTTTTCCACCTTCGATGTCGGTGGTGTCGCCGGTCGGGAATCCGTACGTGCCCCGTTCCCAGCCGCTGGCCTCCCAGTGTTGCCGGATCTGGCCGGTGAGGGCGAACGCGTCCCCTCCTCGCCAGTAGATCGACACCCGCCCCGTGGCGTCGGTTCCGGTGAAGTGGTTGTACCGGGCCCCCTCCTGCGCCTCGCACTCGTCGGTCATGGGCACGCCGTAGGTCTGGTGCCCTCCGCCGTCGAGGAACTTGGCGAGGATGTCGCCGAAGACGGCGTGCACGCCGGCCTCTTCCGTCCAGTACAGCCTGCCGTTCTCGTAGGCACGCCAGCGGACATCTCCTTCGGCCTGTTCCGGGCCGGCCGGTTCGCCGAGTGCCTCGCGCAGTTGCGCATCCGACTCGTAGCGCTCGTCGATGGGCGAGGATTGCGCGGTGTCGGTCGACTCCTGCTGGTAGTCGCAGATCGCCGCGGCGAGCCGGGCGTCCGAAGGGGCGCGCGTCTCGGTGGCACCCGCGACGCCGGGTGCCAATGTGGCCGCGAGGAGTGCGGCGCCGAGAGTGGGCGCGATCATGCGCCGACAGTGACGATGTTGCATCGTGATTCCTTCCCCGATAAAGAAAATTCCCCAGGGTACGTTGCCGTACGTCTGGGGAATCGAATCCGGGAATTAGGTCGTTTCACGTGCGGCGTGAAAAATTCCTCATCACGACGTCGTCAAAAAGAGCGCTCCGGAATTCCGACGTGCTCGTCGGAATCATTCGGCGGCTGCGCCGTTGACCGTGCGCAGGGTGCGCATCGCCTCGGCCAGCTCCTCGGAGGACCGGTTCCCCAGCGGGGTGAGGACGCGCTCGCGCAGGATGTCGGCGCAGGTCTGACGCGCCTTCGACGCGACGTCGAGCCCGTGTTCGGTCAGGCACGCGTACGTGACGCGTCGATCCTCGGAACTGGGTACCCGCTCGATGAGGTCGGCGGCGACGAGGCGGTCGGCGACCTTGGTGAACCCGCCGCTCGACAGGGCCGCCTCCTTGGCGAGGCGGGTCATGGGAAGTCGGTGCTCCGGTGAACGGACCAGTCGCACGAGGATGTCGAACGAGGCCGGCGCAAGGTCGAAGCGTTCGGCGATCTCGCCCATCAGTCGGTCCTGCGTGGCCAGGTAGCCCTCGATCACGAGGCCCCACCAGGTCACGATCTCGTCGTCGTCCGGCTCTGTCGTCACACCGGCAGCGTACACGACGCCTCCCGGAGCAGATTCTCACCCGGATACATCTCACCCGGATGCATCTCGCGTGTGAAACTCTCTCGGAGATAAGTCTTGCGCGCGAGATGTTTCTGGGATAACTTTGCGCCCATCGAGTTCGGAGGAGATAAGTCATGGGCTTCACGACCAGCGGCCTGCACCACGTCACGGCGATCGGTGGGGAGCCCCAACGCAATGTCGACTTCTATCTGCGCGGCCTCGGCCTGCGGCTGGTGAAGACGACCGTCAACTTCGACGACCCGGAGACCTATCACCTCTACTACGGGGACGGCGCGGGTCGGCCCGGCACGCTCCTGACCTTCTTCCCCTGGCGCGGCGTGCCGGAGGGGCGGATCGGCACGGGGCAGGCCACCACCACGGCGTTCTCGGTGCCCGAGCACTCGCTGGGCTGGTGGAAGCAGCACCTCGAGGCCTCGGGAGTCACCCCCGGAACGGTCGTGACCAGGGACAACGAGGAGTCGCTGACCTTCCGCGACCCGGACGGCCTGCAGATCGCGCTCGTCGCGCATCCGCAGCCCGACCCCCGCGACCCGTGGGACACGCCGTTCGTACCCGCCGAGCACGCGATCCGCGGACTGCACTCGGTGACGATGTCGGTGACCACCGAGGACGCCACCGCCGACATGCTCACCCGCGGTCTGGGACTGTCGCTCGCCTCGGAGAGCACCGGGCGGTACCGCTTCCAGGCCGGTGACGGCGGGCCCGGCACCTACGTCGACGTCGAGATCACGCCCGACGCGCCCAAGGGTGTCGTCGCGGGCGGCACGGTGCACCACGTCGCGTGGCGTGCGGCCGACGACGAGGAGCAGCTGGCCCTGCGTGCGGACCTGGTCGACCAGGGCGTGGGCGTCACCTCCGTGCTGGACCGTCAGTACTTCCGCTCGATCTACTTCCGCGAGCCGGGCGGGGTGCTGCAGGAGGTCGCGACCGACCAGCCCGGCTTCGACATCGACGAGCCGCTGCTCGAGCTCGGCCGGGCGCTGAAGCTGCCGCCGTGGCTCGAGCCCACCCGTGAGCAGATCGCGGCCGCGCTCCCGCAGCTCGAACTGCCCGCCGAGAACAACCCGGAGCGGTGATGACGGAGTTGTCGCTCGACTACCGCCACGTCGAGGGAACCGGCGCCGAGCCCGTGCTGCTGCTGTTGCACGGCACCGGAGGCACTCCCGACGACATCCTCGCGCTGGGCAAGGAGCTCAGCCCGTCCTCTCCGATGATCGCCCCCGCGGGGCCGGTGTCCGAGGGTGGCGCAGCCCGGTGGTTCCGGAGGTTGCGTGAGGGTGTGTTCGACGTCGAGGACGTCGTCCGCCGCGCAGGTGAGCTCGCGGAGTTCATCGAGGAGGCGTTGCGCAAGCACGACCTGGCCGGCAGGAGGGTCGTGGCCGCCGGTTTCTCGAACGGAGCCAACATCGCCGCGGCCGTGGCGCTGCTGCGCCCCGACGTGCTCGGCGAGGTGATGTTGTTCTCCGCCATGTCGCCGCTGCCGGAGCCGCCGGACAACCGACTGGACACCGCACGCGTGTTCCTGGCCAACGGGCGCAGCGATCCGATGGCTCCGCTCGACTCGAGCGAGCGGCTCGTGCGGACCTTCCGCGAGCGGGGAGCGGAGGTCACCGAGTACTGGCACCCGGGTGGTCACCAGATCACCCTCGACGGGCTCGACGCGGCCCGTACGTGGCTCGGGGCGTAGCGCCCGAGTCGCGGAACCGGACGTGCACGACAGCGCCTGCGGCGCGGGGACATCGCCGATGTGGCGTGGTGCATCGGGCCGGCCCGGTCCGAGGTGGGGACCTTCGGACCGGGCCGGTCGACCCCGCGGGGGCGGGGCACGGGAAACGGCTGCCCGGCAGAGGTCGCAGGGGGACCTCTGCCGGGCAGCCGTGCGTTCTACCCCTCGTACGGCTGCCGGCCGGCGGGCGACCTTCGGTTGCACCCGGATGCGCCGCGGGGACTCGTCCGTTCGGACGTCTCGGCTACCCGCGGTGAAGATTGCAAGATGCAGACTGGACCTGTCGGCGGAACCGGAACGCTGCCGCACCCAATAGAGTTCTGGACCTCCGAAACACGGACATGCTGGCGATGACACCGGGAGGTCCACGTGGTGCAGGTCGGTGACATGGTCGACTGTCCCCGATGCCACGGATCGGGTCTGACACCCAACCGCCGCGGACCCTGCCCGAACTGTGGCGGCATCGGGCAGGTGCCGAAGACCTGATCCGGCGGCCGACCGTGGCCCCGCGGCGACGGGTAGTGATCATCGAGGCCCGCGCGGGGTGCCAGTAGCATCAGGTGCGTGGAAGCGGACGAGTTGATGCAGCGCGCGGGCAGGCTGGCCGGATGGGCGGCGCGAACGGGCTACACGCTGGGCAAGCGGGTGCCGGGCGCCGACAGTGCCGAGCGCTCGTTGCGCAACCTCGAACAGAAGGCGCTGACCGAGCTCCACAAGCGGATGGAGAACGCCAGCAACCGCAGGCTGCTGGAGCTGACGGAGCTTCCCACGGTGCCCGAGGCCCCTGCGGGCCACGGTGAGCACGCCCAGCAGGGCGGCGCCAACGGCCACGGCGCCAATGGCTCGGCTGGTTCGGCGGGGTCGAAGGGCTCGACCGGCTCGGCGCAGCGCAGCGCGACGACCGCCGTGGCGTTGCCGCTGCCGGCCGATCCGCTCCGCGCGGGCATGGCGGCGCTGCTCAACCGCTCCACGCTCATGAACCGCGACGCCGCGCGCGACTACCTGTACGCCTCGATCCTGCGCCAGCTCACGCCGGACGAGGCCCGCGTCGTCTCGGCCCTGTCCGACGGCACCGACTACCCGGTGGTCGACGTCACAGAGCGGCGGACCGGCCGGGTGCTGCTGCGCAACGCCTCGACGGTCGGCAAGACCGCCGGTGTGTCCGCCACCGAACACGTGCCCGTGTACGTCACGCGGCTGGTCGGCTTCGGTCTCGCCGAACTCGAAGGCGAGAAGACCGATTTGTCGACCCAGTACGAGATCCTGATGACGGACGAGACCGTGCGAAAGGCCGAGGACCTGGCCAAACGCCCGAAGATCACGCGCGGCACGCTGCGGATCTCGGCACTCGGCATGAACTTCTGGCTCGCCTGCGCTCCCTGAGTCGACGACGGGCCTGGCCGAACCGGTCCGAACCGGGCGACCCGGTGTCCGCCCCTGGCGGCGGGGCACCCGGTCGTGTGATCATGCGCGCCAGTGTCGGCGACGGGGCCGAGTCCGCTTTCGACGGTTGTGGCGGTGATCGATGGGCGAGTACCTGCTCGGGATCGTCGACGACTTCGTGCGGTACTGGCCTGTCTACGTTTCGATCCCCGTCGTCGCGGCCCTCATCGGATGGGTGACCAAGCTCGTCGCGATCCGGATGATGTTCGAACCGCTGGAGTTCGTGGGCATCCGCTGGCGCGGCAAGCCGCTGTTCGGCTGGCAGGGCATCGTGCCGAGACGCGCCGCGCGCATGGCCGGCATCGCGGTCGACACGATGACCGAGCAGCTCATCTCCCCGCGCGACATCGTGCAGCGACTCGATCCCGACCGGATCGGCAAGGAGATCGAGGCGCCCCTGCGCGAGGCGATCGGCGAGATCGTCGTCGAGGTCGCCGAGCGCTACCAGCCGGGTCTGTGGGAGCGGCTGCCCGAGCGGGCGCGCAAACTCGTGGTCCGCAGGGTGCAGAACGAGGCGCCCCGCATGGTCGCGGCCGTGACCGAGCAGATCAAGGCCGACGTCGATTCCGTGTTCGACCTGAAGGACATGGTCGTCACGAACCTGGTCAAGGACAAGTCGCTGCTGAACCGCATCTTCCAGGAGGCGGGCGACAAGGAGTTCCGGTTCATCGGCCGGTCGGGCCTGTTGTTCGGCGCCGTGATCGGCGTGGTGCAGATGGTCGTGTGGCTGCTGCTGCGGGTCCCGCTGATCATGCCCGTGTTCGGGCTGTTCATCGGCTGGTTCACCGACTGGCTCGCGTTGAAGATGATCTTCCGCCCGCTCCACCCGCGGAAGTACTTCGGCGTCACGTGGCAGGGACTGTTCCTCAAACGCAGGAACGAGGTGACCGACGCCTACGCCGAGCTGATCGCCACCGAGATCATCACGCCCCGCAACGTCATCGACGCGGTGTTGCGCGGGCCCATGTCGGACCGGGTGCTGACGCTCATCCAGCAGCAGGTCGACCACGAGCTCGCCCGCCACACCGGCGTGGCCAAACCGCTGGTGCTGCTCGCGATGGGCGGCGGTCAGTACCGCCAGCTCAAGGACACCATCGCCGAATCGGTGATGACCAGGCTGCCCGACACGTTGCGCTACGTGGAGACCTACGCCGCCGACGCGATGGACATCCGCGGAACGCTGGTCACCAAGATGCGCGAACTCGACGACGAGGAGTTCGAGGGACTGCTGCGGCCCGCGTTCCAGCAGGACGAGTGGATCCTGATCCTCACCGGCGCCCTGCTCGGCGGCGTGTGCGGCGAGCTGCAGGTGCAGCTCGTGCTACTGCTCACCTAGCGCCGGTCAGGCCCGCGGTCACACGCTGCACAGCCAGTCGAGCACGACGGCCGCCGTCCACGACTGGTTGGTGCTGCCGAGCGGCTTGCCCGAGAACGGTTCGTAGTACTCGCCGAACGCTCCGTCCGAGGCGAGGTGCACCCCCTGCGCGCGGAACTCGCTGGCGTGCCGTTCCCAGCCGCGCCTGCCGAAAGCCCAGCCGAACAGCCACGTCACGACCGGCCATTGGGGGCCGCGCCAGTACTGTCGCGGGTCGAAGTCGGGCGAATCCGGCGACACCGACGGCGGGACGGCGGCGAGCAGGTCGGGGTGTCCCGTCCACCGGGGGCTGTCGAGCGCGGCGATCAGCCGGTCCTCGACATCGCCGGGCAGCCCGCCGCACAGCAGTGGGGAGAAACCGGCGATCGACTCGGTGCTGATCCACCTGCCCGCGCGGACGTCGCGGTCGCGGGCCATGCCGGTCTCGGGGTGGCAGCTCATCGCCGTCGCGGTTCGGGCGCGTTCGGCCCACGTCCTCAGTTCGGCCACCCGTTCGGCGTCGGCGCCGACCTCGTCACCGATCTCGGCGAGCGTGTCGGAGGCCAGCGCGAACACGGCCGTGATGAACACGTCGCCGACGAGGAACGCCGAGGTCTCCACGACCTTGTCCGGGTTGTAGTCGGCGCGGCGCATCTGCTCGATCAGCCACAGGTAGCGGTCGTACTCGTCGTCGCTGGGCCGTTCGCCGGGGTCGTCGACCTTGAGCAGGTCGAGCCGCACGTACGGAGGCAGATCGGGGCCCGGACGGACGCCGCCGTAGGCCGAGTCCCACCGCGGTGAGTTGTCCATTCCGGACTCCCAGCCGTGCACGATGGTCACCAGTCCGCACGGATCGGGCATGCGGTGGCGCACGATCCAGCGGTGCCAGCGGTACATCGCGTCCCACGCACGTGCCGCGAACTCCTCCGCGGTGCGCGCGTCGGCGGCCGAGGTCCTGCGTGCGGTGTCGATGATCCGGCGAAGTGCGATGGCGTGCACGGGCGGCTGGCAGATGCCCGACGTGCGCACGCCGTCGGGGCGCTGCGGCGCGTTGTCGGTACCCCACCGGTCGGGGCCGGGGAAGTAGTCGGTGTCGCTGGTGAAGACGATGTGCGGGATCATCCCGTCGCGCCACTGTGCGGCCAGCAACGTGTCGAGCTCCTGCACCGCACGTCCGACGTCGAGGTGCGCGAGGCCCATGGAGATGAACGCCGCGTCCCAGCTCCACATGTGAGGATACAGCCGCGGGGAGGCGGTGACGAGCGTGCCGGTGTCGTTGTCGCGCAGCACCATGGCCGCTCGCGCGGCCAGGCTCGCGGGTCTGTGTGCGGTGCGGTCGCCGGTGGCGGTGGTCACCGGACCTCCAAGAGCAGAGACGTTTCGGGGTCGTACCAACGGCACGCGTCGTCGGGCAGCCGCAGGTTCAGCGAACCGCCGGGATCGGCGCGGAACGCGGGCGGGGCGGAGACCTTCACCGTCTGCCCGCAGACCTCGGTGGTCAGCAGCGCCGAGGATCCCAAGGGCTCGAGCACCTGCAGCTCGCCGGTCACCGAAGCACCGTCGTGTGCGACCTCGATCGCCTCGGGGCGTACGCCGAGCTTCAGCGGCTTTCCCGTGTGCGGGGACAGTGCCGCGGGCACGGGCAGGGACTGCCCGCCGAGGTCCAGTCTAGGTCCGTCGTCGGTGTCGACCACGACACCCGTGAGGAAGTTCATGGGCGGACTGCCGAGGAACCCGCCGACGAACTCGGTCGCGGGCTGGTCGTAGACGTCGGTGGGCGGTCCACATTGGATGATCTGGCCCTCGTGCATGACGGCCACCCGGTCGCCGAGGGAGAGTGCCTCCACCTGGTCGTGCGTCACGTACACGGTGGTCGTGCCGAGCTCCTCGACGAGCTTCTTCAGCTCGGCACGGAACGACAGGCGCAGCAGCGCGTCGAGATTGGACAGCGGCTCGTCCATGAGCAGCACGTCGGCGTCCATCACGATCGCCCGTGCGACCGCGACGCGCTGGCGCTGCCCGCCGGACAGCTTCGCCGGGTAGCGGTCCAACTGCGGCGTCAGCTGCAGCAGGTCGGCGGCCCAGTCGACCTTGCGGGCGACCTCGTCGGCGTGCACCCCGTGCATCCGCAGTCCGAAGCCGATGTTGTCGCGCACCGCCTTGTTCGGGAACACGGCGTAGCTCTGGAACACCATCGACAGGTTGCGGTTGCGCGGTTCGGCGTAGGTCACGTCGCGGTCGCCGATGACCACCTGGCCCGCGTCCGGCATCTCCAGGCCCGCGATCATCCGCAGCAGCGTCGTCTTGCCACAGCCCGACGGGCCCAGCAGCACCATGAACTCGCCGTCGCCGATCTCGAGGGACACCTCGTCGGTCGCCCTCGACGTGCCGCCGGGGTATGTCTTGACGAGGTCCCGCAGGATCACCTCGGCCATGCGGCCTCTCCCTTCGTCGGCGTCATCGCAGCGTCGTTCCCCACATGTTCACCAGGTAGCGGCGCATCACGAAGATGAACAGCAGCGCGGGCAGGATCAGGGCGAACCCGCCCGCGAACCGGTAGGCCTGGGACGCCTCCGCGAGCGACGTGAGCACCTGCGCGGGCAAGGTGCGGTGGCCCAGCGTCACCACGGTGGCGCCGAGGATCTCGTTCCACGACAGCACGAACGTGAAGATCGACGAGGCGGCCAGGCCGGGCAGGGCGAGCGGCAGCACCACCTTGCGGGCTGCCTGCCAGCGGGTGCAGCCGAAGATCTGTGCCGCCTCCTCGACGTCGTGGGGCACCGACACGAAGATGCTCGCGGTGATCAGCACGGTGGTGGGCAGCGCGAGCACGGTGTGCACGAGCGTCACGGCGAACACCGTGTCGTAGACGCCGAACTGCAGGAACATCGTCGCCAGCGGCACCGAGAGCACGACGATCGGCAGCGCGCGCACCAGCAGGATGAACACCTGGTACGGCTCCTTGCCGCGGAAGGCGTACCTGGCCAGTGCGTAGCCGGCGGGTGCGCCCACGACGAGGGACCAGAAAACGGTGTAGAGCCCGACCAGCAGCGAGTTGCCGAACGCGGGGAACGTGCCCGTTGCCTGCAGGAACGCCTGCAGCGTCTCGGTGGACAGCTCCGACGGCAGCAGCGACTTGGGGAACTCGGCCAGTGCGGCCCGCGACGACAGCGCCGACAGTCCGACCAGGACGATCGGCAGCGCCATGAACAGCGAGATCAGGATGCACGCGAACTGCACCCACGCGGCACGCATCCTGCGCCTGCGCAGCGGGGTGTGATCGACGGGTGGCAGGGCGCGCCGCTGCGCGGACGTGGCGGCGGTGTTCGCGGTCGCGGCCGTGCTGCCCGTGGCGTCGGTCATGACTCGGCCTCCGAGGGACTGCGGACCGTGCGCAGGTACAGCACCGCCGTACCCACCGAGATCGCCAGTACGACGAGGGCGACGGCACTGGCCACCGCCGGGTTCTGCAGGCCGACGTACCACTCGTAGGTCTCGCCGACCAGCAGCGGGAAGTCCCGTCCGGTCAGCGCCTGCGCCACGGCGAACGCCTGCAGCGCCAGGATCGTGCGCAGGATCAACGCGACCTGCAGGCTCGGCTTGAGCATAGGCAGGGTCACGTGGCGCAGCCGTTGCCAGAACGAGGCCCCGAAGACCTGCGCGGCCTCGTCGTACTCGCGCGGCACCATCTGCACGCCCGCGACGACGATCACGAACACCAGCGACGTCGCACGCCAGATCTCCGCCAGTACCACGGTGAGCAGCATGGTCGCGGTGTTGTCGTAGCTGAGCCACTGCACACCGTGCTCGGAGAGCCCGAGCGAGACCAGTAGTGAGTTGAGGTACCCGCGGTTGTCGAAAATGGACAGCCACACCAGACCGGCGGCGAGTTCGGAGATCGCCAGGGGAATGCACCACAGGTAGAAGTGCCCGCTCACGAACCTCGGCCTCGCCTGGACGAGCAGCGACATCGCGACCGCCAGCACGAGCTGCACCGGCACGACGATGACGATCAGCAACAGGGTGTTGCGCAGGGCGTCCAGGAAGTACGGGTCGTCGAACAGCCGTTGCCAGTGGGCGAGCGTGAAGCCGTGCTCGTCGGTGAAGGCCTCCAGCACGCCGTCCACGAGCGGCCAGCCGAACAGCACGAGCAGCAGCACGATCGACGGGGTCAGCAACAACCACGGGGACCGCAGCACGGATCGCATGTCAGCCCACCTCACAGCGTTCGGCGGCGGGGTCGGGCGCCCAGCACGGGACATTCAGCTCCGACAGCACGCCCTGCAACACGCGTGCCTGTGCGTCCAGTGTGGACCGGATGTCGGCACCGCCGAGCACGATCGCGCGGAACGTGTCCTGGAAGACCTTGCTGACCTCGCCCTCGCGTTCCCCGAGGCCGACCGGCGGCAGGGACAGGATCGCGTCGTCGGCGTTCTTCTGCTTGGCGACCGCGTCGGCCTCGAGCTGGATCGCGGGAGGGAGGTTGCCGGGGATCTC
Source organism: Prauserella rugosa (assembly GCF_000719975.1). Classification (GTDB taxonomy): domain Bacteria; phylum Actinomycetota; class Actinomycetes; order Mycobacteriales; family Pseudonocardiaceae; genus Prauserella; species Prauserella rugosa. Next base: position 272,162 of record NZ_JOIJ01000007.1, read on the forward strand.
GGTGTCGACGACCGGGAAGAAGCCGTTGGAGCGCAGCACGTCGAGCTGCGCCCGCGGGGTGGTCAGTGCGCGGATCGCGTCGCGGGCCAGCTCCGGATCGGTGCTGCCCTTCGGGATCGCCAATCCGGCCAGCACCGCCATGTAGCCGAGACCGTGCTCGCCCCGCGGTGCGGGCAACATGCGCCAGTTCTCCGGGTCGCGTTCGGGGGCCTCGACGAGGCGCACCACGTGATCCCACGTCATCCGCACCTCGCCCGATTCGAGCGGCTCCTGCATGAAGTCGTAGGTGGTGCTGGCCGGGTTGCAGTTCGCCCACAGTTCGCGCAGGTACTGCCATGCCGACACGGCCTCGCGGGACCGGAACGTCGTGATCTGCCCTCCGGTGAACGACGGCAGCAGGTAGCCCTGGGTGAACCGGTGGAACAGGCCTTCCGGCCCGAGCGGAAGGCCCAGCATGGGCCGCCCTCCGTTCGCGCGCCGCGCGGCGATCGCCCAGTCGAGGAACTGGTCGTAGGTCAGCGATTCGGCGTCGGCGCCGGACGGCAGGTGCTCGAGCGCGTCGGCGTGTGCGGCCAGGACGTAGCTGGCGTCCGCCCACGGGATGTACCAGGCGCGGTCGGTACCCGACCTGGCCAGATCGACGTAGTCCGCGGGAAAGCCGCGCCCGCTCAGGTCGGACAGCAGGTCCGTGACGTCCTCGAGGTAGCCGTCGGCGAGCGGGGCGAGGTCGCCGTGAAGTCCGCCGAGCAGGCCCATCTGGGTGGCGCCGGAGCCGACCTGGCTGCGAACCTGGCCCGCGAACGGACCCTCCTCGATGGTCACGTAGCTGACGCCGGAGATCGTCTTCGCGAGTGTCGAACGGAACGCCTCGGCCTCGTTGACCGGCCGGAACTGCGTGGACAGGAAGATCATGCCGCCGTCGCCGGTGGTGGCGAAACCGGTGCAGCCCGCGAGGCCGGACCCGGCCAGACCCGCCAGGCCCGCGGCACCCGCTCCACGCAGGAAGGTACGGCGGGAGACCTGCGAAGGGCCGCCACGGCGCATCTGTCCGGCCTCCACTGACGAATCGCGTTGTCGGAACTGGCTTGTCGGAACTGGCTTGTCGGGACCTGACGTGTTACGAACTTTTGTCAGGCCCGTTAACATAAGTAGCGATGGGACGATTGTCAACGTGGTTGTGACAGGTCGGCATGGATCTCCGCCGAGCGCGACGTCCTCGGGACACGTGCTCGCCGTGTTGCGCGCGCACGGCTCGCTCACGAGGCAGGAGCTGCAGGAGCGCATCGGCCTGTCCCGCGTGACGCTCGTGGAGCGGCTGGATGCGCTGCGCAGGCACGGGTTCGTCCGCGCGGCCGGGCACCGTGACTCCAGCGGCGGCAGGCGCGCCGAAGTGCTCGAGGTGGACGACGAGACACCGACCGCGCTGGCCGTCGACCTCGGGCAGAGTCATGCCGCGCTGGCCGTGACCGATCTGCGTGGTGCCGTGCTCGCCCGCGACGTGCACAGACTCCGCGTCCGGCACGCTCCCGACGACGTCGTGCCCATGTTGCTGGACGCCGGCCGCGAGCTCCTGTCACGCACGGGGCGCACCGGAACGCTCAAGGCCATGGCGTTGTCGATCCCGGGTCAGATCGACCACGACCGCGGCGTCACGGTCGCGCCGCCGACGATGCCCGACTGGAGCGGCACGGCGCTGCGGGAACCGTTCGCGGACGCCTTCGGCGTTCCCGTGCTGCTGGAGAACGACGCCAACGCCCTGACCTTCGGCGACTACTGCGCCATGGGGAGGCCGGACACGACGGCCGTCGGCGTCAAGATCGGCACCGGCATCGGGGCCGGCGTCGTCGTGGGCGGACGGATCCATCGTGGGGAGAGCGGCACCGCGGGCGAGATGGGGCACATGCGGATCGAGGGCAACGACCGCAGGTGCGGGTGCGGCAGGCGCGGGTGCGTCGCCGCCAGTGCCAGCGGTCTGGCGCTGGTGCGTGACCTTCGCGATTCCGGGGTGCGCTCGATGGACGACGTGGTGCGCCGCGTCGAGGCCGGACGAGGGGACGCCGTGCGTGCGACAGCGGAGGCGGGCCGCCTCGTGGGGACCGTCCTGGCCACCGTCGTCACGATCGTCAACCCGCGGCACGTCCGAGTCGGCGGTGCGATCGGCGTGCTGCCGCCGTTCCTCGAAGCGCTGCGCAGGACCGTCGAGTCCAACGCCCACGCGAGCGCGTTGCGTGGACTGGACGTCGGTGCCTCCCGGCTCGGGGAGAACGGTGCCTTCGTCGGACTTGCCGGTCTGGTCGCCGACTCGGTGTTCGAACCCGCCGCCGTGGACGCCGCATTGGACTCGTCGGTGTAGCGGCCTTCTGGCAAGCGAAACGTCGCCGTGGCCACCACAATTCACGGTATGGGAAGTGTCGAACTGCTGACGGACGCCTTCGGGCGCGTGCGCGAGATCGTCCACGACGTCGTCGAAGGACTGGACACCGACGCGCTCGCCTACCGCGTCGACGCCGACGCCAACTCCATCGGCTGGCTCGTCTGGCACCTGACGCGAGTGCAGGACGATCACCTCGCCGACGCCGCCGATCTCGAGCAGTGCTGGACGGCCGACGGCTGGGCCGAACGGTTCGGCCTGCCGTTTCCCGTCGGCGACATCGGCTACGGGCATTCGAGCGCCGACGTCGCCGCCGTGCGGATCGCCGACCCCGCGCTGCTGGTCGACTACCACGATGCCGTGCACGACCAGACGGTCGAGTTCGTCCGCGGTATCTCCGACGACGACCTCGACGTCGTCATCGACGACGCGTGGGATCCGCCCGTGACCCTCGGGGTCCGCCTCGTCAGCGTCATCGGCGACACCATGCAGCACGCGGGCCAGGCCGAGTTCGTGAAGGGCATCCTGCTTCGCCGGTGACGCCCCGTTCCACAGTGGACCCCGTGCCCGGTGGCTGCCGAGGGAACGCGGCTGGCGAGGCGAACATTCGGGAACGCCTGACGGGCGCGCACTCCCGGTCTGAGCTCTGCCGCGGCGAACCGGGAGGCGGTGTCAGCGATGACTGTGGGGACGGCGGAGTCGGAGGCGCCGGTGGGCGCGGCGGGACGCGTCACGGTGGCGTGGCTCGCGGGCGTGGTGCTCGCGGGGATCGGCACCGGGCTGGCCGTCGTGGCGCTCACCCTGCCCTGGGTGTCGGCGACGATGCAGCAGGCCGTCGAAGCGCTGCCAATCACGGCGATCGCGCGATTCGGTCCGCTGTTCGCGGTGTTGCTCGTGCTCAGCGCGGTGGCCGCGGCGGTGGGCTTCGCGGGCGCGGCACGTTCGTCCAGGGTCGCGGCTGTCGTGGCCGCCGGCTGTGGTCCCGTGGTGCCGATCTTCGCGCTGTGGGTCGGATGGCAGCCGCCCGAACCCGCGCTGCGGGCCGGGGCCGAGGCCGTGCGGCCGGACTGGGAGGTGGCGCTGCAGGCGGGAGCCCCGTTGTCGGCATCGCCTGCGCCAGGGCTGTACCTCTACGCCGTCGGCGCGCTGCTGATCAGCCTGGGCGTCGCCGTTTCGGCGGGTGGCTCCGCCGCGACACTGCTGGTGGCGCCGGCGCGGGTGGGTGAGCCGAGCCTGCGCGCACGCAGGATCGTCGGATGGGGCGCGCTCGTGCTCGCGCTGCCGCTCGCGGTGCTGTCGTTGTCCTGGCCGTGGTTCGAGATCACCGCCGACGACTGGCCGCCTGCCGTCGAAGGGTGGCAGACGGTGTACCGCGCCGGATTGGTGCTCACGTTCTTCTGCGCGGTCGGCATCGTGCTGACCGCGGGGGTGCGGCGCCGGATCTGGCGTGCCGTCGGAGTCCACTGTGTGTGCGCGGTCGGCGGGGTGCTCGCCCTCAACGCGATACTGGTGTGGGACCCCTACGGCACCTTCGGCGATCTGGTGTCGGCCTACGCGTCGCTGTCGCTCGGCGGCGGATTCGTCGCCGGCGCCGCAGCGGTCCTGGCCTTGGCGTACGCGTTCGTCCTCGCGCCCGTTCCCGGGGAGGGGCCGAGCGAGGACGACACGGAGGACGACAACGCGGCCGTCGCCGAAGGGGAACCGGCGTGAGCAGGCGCAAGCACGTCGCGGGGCGGAAGACGTCGACGCGGGAACCGGCCAGGCGCCAGGCGGACGAGAATCGCTGGTGGCGAAGGCTGTCGACGGTCGGAGGCAGGGCGAAGGTGGCCGTCGTCGGCACCGTGGGCCTGGTCGCGACGCTCGCCGCCATCCCCGGCGCGTACGGATGGTTGCACGACCAGGCGCGGGACCTGGTCGGTGAGGACCCGCTCGTCGCGGAGGGCAGAGCCAACCCCGCAGTCATCACCGCCGTCTACTGGGCCACCGACGACATCGTCACCGGATCAACGACGCGGGACGTGCTCGAGGCCATCAAGTCCGGCGGCGCGCAGATGGGCACGTCCGGTCACACCGTGGCGCTCAACAGCAACCGGGCGGGGCGGATCGACGTCGTCCGCATCACCGCCGTCGTCGAACGGCGCGAGCGGCCGTTGGCCGGCACCGCGTTCCTCGCCGACCCGCAGGGCGGCGACAGTGACGCGCTGTTGGTCCGGGTGCCGCTCGATGCGGGCGGCGACGAGATCCCGGCACGGGTCCAGCGCGGAGGTGGGCAGCCGCGGCCGTACGGAGCCGACGGCCGCATCCGGTATGTCGAACAGGGCAAGGCCGAGCACATGATCGTGCAGGCGTCGACGGAGACGTGCCACTGCACGTGGCGGCTGCGGATCGACTACACCTACCGCGGGCAACACGGCACGGTCACGGTCCCGCCCCGCGACCGGCCCGCGTTCGAGACGACGGCGTGGGGTCGCCACGCCGTCCAGTACGACGCGTGGGGAGCAGGCGTAGGACAGCTGACCCGCACCGACTGTGCGCGGCACCCCGGCGAGTGCCGCACGAGCCCTGACCGGTGAGCTGTCGCCCACCGGATGCCGCACCACCCCGAGAGGTAGGGCCGCTACTTCTTCGCGGCCGCCTTCTGTGCCTTCTTGAAGGTGCGTACCTCGGCGAGGGTGTCGGGGTCGACGACGTCGGCGATCGAGCGGCGGGCGCCCTCCTCGCCGTACGCCCCGGCGGCCTCCCGCCACCCCGCCGGTTGCACGCCGAGCTGCTTTCCCAGCAGCGCCAGGAAAATGCGTGCCTTCTGGTCGCCGAAACCGGGCAGCGCCTTCAGCCGCTTGAGGACCTCTTTCCCGTCCGGGTCCCCGTAGGTCCACAGCTCAGCGGTGTCGCCGTCGTAGTGGTCGACGATGTAGCGGGCGAGGGCGTGGAGGCGCTTGCCCATCGACGCGCCGTAGCGGTGGATCGCCGGCTTGGCCACGCACAGTTCGACGAACGAGTCGACGTCGGTTGCGGCGATCTTGTGCACGTCGAAGCCGTCCATGCGTTCGTCGAGCTTCTTCGGACCCGCGAACGCCACCTCCATCGCCACCTGCTGGTCCAGCAGCATTCCGCTCAGCAGCGCGAACGGGTCGTCGGAGAGCAGCGTATCGGCGGCGGCGTCGCCGGTGAGATTGAGCTTCGGCATGTCCTCATCGTCGCACGTCTCGCCCTCAACGATCGCCGAAGTCGGTTGCGATCGCGGCGGTGAAGGTCTCCTCGTAGCGCAGGAACGTGTCGACGACCAGTCGCTGTTGCTCGGCGTCCAGCGGTTCCAGTGCGGCCCGCCACGCGTGCGCACCCGGCGAGAGCCACCGGCTGATGACCGGCCTGCTGTCCGGGGTGATGTCGACGATCCGGCGCCGCCGGTCGGCCGGGTCCTCGCTGCGCACGAGCACACCTTTGCGCGCGAGCTCGGTCACGACCAGGCTCGCGGTCGTCGGTTCCACCCCCAGCGCCTCGGCCAACCCTGACACGCTCATCGGCCCGTCGAGCAGCAACATCGACAACGCCGACAGGTGCCGCGGCGTGAGTTCGAGCGAGCGCAGCTCCTCGGGCAGCGGCAGGCGCTTGATCCGGCCCACCAACCTCGGCAGCACGAGCATCAGCTTCCTGACGGCGTCCTCCGTGGCGTCCGGCGTTGACATCCGCCGACCCTCCCAATACTTTTGGTATCAAAATCTTTTTGTTTTCAAAACTTGCCTGGGGAGGATCCTATGCCGCACCTCGACGTACACGTGGCGGAGAGTGACCTGGCGGGTCGCGAGACCGCACTGATCGAGAAGCTCACCGGCGCGATCGTGTCGGTCTATGGGGAGTGGGCTCGCAACATCGCGGTCGTGCGACTGTTCGGCGTGCCCGCCGGGCGCTGGGGTGTCGGCGGCCGGATCGCCGAGGCACCGTCGCCGACCGTGAACTTCGGCATCAAGGAGGCCGTCTTCGAGCGGGCCGACGCCGACGACATCCTCGGCGGGCTCGTGGCTGCGGTCACCGATGCACTGGCCGAGGTCCTCGGCGAACACGTCCGCGCGGGAGCGACGGTCGAGTTCGACGGCGTGGCCGACGGGCGTACGGGGGTGGGAGGCGTACTCGTGACGTCGTGACGCTCGCGGGCCCGCCGTGGCGGGCCGCGCACCGGGTCGATGCGGTGGTGCGGGGTCGACGCCCTGGGTGACCGTGGTCGTCACGCAAAGTCGCCCCGCTCCGACCCCTCGCGCTCGCCGTCGCGAGCCACTAACGTGCGGGCCGAGGTCTGCGGGATACGTCCGAAACGTCACGGGGGCCTACGCGTCCTTAGCACAGCCGCCGCCATGATCGGTAGCTCGCTGTCGCCATCGTCACGCGTGTTTCTGCATTGTTGCAGGTTAATCGGGTGATCGTGACCGTCGTGAGCTGATAAGGAAACAACGACCTGTTACGTTGCTTGAATATGTCCGGAAAGCACACAAAGCGTGCCAACGGCGATAATGATTCGGCGGGCCACGTGGTGATCGAACCACCAGCGGCGGATGACGGCGCGGCCCTCTGGCGAATAGCGCGTGATTCACAAAAGCTGGACCTGAACTCGTCCTACGCCTACTTGCTGTGGTGCCGTGATTTCGCCGACACATCTGTCGTCGCCCGCGTTGACGGGAACCCCGTAGGATTCGTGATGGGCTATCGACGGCCCACCGCGCCCGATTCTCTGCTGGTGTGGCAGGTCGCTGTGGACGATTCACAGCGCGGCCGCGGCCTGGCCGGGAAGATGCTGGACGCTCTGTTCGAGCGAGCGGTCGCAGACGGTGTGCGGTACCTCGACACCACCATCACACCGGACAACGAAGCGTCGATCCGGTTGTTCGGATCCTTCGCCAAACGGTGGGACGCGACGCTGGAGCGGTCGGACTTCCTTGCCGCGGAGCAATTCCCGGATCCGCACGAGCCGGAAGATCTCTTCCGCGTCGGTCCGCTGAACCCGCCCGCCGGCTGAGCCGCGCCGAGCGCGCGAAGCGCCGCGAACACATCACCAGATTTGCCTGAAAAAGCAGGAGCTGAAAACACGTGAGCATCTTCGAAAAGCTCGAGTCCGAGGTGCGCAGCTACAGCCGTGGCTGGCCCGTCGTCTTCGACAAGGCGCAGGGCAGCTGGCTGTACACGGAGGACGGCAAGCCGTACCTCGACTTCTTCGCCGGCGCGGGCGCCCTCAACTACGGGCACAACAACCCCGCGCTCAAGCAGGCCCTGATCGACTACATCTCCCGCGACGGCGTGACGCACTCGCTGGACATGTACACCGTCGCCAAGCGGGACTTCCTGCAGTCGCTCGACGACGTGATCCTGCAGCCGCGCAACATGGAGTACAAGGTCATCTTCCCCGGCCCCGGTGGCGCCAACGCCGTCGAGGCCGCGCTGAAGCTGGCCCGCAAGGTGACCGGCCGCGAGTCGGTCATCAACTTCACCAACGCCTTCCACGGCATGACCCTGGGCGCGCTGTCGGTCACCGGTAACTCGATGAAGCGCGGCGCCGCGGGCATCCCGCTCGTGCACGCCACGCCGATGCCGTTCGACAAGTACTTCGACGGCGAGTTCCCCGACTTCTTCTACTTCGAGCGGCTCCTCGAGGACTCCGGCTCGGGCCTGAACGAGCCTGCCGCCGTCATCGTCGAGTCCGTGCAGGGCGAGGGCGGCATCAACGCCGCGCGCCTCGACTGGCTCAAGGGCCTTTCCGACCTGTGCAAGAAGCACGGCATCCTGCTCATCCTCGACGACGTGCAGATGGGCTGCGGTCGCACCGGTCCGTTCTTCAGCTTCGAAGAGGCCGGCATCGAGCCCGACATGATCTGCATGTCCAAGTCGATCGGTGGCTACGGCCTTCCGATGGCGATCACGCTCGTGCGCCCGGACCTCGACGTCTGGTCGCCCGGCGAGCACAACGGCACGTTCCGCGGCATCAGCCCCGCGTTCGTCACGGCCGCCGCGGCGCTGCGCAACTACTGGAACGACGACACGCTCGAGAAGTCGACCAAGGCCAAGGGCGAGAAGATCGCGGCCGAGTTCGGCAAGCTCGTCGACGCCTACCCGGACGCCGAGCTGATCGCCAAGGGCCGTGGTCTCGCGCGCGGTCTCGAGTTCGGCAACGCCGAGGCCGCGGGCAAGGTCGCCGCGGCGGCGTTCGACCGCGGCCTGCTGCTCGAGACCTCCGGCCCGAGCGACGAGGTCGTGAAGCTGCTCCCGCCGCTCACGCTCACCGACGACGAACTCACCAAGGGCTTGGAGATCATCTCCGAATCCGTCGAGTCCGTGTTGTCCCGCTGACACGACGCCCCACCTGACGGGCCCCCGCCCGGTTCTGTGCTCGAATGGCAGGGCCGGGCGGTGGCTCGCGCGCCCCACGAACACTCACGACCCAAAGGAGTCGCATTGATCGTCCGCAGCCTCGACGAGATCACGGACACCGACGCCGACATCAAGACCGAGAACTGGCGCAGCAAGCGCATCCTGCTGGCCAAGGACAAGCTCGGCTTCTCCGTTCACGAGACGACGCTCTACGCGGGCACCGTGAACGACTTCTGGTACGCCAACCACATCGAGGCGGTGTTTATCACCGAGGGCGAGGGCGAGGTCGAGGACAAGGCCACCGGTGAGGTGCACCAGCTCAAGCCGGGCTCGATCTACGTGCTGAACAACGCGGACAAGCACCAGGTGCGGCCGCGGACCGAGATGAAGACCGTCTGCGTGTTCAACCCGCCCGTCACCGGTCGCGAGGTGCACGACGAGAACGGCGTCTACCCCCTGATCGTCGAAGAGGACTGACACAAAACGTTGCCATAGGCGACGTGTCACCCCAGTTCAACGGGTACCCGGTCAGTGTGGCCGCCGTCGCCGACGGCGCCCACACGGGCCGGGTACCCGTTCTCTGTAGGAGAGAGATAACCGGAACAACAGAGTGGAGAACCCTGTAGGAGGCGAACGTGACTCTCGCGCAGAGCCGCACGAACGACACCAACGTTTCCGACGCCTACCCGACCCGCCTGCGTGGCGGCGAGGCGCAGCTGCTGGATCGAAGTGATCCCGCTGTCTGGGGTGTTGCCGACGACGGCCCCTTCGACGCCGCCGAACTCGCAGCCCACGAGGCGAAGGGCTACTCGATCCTGGAAGGCCTGATCTCGCCTGCCGAGGTCCAGGGCTACTGGAGGGAACTCGAGCGACTGTCGTCGGACGAGCAGCTGAAGGCCGACGAACGCGTGGTCACGGAGAAGACCTCCGGCGAGGTGCGATCGATTTTCGAGGTGCACAAAATCAGCGAGCTGATCGCAGAATTGGCTCGTGATCCGCGCATTCTCGACCGGGCACGTCAGATTCTGGGTTCCGATGTCTACATTCACCAGAGTCGCGTGAACTACATGCCGGGATTCCGGGGCAACGGCTTCTACTGGCATTCCGACTTCGAGACCTGGCACGCCGAGGACGGCATGCCGCGGCCGCGCGCGGTGAGCTGTTCGATCGCGCTCACCGACAACTACCCGTTCAACGGCGGGCTGATGGTGATGCCCGGTTCGCACCGGACCTTCGTGCAGTGCCTCGGCGAGACCCCGGACGACCACTACAAGGCCTCGCTGAAGGAACAGGAGATCGGCGTCCCCAGCGAGAACGACATCACCAAGCTGGCCGCCGAACACGGCATCGACCAGTTCACCGGGCCCGCAGGGTCGGCGCTGTTCTTCGACTCGAACATCATGCACGGCTCGGGCAACAACATCACCCCGTACCCGCGGTCGAACATCTTCCTGGTGTTCAACAGCGTGGAGAACACGCTCGTCGAGCCGTTCGCCGCGAGCAGTCCGCGGCCCGAGTTCATCGGTGCCCGCGACTTCACGCCGCTGAGCCGGGACTGACGCCCACGCGGCAGCCGCGCAGCGGTGCACGAACGCGGCCGAGTCGGTTCGGCCGAATGCGGTAGGGCAGGCGACGCGCAAGGTCGATTTCTCCAGGGGTGGGTGTAGTCGACCTTGCGCAGCCTGTTACCGTGTCGCCACCTCATCGCGTAAGCGGTGGGCAGCCGTCCGCAGCGGCCTGGTGACTCCTTTGCTCGGGGTGGGCACTGCGTGACCGCGGTGGAGGCGGCGACAGTACGAGGAGTACGGCCCCGCGCCATCAGATCGGGACTGATGGCACGGGGCCGTATTCTGTGTGCTGCCCCGTGCGGTCTGCTGCCCGAGCCGCCGCCTCCACGTCCGCCGGATTTCCCGACGTGCCGCGAAAATGCGCGAATCAGTCGAATGGTGCGCCGGCCGTGACCGAGCCGGCCGGGTGGTCCAGAACTCCCGTAGTAGAGAACCCGGCAGAGGAGAACCCCCGCAGGGGAGAACTCAGTCGAACAGGCTCGACTCGCCGTGGATGTCGAGCAGTTCGTACACCGGCCTGCCGCGCCGTCCGTCGATCGTGGTGGTGCGAACCACCCGGAGCCGGGCCGTCACCGGCCGGTCGAGGTTGACCTTGATCTGGTCGAGCAGGTCCGGCACGACCGCGCCCTGGATGGTGCTTCCGGTGTCCCGCTCGAGGTAGAAGATCCGCCTGCGGGTGCGCACGCCGTCCAGCCTGCCGGTAACGGTCTCGTAGCCGACGTCCTCCCGCGACTCACGCAGGCTGTTGCCCAGCACGCGCGCCTGCTCGGTCGTCATGCTGCGCGTGACCTCGTCACCCGACGTCGGCGTGAGCGTCAGACCGAGGCTGGAGGTCTTCGTGACGGCGCTGACGATGTCACTCACCGCGTTGCGGATGGTGTCGCGCTGCAACAACACCGCATCCAACGCGCCGTCGTCGGATCCGTTGATGGGCAGGAAGTCGCACAGCTCCTTGACCGCGCGCTCGGACAGAGTCTCGATGCCGTCGTTGATCAGCGCGTCCGGATCGGACGTCTCGGGAAAACCGAAGAACAGCGCGTTGCCTGCCTGGCCGCGCTGCAACAGCGGAGCCTTCTCCCGGTCGGCGGGCTGGACGTAGGTGATCTCGCCCTGCGGATTGCGGACGATGTGGCCGACCTTCGCCGTGGCGTCCTGGAACGCCCTGCTGATGTCGGAGAACGCGTAGGCGTCCATACGGGTGGAGTCGAGCATCGACACCCGCAGCAGTGCCGACCGGCCGGTGCGTTCGAACTTGGCGTGCGCCGCACGCGCGGACGCGCGCGCGAGGTCGTCCAGCCACGTACCGCCGGGAATCGCCTCGGCGACGTCCTCGAAACTCACCACGTCACCTCCGCAAAGCCCTTGAACATGCCGTGCCGCGGACCGCGCGCCCACGTCGGCTCCCACGCGTCCTCGTCGCCCGGCCTGCACAGGAATCCGTCGAGCAGGCCGCTCATCGGGCGGACCCGGTCGAGGTACATCGCCGGCTGTTCGGCGATCACGCCGTTGAGCGTGAGCATCCCGTACAGCGCCTCGCGCGCGGGCCCGGTGAGGCGTTTCAGGCTGCCCCAGTCGTCCGGGATGAGCAGCACGTCGACATCGCGCGGCACGTTCTCCGAGCGCACCGTGATCTCGCCCGCGATCCACGCCCTGCCGGAGGGGATCAGACCACCGACGACACCGAGGTAGCCGGACAGCGCACTGAACAGCACCTCGCGTTCGTTGCGGTGCGGGGCGTCCCACACGAACCGTTCGTAGAGGTCCGACAGATCGGCGGGGTGTCGTCCAGGAGGCAGAACGTTGTCCGGAGTCCAGTAGGGGAGCGGCATCCACGTTCCTTACATCGCCGACGAAGCGCCGGAAGCGGCTCAGCGAACTTATCAGCCGCGACGCGACGCGCCCTCAGCCGCCTGAACGGGGGATATCGTGCTCGGTGGCGTGAACGTCGGCTTCGTCGGGCCACTCGTTGCGCGCGTGCCAGGCGCGGCGGGGAGGCAGCGTTCCGGACGTGCGGCCCGTGCCCGCCCATTCGTCGAGGGAACCGAGTACCTCACCCTCGTCGGCTCGTCCGCTGTCACCGGCCTGCGTGCGCTCGACGTCCGGCGTCCGCGGCGCGCGTGTCCTGCCCGTGCGGTGCGCCGCGCGCGAGCCCGCGTGCCTGCCGTGGGCTCGGTGCGACTCGCCGTGCTCGGCTTCCGGGTCCTCGCCGGGAAGCGTGCCCGTGGCCGGGAGCATGCCGGTCTGTTCCTCCGCGGAGACCGGAGGCAGCAACGCCGTTCCGGGGTGCTCACGTGCCGGGTCGCCGGCTCCCGCACGCGCGGGAACGTCCGGTGTCGCCTCCACGTCGGCCCGCGGGCTGCACTGCGGAGGCCGCAGGATCAGTGCGGTCGACAGGGCGCCGAGTGCGAACGCGATCAGCAGCCACAGCCAGATTTGTCCGAACAGCCACAGCATTCCCGTTCCCCTCCGTCCCGAAGCCCCTCCCGGAGCGTTCGTGTCTCAGAGCACCGTGATCTCGACGCGCCTGTCCCGCCGGTCCTCGGCAGCCGAACCGTTCGACCGGTCGCCGCCGGCAGGCTGGGTGTCGGCGTGCGCGATGGTCGTCAGCCTGCGATGGTTCACACCGGCCTCGACGAGCGCCGTCGCGACCGCTTCGGCACGTCCGCGCGACAGTTCCCGCGCCTGCCGTTGGTTCAGCTCCGGCACCTGGGCGGCGTGGCCGCCGATCCGGAACCGCAACTCCGGTGGCGTCGAGCGCATGACGTCGGCCAGCTGCGCGATGGCCCGGCTGCTCGCACCCTTCAGCTCGGTGCTGTAGGCCGCGAACCGGATCGGCGCACGCTCCAGCACCCGGTCGATCGAACTCTGCGCCCTGCGCTGGGCGTCGGTCATCTGCTTCTCGCGGACGTCGACGCCGCGGACACCCTCGATACCGCCGACGACCGCCTCGACACGTTCGGACCTGCCCTCCGGCACGTCCGAGATCACCGCGTCCCTGCCGTCCATCGTGACGTCGGCCGACCGCATGCCCGCGTCGTCGAGTGCGGCGCGGACGTGCGGGTGCAGGCTGCGTTCGATGCGGTCGGCCGACGCCCACGTCGCGGCGAATGCCAACATCCCCGACACTGCGAGCGCGAGCGGAATCAGCCAGAACCGGACATTGTTCCTGGCCATGCTTCGACGATAGGCGCACTCGACGGCATCCGCGAATGCTGAGATCGCTGGTGCGCGTGTGGGTGGGCGGCGGGCCCGTGGATCAGCTGTCGGCGTGGTCCACCAGGGTGCTGCCCTGCTGCGAGGCCAGCTCTCGTTCCGCCAACTCCCGGAGCGGGGCGAGACGCGGGCGCTTGGCCGTGATGCCGTCGCCGAGCGATTCGCCGCGAAGCTGACGCCGGATCCATGGCAGCAGGTGGACACGGGTCCACTCGAGATCGCTCCGGCGCAGGGTCAGCCAGTTGGGGTGGCCGCCGGTCTCCGGCCACGGTTCACGCCAGTCCTCGGCGGTCGGCACGCCCAGCACCTCGGCGGTGCGCAGCGCGATCCGCCGATGTCCCTCGGCCGTGAAGTGCAGGCGGTCGTCGCTCCAGGCGCGCACGTCGTGCAGCGCGTCCATGGACCACAGGTCGACGACCTTCGCCCCCTGCCGGTCGGCGATCGCGCGCAGGTGGGCGTTGTAGATCGCGACCTTGCCGCGCAGCACGCTCATCACGGACATGCCCTTGGTGTCCGGACCGGTGAAGATCAACACGTCGATGCCCTCGGCGCGCAATGCGGCGACCCCCTCCTCGAACTCGGCCGCCTTCTCGTCGGGGTCGGCGCCGGGCACGATGATGTCGTTGCCGCCCGCGCACAGCGTGACCAGATCGGGCTTCACCTCGAGTGCGATCGGGAGCTGTTCGGTGAGGATCTCGGTGAGCATCTTGCCGCGCACGGCCAGGTTGGCGTAGGCGAAATCGGGCGATCCGTCCGCCAGGATCTCGGCCAGCCGGTCGGCCCACCCCCGATAGGTGCCATCCGGCCGCTCGTCGTTCATCCCCTCGGTGAAGCTGTCCCCGATGGCAACGAAGCTGCGGTATCCGGTCACGACGTCTCCCTCCGCCCTGTGCATCGCGCGTCTCCCAGTCGATCAACGGCCGGCGCGGGCACGGTAATCCCCTGAGGTCGTTCGGCGGGCGCCGGTCGGATCAAGAGCCACAGTCTCCTCCTTCGACATCGACTTACGCAGCCGTAATCTCACGGACGACCGTTCACCTGTGGCGAAGCTAACGTCGGCGGATCGGCCGCGGCCTTCGCGGAGGATCAGGCAAGGTGGAGACCGTGAACGACACCCCGCCCGAGGAACCCGAGACGCCGCCCGGCCGCCGCGAGTCGCTGGCGAGCCTGCTCGGTGGGCGCAAGGGCGCGCTGGACGCCAGTCTCCCGCCCGTGGCCTTCGTCGTGGGCTGGTTGGTGTCCGGATCGTCGATCGGCTGGGGTGCGGCCGCCGCGATCGCCGTCAGCGCGGTGGTGGGCATCGTGCGGCTGGTGCGTGGCGACAAGGTCAGGGCGGTGCTGATCAGCCTCGCCGCCGTGGTCGTGGCGGCGCTGATCGCCCTGCGGACCGGGCGCGCCGAGGACTTCTTCCTGATCCAGCTGTTGTCCAATGTGGCCAGTGCGCTGGCGTGGGCGGTGAGCATCGTCATCCGGTGGCCGCTGCTCGGCGTGGTGGTCGGCACCGTGCTCGGGCAGAAGACCCGCTGGCGGAAGGACCCCGACCTGCTGCGGGCCTACTCGCTGGCCAGCTGGGTGTGGGTGTTCGGCCAGTACACGGTGCGGGTCGTGGTCTTCGGCGTCCTGTGGTGGGCGGGCGAGGTCGTCGCGCTCGGCGTGGCCAGGACGGTGCTGTCGTGGCCGCTGGTTGCGGTGACCGTCGCCGTCAGCGGCTGGGTCCTGCACCGGGCGCTGCCCGACCGGCATCCGGGGCTGCGGCATCCGGTGGTCGAGGCCGAGAAGTAGGTGGCCCCCGGCGAGGGGGGAGGTCCGGGGGCCGCGATCACTCTACTCTGTTCGGGTGAGGTACGTGTTGGCCGAACCCCTTCAACGCGGCCAGCCACGCGGCGCCGAGTACGCCGTCCTTGCTTTCCCGCACGTCATGGCTCCGCAGCCGATCATGGACGCGGGCCCGCACCGGGCTGCCCGCTCCGAGCACGCTGCCCACGAGCACGATCGGCGTGGTCTCGTCCGGCTCGCGCGCGGCGAGTGCGGTCTCGGCCAGCCACGCCGCGGCGTCGTCGACGATGCGCGCCGCCACCGGATCGGCCGGGGCACGCCGGCCACCCGTGGTGCTCGCCGCGGCGCTCACCAGCGGTGCGAACCGGGCCAGTTGTACGGGCGCGTGCTGGTTGACCACCGTGATGAGGCGGTGGAACGCCCGCGGTTCGGTCACCTCGATCCCGGCCTCGTCCAGCACCGCCGTGGCCAGCGGGCCGAGCGGAGCACGTCCGGTGAGCGCGTCGAGGGTGGCCCGGACCGCCTCCCTGCCGATCCAGTACCCGGAACCCTCGTCGCCGAGCAGCCATCCGTACCCGCCCGCGACCGACACCATCCGGTGGTCGCGGATGCGGCCGGCGATCGACCCCGTGCCCGAGACGAGCACCGTGCCGTCGGGCGCGTCCGTGGCCGAGGCGAACGCGGTCTCGGCGTCCGACACGATGTGCGGGGAACTGCCCAGTCCCGCGTCCCGCCAGGTGCGGTCGAACAGGTTCGCGATCGCCGGATCGGTGAGCTTGCTGGACCCGGCCATGCCGACGACACAGTGCGCGAGCTCGCTGCGGTCCAGATCGGCGGTCGCGGCCGCCACCGCCTCCGCGATGGCCGCGGCCGCCTTGTCCGGAGGGTGTGAGTTCGGATTGGCCCCACCCGCGCGGCCGGTACCCAGCACGTGGACGTTCTCGTCGACGGCGCACGCCCTCGTGCTCGTGCCGCCCGCGTCCACTCCCACGACGTACATCAGCGCGTCTTGGTCACTTTGTGCAGGCCACGCGGGTTGTCCGGGTTGCCGCCGCGTGCGAGGGACAACCGCAGCGCGAGCCGCTGGACCGGCAGGATCTCCAGCACGGGTGCGATCTCCTCGACCGTCTCCGGGACGTCGATGCGCAGCGCGGCCGGCATCCGCGACGCGGCAGACCCCACGGCGAGCACGTCCGCGCCGCGGTCGCCGACCGCCGCGAGGACGTCGCCCATGACGTCGCCGCCCCTGCCCGTGCTCGTCACGCCCAGCACGGCCGTCTCCTCGTCGACCGCGGCCACGGGGCCGTGCAGGAGGTCCGCACCGCTGTAGGCCCTGGTCTGGAGATAGCTGGTCTCGGCGAGCTTGAGCGACGACTCGAGCGCCGTCGCGTAGGAGTAGCCACGCGCGGCCGCCACGACGCGGTCGGCGAACCGGTAGCGGTCGACGGCGCGCGCGACCTGGTCCGCCGAGTCGCGCAGTGTCGCCTCGGCGCGTTCGCCGATGTCGGCTGCGGCCTCGCCCTTGCCGCCGCGGATGGCGTCGACCAGCAGGTACAGGCTCAGCAGCGTGGCCGTGTACGTCTTCGTGGCCGCCACGGCGCGCTCCTGACCCGCCCCGATGTCGACGGCCAGGTCGGCAGCCGCGAACAGCTGCGACGACGGAGTGTTGCTGACCGCGACGGTCCGTGCGCCCGCCTCCCGCGCCGCCTGGGTGACCTCGAGCAGGTCGGGTGATCCACCGCTCTGGCTCACCGACACCAGCAGCACGTCCCGCAGGTCGGGACGGGCGCCGTACAGCGTCGTCGTCGAAGGGGACACCAGGCCGACGGGCAGGCCGAGCAGCACCTCGATGAGGTACTTGGCGTAGATCGCCGCGTGGTCGCTCGAACCACGTGCGGCCAGCAGGGCGAACCTCGGCGGGTGGTTGGCGATGTCCTCTGCGACGGCCGCGATGTCGGCGCGGTTCTGCGCGATCGTGGCCAGCATGTTCGGCTGCTGGTCGATCTCCGCGGTCATCAGGGCGCCGGGCTCGGCATCTGTCACGATGATCCTCTCGTATCCCCTCGAAGGTCTAGACCAATAGTAGACAGGTTGAAACTGGCTCGCGAAGGGTAGTTTTGCGAGTAAGCGTCGGGGCGCTGAGTGAAGGAGTCGTCATGTTGGAGGTTTCCGGGGCCAAGGGCGGTACCGCAACCGTCGCGCGGCCTGGGCGTGAGCCGAAGTACTGGGCTCTGAAACAGCATCTGCTGGATCAGCTGGATTCGCTACCCGCGGGGGCGCCGATTCCCACCGAGCGTGCACTCGCCGGGGAGTTCCACGTCTCCCGCACCACGGTCCGTCAGGCCTTGGCCGACCTGACCGCGGAGGGCAGGCTGCATCGGGTGCAGGGCAAGGGCACGTTCGCCGCCGAACCGAAGGTGGCGCAGCGGTTGCAGCTCTCGTCCTACACCGAGGACATGCGTGCGCAGGGGCTCGAACCCTCGTCCCAGTTGCTCGAGGTGGACGAGGTGTTCGCGGAGGGTGACCTTCCGAAACTCCTCGGTATCCGCACCGGGGCGAAGGTGCTGCTGTTGCGCAGGCTGCGGCTCGCCGACGGCGAGCCGATGGCCCTCGAGACGACCCACCTGCCGTTGGCCCGGTTCCGCGGGCTGCGCAGGCACGTCATCGAGGGCGGATCGCTCTACGAAGCGCTCGCGGAGCGGTACGGGGTCGAGATGGAGAAGGCCGAGGAGACGATCGAGACGTCACTGGCCGGTCCCGAGGAGGCCGAACTGCTGGGCGCCGACGTCGGCGTGCCGGTGCTTCTGCTCAACCGGCAGACGTTCGGGTCCGACGGCAAGCCGGTGGAGTTCGTGCGGTCGATCTACCGCGGCGACCGCTACAAGTTCGTCACCACGCTGACGCGTCCTTGACGCGTTCTTGACACCGCCGTCCGAAATGGACGGAAGGCCACGTGTTCGCTCTCACGTCGGAAAATCTTGAATTCCGCGAAACGACGGGAGCATCGGAGACGATGCATTCGTTGAGAGTGGGGAGACGGGGAGCGGAGTGCGAACAGCGAGGCCATGACGCAGGACGACAGAACACGGATCAGTAAGGCACCCGAGGGTGCGGAGACGGCGCGGCCGGACGACTCCGGAGGGGAGAAGGAGAAGTCCGGTCTGCGGCCGGCGCAGATCGTGGCGGGTGGGGTCGCCGCGACGACGGCGGCGTTCCTGTGCTCGTTCCTCGGCGTGTACGGCACCGTGATCGGCGCAGGAGCGATCAGCGTGCTGAGTACCGTCGGCAGCGAGCTGTACCTGCGCTCGGCGCGCAAGTCGAAGGAGGCGGCCAAGAAGGCCAAGGCCAAGGCCGCCGCGCTGGCGGAGGCGAAGGGACGCACGGCGGTACTGCCGTCGGCGAAGAGGAACCCCGCAGCGCAGGCCGTGGCGAACACGGCGGAACGGAACACGGCGGAACACCGCGCATCAGTGCCGGACCCACGGCGTGATGCCGGTGCGACGAGGACGATGGCTCTGCCCGGCGCCTCGTCGACCCGGTCGTGGTCCGCACCCGGCGGGCCGGACCAGCCGACCAGGCGGATCCTGTCCAACGCCGATCAGCCCACGGACTACCTGGGCGTGCCCGCCGCGGCGGACACCTCGGGTGGTGACTCCGCGAGGGGGAGTTGGCTGAAGCGGCGTTGGCCGGTCCTGGCCGCCACGAGTGCCGTCGTGTTCGCCATCGGCCTGTTCGTCGTCACCGGTTTCGAGCTGGCCACGGGTCAGTCGCTCAACGGGCAGGGCCGCAGCACCGTCAGCCAGATCGTGGGCGACCGCGGGCACCAGCACGACACCGGAGGCGGTGTCGAGCAGGAGCAGCGCGACGACGTCGACGCGCCCGCCCCTTCGACCTCGACCGAGGGGACCACCGAGACCGAGGGAGACGGTTCGGCGACGCCCACGGAGCAGCCCACCGAGTCGTCGACCCCCGCCCCGCAGCAGCCCGAGCCCACGGACACGGCCGAGCCGACCGAGACCGAGCAGCCGGGGCAGACGGAGGTTCCGACCGAGCAGCCCACCGAACAGCCGCAGACCGGCGGCGACGGTGGTGCGGGAACGGGCGCCGGAACCGAGACGCCCTGACCTCACCGGCGGCGCGTCAGGCGAGGGCCGCGTGCTTCAGGAAAGGGCGGAGCGTAGCTGCGAGGCCGCGGCGCTCGGGTCGTCGGCGTCGGTGATGGCGCGCACCACCACGGCGCGTCGTGCTCCGGCGTCGACGACCTCGGGCATGCGTTCGGCGTCGATGCCGCCGATGGCGAACCACGGCCGCGGGGTGTCGACCGCGGTGGCCACCTCGCGCACCAGCTCGAGACCGGGTGCCGCCCGGCCGGGTTTCGTGGGCGTCGGCCAGCACGGGCCGACGCAGAAGTAGTCGACCCCCGGTTCGGCGGCCGCCGCACCTGCCTGCTCGAACGAGTGCGTCGAGCGGCCGATCACCGGCTCGTCCCCGAGGATGCGCCTGGCCACCTGCACGGGCAGGTCGTCCTGGCCGAGGTGCAGCACGTCGGCGCCTGCGGCGAGTGCGACGTCGGCGCGGTCGTTCACGGCCAGCAGCGCTCCGCGGGCGGCGCACACCTCGGCGAGCTGTTCGAGTGCGGCGAGTTCCTCGCGCGCCTCCAGCGCGGGTTTCTCCCGTAGCTGAACGATGTCCACGCCACCGGCCAGCGCGGCGTCGGCGAACTCGGTCAGGTCCGGCCGCATCGGCGTGCACAGGTACAACCGGGCGTCGGCGAGCCGCCGACGAATCTGATCACCGCTGAGGCCGGGCATGGCGTCACCGTAACGCGTCGGGGTAGGTTGTTGGCGTCCGCACGGGAGCCCCACCGGGCTGAGAGGGAGCACGGCCGCCGCTACGCGGCCCGACTCCGACCGTGGAACCTGATCCGGATCATGCCGGCGCAGGGAGCGTGAACCGCATGTACGAACTGGCCGTCGTGGGTGGCGGCGTGATCGGCCTCGCCGTGGCATGGCGGGCCGCGTCGTCGGGACATCGCGTCACCGTGTTCGATCCCGACCAGACCCGAGCGGCCTCGCGGGTGGCCGGAGGCATGCTCGCCCCCGTCACCGAGGCGTGGCCCGGCGAGGAGGACGTCCTTGCGCTGGGTGAGGAATCGCTGCGCCGTTGGCCGGACTTCGCCGCCCGGCTGGCCGCCGACGGCCACGATCCGGCGCTCTCCACGGCTGGCACGGTCGTCGCCGCGTTCGACCGTGCCGACGCCGACACCCTGCGCACCCTTGCGGCGTATCTGCACGAGCTCGGCCGGGACGCCGACTACGTCGCCGCGAGACAGTTGCGGCGCAGCGAGCCCGGACTGTCGGGGGCCGTCACCGGTGGTCTGATCGTGCCCGGCGATCTGGCGGTCGACACCCGGCTGCTGCTCGACTCACTGCGGATGGCGGCGCTCGCGGGCGGGGCGACGTTGCTGTCGGAGGAGGTGCTCGAGGCCGGCGAGTCCGCCACGGTGCGTACCAGGGCGGCGACCCGCCGATTCGACGCCGTCGTGGTGTCCGCGGGCGCGTGGAGCGGGCGACTGCTGCCCCATCTCGCCCAGCACATCCGTCCGCTCAAGGGCGAGATCATGCGGTTGCGGGCGCGCAGGACGACGTTGCCGCCTCCCACCAGGACCGTGCGTGCCATGGTCGAGGGCGAGCCCGTCTACCTCGTGCCGCGGGCGGGCGGGCACGACGGCGACCTCGTGCTCGGGGCCACGCAGTACGAGGCGGGGTTCGACACCGCCGTGACCGCCCGCGGCGTGCGCAGGCTGCTCGACGCGGCCGAACGCGTCTTTCCCGGGATCGCCGAGTACGAGGTCGTCGAGACCGCGGCGGGCCTGCGTGCGGGCAGTGCCGACAACCTTCCGCTGTTGGGCGAGGTCGCCGACGGGGTGTACGCCGCGACGGGGCACCACCGGGGCGGACTGCTTCTCGCGCCGGTCACGGCCGACGCCGTCGTGGCGTGGCTCGCGGGGGTGCCTGCGCCACCCGGCGTGGCCGCCGCCCATCCGGACCGGACGAAGGAGCGGGTCTGATGCGCGTGCACGTCAACGACGAACCCCACGAACTGCCGGACGGATCCACCGTCGCCGACGTCCTCGCCGAACTGGACGTGCCCGCGCGAGGCGTGGCGGTGGCACTCGACGGTTCGGTGGTCCGCCGAGCCGAATGGTCGGACGTCGTCGTGACCGACGGAGCACGTGTCGAGGTGCTCACGGCGGTGCAGGGCGGCTGAGAAACCGTGGCCGACGAACGTGGCTGAGCGATACGTGGCCGACGAACGTGGCGGAGAGAACGAGGTGGCCTGAGATGACGGATGCGAACCCGGCCGACCCCCTGGTGATCGGCGACCACAAACTCTCGTCGCGGTTGATCATCGGTACGGGCGGTGCGGCGAACCTGGAGGTGCTGGAACGCGCCCTCGTGGCCTCCGGCACGGAGCTGACGACCGTCGCCATGCGACGCGCCGACCTCGGCGCCGGTTCGGGCGTGCTCGATCTGGTGCGGCGCCTGGGGATCACGGTGCTGCCCAACACCGCCGGATGCCGTACGGCCGCCGAGGCCGTCCTGACGGCCGAACTCGCCCGCGAGGCCCTCGAGACCGATCTGGTCAAGCTCGAGGTGCACGCCGACGACCGGACGTTGCTGCCCGACCCGACCGAGACGGTCGACGCGGCCGCCCAGCTCGTCGAAGCCGGCTTCACCGTGCTCGCCTACACCAACGACGACCCGGTGACCGCGCTGCGCCTCGAGGAGGCCGGGTGCGCCGCCGTCATGCCGCTCGGATCGCCGATCGGCACGGGGCTCGGCATCCGCAACCCGCACAACATCGAGCTCATCGTCTCGCGCGCAGGTGTCCCGGTGATCCTCGACGCGGGGATCGGCACGGCCTCCGACGCGGCCCAGGCCATGGAGCTCGGCTGCAGCGCGGTGCTGCTGTCGACCGCCGTCACGCGCGCGCAGGATCCGGAGCGGATGGCCTCGGCGATGAGCGCGGCGGTGACGGCGGGCAGGTTGGCCAGGGAGGCGGGGCGCATCCCGAAGCGGTTCTGGGCGCAGGCGTCCAGTCCACCGCGCTGACGGCCTGGTGGTGAGGGCTGTTCGGCGGGCCGCGTATCGCATTCGCATCACGTCGTCACCCCGTGGCCGAGGTGGGAACGTATGGTGAACGCCCACTCAACGTGTGCGAGAAAGCGAAGGAGCGTAGGTGTCCACGCCGAACGACATCCCGCACAGGCTGTACCTGACCATCGGGCGACTGTCGCGCGCGCTGCGGCAGGCCGGGGCTCCCGGCCCCGGGCACGGCGCGATCTCCGCCATGGCCACGCTCGCCGCGCAGGGAGAGCTCCGGCTGGGCGACCTGGCGTTGAAGGAGGGCGTCGCGGCGGCGACGATGTCGCGCATCGTGGCCTCGCTCGTCGAGGCCGGATACGTGACGAGGGAACCGGATCCGGTCGACCGGCGCGCATGGCTGGCGGCGATCACCGACGAGGGCAGGCGCGTGCTCGGCGACGTCCAGTCGGTGCGGATCCGTGAGCTCTGCACCCGCATCGAGCGGCTCCCCGACGACCGCCGGGCCGCGCTCGAAGCCGCCCTTCCCGCCCTGGAGGCCCTCCTCGACGAGGAACAACCCCAGCCCTGAGCGCGAGAGCCGCGTCCGGACTACGGATCAGACCTGGGGGTCGACGTCCTCGGGGGCGAGCCGCCAGAAGGCCGACACCGGGCCGATCTTGGCGCCCATCGGGTAGGAGTGGGCGACCGCGCCGGTGACGAACCACTTCGCGAACCTCGCCGCGTCGACCATCGACATGCCGCGCGCGAGGCCTGCCGTCAACGCCGATGCCATCGCATCGCCCGCACCGTGCGTGTGCGGGGTGTCGAGGCGCGGTGCGGGCAGCTCGACGAACTCGGAGCCGTCGTAGAGCACGTCGACGCATTCGGTGTCCTGCACCAGATGGCCGCTCTTGACCAGGACGTAGCGCGGTCCCAGGTCGTGCAGCGCGACAGCGGCGTCGCGCATGTCGGAGCGATCGGTGACCTCGATGCCGGTCAGCAGGCGCACCTCGTCCAGGTTCGGGGTGACGACGGTGGCCCGGGGCAGCAGCCGCTCGCGCAGCGCGGTCAGGCCGCCGTCGTCGAACAGGGGGTGGCCCGTCATCGACGCCGCGACCGGGTCGACCACGAACGGCACGTCGCGGCCCGCGCCGATGCCCGCGTCGTCACAGGCGTCCGCCACCTCCTCGATGATCTCGGCGGAGGCGAGCATCCCCGTCTTGGCCGCGTCGACCCCCATGTCGGAGGCGACCGCGGCGACCTGCCCGGACACGATTCGCGCGGGGATGTCGCTGCGGTCGTGCACGCCGAGGGTGTTCTGCACGGTCACCGCCGTCACGGCGACGAGTCCGTGGACGCCGCAGGTGAGGAACGTGCGCAGGTCGGCCTGGAGACCCGCGGCCCCACCGGAGTCGGAACCGGCGATCGTCAGTGCGGCAGGAGGTCGGGTGGTCATCCCTCCAGTGTCTCTGCCGCCTCCGCGACCGGGCCAGTGGGCGTCGGCATGAACACACCACGATGAACTGAGCGTGAACGATCGATTCTCCGTGGTCATGGGCGCTGCCGGCCGACCATAGGCTGCGAGCACCATGAAAATCGCGGAAACGCTGCAGACGCTCGCATCGGTGCTGGGATCTGGGCAGGGCCTGGTGGCCATGTTGGTCCTGTCGGTGCTGGCGATCGCGGCTCCGTTCGCGGATCGGTATCTGATCCGCCGCAAACGTCTGGCCTACCGGGTGCTGTACAACTCGAAACTCGGCGTGAGCCCGGACGTCGACGACGAGGACGTCACCGCCGGTCTTCCGCCGGGTGCCGATCCGGGCATGCGGGAGCTCGCCGACGAGATGAGCCGTATGACGAGCGTCGTCGTGCGGCTGCGCAACGCGGGGATCGAGGACATCCGCCCCGAGGATCTGCAGGGGCATCCGCTGACGCTCGATTTCGGCGGGCGCGTGATCTGGAACGCGCGCATCTCCGATCCCAGCGTCGAGAACCACCGGCTCGCGCACAAACGCAGTCTGACCTTCCTGCCCGCCGACGGTGCCGACTCCGAGCCCGCGCAGCAGCCGTCGGCGAAGCTCGAGGAGGTGCGGAAGAGTTCGCGGCGCAGGTTCCCGTGGAACCGCAGGGCGGAAACAGCCGTCGCGGAGGCGCCGGCCGAGTCCGAATATCCACAGTGGACACGTCTGCAGTTGCGTGGGTTCGCGTTGCAGCGCAAGGAGAAGCTCAAGATCGCGATCGTGCTGCGGGAACCGAGGGATTCGCGGCGGCACACCAAGGACATCAGCATCCACGGCCAACTGGCGGGCGGCAGGCTCGTGGACGAGCGCGAGCAGACGAGGGTGACGTGGCCGCGTGTGGTCACCACGGCAGGCGTGCTCCCTGGTGGGCGTGCTGCTGGCCACGCTGCTCGCGAACGCCTCCCGTCCGGCCGCCGATCCCGCGCTGGCCTGCGGCGACGGTGAGCTGCGGGTGGTGGGGTCGAGTGCCTTCGCACCCGCGGTCGAGAACATCGCCGACGAATACGAACGTCTCTGCGCGGGCGCGACCGTCACGATCACCCCGACCGGCAGCAACGCGGGCGTGCTCGAGCTGCTGAACGAGCGGACGGAGGCCGGCACCACGGTCGCCCTCTCCGACGGGCTCGCGCGGCAGGACGCCGACGATCTGCACGCCACCCCGCTGGCCGTGATCGTCTACACGATGGTGGTCAACGAGTCGGTGGGCGTCGACGAGCTGTCCCTCGAACAGCTGCGCGGCATCTACTCCGGGCGGTACCGCGACTGGAGCGAGGTGCGCCCAGGCCCTTCGCTGCCGATCCGCATCGTCGGCCGCGGCGGGGAGTCCGGATCCCGCACAACCTTCGAGCAGAAGGTCCTCGGCCGGCCGGAGGGAGCGCTGACGTCCGACACCTGTGACGGCGCCGACCGCGTCGACGACGCCGACATCGTGCGGTGTGAACGGGGCAGCGAACGTCAGGTCCTCGAGGAGGTCTCGAGCACGCGCGGGGCGATCGGCTACGTCGACGTCCCCTCGGCCGGTGCCGCCCGCGCCGACGGGCGCGAACTCTCGGTCGTCGAACTCGACGGGACCTATCCCGACGTCGGCACCGTCCAGGACGGCTATCCGTTCTGGACGATCGAGTACCTCTACACCAAGGGTGATCCCGACTCGGCGCCCGTGCAGTCCGGGTTCCTGGAGTACCTGCGCAGCGGAACCGCGCGCGACGAGCTGCACAGCGCGAGGTACGTGCCCTGCCTGCGCAAGGACGGCAGGTTGCACGCGCTCTGCCGCTGGTGACCACCCGCGGCTCGGTTCAGACGAGCCGCCAGAACGGCGACACCGGCCCGATGCCCTGCCCGAGCGGGTAGGCCGAGGCCACCGAACGCTCGATGAACCGCTTGCCGTCCCGGACCGCTGTGGGCAGGTCCGCGCCGTGGGCCAGCGAGGCCGTGATCGCCGAGGCGAGGGTGTCGCCGCCGCCGTGGGTGTGCGGGGTGTCGTGCCGCGGGCCTTCGAGGTCGAGGTACTCGGTTCCGTCGGAGAGCAGGTCGACGCAGAGCGGTCCGTCGCCGAGGTGGCCGCCCTTGACCAGAACCCATTGCGGGCCCAGTGCCAGCAGCGCGTCGGCCGCGGCTCGCCTGCTCGCCGCGTCGGTGACCTCGACACCGGTGAGCAGGCGTACCTCGTCCAGGTTCGGCGTCACGAGAGTGGCCCGCGGGAACAGTTCCGTGCGGATGGCCTCGAGGGCCTCCTCGCGCAGCAGTGGATCGCCGTGCATCGACGCGGCGACGGGGTCCACGACGAACGGCGTCTCCGTCCCGCGTCCGATGTGGACCTCGTCGAGCGTCTTCGCCACGGCCGTGATGATCTCGGCGGTGGCGAGCATGCCGGTCTTGGCGGCGCTTGCACCCATGTCGCCGGTCACGGCGCGGATCTGTGCCGTGACGACGTCGGTGTGTACCTCGGCGAATCCCTCGACGCCGAGCGAGTTCTGCACGGTCACGGCCGTCACCGCGGTCATGCCGTGCACCCCGCAGGCGAAGAACGTGCGCAGGTCCGCCTGGATTCCGGCGCCACCGCCGGAGTCCGAGCCCGCAATCGTCAGTGCCGTGGGCGGTGGGGTGCTCATTCGACCACCGGGAGGTAGACCTGGTTGCCGCGTTCGGCGAACTCCTCGGACTTGGCCTGCATACCCGCCTCGATGGCATCCACAGTGGACAGGCCGTGCTCCTCGGCGTAGCGGCGAACGTCCTGCGTGATCCGCATCGAGCAGAACTTCGGCCCGCACATGGAACAGAAGTGCGCGGTCTTCGCCGGCTCGGCGGGCAGGGTCTCGTCGTGGTAGGCGCGCGCGGTGTCCGGGTCGAGCGAGAGGTTGAACTGGTCGATCCAGCGGAACTCGAACCGCGCCTTCGAGAGCTCGTCGTCGCGTTCCTGCGCCCGCGGATGCCCCTTGGCGAGATCGGCCGCGTGGGCCGCGATCTTGTAGGTGATCACGCCCGTCTTCACGTCGTCCCGGTTGGGCAGTCCCAGGTGTTCCTTCGGCGTCACGTAGCACAGCATCGCCGTTCCGTGCCGGCCGATCTCGGCCGCACCGATCGCCGACGTGATGTGGTCGTAGGCAGGCGCGATGTCCGTCGTGAGTGGACCGAGCGTGTAGAACGGCGCCTCACCGCAGAGCCGTTCCTCGAGTTCGACGTTCTCCTTGATCTTGTGCATCGGGACGTGCCCCGGGCCTTCGATCATCACCTGCACGCCGTGTTCGCGCGCGATGTGGGTGAGCTCGCCGAGGGTCTCGAGTTCGGCGAACTGCGCGCGGTCGTTGGCGTCGGCCACCGAACCCGGCCGGAGTCCGTCGCCGAGGGAGAACGTGACGTCGTAGGAGCGCAGGATCTCGCAGAGTTCGGAGAAATGCGTGTACAGGAACGATTCGCGGTGGTGGGCGAGACACCAGGCGGCCATGATCGAACCACCGCGGGACACGATGCCGGTGACCCGGCGCGCGGTCAGCGGGACGTAGCGCAACAGCACGCCCGCATGCACCGTCATGTAGTCGACGCCCTGCTCACACTGCTCGATGACCGTGTCCCGGTACAGCTCCCAGCTGAGCTTCTCCGGTTCTCCGTCGACCTTCTCGAGTGCCTGGTAGATCGGCACCGTCCCGATGGGAACCGGCGAGTTGCGCAGGATCCACTCCCGCGTCTCGTGAATCCGCTTTCCCGTGGACAGGTCCATCACCGTGTCGGCGCCCCACCTGGTCGCCCACACCATCTTCTCGACCTCTTCCTCGACCGACGACGTGACGGCCGAGTTGCCGAGGTTGGCGTTGACCTTCACGAGGAAGTTCTTGCCGATGATCATCGGCTCGGCCTCGGGATGGTTGCGGTTGACGGGGATCACCGCACGTCCTGCGGCCACTTCGGACCGGACGAACTCGGCGCTCACGCCTTCCCGGACCGCGACGAACTCCATCTCGCGCGTGATGACACCGTCGCGTGCCCACGCGAGCTGGGTGCGATGTTCGGACGACCAGCCGCGGCGAAGCGGATACAGTCCGTTGTGGACATTGATCTCGACGTCCGGATCGGTGTACGGCCCGGAGGTGTCATACACGTCGAAGTGGTCCCCGTTCGACAGCGCGATCCTGCGCATCGGAACGGAAAGTCCGGATTCGGTGGCCACGTATGTCTTCGTCGAGCCCTCGATGGGGCCGGTGGTGACCTGGTCGGACACAGGCGTCTGCAACGACGTTCACTCCCTACGCTGGCATTACCCAGTCAGGTTCGTGCGGTCGGCGACACCGGGTGATTCCCAGTCGCCCTCTCAGCCCGCCAAGGCGCGAGCTCCCGCGTTCGATGTAGTTGTTCCGACAGCGACGATGCCATCATCGGGCGCCACAAGCAACACCGCGCCCCGCGGCGATCGAGTCACCTGCGGGGCGCGGTGTTCGCTGTGGAAGCGTGTGAGCGGGGCGGAGCTCAGTGCTGTTTCGGCGGTGTCCAGGTGTTGCCGGGGACCGTCCAGTCGTTCTTCTTGATCATCTTCTTCGCGGCGCGCGCGTGCCTGCCGACCAGCCGGTCGAGGTAGAGGTAGCCGTCGAGATGGTCGGTCTCGTGCTGCAGGCAGCGGGCGAAGTATCCGGTGCCCTCGACCTCGATCGCGTTGCCGTCGGTGTCGAACCCGGTGACCTTCGCCCACGAGGCGCGCCCGGTCGGGTAGGCCTCGCCGGGAACCGACAGGCAGCCCTCCCAGTCGTCGTCCGGGTCGGGCATGGTCTCCGGGATCTCGGAGGTCTCCAGCTTGGGGTTGACCACGACGCCCTTGTGCTGGACGCCCTCGTCGTCGTGGCAGTCGTAGACGAACAGCCGCAGGTCCAGGCCGATCTGGTTGGCGGCGAGGCCCACGCCCTCGGCCGCGTACATCGTCTCGAACATGTCATCGACCAGGGTGCGGAGTTTGTCGTCGTACTCCGTCACCTCGCGGGTGGGGTTGTGCAACACGGGGTCACCGGCGATGACGATGGGATGAATGCTCACCGACCCATTGAAGCAGGATCGCGGAGCGATTCCTTGGGGGGTGGTGGCCGGGTGACGGGCGGGCCAGCGCCGCGTCGCGGCTCCGTGGGGGGTTGGCGGTCGGGCGGCGGGCCGGGCTGGTTCCGATGCCACTCGACCGGTCTACCCGGCGGGACGCGCCGGGGCCGGGTTCCACCACTCGGGGTGGTCGTGCGTGATCTAATGGCGCCTGCGGAAACCACACGCGTGTTATTTCGCCGAGAACGTTGCGAGGAGTCACATGGACGCCGCGGAGTCGATGGCGGGCAAGGGCAAGCCTGACAAGCCGTCCGCTTCGGCGGAGGGCACCGACGACTCCGGTGGGCTGTCCGAGCGCGAACGCGAGGTCCTGGCGTTCGAACGGCAGTGGTGGAAGTACGCCGGCGCGAAGGAACAGGCCATTCGCGAGCTGTTCGCGATGTCGCCGACGCGCTACTACCAGATTCTGAACCGGCTGATCGACAAGCAGGACGCCATGCGCGCCGACCCGATGCTGGTCAAGCGACTGCGGAAGGCCAGGGCCTCCCGGCAGCGGGTGCGCGCCGCGCGGCGGTTGGGGATTGAACTGTCATGAGCATCTTCGACGGTCTGTCCAGGCCGATGCGCGCCGCGGGGCTGGGACTGCTCGCCGTCGCCGTCATCGCGGCGGTCATCGGCGGCGTGACGTTGGTGAGCGGCGGCGGGGACGAGGAACCGGCCGCGCAGCAGACGTCGCAGAACAACCAACCCGACGGCGGCCAGTCCGGTTCCCCGGACGGCACCGACGGGCAGTCGCCAACCTCCGGCAACGGTTCCGGCGACGGCAACGGGAACGGCAACGGCAACAGCTCGGGCGACGAGTCCGGCAACGGTTCCGGCAACGGTTCTGACGAGGGCTCCGGCAACGGTTCCGACGGTTCGAACGGTTCCGACGGTTCGAACGGCTCCGGCGACTCCGACGGCTCTGGTGGCTCCGGCGACTCGGCCGAGGCAGGCGACGGCTCCGGCGGCGCGACCGACGGCGGCAACAAACAGGTCGGCGCCGCCGCGGTGGGCGTGCGGGTCTACAACAACAGCACCGTGTCCGGTCTGGCACACACCGCCGCGGGCGACCTGCGCGGCCGGGGCTGGAACGTCGTCGAGGTGGGCAACTACTCGCAGGGCGTCATCCCGTCGAGCACCGTGTACTTCCGGCCCGGCACCGCCGAGGAACCCGCGGCGCGTCAGCTCGCGGGCCAGCTCGGCATGCGGGTCGAGAAGCGGTTCGACGGCATCGAGGACTCCAGTCCCGGCGTCATCGTGATCGTCACCAAGGACTACGCCGACCGCTGAGCCGCTCGGGCCACCGGCCCGGCTCGGCAGGCAGGGCGCACGCCGGGCCCGGCGGCCCTCACCGGTTTCGCGCGTACGCCTCCAGCTCGGCCAGCTGCGCCGGGTCCAACGAGGGCTTCACGACCTGCCTCGCCTTGTCCAGATGCGCGGCGGTGACCTCCGTGGCCTCCAGCGACTCCCGCATCGCCGTGAGCGCGGCCTCACGGATCAACGCCGAACAGTCCGCGGCCGAGTAGCGCTCCAACGACCGGGCGAGTTCGTCCAGGTCGACGTCACCGGCCAGCGGGGTGTTCTTCGCCGCCGACCGGAGGATGTCGGCGCGGGCCTCCTCGGTGGGCGGCGGCACGTAGATCTGCCGTTCCAGCCTTCCGGGGCGCAGCAACGCGGGGTCGACCAGCTCGGGCCGGTTCGTGGCGCCCAGCACCACCACGTCCCGCAACGGTTCGACCCCGTCGAGTTCGGTCAGCAACGCCGCCACGACCCGGTCGGACACCCCGGAATCGCTCGACGCGCCGCGCCGAGGGGCGAGTGCGTCGACCTCGTCGAGGAAGATCAACGACGGGGCCGCCTCGGCCGCGCGGTGGAACAGCTCGCGCACCGCCCGTTCGGACTCGCCGACGAACTTGTCCATCAGCTCGGCACCCTTGACCGCGAACACGTTCAGCGCGCCCTCACCTGCGAGCGCACGCACGAGGAACGTCTTGCCGTTGCCGGGCGGGCCGTACAGGAGCACACCCCGCGGCGGTGCCACGCCGAGACGCGCGAAGGAGTCGGGGTAGCGCAGCGGCCACAGCACCGCCTCGGTGAGCGACTGCTTGATGTCGCCCATGCCGCCGACGTCGTCGAGCGTCAGCCCGCCCGTGGCGAGCGTGTCCGATTCGGACATCGAGAGTGGGCGGACCGACGTCAGTGCGTCGAGCAGGTCCTGGTGGGCGATGCGGGGTTCGGTCTCCCCACCCTCGTCGCGTTGGCGCAGCGCGGCGCGGACCGCCGCGTCGCGGCGCAGGGCGAGCAGATCGGCAGCGACCCAACCCGGCGTACGCTCGGCGATCCCGGCGAAGTCCACATCGGATTCCACCGGGATGTCGCGCATCAGGATGCGCAGCAGTTCGGTTCGGACACTCGCATCCGGTTGCGCGAGGGTCAGTTCGCGGTCGAGCAGGTCGACCGCGTTCAGCCGCGGATCGACCGCTTCCGGATGTGCCGTCGTGGCCACGAGCGCGAACCCGGGCCGGGTCAGCGCGGTGCGGAGGCGGTCGAGCAGCACCGTCGCCACCGGCGGCTGGTTCTGCGCGGGCAGGAGCGCATCGACGTCGGTCAGCAGCAGCACACCCGTCCCGTCCCCGGACGTCGCGGCCTCGACGGCCTGCGCGAGACGGTTCAGCGCGGCGTCCGGTTCGAGCACCGCGATCGTCGGTGCGGCCAGCGTCACGACGCGTACCTGTTCGGCGTGGGCCACCGAGCGCACGAGCGTGGCCTTGCCGACGCCCTCCGGTCCCGCCAGCAGCACGCCGAGGCGGGCCGACGTGCCCAGCTTCGCCAGCAGCTCGGGACGGTGGAACGCGAGGTCGAACCACTCCGACAGCGTGCGCGCCGCCGCGCCGTGTCCGGCGAGCTCGGACACCGGCGGGACGTCGGCCGCGTCGGCCGGTTCGGAGACGGTGATCTCGGCGACGTCCGGTTCGGCCGTCTGCGCCTGCCGCGTGGCCGGGGCGGTCGACGTGACGGCGTGGCCGGCGCCTGCGTCCACGGGAGCGGCGCCCGCCGCCTCGCCGGCTTCGGCTGCCGCACCCGGCTCGGTGGACTCCGTGCCGCGCCAGCGCACCACGGTGGACGGTCCGACGACCACCGGAGCGTCGGTGGGTTCGGTGGCCGTGACCGTCAGCAGTTCGGTGGTCCAGGTCGCACCGATCGCGCGCGAGAGCGTGCCGCGCACGGCGGCCACGTCGGCGCCGGGCGGCGGGGCGAGGTCCTGCGGCAGCAGCGACACGGCGTCGCCGACCGTCAGCACCTTGCCCGCGAGCGCCTGCCGCAGGGTCTGGGCGGTGAGCGACATCGTGGCGAGGCGGGATCCCGACACGGTCACCGTTCGCGCCACGGGCGCCTCGCACGGCGCCACCACCACGTCCGCGCCCTCGGTGACCCCGAGGTTCGACAACGTCAGCTCGTCGGCCAGCAGAACGCCCGGTGCCCCACCGTCGGTCGAAGGGGCGGCCAGCGCGGCGCTGACGCGCGCACCCGTGAGCCGCACGGCGTCCCAGCCGCGCAGGCCGAGTGCGTCGAACACCTCGGGGTGCAGACGGACTACGCCGCGCCGCGAATCGAGCGCGGACGGGGTGTGCCGGACGGTGAGCGTGAGCTGTGCGGAGGACGTCACGGTCGCCACTCTATGGGCAGTGGCGACCGGGCGTGGCGAAGGAGCCGGACACGGTCACCTGCCCTGCGTCAGCGTTCGCGCTGGCGCAGGCCGATGCGGCGCCAGCCCCGCTTGCGCGACGAGGTCCGCGCCGGATCGGCGGGCGGGTAGACGCGGGATACGTGCGAGGAGGCGGGCGCGTTGTCCGAGCGCTGCACCGCCCGCCGTGCGACACCCGCGACCCGGCGCAGCCGCGGCTTGCGGAGTCCGAGCCTGCGCTGGCCGCGCAGACCGCGGCGGATGGCCCTGCGCTCGTGCCCCGGCACGTCCCACGCCTCCGGATGCGCGGCCAGCCAGTGGTAGCGGCGCACCGCGTACGGGATGTGCGCCAGGTACAGCACGAGTGCCGTGGCGAGGGAGATCAGCGGGTACTGGATCACCGCGGCTGCCAGCAGGCCCACTCCGACCAGCAGCGGGGCGACCGCCTTGGCCGGGGCGCGCAGCTTCTTGAGCGACAACGTCGGGATCCGGCTGATCAGCAGTGCCGCCGTCGCCACCGTCCACAGCACGACGACGAGCTGTGCCGACCACCAGCCGTCGCCGAACTGCAGCGTGAGCATCACCGGCAGCAGCGCCACGAGACCGCCTGCGGGCGCGGGAACACCGACGAAGAACTCGCCGGCGAACGCGGGCTGGTCCTCGTCGAGCAACGTGTTGAACCGGGCGAGCCGCAGCACCATGCACACGGCGAAGATCAACGTGGCGACCCAGCCGAACCGGTCGTCACCCGGCATCCACACGTACAGCACCAGTGCCGGGGCGACACCGAAGGAGATGGCGTCGGACAGCGAGTCGAGCTCGGCGCCCATCTTCGACGAGGCGTCGAGCAGCCGCGCGATGCGCCCGTCGAGGCTGTCGAGGATGGCGGCGATGCCGATCGCGCCGATGGCGAGCACGTAGTCGCCGGTCAGCGCGAACTGGACGGAGGAAAGGCCCGCGCACAGCGCGAGCACGGTGATGGCGTTCGGCAGCAGCCGCACGCCGGGCGTGGTGCGGGACATGGCTTCTCAGTCCCTCGCAGCGATCGGTGCCGTCTCGGCGATGGCGGTCTCGCCGCCGATGGTGCGCTGACCCTTGCGCACCAGCACGCGGCTGCCGTGCGGCAGGTACGTGTCCACCCGTGAGCCGAACCGGATGAGCCCGTACGTCCGCCCGACCTGATGGCGCTCACCCTCGCCGACCTGGCACACGATCCGGCGGGCGACCAGGCCCGCGATCTGTGTGACGACCACGTCGTGGCCTGCGTCGGTGCGCACGAGCAGGGAGTTGCGCTCGTTGTCCTCGCTGGCCTTGTCGAGGTCGGCGGACAGGAACTTGCCCGGCCGGTAGGCCGCGCGTTCGACGACCCCCGTGACCGGCATGCGCTGCACGTGCACGTCGAACACCGACAGGAACACGCTCACGCGGGTGCGCGGCTCGTCGGAAAGGCCGAGCTCCGCGGGAGGGGCGGCCTCCTCGATCAGCGACACCGTGCCGTCGGCGGCGGCGACCACGAGGTCGGATCGCTCCGGTGGCACCCGCACCGGCTCGCGGAAGAACGCGGCCGTGGCGAGCGTTCCCAGGCCCGCGAGAACACCGAGCGGTGCGGAGACCTTACGGAGCGCGAGCGTCGCGGCGATCCCGCCGAGCACGAACGGCCTGCCGGCCGGATGCATCGGCGGCAGCGTCTCCCTGGTGATCGCCGCGGCGTGGCCGAGCGAGTTGGAACCCATGTGCCGTCTTGTCCCGTTCACGTAGGTGGCTCCTCGAACGTGCACACGCTACTCGGCTCGGGTAACGGCCCGGTCGCCCGCCCGGACCATCGGCCCGCGGTGGCCCCGGGACGTCGCGCCCGCCGACCGGATCAGAAGAGCAGGACGTCGACCTCGGAGCCCTGGGCCGCCTCGGTGACGTCCTCCCCGAGCACGATCAGGCAGTTGGCCTGGGTGAACGCCGCCAGCAGGTGCGAGCCGGGACCGCCGCGAGGGCCGACGACGCCGGTCACGTCGCCGTCCGTGCGGCTGTAGAACCCCCGGCGGAACTGCCGCTTGCCGGAGGGGGAGGAGAGCGTTTCGAGCAGGCGGGCGCGCACCCGCGTGCGGTCGACGTCGTCGTGGCCGAGTGAGCTGAGGATCGCCGGGCGCAGGAAGGCCTCGAACGACACCAGCACGCTCACCGGATTGCCGGGCAGCGTGACGACCGGGACGCCGTCCCACGTGCCGTGCCCCTGCGGGCCGCCGGGCTGCATCGCCACCTTCGTGAACGTCACGCCCGCTCCGGTGAGCGTGTCCTTGACGACCTCGTAGGCGCCCGCGCTGACCCCACCCGAGGTCACGACGAGGTCGACGTCGGGCAGTGCCGGTTCGATGGCAGCGCGGAAGCTGTCGACGTCGTCGGCGACGCTGCGCACCGTCGTCACCGTGCAGCCCAGCGACCGCAGCGCCGCGGCGAGCATGATGCTGTTCGACTCGTAGATCTGGCCGTGCTCGAGCGGCTCGGGCGGGAGCACCAGTTCGGTACCGGTGGACACGACGAGCACCCGCGGCGGGGTGTGCACGGCGAGGGTGTCCCTGCCGACCGCCGAGGCGAGGCCCAGCTGCGCCGGTCCGCACACGGTGCCCGCGGTCAGCGCGACCGTTCCCCTTGCGACGTCCTCACCCGCGCGGCGCACGTGCGTGCCGGAGGCCGACTCGGCGTACACCCGCACCGTGTCGCGGCCCCCGTCGGTGCGCTCGACCATGACGACCGCGTCGGCCCCGTCCGGCATCGGCGCCCCCGTCATGATCCGGTGCGCCGTGCCGGGCGGCAGCGGCGGAACGTCGACCCGGCCCGCGGGGATGTCCTCACCGACGCGCAGCTGCACCGGGGCGTCCTCGCTCGCGCCCGCGACCTCGTCCGAGCGCACGGCGTAGCCGTCCATCGCGGAGTTGTCGAAGGGCGGCAGGGACACGCTCGCCGTCACGTCCTCGGCCAGCACCAGCCCTGCGCAGTCCTGGACGGGCACGCTCACCGCGGGCCGCCTGCCCAGCAGTTCGGTCACCTGTGCGCGATAGTCGTCGACGGAGATCACTCCGGCCACCCTTCTGACATCCATGACCGTCCCGGTGAATACGGCGTCACCGCCCATGAGCACTGTGTCAGACTCTCCCCGCCCTGCGCCCGCGCGGGGAGAAGCAGGCGGGCACGGACACGGGGAGAGCCCATGCAGGTACAGCTACGGCATCAGCCGTCGTTCGCCGTCGCGCGCCTCATGCTCGCACCGGGAGAACCGGTGCAGGTGGAAGCAGGCGCCATGTCGGCGACGAGCTACGGGGTACAGGTGCAGGCCTCGACGCAGGGCGGCGTGATGAAGGGTCTCGGCCGCGCGATGCTGGGCGGGGAGTCGCTGTTCATCAGCACCTACACCGCCCCGCAGAACGGCGGATGGGTGGACGTCGCCGCTCACCTGCCCGGCGACCTGCAGGTGATCAACCTCGACGGCCGCACCGGATGGTGCGTCACCCGCGGCTCCTGGATCGCCTCGGCGCACGGCGTGCAGATGCAGACCAAATGGGGTGGGTTCAGCAATCTGTTCGGCGGCGAGGGCGGCTTTCTGACCTACGTGACCGGCCAGGGTCCCGTCGTCGTGTCCTGCTACGGGGCGCTGGAGGTCGTCACGCTGCAGCCGGGCGAGATGATCACGATCGACTCCGGTCACGTCGTCGCCTACGCCGAAACGGTCCAGACGCAACTGCGCCGCATCTCCGGCGGGATGGTCCAGAGCCTCAAGAGCGGAGAGGGATTCGTGTTCGACTTCGCCGGTCCCGGCCAGGTCATGACCCAGACCCGCAATCCGTCGGCGCTGGCGGCGTGGGTCGCCCAGCAGGTGCCGAGCCGGTAGGGCGGGGAACGCGCGATGGAGGTCCACACCCGGCACACGCCCACCTTTGGCGTCGCACGGATCGTGCTCGCCGAGGGCGAGTCCGTGCAGGCTCCCGACGAGGCGGTCATGGCGAGCGCATTCGGGATCTCGGTCTCCCGGGGCCCGCGCGGCGAGCATCCCGTGCTCACCGCACCCGCGGGAGGTGGCTGGGTCGACCTGGCCCCGGACACCCCGGGTGACGTCTATCCGCTCGGATTCGACGGGCGCAGCGGCTGGTGCGTGTCCAAGGTGCCGGCGTCGCGGGTGCTGGCCAGGCCCGCGTCGATCCGCAGGGACGAGCAGTGGCCCGCGTTGCAGTCGTTGTTCGGTGGCACGGCGGGGTTCCTGGAGCACTACAGCGGCACCGGTTCGCTCGTGCTGAGTGCCCGCGGTCCGGTGGATCTGCTGAACCTCGACGCGGGCGAGATGATCACCGTGCGTCCCGATTTCCTGGTCGCCTATCCGGACACGATCCAGGTTCGGCTGCGGGCGCTCGATCCGGCGGCGCCACAGTCCGTGCGCACCGGTGAAGGACTGGCACTCGATTTCGCCGGACCGGGCACCGTTCTGCTCCAGGCCAGGCGGTGAGTGTTTCCGGTTTTCCGGTTGATCACGTATCTGGTTGATTCCTTGTAGCGAACGTCGTGGGCTGTGTGGGTGAAGTGCATTCGGCCGAAGCTACGCAGAGCACATGCGGGAACGGAGCACCGCGCGGTTCCCGTTACCGCAAATTGACCATTGCCGAGCCGTGTGATTCCGGTAGCGTGATCGACGCTTGGAGCGCGGACAGGCTGGGCCTGAAGCGTTTTTCGGTTTGGTACAAGGAGGACGCCGTGGCAGTCGGCACGGTCAAGTGGTTCAACGCGGAAAAGGGCTACGGCTTCATCGAGTCCCCCGAGGGGCCCGACGTTTTCGTGCATTACTCCGCAATTCAGGCAGAAGGATTCCGCACCCTCGACGAGGGTGATCGAGTGGAGTTCGAGATCACGGCGGGGCGCGACGGCCGGAGTCAGGCCGCCGACGTCAAGAAGGTCTCGTAACGCGGAAGGGCCCGTCAGCGGGCCCGTTCCGTCTCCCCGGCGAGTTCCCCGGCGCATTCGCTCGTTCGTCGCACATGTCGGCGGACGGTCGGACACTTCACGTTCCACCTGCGGTCCGGCCGCTAGGCTTCGCGCTGTGTCAGGCGATGTGTCGGGGGACCTCACCGGTCGACAGCTGGGCAACTACCGCATCGACGGGGTGCTCGGCCGCGGCGGCATGAGCGTGCTCTACGAGGCCACCGACGTGCGTCTCGGCCGCAAGGTCGCCCTCAAGGTCATCGGCCAGCACCTCGGCGCCGATGACGAGTTCCGCACGCGGTTCGTCGAGGAGGCTCGCAACACCTCGGCGGTCGACCACGCCAACATCGTGCCGCTGTACGACTTCGGCGAACTCGACGGTCTGCTCTACATCGCCATGCGCTACGTCGAGGGTGCCGACCTCGCGGGAATCAGCGCGGGCGCGCCGATGGATCCCGACCGCGTCACGAACCTGCTCGACCAGGTCGCCGACGCCCTCGACACGCTCCACCGGGACGGGCTCGTGCACCTCGACGTCAAACCGGCCAACGTGCTCGTCTCGAACCGGCATCGCGCGCGCGACCACGTCGAACACGTCTACCTGGCCGACTTCGGTCTCACCGAGCGGGACGCCGCGACCAAGGCGTCGAGGAAGGGCGACTTCCTCGGTTCGCCGACGTACGCGGCGCCCGAACACCTTCGCGGAGAGCCCCTCGACGGGCGCACCGATCAGTACGCCCTCGCCTGCATGCTCTATTCGTGCCTCGCGGGCAGGCCGCCGTTCACGGGCGATGTCCAGACGGTGATCGCAGGTCACCTGAACCGCGAGCCACCCGCGCTGTCCGGCGTCGTGCCGCGCCTGCCCGACGGGATCGACACCGTCGTGCGCAAGGGTATGGCCAAGCGGCCGGAAGAACGGTATGCCACGTGTGTCGACCTCGTCGGCGCAGCCAAGGAGGCCCTCGGTGCGTCGGCGGGTACCAACGGCAAGGCGGGCACGAACGGTGAGGCGAGCGCCGAGGCGGTGATCGCCGCCGCCGACCGGGTGGACGCGGGACAGGCGGCGACGCCACCCACCGGCATGGACCAGGCGGCGGTCCGGGCGGCCGTCGCGCGACAGGGAGAGGCAGGGCCAGTGCACCCTCAGCAACCGAATCCCCAGCAGCCGGGGTGGCAGGGCCCGTACGGCCACGGCGGCCCGCCGCCCGGCCACGGCGGTCAGCCGGGGCAGCCGCCGTACGGCACACCACCGCCGGGCACCCCCGCGCCCCCGACACCTCCACCCGGGCTCGGCACGCCGCCGCAGGGCGCAGGGCCCGGGTTCGGCACGCCTCCCGGAATGGCCCAGCCCGGTATGCAGCCGGGTGGACCCCCGCCGGGTGGACCGCAGCCGGGCGGCTTCCCCGGCGGACCGTCGGGCCCCGAGGGAGGAAAGGGCGGCAAGCGGTGGATCTGGGCCGTCGTGGCGGCGGTCGTGGTCGTCGCCGCGGCCGTCACGGCGATCTTCGTGTTCACCGGCGGTGAGGACGAGAGCGAGGGCGGCGGAGGCAACGAGGGCGGCACGTCGAGCACCGTTCCGCACATCCCCGTCGGCCCCGGCGGTTCCCAGTCGGCCGATCCCGGCGAGTCCGAGGGCAACAACAACCCGCCGCCCACCGAGATCCCGATCGAACCCGGCGACAACTGATCGGGAGACAGTGATCGGGCCACCGGTCACGTCGTGTAGACGCCCGTCGGTTCCGAGTGGTAGCCCTTCGCGCCGACGACCCGGGCCAGTGGGCTGCGCACCGCGCCGGTGGTGCGGGCCAGTTCGAGCGCCGCGCGGATGTCGTAGGCCGGTCGCCAGCCCAGCACCGAACGGGCACGCTCGTTGGAGTAGACGCGGTCGAGGGTGGGCAGCATCCGCCAGCCTCGCCGCCGGTACTCCTCGGCCACGTCGGGCAGCACGCGGTCGAGGACGGCGGGCGCGTCCGTGGCGAGCTCGGCGGCGTCGTCGCGGCTGAACGGCGTGGTGGCGCTGATGATGAACCGGTCGAAGCCGAGGGCGGGTGCGCGATGCGCGGCGAGCAGGTGCGCCTCCACGACGTCCTCCAGGTCCACCCTGCGGTAGGCGAACTCGCTGACCTTGAGGTTCGTGTCGTCGAAGGCAGCGCGGACGTCGTCGCGGTCGTCGGCCTCGGGGAAGAATCGCGACGTCCGCAGCACGACCACCGGCGGGTCCAGATCGCGGGCCAACAGCTCGCACAGGTCCTCGGCGGCGATCTTGGTTGCCCCGTAGACGTTGCGGACCACAGGGCGCACGTCCTCGGTGATCCAGGCGGCCGGTTCGCCGGGTGCGGGTGTCAGCGCCCGGCCGAACGCGCTCGTGCTGCTGGTGAACACCACGCCGCGCACGCCGGCGGCCGCCGCCTCCTCGAGCACGGTCAGGGTCCCGGAGACGTTGACGTCCACGAACTCCTGCCGCGCGTGCGTGCCGACGTGCGGCTTGTGCAGGGTCGCCGTGTGCAGCACGCGCGTCACCCCGTCGAGGGCGCTGCGCACGGTGTCCCGGTCGGTGACCGACCCGGTGACGGTGGTGAATGGGGAGTCGAGGACGTCGAGTCCGACCACGTCGTCGCCGTGTTCGCGCAGCGTACGCACGAGCGCCTCGCCGAGATGTCCCGCGCTGCCGGTGACGAGATAGCGTTCCATGGTCGCCGATCGAAGCCGTTCTGGTACGCCCGTGTCAATCCGTTTGCCGACCCCCTTTCTTGCACTCTCCCCCGGAGAGTGCTAAACACGAGATTGGCACTCGACACCGTCGAGTGCTAGGCAGCCGGTCGCCGACCGGCGCCTGAAGGTCGGGACGGTGAGGCCAGGTTCGGGAGATCCCGGGCTGGTCGTCCGTCGCGGGCACCGAGCCTGGCCTGTGACGTGTCCGATTACCGGAGGACCACACCCCAATGGCCAAACTGATTGCGTTCGACGAGGACGCCCGCCGCGGACTCGAGCGCGGACTCAACACCCTCGCCGAGGCCGTCAAGGTGACTCTCGGCCCGCGTGGCCGCAACGTCGTGCTCGAAAAGAAGTGGGGCGCGCCGACGATCACCAACGACGGTGTCTCGATCGCGAAGGAGATCGAGCTCGAGGACCCGTGGGAGAAGATCGGGGCCGAACTCGTCAAGGAAGTCGCGAAGAAGACCGACGACGTCGCGGGTGACGGCACCACGACCGCCACCGTGCTCGCCCAGGCCCTCGTGAAGGAAGGCCTGCGCAACGTCGCCGCCGGTGCCGACCCGATCGCCCTCAAGCGGGGCATCGAGCAGGCCGTCGAGGCCGTCACCGAGCAGCTGCACAAGGCTGCTCAGGAGGTCGAGACCAAGGAGCAGATCGCTGCCACGGCCTCGATCTCGGCCGCGGACCGCACCATCGGTGAGCTGATCGCCGAGGCGCTCGACAAGGTCGGCAAGGAAGGCGTCGTCACCGTCGAGGAGTCGAACACCTTCGGCCTCGAGCTCGAGCTCACCGAGGGTATGCGCTTCGACAAGGGCTACATCTCGGGCTACATGGTCACTGACGCCGACCGTCAGGAGGCCGTGCTCGAGGACCCGTACATCCTGCTGTTCGGATCGAAGATCTCGAACATCAAGGACATGCTGCAGCTGCTCGAGAAGGTCATGCAGACCAACAAGCCGCTGCTGATCATCGCCGAGGACGTCGAGGGCGAGGCCCTGGCCACGCTCGTCGTCAACAAGATCCGCGGCACCTTCAAGTCCGTCGCCGTCAAGGCGCCCGGCTTCGGTGACCGCCGCAAGGCGATGCTGCAGGACATGGCCATCCTCACCGGTGGTCAGGTCATCAGCGAGGACGTCGGCCTCAAGCTCGAGAACGCCGACATCTCCCTGCTCGGCCAGGCGCGCAAGGTCGTCGTCACCAAGGACGAGACCACGATCGTCGAGGGTGCGGGCGACGCCGACCAGATCCAGGGTCGCGTCAACCAGATCCGCGCCGAGATCGAGAACAGCGACTCCGACTACGACCGCGAGAAGCTGCAGGAGCGCCTGGCGAAGCTGGCCGGCGGCGTTGCCGTCATCAAGGCCGGTGCCGCCACGGAGGTCGAGCTCAAGGAGCGCAAGCACCGCATCGAGGACGCGGTGCGCAACGCCAAGGCCGCCGTCGAGGAGGGCATCGTCGCCGGTGGTGGCGTCGCTCTGCTCCAGGCGTCCAAGGCTGCGTTCGACGGTCTCAAGCTCTCGGGCGACGAGGCGACCGGTGCGAACATCGTGAAGGTCGCCGTCGAGGGCCCGCTCAAGCAGATCGCCGTCAACAGCGGTCTCGAGGGCGGCGTCGTGGTGGAGAAGGTCAAGGGCCTGCCGCAGGGCCAGGGCCTCAACGCCGCCACGGGCGAGTACGAGGACCTCATCAGCGCCGGCGTGCTCGACCCGGCCAAGGTGACGCGTTCCGCGCTGCAGAACGCCGCTTCGATCGCCGGCCTGTTCCTGACCACGGAGGCCGTGGTCGCGGACAAGCCGGAGAAGAACGGTGGCGCCGGTGCTGACCCCACGGGCGGCATGGGCGGCATGGAAGGCATGATGTGATTCAGGCCTGAACCACACGTGAGCCCCGGGCACCCAGTGCCCGGGGCTCACGTGTATCCACCCCGACCCGCGTGTTGCGCCTTGCGGGGTCCGTGTTGCGCTTTCACGGGCCCGTGTTGCGTCCTGAGGGAGCCGTGTTGCGCCTTCGGGACCCCGTGTTGCGTCCTGAGGGAGCCGTGTTGCGCTTTCGGGGGCGCGTGTTGCGTCCTGCGGACCCCGTGTTGCGCTTTCCGGGCGTCCCCGTTGGAGGGCCGAATCCGTGGCGCCGTTCCTTGGTGTCCGGTGCGGGCGCGCGGCGCGCAGGGAACGGCGCGCAGGGAACGGCGTGGCCTCGGCTGTTCGGGGGAGCGCCGCCGGTGGCGCTCCGTCATCCCTAGGCATGATCAACGTCACGGGGTTAGTGTCGATCACATGCCTGGATCTGTTCTTGGAACCGAGGTGCGGCGGGTCGAGGACCCCGAGCTGCTACGCGGTGAAGCCACGTACGTCGACAACCTGCCGATCCCCGGCGCCGCGCACGTGGCCTTCGTGCGCTCGCCGTTCGCCCACGCCGAGATCACGGGCATCGACACGTCCGAGGCCGAACAAGCCGACGGTGTCCTGGCCGTCTACACCGCTGCCGACCTCGATCTTCCGCCCGCACGCCAGTTCATGGTGGTGAACCGGGACTGTGTGCGGACGCCGCTGGCGACCGATCGCGTCCGGTTCGTCGGCGATGTGGTGGCCGCCGTCGTCGCCGAGACCCGCACC
This sequence comes from Prauserella rugosa, assembly GCF_000719975.1. Lineage (GTDB taxonomy): Bacteria > Actinomycetota > Actinomycetes > Mycobacteriales > Pseudonocardiaceae > Prauserella > Prauserella rugosa. The sequence goes on from NZ_JOIJ01000007.1 coordinate 315,081, forward strand.
GCCGCGGCGGACGCCGTGGAACTCGTCGACGTCGACTACGAACCGCTGCCCGTGGTCGCCGACCCCGAGGACGCGCTCGCCGACGACGCGCCCCTCCAGTTCCCCGAGCTCGGCTCGAACATCGCCGCGGGCGAGCGCGACGAGGTCGGTGCGGAGATCCTCGCCGACGCCGATGTCGTCGCCCGCGCGCGGATCGAGAACCAGCGCGTCGCGGTCGTACCCATGGAGGGCAACGCCATCGCGGTCGAACCCGGTGGTGGCTATCGCGGTGGCGACTACGACCTGACGATCCATGTCTCGACGCAGATGCCGCACGTCGCGTGGCAGACCGCGGCGAAGCAGCTCGGCGTGGACCCGGACCGGATCCACCTGGTGACGCCGCACGTCGGCGGTGCGTTCGGCGGCAAGATCGGCATGATCGCCGAACACCAGGTGGTGATCGCGGCGGTGCAACGCCTGGGCAGGCCCGTGAAGTGGGTGGAGACGCGTTCCGAGAACCTGCAGGCCATGCCGCAGAGCCGTGCCCAGGTGCAGTACGCCGAGCTGGGGCTGAAATCTGACGGCACCATCACCGGGCTGCACTGCAACGTGGTCGGCGACTGCGGCGCCTACGCGGGATTCGGTGGCGGGTTCGCTCTCGGCCCCACGCGTCTGATGTCGCAGGGCGTGTACCGCATCCCGAAGATCAGCTTCGGTTCCATCGCGGCGCTGACCAACACGACGCCGACCGGTGCGTTCCGCGGCGCGGGCAGGCCGGAGGCGGCCGCCATGGTGGAGCGGATCATCGACGTCGGTGCCGCCGAACTGGGTATGGACCCGGTCGAACTGCGGCGGAAGAACTTCCTGCAGCCCGACCAGTTCCCGTACACGACGCTCGTCGGCGCGACGTACGACTCCGGTGACTACGACCTGCCGTTGCGCGAGGCGCTGCGCGTCGCCGACTACGACGAGCTGCGCAAGGAGCAGCAGCGGCGGATCGACGCGGGCGAGACCGTGTTGCTGGGCATCGGAGTCAGCACCTACGTCGAGATCACCGGTGGTGGCGGTGGCGGCGAGTTCGCCGCCGTCGAGATGAGCGCCGACGGCCGGGCGACGGTCAAGGTGGGCACGTCCGGACACGGCCAGGGCCATCCGACGTCCTTCGCCATGCTCGCCTCCGACGCCCTGGGCATTCCGGTCGAGCAGATCGACTTCGTGCAGTCCGACACCGCGCAGGTGCCGCGCGGCGGGGGCACGGGCGGGTCGCGGTCGTTGCAGATCGGGGGCAGCGCCGTGCGTGAGGCGAGTGAACTCCTGGTCGCCAAGGCCAAGGAGCTCGCCGCGAGCAAACTCGAGGCCGCCGTGGAGGACATCGAGGTCGACGGAGAGGGCGGCCTGGGGGTGCTCGGCGTGCCGGGTGCCAGGCTGAGCTGGTCCGAACTCGCCGGGTATGCCGAGGAACAGGGCACGTCCCTCGCCGCCGACACCGACTTCACGCCGGGCGGCGCGACGTTCCCGTTCGGCGCGCACGTCTCGGTCGTCGAGATCGACACCGAGACGGGGTTCGTCCGCCCGGTCCGCCACGTCGCCGTGGACGACTGCGGCCGAGTGCTCAACCCGCTCCTGGTGCGGGGGCAGCAGCACGGCGGTGCCGTCCAGGGCATCTCGCAGGCGTTGTGGGAACACTTCACCTACGACGAGGACGGCAACCCGTCGACCGGCACGCTCGCCGACTACCTGGTGCCGTCGGCCATGGAGGTGCCGATGCTCGAGGTGTCGAACACCGAGACCGAGTCGCCGCTCAACCCGCTGGGCGCGAAGGGGATCGGCGAGTCCGCCACGATCGGTGCGACCCCCGCTGTGCAGAACGCCGTGGTCGATGCGGTCAAACACCTCGGGGTGCGGCACATCGACATGCCGCTCACCCCCCAGCGCGTGTGGAAGGCGATCCAAGCGGCGCAGGCGGGTACGCCCGAGGATCCGTGGCGCGATCCGCCGGCGGCGTTCGCGACCCTGCCGGTCCGCGACAGCGGCCCGAACCCGCACGCCGACGAAGCCGCGGTGTGACCGCCAGGTGTGAGGGTCGGCATGACGACGCGGCGTAGCCACCTCCGCTCGGGTCTCCCACGGGGCGGCGCCGGCGCGCCTGCCGGTCAGGCCGAACCGTCGGCGAGTGCACCCACCCGGCGGAGCCGTTCACTCCACCACTGAGCCGTGTCGGTGTCCGCGGCGTGCTGGTCGACCAGGTCCGGCTCGGGGGCGGTGCGGGGCACGGGCAGTCGTCCGTCCACAGGGGACAGTGGATTGCTCGTGACGTCACCGGTGAGCAGGCTCGCCGTGCCCAGGCCGCAGGCGAAGTCGAGGGAAGGGAGCGCGCCGGCGAGAGCCAGTCCGGCCGCGAGGCCGACGCTGCTGTCCACCGCCGACGACACCACGCACGGCAGCCCGCACGCCTCCGCGACCTGAAGGGCGCGTCGCACCCCACCCAGTGGGGCGGCCTTGAGCACGGCGACGTCCGCGGCTCCCGCCACGGCGACCCGCAGCGGGTCGTCCGCCCTGCGGATCGATTCGTCGGCGGCGATGCGCACGTCGACCCGGCGGCGGACCGCGGCCAGGTCCTCCACGGAAGGGCACGGCTGCTCGGCGTACTCGAGGCCGTGGGCGGCACGGTCCAGCTCGCGCAGTGCGGTGACGGCTTCGTCGACGTCCCAGGCGGCGTTTGCGTCGACGCGGATCGCACCGCCGGGCCCCAGCGCGTCCCGGACCGCCTCGACGCGGCGGCAGTCCTCGGTCGTCGAGGACCGCGGATCGGCCACCTTCACCTTCGCCGTGCGGCAGCCGGATGCGGCCACCAGCTCGTGGGCCCGTTCCGGCGACACGACGGGCACGGTCGTGTTGACCTCGACCGTGTCGCGTACCGGCTCCGGCCAACCCTCGGTGACGGCCTCCCGCGCGGATGCCAGCCACGGCACCGCGTCGGCGTCGCCGTAGTCGCGGAACGGGCTGAACTCGCCCCAACCGGCAGGGCCGCGCAGCAGCACACCCTCCCGCACCGTGATCCCACGGAAGCGGTTGTGCAGGGGCAGCGCGAACACGATCGGCCGGTGGAGCGCGGGCCGGCCGCTCCCGGCCGCGGCGTTGTCGAAGGACGTCACGAGAGTCATTGTCGTCACGTCGACCACGAGTTTCGGCACGGGTCGGCGTGGGGTATGCGCGAGAGGAACCGACTGGAGAGGAGTGATGAACGTGACCGGCAGCCTGAGTGGTCGTCGAGTCGCCTTCCTGGTCGCACCCGAGGGTGCTGAGCAGGTCGAGTTGACGCAGCCGTGGAAGGCGGTGCAGGACGCCGAGGGCCTGCCCGAGCTCATCTCCTTCGAGCACGGCGACGTACAGGCGTTCAACCACCTGGACAAGGCCGACGTCTTCCGGGTCGACAAACCGGTTTCGGAGGCCTCGGTGGACGACTACGTCGGCCTGGTGCTTCCCGGCGGTGTGGCCAACCCGGACCTGCTGCGCACCGATCGGGCTTCGGTCGACTTCGTGGCGCAGTTCTTCAGGGCGAACAAGCCCGTCGCGGCGATCTGCCACGCACCGTGGACGCTGATCGAGGCCGACGTGGTGCGGGGCAAGCGCATGACGTCGTACCCGAGTCTGCAGACCGACCTGCGCAATGCGGGCGCGGACTGGGTCGACGACGAGGTCGTCGTCGACAACGGACTGGTGACCAGCCGTAATCCGGACGACCTGCCCGCCTTCTGCAGGAAGATGGTCGAGGAGCTGGCCGAGCAAGCCGAACACGGTCAGGCCGCGCACGCCTGACCGGGCAGGGATCAGACACCGGCGTCCGGTGGTGTGATCGCGGCACCCGCGTTGCGGGCGAGCGTGATCGCGTCGCCGGGCGCCTTCGCTTTGCGATCGTTGTCGAAGTAGACGAACACGTCGCGGCTCCGCCTGCGCGCCGCGGGTGCCACCGTGTGATCCGAGCGTGGCGACCGTCCCGACCGCCACGCCAGCACTTTGTCCGCCCACTCGGCGAGTTCGGAGTCGGGATAGCCGCTGGCGTAGAGCTCCTCCGCGCCGTGCAGTCGTACGTAGACGAAGTCGGCCGTGACGTCCTCCAGGCGGGGCCATTCGCCCGCGGAGTCGGTGACGACGAGGCCGATGTCGTGCTCGCGGAGCAGGTCGACCGCCTCGGCGGTGGCGAAGCTCGGGTGGCGTACCTCCAGCGCATGCCGCACGCGCCGGTCGCGTTCCACCGACGTGTGCGGGGCGAATCGAACCGTGTTGTGATCGCGGGCCAGTTCGGCCGCCGCGCCGGTGCTGCGGGGCAGTTCGCCGAAGAACCCGCTCAGCAACTCGGCGTCGAACGCCGTCCGCGCGGGCAGCTGCCACAGCACCGGGCCGAGCTTGTGCTCCAGGGCGAGCACGCCGGAGGCGAAGAAGTTGGCCAGCCCTTCGGTGACGTCGCGCAGCCGCTTCATGTGCGTGATGAACCGGCCGCCCTTCACAGAGAACACGAAGTCGTCGGGCACCTGCTCGAACCAGGACCGGTACCGCTCCGGCCGCTGCAGGGAGTAGAACGAGCCGTTGATCTCGACGGTGTTCAGCCTGCGTGAGAGGTACTCCAGTTCGCGGCGCTGCGGCAGACCCTTGGGATAGAAGGTGCCGCGCCAGGGCGGGTAGACCCACCCCGACGTGCCGATGCGGATGTCGCCCTTCGTTCTGCCGGCGCCCATACCTCCAGGCTGGCATCACTCCCACCAGAACGACCACAGCCGCGCCCCGACGAGCCCGGCGCCGACGTCACCCAGCGTCCCCGGCTGGGCGCTGAACTGGTCGAGGCAGAACGCCCGGTGCTCGGCGGCGAGCAGTTCGGCGCGGTGGCGGGTCTTGGGTGGCGCGGCCACCGACAGGTGCAGCGCGTCGTAACCGACGGCGAGCAGCACGGCTCCGAACCGGTCCTCCCAGCTGCGCAGCACCGTGGACAGCAGGTCGGCGTGTTCGGTCGTGCGGAGCATGCCCTGCCACCCCAGCGCGGCCGGGACGTCGGCGGGGCGGTCGACCTCGGTGATGCCGAGGCGGTAGCGGCCGCCTGCCACCAGCCGCGATCCGGTGTTGCCGGCTTCGGCGAGCGGATCGGACCGCAACGGGGACCTCCTGGCCAGCCCGGGGAACGCCGCGCCGACGGGTTCGAGACACGTGCCGTCGCAGCACGGCCCGCGCCACCACGACGCGAGGATGTCGGCGGGCTCGCAAGCGCCGATGAGGTCGTCGGTGGGGGCACTCCACGGGCGGTCGTCGATCCAGTCCTGGCCGGACGCCTCGAAGCGCGGATCGTGCGGGATCAGCACGGGCCAACGGCCGGTGCGCGGGAAGGCCGCGACACAGCCCAGGTACAGCGCGGGGTCGGTGATCGGATCCTCGGACACCCACAACCCGTGGTGCATACGGCCGGGCGGGAGGGTGAGCGGGGTGGTGGTCGTCGGCGTGTTCATGCATCGAACGCTAGTTCGACCCACCGACAGTTCCGGGTCGGCTCCGGCGCCACCGGTTTGCACTTCACTCGAACGGATGGTCGAGTTAAGTGCCGCCAGGGTGGCCAGTGCCGCCAAGGCCGCCGTGGCGGTACTTACAGGGGACGGAGCAGGTCGTCGGCGTCGATGATGCGGTAGGCGTAGCCCTGCTCGGCGAGGAAGCGCTGCCGGTGGGCGGCGTAGTCGGTGTCGACGGTGTCGCGGGAGACGACCGAGTAGAAGTGCGCCTGGCGGCCGTCCTCCTTGGGTCGCAGCAGCCTGCCGAGCCGCTGGGCCTCCTCCTGCCGCGAACCGAACGTGCCCGACACCTGGATCGCCACCGACGCCTCGGGGAGATCGATCGAGAAGTTCGCGACCTTCGAGACCACCAGCTTGGTGATCTCGCCCTTGCGGAACCGATCGAACAGGGCCTCGCGTTCGGCGTTCTTCGTCGAACCCTGGATCACCGGTGCGTCGATTGCCGCCCCCAGCTCCTCCAGCTGGTCGAGGTAGGCGCCGATCACGAGGGTCGGCTGGTCCTGGTGCGAGTCGACGATGTTGCGGATCACCGAGGTCTTCGTGTGCGCGGTCGCCGCCAGGCGGTAGCGCTCCTCGGAGTCGGCGGTGGCGTAGGCGAGCCGTTCGCCCTCGGTCAGCGTCACGCGCACCTCGATGCAGTCGGCCGGAGCGATCCAGCCCTGCGCCTCGATGTCGCGCCACGGCACGTCGAAGCGCTTGGGTCCGATCAGGGAGAACACGTCACCCTCACGGCCGTCCTCGCGCACGAGGGTCGCGGTGAGGCCGAGCCTGCGCCGCGACTGCAGGTCGGCGGTCATGCGGAACACCGGCGCGGGCAGCAGGTGCACCTCGTCGTAGATCACCAGGCCCCAGTCGCGCGAGTCGAACAGCTCGAGGTGCTTGTACTCGCCCTTCGACTTACGGGTGATGACCTGGTAGGTCGCGATGGTGACCGGCCGGATCTCCTTCTTCTCGCCGGAGTACTCGCCGATCTCGTCCTCGGTCAGCGAGGTGCGTGCGACGAGCTCGCGCTTCCACTGCCTGCCCGCCACGGTGTTGGTGACCAGGATCAGCGTCGTGGCCTGCGCCTGTGCCATCGCGGCCGCGCCGACCAGCGTCTTGCCCGCACCGCACGGCAGCACGACGACACCCGAGCCGCCCGCCCAGAACGAGTCGGCCGCCTGCCGCTGGTACTCGCGCAGCGACCAGCCGTCCTCGTCGAGGGCGATGGGGTGGGCCTCGCCGTCGACGTAACCGGCCAGGTCCTCGGCGGGCCAGCCGACCTTCAGCAGTGCCTGCTTGAGCCTGCCGCGCTCGGAAGGGTGCACCGCCACGGTGTCCTCGTCGACCGCGACCCCGAGCATCGGCTTGATCTTCTTGTTGCGCTGCACCTCGGCGAGCACGGCGCGGTCGGTGGTCGTCATCACCAGGCCGTGTGCCGGGTGGTTGTGGATCTGCAACCTGCCGAAGCGGCCCATCGTGTCGACGATGTCGATCAGCAGCGGCTGCGGCACGGGGAAGCGCGAGTAGGTGGTGAGTGCGTCCACCACCTGCTCGGCGTCGTGCCCAGCGGCGCGTGCGTTCCACAGCGCCAGCGGCGTCACGCGGTAGGTGTGCACGTGCTCGGGTGCGCGTTCCAGTTCCGCGAACGGTGCGATCGCGATCCGCGCATCCTCTGCCTGGTCGTGGTCGACCTCGAGCAGCACGGTCTTGTCCGACTGGACGATCAGGGGGCCATCACTCACGCCTCCCTTTATACGTTCCTCGTCCGACAGGTTGGGCCGTCCGGTGAGAGGCTGGCGCTCATACTGGAGCTTGACCCGGCGACGCAATACCATCGCCCGGCGTAATACGCGCCACCGGACGGTGTGGATCTTGGTCCCCCGGTCGTGGCTACCATCCGAGTGTCTCTCGCGTTGACATGAAGGAAGTCAGTTGCCCCGTCGCAGCCAGGCCCCCAGGGATGAGGCGGCGGACATCGAGCGCTCGGGAGGGCGTTGGCGACTGCGCAACTGGCGGCTGAGAACCCGCCTGCTCGTCGCGCTGCTCGTGCCCGTCGTGGCGATGCTGGTGTTCGCGGGGCTGCGGGTCGAGGGCAATCTGTCGAGCGCGCACGAGTACGCGCAGGCCACCGAGCGGGTGCGGGTCGACGACACGGTCGCCGCCCTCGTGCACGAACTCCAGCGGGAGCGCGATCTCACGGTGCGCTACGTCGCGGGCGGCAGGCAGGGCCCTGCCGGTGACGTGATGCAGCAGCGCCAGGTCGTCGACGACGCGCGGGGCGAGTTCGACAAGGCCTTCACCGCGGCGCGGCCCGAGCTGCCCGCGCAGGCGATCGGGTCGTTCGAGCAGTGGGAACGCAGACTCGAAGGGCTGACCGACGCCCGGTACGCGGGCGAGCACTCCCAGCAGCCGCCGGGTCAGGTCCTGACGGCCTACAACGAGCTGATCGCCGGCCTGCTCGACATCGGCGACCAGGCCGCCATCGACACCGCCGACCGCCAGCTCGCGCGCACCTACCTGGCCGCGGGCGCGGTCGCACGCGTCAAGGACGCCCTGTCGATCCGCAGGGCGCTGGTGGCCGAGGCCCTCGCGGCGGGTGCCCACGACGAGCAGCGTGGAAGGGCTCTGGCCGGAGCCGAGGTGCAGGTCGACGACGCCCGCCGCGACTACGCCAAGTTCGCGACGTCGGCCCAGCGGCGCCTGCTCGAGGACACCCTCGCCCCGCGGGTCGAGGAGACGAACCCGACGGCGGGTGCGGTGCTCGACGGCGATCTGACCGCGGATCCGCGGTCCTGGGATCAGCAGGCCACGCAGGCCGTCGACGCGGCGAAGGAGGTCGAGGACTCCCTGCGCGACGAGGTTCGCGAGCGCTCCGACGCGCTGGCCTCGTCGACGCGGTCGCACGCCGTGATCGACGGCGCGGTCATCCTGGGCGTGCTGATCCTCGCCGGGTTGTTGGCCGTGGTCATCGCACGGTCGCTCGTGCGGCCGCTGCGGACCCTGCGCACCAGTGCGCTCGACGTGGCCCACTACCGGCTGCCCGAGGCCGTCAAGGGCATCCTGACCGACCCGGACCCGAAGCCGGAGGACGCGCACCGGCGGTCGGTCGAACCGGTGCCGGTGTACAGCAGGGAGGAATTCGGCCAGGTCGCGCGGGCGTTCGACGCGGTGCACGGGCAGGCTGTGCGGCTCGCGGGGGAACAGGCGATGCTGCGCGAGAACGTCAACTCGATGTTCGTGAACCTGTCGCGGCGCAGCCAGGACCTCGTCGAGCGTCAGCTCACCGTGCTCGACCGGATGGAGGAACACGAGCAGGACCCCGACGTGCTGGGCGGGCTGTTCGAACTCGACCACCTGGCCACGCGGATGCGGCGCAACAGCGAGAACCTGCTCGTGCTCGCGGGCCAGGACGTCGGCAGGCCGCTGCCGGGAGCCGTCGCCGCCGAGGAGATCATCGGTGCCGCGCTGTCGGAGGTCGAGCACTACCAGCGCATCAACGTCGCCGCGACGCCGCAGATCGGCGTCCGTGGTGACATCGTCGGCGACCTCGTGCACGTCATCTCGGAGCTGTTCGAGAACGCCACCGACTACTCGCCTGCGGACACGCCCGTGTCGGTCGTCAGCGCCGTCACGCAGGACGGCGAGTGGCGCATCGACATCACCGACCGCGGCGCGGGCATGCCCGAGATGGAGATCCGGAGGGCCAACGCGCGGTTGTCCGAGGTGCCGGACGTCGACGTCGAGGTGTCGCGCCGGATGGGGCTCTACGTGGTCGCCCGGCTGGCCCGTCAGCACGACATCCGGGTGTGGTTGTCGGCCGCCGAACTCGTCGGACTGACGGCGACCGTCGTCGTGCCCTCCGCACTGATCACCAGGGCCGACGAGTTGGCGAGCGATTCGCCGGTCGCGCTCGAGGACGCGGAGGAACCGGACCGGCAGCAGGCCCGTTCCGTCGTGTTCGGCCCGGAGCCGGTTCGTCCGGCGCGCACGGCTCTGCCTTCGGAGCCGGAGCCGTCCGAACCGCTGGCGCCCGCCGGCGAGCCGGAGCCGTCCGAACCCGCGCAGGTGCCGGCCGAGATCGCGGAAGCAGGTCTCGTGGACGCAGACCCGGCCGAGCACCGCCCTGAACCGGAGTTCGAGCCGGACGTCTCCTCGGAGGTCGCCCGGCCGGAGCCGCTGGCCGAGCCGGCTCCCGAGTCCGAGCCGTCGCCTGCCGCCCCGACCGAGGCCGAGGAGGCCGCCATGGAGACACCGGTCCGGCCGCGGGAGCCCGAAGCCCCGCTGCCGCGCCGTCGCACGCGTGCGCAGGAGGCGGCGCGTGGAGCCGGCGAACCGGCACCGGACGAACGGGAGACCGAGGAGATCCGGCTGCCCACACGCCCGCCGCGGCTGCGTTCGGCGGCCCCGCCGCGGGACGAGCCGACGACGGAGGAACTGCCCCGGGTCGTCGGCTCCCAGCACGAGATGCCGCCCGAGCCAGCCCGACCCGCCGAGCCGGCCGACCCCGAATCGAGGCCCGAACCAAGGCCCGAATCGAGGCCGGAACCCGAGCCCTGGGCCGAGCTCGGGACCGAGCACCACTCCGAGCTGGGCCGTGATGCGGATGCCGGCCGGGCCGCGACCGCACCTCGGGGTGTCGCCGAGCCCGCCCGCGTGCGCCCCAGCAGGGAGCCCGAACCGGACCCGGCCGAGCAGACCGACGTCTCCGGATGGGGGCCGGGCCCCACCTGGCCCATGCGGGACGACGACGAGCGTTCCCGCGGTGGCGCCGAGCAGCCGGACAGCCGTGCCGCCGCGCAGGCCCCTCGGCCACCCGCACCCGCGCAGCAGGCCCCTGCGCGCCAGGACGAGGGCCTCTCCGCGGACGACGACCCGGACGGCGTGGACGCGCCGACCGACCGGATGGCCGCCTACCAGCGGCTGGTCACGCGCTGGTTCGATCCCGACGCCGAGGTGCAGGACTGGTTGTCGGAGGTCGCGGCAGTCACCCCCACCGGTGACCACAGCCAGGAACACCGCGGCGAGCGGAACGGGTCGGTCCCGGGTCGGGCCACCGACGGCCGCACGCAGCAGGCCTCTCGCGCCGACCGTGCAGCCGCCGACCGCGTAGCCGACCGTGGCCCGGCCGAAGGCCTCCCCGCGAACGACACATCCGCGAACGACACATCCGCGAACGGCGCGGCCGCGAACGGGGTTCCGGCGCCCGGCACCCCGGCCGGCGCGGGCGACGACATCCACCCACGTCCCGCGGCCGACGATCCGACGTCGATCGACCGCTCACCCGAGGCGATCCGCAGGCGAATGGCGAGCCTGCAACAGGGCACGGCCCAGGGCCGGCACGCCAGGAGCCGCTGACGGTTCACGTGTCGGCGGTCGTCAGCTCCGAATCCGCCGAACCGGCCGAATCCGCCGAACCCTCACCCGCCTGCTCGGCCTCGGCGGTGCGCTGTGCACGGGGGCTCTGCAGCAGACGGGCCACCTCGCCGCGCAGAGCGACGAATCGTTCGGACTCCCGCGTGGTGATCTGATCGCGCTCGGCCGGCAGGTCGATCGACAGGTCCGCAACGATCGAGGCGGGCGACTTCGACAGCACCAGCACACGGTCGGCGAGGTAGACGCTCTCGTCGATGTCGTGGGTGACCAGCAGGATCGTGCTGCCCAGGTCGCGCTGCACGGTGCGGGTCAGGTCCTCGAGCTCGCCGCGGGTCTGCGCGTCGACGGAGGCGAACGGCTCGTCCATGAGCAACAGGGCGGGCCTGCCGACGAGCGCGCGGGCGATCGACACGCGCTGCTGCATGCCGCCCGAGAGCTGCCACGGGAACTTCTTGCCGACACCCGCCAGCCCGACCGCCTCGAGCACCTCGGCGGCACGCCGGGTGCGTTCCGCCTTCGACACCTTCTGCCAGCGCAGCGGGAACTCGACGTTCTTCGCCACGGTCAGCCACGGGAACAGCGAGCGGCTGTAGTCCTGGAACACCACGGCGAGGTCGTCGGGCACGCCGGACACCTCGTCGCCGTGCAGCCGCACGGAACCGCCTGTCGCCTCGATGAGCCCGGATATGCAGCGCAACAGGGTGGACTTGCCGCATCCGGACGGGCCGACGATGCACGCCAGCTGTCCGGCCTCGATGGAGAACGTCAGGTCCTGCACGGCGACGTGCGCGCGCTCGCCCTGTCCGTACTGGTGGGTGAGCCCGGAAACCTCGAGCATGGTCGACACGGTCGGCCTCCTACGGGATGTGTCGAGCGGTGGGTCGGACAGCCGTGGGTCAGACAGCGGTGGGTCAGACGTCGTCGCCCCGACCGGGTTGCCAGCCGAGGACGAGCCGTTCGATCGCGAGCAGCAGTGTGTTGAGCAGGTAGCCGATCGCGCCCAGCATCAGCACCCAGGCCCACATCACGGCATATTCGGAGTTCAGCTGCGAGGCCGCAAGTTCCTTGCCGATGCCGCTGCTGCTGACGATCTCGGCCACGACCATCAGCAGGATCGCGATCGACAGGCTCAGCCGCAGGCCCGCGAAGATCTTCGGCATCGCGGCAGGCAGCACGATCATGCCGATCCAGTACCGCCGCGGGGTGCCCAGGCTGCGGGCGGTGTCGACCTTCACCGAGTCGACCGACCGCACACCGTCCACCGTGTTGATCACGATCGGCCACAACGTGGAGAACACGATCGCCGCGATGCGCATGTCCGGACCGGCGCCGAACAGCACGATGAACACGGGCATCAACGTCACAGGCGGGATCGACCGGAAGAACGAGATCAGCGCCCCGAAGTAGTCCATCGCCCACGGCGACCTGCCCAGCGCGGTGCCGATCACCACGCCCACCACCGAGGCGAGCGCCCACGAACCGAGCGCGAGCAGCAGGCTCGGCAGGATGGCGTCGAACACCGCGTCGCCGAGGAACAGGTGCGAGGCCGGACCGGACAGCAGCAGGTCGACGGCGGCCCCGAGGATCTCGGTCATCCGCGGGAAGTAGAAGCTGTCGGCCGCGCCCGCGACCAACTCCCACGTCACGAGCGCGACCACGAAGACCGACCAGGTCATCGCGGTTGAACCGAGGAGCGCCCGGGCGCGGTTCGACCGCGTCGGTGTCGTCGTGGCCATCACGCGGCCCTTTCCTCTGCGTCGGCCCAGCGGAACAGCCACCTGCCGGTCGCCTCGAGCGCGGCGTTGATGCCCCATCCGGCCAGGCCCGCGAGCACGGTGCCCGCCATGACCTGGTCGAGGTATCCGCCGTTCTGGCCCATCATCAGGATGAATCTGCCCAGCCCGATCTCCGAGCCCGCGATGTACTCGACGCTGATCACCGCGATGAGCGCGATCGAGGCCGACACGCGGATGCCGGTGAAAATGAACGGCGCGGCGTGGGGCAGCGCCACCCAGGTGAGCATCTGCCTGCGGTTGGTGCCGGACGCGCGGGCCGAGTCGAGCAGCACCGGGTCGATCTCACCGAAGGCGTAGACGGTGTTGAACAGGATCGGCCACACCGCGGCGTACACGGCGAGCGTGATCTTGGCGTCCGGTCCGCTGCCGATGGTCACCATGACGAGCGGGATCAGGGCGACCGCCGGGATGGGGCGCAGGAACTCGATGAGTGCGCGGCTCGCGGACTGCAGCACCGGCACGTTGCCGAGCACGAGCCCGAGCGGTACGCCGATGAGGATCGCGATGCCGAGCGCCAGCAGCCACGCCAGCAGGGTCGCGATCACGTCGCGCAGGAATCCCTCGTCGCCGAGCAGGTCGACGAGCGCGAGCGCGACGTCGCTGACCGGCGGGATCCAGTGGGCGGGCAGCAGACCGGCCTGCACGGCGAACTCCCAGACGAGGAAGAACCCGAGCAGGCCGGTCAGACTTTTCGCGAATGTGCCCACGCCGTTACTCGGAGGCCGAGTCGTCCGACGAGTCCGGAGCGATGATCATGTCCTTGACGTCGATCTTCTTGGAGATCGCGTCGCGTTCGAGCATGAGGTCCGGAACCCGCTGGATGCGCTCGGGGTCGAGGCTGCTCTCGAAGGTCAGCAGCGTCGTGAGCGGTGCGAGGTCCTTCTCGATCTTGGCGTGCTCGACGAGCAGCGGGTCGATGACCTTGGTGCGGTCGGCGGTCTCGGCCTCGTCGCTGGCCTTGACCATGGCGCGCTGGAAGGCGGCGACCGTCTTGGGGTTCTCCTTGGCGAACTCGGCGGTCGTGCCGTAGCCGGCCATCGGAAGGTCCTTCAGCGGGCCGGTCATCGGGTCCCACCGTGCCTCGGCGCCGAAGTTCTGCTGGTTCATGGCGATGAACGGGTCGGGCATGAACGCGGCGTCGAGGTCGCCCTTCTCGAGCAGTGCGGCCATGTCACCGAAGCCCATGTGCTGCCAGTTGACCTTCTCGAGGTCGACGTCGTTGGTCTCGGCCCACGCCTTGGTGAGGATGTCGGCCAGCGTGCCCTCTGGCGTGACGCCGACCTTCTTGCCCTCGAGGTCCTTCGGGTCCTCGAGCTGCGAGTTCTTGGGCACCATGATCGCGTTGGACTTGGGCGCCGCGGACGAGGCGTCCGCGATCAGCTTGAGGTCCATCGAGCCCTTGTCCTGCTCGGCGAAGAAGCCGGTGTAGCCCGAGTAGATGATGTCGGCCTCGCCGCTCTGCAGCTTGGCGAAGCCCTTGTCCGCGCTGTCCACGAGGACCGGGTTGACCTCGAGACCCTCGTCGGAGAAGTAACCCTTCTCGTTGGCGAGGTGGAACGCGGCGAGGTCGATGGTGCCCTGGATCGACACGTTGATCTTGGACTTCTCGACCTGGGCGTTGCCACTGTCCTCATCGTCGGAGCCACCGAGCAGCCCGCAACCACTGATCGAGGCGAACACGGCGAGGCCGGCGGCGAGTGCGGTCAGGCGCCGGCCGCGGCGTAATGATGGACGCAAGGCAACTCCTCGTGGGACTGGACATTCGCGGTTGGATGCGACCGGCCTGCCACGATCCAGTTGTTCGGACCTGCGGCCTCCCGGGCGGCGGTCCCACTGTATTAACCGCGCAAAGCGATCACAACGGGTGCTCAACACGAAAGGATGGGTGGCGCAGGTCACCCTCCCGGCAGCGAGTTGGATTATGAAACACTACGGACGGTGTTCTCGCTGCTCGAGTTCACAGAGGTAGAAGTGAACGCTTAGTAACAGGATGGTGGGTTTCTTCCACTTCTGAGCTAAGAGGGTTACGTGTTCACGGGACGTTCGCTACTCTCTGCCTCTACTTACTCGGGAATCGGGTTCCACGCTCACTGAACTGAGTGTCGAACAGTGTCGAGGGGTGGATTCCCGCGACGGGATGAAGACCGTCGTCAGGTGTCAGCGCCTCGGCGGATGGGACGAGCACTCATCCGGGGGCGTGGTGGCCGGCGCGTGCACTCACGGCAGCCGGCGATCGGTCCGGCGACCGATCGCCATCGGTGTGGCTGGCGGCTCGGTACCCGGGGCCGGCACGAGAAGGTCCCGGTCGGGATGGCCAATCGGTAGGAGTCGCAGGGCTCGAACTTTGGGAGTGTGCTCGTAGTGCTCGACGAGAAGGCGGAGGAAGGGCAGGCCGGCGGCGACGGCCCCCAAGGCCCGGCCGCCGAGGCGGCCGCCTCCCCGTCGACCCGCGAAGGGTCCGGTAACGGCGGCTCCGGACGCGGCCTGCGCAACTGGCGGCTCCGATCGAAGCTCGCACTGATCCTCATCATCCCGACGATCACCGCGCTCGTGCTCGGTGCCCTGCGGGTGTACGAATCGCTGGACCGTGCCGACCAGCTCCGCCAGACCGCGGACCAGGTGCAGCTCGCCGACCAGATCAGCAACGTCGCGCACCACCTCCAGAGCGAACGCGAACTCGCCGTGCTCAAGCTGGGTGCTCCCAACCCCAACGACGCGCGCAGGGCGGGCCTGTTCGAGGCGCAGGTGGAACAGACCGACCGCGCCGTCACCCGACTGGGTGGAATGGCGTCCGACCTCACCGTCGACGACCCGGCGATGCAGGCCCGCTACGAAGCGGGTGTCGGCAGGCTCGAGGCCCTCGACTCGATGCGCCAGGCGGTCTCCGAGGGGCAGATGACCCCGCGGACGCTCCTCGACCGTTACTCCCTGCTCATCACCACGCTGGTGCAGCTCGACCGTGAGGTCACCACGGCGATCAGCGACCAGGAACTGCTCCGCGACAGCAACGCGATCCACGCGCTGTCCGAGGCGAAGGAGTACATCTCCCTCGAAGGCGCGATCGTCTCGCTCGCCGCCCAGTCCGGCGACTTCCCGCAGTACCTGCTCGACGACGCCAAGAACGCCACGGCGAGCGGCGACTCCGCGATCGACGACTTCCACGCCTACGCCTCGCTGGAACAGCGGCAGTTCTTCACCGACACCGTCGCGGGCACCGAGCTCGACCGCAGGCAGATGCAGCGTGACCAGGCCTACGCCCGCGTCGAGCGTGGCGAGCCGCCGGCACTGAACGAGCAGGAGTTCACGAACGACGTCTCGGTCTCCCGCGACAAGTACCGCGAGGCCGAGTCGGGTCTGCTCGACGAACTCGAGTCGGAGTCGGCGGGGCTGGCCGACTCGGCGACCTTCTCGGCCTGGCGCGACGCGGCCATCGTCGCGGTCGCCCTCATCGCCGCACTGGCGTTCATGCTGTGGGTGTCGCGCCTGATGCTCGCGCCGCTGCGCACCCTGCGGGAGAATGCGCTCGAGGTGGCGTACGTCCGGCTGCCGGAAACGGTCCGCCGGATCCTGGCCGACCCGAACCCGATGGAGGCCTCACGGCAGGCGATCTCCCCGGTGCCGGTCGAGACCAAGGAGGAGATCGGCGAAGTCGCCCGGTCGTTCGACGTGGTGCACGAACGCGCCGTCCGCATGGCCGCCGAACAGGCCCTCCTGCGCGAGAACGTCAACGGCATCTTCGTCAACCTCTCGCGGCGCAGCCAGCGCCTCGTGGAGCGCCAGCTCGGCGTCATCGACAACCTCGAGTCCGACGAGCAGGACCCGGACCAGCTGGCGCACCTGTTCGAGCTCGACCACCTCGCCACCCGGCTCCGGCGCAACGGCGAGAGCCTGCTGGTGCTCTCGGGTGCCGGCCTGTCGAAGTCGATGACCAAGCCGGTGCCCGCCGCCGACGTCGTGGGTGCGTCGGTGTCGGAGATCGAGCAGTACGCGCGGGTCGAGGTCGGCGGCGTTCCGGACGTGGCCGTGCACGGGCGCGCCGTCAACGACCTGGTGCACCTGCTGGCCGAGCTGCTCGACAACGCCACCTACTTCTCCGAGCCCGACACGAGGATCAGCGTGCGGGCCGCGGTGACGCGCAAACGTTCGCTCGCCATCCAGATCACCGACCGTGGTGTGGGCATGAGCGAGCAGCAGTTCGCCGAGGCCAACGAACGGCTCGCCGACCCGCCGGACCTCGACGTGTCCGTGACCAGGCGCATGGGCCTGTATGTGGTGGCCCGCCTCGCCCAGCGGCACGGCATCGACGTGCGGCTCAGGGAGAACGAGGACATCGAGGGCGGCGTCGTGGCCCGTGTGGTCGTGCCGCGTGAACTGCTCACCGAGGTCGAGGCCCCGCAGGGCGGCGGTGTCCCGCCCGCCCGCCCCTCGCAGCACAACGGCTCCTACGCCGGCGTGCCCGCCGCGGCCGAGCTGCCGATGCGCAGGCTCGACGGCGGCGAGGCCGAGCAGGGTGCGGCGCAGGGTGGTGCCTTCGACGCGGCCCAGCCCGTCGACGAGAACCGCTGGCCGGGTGTGGAGGACGTGCCCGAGGACGCCTCGGCGCTCGACTACCTGGCGAACGATCCCGACTCCGTCCGCGGCGGCGACCAGGCCACGACCGTCATGCCCGCCATGGGCCAGTCCGGTCAGGGCGGTCAGTCCGGGCAGGGAGCCGACGACGACGAACAGCCCGGCCTGACGCCGCTCGAACAGCCGATCAGCCTCGACGACCTCGTGGGTGGCGGCAGCAAGGCGGCGGGCCCGTTCGTCAGTCCCGCGCAGCAGGAGCCGGACGACCTTCCCAAGCGCACCCCGGGTGCGAGCACCGGCGGCACATCGGCGCCGGGACAGCCCGCGTGGCCGCGGCAGGCAGAACCCGCGCAGCCGTCGCCGCAGCCCTCGCCACAGCCGTCGAACGGCGGAACCACCGGCGGTAACGGAACCGGTACGGTGCCCGGGGACAACCCGCTCGCGCTGCCCACGCGCGAGCCGCGATACGTGTCGCCGGAATCGGCGACAGGGGCCGACCCGTCGCAGGGGGCGACGGGCCAGAGCGCCCACGGTGCCGCGGGAGCGGCGCAGACTGGATCCGACGGTGCCGCACTGGAGGAAGAGGCGCCGACGAAGCGGCTGCCGATCTACCAGTCGGTACTGTCGCGGTGGTTCAGCGAGGAAGAAGACGTGCCGGAGGCAGGGGCCGGCGACGAGACCGACGATGCCGCGGCAGGGTCCGCGCGCGCCGGCGCTTCCTCCGGTGGCGCCTCCGCCGGGGGAGTACAGGAGGACTGGCGGAGCGTGTCGGACACCGGTTGGGAAGCGGCACAGTCGCTGCTCGAGCCGAAGGGCGAGGAGATCACGACGGCGGGCCTGCCGAAGCGTGTGCCGAACGCCTATCTCGTGCCGGGCTCGGTCACGGAGGCCGGTGGCGGTGGCGATACGTTCGCCGGCGCGTCCGCGTCGCCCCCGAGCGCGCCCGCAGCCGTCGAGAAACCGGCCGTCTCCCGGTCGGCCGAGGCGGCCAGGAACCGCATGGCCGCGTTCCAGCGCGGTTTCACCAGCGGCCGGCACGCACTGCGGGAACAACCGGAAGAAGGCACACACCAGGCTGGGTCGGGTGGATCGGACCGATCGACCGACAACGGCGTTCACGGGGCGAAGGAGTAAGAGTTGACACGCGCTGGTTCGATGCAGCCGGGTACGCCCCGGCAGGGCAACTCCGGCCAGGCCGGGAGCTTCTCCTGGCTCATCACGGACTTCGTGCACCGGGTGCCGGGCGTCGCGCACGCCGTGGTCGTCTCCGCGGACGGTCTGTTGCTGGCCTCGTCGAAGGGGCTGCCCAAGGACAGGGCCGACCAGCTCGCCGCGGTGGCCTCGGGACTGACGTCCCTCGCCCGCGGTGCGGCGCAGGTCTTCGAGGGCGGCCCGGTGGCCCAGACCGTGGTC
This sequence comes from Prauserella rugosa, assembly GCF_000719975.1. Lineage (GTDB taxonomy): Bacteria > Actinomycetota > Actinomycetes > Mycobacteriales > Pseudonocardiaceae > Prauserella > Prauserella rugosa. Next base: position 333,745 of record NZ_JOIJ01000007.1, read on the forward strand.
GAGATGGCGAACGGGTTCCTGTTCCTCATGTCGGTGTCCGACGGATCCTGTCTCGCCGTGCTCGGTGCGCCGGACAGTGATATCGGTTTGGTCGTGTACGAGATGACCTTGCTCGTGGACCGAGTCGGACAGCAGATGACGCCCGAACTGCGCGCGCAGCTGCAAGGCAGCACGCGCAGGTGAGCTCACCACCGAGAACGCATGGCGCAGAGTTAGTCGATGACGTATCCGCCGACAGTGAGCACACACCGAGGAGACCGCCGTGGATTCCGGGTACTCACCAGGTGATCGTCGGCCGGGCCGGGGCCAACAACCCGGCAGGCCGGACGGGCAGGACGACCGCGCGGGCGGCGGGCGCGCCGACGAGGCGTGGCGGCCGATCCGTCCCAGCAAGCGCGTAGACCGCGGTGGGGACTGGCTGTACCAGTCCGAGGAGTCGGGCGACCCGGCGGACTTCAGTGTGTCCGAGTACCGCGAGCGTCTGCTCGGAGGGCCCGGTTCCGAACTGTACGGCTCGCACGGGTCCCGTTCGGCCAACGACGCGCCGTTGCGCGATTCCCCGGATTTCGACAGCGGCTACCACGTGCCCTACGCCGAGCAGTCGCTCAGCGGACGCAACGACTTCGCCCGCGACCTCGATCGTTACGAGGACCGCTACGACGATCGTTACGACGACAGCCACTACGGGGACTACGGCGACGAGTACTACGGGTACGAGGGCGGCGGCTACGACAGCGGTTACCGCGCTGCCCGCGGCGGCTACAACACGGGCGAGTTCCGACCCGGGGACTTCGGCACCGGCCAGTTCCGCGCCGTCGGCGGGGGCGAGGGACGTTTCACGCCGTCCCCGGTGCCGCGGCAGGCGTCGAACGACTCGTTCGGCGCCGAGCGGATCAACCTCGGCGGTTCGGGTCCCATACCCGAGGAGACCCCCGCCGAGAGCTCAGGGCTGGTGCGGCCGTACTTCCGCACGAAGGGCCGGACCCGGCCGAGTCAGGACCTCGCCATCGAGACACTGATCTCGACGTCGGAGCGGGGCAGGCGGCTCGACGGTGTCCGGGTCCCCGAGCACAAGTCCATCTGCGGGCTGTGCCTCGACACCCGATCGGTCGCCGAGGTGGCCGCCCTGCTGAAGATGCCGCTCGGCGTGGTGCGGGTTCTTGTTGGTGACGTAGCCGGTCTCGGGTTGGTGCTGGTGCACTCCCCGAACACGAACGCCATGGTGGGCGACCGGCCCAGTATCGAATTCATGGAAAGGGTTCTCAGTGGCCTTCGGCGAATTTGATTCCGACCCGTCCACGCCTGCCGCTGCGGGACCCACGTCGTCGACGAAGATCGTGGTCGCGGGCGGTTTCGGCGTCGGGAAGACGACGCTGGTCGGTGCGGTGTCGGAGATCGACCCGCTGACGACCGAGGCGTCGATGACCGAGGCGAGCGTGTCGGTCGACGACCTGTCGGCGACGCCGCAGAAGGCGACGACCACCGTCGCCATGGACTTCGGCCGGATCTCGCTGGACTCCGACCTCGTGCTGTACGTGTTCGGCACGCCGGGCCAGCACCGGTTCTGGTTCATGTGGGACGACCTGGCCAAGGGTGCCATCGGCGCGGTCGTGCTGGTCGACACGAGGCGACTCGCCGACGCGTTCCCCTCGATCGACTTCTTCGAGAACCGCAAGCTGCCCTACATCGTGGCGATCAACTGCTTCGATCGGCTGCTGCACCACTCCATCGAGGACGTCCGGCACGCCCTGACGATCTCGCCGTCCGTGCCGATCATGGCGTGCGACGCGCGGGACAGGGAGTCGGCCAAGCAGGTGCTGATCTCCGTGGTCCAGCACGCCATCGCGCACGACTCCGGCGCACTTCAGGCAGGTTGACACCGGCACCCCTTGCGGCCGCTCAGGTGAAACCGGACACGGGTGAGGGGTTCGAGGTCGAGCGTCGAGTACCGGCCTAATAGTCTGACGGCCGGTACGTGTGTGCGCGTGCGAAGGAGGGATTGTGACGGAACCGGGGCAGCAGGGGGATTTCGGCTGGCTGCTCACCGATTTCGTCCGCCGTGTTCGCGGTGCCGCGCACGCGGTGGTCGTCTCCGCCGACGGGCTGCTGCTCTCGGCCTCGGACGGCCTGCCCCAGGACCGCGCCGATCAGCTCGCGGCCGTGGCCTCCGGGCTCGTCTCGTTGACCGACGGCGCGGCGCGCTCGTTCAACGGCGGTCACGTCAACCAGACTGTGGTCGAGATGGACCGTGGCTACCTGTTCCTCATGTCGGTGGGCGACGGTGCGTGCCTGGCCGCGCTGGCAGCGCCGTCGACCGACATCGGCGCGCTCGCCTACGAGATGGCGCTGCTCGTCGACCGCGTCGGAAGGGAGCTCTCGCCGGAGCTCCGCGGCGGTGGTGGGGCACGGTGACGCCGATGCACGACCGGGACTCCGCCGACTGGGACGTCCTCCACGAGGGGTTCGACCGCGAGTACGACGCCCCCGATCGGTTCGACCTCGGCAGCCTGCCCCGGCAGATTCCCCGCGTCGAACCCATGCCCCCACCCTCGCCGCCGCAGTACGCCTTCCCGCAGGAAGCGTGGCCGGAGGTGTCGCCGGAGCAGGTATGGCCGCAGCAGGAGGCGAACCCGTACGACCGGCCACACGCCGGTGGCAGGCAGAACCCGCCGGCGCTGCCTCCGCAGGGTGTGCAGCCCGGGCAGGGTGCGGCGGCGCCCGCGCCGAGGAGGCGCACGCATCGGTCGCTCGTGCGTCCCTACGCGCGCACCGGTGGACGGGTCCGGCCCGCGACGGATCTGCAGCTGGAATCGCTCGTGTCGACCTACGACGTGGCGGGCGCGATGGCGGCCGGGGCGGTCGCGACCACGGTGCAGCGGTTCATCTGCGACCTGTGCGTCGAGGTCAAGTCGGTCGCCGAGATCGCCGCCTACGCCCGACTTCCGCTGGGGGTCGTGAAGGTCATGGTCTCCGACCTGGCCGACGCCGGAGCGGTGACGATCCAGCGCCCGGGCATGCTGTTGGGCGACCGCTCGTCGCAGGCCTTCATGGAGCGGATCCTGGAAGGTCTAAAGGCCCTCTGACGCCTGCGCCCGTTCAGGCTTCGACCAGGGCGGCGGAGGTGATGCGGTGCAGCGGGTAGCGCTCGTTATCGGAACCCTCGAGGATGCCGCCGCCGACCCGCACCGGCGTGACGACGCGCTGGGTCGCGGTGCCGTGGGAGTCGACGAACCCGATCCACACCTCACGCTGTTCGCGCGTGGCCTGGGCCAGTAGCGCCATCGTCGCCGACGTGTCCGATCCGCCGCCCGCGGGCAGGCGGACCGTCGTTCCACGCCGGGTGGTGGCCGCCCGGTCGCCCGCCCTGATGTGGGCCAGCACGGCCGAGACCTGCTCGTCGCTGATGGGAGCGGGCGCGTGCGAGGTGCGCGCGGCCGGCCGGCGTTGGGCAGGCACGCGCCGGCCGCTGGGACGCAGGTCGAGGATCCGCCCGTCGGGTCCCTCGGCGGCGGGCGTGAACCCGGCTCCGCGGAGCGCCTCGAGCAGCTCACCCAGTGGGTACGGGCTGACGAGCACGGTCGGGGCGATCCTGCGCAGTTCGTAGTCACCCGCGACCTGGTGTGCCATCACCTCGGCGATCAGCACCTCGTCGTCGCAGCGCAGGAAGGCTGCCGCCGCCCCGCCCCGCAGCCTGCCGTGCCTGCGGGCGACGTCGTCGATGAGGTACGTCAACCCCTGGGGAACGGGCGTCGCCGAGCGGGTGCGGAACAGTTCGTGCAGGTCGTCGGCGGTGCGCCCGGTGTCGAGCGCCCGCCGGACGGAGGCCTCGGTGACGCGGTAGACCGTCGCGTGTCCCGCAGACTCGACGTCGGCGACCGTCGTGATCTCCGTGGCCAGGTCGGCCTCGAGCGGTCCGGGAGCGACCACGGTCAGGTCGGCCTGGACGAGGACCTGGTCGACGGGCGTGGGCATGGCGTCGGCCATCGCACTGGCCGCCGTGTGCGGATCGTCCTCGACGAGCGCCGCGGCGGCCGACGTGATGGCGCCGAGGCCCACCATGCCGAGTGCCGATCCTTCCGACATGGTCCAGCGCACGATGTCGTCGCGGAGCCGTCCGCCGCGGCGCGGCGCGTGCCAGGCCAGGTGGGCGACGAGCTCGTCGACGCTCTTGACGCCGGCACCTCCCGGCAGTTCCGCGAGGGTCGACAACACCCGGCGACGGAGCATCGGGGCGTTCGGCCTGCGCAGCTCCTCGGACAGCGCGGCCAGCGCCTTGTCCTTGTCGTCCCGCCTGCCTGCCAGTCCGGGCAGGCGGGGCAGCTCCAGCCACGCCTGGGCCAGCGTCATCCACCGGATCGCGGGCGGGGACGACAGCCACGAGTCGGTCAGCGTGGTCGGTACCCACTCGGGCGTGGTCTCGTTGCTGGCGACCACGAGGCCCGCGCCGACGACGAGCTCGGCCAGCAGGGCCAACCGTTCCTCGCCGACGTCGAGGTCCTTGGCGAGCCGTTTCACCTCGCGCACGCCCAGGCCACCAGCCTTGAGCACGGGCGAAGGGGTGTCCGACCACGACCGCAGCAGCGCCTCGGTGTGCCGGAGCAGTTCCATCGCCTCGCCGGCGGCCGTCTCGTCCACTGTGGACTGCTCGTGCGGATGCACCGGCAGTTCGGGTTCGGTCAGCGCGTCCTGTGAGTGGATCGTTCCGCCCCGCAGTGCGATGCCCAGCTCACGCGGCAGCTCCACCGTGCCGGAGTCCCTGCGGATCAACAGCCCGCGGGCGAGCAGCTTCTGCACCGGCGTCTCGGCGCGCTCGAACGGCACATCGGCCGCCGCGTCCTTCGTCCTGCCGATCGGCGGTCCCGCAGCCAGGGTGCGCAGCAGTGCGTGCTCGTCGTCGCCGAGGCCGAGCGCGTCCACGTCCGTGCCGGCCAGTGCGGGCACCGATGCGCCGAGGCCTGCCGGGAACGGTCCGAACGTCTCCCGCGCGCCCGGCGGCACCTGGATCTCGCCGGAGTCCGGGTCGTCCCACGCCAGCGCGAGCTCGAACAGCCGGTCCAGCGCGGGCCGGCCGCCCAACAGGGAGTCCAACCGTGCACGGGTGACCGGTTCGGTCTCCGCGTCCAGGACCACCAGTGCCTCGTACGTCGACAGCGTGGCGGAGTCGAGCTGTTCGCACGCCCTGGCGATGGACCCCGGCGTGCTCGCACGGGTGGCGAGCACCGAGGAGTCGGAAGGGGGCGGGGTCGCCAGGTCGCGTCGCGCGCGCAGCAACGAGGCCAGACGTTCGTCGGACAGTGTGCGCAACCAGTCCGCGAGAGCGAGGGCGGGCATCGTGACCAGGATATCTTCCGGCTTCCCGCATCGGGCACACTGTGTTGGAGTCGTAGCGGGCACGGCGGTGCCGTCCCCGGTAGTCGGCATGCAGGTTCGCGGATTGATGGAGGACGACGTGGCGAAGGCCAGCGAGCGGAAGAACCACCGGATCGACCCGGCGTGGCCGCAGGTCGAGGACGGCCACCCCGTGACCGAACTGGCCGCCGACCGGCAGGGCGCGCTCTCCCCGTACGGCGAGATGACGTTCCCGCTCGAGACCGTGCCGTACGAGCACCCCGAGACCGAGATCAACAAGCGCGCCTGACCGCCGGGGAACACGCGGTGCTGACCAGTGCGAAGTTACTGGTCAGTCACCCCGTCGGGGCTCGGTGACGCCCGCCACGCGACTAGTGTTGCGGGTGCATTCAGCTCGTCTGTCCGACCTCACGGGGGTAGCGCCATGCCGGTTCCCGGCCCGGGATATTCGATCACCGTTCGAGTCGACGCACCGCCGTCGGCCAGCGCGGCCGGGGATCTCACGACCGCGGTGGGCAAGGTCGGTGGTGTGCTGACGGCCTTCGACGTCGTCGAGTCGCACGCCGACGCCATCGTCGTCGACATCACGGCCAACGTCGCCTCGGCCGACCACGCCGACGACATCACCAGCGCGCTCAACGCCCTTCCCGGCGTCGAGGTGCGCAAGGTCTCCGACCGCACGTTCCTCATGCACCTCGGCGGCAAGCTCGAGGTCAGCCCCAAGGTCGCACTGCGCAACCGAGACGATCTGTCCAGGGCCTACACGCCCGGTGTCGCGCGCGTGTGCCAGGCCATCGCCGCGAACCCCGAGGACGCGCGCAGGCTGACGATCAAGCGCAACACCGTCGCCGTCGTCACCGACGGGTCCGCGGTGCTGGGCCTCGGCAACATCGGCCCCGGTGCCGCACTTCCCGTCATGGAGGGCAAGGCGGCACTGTTCAAGAAGTTCGCGGGCGTCGACGCCTGGCCGGTCTGCCTGGACACCCAGGACACCGAGGAGATCATCCGCACCGTGCGCGCGCTCGCGCCCGTGTACGCGGGGGTCAACCTCGAGGACATCGCCGCGCCGCGGTGCTTCGAGATCGAGGCGCGGCTGCGGGAGCAGCTGGACATCCCAGTGTTCCACGACGACCAGCACGGCACCGCCATCGTCGTGATGGCCGCACTGCGCAACGCGCTGCGGGTGGTCGACAAGGACATCGAGAACTGCCGCGTCGTGGTCAGTGGCGTCGGCGCCGCCGGTTCGGCGATCATCCGCCTGCTGCTGCGGAAGAACCCGGCCGACGTCGTGGCCGTCGACATCGACGGCATCGTCCACACCGGACGTGACGGGATGGACCCGAACCTGCGGTGGGTCGCCGAGCACACCAACGCCGAGGGCAAGACGGGCACGTTGCACGACGCACTCGCCGGTGCCGACGTCTTCATCGGGGTGTCGGCGCCGAATCTGTTCGGTGCCGAGCAGGTCGCGACGATGAACGACGACCCGGTCGTGTTCGCGCTGGCCAACCCCGACCCGGAGATCGATCCGATCGAGGCCCAGCAGCACGCGGCCGTCGTCGCCACCGGGCGCAGCGACTACCCCAACCAGATCAACAACGTGCTGGCCTTCCCCGGCGTCTTCCGTGGACTGCTGGACGCCCAGGCCCGCGACATCGACGACGACATGCTCCTGGCCGCCGCGAACGCCGTGGCCGACGTCGTCGACGACCGGCTCAACGCGTCGTTCATCGTGCCCAGCGTGTTCGACGCCGCGGTCGCTCCCGCCGTGGCCGAGGCGGTGCGTTCGGCGGCGGTGGCGGAGACGAAAGGCTGACCGGCGAAGTAGCCTCACGGTGTGAGCAAGCCAGCGAGTGAACTCAGCCACGTCGACGAGGCAGGCCACGCCCGCATGGTCGACGTGTCGGCCAAGGACGTCACCGCCCGCACCGCCGTCGCCAGTGGGCGCATGCGGACCACCGGGGAGGTCGTGAACCTGATCTCCAGCGGTGGTCTGCCCAAGGGCGATGCGCTGGCCACGGCCCGGATCGCGGGCGTGATGGGCGCGAAGAAGACGTCCGAGCTCATCCCGCTGTGCCACCAGATCGCGCTGACGAAGGTCGACGTCACCTTCGAACTCGAGACCGACGCGGTGCGCATCGAGGGCATGGCGCGGACGAGCGACCGCACCGGCGTCGAGATGGAGGCACTCACGGCCGTCACGGTCGCCGGGCTCGCCCTGCACGACATGATCAAGGCGGTCGACCCGGCGGCCACGCTCGACGAGGTACGCCTCGAGGCCAAGGACGGTGGCAAGACCGGCACCTGGCGCAGGCCGGCCGAGTCGGGTGATGTCGAAGCCGCTGTCTCCGGTTCCGACGACGCGGGCGGTGACCGATGAGCGGCACGGCACGGGTCATCGTCGCGTCGAACCGCGCGTCGACGGGCGTGTACGAGGACCGGACCGGCCCGGTGATCGTGGCGTGGCTGACCGAGCGCGGCTACACCACGCCCGCGCCGCTCGTGGTCGGCGACGGGGATCCGGTGGAGCGCGCGTTGCGCGGCTGTCTGGCCGACGAGGTCGACGTGGTCGTCACGACGGGCGGCACGGGCATCTCGCCGACCGACCGCACGCCCGAGGCGACGCGGAACGTGCTCGATCACGAGATCCCCGGCCTGGCGGACGCCGTGCGTGCCGCGGGCGCCGACGTGGTGCCGACGGCGATGCTCTCGCGCGGAGTCGCAGGCGTGGCCGGGCGAACCCTGGTCGTGAACCTTCCCGGGTCGACCGGTGGCGTCAAGGACGGACTCGGCGTGCTGGAGAAGGTGCTCGACCACGCCGTCGAGCAGATCCGAGGAGGCGATCACGTGCGCGGCGAAGCCGAGACGGGCCCCGCGGTGGCCGGAACCGACAGCGACACGGCAGCGGCGCGCATCCTGCGCGCCGACGTCACCGAGGAACCGTTGTTGGTCGACGAGCACGCCGAACTCGTGGGGGACGACGCGGCCGGTGCCGTGGTGACCTTCGGCGGGGTGGTCCGCGACCACGACGGCGGCAGGACCGTGACGTCGCTGTACTACGAGGGACACCCGACGGCGGGCACCGTGCTGGCGGAGGTGGTCGCCGAGGTGGCGAAGCGCCGCGCGGGCGTGCGGGCCGTGGCGGTCAGCCACCGCGTGGGCGCCCTCGAGATCGGCGATGTGGCGCTGGCGTGCGCGGTCGCGGCCGAACACCGCGGCGAGGCGTTCGCGACCTGTTCGGACCTGGTCGACGAGGTCAAGGCCAGGCTGCCGGTGTGGAAGCACCAGTGGTTCGGGGACGGCTCCGACGAGTGGGTCAACAGCCCCTGACGCCACAGCCCTGACGCCACAGCCCTGAGAGAACCTGGCGCCGGAGTACTGGTGCGCTCGCCCGATTCGTCCGTCCGGGCGAGTGCGCCCACTGACATTCGCACGAGGCCGTCGGCTCATTAAGGTCAGAAAAAGGCGTAGGGCCCCACCGTCCGGGGGACACGGTGGGGCCCTACGTGCCGTCCGGGTGCGAGCACCCGGACGGCATCCGCGCCTGGCGGATACGTAGCAGGCTTCAGATCACTTGGTGGCGATCTTCTGGCCGACGACGATGAAGTCGGCGTTGGAGATGAAGCCGTCGTTGAGGTCGAGCAGCTCCTGGAAGCCGCCGTCGACGTTCTTCTTCTTGGCGATCTTGCTGAGCGTGTCGCCCTGCTTGACCTTGTAGTCACCGTCCGGGTTGGACTTGGCGACCGGCGCGGGCGCCGGGGCGGGCGCGGTCTCCTCGACCGGGGCCTCCTCGACGGGCGCCTCCTCCTCGACCGGGGCCTGCTCGGCGCTGCCACCGGTGTTGGAGCCCTCGTAGCTCGCGCTGGAGCTGCCCTGGGCGCCGCAGACCGGCCAGGCGCCGATGCCCTGGCCCTCAAGGGTGCGCTCGGCGACGGCGATCTGCTCCTCGCGGGAGGCGTCGGCCGGGTTGCCGCTGCCGCCGTAGGCCTCCCAGGTGCTCTGGGAGAACTGCAGGCCACCGTAGTAGCCGTTGCCCGTGTTGGTGCTCCAGTTGCCGCTGCTCTCGCACTCGGCGATCGCGTCCCAGTTCACGCTCTGGGCCTGCGCGGGGGCCGCAGACAGAGCCAGGGGCGCGCCCACGGCCAGGCCCGCGACAGCCACGCGGGCGAGGGTGCGGGAAGCGGAGGAGGACTTACGGTGCTTGCCTCGATAAGCCATTTTCGACTCAGTCTCGCCTTCCGCGCCGTACGTGGAGCAGGGCAGGCCTCATCAGCCTGGCCGGCCTTCGGGAGACCGGCAACGGGCCGCGGGTTCGGCTCCGTTCCCTCTCGTCCCAGTCCGGAAGTTCTTTCGCTCGGGGTCGGGTCCGGGATCCCGCGGACTGGGTTCGGCGCGTCGGAATCCCGGTCTTGCTCGTGGTCGGTCGGGGCCAACCGAGATGCGACGGTACGTAACGAGATGGCTGATCGGAAATTTTCGAGTATGTGTCGTAGGTCACAGTAACGGCGTGCAACCTTTTGCGATCACACCGTCGTTCCTGGTCAGCGGCGCGTTATGCGGCCGTTTCCGTTCCGAGATCTTTCACTCTTCGTGAGGCTTGTGTCACGTCATTTTGGCGCGAATGGGCCGTTCGTAGAGGCCACTCGAGGCCGTGGGAAAACGACGAACCGGACACCGATGCCGTGATCCTGCGCCGCCGGACGGCCGGTTCTGCCGCCGAGTGGGCCATTGTGTGACAGGGAGGCGAACCGCCGGTAACACCCGATGTGGGGAGGACGTTCCGGTGGTTCGGACGAGCCGAGGCCGTGGGCCTGCCTGCGAAGCCGGCCACGGTCGGTCGTGGTCCGTACCGGCTGCGTGCACCGCGCGCGCACGCGCCGGTCCGCCTCCGTGTGTCGCGGCGCGACGCAGGGGACCGAACGCGGTCAGGTCTGGACGACGTGTTCGTCAGCCGCCCGCGAACGGCGGCAGCACGTCCAGTTCCGTGTCAGCGGGTAACGGCTTGGTCTTGTCGCGGACGGCCACTCCGTCCACGAGGAAGCTGGCGGCGTCGAGGATTCGCGCGAGCGGGCCGGGATGACGTGCGCGGAGAGTGGCCACCGCGTCGGCCACCGTCGCACCCTCCGGGAGCTGCAGGTCCTCGGTCTCGGCCCCGCGGGCGGCGCGGGCGGAGGCGAAGTAGCGCACGCGCACGGTCGTCACGGCCACGGTCACGCGGTCAGCCTCCGATCGAGCTCATCGGCCGGAGCGGCTGGGCGAAGCCGGCCTCGTTGATCTCGTGGCCCGCGAGTTTGCCCCACATCGTCTCGCGCCACGTGTTCGCGATGTCCTCGTCGCTCGCGCCGCCGCGCAGCAGCAGCCTCAGGTCCGTCTCGTCGGAGCTGAACAAGCAGGAGCGCACGGCGCCGTCGGCGGTGAGGCGGGTGCGTTCGCACGCGGCGCAGAACGGCCTCGTCACCGACGGGATCACGCCGACCTCGGCAGGTCCGCCGTCCACGAGCCACCGCTCTGCGGGTGCTCCACCGCGCTCGGCAGGGCTCGGCGTCAGGGTGAACTCGGCCGACAGCAGTTCGAGGATCTCGTCGGCGGTGATCATGTTGGCCCGGTCCCAGCCGTGCTGGGCGTCGAGCGGCATCTGCTCGATGAAGCGCAGGTGGTAGCCGCCTTCGAGGGCGAATCGGAGCAGATCGGTCGCCTGGTGGTCGTTGAGATCGCGGATGAGCACCGCGTTGATCTTCACCGGGTCCAGGCCCGCCGCGCGGGCCGCGGCGAGAGCGTCGAGGACGTGCGGAAGCCGGTCGCGGCGCGTAATGCGTTCGAACGTCTCCCGGTCCACCGAGTCGAGCGAGACGTTGATGCGGTCGAGTCCCGCGTCGGCGAAGGCCTGTGCCCGCTTGGCGAAGCCGATGCCGTTGGTCGTCATCGACAGGCGTGGCCGCGGCTCAAGGGCGGTGATGCGCGCGACGAGGTCCTCGAGCCGGGGACGCAACAGCGGTTCGCCGCCGGTCAGCCGGATGTCGGTGACGCCGAGCATTCGCACCGCGATGTCCATGAGCCGGACGAGCTCGTCGTCGCTGAGCACCTCGTCGCCGGGCATCCACTCGAGCCCCTCCGCGGGCATGCAGTAGCTGCAGCGCAGGTTGCACCGGTCGGTCAGTGACACGCGCAGGTCGGTGGCGACCCTGCCGAACGTGTCGATCAGGGCCGGGTTGTCCGGTCGCGGCTGCGACGCCGCCGCCGAACGTGCACCGGGCACCGTCGGCGTGCCGAGGTTCACCGCACGGCTCGAGGCCGAATCCGTCGGGGTCATCGTCGGTCCCACCTGCTCAGCTGCCATTGCGCTCCAGCCTAGTGCCGGGGACCGACGGTGCGTGAGATCGCGAGCGCAACGAATCGGAACACGGCCATGGTGCTTTCGCAGATGCGGAGATAACGTGCGATCCATGCCGCAGTTTCGGTTCTCCGAGGCAGCCCGTTTGATGGGCGTCAGTGACGACACGATCCGGCGATGGGTGCGTTCCGGCCACCTGGACGCGGGCGAGGACTCCGCCGGACGCAAGGTGGTGGACGGCGCGGAACTCGCGGCGTTCGCCCGCAGACAGGCCGTGAAATCGTCCGAAGAGGACCGCACGGCGGAGTCGGCCGATCCGACCGCCGTCGGCCGTTCGGCGCGCAACCGGTTCGTGGGGCTGGTGACGAACGTCGTCGCCGACACCGTGATGGCGCAGGTCGAGGTGCAGTGCGGGCCGCACAGGGTGGTCTCGCTGATGAGTTCGGAGGCGGTCGAGGAGCTGGGGCTGCGTCCCGGCGCACTCGCCGTGGCCGTGGTGAAGGCGACGCAGGTGATCGTCGAGACCCCGGGAGGCACGCGATGACCTGGTGGGCAAGGCCGGTACGCAGGACGCGGGGTGCGGGCGCGCGCGTGCTGAGCGTCGTGACGGCCGTGGTGACCAGCGGGGTGTTGCTGGCCACGGGGGCGTGTTCGGCGGGTGGTTCCGAGCGGACGACGCTCAACGTGTTCGCCGCGGCCTCGCTCACCGAGTCGTTCGGGGAGCTGGAGAAGGTCTTCGAACGCAGGCACCCGGACGTCGACGTGCGCCTCAACCTGGCCGGCTCGTCCAAGCTGGGCCAGCAGATCGCCGAGGGCGCCCCCGCCGACGTGTTCGCCTCGGCCGACACCGACACCATGGACGAGGTGGCCGGCGACATGGACGGTGAGCCGCGCACGTTCGCCACGAACCGCCTCACGATCGCCGTGCCGCACGACAATCCCGGCGGGATCGAGTCGTTCGCCGACCTCGCGGGCGGAGACGTCACCGTCGTCGTGTGCCAGCCGCAGGTGCCGTGCGGCAATGCCACGGGCGAGCTCGAGCGCATCACGGGCACGTCGCTGAACCCGGCCAGTGAGGAACAGGACGTCAAGGACGTGCTGCACAAGGTCGTCATCGGCGAGGCGGACGCCGGCCTGGTGTACGCCACGGACGTGCGGTCGGACGGGGACAAGGTGCGCGAGGTACGTGTTCCCGAGGCCGAGCGGGCGCTGAACCGCTATCCGATCGCGGTGTCGGCCTATGCCGAGCACCCCGAGCTCGCAGCGGAGTTCCGCGACCTCGTGCTCGGGAAGGCGGGACGTGACGCGTTGGCGAAGGCCGGTTTTGGCGCGCCGTGACTCCGCGCGGACGCCGCGGGTCCGCCGCGGCGGGAATCCCGCGCTCCCGTGGGTGCTGTGGATCCCGGCGGGGGTCGCGCTCGCGTTGGTCGTGCTGCCCGTCGCCGGACTGCTCGCCCGCACCGACTACGCCCGCCTGCCGGAGCTGCTGACGTCGCAGGCGGCGCTCAGCGCGTTGCGACTGTCGTTGGTGACGGCCGCGGCATCCACGGTCGCGTGCGTGGTGCTCGGGGTGCCGCTGGCGGTCGTGCTGGCTCGGGCGCGGGGTCGTGCGGTGCGCCTGGTCCGTGCGGTGGTGTTGCTGCCACTCGTGCTCCCTCCGGTCGTGGGCGGGCTCGCCCTGTTGTTCCTGCTGGGCCGCAACGGTTTCCTCGGGTACCTGGTGGACGTCGTCGGCGGGGTGCGGGTGCCGTTCACCACGACGGCCGTGGTGATCGCGCAGACGTTCGTCGCGATGCCGTTCCTCGTGGTCAGCCTCGAAGGCGCGGTGCGTGCGGGCGGGCAGCGGTACGAGCTCGTCGCCGCCACGCTCGGCGCCCGGCCGTGGACGGTGTTCCGGCGCGTGACGGTTCCGCTGCTGCTGCCCGCGCTCGGTTCGGGGGCGGTGCTGAGCTTCGCCAGGGCGCTGGGCGAGTTCGGCGCCACGATCACGTTCGCGGGCAGCCTCGAGGGCGTGACCCGCACACTTCCGCTCGAGGTGTACGCCCAGTCGGAGGCCGACATCGACAGCGCCGTGGCCCTGTCGCTGCTGTTGATCGTCGTCGCCGTGGTCGTGATCGCGGTGGCCAGGCCGAAGGCGTTCGACCGATGACCCGGGAGCTGCCCCGCGGCCAGGGGACGGATCTGCACGTCGACGTCGCGGTGACGCGGGGCCGGTTCCGGCTCGACGTGGCCTTCGACGTGCCCGAGGGCAGGGTCCTGGCCGTGCTGGGACCGAACGGTTCCGGCAAGTCGACGTTGCTCGGCTGCCTGGCCGGGTTGATCACCCCGGAACGCGGCGAGATCGCACTCCGGGGCAGGACGTTGAACCGCGTGCCAGGGGCGCACGTGCCCGTTCACGACCGCGGGGTCGGACTGCTCGCCCAGGACGCCTTGCTGCTGCCGCATCTGTCGGTGCTGGAGAACGTCGCGTTCGGTCCGCGGTCGCAGGGCCTTGCGCGCAACCACGCGCACGCGTACGCGCGCGCGTGGTTGAAGGAGGTGGGGGCGGCCGAGTTCGCGGAGCGCAAACCGGCGCAGTTGTCGGGTGGGCAGGCACAGCGGGTGGCCATCGCCAGGGCGTTGGCGGGACGGCCGCGGCTGCTGCTGCTCGACGAACCGTTGTCGGCGCTGGACGTCGACGCCGCACCGGCGATCCGTGGGCTGCTGCGCAAGGTGCTCAGGGGCGGCCTGCCCGGTGGGGACGTGGGTGAACCGGACGGGGCCGCGCGGTCGGCGGTGCTGGTCACGCACGATCCGCTCGACGCGCTCGCGCTCGCCGACGACGTGGTGGTGCTGTCGGAGGGGCGCATCGTCGAGAGCGGACCCGTCAAGGAGGTCCTTTCCGCCCCGCGCACGGCGTTCACCGCGCGGATCGCCGGTCTGAACCTCGTCACCGGCACGGCGGAGCAGGACGGACTGCGTACCCCCGGCGGCAGGTTCGTCGCCGGCATCCCCGCCGACGACTGCGTCGCGGGTGAGCCCGCCGTGGCGGTGTTCGCCCCGGGCGCCGTGGCCGTGCACCCCGCGGGCGCACCGCACACGGGCAGCCCCCGCAACGTCGTCGACGCCCGCGTCGGCTCGCTCGAACCCCACGGCGCGGTGGTGCGGCTGCGCGCCGCGGGGTGGGACGGCGTTGCGGCCGACCTCACCCCCGCGTCGGTCGCCGACCTGGGCCTCGAACCGGGAACGCCCGTCCGGCTCGAGGTCAAGGCGACCGCCGTGGCGATCCACCCGGCCGCGGACTCACCGCGCGCGGACGCCGAGTCATAAGGTGGGGCACATGGCTGCCGAGTCGAACGCCCCCTGGACGTACCTCACCGACATGGACGGCGTGCTCGTGCACGAGGAACATCTCGTGCCGGGCGCGGACGAGTTCCTGACCGAGCTCCGTTCGTCCGGCGCGGGGTTCCTTGTGCTGACGAACAACTCGATCTACACGCCACGCGATCTGCGTGCCCGCCTGCTGCACAGTGGTCTGGACGTGCCGGAGTCGGCGATCTGGACCTCGGCGCTGGCGACGGCGAAGTTCCTCCAGGACCAGCGTCCCGGCGGTTCGGCCTTCGTCATCGGCGAGGCGGGGCTGACCACCGCGCTGCACGAGGCCGGTTACATCCTCACCGAGACCGACCCGGACTACGTCGTGCTCGGCGAGACCCGTACGTACAGCTTCACCGCCATCACCCGCGCCATCCGGCTCATCGAGCGCGGCGCGCGGTTCATCGCCACGAACCCGGACCCGACCGGGCCGAGCCGCGAAGGTCTGCTGCCCGCCACCGGGTCGATCGCGGCGCTGATCGAACGCGCCACCGGCAAGTCGCCCTACTACGTCGGCAAGCCCAACCCGCTGATGATGCGGTCGGCGCTGCGGTCGCTGGGTGCCCACTCGGAGAACACGATCATGATCGGCGACCGGATGGACACCGACGTCCACTCGGGCATCGAGGCCGGCCTGAAGACGGTGCTCGTGCTCTCCGGCATCTCCACCCGCGAGTCGGCCGACCGGTACCCGTTCAAGCCGACACTGATCGTCGACACGATCGCCGATCTCGTGGGGCGCACGGCCGATCCGTTCGGAGCGGGCTGACCGGCGTCGACGCCCGCGGAGGGCGTAAAGTCGAAGGGTGATGTCCGATTCCACGTTCGTCGTCGGTGACGTGCACGGGCACCGTGACGAACTGGCCGACGAGCTACGTGAGCACGGGCTCATCGACGACGCCGACAACTGGTCCGGCGGGACGGCGACGCTGTGGTTCCTCGGGGACTTCGTCGACCGTGGCCCCGACGGGATCGGCGCGATCACGCTGGTCCGCGAGCTGCAGCGACAGGCGGCCGACGCGGGCGGCTGCGTCGAGACGCTCCTGGGCAACCACGAGATCCTCCTGCTCGGCGTGCACCGCTTCGGCGACACGGACGTGCCGTCCGATTTCGGCCCGCGAAGCTTCGCCCGTAGCTGGGAGATCAACGGCGGCCAGGCGTCCGACCAGGAGGCGCTGACCGACGACCTCGTCGAATGGCTCAGCACGCGCCCGCTGCTCGCCCACACCGGCGAGCACCTGCTGATGCACTCGGACACCCTCGAATACCTCGAGTGGGGATCGTCGGTCGAGAAGATCAACGAGACGGTGCACGACGTGCTGGCCGGTGACGACCTGTCGCGCTGGTGGGAGGTGTGGCGACGGATGACCACGCGCTACGCCTTCCGCGGCCCACACGGTGTCGAGGCGGCGGAGTCGCTGCTCGACGAACTCGGCGGCGAACGCATCGTGCACGGGCACAGCGTCATCGCCGACCAGTTGGGCATCCACCCCGTGGACATCGAGCAGCCGTACCTCTACGCAGGCGGCCGGGTCCTCGGCATCGACGCGGGTCTGTTCGCGGGCGGGCCCTGTCTGGTCGTGTCGCTGCCCTACGTGCCCGAGGACTGACCCCGCCGGCGTTCCGTACGGCGTCCGGCTGTGTTCACCTGCCGGTGGTTGGCCCGTGCGGGCGGTGGTGCCTACGCTCACGCTGCACCGCGCTGCCGATCGGCAGCGCCCGAGCGCAGGAGAGTCCGCCGATGAGACGTCTCGTCACCGCCTTGGCCACCGCCGCCCTCGTCGTGGGGCTCACCCCCGCCGCGCAGGCCGCTCCGCCGCCGGTGCCGCTGCGGGTCGCGACGTACAACATCCACGCGGGCATCGGCGCCGACGACGTCTTCGACCTCGACCGCACGGCCGCGGCCATCGCCGAGACCGGCGCCGACGTCGTCGCGCTGCAGGAGGCCGATCAGCACTGGGACAGCCGAAGTGAGTACCGCGCGGTCGTCGACGAACTCGGACAGCGCCTCGGCATGCACGCCCGGTTCGCCCCCATCTACTCGCTCGAACCCGCCGAGCCGGGACAGCCGCGCCGGGAGTACGGCACCGCGGTGCTGTCGCGCTACCCGATCGCCGAGTTCACCAACCACGAGCTGACCCGGCTGTCCACACAGGACCCGGAGGCGGGCCCGCAGCCGATGCCGGGGTTCGCGGAGGTCGTCGTGCGTGCCAGGGGCGCGCTCGTGCACGTCTACTCGACCCACCTCGACTACCGGCCCGAACCGGACGTGCGCGCCACGCAGGTCGCCGAGACGCTCGACATCATGGACGGAGACGGAGCGCAGATCATGCTGGGCGACTTCAATGCCGAGCCGGACGCGCCCGAGATCGCTCCACTGTGGACGCAGTTGCGGGACGCGTTCGCGGTCGCGGGCGCAGGGGACGGGCGGACGTATCCCGTCGCCGAACCGGAGAAACGGATCGACTACGCCGCGGTGTCCGACGAGGTGGACGTGCGCACGGCGTCCGTGCCGGACACCGACCTCGCCGCGACGGCGTCGGACCACCGGCCCGTCGTGGTCGACGTCGCGGTGCCGCACGGCTGACGGTCAGCGAATCGGCACGATCTCCCTGCCCAGCGGCACCAGGGCGACGGGGACGAGCTTGATGTTGGCCACCCCCAGGGGAAGTCCGATGATCGTGATGCACAGCAACAGCCCCGTGAACAGGTGGATGAGCGCGAGCCACCAGCCCCCGCACAGCACCCACAGCACGTTGCCGATCAGCGACGGCACACCGGCTCCGCGCCGTTCGGTCACGGTGCGGCCGAACGGCCACAGCGCGTACCCGGCGATGCGGAAGGATGCCAGTCCGAACGGAATCGTCACGATGAGGATGCAGCACACGATCCCGGCGACCAGGTAGCCCACGGCCAGCCAGAAGCCCGCGAGCACGAACCAGATCACGTTCAGCAGTAGCGTCACGCGGCCAGTGTCCCGGACCGGCGGCCGTCTGTCATGGCCGGTTTCGGTTCGGGCGTCAGGCACGACCTAGGGCGTGTCTGACAAATTTAGTGTTTGGCGGCTGGGATGCTGCTGGTCGTGTCGCGGTTTCAGTTGCTCTCGGATGCTCAGTGGGCGTTGATCGAG